>JBEEHH010000009.1:0-266992 GCA_041167325.1 Verrucomicrobiota bacterium | reverse complement strand
ACTATCGCAACCGGCTGTATCAACCCGAGCTAGGCCGCTTCCTCCAGCCCGATCCGAAAGAGTTCGCCGCCGGCGATTACAATCTCTACCGCTATTGCCACAATGATCCGGTGAATCGGAATGATCCCTTCGGGCTAAGAGATGAAACGTTCGGCGAGCTCTTAAAGAAGACAGCAATAGATTATGCGAATGGCGTGGGTAGTTATGTTCGAGGAGTGGGAAGAGGAATTGATGCGCTCGCCGGCCTAAGTGGATTGAAAGGCGAACAAGCACAGGCGGAGCAAAAACAAGCGCTTGCAGATATCGGCTCCGCGACGACGCTCGGAATCAGAGGCGCAATAGAACATCCGAACATCGCTCAACGGGCGGTTGTCGAAGGAGGTAAAGCATATATGCAAAATCATGGAATGCATGTGGCTGGGCGTTTCGCGGCTGGCCGGGCGGCTGGTGCTGTGCCTGTGCCTCTGGGCGGTAGGATCGCCGTTCCGCTTGGGATGATAACGACCCCATTGGCAATTTATGGTGATGCTACTCATGCGGCAATTAGTCTCCGACAGGCCGCGCAAGTGTTGCACGCTGAGCACTTGCTCGATAGCGCTCTCACGGGTGGAACAAATGAAGGTCACTAACGTCAGCCGGCGATTGTTTCGCCGTTGGCCCTCTGAAGATCGATATCACACAGTTGTCTCGCAATTGCTTGCACTGCTTCAACAATTACTCATAGCAGCCTTTCTCTTGAGTGGCTGGCAACACAACCTCGCGGCTTTAATTGTTTGGGCTGTTGTTTCCTTGGTCTATTGTATTTTTGTCCAGTCACAAATGGTCGTCGAACTCCCCACGCACCGCGGTTTGAGACGATTAATTAGGGAAATCGAGGTGCTAGCCTGTATGGGGACCGCCGCGCTAATTGTTTTTTTAAGCGGGTCCGTCGTTAACCTCGCAGTGATATTTGGGGTCTACATCATCGGAGGAGCGCTTACTTTTGAACTACACGGCCCCAAGCGTCGTTGGCTTCAATTTGACTGAGCGGGGCAGAAGGGGGCAGCAACTGTTTTAGATAGCAAGGATAAGTCAGGGCATTTTAGCAACTGGTTGGCGAGGCCGATGAGCTTTCGCATGAGGGCGGTGAGGGCGAGTTTTTAGCTTTTACGCGAGCGAGGAGACGCAGGTAGAGCAGTCTGAGGATGCCGCCTACGCCAGGACTACGGCGTGCCAAGGGGGTCGGAGGACAGCGGTCGGAGGTCGGAAGTCTCAGGTCGGAAATGAGGGATCGGAGCAGCCAAGAAAACACCGAGCCCGCCTTTGTCCGGGACGGGCTACGTCGTGGCGAGCGCCCGACGAACGACGAATGGAACAGGTGGGCACCGGTGCGAAAACCAAACCCGGCGCCTCGCACAGCGAGGCGGCTACAGAAGAGGCGGCTTCAATAATATCTTGCCTTGAGCGCGAAACTTTTTTCTACTGCGGTGGAGCGGGGGAATTGCTCAACAACAAAGTTTATTCGAGGATTTATTTATGTGGCCTCCAAAATTCAGCGATGCAATCGATGCTTGTAATGTGGCGCGGCGGCGCTGTGAACGTCTGGTTACGGCCGGGCTGGCGCAGCCGGATGTGAATATGGTCGCGTCGGTGATCGTGACGGCGCGGGATTGCGCGCGGATCGCCACGCTCACGAGCCAGATGCTGGAGCGCGGCTCGAAGTACGCTTATCCGCTCTGCGAGGTCTGCGCGCGCGCCTGCGAAGAGCTAGCCAAGGCGGCGGAGAAGCATTCGAAGATCGAGGCGTTTTCCCGCTGCGTTGAGGCCTGCCGAAAGTGCGCCCAGGAATGCAGCAAACTCGCGAAAGCGAAGAAGCCGGCGCGCAGCTAAAGCTGCGGAAGTCGGAGGTCGGAAGTCGGAGGTCAGAATTTTTCAACCGCTCGCTGACTTCGGACCTCTGATCTCTGACCTCCGGTTCGATGAAACGAATTGTCATTGTCGGCGCGGGCGGGCGGCTGGGCGCGGCGCTCGTGCGCGAATATGGGCCCGACTTCGAAGTCCTCGGATTCAATCACGCGCAGCTCGATCTCGGCGCGCCGGAGCAAATGCGGGCGACTCTCGGCAGATTGGAGTTCGATGCGCTGATCAACACGGCGGCGCAGACGAATGTCGATCGCTGCGAGACGCACGTGGACGAAGCGTTCGCGCTTAACGGAGAAGCGCCGCAGGTGCTCGCCGAAATTTGCGCGGCGAAAAAGGCGCGGTTCATTCATATCAGCACCGACTACGTTTTCGATGGCGAAAAGCGGGAGCCTTATACGGAAGAGGACGCGGCGCGGCCGATCAGCGTTTACGGTGAATCGAAGAGGGAAGGGGAACGGCGCGCCCTCGAGGCGTACGAACGGGCGTTGATCGCGCGGGTGTCGTGGGTCTTCGGCCCGGACCGGCCGAGCTTTATCGATTGGGCGCTCAACCAGGCGCGGGAACACGAGGAGGTGAAAGCGATCGCGGATAAATGGGCGACGCCCACTTACACGCTCGATCTGGCGATGCTGTTAAAGCCGCTAATCGCGGAGGGAACGCCGAGCGGCATTTTTCATCTCGCGAATACCGGCGAATGCAGTTGGCAGGAATACGCGCAATGGGCGATCGAGTGCTGCCACGCGGAAGGCATTCCGATGAAGGCGAGAAAGATCGGCGCGTCAACGCTCGCGGAAATGAAAAGCTTCATCGCGAAGCGGCCGGTTTATAGTGTGCTGTCGAGCGCGAAATATCAGCGTCTCACAGGCCAGACGCCGCGCTCGTGGCGGGACGCGGTGGCGGCGTTCGTGCGGGGCCATGTGAAATAGGTGAGGCGCATTGCCTTCCTTTTTTGCGAAAGGCGCCCATTGTCCATCATGCGCGCACCTGTTCGACTTTCCTTAATCACGCTCTGCATCAGCGCGGCGGCCTTCTCCAGCGCCACCGCGCAAACGCAGTATTCGATCGGCAACCCGACGAACGAGCAGCAATACATGCTCGAGCTAATCAACCGCGCGCGCTCGAACGGCGGCGCGGAAGCCACCCGGCTGGGTTTGAGCGGATTGCAGGAAGGTCCGCCTAACATCAATGGCGAAGCGTTCCCCATTGCCAACGTCGCGCAACCGCTCTCATGGAATCCATTGTTGATTAATTGCGCGCAGAACCGTGCAAAGTTTCTCAATGACAGCGACCAGTTTTTCACCGGCGCCAATCCCCACACTTTTGGTAACACCGACCCGGAACAGCGAATCAACGCGGCCGGTTACCCGATGAACCTCAGCCAGGATTACACCGGCCCGATGACGGCTTCCGGTTTTTTTCCCGGTCCGGAAAACGTGGCGGAAAATGAATCGATTGGGGGCGGGCCGTTCACGGGAGCGAGATTGATCGCCACGATTCTGCAGCAACACAACGACCTCTTCACTGACCAAACGGTGTCGGGAAGAGGACATCGGATGACAACGATGCTGACCTACTGGCGGGAAATCGGGATTGGAGTCAGTGCCGGATCGGACAACGGGCAGAACAAGACGTGGGATTCGCTTTATACCGTGCAGAATTTCGGGCGGCAGACAAACTCGACGCCTTTCATAACCGGCGTCGTCTTTCAGGACACGAACGGCAACGGCTTTTACGATCCGGGCGAAGGCATCGGCGGCATCCGGGTGGTGGTGACTGGCTCCAATTTTTTTGCCGTGACCAGTGCTTCCGGAGGTTATTCCGTGCCGGTGCCGGGGAACGGCAATTACACCGTCACTTTCAGCGGAGGAGTTTTTCCCACGACCCAGAAGGCCGCGAGTGTCACAGGTTCGCTGAATGCGAAAGTTGATTCGGTCGCGCCAGTCTCAGGAGCGCCTACGTATCTGGCGAATGTTTCTTCCCGGCTCCTAGTGGGAGTTGACGATGAGGCATTATTCGCCGGCTTCTTCATTCAGGGGACGCAACAGAAGCGGGTTATTGTCCGCGCCCTCGGGCCATCTCTCGGGATTGCGGGACAACTAGCCAATCCCACCCTCGAGCTCTACAGCGGGTCGACGTTGATCGCCACGAACGACGACTGGATGAATCAGCCCCCGGCCGACCGACAAGCCGTCCAGGATAGCATTCCACCGACCCACCTGAACGAGTCAGCGCTCGTCAGGACATTGCCCGTCAACCCCGCCGGTTACAGCGTCATCGTGCGCGGGTTGAGCAACAGCACCGGCATCGGCGTTGTAGAAGTATATGATCTGGATGACCCGCCGGTCTCAAAGCTGGTGAACGTCTCGGCCCGTGGCGTTTCCCGGACCGGCAATGATATCTTGATCGGCGGCACCATCCTGCTCGGCCAGAAGTCGCAAAAAGTGGTCATCCGCGCGATCGGCCCCTCGCTGGCCGTCCCCCGAAAAATGGCCAATCCGAAGCTGCAGTTGCGGGATAGCAATGGCGCGGTGGTCATCGAGAATGATAACTGGCGCACAGGCGGCCAGGAAGTGGAGATCCAAGCCCTGGGTTTCGCTCCGTCCAACGACCTCGAATCCGTGATTATCTCGAGCCTCTCTGGCAACCGCTCGAGCTATACCGCGCTGGTGACGGACGTGAATAACGCGTCGGGCATTGCGGTGGTGGAAATGTACGCGCTGGATTAGTGCTGAACCGGGCGCGCTGGAACCAACTACGCTAATAGACTGTCTGCGGTTCCGGACCTTCGATGATCTTCTGGAAACGCGGATTGCTTCGCAGCGGATCCCATTCCCACCGCAGACGCAATTCGGCGAGCGTGATGTTATTCGGATAATCCGAACACTCGACCGGGCCGGGAGTGGAGAGCAGACGCTCGATCAGCGTGATGGCCTGGTCCGACTCGCCGGTGAGTGCATAAACCAGCGCCAGATTGGCCGCATGAGTGGCGCCATGAAATGCGTTTTGGCTTTCTGGCTCGAGCTCGACGGCTCGACGACTTTCACGAATGGCATCCTCCTTCCTCTGCATGTAGGCGTAGAGTCTTCCCAGTTCGGCATGACGCGCGGCAAGGTCGGGATTGTCGCGGACCCGCTTTTCGGTCTCTGGGATCACCGCGGCAAAATAGCGCTGGGCCGATTCCATGTCGCCGCGAGCGCGAGCAATGCGGCCCTGGTAATATGTTTTCGGGCCGTCTCCGGCTGGAGAAAAATTTTCCAATGGAGATTCAGTCAGAATCTTTTCCGCGGCGGCATAATCTCGTTCCAGCATCGCCAGGTCCCAGCGTGCCACAGCCACCATTCCGTCGGTGTCAGCGCTCGCGGAGATATTTTCTAAAAGTTTTCTGCCCGCAGCGGGATCGCCGTTCCGAAAGACTTCCAGGTAGGCAAGGCCAATCTTGGGAAGCGCGAAATCCGGCTTGATCGTCAGCGCGCGATTGAAACCGGCAGCAGCCGCGGGCCAGTCACGGACAAAAAGATAATTGTTGGCCGCGAGGAAAGCGGTGCCGCGGTTGCGAGGATCGAGGGAGCGAGCGCGTTCGATGCTTGCAATCGCTTCGCGCCAGCGTCCCTGCCGGCGATAGATGCCGCCAACGTAACTGTAGATCTCGGCGTTATTGGGAGAAGTTGCCGCGGCGACCTCGAACTCCTTCAGCGCTGCGTCGTAATTCTTCTCCCCCCAATATAGGCAAAGCCCTAGCGCCATATGCGCTTCGCCCAAAGCTGGCGATAATCGTAGAGCTTCCTCCGCCTGGGCGCGCGCTTTCGGCTTACTTGCCCCATCGTAGACGGAAGACCAGCTATTGAGAATGGAAGCCTGCGCGTAAGCCAGGGCGAACCCTGGATCAAGCGCGATGGCTCGCATGTAGATTTTCTCCGCCTCGACATAATTTTCCGTCCCACGCGCCGTCACGTAAAGCACGTAAGCCTCCGAGTTCGTAGTGGGTCTGGCATCAAGGCGCGCCTTTTCTTCCGGTGCGAGTTTCGCTTCCAAAGCAGTCGCGATCCGTTGGGCGATATCACTCTGGATCGCGAAGACATCCCCCAAGTCGCGGTCGTAGGTCTCGGCCCACAGATGGGTGTTCGTACGCATTTCTATTAGCTGGGCCGTGACGCGCACTTTTCCTCCCTCGCGCCGCACGCTTCCTTCCAGCACATTGGCAACCCCCAGCTCCTGGCCGATTTCACGAAGGTTCCGATGGGGACCGGCAACATAACTCGCGACGCTCGTCCGCGAGATGACCTTGAGATCGGCGAATTTGGCGAGCGCAGTCAGAATATCGTCCTGCACTCCCTCGGTGAAAAACGCATTTTCCTTGTCGGCGCTCAGATTGGCGAACGGCAGCACGGCAATGCTTTTTTCGGGAAGGACAATTTTTGCAGATGGAATTTTGGCTGGCGCTTCAGGTGGATGTTGCGTTCGGCCGCGCCAGAAAAAGAGCGCGGCAACGCCCAGCACCACCATGGCAGTGGTCGCCAGCAAGATCGGCCTGAAACTGCGGCGGTAATTCTGTGGGGCGACCGCAGCAACGTGTTCTGTGTTGTTCTCTGCGGGCGCGATTGCGGCCTCCGAAATTCTTCGCGGCAGCGGGCCTGGCTCGGCGTCGCGCATTTTGACGTCGGCGACAAAACGGTAGCCGCGGCCTGGCACCGTTACGATATAGTGATGCGAACCAGGTGTTTCACCGAAAACGCGGCGAAGGGTGGAGATGTTTTGGGTGAGATTATTTTCTTCGACGATGGAATCGGGCCAGACGGCCTCCATCAAGCGCTCCTTGTCGAGCACGGCGTCGTGATGCTCGACCAGATAGAGAAGCGTCTCAAAAACCCGCGGCGTCAGCCGCACCGGCGCGCCCGCCCGCCACAAGAGGCGTTTTCCTGCGTCCAGGCGGAAATCGCCGAACTCGTAAACGGGCGCCGGCGGAGCATTCGTCGCGAGTTTCATAAAATTTCAGAAAAATTCAGCCGCATCCTAAGGACTTTCAGGCCGGTTCGTTGGAAAATTGGCATGTAAGAACGGACACCATTCCGTCAGCGACAAGAGTAACAAAAGAGAAAAAAAGCACCAAGAGAAAGAACCGAAACGATGCGAAGACACGCGCGGGCGTCATCGTGCCGGCCTGGGTGGCGAGCAAAATTGCGCCTGCGGGCCGGATCGTCATCGTCGCAGGCACCGGACAAGAACATTCCCCCCGGAGCCAGGGAAACAAGGAACCAAATTATGATACGAAATATTCTATCTTTCATTTTGCTCACGGTTTTCTCCGCGGCAGTCTCGATGAACGCGGAACCGACGCCCAGGCCCGATAGCGCCTCGAGCAGGAATGCCGTCACGAAAACTGTTTCCGCGCCGTTAGCGGAGGGTTGGACCTACGTAAAGGGGGAATGGATTCATTCAGACGGCTACAAATATGTGAAGGGCCAGGTCATTCGGACCGGCGCGCAAACTCACAAACGTCCGCCGAAGCCGCCTTCGAACTCGCTACTGAATTCTGTGAAGACCAAGCCGACGACCTCTCCCGATCCGAACAGCGCTGCTGCAAAAGCGGCTGAGAAAGAGCGAAACCTCAGGCCGCGTCCCGCCCCGCAAACTGGCACCCACTTATAGCGCGCCATCGCGCGAAACCAACACCGCATCATAGTTTATCGAGGCCGTTTCCCGAGGCGTGGCGGCATCGTTATTGCTCAATTTTGCGGGGTGGAAGTACTCAATCCCGCGCCACGAAACGTCAGGCATGACTATCGGCGGAGCCCCGTCTGGTTACCTGCTGCCCTGGCGCTGTTCTGCTGCTGGTCGTGCATCGGCAACGCGTCGGCGCAGGTCGCGGCGCCTGTCGCCCCGCCGCCAGCTCCTCCGATGGTCATCCAATCATCTCTCGGATGGCCCGCGGAAACGCCCTCGAGCCCTGTCCTTTATTCGATCGGCGATCCGACAAACGACGAGCAATATTACCTGGAGTTGATCAATCGCGCTCGAGCGAACCCGCCGGCCGAAGGCGTTCGGCTCGCCACGACCAGCGATCAAAACGTTCTCGGGGCTTACTCGAGTTTCGGCGTGAATCTCGTCCTGATGCAGACGCAGTTCGCGGCGATCCTTCCGGCGGCGCCGCTCTCGATGAATGCGACGCTCCTGGCCGCGGCGCGAGCGCATAGCCAGAACATGCTCCAAAATAATTACCAGGGTCACGCCGGCCCGGATGGCTCGCTCACTACGCGGCTCCAAGGCTACACCGCGGGCGCGAACGGATATGCGCTCGGCGAAAACGTTTACGCTTATTCCAAATCGGTCTTTTATGGCCACGCCGGATTCGAGGTTGATTGGGGAGGAACTGTCGCCACGGGCGGCATGCAGTCGCCACCCGGGCACCGCGTTAATATTCATAGCGCGCAGTTTCGCGAGGTGGGAATCGGAGTTGTGCTCGGCAGCAATGGCGGGCCGAGCGGAGTCGGGCCGCAGTTGGTGACGCAGGATTTCGGAAGCGTCGGAGGGCTCCTGCCTTTCGTGACGGGTGTCGTTTACCGCGATCTGAACGGCAACGGATTTTATGATCCGGGTGAAGGCGTGGGAGGTGTGACGGTCAACATTTCCAATGCGAATTATTACGCAATCACGGCGAGCGCTGGCGGATATTCGGTTCCTGTTCCCGGCAGCGGATCGTACACGGTAACTTTTGGCGGCGGGCCCGTAACGACGGCGCAAAGAAACGTCATCATCACCGCCGGGCAAAATGCGAAAGCGGATTACATCGCCGCGGCCTCTGGTCTCCAGCCCGCAGCGTTAGCGAATATTTCCACACGCGCACTGGTCGGGACGGGCGAAAGCGTCATGATCGGCGGGTTCATCATCACCGGCACGCAACCGAAAAGAATCGTCATCCGAGCAATCGGGCCGTCGCTCTCGTTGCCGGACAAAATGCTCGACCCGGTCCTGGAGCTGCATGATTCCACCGGCGGCGTCATTGGCTTCAACGACAACTGGGGCCAGAACGCGAACAGCCAGGAAATTGCCCTCAGCGGGTTCGCCCCCACCAACCCAAGCGAGTCGGCGCTCCTCGTGACGCTCGCACCCGGCGCCTACACGGCGATCGTAAGCGGCGCGAGTCAAACCATCGGCACGGCCGTGGTGGAAACCTACGATCTCGATCCCGCGGCAAACTCGAAGCTGGCGAATCTTTCGACGCGTGCCTCGGTCCAAACCGGCGACAATGTCTTCATCGGCGGACTTATCGTGATGGGGCAGAAATCGGCGGACGTGATCGTGCGCGCGATCGGACCATCCCTGGCGATTACCGGCGCAATGGTTGATCCAACGCTCGACTTGCGCGACGGCAACGGCGCACCGCTCGCCTTCAACGATAATTGGCGTTCGTCGCAGCAGGCGGCAATCAGCGCCACTGGGTTAGCGCCGACACGCGATGCGGAATCAGCCATCCTGACTTCCCTGCCGCCCGGCACTTACACAGCGATTGTGCGCAGCGCGAACGCCCTGACCGGGGTGGCGGTGATTGAAGTTTACCATCTGAACTAAGTTTGGAGCCGGCACGCCATCGTGCCGGCTCCATCGCTAGACATTGACACCGCGCGCCTTCGCCTTTTTGATGGGAGCATGAACGGCAAAAGAATTTTGTTCCTCAGCGTATGCTGCCTTTGCATTTCGATGACCGCGCGAGCGGAGTTGGTCTGGGAAAAAACGGAACTCGATCTGCATCCGGAAATGGGCGCGGCCACAGCGGTTGGTGTTTTCAAATACCAGAACAAGGGCGACAAGCCGGTTCACTTTAAAGCCGTCCGTCCTTCCTGCGGTTGCACGACGGCGGCCATGCAGAAAAACGATGTCCCCCCGGGAGAAAAGGGAGAAATCACCGCCACGTTCACCATCGGCGATCGAATCGGTGTGCAGCAGAAGTCGATCACGGTCGACACCGATGATCCGGAAAAACCGCAGACCATCCTGACCTTGAAGGCGACGATTGTGCAATTCCTCGAGCTCCAGCCCGCGCTTGTTTTTTGGCAAACGGGCGAAGCGCCGAAACCGAAAACCATTCTGGCCCGCGCTGGCAAAGGAGTGACGATCAAGAACCTCGAGGTCACCTCGTCGAGCGCTGATTTCACCACGAAAGTAGAACCGGGCTCGGGCGCGGGCGAGTTCAAGATCAACGTGCAACCACGTGAGACCGCAAAGCCGCTGAACGCGACTTTGACCGTGAAGCCTGATGGCGCCGCCGGGCCCGCAAAAACTTATTTCGTTACGGCCCGCGTGGTACCCGCTACGACCGCCGCGCCTTAGCTCGTGAAGTTACTGCTTCGGCAGACCGCGCTCCTTCTGGGCTTGGCCCTTCTTCCCGGGATCGGTCAGGCGCTTTATTATCGCGACAAGGTTTCGTGGCAGACGCCCGTGGCTGCGTCCGACCTGGTGACGGTGGCGCAAGCGCGCGCGTGGGGTGGCACGGCGATCTGGGTGGACGCGCGGCCGCAGGAGGAATTCGAGCGCGAACATGTGCCCAACGCCGTCTTGTTGAATGAAGATCGCTGGAATGAATTGCTCCCGCAGATGCTCGCGACCTGGGCACCGGACAAGCGCGTGGTGGTTTATTGCAGCAGCCAGAGCTGCGGCGCGAGCCGGGAAGTAGCCCGGCGATTGCGGGAGGAAGCGGGACTGAAAAATGTCTTCGTGCTCGGAGGCGGGTGGGAAGCATGGCTTACGGAGGGGAAGAAGCGATGACAACGCCTTCATCCTTTCGTCGATATCTCTGGCACTTCGTCGGTGTCATTATCGGCGCTCTGTTCGTATATGCGGGTGCGGTGAAGGTGCTCGATCCGGTTGGTTTTGCGGGTGATATCGAAAACTACAAAACCTTGCCGTGGCCGATCGGAGTGCGACTCGCGTTCTATTTGCCCTGGCTTGAAATTTTTTGCGGCCTGGCTTTGATCACCCGGTGCTTGTATCGCGGCGGGGTGCTTATCCTAACGCTGCTCATGTCTGTATTCGTCATCGCCACGATCGTCGCCAAAGCGCGCGGCCTCGACATCAGTTGCGGCTGTTTTGGTCACGCCACAAGATCGCTCAGCTTCGCCTGGCATCTCGCGCTCGACTTCGTTTTGCTCGGCGGTTTGTTGTTTCTCTGGAGACGACCGGATGAAGCTCAGGGCGCGGGATAACGTGATTAAGATTCGTCCCGCGACTGACAGAGATCGCGATGCCATCTGGAAAATCTTTCAGGCGACCGTCGCGCCCGGGGATGTTTTTGTTTATCATCCAAGCACGTCGCGAGAGGAAGCGTTCGGCTATTGGTTCGCCCTTGGCACCGATACTTTCGTGGCCGAAAAAGACGGGAACGTCGTCGGCAGTTACATCCTGAGAAAGAATCGGCCCGGACTGGGAGATCACGTCGCGAATGCGGGTTTCATGGTCGATCCGAATGCGCGCCGGCTTGGCGTCGGGCGCGCCATGGGCGAGCACTGCCTGAGCGAAGCGCGCCGCCTCGGCTATCGCGCGATGCAATTCAACTTCGTCGTTTCCACGAACGAATCCGCCGTGCACCTGTGGAAGGAACTCGGATTCGAGATCGTCGGCACATTGCCGGGCGCGTTTCGCCACGCGACGAAGGGATATGTCGACGCTTACGTGATGTTTCGCCTTCTGTAGCCGCGTCGCTGTGCGACGCGCGGGACGGATCATCGGTTGCGAAGAATCGGATTACGGCTAATTCTGACCTAACGAATGCAAACGGTGATCCAGGTTATCACGACTGGGCGCGGGTCGTTGCGCAACAAGATCATGAGCGATCCGCAGCTCGAGAAGAAATTCAAGCTTGTCCCCACCGAACATCAGCGTCCCGGTCGTCCGCACGGCTGGGCAAAAATCCACAGCGCCCGGGAAACGCACGGCGTGATCAATCTGGAATGGCACAGCCGCACCGGCGTGCTGATCTGCCGCGTTGTCACCAAGCTCGGAAATAAGCCGAATTCCATCATCGGCGATTTCATCGATTATCTCCTCGCCCGCCATCAACGCCGGATCCTCGCCATCCACATCATGCAGCGGTGAATCTTGGAGCCGGCACGCCCTCGTGCCGGAGATCCAGCGTTTTGATTGCGTTCTCCCAACGGCACGAGGGCGTGCCGTCTCCAATTACAAATCCGTGAACGGATCGCGTTTCACGATGGTGCCGCTCGTGCCCTGCTGCTGAATCAACTTCGCCACGAGACCTGTCCAGCCGGTCTGGTGGCTCGCGCCCAATCCGCCACCGTTGTCCCCGTGAAAGTATTCGTGAAACCAATAGTGATCGCGATCGTGCTCGGCTGCGAGCGCGTCTCCGCTCGCGCGCGCGAACGGCCGTTTGCCATTGTTATCGGGCAGCCAGAGCTGGATCAGCCGATTCGATAATTCGTTCGCGATTTCGTCCAGGGTCAGGTAGCGGCCCGACCCGGTCGGGCATTCCACTTTGAAATCGTCGCCGTAATAATGGTAAAACTTTTGGAGGGACTCGATCAGGAGATAATTGATCGGCAGCCAGACCGGGCCGCGCCAATTCGAGTTGCCGCCGAAGATATTGGTCTGCGATTCGCCCGGATCGTAACTCACCGTTCGCTCGGAGCCGTCTTCCTGGCGCAGCACGTAAGGATGCGCCGCGTGGAATTTGCTCACCGATCTTACGCCGTAATCGCTGAGGAATTCGTCGGGATGCAGCATCCGGCGGAGAAGACATTTCATCCGATGTCCGCGGGTGAGTGAGATCAAACGCCGATCGCCGGCGCCTGGTTCGTGCCAGCGCGAGACCAGGCTGGCGAGGTCGGGACGATTTTCGAGATACCATTCGAGGCGCTCCTTGAATCCCGGCATCGCATCGAGCAGCTCGGGCTCGATCGTCTCGACGGCGAGAAGCGGCATCAGTCCGACGAGTGATCGCACCCGCAGCGGCAGGTAACGACCGTCGGGGAGATGGAGGACGTCATAATAAAATTCGTCCGGCTCATCCCAGAGGCCGATCCCTTGCCCGCCGAGATTGTTCATCGCGCCGGCGATGCCGAGAAAATGTTCGAAGAACTTCGTCGCGATATTTTCGTAAACTGGATTCTCGCGCGCCAGCTCCAGCGCCATCCGCATCATGTTGAGACAAAACATTCCCATCCAACTGGTGCCGTCGCTTTGTTCGAGATGTCCGCCGTTCGGCAAGGGCGCGCTGCGATCGAAGACGCCGATGTTGTCGAGACCGAGGAAGCCGCCCTGGAAAATATTTTTCCCCTCGGAATCTTTTCGATTCACCCACCAGGTGAAGGAGATGAGCAATTTGTGGAAAACGGTTTCGAGAAAGGCGCGGTCGCCTTTGCCCGATTGTTTCTCCTCGATCTTGTAAACGCGCCACGCGGCCCAGCCGATCACGGGCGGATTCACGTCGCCGAAGTTCCATTCGTAAGCTGGGATCTGGCCGTTGGGATGCTGGTACCATTCGCGCAGGATGATATCGAGCTGGGTCTTGGCGAATTGCGCGTCGACGAGCGCGAGCGGAAGGCAATGGAAGGCGAGGTCCCACGCGGCATACCAGGGGTATTCCCATTTGTCCGGCATCGACATGACGCGCTCGTTGTAGAGATGACGCCATTCGGCGTTGCGCCCTTCTTTCCGCTCCGGCGGAGGAGGGGGCTGGCCCGGATCGCCTTCGAGCCAATCTTCGACGAGGTAATAATAGAACTGTTTGCTCCAGAGCATTCCGGCCAGGGCCTGCCGATGGATCGCCTTGTGTTCGGCGCTCAGGCACGACGGCTCCAGCGCTGCATAAAACTCATCGGCTTCGCGCCGGCGTTCTCTGAAGACTCCCTCGAAGTGCTCGAACGCGTCCGCGTCAAGAACCGGAAGGCAAACCGGCCGCGGAACTTTTCCGGGTTCGCCCGAGCGATCTTCCTCGACGGCTTCACCCACGCGACCGAACCAAAGGCGCACTACCCGGCTCGCCCCCGGCTCGATCTTGAACGCGTAATGCGCCGCGGCCTTTGTCCCAACGCGCTCGGCATTCACCGCCTCTTTGCGCCCATGCACGATGAAGTCGTTGATTCCATCTTTGACGAACGGTTGTCGGTTCGGCGCGGAGAATAGGCGCTCGGAATTAGTTTCGTTCTCGGTGAAAAGCAGATCGCCCGCGTCTTCGCAATGAAGCTTGTACTCACCAAGCGCGCGATGACTTGCCTGGATCGTCGGACAGCGCCCGGCGAGATCGGAACTCGCGCGCAACGTCGGACGGCGATCATCGCGGCCCCAGGCCCAGGTGTTGCGGAACCAAAGCGTCGGCAAGATGTGCAGCTCCGCGGCCTCCGGTCCGCGATTGGTCGCGGTCACGCGAATGAAGAAATCATCGGGATCGACCTTGGCGTATTCGAGAGAGATATCGAAGTAACGTTGATCGCGCAGGACGCCGGTGTCCCAAAGCTCCGGTTCCGGTTCGTGTTTCGGCCGGCCGTGATTCGCCGCCACCAGTTCCTCGTAGGGAAAACGCGCGTGCGGATAACGATAGAGCATCCGCATGTAGCTGTGAGTCGGAGTGCAATCGTTGTAGAAATAAATCTCCTTCACATCTTCGCCGTGCGAACCCTGCGGGCCGGTCACGCCGAAAAGCCGTTCCTTCAACATCGGATCGCGGCCGTTCCAAAACGCGAAGGCGAGACAGAGCCGCTGTTTGAAATCCGAGATGCCGCCGATTCCATCCTCGCCCCAGCGAAAAGCGCGCGACCGGGCGTGATCGTGCGGAAAATAATTCCACGCGTCGCCATTCGCGGAATAATCCTCCCGCACCGTGCCCCAGGCGCGCTCCGCCAGATAAGGCCCCCATAAATGCCAGCGCTCGTCCTCCTTATTTTCCGCGAGTCGCTTTTGCTCGGCGTTCATCGGAGCCGATTAGCAATCAAAAATCGCAAATCGGCAATCGAAAATCCACTTACTCCCACTCTATCGTGCTCGGCGGCTTGCTTGAGATGTCGTAGCAGACGCGGTTAACGCCTTTGACTTCGTTGATCACGCGGCTGGAAATCCGCGCGAGCAATTCGTAGGGCAACCGCACCCAATCCGCCGTCATGCCGTCCTGACTTTCCACGACCCGGATCGCGATCGTGTCCTCATAAGTGCGCTGGTCGCCCATCACACCGACGGAGCGCACCGGGAGCAGAACGGCGAATGATTGCCAGACCCGATAATACCAATCCGAAGCTTTCATTTCGCTTATCACAATCGTATCGGCGTCGCGCAGAATCCGGAGCCGTTCCGGCGTGACTTCTCCGAGAATGCGCACGGCTAATCCGGGCCCCGGGAATGGTTGGCGGTAAACAATTTCCTTCGGCAACCCGAGCTGCAATCCCGCCTGGCGCACCTCGTCTTTGAATAATTGGCGGACCGGTTCGACCAGCTCGAAGTGCATTTTTTCCGGAAGCCCGCCGACGTTGTGATGGCTCTTGATCATATGCGCCGGATTGCCGCCGATCGCCACGCTCTCGATCACATCGGGGTAAAGCGTCCCCTGGGCCAGGAAGTGATAGCCGCCGTGGCCGCCCGATCCGTTTGCCTTGTCTTCCGCCAACAACTCTTCGGTGGCGTGCTCGAAAACCTTTACAAATTCTTTGCCGATGATTTTTCGTTTCTTTTCCGGATCGGTCACGCCTTCGAGCAATTTCAGAAAGCGCTCCGCCGCATCGACGTATTTCAAACGGATATGAAAATTTTCTTCAAAGACGCGCTGGACCATCTCTTCTTCGCGCGAGCGAAGGAGCCCGTTATTGACGAAGATGCAGGTGAGCTGGTCGCCGATCGCTTTGTGCAAGAGCGCCGCCACCACCGATGAATCCACTCCGCCGCTCAATCCCAGCACCACCTTCTGGTCGCCCACCTGCCGCCGCACCCGGTCGCACGCCTCTTCGATGAACGAGCCCATTGTCCAATCCATCGCGCACCCGCAGATGTGGAAGACAAAGTTCTGGAGGATCTCCTTGCCGCGCGGCGTATGTGCGACCTCCGGATGAAATTGGAGTCCATAAAGTTTCCTCTGTGGATCTTCGATCGCGGCGAACGCCGAATTTTCCGTATGCGCGGCGGTGCGAAAACCGGCCGGCATCGCGGTTACCTTGTCGCCGTGGCTGCTCCAGATATCGATTTGCTCGCCGATTCCGTCGAAGAGCTTCGAACCGTTCGAGACGTGCAGCATGCCGGCTCCGTATTCGCGGCGCTCGCTGAATTCCACCTGCCCGCCGAGATGATGCGCCATCAATTGCATCCCGTAACAAATCCCCAGCACCGGAATTCCGAGGGAAAAAATCTCCGGATCGACCTGGGGCGCCCGCTCGTCGTAAACGCTGGCTGGTCCGCCGGAAAGGACGATGCCCTTTGGCGCGAGCGCCGCGACTTCCTCCGCCGGGATGTTGAAGCGAACGATCTCCGAATAAACCTGGCACTCGCGGATGCGCCGCGCGATCACCTGCGTGTACTGCGAACCGAAATCGAGGATGAGGATTCTTGAATGCGCGGTTCGAGCGGCAGTCTTCACAGGCTAGGGATGGCGCTCCTTGATATAGGGATCGTCGGAGCGATCGATCGGGCCGAGCGTACCGTTGCCGGTGATGCCGCGCGTGAATTTTTCCTGCGCCTCGTTCCCGAGCGGCTTTTCGATGGGATCGGCGCAACCGCCGATGAGAATCGCGCTCGCGAGACAGAAAGCGATAGAGAAGGCCTTCAAGAACGAAGGATACTTAAGAAAGTGACGAGTGACAAGTGACGAGTGACAAGTTAAGAGGCGGCGAAGGCCTCTACCGATTTTCAACTCGTCACTCGTCACATGTCACCTCGTCACTTCCCCTCATGATTGATCCGGAAGTCTTGCTTCAGGGATACCGGCTTGGCGTTTTCCCGATGGCGATGGAGGACGGGGAAATCGAATGGTTTTCGCCCGATCCCCGGGCCATCCTGCCGCTCCAGGAATTTCACGTGCCCCAGACGCTGGAGCGCGTCGTTCGAAAAAAAGCGTTCGAAATCCGGATCGACGTTTCCTTCACGGAAGTGATGCAACAATGCGCCGACCGGCCCGAGACGTGGATCAATCGCGAGATTATTGGAAGCTACACGCGATTGCATCAGCTCGGATACGCCCACTCGATTGAAGCCTGGCAAAATGGCGAGCTCGCCGGAGGCCTTTACGGTGTCGCGATCGGCGGTGCGTTTTTCGGCGAGTCGATGTTCCATCACGTGCGCGATGCCTCGAAGATCGCGCTGCTAGGCCTGGTCGAACATCTGCGGGAACGAAAGTTTGTTCTCCTCGATACCCAATGGGTCACGCCGCACCTCCAACAATTCGGCGCGGTCGAAATCCCGCGCGCCGACTATCTCCATCTTCTTACGACCGCCGTGAATTTGCCGCGAGATTTCTTGTAGGGCAGGCGCGTCGCCTGCCGGGATCATGGCAAGCGGAGCGCTTGCCCTACAACCGGATTGTTGCATAGTGACGCCCTCCAAAGGAAGCGCGTGATTGCGCTTTGCCACGGCTGGGTAGCTCAGTTGGTAGAGCAGTGGACTGAAAATCCACGTGTCGGGGGTTCAATTCCCTCCCCAGCCACCTCCGCGATCAAGAGAAGCTACTCCATCCGTAACGCCGCCATCGGGCTGATACGAGTGGCGCGGCGGGCAGGGAGCCAGGTGGCGAAGAGAGCGGCGACGGCGAGAATCAGCGGAGCGAACGTAAAGGCAACGGGATCGAGCGCGCCGACTTCGTAGAGCATGCCGCTGAGAATTTTGCCGGTGCCGGCGGCGAGAAGGAGACCGAGAACGATTCCGCTCGCGAGCATGACCGATCCTTCGCGCATGATCATGCGCAAGACCATGCCGGGTTGCGCGCCGAGCGCCATGCGGATGCCGATCTCCCGAGTGCGTCGTGCGACCGAGTAGGCCTTCACGCCGTAAAGGCCAACGACGGCGAGACCGAGAGCGAGGCCGCCGAACACGGAGAACATGGCGGCGCCGGCGCGGACGACCCAGAGCTGGAAGTTGCTATCGAGATGTTGAGAGAAACTCTTGAGCGTCAGAACGGGCAACGCGGGATCGACTTCGCGGACGGTGCGGCGAAGGAGATCGGCGACGCTCGCTTCGCTGCCGGAAGGAAGCGAACGAAACCGGATGAAGAACGAGACGTTGCTCTGAAATCCGCGCGCGAACGGAAGATAAATCTGGCCGGGTGAATCTTTCTCGAAGAGCGCCTGTTTCGTTGTCGGAACGATTCCGACAATCTCGATTGTCTCTTTTCCCGTTTCGCCGCTGAGATCGCCGGTCATGCCGACGCCGCGCCCATCGTTTTTCGCTTTCGGCGCGTTGTCGCTCGCGTACTGGATGCGCTGGCCGAGGGCGTCACCTTCCGGCCAAAGTTTTTTGGCGAGGACTTCGTCGATGACGGCGACCATCGGACCTCCGGATTGCGTCGCTTCCGCCTGGTTGAAAACGCGGCCGCGTACAACGCGCAGTCCGACGGTGTTGAAATAATCGGCGCCGACGCTGTTCCACGCGGCGCTAAAGGCGAGGCCTTCGGCGGCTGTGGCCGGTTTGGCGTCCGGCGCCGGTTGCAATCCCGCGCGCTGAACATTGCGATTCAGCGAAATCATCCCGAAGGGCACCGTCGCGGAGACGCTGGCGTGTTCGACGCCCGGCAACGACGCGAGCCGTTCCTCAAGGGTGTGGTAAAGATCCTGGGCGCGTTTCGGTTCGTACCCGGCGAGGCTCGCATCCGTTTCGAGAAGGAAAATCCCGCCGGGCGTGAGACCGGTATCGACCGAGGCGGCTTTGCCCGCGCCGCGAATAAAGAGCGCGGCCGCCGTAAGCAAAGCGAGCGAGAATGCGATCTGCGCCACGACCAGCGGATTGCGCGGAAGAAATTTCCAGCGCCGCCTAACGACATCTTCGCCGGCTTGTTCCTTCAGATCGGCAACGACGGCGCTGCGGGAAAGTTTCAGCGCCGGCCCGAGCGCGAAGCCGAGCGTGCCGACGACACAGAACGCGAACGTCGCCGCGAGAATGGAGAGATTCGGCCCGGCCAGCCAGACAATATCCAGCGGCAACATTTTTCCGAGCGAAGCGACAAGAAGATCGGACGACCAAAGCCCGAGCACCAGCCCGCACGCGCCGCCAAGCAACGCGAGGACGAAACCTTCCGTCAAGAGCTGGCGCACGATCCGAAACCGACTGCCGCCGAGCGCGAGGCGGATCGCGATCTCCTTCCGGCGCGCGGTGCCCCGGGCGAGCAGCATATTGGCCAGGTTAAGGCAGGCGACCAACAGGACCACGATTGCCATCCCGAGCAGCATCGGCGCGACCGTTGCCAGGCCGCCGTTCCCCGATGGTTGGGTGCTGACCGAGAACCGTGAGATCGGTGTGGTTGTGAACGTCTGATCTTTTTGTTCGACCGGGAACGCTTTCTCGAGATTCGCGGCGAGACCTTCGAGCGCAGGCTTCGCGGAGGCCGCGGTCATTCCCGGCTTGAGCCGGCCGATTACGATCAACTGTTGCCCGGCGCGATCGCCGAACGCGCTCTTGTTCTCGTGCTCAAAATCGTTCGCGATCCGATCGTAATTGCTGAACGGCAGCCAGACCTCCACGGAAAATATTTGCAGGGTCCCGGTGAAGCCGCGCGGCGCGATTCCGACCACGGTGAAGGGATTGCCATTGACCAGCAGCTGGGAGCCGAGCACCTCCGGGTCGAGATTATGTTTCTGCCAGTAAGCGTAACTGACGATCGCGACCGGCGCGTTGCGGCCAAGGGTTTCTTCTTCCGGCAGAAAGGTTCGCCCGCGCGCGAGCGGAACGCCGAGCACCGAGAAATAATTCGAGCTGACAATGCTGCCAAAGGTGCGCCGCGTGTCGCCTTTTTGGCCGATCCCGACGAGGGCCAGATTGTAGGCCATGATGTCGGTGAAGACGGTGTTCTGGGCGCGGATGTCGGTGTAGGTGGGATAGGAAAATCCGCGAAAGGTTTTCGGGTTCTTCTTGTCCTGCGAAAAGACCTGGACCACCTCCTGCGCCTTGGCATAGGGCGGCGGCGCGAAGAACATGGTGTGGACGAGACTGAAGACGGCGGTGTTGGCGCCAATGCCGAGGGCGAGAACGACTACGGCCGCGATAGTGAATCCGGGCGCTTTGAAAAGCTGACGAAGAGCAAACTTAAGGTCCTGGATCATATGAGGTGAGATGCGCAGGCGCGCGCGATCGGATTCAAAAATCGAACGGCGAGACGATGTTGCCTCGGTTAGCGTGGCGGGGGAAGATCGAAGATGGATTTACGGAACATCGATGAGGCGAAGGAATGGTTCGAAGTTTTGCAAACCAGCGCGCGGACACAGACCGCAATGATGACGCTGGCGCCGGGAGCCTCGACCGGGAAAAAGGCCGAAGCTCACAAGGAGAGCGATCAGATTCTGCTCATGCTTAAGGGCAAACTCAGCGGCAAGGTGGGCGAGGAAAAAGTCCGCCTCGAGAAGGGCGATGTTCTCGTGATTCCGGCGGGAACGCCGCATCGCTTCAAGAACAGCGGGCGCAAACCGGCGGTGACTTTTAATGTCTACTCGCCGCCGGAATATCCGGTCGGGATGAAGGGCTGACTTTACGCCGGCACGAGCGGTGTCGGTTCGTAAGGCGAAGCGGTGCTGTTGAACTTCGTGTAAAGAAATTTCGTAACCGGCGCGTTTTCATGCGCGATGGCGATCGCTTCTTTCAATCCCGCGTCGCGCAATTTCGTCAGCGATTGTTCGAGCAGGCGCGTGCCGAATCCACGGTTGCGATATTCCATCGAAACGCACGGTCCGGGGGAAAGATGGACTTCAGCCTCGGGATTCTGCGCAATCACGGCGGCGCCGATAATGCGCAGGCCATGCCGCAAGGCGAGGCAGCCATTTGCGGGCGAAGCGAAGGCCCGCTCCAGCCACGGCTCGATGGTCTCCATGACTTCCTGCGTCGCGGGATTCCAGGATGGATCGAGCACAAAAGAAGTCGAAATCACTTTGCGCAGTTCCGTTTCGTCTTCCGCCGTCGCTGGACCGATCTCGTAGTGTTCGGGCAATGCGGCGTCGAATTGCGGGAGCTGAGACAAGTCCCAGCGAAAACGGATCCAATTGCTCAAGTTCATGCGGTGCGGCGAACAGTATCGTGTGCGCTGCAGGGCGCCGCAACTGAACGTTCGTCACCGCGATTGAGGTCAATCGCTACGCCCGCGCGACCGCGAGCGATTAAATCGCCTGGACCGCTTTTAGCGTTTCGTGAAAGGAGCCGTAGAGCTCGCGATATTGGGCAACGCCGCGGCGCAACACCGGCTTGAAGTTCGCCAGATCCGCGATGTTGATGATCTGATCGACGCTTTGGGCAAAGCCGCTCATGGCGTCATTCGTCGCGAAACGGCGACTGAGCAGCACGACAAAATGCTGGCGTCGCTCGGCGCCGGGACGCCTGGTGAGCTCGCGCAGGATCGGATTGTTTTGGGGCGAGGAGCCTTTGAAGTTCTCGTAAACAATTACGACGTTGTAGCTGTAGGTCTTGAGCTTCAAGACCACGTCTTCCTCGAACAAACCGAGGTGCACTTTATAGGTCATGTCGATCAACTGCGGCACGATCATTTTCTGATATTGCTGGTGATCGACACAAACCAGCGCTGTGTTGTCGCCGAGATCGAAGAAGGATGAATCCTGGGCTTCCATATTTTTAGCGGAACGCGTTTGCCGGAAGGTCCAGGCGCAAACCGGAATCGAGATCGTTGTCGACTCCGCGCGCTTTTTGGATCAGGTCGATGCCGCGCGAAACCTTGCCTTTGCGCGACGCAAACAGTTTCGCGGTTTCTTCCGTGATGTGATCGTTCTCGTAGGCGTTCAGAATCGATTGATCGAACGTCATCCAACCAAATGGCGCGCTCGCCTCGATGATTTCGTAGAAGCTCCGGTGTTCTCCCTCGCCGATCGCGATGGTTTCCCGGGTGCGAAGATTGTTGCCGATGATTTCCGAAAGCAACTGCCGGCCGCCGCCCACTTTCGGCGCGAGACGCTGGCTCACGATGTAACGCAGCGTGTCCGCGAGTCGGATCCGCAGTTGCTGTTCTTCGCCCAGCGAGAAGAGACCGAGAATACGGTTGATGGCCTGGCCGGCGTCGACGGTGTGGAGCGTACTCAACACAAGGTGCCCGGTCTCCGCCGCCATCAGCGCTACTTCGACCGTGGCGCGGTCACGCATTTCGCCGACTAAAATTACTTTCGGCGCCTGGCGCAGGGCGGCCCGCAAACCATTCGGATAGTTGTTAAAATCATGACCGAGCTCGCGTTGGTTGAACGTGGCTTTCAAGGTCGGATGCACGAACTCGATCGGGTCTTCCAGGGTGACAATGTGCACGGGCTGGTGCGCGTTGATCTCATTTAGGATCGCGGCCAGCGTCGTAGTCTTGCCGCTGCCCGTCGCCCCTGTCACCAGGACCAATCCGGTTTTCTCCTTCGCGATTTCCTCAAAAATCGGAGGCAATCCCAGGCTTTTTACTGTGGGAATTATACCTTCGAGCTTCCGCAGGACGATCGAGAAATGGCCCTGCTGCCGGAAAATATTGACGCGGAAACGCGCCTCGCTGCCGAGCGAATAGCTGCAATCGCAGGAGCCGCCCGTAAGATAATCGTAAATGAGACGCCGGTTTCCTTGCATCAAGGTGAGCGCAATCTGCTCTGTCTGATAGGGAGTCAACGAGTCAATCGGCGGATCCACGAAGACCGGCTTGAGTTCGCCGAAATCTTCCACCTGCATCGGATGGCCGACGGAAAAATTGAGGTCGGAGATGCCGTCATACGTTTGCAGCATGGCGGACAAAATTTTATCGAGGTCGGGAATTCTCATCGGAGTCGGTTCCTATTCTTCGGCGCCATCGGGTGGCGGCTCCTTCAGGAACGGCCGGAATTTCTTTTTCTCGATCGCCTTGTCGTACGCTTCCTCGGGCGAAATGCGTGCGTGGCGCAGATGCTCCATGATGGCGTCATCCAGCGGCTGGTTGCCCTTCTTTTTGCCAACCTGAATCATGCCCGGGATCTGGTGGGTTTTGCCTTCGCGAATGAGGTTCGCGATCGCCATGTCCACTACCAAAATTTCGAGCGCGGCGACGCGGCCCGGCTTATCGATTCGTTTGAACAGGTTTTGCGCGATCACGCCCTTGAGCGATTCGGCGAGTGTCGCGCGAATCTGGTTCTGCTGATCGGTAGGGAAAACGTCGATGATGCGATCGACCGCTTTCGATGCGCTCGAAGTATGCAAGGTTCCAAAAACCAAGTGTCCCGTCGCCGCGGCGGTCAGGGCCAGCTCGATCGTTTCGAGATCGCGCATTTCACCCACCAACAGAATGTCCGGATCTTCGCGGAGCGCGCCGCGCAAGGCGGCCGCAAACGATCGCGTGTGCACGCCGACCTCGCGGTGCTGCACCAGGCAATTCTGGCTGCGATGCACGAATTCGATCGGATCTTCGACCGTGATGATATGGTCGTGCCGCTGGAGGTTGGCGTAATCCATCATCGCCGCCAGGGTCGTGGACTTGCCCGATCCGGTCGGACCGGTGACAAGGATCAATCCCTTTTTCAACATCGGAAATTTTTTCAAAATCGGAGGCAGTCCGAGATCTTCCACGGTCAAGACCGTCGACGGGATCAAACGAAACACGGCGGAGATGCCGTACTTTTGCTGAAAGAAATTTGCGCGGTAACGGGCCATGCCCGGCACCTCGTATCCGAAGTCGATATCGGACGTTTCCTCGAAGGTTTTGATTTTTCCTTCGGGTGCGATTTCATAGACCATCGCCTTCAATTCGTCGTTGCGGAGGGCCGGGTAATCGACGCGCACCAGCTCGCCGTTGATGCGGAGCATCGGCGGATTGTTGGTGGCGAGATGAAGGTCGGAGGCCTTCTGCTCCCCCATGAGCTTGAAAAATGAATCGATGCGGGCCATGAGAGCGAGCCCTTGATAAGCTAAATCGGTGCCACCGGCGGGGGATTTACCCCGTAGAATTCAGCGCGTTTCAAGCCGATAGCCTTGCGGCTACGAGTCGAGAGTGGACCGGACTTGTTCGAGCAGTTTCTCCCGCGTGTACGGTTTGGGAATGAACCCTCGGAGGCCTTGCGCCAGCATCGTTCCCAATTTGCTTTGCTCGGCGAAACCGCTGCTGAGCACCACCGCCACGTTTGGATTGAGGGCGCGCAGTTCGTCGAAAACGGCGTCGCCGTCCATGACGGGAAGGAAAAAATCCAGGATCACGAGCCCGATCTGCTGGCCCGCCTGCTGGTAAATCTTGAGCGCTTCGAAGCCATCGCGCGCGAGAATCACTTTGTAGCCTTCATCCGTGAGCATCGTCGAAGCGAGTTCCGCGATTTCGGTTTCGTCATCGACCAGCAGGATCAGCTCGCGGTTCCCTTTCGGGTTCATCACTTTGAGGCCGGCTGGAATCTTGTCGGTTTTGGCCGGAGCTTTCTTATTCTCCGGGGCAGGAGTTTTCGCGCGAATCGGCGATTTCTCCGGCGCCACCTTGGCCCTCGGAGGCGTCGTCGGTTCGGAAGGAGACGGCATGATCTTGAATTCCGGCGGCCGGGACGGGTCTGGCGTTTTCCTGGTCTTGGGTGCGCTTGCCTCCAGAATCCTCGAGGTCACCCGGTCGAAGAGAGATTGCGCGGTCTTGGAAGCGAGCTCGACCCGCTCGCCGAGCATCTCAATATAATTGTATTCACCCTTATGCTGGCGCGCCAAATCCGAGTAACGCGAGATCTGCTGCAACATCGAGTTCAGTTCCGTCGAAGTGGCGGCGATCCACTTCAGATCTTCGTTATCGAGCATAGAACGGGGGCGGCGCTTCAAGTCCCATCGCCATCATTCAAGCAAGCCCATAAAACACAACCGAAAATTGCGAAAATGGCGATGGCGAATGAACCGATGGTGAGCATGATTGCGCAGTAATTAAAGTCAGCACGCTTCATGCCTTTCGACTGCCCCTGAGTCAACCCGAATCCGCTGCAAAATTTATTGCGGCGCCAAAAAATACGCGCGAGCTACGCTATGCTCTGATGAATTTTCGAAACGGGTTTTTCGCAGGCCTGCTTGTCGCGCTGATCGTGGGAATTTATCTGGCCAGACTGTGGCAACCGGAACGGCAGGTCGCGCTCCATGGCGAGCATCTTCTCTCTCAGATCGAGAGTAAAAATTGGACCGCGGTGAGCGATTTGATCGCGGATGATTATCACGACCGCTGGGGCAACGATCGCGCTCTGCTTCTCGAGCGACTTCGGGGCGTTTTCCGCGCGATGCCCAACGCGCGAATCGCAGTAATTGACTCGGTCGTGCGCGCGGACAATGGCAAAGGAGATTGGAGCGCGAAAATCACCATCACTGGCGCGGGCGAATTCGCGGCGGTCATTGAAGAGAGAGTTAACGCCCTGCCTGCTCCTTTTGAGATGGAGTGGCGACGCCGGTCCGCGAAGCCGTGGGATTGGAAACTTCTGCGCGTCGAAAATTCGGCGCTCGAGATATCGGGTCTGTAACCGTCTATTTACCCAGAACGGTCCGCAGTTCTGTTTTGGCTGCGTCCACTTCGCGCGGCGCGGCATGGCAAAGCAAGATGGCCCGCAACTTTTCTCCCTGGTAATACCGTGCCACAAATTTCTTCTTGGCGTAAGTGCCTTTCAAATTCACCCGCGTCGGCTGCAAGCTGAAGTCGCCGACGAAGTCCATTTTCAGATCGAACATCTCCGTCCAAAAATATGGCACCTGCTCGTAACGAATCCGCTTTTTGCCGGTCATGTTCGCGCCGGCCACCAGGCCTTGTTCACGGGCGTTGTCCCAATGAGTCTGCCGACGCACGCCTCCCATGATCCGGTCGGGGTAAAATGCCAGGTCGCCGATTGCGTAGATCCCTTTTTCTTCGGTCTCGAGATACTCGCTGACTGGCGACCCGTGCGGCCCGGAGAGCGGAGTGTTGCGCACCAATTCGAGATTGGGCTCGGCGCCGCATGCGACCACCGCCACCCCGGCCGCGATCCGATTCCCGCTTTTCGTCTGGATATTGCGCAAAACGGTTTTGCCTTCAAACCCGTTCAAGCTTTCACCCAGGAGCAAAGTCACCCCGTGCTTCTCGAAATATCCGCTGATCCACGCCCCGGTCTCGGGATCGAGATAGCGGTTCAGCAGGTAATTATTCCGATGCATGATGGTGACCTTGAACTTCAGTTGCCGCAGGCTGGCCGCCGCTTCGCAGGCCAGCAATCCGCCGCCGACCACGACGATGGCTTTCTCCAGCGACGCCATTTCCCGCAAGGCCAGCGCATCCCGAATAGTTCTGAGATAAATCACGTTCCCCAGATTCGTTCCGGCCACCGGTGGGCGGACCGGCCGGCTTCCCATCGCGAGACACGCCTTGTTGAATTCGATCGTCTCCCCGTTTCCCAGCACCGCCAGACGCCTATCGATATTAAGTTGCGTCACTATTGCGGCGAAACGCGTCTCGATTTTGTGCGAATCGTACCAGCGCGGATCCAGGTGCGGCATTTTTTTCAACGGCGGGATTTTATCGCGCAGAAAACTTTTCGAGAGCATCCAGCGTTTGTAAGGATGGAAAGTCTCCGCGCCCACGAGCGTGAGACTCCCTCGCTTGTCGTATTTGCGGATGCTTTCGCAGGCGCTGCCGCCGCCGACGCCACTTCCGATAATGAGATAATCACGCTGAATCATGTTGAGACGCGGACGATAGGAAACCCCTGCGGCACTGGCGAGGTAAAAATGTGGTGGATTTCTCTATCGTGCTCCTGATCAGGAATGCGGATCGATTACAACCATGAGGGGGGAGCGCGAGTGCACGAGCGGGAAGGTCAAAGAACCGAACCCCTGGCCGGACGTTCTGGCGGCCCATCCGCGCCATGATACCCGATCAACCTGAGCGCAATCGTAACGGCGGTCATCGCTAGATGTTGCCGGCAAGCTGCCGGCAACTGCAGGCTGGTAGCCTGCGCTCCCCGGACCTGATCGCTCTACCGGTCCTTCAACAAACTCGCCGCGTGCTTCAGCGCGGAATCGGTCTTGCCGCCGAGCATGCGCGCGATCTCTTCCTGCCGCGCTTTCCCAGCGACTTCGCTCAGCCGCGAATGCGTCCGGCCCTGAATAACTTCCTTGGTCACGACAAAATGCGTGGTGGCGGTCGCTGCCACTTGCGGCAGGTGGGTAATGCAGAGCACCTGATGATCGGCGGCGAGTTTTCTCATTTTGGCCCCAACCGAATTCGCGATTTCGCCGCCGACGTTGGCGTCGATCTCATCGAAAACCAGGAGCGGGATCGCGTCCTGCGCCGCCAGCGAAGATTTGATCGCAAGCATGAGCCGGGAAATCTCCCCGCTCGAAGCGATCGTGCGCAGCGGCTTCATCGGCTCGCCGGGATTGGGCGAAAAGAGCAGTTCGACCGCATCGAAACCGGTCGGTCGCGCTTCGTCCAGTGCGCTCAGCTTCGCTTCAAATTCCGATTGCCGGAAACCGAGGTCGCGCAGATTCGCGCGGATGTTCTCGGAAAGCTTCGGGGCCGCTTTGGCTCGTAACTTATGGAGTGCGTGCCCGGCTTGTTCGACTTCGGCCCGCGCGCTTTCGATTTCCTTACTCAACCGCTCGAGCTCCGCGTCGCGTCCTTCGATCTTGCGCATCCGCTCCGCCGCGCGCTCTCCAAAAGAAATTACTTCCGCGAGGGAACCGCCGTATTTTCGTTTCAACGTTTCAAAGAGCGAAACCCGTTCTTCGAGCGCGGCGAGCTGTGCTGGGTCGAGGTCAAGATTCTCTGCGTATTGGCCGAGCGTGCGCGCAATTTCGGAAAGCTCGACGATGCTGGCGGCGTGGGCGTCGGCCAGACTTCCGGTGGCCGGATCGATTTTTTCCAGATCGCGCAGGAGCCGTTGCGTTTCGGTCAGCTGCGGCAGAATGGCATCGTCCGCATCGGAGAGCCGTCGCGTGATGGAGCTGGCAAGTTCGATCAATCGCTTGCTGTTCGCGGCCAGCTTGTAACGCGACGCAATTTCCTCCTCCTCACTCGCCGCTAAATTCGCGCTCGTGATTTCGTTTACCTGATGACGCAGCAGGTCGATTTCCTGTTCGCGCGCGGATTCCGCCGTGCTCAGCCCCTCGTGTTCGGCGCGCAATGATTGCAGGCGACTAAAGCGCTCGCCGAATTCCCGCACGGTTTCCTCCGCATGCGCGTATCCATCGAGAAGTGCCAGCTGCCGATCCGGTGAGAGGAGCGACTGGTGATCATGCGGTCCGTGCAAATCGACCAGTTCGTCGCCGAGATTTTTCAGGACCGCGAGCGTAGCGGGCGATCCATTGATGAACTGCCGGTTCGCGCCCCCGCTGGAAAAGGTGCGCTTCACAATCAGCTCCCCCTCGCACAATTCCATCCCTGCCTCGTTCAGTTGCGGATTGAGCGTCTCCAATTCCTTTCCTTCGAAAACCGCCTCAACCGTGCACAGATCCGCGCCGGTGCGGATCAAGGATCGGTCGGTTCTTTCTCCGAGCAATAATTGCAGCGCGCCGATGATGATCGATTTGCCCGCGCCGGTCTCGCCAGTGATGGCGGTGAAGCCCGGTTGAAGTTCCCACTCGAGATCCTCGACCAGCGCGAGATTCCTGATCCGCAGCAAAGTGAGAACGACGGGCATTTGGGAAAGGTTGAGGGTTGAGGGATGAAGGATGAAAGCGGAAGGTGCGGCGCCTAAACGTTTGAACTCTCCGCTCTCAACTCTCAACCCTCAATTTTCGCTGACCTTCCTCGGCACCGGCACTTCGCAGGGAGTCCCGACGATTGGGTGCGACTGCGACGTTTGCCGATCGCCCGATCCGCGCGACAAGCGCCTGCGTTCCTCCATCTACATCGAGACGCCGGAATGCGCGTGGGTCGTGGATACGGGGACGGATTTTCGGACGCAGGCGTTGCGCGAAAATATCCGGCGGCTGGACGCGGTCGTCTTCACGCATTCGCACACGGACCACATCATGGGGTTCGACGATTTGCGGCGTTATTCGCACGATCTCGGTTCGATCCCGGTTTACGCCTCGGCGGAAACGATGCGCGATCTGGCGCGCGTTTATGAATTCGCCTTCAACGGGCTCAATCGATTTCCCGGTTACCTGGTGCCCGTGCCGCATATCATCGAAGCTCCTTTTTGGCTCGGGGAAACGTTGATCACGCCGCTGCCGGTTCCGCACGGCCGATCGATGGTGAACGGCTACCTGTTTTCCCGGAACAACGAAAAGTTCGTCGCCTACCTCAGCGATTGCAGCGCGGTTCCGGACGAAATTGTGCGGCAGATCGCCGAGGTAAAGGTATTGATCATCGACGCGCTGCGTCACCGGCCACATCCCACGCATCTCACCGTCAACCAGGCCCTGGAGGTTTCCGCGAAAGTGCGGCCGGCGCGCACGCTCTTCACTCACATTTGTCATGAGCTTGCGCAATCCAGCGAAGCCGAACTTCCGCCCGGCGTCGGCCTCGCCTACGACGGATTGAAATTGCAATTCTAGAATGCAATTCCGCTCGCGCCTGAAACTGTTCGTCGTCATTTGTCTGGCGCTTTCTACGCGTTTGATTTCGGCGGAGATACCGCTGGCGCCGGTGACGATTGTCGTGTTCAACAAGGACGTTCCGGAGTCGATCGAGCTGGCAAAATATTACGCGAAAAAGCGCGGAATTGCCGCTGACCATTTAGTCGGCCTGACCTGTTCCAAGGCGGAAGAGATCAGCCGCGACGAGTACGATCTGACGATTCGCGATCCATTACGCGCGATCTTCCAGGAGAAGAAGTGGTGGACGCTCCACGAGGTTCGCGGTGGGCAAACGACGATCGCGGCGAACTCGATCCGCTTTGTCGCGCTCATCAAAGGGATGCCGCTAAAAATCCGGGCGGCCACCAATTATCCCGGAGATAAACCCGGCGATCCGCCAATCACGAATCGAAACGACGCCGCAGTCGACTCCGAACTGGCCGCGCTCGGCGCCTTTTCCAGCCAGATCTCCGGCGCTCTGACCAATCCATATTTTCAAAGTTATCGTGCCATCACCGACTTGGAAAATCCGCCGCTGATGCTCGTCTGCCGGCTCGATGCTCCGTCCGGGGCCACGGTGCGCCGGATGATCGATGACGCCTTCGAGACGGAGAAGACCGGGCTCTGGGGCCGGGCGTTTGTCGATGGCGCGCACAATACGGGACAGGGACTCGGGGTGGGGGATTCGTGGCTTGCGGAGATTCCGGGCCAACTTCACAAAGCAGGCATTCCGGTCATCTACGATGATTCGCCCGAGCTCTTTCCGGATGGTTACCCGATGTCGGATTGCGCGCTCTATTTTGGATGGTACGCGGGCGAGATGGCCGGTCCTTTTACGCAGCCGGATTTCCGATTCGTGCCGGGCGCGATCGCGGTGCATATCCATTCGTACAGCGCCAGCACCTTGAAGTACGACAACGAGAGATGGGCCGGGCCGCTTCTGTCGAAAGGCGCGGCGGGCACGATCGGGAATGTTTACGAACCGTATCTCCAACTCACCTCGCATCTCAATGTTTTCAGCGACCGGCTGCTCCACGGTTTCACTTTCGCCGAAAGCGCCTACATGTCGGTGCAAACGTTATCGTGGATGTCGGTCATGGTGGGCGATCCGCTCTACCGTCCTTATGCCGCCTGGCTGCGAATCGAGGAAAAGCCGGAGGCCGGAAAGAGTTCGTCGGATTGGAAAGCTTATCATGAGTTCGCGACGAAGAACGGGTCGCGGCCAGCCGCGGAATATCGCGCCCAAGCCAGGCAGTTTGCGGCCCGAACGCGCAACGCGCCGATGCTCGAAGACCTCGGGCTAATGGAAGCGGCGGCCGGAAATTTCGCGATCGCCTCAGTCTGCTTCGATCAGGCTCGAACCATCTACACGAAACGCGACGACATCCTCCGCGCCATCATGCACGAGGCGAATGCCCTCGCGAAAGATAACAAACCGAAACGGGGCCTCGATCTGGTCCGCAGCGCCCTTCGCATTGTATCCGATGCGCCCGCTTCGGCGTTGTTGAAGAAACTGGAGATGGAACTGCGCGCCGCGAAACCGGCCGCAACGCCGGTAAACGTGCGCCGTCCTTAACCACGCGCGCTCAGGTCGTCATCCTGAGCCGCGCAGACGGCGAAGGACCTCACACCCGAAGTCTGCGGGAGCGAATATTGCGACGCGCGACCTAACGTCAACACATGATGTTTCGCGCAAGCGTCAGAGCGCTTGTGAGATCCCTCGCCGTCTGCGCGGCTCGGCATGACACGGTGATTTACCGAATAATCCCGCGTTCGCTCTCTTCGATAAACTCGACGATCTGGTTGATCTCGGCGCTCGCGGGCAATTCGTTCCGGATCGCTTCGACGGCCTGTCGCGTGTTGTATTTCGAGCGGTAGATCAGCCGAAACGCTTCCTTGATCCACTTCACGCTTTCCGCCGGAAACCCGCTTCGTTCCAGCCCGACCAGATTGATGCCGCGCACTTTGGCCGGATTCCCGTCCGCAATCATGAACGGCGGGATGTCCTGCACAATCTTCGAGCAACCGCCCGTGATCGCATAGCGGCCGATCCGGCAGAATTGATGCACCGCCGTCAGTCCGCCCATGATGGCGTGATCGCCGATGCGCACATGACCCGCGAGCGTTCCGTTATTCGAAAAAATCACCGCGTCGCCAACGGTGCAATCGTGACCAATATGACTGTAGGCGAGGTAGTTTCCGCAATTCCCGATCCGCGTTTTTCCCGTCGCGGTTGTGCTCCGGTTCACGGTAACGAATTCCCGAAACGTATTCTCGTCGCCGATTTCGAGATAGGTCGGTTCTCCCTGGTATTTCAGGTCCTGCGTTTGCTGGCCGATCGAGCTGTAGGCGTAAAATTTGTTCCGGGCCCCGGCGGTCATCGGGCCGCAGAGCGTGACGTGATGTTGCAGCCAGCAGTCCGGACCGAGAACCACTCCCGCCTGGACGATGCAGTACGGCCCGATGATCGTGCCGGCGCCGATTTCCGCTGTCGCGTCCACGATCGCGGTCGGATGAATCTGCGCGTTGCTCATTGATCCATGAACGTGAGCATCAGCTCACATTCAGAGACGACGGCGTCGTTCACCGAGCAACTGCATTTCAGGCGTGCCAGTTGTTTGCCGCGCGATTTCGTGACTTCGGCCGCGATGAAAAGTGTGTCGCCGGGATAAACCGGTTTGCGAAATTTCACCTCGTCCGCGCTGACGAAATAACCGAGCCGCCGTCCGCTGCTCTTGGTGATTTTCATCATTAGGATGCTCGCGACCTGCGCCATCGCTTCGAGTTGGAGGACACCGGGCATGACCGGGTGGCCGGGAAAATGGCCGGCGAAAAATGGCTCGTTAATTGTGACCGATTTCGCGCCAATGCATTTCGTTTCGCCGTCGAACCGGACAATGCGATCCACCATGAGGAACGGATAACGGTGAGGCAAAAGCTCCATGACCTCGTTGATATCGAGGCCGCCTTCGCCCGCTGGAAAAGTATGCGGCTGGAGCGGTGGTGTGGCGCGCGCCTGTTCGCGCGCGAGAGCCCGGGCCAGCTCGGCGTTCGCTCCGTGCCCGGGTTTGATCGCGATCACGTGCCCGCGAATCGGTTGCCCGAAAAGGGCGAGGTCGCCGATGATATCCAGAATTTTGTGTCGGACGAATTCGTCAGGAAACCGCAACGGTTCCTTGCTCAGGACCGCGTCACCCCGGATAACAATCGCGTTCTCCAGGCTGCCGCCTTTGATGAGGTTCTTGTCCATGAGCGATTGGACATCTTCGTAAAAGACAAACGTCCGGGCCGGTGCGATCTCGCGCTCGAAAATCGCCGGCGTGATCTCGCTGGAAAAAAACTGGGTGAATTGTCCGTTCGGACCGACTTGCGTGCAGGAAATTCGGAATTTCGGATCGGGCAGAATTGCCAGAAGCGATCCGCTCTTGGTCTCGATATGGATCGGCTCGCGGACATCGAAAATCCGGCGCGGCGTTTCCTGCGCAACGATGCCAGCTTTCTTGATGAGCTCGACATAGGGTCGCGCGCTTCCGTCGCCGATCGGCGGTTCGTTCGCATCCATCTCGACGATGGCGTTGTCGATTCCCATCGCGGCGAGCGACGAGAGAATATGCTCGACCGTGTGCACGCGCATGGAGCCTTCGCCGATCGTGGTGGCGCGTTCGACCGTCTTCAGGTTGGCGATCGTCGCGTCGATCGTCGGTTCGTCCTGGAGGTCCTTGCGCTTGAACTTGATGCCGGAATCGACCGCGGCCGGCTGCAATTTCAGCGTCACTTTTTCGCCGGTGTGCAACGACATGCCGCTCACGCTCGCGCTGCGCGCCAGAGTTTGCTGAGGCTCCGAAGACATAAGGGGCTTAACTAACAAAGATTGTTGGTGGTTGCTAGGAAGCGTTTTCTGACGGTCAACTGTAGCGGCGGTCTATGACCGCCGGAACGCATTAGCTTCGGGGCTCGGCGGTCATAGACCGCCGCTACAGGGAAGCGGCATCTCTTCTTCAAGATGCGCCCAATCAATCTCCACCCGCTGGCGTTGCGCGAAGCGATCGAGGAAGAACAATTCCTTGTGCCGACAACCGTGCTCATGCACCAGCCGCGTCACCTTCACGTCGAAGCAGCAGTATTCGGCGATCTCGAGAATGCGCCCTTCGCGCCACCAGCGAATCGCATCCAATCCTACCGCGGTTTTCTGAATGCCGAGCGTGGCATGCGCAATCGCGTCGAGGCCGAGCCGATGACCGAGCCGCTTTTCCATGTCGGCCATGAGATCGGCCGTCGGAAGTTCGGCGACCAGATCCAGAATCGTGTAGCCCATCAGGACCTGATAATCGAAATTCAGGACGTTGTAGCCAATGACGAGATCGGCGCGACGCAACCGCTCGATCAGGCGATGCACCTGCGCTTCGCCGTAGACTTCATACCGGCCCGTCGCCGTGCTGAAAATTACACCGACCGACATTTGCATGTCGCCTTTTCGCGCCCAGCCGCCGGCGTCATTCGCGGTCCGCTGGGTTTCCAGATCGAAGTAAACGATGTCGCGCGGCATCGGCAAATTTCAGCTAGAGGCCCGTTTCATTTCAATTCAAAACCGCCGCAATCGAAACTCATCATCTGGTCCACGCCGCTCAGCCGAAATTGTTCGACGACCGCGCCGTCATCCTGAAAAACATCGATGGCGTTTGAGCTATGGAGGGCGAGCAGGCCGCGAATGAGTTTGGGCGTCTCACTAATGCTGAAAAGCGGCAATCCATCACTCGCCTTTAAGAAACTCCCATCTTCATCAAAACCGATGGCGAGCTCGACGGTTACTCTCTCATCATTAACGAGAGGATTGGGCTGTAACTTGATCTTCAGTTTCTCCGGAGCATTTGCACCGGCGGTGGGCGACGGAACCGGCTTGCCGTCCACTAAGGAGAAATCTTTGTGAGCGACAATCCCTTTCTCGAAATCCACTCTCCAGTCCGAGGTGGGCTGCTGCCCCCCCCCGGCTTTTGTGAGAACAAGGCTTAGGCCGCGCAAACGCTGAAGGGCAGAGCCTTCCTCCAAGACGAAAATCTTTTCCTCACGATTCGACCCCGCGATCACTTTTGGTTGCGGATCGCTTCGTTGATAGGCCAGACGGCGGAGAAATTCGCCATTCGCTGCAAACTGCTTCACTTCGAGGGCCGTTTCATTCTCGGCAACGCGATCGATCACCCAGATGCTTCCGCCGCTTCCCATCGCCGCGTGTTCGGGCTTGATCAAAGTTGACCACGATACCGGCTTCCATCCGTCAGCTTGATTGACGAGAAGTTTTCCATTTTCGATCCGGACGGCAGCACGCCCGGGTTCGAAAGCTTCTGTAAAGTGACCAGGCCCTTCGAGCGTGAAATCGAGGATTTTTCCTGAGAGATCGCAGGTAACGGTTGCTCCTTGGTTCCCTGGCAGAGAAACCAGCAAAAGGAGCTTGCCACCCATGTCGCGGACGTTGTCTACGCGCGTAATGCGCGGCGAATCATCCTTTGTGACCCAATCGTTAAAGAAAAATCCCACGCCCTCGATCTTTAGATCGCCGACGACGAAACCATGCGCGCTGTATTTTCCCGGCGGCACACTTTCACCCGCGTCGTCCTTTCCGTCCCAGGTCGTCGAGAGCGCGTCAGTGCCGATGGTGAATTCATTGATGTCGGCCTCGCGGAACAACACGCGCACGAGTTTTCCTTTCGCGTCGTAAATGCCGAGGCTGATCGTTCCCTCGATCGGCGGCGGCACAAAACTGACACGGACACTTCGTACTTCGGTCGGACTCGGAGAGGGAGATGGAATCGGCGATTCCTGCGCGCTCGTCGAGCCGGCGAGAAAGATCACGGCGAGCGCCGCTATCCGCAATCCGCAATCCGCAATCCGCATCATTTGTAATAGCGCCAATTTACCTGCGGGAAAAGGTTATCGCGCCATTCACAATTCGAGAGGAAACCTTGATCGACGCTGCCGTTGCCGAGCTCGTCGTAGAGGCAATTGAAGCGCAGCAAGTGATCGGTGACGCGTTTCGTTGCGTAATGTTTCGCGGTTCCGGTCTTGATCAGGAACGCCCAGTCGCTCGACTGCGCCAGTAATAATTCGCGCGCCATTTGCGTGAGGACGCGGTCGGTCAGCGCGCTGGTATTCGCGGCATAAGCACGCGCGACCTCCGTCATCCGGCGCCCGGCGGAATGGAGATGCGGAAGAATCCAGGAATTTGAATCGTTCAGCCAGACGCCGAGATATCCATTCTCACCCCAGCTCGAGGCTGCAGGAGAAATGGTTTGTTGCGTCGGATGGCCGGCGAGAAATTCGGTCGGAGTGGTGAGCTGAAAATCCGCCTGGCCATATCCGGTCTTGCTCGTCAGGCGAAGGTCCTGGTGCTCGTAGGCGGCTTTGCGAATGAACGACTCCAGGAACCGCGGCCCCTCGAACCACCAATGGCCAAACAACTCCGCATCAAAAGGCGCTACCACGATCGGATCGAAATCCAATCCGCGCAGCTCGTTCATCTGCTGTCGCCGCGCTTCCAAAAAATGTGAGGCGTGCGCGTCCGCAGCAATCGCAGCTGAGGCGGGATCGTAAAGTTCCTTTGCGCCATTCCGGCCTGTGATCCGGTGATATTTGATGCTAGTGAACTTCCGAAAGGCCGCGACCGATCCGGGCCGGATATATTCCGGCGGGAGATCGAATCCGATGTCGCGATAAAATTCGCGATAAGCTGGATCGCCCGGATAACCCTCGGTTGCGCTCCAGACCTGGCGGCTCGAATCGCGATCGCGGGCGAAGGCCGCCGGGCCCGCTGGCGTGTAACAAGGCCCAAAAATCGCGTGACGCGGGCGCGGATGACCGAACATCAACCCGTGGGCATCGATGATAAACCAGCGCAGGTTTGCCTCCTGCAAAAAGGTTTCCAAGCCCGGGCTGTAGGCGCATTCCGGCAACCAGAATCCCGCGGGATCGACGCCGAAGGTCTCGCGATATGCATCGCAACCGATGAGCACCTGCGCGCGCACCGACTCAGGCGATTGCTCGAGCAATGGAAGCAACCCATGGGTCGCCGCGGACGCCATGATCTCGAGAAACCCTTCATCACGCAATCGGCGGAAGGCGGAGAGCAGATCGCCATTCCATCCGAGAAAACGGGTTCGGCATTCCGAAAAGTTCGCGTGATAAAATTCCGCCAGACTGCGAAGCTGTTCGTGGCCGCGATTGCGTTCGATCTCGCGGCCTGCGAGATCAATCAACCGATCAAGGTGGCGCAGGTAGCGTTCGCGCAGCAGTTCGTCGTGCAACATCGCGCAAAGCGTCGGCGTTACCGTCATCGTCAGCTTGAACGGCACTCCGTCGCGCGCGAGCCGCTCCATCATGGCGAGGAGCGGGATGTAACTTTCCGTGATCGCCTCGAAGAGCCACTCCTCCTCGAGAAACTCCTCGTGTTCGGGATGCCGCACGAACGGCAGGTGCGCGTGAAGAACGAGCGCGAGGTAACCGGTGGCCATTGCAGATTTCAGAATGCCGATTTCAGATTGTTGAAGGACGACGCAGTCGCCCAATCTTAAATCTTAAATCTGAAATCTTAAATTGTTACAGCGTCCGGCAGAAATCCTGAAACCGGTCGAGACCTTTTTTGATGATGTCGATGCTGGTCGCGTAACTAAGACGGACGGTGCGATCGTCACCGAAGGCAACGCCCGGCACCACCGCGACACTTGCCTTGCTCAACAAGCGATCGGCGAAATTCTGCGAGCTGAGGCCGAGCTGGCTGATGTTAACCAGAATGTAAAAGGCGCCTTCCGGTTTCACGGCAGTGATGTTCGGGATTTTCGTGATCCGGTCGAACATGTAATTGCGCCGCATCCCGAATTCATCGCGCATGTCTGCGAGCGGCTGCTGGTCGCCCTTGAGCGCCGCGACCGCGCCCTTCTGCGCGAACGAGTTCGGATTCGAGGTGCTGTGGCTTTGGATGTTGTCCACCGCTTTGGCGACAGCTTCCGGCGCCGCGAGGTAACCGAGCCGCCATCCGGTCATCGCATAGGCTTTGCTGAAACCGTTGACGGTGATGGTGAGGTCGTAGGCCTCCTGCGAAAGCGAAGCGACGCTGACGTGTTTGATGTCGTCGTAAACGAGCTTCTCGTAAATTTCGTCCGAGAGAATGTAGATGTCTTCTTCCGCCGCCACTTCCACGATCGATTCCAATTCTTCGCGCGTGTAAACCGAACCGGTCGGGTTACCCGGGCTATTGAGAATCAACATTTTCGTTCGCGGCGTCATCGCGTTTTCAAAATCCGAGGCCCGCATTTTCCAGCCGTTGCGCTCGTTGGTTTGCACGATGACGGGCTCGGCGCCGGCGAGACGAACCATGTCCGGATAGCTCACCCAATACGGGGAGGGGATCAGGACTTCGTCGCCGGCCTGGCAGGTCGCGAGGATGGCGTTGTAACAGGAATGCTTCGCGCCACTGCTGACGACGATCTGACTCGGCCGGTAGGTGATCTGGTTATCGGCCTCGAGTTTCTCAGCAATGGCCTGGCGCAATTCTGGCAGCCCGGCGCTCGGCGTGTACTTCGTAAAGCCGGCTTCCAGCGCCGCGATCGCCGCCGCCTTAATGTGTTCTGGCGTATCGAAATCAGGCTCGCCCGCCCCGAAGCCGCACACGTCGATTCCCTCGGCTTTCATCGCTTTCGCTTTGCTGTCGATGGAAAGGGTGAGTGAGGGACTTAGTTGAGCGGCGCGCGCGGAGATTTCCATGGCTGTCGAGATCGGGTTGAGGGTTTGCAAAATGGGAGCGCAAGCTATGAGCGCGCGTAGAAACTTTCAATCAAAGGTTTGAAGTTATTCTCGTCCACCTGCACGATCGCCATCTCGCGCTTCGCGTTTTCGGCGGAGTCGGAGGCGTGGGCGGCGTTGATCATGATGGTCTGGCCGAACTCTTTCCGGATCGAGCCAGGCGGCGCTTTCGCGGGATCGGTCGGACCGAGGACATCGCGAATTTTTCGCACGGCATCATCGCCTTGGTAGACGATCGCGATGCACTTCTCGCTGCCGGGGGCGTTCCGCTGGTCGCCTTTGGTCGCGCTTGGCCGTCCACCGGCCATGAACTCGACGATATCTTCCCAGGCATTGCGGCCTTTTTCCGGCCCGAGTTTGTCTTCGAGCACGGGCAGGACCGGCCCGTAAAATTCCTCGGCCTGCGCGACGCTCATCCGGTGGACTTTGAATCCGACAATATAAAGACCGGTGCGCGAAAAGACCTCGATCACGCCGCCGGGCCGCTGATTCGGGAATTTGAAGTTGTCCGGCTTAATTAGCACGAGCGACTTCTCGACTTTCGCCTCTTTCGGGAACTCGATTACGTGATCGAGGATTCCGCCGTCGCTGTCGGAGAACTCGGACCAAAGTTTCAGGTCGCGCTCCACAGCTTTGGGGTCGAATGCTGCCAGGGCGGCCGGCTCGAAGTAAATAACCTTGCCCGATTCGTCCGCAATGTAATCGCCGAAGGTATCGCGGATGGTTTCGCCGCTCGTCCGTTCATGCACGATGTGCCCGATCGTGCGATGGACCTTTTCGACTGCGTCCTCGCCGCGAAAAACGAGAAACATAATTCTCGCCTTCTGTCCGTTCGCCGTGCCGGTGAAATTCTTCAGCACGTAATCGCGGATCAATTCCTGGGTGGCGCGATGACGCACATCCGTTTCGGTCACGATCGTCTCCGCGTAACGCTTGGTCAGCTCCGCGCTCGGCGCGAACATTCGCGCTGTGACCAGATCCAGTCCCGTCCGCGAAATCAACCGCGCGATGATGCCGCCGGTGCGCGATTTGCGCATCGAATACGGCGTGACGATGACGTAGGAAAGCTCTTCGGCAGGCATGCGGTTTACCCAGGCGGCTTCGACAGATCAACCGCGTGGATGCAGGAAAATCGAGACCGCGAACGGGTCGAGGAAAATGCGTTCGACGCCTGCCTGCGTCAAGGCCTTTTCGAGGCCAGGAGCGCAACCCACTTTCCTCTGCGGCGAACTTCGGAATCATGAAAGCCATTTCGTCGCAGAGCGGCGGCGACCGCTTTCTCCTGCGACCGAAGTATCCCCGAAAGGACGAGACTGCCGTCGCGCGCGAGATGCCGTGACCACAAGGGCAACGCCTCGATCAAGATTTCGCTGAAAAGATTGGCGGTAATGATATCGAATTTGCCGCGCACCTTGCTTTTCAAAACATCGGCGAGAACGAACTCGATGTTTCGAATCCGATTCGCGCGGGCGTTGCGCTTCGCGGTGGTCAGCGCGAGCGGATCGCTGTCGATCGCCATCACGTTTTTCGCGCCGAAGCAACTGCCTGCGATCGCGAGAATGCCGCTGCCGGTGCCGGCATCAAGCATCGTCCAACTCGGCGCGATCTGGCGCGTGATCTGTTCGAGCAAACGCAGGCACATGGCGGTGGTGGCATGCTCGCCGGTGCCGAACGCCGCTTCGGCTGGAATGAGGATCGCGTGCGCGGTCGTGTTCAGTTTCGCTGGCGTTCTCAGAACGACGAGACGTGAACCGATTCGCAACGGCTTCGCTTGAGTCCGCTTCGCAAAATGCTGGAGCCAGTCGGGTCGCAGTTTCTCAAGGCTGCCGCCGAACTCCCGTATGAGTTTCTGCGGCTCTCGCCGCGTCCCAAACGAAATCTGAACCAACGCGCGCTGACTTCCCGGACGATCAATGACTACAACCGCATTGCCAAAGCGCCGCGCGATATCTTCGTTGTGAGCGCGCAGCCACCGCGCTCCCACGGATTTTCGCCAGATATACATCGAATGTTGTTCAGTATAGCCTTCTTGCAGGCCCGAAGGAGCGGCGGTTTCCAAACCGCCGACGTTTGCTGGTTAGACGTTGTCGGCGGTTTGGAAACCGCCGCTCCTTGGGCTTCAATTCACGATCTTCAAATGAGCGAGCTGAACTTCATCCACCGTTTTATTCCATCAGAGGAAAGTCCGGCGGCGCGCGTCCTCTTGCTCCTCCACGGAACGGGCGGAAACGAAAATGACATGCTTCCGCTCGGCCGCGATCTCGACCCGACCGCCGCTGTCCTCAGCCTGCGCGGCAATGTCCTGGAAAATGGGATGCCGCGATTTTTCCGGCGTCTGGCCGAAGGCGTCTTCGACGAAGAAGATGTCGTTAGGCGCGCGCACGAACTGGCCGATTTCATTGGCGCGGCGGCCGCGAAATACCAGTTCGATCCGCAACGTCTGACGGCGGTCGGTTATTCCAACGGCGCGAACATCGCCGCGGCCGTTCTTCTCTTGCGGCCCGAAGTGCTGATTCGCGCCGTCCTGTTCCGCGCCATGGTGCCGCTGACGCCGGCAACCCTGCCGAATCTCGCGGGTACCCGGGCATTGATCTACTCCGGCAAACACGACCCAATCGTGCCCGTTGAAAACGCTGAGCGCCTTGCGGCGATGCTGCGCGAAGCGGGCGCCGACGTTACCCTGCGATTCGAAGAAGCCCCGCACCAATTGGTCTTCGCCGAGATTGCCGCCGCAAAAAATTGGCTCCGCGAATCGTAGGCCCGACGAATCCGGTATAAGGTAAGCGTCAGATGTTAATCGTAATGAAAGCCGGCGCCGCGGCCGCCGAAATCGCGGACGTGGTCAGCTTGATCGAACAGCTCGGCTATCGGCCGCATGTCATGCCGGGCGCGACGCGGACGGCGATCGGGATCACGGGGAATCAAGGCGCGGTCGATCCGGCGCGTTTCGAAAACATGCGCGGAGTCGCCGAAGCGATCCGGGTCAGCAAACCGTATAAACTGATCACGCTGGATCTTCGCCCGGACAAAACCGTCGTGCGGGTGGGGGACGCGACGATTGGCGGTGACGAGCTCGCCGTGATCGCCGGCCCTTGCGCGATCGAGAATCGGGCGCAGGCCTTCGCCGTGGCGGCGACGGTGCATCGCAGCGGGGCGCGTTTTTTTCGCGGCGGCGCCTTCAAGCCGCGCAGCTCTCCCTACGAATTTCCCGGGCTCGGGGAAGAGGGACTCAAGATCATGGCGGAAATCAGGGACGCGTTCGGTTTGAAGATCGTGACCGAAGCGCTCGACGTCGCCGGCGTCGATTTAGTCGAACAATATGGCGACATCATCCAGATCGGCGCGCGCAACATGCAGAACTTTTCTCTGCTGCGGCGCGCGGGCCGTTCGAAATTGCCCGTGCTTTTGAAGCGAGGGATGGCTGCGATGCTCGATGAGTGGCTTCTCGCCGCCGAATACATTATGTCGGAGGGAAATTATCAGGTGATCCTTTGCGAGCGTGGGGTGCGGACCTTTGCCCAGCACACCCGCAACACACTCGATCTGGCGGCGATCCCGGCAGTGAGGCGTATTTCCCATTTGCCGGTGGTGATCGATGCTTCGCACGCCGCCGGGAAAAATTACATGGTCGCGCCACTGGCGTGCGCTGGAGTCGCGGCTGGCGCGGACGGCGTGCTAGTCGAGGTGCACAACGATCCGAAGGTGGCGCTGTGCGACGCGGCGCAGGCGCTCACCTTGAGTGAATACGAAGAAATGCTGCGCAAACTGCGCGCGATTCGAGAAGTGATTACGCCGGGTGCTGGGGCGACGTAAGCAGCGTCATCCCGAGCCGCGCAGACGGCGAGGGACCTCACAACTGCAGTGCCGATTGGCTTGCCCCCTACAACGCTCTCATCTTCGAAGACCTGGCCTTTGCGCAAGCTAGTTGGTCACCGACTGTGAGGTCCCTCGCCGTCTGCGCGGCTCGGGATGACAGGCCTTTATATTGAGCGGATGCGAGGTCCCTCGCCGTCTGGGCGGCTCGGGATGACAGGCGTTTATAGCGCCAGAAAATTTCCCAGCAGCTTCATCCCATCGGCGGTCAGGATGGATTCAGGATGGAATTGGACGCCGTGAATCGGAAAGACGCGGTGCTGCAATCCCATTACCTCGCCCTCGGCCGTTTCCGCGGTGATCTCCAGGCAATCGGGCACCGTTTCGCGTCGGACAATCAGCGAATGATATCGCGTCGCGTCGAATGGCGTCGGCAAATTCGCGAACAAACCGGTGCTGTGATGTTGGATCGGCGAAGTCTTGCCGTGCATCAAGCGCGGCGCGGAAGCCACCTCCGCGCCGAAAACGGCGCCGATGCATTGGTGGCCGAGACAAACTCCCAGGATCGGTTTTCTCGAGCCGATCTCGCGAATGATCTCATTACTGATGCCGGCGTCTTCCGGCCTTCCCGGACCAGGCGAGATGCAGATCCGATCCGGATTGAGCGACTCGATCTCCGCGACGGTGATTTCATCATTGCGCTTCACCAGGACATCGCAGCCCAGCTCGCCGAAATACTGGACGAGATTATAGGTGAACGAGTCGTAGTTATCGATGATCAGAATCATTGCTTAATCATCCGTCGCGCGGCTGATCGCATCGACCATGGCCATCGCCTTGTTGACCGTTTCCTGAAATTCACTCGCCGGATCTGAGTCCGCGACAATCCCGGCGCCGGCCTGCAAATAGGCGCGGCCGTCCTTGAGAACGATGGAACGCAACGCAATGCAACAATCGAGCGCGCCGTCGAAACCGAAATAGCCAACCGCGCCCGCGTAGCATCCGCGTTTGGTTGTTTCCAGTTCGCTGATGATTTGCATCGCGCGAATTTTCGGCGCGCCCGAAACCGTCCCGGCCGGAAAAGTCGCGCGCATCACGTCGTATGCGGTCTTGTCTTTTCGCAAACGCGCGGCCACATGCGATCCGATATGCATGACGTGACTGTAGCGTTCGATCACCATCTGCTCTGTCACGCGAACGCTGCCGATCTCCGCGATTCGGCCGAGGTCGTTCCGCGCCAGATCGATTAACATCACATGCTCGGCTCTTTCCTTGGGGTCGGCGAGTAGTTCCGCGGCGTTCGCGGCGTCTTCTTCCGCGGTTTTGCCGCGCCGCCGGGTGCCCGCGATCGGCCGGACTTCTGCGAGTTGGTCGGTGACGCGGACATGCAGTTCCGGCGAGCTGCCGACCAGGGAAAAGAGAACCCCAAAGCGCAGACAAAACATGTAGGGCGACGGGTTCACGAGCCGCAGGCAGCGATAAAGCTTTAGCGGATCGCCGGTGAACTCGGTTTCGAAACGTTGCGAGAGCACGACTTGAAAAACATCGCCTGCCTTTATGTATTCTTTCGCCCGGCGAACGCTAGCTTCGAACTCTTCCTGGGTGGCGTTACTCCGCACTGTCCGTCGAGAAACAGGCTTTTGCGCATCGATCAGTGGCAGCCGAGCCGGACTCGATAACTTCTCGAGCGCGCCGTGGATCCTCTTCTCGGCATTCTCGTAGGCCTCTTCGGTGCTCTGATCATCCTCGAGAAAAACGTTCGCCACGATTTTTAACCGCCGATAGCGATGGTCGAACACAACGAGCAATCCCATGATCATGAAAATCATCTCGGGCAGTTTGAGATCGTCGCGCGGCGGGGGAGGGACTGATTTTTCGAAGTATCGCGCGATGTCATAACCGAGAAACCCGACTGCGCCACCCGCGAAGCGCGGCAGGTCCGGGTCGGCGACGAAATGAAAGCGAGCCATCATTCGTTCCAACTCCGCGAGCGGATCACCGGTCGCCTCCAGGGTCTGGGTGCGGCCATGTTCATCGAGCGAAACGGCTGCGCCGTCGCTGCGGATCGTCAGCCGCGGGCTGAAGCCGAGAAAAGAATAACGGCCCGATTGCTCCGATTGCTCCGCCGATTCGAAGAGGAACGAATAACCACCGTCATCCAATTTTTGGAACGCGGAGGCAGGGGTCTCCCCATCGGCGACGAGATCGACGAAGACCGGAATGACATTCCCAAGTTTCGCCAATTCAGCGAACCGCTCGCGAGAAGGGACGATGGTGATGTTGCTCATTGGCGTCATCTCCGCTCTTCGCGGGAGGAGAGCGGGTGACGAGACTCGAACTCGCGACGTCCTCCTTGGCAAGGAGGTGCTCTACCACTGAGCTACACCCGCATCTTCAGCGGGAGGAATAATGTCCACTGCCTCGTGGGGCGCAAGGTTTTTGTCTTCGACTTGGGGAGCGCACGCTGCCAGACTGCAGGCCTCCAATCCAGGTTCCCGCCGCGTCATTTCAGGGTGGCCCGGGATTTTTCTTGAATCCAAACCCGCTTCGGGCTGCATCTCACTGCAAAAGGATAACTATGAAAACAACCTTCTTAACCTGCCTCTGCTCGGTCGCTCTCGCTTTGAGCCTCTTCGGTCAAGTGCCGACACCGGCTGCCTCCCCCGCCGCCCAATCCACCGTCTCTCCGGTTCCGGCCATCCCGAGCCCAACGTTGGCCGCGGCGATTGCCTCGCCAAGCGTATCGGTCTCGGCGACTCCCGCGGACGACGATGACATCAGCCGCGATGTCGCTCGGACGCTGAAAAACAAATTTGGAGTCACCGTCAATCGTCACGGCCCCACCATCAGCAGACACCACAGCGATGGTGACGATTCTGGAGATCTGGGCGCATGGATTGCTATTCCGATCGTCGGCATCATCTTTTCGACGTTCCTCACGCCGCTCCTGATCGTGGTCGCGATCATGTTCTTCAGTTACCTCAAGTCGCGTTCTCTGCATCGCACCGTCCGGATGATGGTGGAAAAAGGCCAGGAAGTTCCGCCCGCTCTCTTCGCGCCGCCGCCGGTGATGCGCGCGCGGTCGGATATGCGGCGCGGCGTCGTCCTGGTGATGGTCGGCATTGGAGTGATGATCTTCTTCGGGGCGGCGAGCGGCTGGGATGGCGGCGCCTGGAGCATGGGAATGATCCCTTTCCTGATTGGCGCCGCCTATCTGGTGGTCTGGAAGCTTGAAGGACGTAAAGACAAAGTCCCGCCGTTGCCCTAACCTGCGCGCGTGGCGCTAACCGATGCAGATCTCGTCGCTCGCGTTCTCGTCAATGATGATCACCACGCCTTTGGTGAGTTGGTCCGGAATCATCAGTCGAGCGTCCGGGGTTTGCTTCGTCAGCTCGTCCGCGCCGATGTCACGCTCGCGGACGATCTCGCGCAGGAAACTTTTTTGCGCGCCTACAAGAATCTCCGCAGCTTCCGCGGCGAAGCGCGGTTTTCCACCTGGCTTTATCGGATCGCATATAATTGCTTTCGGGAAGAAGCCCGGAAACGAAAGGAGCTGGTTGGCATCGATGAAGCTCAACTGGAACGGGAACATGATCCCCAAACCGTCGATCCCGCGCTTCGCCATGATCTCAATCACGCCCTCACATTGCTCCCGCTCCACGAGCGCACCGCGATTTTGCTTTGTTGTCAAAATGGTTTATCGCATGATGAAGCCGCGCGCGTTCTCGACATTCCTCTTGGCACCGTGAAGACAAATGTTTTACGAGGCCGGGAAAAATTGAAGAAATCGCTCGCAGCGTGGGGAACGAATTAATCATGGACGAAAACCTCCAGGGAGACTGGCTCGACGCGCGCTTGCGCGATGAGACGGCTTATATTGACGACGCCGGCTTTACCGCTGGCGTCCTGCAACAATTGCCAGCTCGACGGGTGCGTCGCCCATTCCGCGCCGTGTTTCTGATTGGCGTTACGCTGCTGGCATCGGCGATCGCGTACGTGCTCTCCGGCGGTGGATGGTTTATCGCCGAGGAGGTAACCCGCTTCGCTCTTCTGCCGGTTTCTGTGATGTGGTTTTCCGCGGCGGTAGTGACTGTCTTAGTCATGCTGGGTGGCTTGGCTGCGGTGATGTCTAAGGCGGGCGGACGTCTAAGATAAGAGATTGCGGAATCTGCGACGGTCGCGCAGAGTCCGGAGATGCTGATCGACATTTCCAGCGCAACCCTGCGCCAGATGGTGGGGCTTTCGGAGCAAAAGGAAGCGCTCATGTCTCAGATCCAGGAATTGGATCGGCAAATGGCTGCGCTTCAACAACCGCCAGGGGAACGACCGGAGGCTAAAAGTCGCGTCCGTCCCTTTACGCGCAGGAGCGCAACGAAACGCAGCCAAACGCGCACGCCCCGAGGGGAATTGAAGGCGAAAATCATCGGGGCGTTACGCGCCGCCGGCCGGTCGGGCGCTACCATTCCAAGAGCTGTCCGAAAGACTTAAGGTAAAGCCGGCGAACCTCTACGTCTGGTTCAACGGCACCGGCCGGAAGACCAGGGGTGTCAAGAAACTGGGGCCGGCGCGATATGGTTTCAGCGCCTGACCGTTACCGGAAAGTACGCGCTTCCTCGACGTCGTGCGCGATCTGGGCTTTCAGCGCGTCAATGTTTTCGAACTTCTGCTCGGGTCTAAGATATCGCAGAAACCGAACTTCGACTTCTTCGCCATAGATGTCTTTGTTCAGGTCGAACAAGTGGAGCTCGAGCAAGCGCTCGGGTTTGCCCTCGGTGACCGTGGGCCGATAGCCCAGGTTTGCGACTCCGCGATATAACGCACCCCTGAGTCGCGCTTCGGTGACGTAAACTCCATTGGGCGGAAATTGCTCGCTGTGCGCGCTCAAATTCGCCGTTGGGAATCCAAGTTTGCGCCCGAGTTGCTCTCCCGCTTTCACCGTGCCCAGAATCGTGTATTCGCGGCCCAACATCTGGGTCGCCTTGGTCAAATCTCCATCCGCGACCGCGCGTCGTATCGCCGTGCTGCTGACTACTTCGCCGTTCAGCGTCACCGCCGGCACGCCGACAACATCGAAGTGAAGCGTGCTCCCTAGCTTCTTCAGCAAATCAAGATTTCCCGCGCGATTTTTCCCGAACGACCACTCGTGCCCAACGCAAATCTCGCGGAGCGGATGCGAATTCGTCACCAGTTGCGCTACAAAATCGTCCGGCGTCGTCGCCGCGAATTCGCGGTCGAAATGCAGCACGAGAAGATGCGCGACGCCGAGATCGCGAATGAGCGCGATCTTGTGCTGGGTCGCGGTCAGCAAATGAGGCGCATCCTGTGGCCGCAAAACTTTTGCCGGATGCGGGTCGAACGTCACGACAACAGGCGTGCCGCCCGCGTTTGTGGCATGGCGCGCGGAAGTGGAAATCACGGCCTGATGACCGAGATGAACGCCATCGAACACGCCGATGGCGAGAAAGAGCGGCCCCGGTAGATCGGACAGGGCGCTGATCGAATGGAGGGCCTTCATGCAAATGACGAATGACGAATAACGAATGACGAAGGAATGAAAAATGACGAATGACCGAAGCTTCGGACCTCGTGCTTCGTCATTCTTTCGGAATTCGTCATTCGGAATTCATCATTTTCTTCACGCTCCGCGCATCCGCGACACTTCAGGCAGCGTCAGAATCCGACCGAGGATGTCCACTGGTTCCGACGTTTTTAGTTCCTCCACCGTGATCGCACCCTCCACGCTGAATCGTCCCGACTTCACCCGGCGCAAATTCTTCAGATGCGCGCCGCAACCCAAGGTATCGCCGATATCGTGCGCATAAGTGCGAACATAAAATCCTTTGCTGCAAACAACGGTGAAATCGATTTCCGGCGATGCGATTCGATCGATCGAGTAGCGATAGACATGGACCAGCCGGGGCTCGCGCTCGACGGTCTTGCCCTGGCGCGCGAGTTTGTAAAGCGGCACTCCGCCTTGCTTAATGGCTGAGACCATCGGCGGCATCTGGTAAAAATCGCCCGAGTATTTTTCAAATGCGGCGCGCACGGTGGCATCATCCAGCGGCGGCACTGGCCGTTCTTCCAAGGTCACGCCGGCGCGGTCCTGAGTATCGGTCGACACGCCGAGGATCATCGTGCCGGAATATTCCTTGTCCTCGCTCATGAGGAGGTCCTGGATTTTCGTTCCCCGCCCGAGCGTGAGCAAAAGCAACCCGGTCGCGATCGGATCGAGCGTGCCGCAGTGGCCGACCTTTTTCATTTGCAGCCGGCGCCGCACGATCGCGACGACATCGTGCGACGTCATCCCGGCCGCTTTGTCGACGAGAAGGACGCCGTCAGGGGTTGCAGTCAATGACATCGCAAATTGCTTCCAGGATTTTTTGTTCTACTTCCGCGAGCGTTCCGCGCACTCGAGTGCCCGCAGCCAGCTTGTGACCGCCGCCGCCAAACTTCTGGCAAATCGCCGAGACGTCGACTTCCTCGCTCTTGGAGCGCATGCTCACGCGCACTTTGCCGTCGATCAGTTCTTCAAAAAAGACGGCGACGATCACGCCCTGGATCGCACGGAGATGATCGATCAATCCCTCGTTATCCTCGGGTTTGACGTTGAGATTGGCGGCAACTTTCAGGCTCAGACTAAAGCTCGCGATTTTCCCGCCAGCTTCGAATCGCATCGTGCCGAGCAATTCCCGGAGCAGCTCGGTCCGGCGGCGCGGATAATTTTCGTAGAGAAATTGGCTGACCCGACCGACATCCACCCCGCGGCGCAGCAGCTCGGCGCCGATCTCAAAAGTACGCGCGGTGGTGTTCGGATATTGGAACGAACCGGTATCGGTCGAAATGGCGACGAAGAGGTTTTCTGCAATGGCAGCGTCCATCGGCAGTCCCTGGCTCGTGATCAATTCGAAAAGGATCTGCCCTGTCGCTGGCGCGGTGGAGTCGATGTAAACCAGATCGCCGTAGCCAGGATTGCTCGGATGATGATCGATGTTGATCCAGGTCTTGGCGCTACGGACGAGTTCCGCCGCGGTGCCGAGACGATTCTGCGTGGCCGTGTCGAGCGCGATGGCGACGTCGAAATCCTGTGGTTCGCCCAAGGGTGTCTGCAAGAATTCGCCGCCTGGGAGGAAACTGTATTTCTCGAGGAGTCCGTCCTCGTTTCGGACCACGACTTTTTTGCCAAGCTTGGACAGGGAAAGCGCAAGCCCGAGCTGGCTGCCGAGCGCGTCACCATCCGGTCGGACGTGACTGAGCACTGCGAACTGCTGGTGCGCGCGCAAAACGCCGCCGATCTCGTCAAAGGTCGCGTTACTCATGATTCTGTAGCCGCTTCGCTATGCGAAGCGTCGGGAGAAACGTAGCCGATATCCACGCCGCCCTGTGGGCGGCGGCTACAGAAGACTGGCTGAATCGCGTCATTCGCTTTCCGCGGCAGGCGCTTCGATTTGTTGCAGGATTTCAAAGACGCGCGCGCCGCGTTCGATCGAATCGTCGAGATGGAAAATAAGGTGTGGCGTATATTTCAAAGTCACGCTCTTCGCCAACGCGGTCTGGAGAATGACGCGGTTCTCTTCGAGCTTTGCCATCGCAGCGGCCTGGCCGTCCTTGCCCAGCACACTCACGTAGGCGTGCGCGTGTTTCAGATCGGGCGTGACGTCCACCTGATTGAGCGTCACCAACACGCCCTCGAAAGTAATTTCGCGCGTGATGATGCTGCTAAGCTCGCGCTTCAGGAGTTCATTCACGCGGAGTAATCGATGTTTCATGTTGTAGGGCGTTTCTGTGAAACGCCAATCGAGCGTCTGACACAGACGCCCTACAATTTTACAGTTTCTGCGCGACCTGTTCGAGCTGATAGCACTCGATGATGTCGCCCACTTGATATTCGTTGAAGTCACCGAGCTTGATACCGCACTCGAGTCCGACCCGGACTTCTTTCACGTCATCCTGGAAACGGCGGAGCGTGGAGAGTCCACCATCGTAAACCGGCTGGCGGCGCCGCAGCACACGAGCGCGCGCGGTGCGGGCGATGCGTCCGTCGGTGACGAGACAACCGGCCACGATCCCCTTGCTCAGTTTGAAGACCTGTTTCACTTCCGCGTGGCCGATCACGGTTTCGCGATGTTCCGGATCGAGCATCCCCGCCATCGCTTCCTTCATCTGGTCGAGTAACTCGTAGATGATGCTGTAGAGCTTGACCTGGACGCCTTCGCGTTTGGCCGCGTTCACCGCCATGCTCTCGACTTTGATATTGAAGCCGACGACGACAGCGTTCGAAGCGCTCGCGAGCAAGATGTCGGATTCCGAAATTGGCCCGACGCCCGCGTGAATGATTTCGAGGTCGATTTTTTTGCTCTCGATTTGATCGAGCGCGCCGGTGAGCGCTTCGAGAGAACCTTGCGCGTCGCATTTCAAAACGATCCGCAAATGTTTCATGCCGTCGGCCGCTTCGAGCAAGCTTTCGAGCGTGGCGCGTTGCGGCGCGCTCAACTTGTCCGTGCGCCTCTCGACCAGACGCTCTTCGCTTAAGGTCTTGGCGGAACGCTCCGATTCCATGACAAGAAATTCGTCGCCAGCGTGAGGAAGACCGCTGAAGCCGAGGACCTTCACTGGCGTAGAGGGGCCGGCTTCCTTGATCGGTTTGCCGCGATCGTCCATCAACGATTTGATTTTGCCGCCGTAGTCGCCGCAAATAAATGGATCGCCTGTCCGGAGCGTGCCCATCTGCACGATGACGGTCGCGGTCGGTCCGCGGCCCGGTTCAACCTGCGCTTCGATGACGGTGCCGCGCGGCGTCGCTGTCGGCGACGCTTTCAATTCCATCACTTCCGCCTGAAGAGCCATCATCTCAAGCAAGTGATCGATCCCGGTGCCTTTCGTGGCGGAGACTTCGCAGACGATCGTTTCGCCGCCCCAATCTTCCGGAGAAAGTTCGCGGTCTTGCAGTTGTTTCTTAACGCGGTCGATGTTCGCCGATGGCAGATCGATTTTGTTGATCGCCACCATGATCTTCACGTGCGGTGCAGCTTTGGCGTGGCTGATCGCCTCCAGCGTTTGCGGCATCAATCCGTCATCCGCCGCAACGACGATGACGACGATGTCGGTGACGTGGGCGCCGCGCGCGCGCATCGCGGTGAAGGCGGCATGGCCGGGTGTGTCGAGAAAAGTAATGCGCGAGCCTTTGTAATCGACCGTGTAGGCGCCGATGTGCTGGGTGATCCCGCCGGCTTCACCGGCCGCGACGCGAGTCTTGCGGATCGCATCCATTAACGAAGTCTTTCCGTGATCGACGTGGCCCATGAAAGTGATGATCGGGCCGCGCGTCTTGAGTTCTTCTTCCTTCGCAATGACGGGGGGCGGCGGCGCGACGACGACCTGTTCGACTTTATGAACGCCTCCGCCTTTTTCGCGGCGTTCCATTTCGAAAACGAAACCGTGCTTCTCGCAAATTTTTGTCGCCACCTCGGGCTCGACCGTTAGGTTCGGGTTCGCGAAAATGTTGAACTCATCCATCAGCTCCTTGATGAGCTGAAAATTTTTCAACCCGAGTTGAAGGGCGAGCTCCTTCACCACGATCGGCGGCTTGATGTGGATGACCTTTTGCGGCTCGCCTTCGGGTTCGGCCGCTGGCGTTGTCGCGGCCGGTGCAACTTCGGCGGTCGAAGGTTGCGGCGCGGGCGCCGGCTTTGATTCGACGACGGGCGGCGCCACGGGTTCGGGTGTCGCCCGGATGCGGGAGATCGGCGGCAGGAAAGAGCGTTTCGGCGCGGAATCGCCTTCCGCGCGTTTGGCCCGCGGTTTTTTTTCGTCGATGAGCGATACCGTTTCGGTCACGGGCCGCGGCGCGCGGACTGGCGCGGTAGCGGCAACAGTTTTTGCCGGTGTCTCTCCGTGACTGCGAGGCTTCGCCGTCACAGCGGGGGAAGAAGTGCGCGCGGGTTTTGCCGGCGCTTCTACTTTGGCGTGCTTCGCCTCCCTGGGCTTCGGCTCAGCCGCCTTTTCTTTAGTCCGAGAGACGACGGTCTTGGTTGGCTTGGACGCGGGCGTGGTCTTGCGCGCTGCGGTCTTGGTCGTCGTTCGGGTTGGCATTTGTGCTCCAGGCAAAATCAAAAACTCGGCGCATTCCTACGCGGCACTCTCCTGGTGAACGGCCTCGTGGATCTCTTTCGCCTTTGCTTCATCCACGCTGAGAATCTCGACCAGATCCTCCACGGCGGCGTCGCGTAATCCTTCCAGATTCGTGAAGCCCGATTTCACCAGCGCCAGCGCCTGCTCCTGCGTAATTGGTAGTCCCGCGGCGAGCGTCTGCGCAGCTTGCGCAACCTTCTGCTCCACCTGGTGGGTCGCGGTGGTGTCGCGATCGATGTTGATTTCCCAACCGGTGAGTCGCGACGTCAGGCGCGCGTTCTGCCCCTTCTTTCCGATCGCCAGCGAAAGCTGATCTTCATCAACAGAAATTTGGACGCTCTTCTTCTCAGTATCGAAAACGAGGTTCTTTACCTTCGCCGGCTTGAGTGCCTCGAGCACGAACTCCTTCGGATCGGAACTCCAGCGGATGATATCGACCTTCTCGTTGTTCAACTCGCGGACGATATTCTTCACGCGCGATCCCCGCATGCCGACGCAAGCACCGACCGGATCGACCTTCTCGTTCGCGCTCGTGACCGCGATCTTGGTGCGATATCCCGCCTCGCGCGCAATCCCGCGGATTTCCACCGTGCCGTCGTTGATCTCGCTGACTTCGAGCTCGAAAAGGCGCCGGACAAAATTAGGATGACTGCGCGAGACGATAATCTCCGGCCCGCGGATTCCGTTTTCCACGGCGACGACATAAGCACGCAGCCGGTCCCCGACATTGTAGTCCTCGACGACCACGCGCTCGCGCTGCGGCATGATCGCCTCGAATTTCCCGAGATCGAGAATCACATCGGATCGATCGAACCGCCGGACCGTGCCGCTGACAATCTCTCCGGCGCGATCCTTGAACTCCTCATAAATCATTTCCTTCTCGACCTGCCGGATGCGCTGCATCATCGCCTGCTTGGCGGTTTGGGCAGCGATGCGTCCGAAATTTCTCGGCGTCACTTCAATTTCCACTTCGCCGCCGACGGCTGCGTTCGGGTCGATCTTCTGCGCCTTCGAAACCGAGATTTCGTCGGCCGGATTTGTCACGGTGTCGACGACGAGCAACTTGGCGAGGGCGCGAATCTCACCGGTCTTCGGATTGATATCGATGCGCAAGTCGCGCGAGGCGCTCACGCTTTTCTTCGAGGCCGAAAGGAGGGCGTTGGAGACCGCCTCGAGCAGGATCTCGCGTTTGATCCCGCGCTCGCGCTCCAGGTAATCCAGCATGGCAATAAACTCGGCGTTCATAAAAACATGTAGCCCGCAGACTAAAAAGAGTGGGACACCAGCTCCCACCCCAATCAGCGCGGACTAGGCGCTCAACTTAATTTTCCAACCGCGTTTCGTCAAGCCGGGAATGGCTCCAGGCGTTGGAGCCGGCGCGCCCTCGCGCCGGACCGTGAGGCGTAGATTCCTCTCACGGCCTGAGGGCCGTCTCCACCGAAGCGAAAGTTGGACGTTAGGCGTTAGGCGTGGACGTTAGGCGTTCGCATGTCCCGCGTTGCCTCGCTCTCAATCGTCCTTCTCTGCTGGGCGGCAATCTACCTGCCGGGTCTCGGTTCGCTTGAAATCAAAGGCGAAGAAGGTCGTCGCATTTTGCCGGCCGTGACCATGATCGAGACGGGAAATTACCTCGTCCCGCAAGTCGGCAGCGAACCGTACTACCGAAAACCGCCGCTGATCAACTGGCTTGTCGCTGCATCGTTCAAGGTGACAGGGTTGCGCAACGAATGGACGGCGCGGCTGCCTTCCGCGCTTTGCGTCCTGGCGGTGGCGCTGGCTTTTGTTGGCGTCGCGCGCCCGAGTCTCGGCGCGAAGGGCTCGCTGATGGCGGCGCTGATTTGGACGGTCAACTTCGGGATGATCGAGAAAGGGCGTCTGATCGAGATCGAGGCGCTGTATGTCTCGCTCTTCGGCCTCGCCTTCGTTTGCTGGGTGAGCTGGTGGCAGCAACGCCGTTCCGCCTGGCTTACCTGGACTGTGCCGTGGATTTTTCTTGGACTCGGTTTGCTGGCGAAGGGGCCACTGCATCTATTTTTCTTCTACGCCATCGTTGTGGCCGTTCTCTACAGCGAAGGCGAAATGCGGAAGCTCTCGCAGCCGGCCCACCTGGCCGGGATCGTCATCATGCTTGGGATTTTCGCGGCTTGGGCCGTCCCGTATTGGCAGTCGATGCATGGCAACCTGGCGGCAACCTGGTCGGGTGAATTCACCGGGCGTCTCACCGGGGATGATTTTAAACTCAGGAATTGGATTCTGAATATTCCGCGCAGCCTCGCTTATTTCTTGCCGTGGACCGTGCTGTTGTTGGCGCGGCCAGGATGGGCTGCAAACGCCGAACAGAAGCTCTCGCGCTCTCTCGCCTGGGGCTGCGCCATTCCTTTTCTTATCGTCAGTCTGCTGCCGGGCGCGCTCCCGCGGTATTCGATGCCGCTGCTCGTCCCGGCCTGCTGGCTGATGGCAATGATGCTGACCGCGGACGAACTCAGATGGCCTTGGTGGCCGGCCCGCAAGAATATCGCGTTCGAGCGGCGCTTCCGGTTCGTGATTTTCACTGCGATCGTCGCAGGCGCAGCCGTGTGTTTATACGCTCTGGCGGGGATACCGATGTTGCAACGGCGCGCAAAAGTGAAACCAATCGCCGCGCAGATCGAAGCGCTCGTGCCCGAATCCGAATCGATTTACGCAATCGATCCGGATTACCAGCCGTTCCTCTTCTATATGAGACGCCGTCTCGTTTATGCCAGCCACATGGAGGATGTCCCGTCGGTCGCGCGTTATCTAATCGTCCAGCCTGACAAGAAAGAAGAGGCGATGAAAAGCGAGCGCTGGTCGCCACGCCATGCGCTGCCGGTTTCTTCGTTTACGGATTACCGGAAGCGCACGGTGATCTTGCTGAAGGTGAGCGAGCCGGACCGGTAGGGCAGGGGAATTTCCCGCGCGCATCCCGGATTTGACAAGGCCGGGAAACTGCGATTTCGTTAGCACGCTAACCAATTCCGCATGCCATCGCCAAACATCAACGAGCTGGGCCTCGTCCTCTTCGGCACCGCGCGCGCCTGGCGCACGAAGCTCGACCAGCGATTGCGCCCACTGGGCCTGAGCCAGGGGAAATGGCGCACCTTGATTCATCTCTCGCAGGGTGGAAACAAGCTGACGCAAAAGGAAATCGCCGACCGCATGGGCGTGGAAGGCGCAACGGTAGCGGGGCTGCTCAATCGGTTGCAAGACGATGGCTGGATCGAACGGCGTGGTTCGGAGGACGATCGCCGATGCAAGATCATTCATCTGCAACGCCGCTCGAAAGCAGTGCTCGATAAAATTTTCAACACCGCGCACGAGTTGCGCCATGAGCTGATCGAGGATATTTCGCAGGGTGATCTTGAGACGTGCATCCGGGTGCTCGATCAGATTCGTAAGAAGGCGGAGCAACCAGTGAACGGCGCGGGGAACGGCCATCGGGATCTGGCGAAGAAAGAGCGGCGAATATGACGACGATGGCCAAGGCGAATATTTTGACGCGCGAAACGGTCGGCAAACTGGAACACCGTTTCGGCCGCAAACGTCTTTACTGGGGCGGCGGCCTCATTGTTTTGGTCGCCTTGCTGCTGACCCTGCGCACCATCGCTAACCGGCCGAAGCAAAACGCGCCGCCGGGGCCGCGGCCAGTAACGACGGCGAAGGTGATCACGCAGGATGTGCCGTTGTATCTAGACGAAATCGGATCGACTGCCGCCTACGAGATCGTGCAGGTCCAGGCGCAGGTGAACGGGCAAATCATTGCCCGCGAATTCAAAGACGGCGCGGATGTGAAGAAAGGCGATCTCCTTTTTCGGATCGACCCGCGGCCGTATGAAGCGGCCCTCGCAAGCGCCCAGGCAGATCTGGCCTTGAATCAGGCGAACCTCAAGCGGCACCAGGAGCTGCGCGCGAAGAACGTCACCGCCGGCCAGGAGTTGGATACGGCGCAGGCGAACGCCCAGAGATCGGAGGCCGCGGTCGCGGCGGCTCAGGTGAACCTCGATCGTTGCTACATCAAATCGCCGATCGACGGTCGAGCCGGTTTGCGCAACGTCGACATCGGAAACGTGGTCGGACCAGGCGGGACCACGCCGCTTCTCACGATCATGGGGATGGACCCGATCTACACCGACTTCACCGTCGCGGAGCCCGACCTTCCACTCGTTAGGCGTTACCTGAGTAATCCAAACCTGAAGGTGGTGACCGACGCGCAGGACGACAATGTCGAGCCGCGCTCCGGCAGTCTCTATTTTATCGACAACGCCGTGCAACCGGGCGCGGGCACCATCAAATTGCGCGGCGTGACGCCGAATCCCGACCGCGCGCTCTGGCCGTCGCAGTTCGTAAAGGTGCGATTGATCCTGGACTTGTTAAAGGATGCGAAGCTCGTCCCCGGCAGCGCCGTGCAGATCGGCCAGAACGGTCCCTATGTTTTCGTCGTTAAAACGGATTCAACGCTCGAGCTGCGGCGGGTGAAACCTGGGCAGTCGCAGGGCGATCTCACCGTGATCACCGATGGCGTGCAGGCCGGCGAATTGGTTGTCACTTCCGGTCAGCTCCAACTGTCGCCCGGCATGAAGGTGAATGCGAGATCGGACGGTCCGAACGGCGGCGAAAAACCGGGGCAAACCAACACGATTCGTTAGGCCAATGAGAGACCACGGAGGCGACAACGAAGCGGACGCTGCGCCAGGCGCGGCGCCGGGTGAACCGAGCCAGCACCGCGATGGCGTCCCCGGAGAAAAAACGCCGGGGGGAAAGCTCGTTCAGTTTTCCTCCGGGCTCTCGAAGCCGTTCATCGAACGGCCGGTCATGACGATGCTGCTGACGGCGTCGCTCATCGTCTTCGGCATTCTTACCTTCAAGCAATTGGCCGTGAACGATCTTCCGGCCGTCGATTACCCGGTCATTTCGGTCAGCGCGAGTTATCCGGGCGCGAACCCGGAAACGATGGCGAACACTATCGCGACGCCGCTCGAAAAACAGTTCACCCAAATTCCGGGCGTGACGCTCACCACCAGCTCCAGCACCCAGGGCTCGACCAACATCACCCTCCAGTTCGATCTCGACAAAAGCATCATCGACGCCTCCACCGACGTGCAGGCCGCGATCCAGCGCGCGAGCGGCCAGTTGCCTAACGACCTGCCGAGCCCGCCGCGTTTCGAGAAGTCGAACCCGAACGACCAGCCGGTCATGTATATCGCCCTGACGAGCGACACGCTGAGCGACGGCGAGCTCTACAAATACGCGACCTCGCAGGTGCAGCAGCGCATTAATATTCTGCCCGGCGTGTCGCAGGTCCAGATCTTCGGCGTGAAAAGCGCGATCCGGATCAAGGTCGATCCCTCCGCGCTCGCCTCGCGCAACATTACCCTCGACGAGTTATCCGCCGCCATCCGGGCCGGCACTTCCTATTCCGGTGCCGGACAGTTTGACGGCAAAAACACGTCGCTGGTCTTGCGTCCGAATGGACAGATTGCCGACGCCGAAGGCTACAAAAACCTGATCGTCGCTCGCGGCAAGGATGGCTCGCCGGTTTACCTGCGCGACGTGGCCAACGTCATCGACAGCGTGCAGGACGAACGCCTCTCTCGTCATTTCTATGCGCGCGGCTTCAACCCGCCGGCTTCTGTGGTTGTACTCGCGGTTTCGCGGCAGGCGGGGGCGAACGCGGTGCAGGTCGCGCAATCGATCAACGATCTCATCCCGCAGATGCGGCTTGAGTTACCCGGCTCGATCAATCTCATCCCGACCTTCGATCGCTCGCAAAGCATCGTCCATTCCGTCTCCGATGTGCAGGCGACGCTCTTCATCGCGTTCGTGCTCGTCGTCCTCGTCATCTTTGTTTTCCTCGGACGCGCGCGCGACACACTCATCCCGGTCGTTGCCTTGCCGTTGTCGATCCTTCTGACGTTTCTCGTCATGTGGGCGCTCAACTATTCGATCAACAATCTCACCCTCATGGCGCTGACGCTTGCCATCGGGTTTCTCGTCGATGACGCGATCGTCTTTCTCGAAAACGTCGTGCGGCGCGCCGAGCACGGCGAATCGATCTATCGCGCGACCCTGAACAGCGCCGGCGAAATTTCGTTCACGATTCTGTCGATGACGTTGTCGCTGGCCGCCGTCTTCATCCCGCTCGCTTTCATGCCGGGACTGCTGGGGCGCATCTTCCGGGAGTTTGCCATCACCATCATCGTCGCGATTTTTGCCTCTGGCTTGATCTCTCTCACGCTCACACCGCTCATGTGCGCGCGGTTGTTGCGCGAGCACGAGGCTGGACATCGACGCACCTGGATGGAGCGATTCACCAACAGTTTTTTCCAGCCTGTCCTGCGTTTCTATAGCCGCACGCTTGATTGGTTTTTGGATCACGGCTGGATCGCGCTCCCGATCCTGATCGCCTGCGGCGTCGGCGTTTGGTTCTTCTTTACGTCACTGCCCTTCACCCTTCTGCCCACCGGCGATAGCGGCGTGATCCGCGGCGCCTTGCTCATGCAGGAAGGCGCGTCGCCGCAGCAACAGCGCCAGATGCAGGACAAGCTCGATCCCATCCTGCAGGCGAACCCGGCGGTCGATAAGTATTTCACCGTCGCCGGCAGCGGACGCGCCGGTTCGTCTGGTATTTTCACCGTCCTCTTTCTCAAGGACGCACCGCAACGCCATCCGATCGATGACGTCGCCCTGGAGCTGCGCAAAGCGTTCAGCGACATCCCCGGAATTTTTCCCACGCTCAACGCCCAGCCTGTTCTCCAAATCAACATCGGCGCTACCGGCAGCCAATTCGGGCGCTACAGTTACTCGATCAGCGGCATCGATCCGAATGAAGTTTATGCGGCGGCCGATGCGCTTGGCGAAAAGCTCAAGAACTACGACGGTTTTGTCGCGCCGCCGCGCTCCAATCTCTTTCGTAACCAGCCCAATCTTGACATCGACATCGATCGCGAACGGGCCAGCTTGTACGGCGTCTCAATCACAAAACTCCAGAGCCTGTTACGCGCGGCCTATTCGCAGAACTATGTTTACTTGATCAAGCAGCCCGACGACCAATACCAGGTCATCCTTGAAGTGAACGACGAGGATCGAGCGCATCCCGAAGACCTACGCGAGCTTTATGTGCGGCCCGATGGCAAGGACACGCTCATTCCCATCCGCACTCTTACCAAGTCTACCACCAGGCTGGGCCTGCAAGCCGTCAACCACTTGAATCAATTCACCTGTGTTACCTTCGGTTTCGACACGAAGCCAGGCGTTGCGCTGGGCGACGTTACGAACTTCATCGAGAAGACCGCTGCCCAGGTTTTGCCCCCGACTGTTAAAGGGGAGTTGCAGGGCGAAGGCCTTGTCCTGCAACAGCTTTTTCGAGCGCTTCCATTCCTTATTCTCGCGGCCATCTTTGTCATGTATGTGATTCTAGGCATTCTCTATGAGAGCTATGTCCATCCCATCACCGTGCTCTCGACTTTGTTTCCTGCCGTCGTCGGCGGGTTGCTTACTCTCTGGCTCTTTAACTCGACCCTTTCACTCTACTCGGTCATCGGATTGTTCCTTCTCATGGGTATCGTGAAGAAGAACGGCATCATGATTGTCGACTTTGCCTTGCACAGGCTCGATGAAGGTTACGATCTGCGCACCGCGATTCATGAAGCCAGCATCGAACGTTTCCGGCCCATCATCATGACGACGCTGGCCGCGTTGATGGGCGCCGTTCCGCTTGCCCTGGGTTACGGCGCCGATGGCGCATCTCGCCGGCCGCTTGGTCTGGTCATAGTAGGCGGTCTTATCATCTCACAACTGATTACCCTCTATATCACTCCTGTGATCTACCTCGCGCTGGAATGGTTCCAGGAAAATGTTCTTGATCGGGTGCCGTTCCTTCGCAGCGGCCACATGCACCACGAAGCGGACACCGCGAAGCCTCCCGGAAGTCGAGAGCAGCCAATCCCTGCCATCGCCGATTAAGCGTCCACACGCTATACGCTTGACATAATCTCGCCTGCGCGGGAAAACAGGGCCGCGATCTGGTTCCGGCGTCTCCAGTAAAGCCCCCGCACCCTCGTTCGCGGGGATCTGTTTATGTTTACATCAAAATCGCAACGATTAATCGCGCTCGCCGGAGCCATTCTTTTCAGCTTCGCCCTGACAGCTTTTGCGCAGCCTGCCTCAAGCGATGGTCTGTGGCAGCAGGTAAAGGAAAGTTCGCTCAATGTAAACGCCGTTCGTCCGGTGATTCCAAGAGCCTATCAGTCCGTGCAACTGAACAAGGAGGGAATGCTACAAGTGCTCGCGCAAGCTCCCATGGAGTTTACCAATGCAGCCCAGGCAAGCCGGCCTGTGATTACTCTTCCCATGCCGGACGGTAGCTTCGCCCGATTTCAAATTCAGGAGTCGCCGATCAGCTTGCCGGATCCGTCCGGGAACGTTTCCGAGTTCAAGAGCTACAGCGGGCAGGGGATCGACGATCCCACGGCGACGGTTCGTTTTGATATTAGTCCTGCCGGATTTCACGCTCAAATTCTGTCCACAGGCGAGTCAGTGTACATCGATCCCTATAGCGCTGATGACACCATCAACTGCATTAGCTATTACAAACGGGATCTTCAAAGGACCGGGACGAGACCGGAATGCTTCGCAGCACTGTCGGACTTGTCTCGACCGAGCAACGCGCCACCTATCTCAGAGATAGCCGGAGGGCCGCCGCCACCGAACGCTGCCAACGGGACAACGCTGCGGAGCGTTCGCACCGCGATCGCTTGCACGGGCGAATACACGACCTTCTTCCGGCAAGCGGGCGATACCGATGACCAGGCAAAAGCACGAGCACTGAACGCGATCAAGGTGACCATGAATCGCGTAAACGGCGTTTGGGGACGCGATGCGGCCGTCCGCTACGTGCTGCTCTCCGATACGGATGAACTCAAGATCATCTATCCAAACGGCGCGACCGATCCCTATACGAATAATAGTGCGAGCAAGCTCTCCGACGAAAATCAGACCAACCTCGATAACGTAATCGGGAATGCGAATTACGACATGGGACACGTCTTTGCCACTTCGCCTGGCGGCGAGGGGACCCAGGGCATTTGTGTCACGGGCGATAAGGCAAAGGGCGTCACGGGGACGGACATGCCGGTCGGCGATGCGTTTGATATTGATTTCGTCGCCCACGAAATGATTCACCAATGGGGAGGCAACCACACCTTTAACGACAGCGCGACCGGCTCGTGCACTGCTGGCAATCGCAATGGGCCCACCGCCGTCGAACCGGGCTCCGGCTCGACCACCGCCTCCTACGCTGGTATTTGCGGTAACGCCGACCTGCAGGCAAACAGCGACGATTACTTTCACAGCGTGAGCGTTGGCGAGATTCTGACCGCCCTGGCCACCTTCGCCACCTGCCCCACCTCGACTGCGACCGGCAACACGCCACCGACCGTGACCGCGCCTGCCAGTTTCACCATCCCGCAGGGTACCCCATTTATCCTCACGGCCACGGCGAGCGATGTAAATGGGGATGCGCTCACCTATGCCTGGGAAGAGATCGACGTAGGCGCTGCTTCGCCACCGAATACCGACGATGGAACGCGTCCGCTCTTCCGCCCTTACAAGCCGGTCTCCGTTTCCTCGCGCACCTATCCATCGCTGCCCTACATCTTGAACAATGCTAACAACCCGCCGGCGACATTCACGGGAACATCAGCGACCGGATCGGTTTGCGCACCGGGTGGGACCTGTTTAACCGGCGAAGTCATGCCGGTAACTAATCGCACCATGAAATTCCGCGTAACCGTCCGGGACAACCGCGCGGGCGGCGGTGGCATTAATGACGCTACAACTCAGGTAACCGTAAATACCGGTAGCGGTCCGTTCCTGGTCACAGCGCCTAACACGGCCATCACGGTTACGGGAGGGTCTCAGATGACTGTCACCTGGAACGTAGCTAACACGACCGCGGCGCCAGTCAGTGCGGCGAATGTAAAGATCTCACTCTCGACAGATGGCGGAAACACTTTTCCGAATGTGCTGGCTGCCAGCACGCCTAACGATGGTTCGGAAGCGCTTACGATCCCTAATATTGCGACCACCACCGCACGCATCAAAGTGGAAGCGGTCGGTAATATTTTCTTCGATATTTCCGATACTAACTTCACCATTACGGGCAACGGTGTGACGCCGGGCGTGGTGGCCAACGTCTCCACTCGCCTATTCGCCGGTAAGGACGACAACGCGTTGTTCGAGGGCTTTATTATTCAAGGCCCCGTTGGCTCGACGAAGAAACTCCTGATCCGGGGGCTTGGCCCATTCCTCGGGGGCTTTCAGATCACTGGTTTCCTGCCTAATCCGACCCTGGATATCTTTGAGGGGAGCAACAAGGTCGCGATTAATAATGATTGGCGAACGACTCAGATCTTCGGCCTGGTCACAGCCGATCAATCCCAGGAGATCGCTACGAGCGGGTTCGCGCCGAGTAACGAGCAGGAATCCACTATCATCGCGAACCTTGCTCCGGGTAATTTTACGGCAGTGGTGCGCGGCTTTGGAAACACCGACGGCATAGCCCTTGTCGATGCCTTTGATCTTAACACTGCATCCGCGGCGAAGGTGGTAAACTTTGCCACAAGAGGTTTGGTTCAACCGGGCAATCAATTACTGACCGCCGGCTTTATCATCCAGAACGGCTCGGTCCGCGCTGTCATCCGTGCCATCGGGCCTTCGCTGATTGGCCCCCCCTTCAATATTACTAACGCTCTGCCCGACACCACACTTCAGCTAAGGGACCAGAACGGCGGACTTGTGCAGGAGAATGATGATTGGCAAACAGACCAGAAGGCGGAACTGGAGCTCACAGGCCTGCAGCCAACCCACATCAAGGAAGCGGCCCTTGTCCGCACAATACCGCCCGGCCAATACAGCGCCCAGGTGCGAGGAAAGCCGGAGGGGACGGGCGTTGGCGTCGTCGAAATCTATTTCATCCAGTAACGGCGACGAGCCGTAACCGGGATGAAAGCTGGCGTGCGCTTGCGCCGGAGCGAGCAGCTTTTTTAGTTAACCTTGGTGACCCGGATGGCGCCACCGCCAGCGATATGCATGCGGTAGCCGAAGCCTGCCTTCACGATAACCACTGGCGGTGAATCGATCTTCGGGAAATAAGCGCTGTCGCGCTGTGATTGTGCCCAGCGCTGCCCGTTCTCCAGAGTGAAAATCGTTCTGCCATTGTAGCCGGTGAAAGGTCCGATGATCCGGCTCTGAATCACTTCCGGCGCGGACACCTTGTTTTCCTTCACGGCTTTGTCGACCGCTGAAGTGGCGACTTTTTCGTTGCTCACCATGACGTAATTGCGAATGAATTCGTCGAGTTTCGCGCGCTCGGCCGGCTCGAGTTTTTGCAAGCCGGCGGCTTCGTAATCTTCCGGCGACATCGCCTTTTGCACGCCTGGAAACGGCGAACTCTCAGGCTCGGCTGCTTTGAGCGGTGGCAGGATGCAGAGAAGCGCGCAAACGACAAGATAGATTGTTTTCATAGGCTCGAGTTCACTACTCGACTCAGTGCCTTGCCGAATGTCAAAGGCAAAACGCTGCGAGCTATTGAAGGTTGTAGATTTCCACCAGGCCAAGCCCGCTGCTACCGTCCCTCCCGGCCAAAATCGCGGTATAAGGTCCCGCTGGGAGGGTGATAAAGATCGCAGCCTCGTGTGGATCTTCCGGGGCGAAGTTGTTTGTCGTCAGGAGAGCGGCGGAGGCCGGATCGTCCTGCCAGTTGTCGTTCACGATTGTGGGCGTCCCGTTGGCGTTGTGCAGCTCGAGGGTCGGATCGGCCAGCAGATCGGTCAAAAAGAATTTCTTTAGCGATGGCCCGAGCCCGCGGACGACGATTCTCGGGCTGTTGGAATTTCCACCGAGAGTAAACCCGCCGATCATCACCTTCTCCCCGGTGCGAACAAATCCGCGGGTGCTGATGTTCGCCAATTGCACAGTACTTGGCGGATCGGTGTCGTATACTTCCAGCAGACCGATGCCCGTCATGTCGTTGTTCTCCGTGAGAATGGCGCTGTAGCGGCCCGGCTGAAGCGTAGCTACAATGACCGATTCGCGGTCGTCCTTTGGTTGGAATGGAGTGCCTTCAATCTGGCCGCGTTGATTGTCCTTCCAATCGTTGTTTCGTATGATCAACGATCCATTGCTTCGGCGTAGTTCCAGGACAGGGTCCGGCAGGAAATCGGCGATCCCGAAAGGGACGAGTGATGGCCCGAGACCGCGAAGCACCACCTGCTTAAAGCCGTTCCCGGTGATAATGAAACCTCCAATCATCGCGTGGTCGCCACTTTCCACTTGAAGTCGCGCGGAAAGATTGAGCGCCTGGGCCGCCGTCGGGCCGGGAGTAGCTGTGGGGGTAGGTGTCGGGGAGGGCGCCGTATCGGTATCGGTAATGCTTACTGTGGCCGAGGAAGGAGTTCCGAGCGTACCGCCAGATGGCAAGCTCAGTGTCACCGTGAAGTTCTCGGTGCCTTCCGGGATGTTATCGTTAATCAGCGGAACATTAACTATCTGCTCGGGTGGTCCACCGGGTGGGAAAGTGAGGTCGCCGGACGTTGCAACGTAATCGGATCCGGCTGCGGCTGTCCCATCGCTGGTGCTGTAATGCACGATCACCGTTCCGGAATCAATTCCGCTGCGTCTGACAACAAGCGCGGCATTGCCGCTATTTTCATCAGCGCTGTAGGTCGAGGAAGTCCACTGTACCTGTGGCGCCGCATCGTTATCCACGATTGTAACGGTCGCGGATGGCGCGGCGCCCAGAGTCGCTCCGGAAGGCGCGCTGAGAGTCACCATGAACGTCTCACTATTTTCCACTACGGCATCATTGACGAGCGAGACCTTGATTTCCTTGCTGGTCTCGTTAGGTGCAAAGGTCGGGTCGCCAGAAGCGGCCGTATAGTCGCCCGGAGCCATGGCTGTCCCATCGCTGGTGGCGAAGTGCACCGTCGCATTTACCGCCGTCGGCCCGACCTTGGTTACGGTAAGAGTTGCGGACGCATTTCCCTCCGAAACACTGTAGGTTGCCGGATTGAACTGCATGGTCGGCGGCGGGTCGTTATCGGCGATGGTGACCGTCGCGGCGGAGGGTGAACCTAAAGTGGCGTTGCCCGGCACGCTTAGAATTACGCCGAAGTTTTCGCTCGCCTCGAACACGTTGTCGTCGGTTATGGGCGCGGTGACATTCTTGCTGGTTTCGCCCGGAGCAAAAGTAAGGTCGCCCGACGTGCTTCCATAATCGCCGGGAGCCACGGCAGAGCCATCGCTGGTGGCGTAGTGGACCGTCGCCGCGAGGGCGGTTGAACCTGTCTTGGTTACTGTCACCGTCACTGTGGCGGCGCCTTCATTCACATTATAGGTTGCGGCGCTGAATTGCACCGTTGGTGCGGCATCGTCGTCAGTGATTGTAACCGTGGCTGGATTATTCGCGCCCAGGGTGGCGTTACCCGCCGCGCTCAAGGTAACCGCGAAACTCTCATTCGCTTCAAAGGCTGTGTCGTTGTTAATCGGGACGGTGAAACTCATGCTGGTATCGGCGGGCGCGAAGGTGAGGTCGCCCACTGTGCTGGTGTAATCGCCCGGAGCGGTCGCGGTTCCGTCGCTCGTGGCGTAGTGGACGGTAGCATTCAGCGCAGTCGCTCCGGTCTTCGTTACCGTGACCGTAACTGTGCCGGCGCCTTCATTGACCGTGTAACTGGCGGCGCTGAATTGCAGGGTCGGCGTGGCATCGTCGTTCGTGATCGTGCCGGTGCCATCGGCATCAGCGATGGTTGCATTAGTGGCATTCGATAGGTGGATGGTGAAAGCTTCGTTCGTTTCGTAGATCGCGTCGCCGTTGACTAATACTGTCACCGGCATCGAGGTATCAGTAGCGGCGAAGGTAAGACTGGTTGGCGAAATGGCAGTAAAGTCGCCCGGAGCTGTGGCGGTGCCGTTAACAGTCTCGTAGTCCACCGTGGAGCTCAACGCCGTGCTGCCAGTCTTAGTAATGGTAAAGGTATAAGAGGTGGTGCCTGCGTTGCCTTCGTTGTGGGTCACATCGTCAATGGTAAAGGTCGGCGCGGCATCGTCGTTTGTGATCGTTCCCGTGGCAGTGCCTGTCGCAATCGTCGCGTTGCTCGGATTGCTTAGCGTGACGGTAAAAGTCTCATCCCCTTCATAAGTGTTATCGTTGTTGATCGGGATGGAAATCGTGGTGCTGGTGCTGCCCGCCGGGATCGTGCCCGGAAGATTGTTTGCGGCGGTGTAATCGCCCGGCGCGGTCGCCGTTCCGTCCGCGGTGGAATACTCGAAGGTGGTATCGGTGCTGCTGACCGCGGATTGTGTGACGGTAAAGACAATGTTACCGGCGCTTTCGCTCCCGGACGCGTTATCAATCGAGATAGTCGGCGTCGCTTGCGCATCGGCTTCGCGAGCGAACGAGACGGCAAAGCACAAGATGGCAGCCGCCAACCGCGCAAGCGATGCGAGATGATGTTTCATCGAAACGCTGGATGACGTGATCGTAGTGGTTTTTACGCACGCGCCGGAATCGCGTCAAGATTTATCCAACCCAGGAGGCGGCGACATTCCCATCACCGAACAAGAATAGACACGAGCGCGCTACGCCGCCGCTTCTTCCTTCTCTGAGTCTGTCGGCGAGATTGTCTCTTCGACTACCCGGAAAAATTCGCCTATGTCCAGCGGCTTGGTCAGATAGGCGCGTGCACCAGCCGCCAGCAATCTCTTGATCTGAGGCGCGGTTGCATCCGCGCTGATCACGATCACTGGAATGTCGCGCGTACTTTGGTCCGCCTTTAACTGCGCGAGCACCTGCCATCCGGGCATGTCCGGCAAATGGAGATCGAGCAGCACCAGGTCAGGCACATGTTTGCGCGCCAGATCCAACCCGAGGCGGCCTTGCATAGCAGTCATGAGTTCCAGCGACGGCCGCTCCGCCAGCATTTGTTCTACGAGCGTGACGTTCGAGAAGTTGTCTTCGATGTAAAGGAGCCGGCGTTTGCCCGTGCGAGAAATTTCTTCCAGGACCGGCGCACTCTTTTGGGCGGCGAGCTGCTGGAACGGCGATTCCGCCTGCGGAAGCTCCACCCAGAAAGTACTGCCGTCGCCGACGGTGCTGTTCACCCCGATACAACCATGCATCGCTTCGACGAGACGCTGGCAAAGCGCAAGGCCGAGGCCCGTTCCTTCCACCGTCGATTGTTCCGCGCCCAGGCGGTCGAAGGGAGTAAAGAGACGCGACAACTTCTGCGCGGGAATGCCGGCGCCGGTATCTCGGACCAGCACGCGCATGTTCCCGTTGCCCGAATCATTAAAAGCAACACTTACTCTGCCTTGCATGGCGGTGTATTTGACCGCGTTCGTCAGCAGATTCAGGAGGACTTGTTTGAAGCGCTGGCGATCGGCGAGGACATAGGTCGTCGTGTCGAGCGGACAGGAAGCCGCGAGACGAATCTCACGTTCCGCCGCCAACGGACGCATCAAGTCGATCGCTTCACTCATCGCCTCTTCCAGGCAGACCGGTTCCAGCGACAATTGTAAATTGCCGGCTTCGATGCGGCTGATATCGAGCACCTCATTGATGAGGCTCAACAAATGGCGGCCGGCGCTGAGGATGTAACGGACTCGCGTTCGTTGGGTATCGTTCGCCGCCTGGCGGTCGAGCAATTGGCCGAAGCCTAGAATGGAGTTGAGCGGAGTACGCAGCTCGTGGCTCATGCGGGAAAGGAAATCGCTCTTGGCGTGATTAGCGCGGTCGGCTTCCTCTTTCGCTTCGCGCAATGCCTTCTCGATCCGTGCGCGATCGGTCACATCATGCGCCACGCAAAACATGATCTTGTCGGCGGCCGACCAGGTCGCGGACCAAAGCACATCAACCACGGTCCCATCTTTGCGGACGTAGCGATTCACAAAGTCGGTCAGCTTACCGCCCACCAGCAAGGTTTCCGAAGCGGCCTCCGTCCTGGTGCGATCGTCCGGATAAACAAGGTCGATGTATCGTCTGCCCAACAGCTCGGTGGCTTTGTAGCCCCAAAGCTCTTCGCACGCCACGTTCACGCTGAGGAAGTGGCCATCTTCATCGATCGTGCAGATGACGTCTTGGGAGTTGTCCATGATGAGCTGGTTCGCGTGCAGCGCGTTTTCCAATTCGCGCCGGCTTTCCAGAAGCGCGCGTTCGTTTTGCTTTCGCTCGGAAATATCTTCCACCATCAAGAGGAAGTGTTGCGGCTTTCCGCTTTCGTCGCGGATCAGGCTCGCTGTTCGGCTCACCCAAAGCACTTCGCCGTTCTTATGGACGTAACGCTTGTCGCCAGTGTAGCGTACCGTTCCATCGAGCAGATTCTTGGCGAGTTGCCGGCCCGGCTCGATATCTTCGCCATAAGTAATGTTTTCGGCCGTGCGTTGCTTCAGCTCTTCATTGGAATAGCCCACCATCTTGCAGAAGGTGGCGTTTACTTTCATGAACCGTTCGTCCAGCGCGATGATCGCCATTCCGATCGGCGCCGCTTCGAATAACTCGCGAAAAATCGCATCGGTCGGATCGAGCTCGGCCGCTTCGTTTGTCGCCGGATCGAACTGCTGCAATGGGCGCATGGCGGAGATCATGGAGGCAGGGCTAGCGTGTGACCGCAGGAATGGTACAAAGCATTTCTCCCCATCCTGCGTAGCAGGCCTCATTCCAAGGCGGAACGGCGCTCAAGCGCGTGGCGCGCTCCTAATCGTCGTCGTCTTCGGGCGTCGGACTTGGCGATTCGCCAGGATTTTGTTTTCCTTGTTTTAACCCGGACGATTCGACCGTGGCCGACGTTCTCGGCTTTGGAGAGTTCGTCGGTCTTTCAGGCGGGGCAAACTTAGCCGACGGCGAAGGCCTCGCCGAAGAAGAGGGGGATTCCGCGGGCGTTCTTCGTGGTTTGGGAGCGACCGTGCTTTCTTCGTCCTGTCCGAACCTCGACGATGGTGACGGTCGCGCGGAAGAGGATGGCGGTGGCGAAACGGTTTCGCTTGGCTTCGGAGCGACAGTCGGTTTCGGAGAAGCCGACGGCTTGCCTCCGGTCGTCGGGGCCGGCGAACTCTTCGCCGCCGTTGGCGCCGGGCTGTTCTTAGAAGAGTAAAACGAAACAAACGAACTCTTGGCCAGATCTTCTTCCAGAGAGGTGACCGTTAGGACCTCGCCTCCCTTGAAACTTCCAAGCGATTTGCCCGCCGGCAGCGTCGCGGTCGGCGGCTGACCCACGGGGCTCGGATCATATTGCTCGTCCACCACCGGTTTCACTTCTTTGCCGCTGAGATAACTCGTTAGGTTGGCCATGGTCACCGGGTCTCTGTCCTTGGCCTTGGTCGTCGCGACCCATTGTCCCTTGGCGGTGTCGAGCGTGCGCAAATTCTCCACGATCTGGGTTTCCTTCTTTCGATCTTCCTTGCCGGCTATCGTGCCAAAAGCGGCCAGCGAAGCAAATTGCCCGAGCAAGGCGAACGGTACGATCAGAACTCCGCCCACAATAATCATGATGCCCTGGCCCGTTCCCCCGCGCGTGATGACGATGATTCCCATGATGATGGCAGCGACGGCCACCGCCCATCCGAGCACCCACGCTCCGCAGCCGACGAACGGAATCAGGGAAATCAGCGCCGTGAGCCCGAGCAGGACCCAACTCACAGTCGTCAGCGTCTTGTAGCTGTTGGCTGGGACCGGTGTCCGCGCAATCGGTGTTGTCGAACGAACCGGAATCGCCGCGACCGGTGTTGGAACCGGCGTCGACGCAGGTGCCGCTGCTGGCGTAACCGCGGACGCCGCGGGCAGTGCTACTCCTGGAATGGTCGAGAGCGCCGCCCATCCCGCCGCGCCTTCGTACCACGCGAGATCGGTTGCGGAGAAAATTCCATCCGCCAGCTTGCGATTGATTTCCTCGATGGGAAAAGGTCCGAGCTGTTGGCCGCTCTTGCCGACGTAGATTTGCATTGCGACCCTTCTGAAGGAAACGCCGCAGAAGATCAAGCACGGTTCGGCTTCCGCTTGTCTTTTCGGAAAGCTCGCGCGATGCATTGCGCGATGAAGTCCTGTTTCTCGGTAGTCATCGCCTCTCTCTTTCTCGCTTCGATGGGCCAGGCGGATGAGGTCGAATGGTCGACCGAAGCGAACATGGATCACCAGCTTTTCCCCTCGCTTCTCATCGCCACCGCCACCGTCCGCCCGATCGAAGCCGATGATGAAGAGGCGGAAAAGCCGGATCCTTATTTACTCGGCGAGCGTTTCGGTTTGGTGGGCGTTTCCGTCAAAGCGCCCGCGGCGAATGCGAAAGTGAAGGTCACTGTGAAGGAGAACGACCTCATGGCCACGACCACCTGGAGCGGCGAATTGGCTGAAGCCGGCAAGGATTATTTCATCGCGCCGAAAGTGAATTATAAATTCGATCGGTTGCGCCAGGTGACCCAGCAGGTCCCGATGAACGTCGCCTTCGAAGTCGAAGTGGATGGTGAATCCGCCGGAGAAAAAGCGGAGACGCTCCAGGTCCGTTCGATCAACGATTGTCCTTTCGCCGTCAGCAACTCCGAAGAAACGCTCAACGACGAAAACTTCATCGCCGGCTCAGCCGCGCTCGGCTGGATGTTCGCCGCTTACGTCAACGAGAACCATCCGATGCTCGACAAAGTATTGCAGGAGGCGCTCGACGCAAAAATCGTAAGCGCCTTTCGCGTGACCACGCACGACCCCGACGAAACGATCAAACAGGTCTTCGCTCTTTGGTCCGCACTCCAGAAGCGCGGGATTCAATACAGCTCCACCACCACCACACCCGGGGGCTCCGAAACCGTGAAGAGCCAATACATCCGTTTTGTCGATCAATCGCTTACCAACACGCAAGCCAACTGCGTCGATGGCAGCGTCCTCTTCGCTTCCCTCCTGCGCAAAATTTCGATCGAGCCATTTCTCGTTACGGTTCCGGGCCACATGTATGTCGGCTTCTATCTCGGCGCCGGTAAATCCGAGTTCGTCGGACTCGAAACCACCGTGATCGGCCTCCCCGATGTCGCCGACGAAAAGAAAACCGGCGAACCTGCCGGGCTCACGATATTACGCGACAAGCTCGAGCAGAGCATGCGCACGCGCCGCGACTGGAAGACGTTCGCGAAAGCCGTCCAGGTCGGCACGGACGATTTGCAAAAGAACAAAGAGAAGTTCAAAGGCGGCGATCCCAACTACCAATGGATCGACCTCGCCGAAGCCCGCGCTGAAGGCATCATGCCGATCCCCTTTGTAGCAGGGAAGTAGTTCTTGGGGCTGTTATCAGATCCAGGCCGCCACACGGCGCTGACGCGCTTTACCTAACGAAAGATGCGGGGTAAGAGATCCGCTCATCACAGAGCGCGGACCTATCATTACCTTATCGCAATGATTTCGGGTTAGAGAATGCCGGTGCGCCAAGGTCGCTAAAAATACTTACTTCTTTTTCCTTGCTCACGCGAACGGTGATCTATAGACCGGCTGTTGTTAGCGGTGTTCCTAACCATGAAAACGAAAAACAAAGTCAGCTTCGCAGCGTTATTCTTTCTTCTTCTCGCAGCCACTCCCTCCATAGCACAATATAGTTACACCCTTACCGACTTGGGGACTCTCGGCGGCACGACGAGCTCCGCCAACGGCGTCGCCGGTCCGGGGCGCAACGCCGCGGGAATGATCGTCGGCTCCTCGACCCTGAGTGACAACACGGAGCATGCGTTCCTGTTCGTGGGCGGCCAGATGCACGATCTCAACACGTTGTGCGACCTTTCCCTGAGCAACTTCAAGGTTCTGACGCTGGCGAAAACGATCAGCGACTCAGATCGCATCATCGGCGAAGGCATCACCCTGAGCGGAGACAAGCACGCCTTTCTCCTGACGCCTGCACTGGTCGATGGAGGGAGTTGGTTGTACGCGTGCTGCAAGTGGGTTTGGAAGCAGCAAGGCGGCGGCTGGTGGTGGGACACGGAATGCCATTGTTATACCTGGCACGGCCCTCCCGGGAAGCATCTGCCGCCACCGCCTCAACCGCCACATTGGTACTGGTGGCCGATTCCGCCGCCGCCGGGATGCGGGTGCCAACCACCGCTTCCGCCGCCAGGTTATTGCTACGCCTGCATTAACGGACAAGTCCTCTTTCTCTCGGAGGAGCAGGTCAAGGCCCAGGGTGGTCAATGTTACGGTTCCCCGGAAGAGGCGATCAGGAATTGCAAGCGCTAACGGTTTCGTTTCTACCCTATGAAAATCAAAAACAACGTCAGCTTTGCAGCGTTATTCTGTCTGCTATTCGCAATCACGCGCGCCGAAGCGCAATTGGCTTACGAGCTTACCGACCTGGGAACACTCGGTGGCACCACCAGCTCAGCCAACAGCGTCGCCGGTTCGGGGCAGAACGCGGCTGGAATGATCGTCGGCTCCTCGACCCTCAATGACGGCAGCGAGCATGCGTTCCTTTTCGTGGACGCCCAGATGTACGATCTCAACTTCCTGTGCGATCTTTCTAAAAGCACCTTCAAGGTCCTGACTGTCGCGAAAACCATCAACGATTGCAGCCTCATTGTTGGTGAAGGCATTACCATCAATGGCGAGAAGCATGCGTTCCTGTTGACCCCGACGCCGGTCGATGGCGGCAATTGGTGCTATTCTTGTTGTCAATGGGTTTGGACACAGGAGGGGGGTGGATGGTCGTGGGAAACGGGTAGCCACTCTTACACGTGGCATGGACCGCCGGGACCTCACTCGGCTTGCCCGCCCAAACCGCCGCATTGCTGGTGGTGGCCTTTGCCGTGTGCGGAGGGCTGCGGCTGCGATCATTGGGATCCGCCAGCGGGTTGGTGCTACGGCTGTATCAACGGACAGGTCTATATAGTGTGGGCGGCCGATTACCAGGCGAGAGGCGGTCAATGTTACCGTTCCTTGGAAGAGGCGTACAAGAGTTGCAGGCCCTGGTGGAAATGTCTTGGCGATCAGGTGGTCAAGACCACATGGGCCGAGTGCCAGGCCAGTGGGACTCAATGTTATGCTTCACCGGACGAAGCGAAACAGAAATGCATACCAAAGATCTGCTGGACCTGCATTGCGGGAAAGGTCGTTAAGACGACTGACTTGGAAGCCCCGAACGGCGTTTCCTGCTATCCTTCCGAAGAAGAAGCAATCAGGAATTGCAAGGCTTGTTGGTGGGCCTGCATCGGCGGCAACGCGGTCCAAACCACCTGGGCGGAGTGCCAGGCTAAAGGCCAATGCTTCGCATCCGAACAAGAAGCGCGCGCCAGTTGCCAGCGACCACCACCACCGCCACCACAAACTTGCTGGGTCTGCCTAAATGGAAAAGCTGTCCTGATGCCGGGGGTAGAGGCTCAGCAGAAAAACTTGAAGTGCTATCTTACCCAAAAGGAAGCACAGCAAAACTGCGGGAAGTGCTGGATTTGTCTTGATGGGCGAGTCGTGCAGGTAACTGAGGCGGAGGCGCGGAAGCGAAACGCCAAGTGTTACGGATCGCAACAAGAAGCACAGCAGAACTGCGCCAAGTGCTGGGTTTGCGTCGATGGAAAAGTCGTGCAGATGGCAGTTGAGCAGGCGAGGGCCAGAAAACTTACCTGCTATCCGTCCCCGCAAGAGGCAGAGCGCAATTGCGGAAAGTGCTGGACGTGCATCGATGGAAGAGTCGTCGAGATCACGCGAGAACAAGCCAAGGCGAGAAACCTACCTTGCTATCCGTCCCGGGAAGAAGCGGAGCGGAACTGCGGAAAGTGCTTGACGTGCCTTGATGGAAAAGTAGTCGAGATGGCAGCGGAACAAGCCAAGGCGAGAAATCTGCCTTGCTATCCGTCGCGGGAAGAGGCGGAGCGGAACTGCGGAAAGTGCTGGACGTGCCTCGATGGAAAAGTAGTCGAGATCACGCGCGAGCAAGCCAAGGCGAGAAACCTGCCTTGCTATCCGTCCCCGCAGGAAGCGGAGCGGAACTGCGGAAAGTGCTGGATCTGCAACGTTGACGGGAAACCCATACAGGTTACACAAGCGGAGGCTAAGGCCAAAGGCGTTCAATGCTACGCCTCCCAAGCAGAAGCGCAGTCGAATTGTGGAAAGTGCTGGGTCTGCATTGACGGAAAAGTCGTTCAGTTGACCGCGGCGGAGGCCAAGGCGAGAGGCGCTAAATGTTACGCTACCCAAGAGGAAGCGCAGTTGAATTGTGGAAAGTGCTGGACCTGTGTTGACGGCAAAGTCGTTCCGATGACCGAGGCGCTGGGGTTCAATAGGCAATGTCTTTCCTATGAAGAAGCGCAGAAGAATTGTGGAAAGTGCTGGATCTGCCTTAATGGAAAAGCCGTGCAAGTCTCTGTGGCGGAGGTCCCGAAAGGCGCCAAGTGCTACGCCTCGCAGGAAGAGGCGCAGCAGCATTGTAACGCGACGCCGACCCCAACCCCAACTCCAAGCGCAACCGCCAAACCTTGCTGGACCTGCGTTAACGGGAAGGTGGTTCAGCTTCAGCTCTCGGGGGCACGGACCCAGGCGGGGACTCAATGTTATGCCACCAAAGAAGAAGCGCAGCAGCATTGTAACGTGACCCCAACTCCAACTCCAAGCGCAACCGCCAAACCTTGCTGGACCTGCGTTAACGGGAAGGTGGTTCAGCTTCAACTCTCCGGGGCACGGACCCAGGCCGGGACTCAATGTTATGCCACCAAAGAAGAGGCGCAGCAGCATTGTAAAGAGAACCCAACTCCAAGCCCAACCCCCAAAGCTTGCTGGACCTGCGTTAACGGAAAGGTCGTTCAGCTCTCGGCGGCACGGGCCCGGTCCAGTGGGACTCAATGTTATGCTACCCAGGAAGAAGCGCAGCAGCATTGCAAAGAGACCAGCCCAACCCCGACGAAAACCTGCTGGGTCTGCATTAGCGGAAGGGTCATGCAACTGACGGAGGCACAGGCCAGGGCGAGAGGCGCCAAATGCTACAATTCCCAGGAAGAAGCGCAGCAGAATTGTCGCACTGAAAAACCAACGCCGCCGCCGCAGACCCCTCCTCCAACCCCGCCGCGGCCAAGGTAATGGCTTCCGCCAAAGGGGTCCCTATGAACAAACTATCAAACGCAATCTGCAGGTCGTGCTTTACGCATCTCCTCTAAACAGCACCAGGACATATCATGAGACTCAATAATCAAAACTGTATTCCGAGACTGCAGACAATCCGAATGGCGGTATTTCTGGTCCTTGTCCCGCTTTTCCTAATCGCAGGAATTCCGGAAGCCCGAGCTTTCACATGGACTCGCAACCAAAATTTTCAATGTGGTCATTCGCCGGCGACTATCCCGTCAACTTACGACAGCCAGCCAAGTTGCACGAAGCAGGTTTGCCCAGGTGTGCCGGTGCATATCATTTACGGCGTTCAAACGGCAGCCGCCGATCCCACTTCCGTGGACCTACACGTAACTCTCCCGGCCGCCTTTACCGTAACTTCGATCCAGCTCCTGAAGTTCGCTGGTGGGACAGGTTCGGGGACAGCTCTAACCGCCCTGGTTCCCACGGTTGCCAATCTTCCGAATTTTCCGATCGGACCTTTGAGCGCAATTTCGGACAAAGTCATCGTGGTCATTGATGGCTACTTTACCCAAACGGCAGTCTATAACGTCCCTCTCACGACCAGCCGCGGCACGCTGAGCGAGGCAAGTAGCCTGAGCATCGATGCGCGTTGTACGGCACCGCCCATCGACATTTCGATGAGCAAACAGGTAAAAGCGCCTAGCGGTGCTTTCGGCTCTACAGCTACCGTGGCGTTTGGCACTACTGTCAGCTACAAGCTGACGGTTAAAAACGAGTCGGCGGTGCAATCCGACGGCTCTACCGACCTCTTTCTCGCGAATCTCCTAAAAGTGCAGGACCAATTTAGCGCTCCGGGCGGAAGTGGTAACAACGACGTGCCTTTGGATATTACTGTGTCAGGTTTTCAGTGCACGCCGTCCTCTGGAGCAGTGGCTTGTCCGACAGTTCCTTCTGGGCCGCCGCTTACCGCGACATTGTCTCCCGGGAATCAATATAACCTGCCGCCAATGACTTATCCGACCACGGGAGCGGGATCCAATGGCTTCTTACCCGCCGGAGGCTCATTTGTGATCACCTTCGATGTGCTCATCAAGACAACCGCAACCTGTTCGCGCGGTCAAAATAACAAACTAAACAATGTTGGCTACGTCACTAACTCGAACGGAACTACCCTGACCGATCAAAACCCAGCCAACAACACCTCGACCCCGGTGACGGCGGTGACCTTGACCGGATTGATCGCGTCGCCTTGCCCGACGCCAAGCGCGACTCCGGCAATTCAAGTAGATAAGGTACTGCTGAGTCCGACCGGCACGGGTATTGTCTGGGGCGTTCCTTTCACCTATGAGATCACGATAACCAATACCAGCACGGTCCCGCTCACCGATCTGGGGATAGCTGATGCTCTCTATGGCGCTGGCACGCCACCTTTTACTGCAAATTTCCTTGCCAGCAATGTCACGTGTACTCCGGCGTGCACGAGTACTAATAATATCGCGCCGGCAACAGCTTCTCCTTTGGTCGGCACCTCATTGACGTCTCTTTTCTCGGCTATCAAGTTTTCGCTTGCACCTGGCCAGACCCAGAAAGTGAAATATCAGGTACAATATGACGCTCCCCCTTGCGCCGCAATTATCACGGGCGGGTCGATAATAAACCGCGCTTCCATTACCGGCGGGCACGCGACTGGCCTTGGGCAGGTGGCCACGGCCATGCCACCTCTGAAAAAATGCGAGTTGGACGCTACAAAGAAGCAAACAAGCGGGCCGACATCATTCGCCAACTTTCCGCAGACCCTGGGATTCCATGTCGAGTTTAAGAACAACTCCACCACTGACACCGTCACTGTAGGTTCTCTAATTGATGCGATGGCCCTTGATAGCACGACTTATGGCAACGTGCCCATTAGCTATTCCTATACGTGCACGGCTACGGGCGTGACGGGAATCCCTCCTCTCTCTCTCATCAAGGGATCCACCCCACAAACTGTTTCATATGCTAACCACCCTTGGGGAGGGATAAGGTTAATTGATTTTGAAAGCTCGCCCGGGGCCGTTTTTTCTCCGGGAGGGAGTGTCGGCTGCGATCTCTCTGTCACCCTCCAACAGCCATCGACGACCGACTCGCTTTGTCAGGGCGCGGGGAGCCCCCATCTCAAGAACTCCGCCTTAATGGATCTTGCTTATGGATTTAACAGCTTTCAGGCAGCGCAACCTGTCTGGTATCAGGAAGTGGTCACCCCGCTCCCATACTGCGTTTCCATTATCGTCGGGAAAACGGCGCCGCCCAATGTGCAAGCAGGGGGACCCGTCACGTTTACTCTCACGGTGACGAACGCAGGGAAAGATCCGGTTTCAAATCTCGTCTTGCATGACAGTGTGCCCACAGCCTTTACCAATGTGACTTGGACATGTGCGAGCGGTTGCGGTACCAGCAGTGGCTCTGGAAACCTTAACGTTCCTTTGACTCCGCCCCTGGCGCCCGGCGCTACCGTGACGATTCTCGTCACTGCAACCGCACCTACGGAGCTGGGCACCCAATGCAACGATGACAAGGCGACCTTCGAGCCGTTCCCGGCTTTGACGTACTTCGAGGGGGATCAGGTGGCACTCACAGCCGCACAGGCTTGTATTCAAGTCATACCATCGTTGGCAACCCCGACTCCTTCGCCAACTGCGTCGCCAAGAGTGTCGGCAACTCCGTCGCCAAGCCCGTCTCCTACGCTCGGATGCGCCGATGTTTCAGATAAGGAGATTAAATGCCTCCCGGGCGGTGGCTATACCTACACCTTCAATGTCGCAAACAATTCTGGCAACGCGATGTCGCAGATCCTTCTTTCACCGGCGGGCGGCGGCACATTTACCCTTAGCCCACAACTTACAAACCTTAGCAAGCCGTTGCAAAACGGCCAGTCGACGCCAGTGACCGTAAACATAGGGAATGCCAAGCCGGGAGATAAGGTCTGCTTCTTTGCCAGCCTGATGGCAGACCAGACAGCGTGCTGCACCGTCCAGGTCTGTCCCACGCTGCCAACCTGCAACGCCACTACTTCGCCCACGCCATCGGCATCGCCCACGCCATCGCCATCGCCCACGCCATCGCCATCGCCCACGGCATCGGCATCGCCCACGGCATCGGCATCGGCATTTCCATCGCCATCACCATCGCGATCGCCATTGCGATCGCCATCGCCAACGAGCGGGTCGCCGTCAACTCAGAGGCGGCCGTAATCTCGAGAACTCCTTCACGCTTCACCGCCAATTCAGGGGTAATTTAGCTGGGCTTCCGCCAATCGAATTGGTAGCCGGGTCTGGCGTCGGATTGCGCGCCTCGAAACCGCGACGATCGAACGATGCCACCTCTCGTCGCGGTGACCGCATCGCAGCAGAAGAATGGGCAACACTACCGACCGCTGCCGGATTCCGGATTCTCTTGTCCGGTAGTCCGGCGTTGACTCTTTCGCGAGCGGCCATCGCGCTCAGCCCTGCGCCTGCCGCTCCTCGCCTCTGTAAAAAATAAATTAAAATAAAGCTTGCGCGTGAAATGGTGTTGTAGTCAACTACAACACTATATGAAACCAGGCATTCAACCGGAGCGATCCCAGGGACTCCCTTTTTAAGGGATCGGGTAGACAGGATGAGTCATGAGTGGAACGATGGTCAGCCGATTTATCGCCAGCTGCGCGATCGGGGGGTCCATATGATTCTCGACGGGGTCCTAAAGGAAGGCGATCCGCTCCCGTCGGTCCGCAATGTCGCGGCCGAGTATCGGGTCAATCCGCTCACGGTTCTCAAGGCGTATCAGCAACTGGTCGACGAAGAGCTGGTCGAGAAAAGGCGCGGCCTCGGAATGTTCGTCAAAGCCGGCGCGCGCAATTTGTTGCTGCAGGGCGAGCGGCAGAAATTTCTTACCGGAGAATGGCCCCGCATCGCCGCCACCATTCAGCGGCTTGGCTTGACTCCGAAAGAACTGATGGCCGCGGCCAAGCGCCACGCGTCGTCGTCGAAGACTACAAAGGAGGCACGCTAAGGCCATGGCCACAATAGAAGCACGCAATCTTCGCAAAGCCTACGGGACAACCATCGCACTGGACGGCGTTGATTTGCGCGTCGAAGAGGGTCGCATCCTGGGACTCATCGGTCCGAACGGCGCCGGCAAGACGACTGCCCTCGATGCGATTCTAGGCCTCATCCCTTATCAGGGAGAATTGAAGGTGCTCGGACGCGACCCTTGGAACGAGCGCGACCTGCTCATGCGCGATGTCTGCTTCATTGCCGATGTCGCCGTACTGCCGCGTTGGATGCGCGTCTCGCAAGCGCTCGACTACGTGGCGGGCGTGCATCCGCGATTCGATCGCGCGAAGGCGGAAGCCTTTCTCGCGAAGACCGACATCAAGCGCACGAGCAAGGTGAGACAACTATCGAAAGGGATGGTCGCCCAGTTACACCTCGCTCTGGTCATGGCGATCGACGCAAGATTGCTGGTCCTGGATGAGCCGACGCTTGGCCTCGACATCCTGTATCGCAAGCAGTTCTACGATTCGCTGCTAAACGATTACTTCGATGGCACCCGCACCATCGTCGTAACGACGCACCAGGTGGAAGAAATCCAGAACGTCATCACCGATCTTATGTTCATCAACCACGGCCGCATTGTCCTGGAGTGCAGCATGGAGCAATTCGAGGCGCGCTATTTCGAAGTGATGGTAAATCCCGATCAGCTAGCCGCAGCGCAGGCGCTCAAGCCGATCTACACCCGCCAGATGTTCGGTCGCAGCATTCTGCTCTTCGACAATGTCGATCGCCAGCAGCTCGCCGCGCTCGGCGAAGTGCGCACGCCCAGCATCGCCGACCTCTTCGTCGCGGTCATGGGTAGTAACGCCGGCACGGCACAAGGAGCGGCCAAATGAATACTGAGACAAACCAACCATTAGAGACTTCCTTTGAGTCACGGGCGATCGCCCCCATGTCCGCGACTCGGCCCTTTTTCTGGTCGGTGCGCCGCGAGCTGTGGGAGAATCGCTCGATCTACATAGCGCCGCTCATCGCCGCCGGCGTCGTGCTCTTTGGCTTTGGGATCACGGCGTTCAGCCTACCGCGGCTTCGGCTCAACGCGTTAGCGCTCGAATCCACGCGCCAGCGTGCCGCCATTGAGATGCCTTACGACGCCGCGGCCATGATGATCATGTTCACAGTGTTCATCGTGGGCATCTTCTACTGTCTCGATGCGCTCTACGGCGAACGGCGTGACCGCAGCATCCTCTTTTGGAAATCGCTGCCCGTTTCGGATCTCACCAGCGTGCTCTCGAAAGCGATTGTTCCCCTGGCTATCCTGCCCCTGCTCACCTTAGTTATCGTCCTTGCCACGCAGTTTATCATGTTGCTGCTTAGCACTGCAGTCCTGCTGCCTAGCGGTCTGGCGGGCACGACCTGGCAGCTGCTGCCCTGGCCCCGGCTCTCGTTGATTCTCCTCTACGGTCTCGTGACAAGCGCCCTCTGGGAGGCGCCCATCTTCGCTTGGCTGCTCCTGATTTCCAGCTGGGCCAGGCGCGCGACGTTCCTCTGGGCGGTGCTGCCGTGGCTCGCAATCAGCGCGATTGAGAAACTCGCGTTCGATACCACCTTTTTCATTCGCATGCTCGTCCATCGTCTGACGGGCGGTTTCCAGGAGGGGTTCGTCGTCGTGCATTATCCGAAAGACGCGCACGTACCCGTAGTCGATCGACTCACGCAATTCGATCCACTGAAATTCCTCGGCAGCCCAGGCCTTTGGATCGGTCTCGTCATCGCGGCGGCCTTTCTGATCGGTACGATCCGCCTTCGCCGTTACCGCGGGCCGCTGTGATTCATGCGCCCGCTCAATTCAATGACTCACACCGGAGAGGCTTCTAAGATTATGAACACCGGTGGATGGATTAACGCTCTCAATCCACGAATAGCGTTGATCGCAGCGCTCTGTCTCGGATCCGTTTCTGCGGAGCTCGCCCAGCAAAACCAGGACGAGCTGAAGCAGCGCATTCTGGCCCAGGCGCAAAGTATCGGCCCGGATGACTATGCTTTTACGCGGACAATTCGCAGCGAAGGGACATCCAACGGAAAACCGGAGCAGCACGTCAATGTCGATAAGTTTGATCCGACGAAACAGGGGGAAGCACGGTGGACGCTTGTTTCCGTCGATGGAGCGCCGCCTACCGCTGACGCTTTGAAAACATTCCGCGCGGCTCTTCCGAAACGCCGCGTGCCTGGCTACTACCGCCTGGCAGGCTACTTCGCAACACCGGCGACAGCTTCGCCTGACTCCCGTGGTCGGACGGTGTTTCATTTTACTGCCCTGGCGAAAGACACCGTGAAAGTCATGGACAGCGATCTATCGCAAAACGCCGTTGCGGATGCGTCCGTGAGCGAAGCGAACGGGGTGACGTTTGTGGAGCAGCTGCGCGTTAACGTGAGACCGATGCGGGTGAAGCTTCTCATGAAGCTCGAAAAATACGAATTCACCGCGCGCTACCGCATCGGGCCGGAAGGGAAGCCGCTCTTATTCGAGCAAACCACCGACATGGCTGGATCAGGGATGGGCCAGGAAGGGCGGGGTCACACGGTAGTTATCTACAGTGACTATCGGGCTGTGGGCAAGCAACGATAGCTCGTTAGGCATATGAGGCCCTTTTCCGCGACCATCCTGGTCTCCGCCGTCCTGGAGGTGATGAACTGATGACGAAGCCTCGAGAGATGTCGCCGCGCTTTCTGGCGAGAATAGTTTTTATCCTCGCCGTCCTTGAAGGCCAGGCGCAAGTGTGGGGCCAGTTGCGGATTCCCGGTAGGCTCGTCTCCACGGACGCCGCCGCCACAGCGGCCAACATCCTGGGAAACGAGTCATTGTTCCGTTTGGGGCTCGCACTCAGCGTCCTCGCGGTCGCGTTCAATGTTGCCCGGACGGTTGCCTCCTATGTTTTGTTCAGACCGGTGGGCAGGACCGTCGCTTTGCTCATGGCGTCCTTCGGCCTCGTCGCGATCGCTCTCCAGGCTGCCAGCATTCTCTTTGAACTCCCGGTCTTGACCGTTTTGAAAAGCGGGAAGGATTTTGGCGCATTCAACGTGGACCAATTGCAGTCCCTGGCACTCATCTTTCTCAGATGGAATGGGCAGGCGTCCAACCTCTACCTCGCGTTCTTCGGGTTCTGCTGCATGCTGGGCGGCTACGTCATTTACAAGGCGACCTTCCTGCCTCGGATTCTTGGCGTTCTGATGGCGATGGCTGGTGTGGGCTACTCCACCTATTTGTGGCCCCCGCTCGCGAACTATCTCTACCCGTGGAACCTCGCTCTTGGTGTCGGCGAGCTCTTACTCGGGCTGTGGCTCCTCGTCTTCGGCGTGAACGTTGAACGATGGAAAGAGCAGGCTCGCGCCACCAGGGAGTTTGAATCGCAGCGCGGCAGCGTAGGAGGAGCAAGCACCTGAGCTATGAAATGGAAACGCATCCTAAAATGGAGCGCGCTCTCGCTTCTCCTCGTCCTCATCGTGTGGTTTCAGTTCGCCTACTGGACTTCGACTAACGACTGCGGACGCAGCATCCCGGCCGGAGCTGAGCGGATGAAAGCGGTTAGGTATTGCGAATACGGCGCGCCTGATGACGTTCTTAAAATTGAACAGGTGGAAAAGCCGGTTCCGAACGATAACCAGATCCTCGTCCGCGTTCGCGCCGTTTCCCTCCGCTTCTTCGACGGCGGCATGCTCGGAGGCAGTGTCCCCGGCAGGCTCCTCTTCGGACTTCGTAAGCCGAAAAACACCTGCCCGGGATCCGACTTCTCCGGAACCGTTGAAGCTGTCGGCCGGAACGTGACCGAGTTCAAAACGGGCGATGAAGTCTTCGGGGTAAAGGCAGGCGCTCTCGCCGAATACATCTGTGTCAGAGCCGACCGAGCGGTGGTGTCGAAGCCGGCCAACGTTACCTTCGAGCAAGCCGCGTCGATCCCTACCGCCCTCGTTGCTTTACAGGGCCTGCGCGACACAGGGCGGGTGAAAACAGGACAAAAGGTGCTGATCAACGGTGCGTCCGGAGGCGTCGGGACGTTTGCCGTGCAGATCGCCAAGGCATTTGGCGCGGAAGTAACCGGCGTCTGCAGCACGAAAAACCTGGACCTGGTCCGATCGATCGGTGCCGATCATGTGATTGACTATACGAAAGAGGACTACACCCAGGGCGATCAGCGTTATGACGTGATCTACGACCTCGTCAACAATCGTTCTTTTGCGGAACGCCGCCGCATCCTGAAGCCGGGCGGTATCTGTGTGTTGGCCGGGGTCGGCGGCTCGGGCATGCGCAAGGAGACTCTATTTAATATGGCTAGCTCGCTCACGGCCTGGCTTCGTTCGCAATTTTCGGCCGAGAAATTTGTCAACTTCGGCGTCGACATTAACAAGAAAGACCTCGGCGTCCTGCGCGATCTTACCGAGAGCGGGAAGGTCTTGCCCGCTCTCACCAAGACTTACCCGCTTGCTGAGACCGCCGCCGCCTACAAATATCTCGAGACCGGCCATGTCCAAGGGAAGATCGCGATCACGATTGAATGAAGCTCATAAAGCGGATCTTTAAGTGGACAGGCATCGCCATCCTAACCGCAGTGCTAGTAGGTGGACTCTATCTCTTTGTCGCCTATTGGAGGTCAGGCAACGACTGCGACCCCAACACAGCCGCGTCGGCTCATCCTATGAAAGCTATTCGTAAGTGCGAATACGGCACCGTAACGTTGCGGGCCGTAGAGAAGCCAACCCCCACCGACGATCAGGTCTTGGTCAAAGTTCGCGCGGCGTCTCTCAATGCGGCTGACGGGCACTTGCTCCGCGGCTCCTTCGTGATGCGTCCCCTTACCGGAATGCGGAAGCCAAAGGACTCCCGCTTCGGGATCGATTGCGCCGGCACGGTGGAAGCCGTGGGGAAGAACGTCACCCAATTCAAACCGGGCGATGAAGTATTCGGCGCGGCTAACGGAGCGATCGCCGAGTATGTCTGTGCTCCGGAGCGAACATTGGTCACGAAGCCGGATAACATCACGTTCCAGCAGGCGGGTTCCGTCGCGGTGGCCGGACTTACCGCCCTGCAAGGTCTTCGCAACCAGGGGAACATTCAGCCCGGACAGAAGGTTCTGGTCAACGGCGCCTCTGGAGGAGTCGGTACCTTTGCCGTGCAGATCGCGAAGGCGTTTGGGGCAGAGGTGACCGCCGTTTGCAGTCCTCGGAACCTGGAACAGGCCCGATCGATCGGCGCGGACCACGTCATCGACTATACGAAAGAGGACTTCACCAGGGGCGATCAGCGTTACGATATGATCTTCGACAACGTCGGAAACCATACCATCGCCGAGCGTCGGCGGGTGCTGACTCCGAATGGCACTTGTGTCCTGGCTGGAATGGGCAGCGCGGGAAAGCACGAAGGTCAGTTGTCGCGCCTGGCTGGCAATCTGAAATCCTTTTTTGTGTCGCCGTTCATCTCCCAGAAGTTCAAATTCTTCATCGCCAAGCTTCTAAAAGCCGACCTGATCGTTTTACGTGACCTGATACAGGAGGGCAAAGTAAAGCCCGTGATCGACCGCGAGTACCCGATGAGCGAGACCGCGGAAGCCCTCCGTTATCTGGAGGAAGGCCACGCCCGCGGCAAGATAGTTATCACCATCGAATGACCGCCATGAACGATCTGAACTCACTTAAAAAACAATCCAGGACCGCGGCACTCTTATATTTCATCAACTGCCTGCCCGCCCCCTTTGCCCTGTTGTATGTCCCCGGCGTCCTGATCGTGCGAGGAGACGCCGCGGCTACGGCCAGCAATATCCGGGATTCCGAAACCTTGCTCCGGCTCGGCATGGCTGTCGAACTGTTCTCCTCAACCGTCGTAATCTTCGCCATGTTGGCTTTCTACCGCCTGTTTAAGCGGGTAAGTCAGAAACACGCCATGGCCATGATGATCCTCATGCTCATCTCCGTCCCAATCTCCTATCTCAACGTCCTGAACGATCTCGCCGCGCTAACCCTCGCCCGCGGCCCCGCCTTTCTTTCCGCCGTCTTTGATAAGGCGCAGCTCGATGCGCTCGTCTTATTCTTCCTCCGTTTACACAACCAGGGAATTATCCTGGCCCAAATCTTCTGGGGCCTCTGGCTCTTTCCTTTCGGCATCGCCGTCATACGATCCGGTTTTATCCCGCGCTTCGTCGGCATCGCTACCATGATTGCGGGCTCCGGTTACGTGATCAGCTCCTTGGTCTCTCTTTTTCTGCCCGCGTCCGCGCAAGGCGTTGGCCAGCTCGCGATGATTCTCGGGATCGGTGAACTGGCGTTCTTGTGGCTCTTGTTCTGGGGCGTTAAGGAGCCGCCGCCCAATCATCCGCAACCCGATCCGGCTATTGCCTGACCGATGTGCCTGTCTTGAGACCGAATGATAATGACCACACCAACTGCAGAGATGTCGCCGCTCTTTAAAGCACGCATGGGCGGGGCTTGCTGGTTAATGTGCTTTATCACGAGCATTTTTCCCCTGGTTGTTAGCGCCAGGCTTGTTGTCCCCGGCGACGCGGCAACTACGGCGACCAACCTCCTGGCGAACGAAGGATTGTTTCTTTCCGGGACCGCACTTCTCCTCATCTCGACGGCCTTTTATGTTGGCGCGACGCTGTTCGTCTATGAGGTGCTCAAGCCCGTGAACCGGAGCCTCTCTCTGTTAGCAGCATTCTTCAGTTTGGTGGGCTGCGCGGTTGGCGCTCTCAGTTGCCTCTTTGATTTCGCGCCCTTTGTCCTCTTGAAAGGAGCGCCCTACCTGAGCGTATTCACCCTGGAACAGCTGCAAGCGCTCGCCTACATGTTTCTCGTCGTGCGCGCTCAAGCCAATAATATCGGCCTCGTATTTTTTGGGCTCCACTGCTTCGGGGTCGGTTACCTCATTTTTAGATCGACCTTCATGCCGCGAATCGTCGGCGTATTGATGATGTTCGCCGGTGTTGGTTGGTTGACGTTCCTATTCCCGCCGCTCGCCAATAGCCTCGCCCCCTTCAACATGATCCCCGGCGGGATTGGGGAACTGTCGCTGACTCTGTGGCTCCTCGTGAAGGGCGTGAACGTGCAACGCTGGAGGGAACAGGAAACCGGGGCGGGAACGCGGCGAGATCCGGTTCCCCTGAACACCTAGCAGTCACCAGATTAGGAGAAGATCGAATGAGCACAATTGTAATGACCCCGCCAATGGACAATCCTGGCACGAGACATCTGGCGATCGAGCCAGTCCAACGCACCGCGGCGAAAACCGTTGGTTTCCTCTACTTGTTTGCCATGGCCATCTCGATCTTTGGAGAGTCCGTGCGCGGCCGATTAATCCTCCCCCACGACGCCGTGCAGACCGCATCCAGCATTGCTGCCTCCGAGGCTCTGTTTCGACTCAGCATCGTAGGCGACCTCATCATTTATGTGTGTGATATTATCTTGTTCTGGGGCCTTTACGTTATTCTCAAGCGTGTGAATAAGGACATCGCCCTGCTGGCGGCCTTCTTCCGGCTGGTGGAAACTGCTATTCTCGGCGTCACGACTCTGACTGCTTTCATAGCCTTGCGGCTTCTCAGCGGCGCCGATTACCTGCGAGCGGTCGATATCGCGCAGTTGCAGGCGCTGGCGCGAGGGTTTCTAAGCATTTACGGAATAGGACTGAGTGTCGGATTCGTCTTCCTCGGGCTTGGATCGGCCGTGTTCAGCTATTTGTGGCTGAAGTCGCGTTACGTCCCGCGAGGACTTGCCTGGTTAGGAATCTTCGGATCGCTTCTCATGGCAATTATGAGTCTGGTTACCATGGTGTTCCCCGTCGTGTGGGACCGCGTGGGAATGGCTTATTTGATGCCGATGGGTCTCTACGAAGTCGGCCTGGGCCTTTGGTTGCTTGTTAAAGGATTAAAAGCACCGAGTCTAACGAGTTGATCGCGGAGTTCTCTATGAAAACACACCTAATAACCCTAGTCACTGCCTCTTGCCTCGCTGCGTATTTGCTCCCTGGCAAGGCGATTGCCCAGACGCCGACCCCTGCCGCCGCCTCAAAGATGAAAGCCATCGTCTATCATGAGTTCGGCTCGCCCGATGTCCTTCGGCTGGAAGAAGTCGAAAAGCCGGTTCCGACTGACAACCAACTCTTGATCAAAGTTCGCGCCGTGTCGGTGAATCCACTCGACTGGCATTTCATGGAAGGCACACCCTACATTGGCCGGCCCCTCGCGTTTGGTTTCCTCAAACCAACGGTTACACGGCTCGGCGTTGATTACGCGGGGACGGTGGAAGCGGTTGGCAAGAACATAACGGAGTTCAAGCCGGGTGACGAGGTTTATGGAAACAAGTTTGGCGCTTTTGCCGAGTACGTAGTTGCGACTGATAAAGCATTGGCCTTGAAGCCGGCTAACCTGACGTTCGAGCAGGCGGCTTCGATCCCGGTGGCGGGAATTACCGCCTTCCAGGCTCTCCGCGACAACGGAAAGGTCCAGCCCGGCCAGAAGGTCCTGATTAACGGCGCGTCGGGAGGCGTGGGCACCTTTGCGGTCCAGATCGCCAAGACATTCGGCGCAGAGGTGATCGGCGTTTGCAGTGGGAGGAACGCGGAACTTGTCCGATCGCTCGGCGCGGATCGTGTCATTGATTACACCAAGGAAGATTTCACCAAGGGCGGGGAACGGTACGACCTGATTCTCGACAATGTCGGCAACCAGCCTTTGTCCGGATTCAGGCGCGTCTTAAATCCCAACGGGAAATACGTTATGATCGGGGGTGGAGGAGTCAAAGACGACCCGTGGTTCGGCGCTTTGGTTCGTCCCATCAAAGCGATTTTGCTGTCAAAGTTCATGACGCCGAAGATGGAGCCAATGCTGGCGGACATGAACAGAAAAGACCTGACGCTCTTCGCTGATCTTATCCAGACCGGAAAGGTGAAACCGGTTATCGACAAGACTTACACGTTTAGTCAACTCCCCGAGGCGATGCGGTACTTGGAAGAAGGCCACGCCCGGGGAAAAGTGGTAGTAACTGTCGGTGATAATATCGAACCGCTAGCGCCCAGTGCGAATCGCTCCGGGTATTCCGCGACCACGCCTAGTCCCTTTCTCATTGCTCTTGAGGTCATCGCAATCCCTATTGGCGTTTTGATCGTGCCCATTATCGCGGCATTCACTCTCAATCGCCGCTTCAAGCGACGCAACCCGGGGGCGAGGGGATTCAGATGGGGTTACTACTTTAGCATCATGTCGTTTATCGGCGGCCTTGTTCTCGGCCTCTTCCTCGAATGCGGAACCACGGGCGTAATCATTTGTGGTTTCATTTACGCTCTCCTCGCCTGGTTCTTCGCCCAGCGTCACCACTGGGCCTGGATCGCACTCACGATTCTTAGCTTCAATCCTATCGCCTGGATCATCAATGCTATCTACCTGCGGAAGCGCTGGGCGGAGACTGCGGCGTAAAGGCTGAAGGATGAGGGATGAAGGTTGAAATAAAAACCACACGTGCTCTCGCCAGTCATGGTCTTTCTCGTTAGATGACCGTTATCCTTACGCTAAATGCGCACCTATCTTGGATCGATAGCCATCTGGTGCGCTATGGCGGTCATGTTCCTCATTGAAATCGCGAGAGGCGCAGTCGGAAATGATGCGGGCCTCCTTGGACTCGGTGCTCTCCCCGACGGCGGTCAAATTCATCACGAATATTGGCGTTTTCTCACGGCCGGGTTCCTACATTACGATCCCACCCATCTTGTGCTCAATACCCTCCTGTTACTCTTGATCGGACCCATCGTAGAACGCCGCGCCGGCACACCCTGGCTCCTCCTCATTTTCCTCAGTGGATCACTGACAAGTTGCATCGGCATGTTCGTAAAACATCTGCTCTGGCCTTCCCAAGGCGTCTCGCTCGGCGCGTCGGGCGGGATGTTCGCACTTCTAGGAGCCGCGCTCGTTCTGGTCTTTCGCCTTCCGTCGCAAAAGCGTTTGGTTCGAATTCGTCTTATCGTCGTGCTCGTCGTCGGCCTAGGTTACTCAGTCTTACCAGGCATTAGCATGGTCGGGCACATAGTCGGCTTGGTTGTCGGGACCACAATCGCCCTCTTGATCCCCTTGAATGCAGTCTTATCGCCGGTCGCTCGTGCTCCGGCGCTGAATTCGAGATGAGCCCCGTTCTTTCAGCTCTGCGTCAGCGCGTGGTTGATGTGAGGCCGGACGAGCTCCGCGCGCTTGGTCTTGCGTTCGTTTTCAACTTCATCGTTCTCGGCAGCTACTACGTCCTGCGCCCGATCCGCGATGAAATCGGCGCCGCGGGTGGGCTGGAAAATCTCTCCTGGATGTTCACCGCCACACTCGTGACGATGCTCATTGCCAACACCCTTTTCGCCGCCATCGTCGCGCGGCGCTCCCGGCGGAAATTCATCCCGATCGCCTACCGCTTTTTCATCGTCAACCTGGCTCTCTTTTTCGTGCTGATGCGCACGCTGCCGGCCGGGCAACAGATGTGGGTCGGCCGCGCCTTCTACGTCTGGGTCAGCGTCTTCAATCTTTTTGTCGTCACCGTCTTCTGGGCCTTTATGACCGACATCTTTAACACCGAGCAGGCCAAGCGGCTCTTCGGTTTCATCAGTGTCGGCGGGACGCTAGGTGGAATCGTCGGCGGGCTGCTGACTGCCTCCCTCGTGAAACGGCTCGGCACCGCCAACCTGCTCATCATTTCCGCTGTGCTCCTCGAAGGCGGCGCATGGTGCGTGCGCTTCTTCCCGGCGCAATTCAAAGGCGAACACGCGAGCGCGTTTCGTGATGAAGCCGCCAACGCGGAGCGCCCGATCGGTGGCACTTTGTGGTCGGGAATCACCCACGTATTTAGCTCGCCCTATTTGCTGGGTATCTGCGCATTCATGCTCCTGCACGCCATCACGGCCACGCTGGTTTACTTCCAGCAGGCCGATATCACGCGCGCCGCCATCACCGATCGCGCCGGGCGCACCGCTTTTTTTGCGCAGATCGATATCTGGGTAAATGTGCTCACCGTCCTGATCCAGATTTTCCTCACCGGCCGAATCCTGAAGTGGCTCGGCGTCGGTCTTACCCTGGCGTTGTACCCGGCCATCAGTCTCGTCGGCTTTCTCGCCATCGGCTTCATGCCGAGCCTGGGTCTGCTCGCGCTTTTCCAGGTGTTGCGTCGCGCGATGAACTACGCGCTCTCGCGGCCTGCGCGCGAAGTTTTGTTCACCGTTCTGCGGCGCGAAGACAAGTACAAAGCGAAGAGCTTTATGGACACCTTCGTCTATCGCGCCGGCGACCAGATCGGCGCCTGGTCCTATCCGCTCCTGACGTGGATGGGACTGGCGCTCACCGGCATTTCCTTTGTCGCCGCGCCGTTGGCTGCCGGATGGTGCGTGCTAAGTCTGTGGCTCGGCCGTCGCCAAGTCACGCTCGCGCGGCAGCGAGAGGAGCAACCTCGTTTGTAGGGCGACCGCTCCGGTTGCCAAGGCCGAATGGCGGCAGGCGACGCGCCTGCCCTACAATTCATTGCTGTTATCCGCTATCCTCAATCTTCCATCCTCCTCGCCGAGCCTTGCTCGTCATGGCATTGCATCCACTCGCGTCAATCCCGGCATCGTGAAGGAGATCGTTTTGAGTTCCGCGGCGAGCGTCTTTGCCTGCTCTGCCGTGAGTTCGACCAGCGGCGGCCGCACCTTCGCCCACGCCGGATCGTTCGCATAGATCGCGATGCCTTGCTTCAACGCGCTTATCAGCGGGTATTTTTTTCCGAACGCGTCGCGTATGACATTTAACCTGGCCTGCTGGTCGTCGGCATCTGCATTCTTCCATTCCGCGTAGAGCTTGTGAATTGCGGCTGGATTAACGTTGGCGGTCGCGGAAATAGTGCCGGCGCCGCCATTCCGCATGTTGGCGAGAAGGAACGATTCGCTCCCGACAAACACGTCAAAACCGGACTGGGCGAACGCGTCGAGGAAAATCCTGGTGTTGTTCCAATCGCCCGAGCTGTCTTTCATCCCGGCGATTGCGTTGGGATAGGACTTAAGCAGGCGCTCGACCAATTTCTCGGTAATTCCGACCACCGCCACCGGCGGGATATGGTAGAGATAAATTCTCAGCCGTGGATCGCCGACGCGCTGCACGACCTCGCTGAAATATCGGTAGAGACCTTCTTCGCTGACACCTTTGTAATAGAAAGGCGGCAGCATTAAGACCCCCGCGCAACCATGCTTTACCGCCTGCGTTGTGAGCTTGATGGTTTCCGTGATCGAGCAGCAACCGGTGCCCACCATCATCCGCGACGTATCGACTCCGGCCGCGACCAGCTCATCGAGTAGCGTCGAGCGCTCTTCGGCCGCCAGCGAGTTCGCCTCGCTGGTGGTGCCGAACACGGCGAGCCCGCAGTTCTGCGAAAGCAACCATTGGCAATGCGCGATTAAACGTTCTTTATCGGGCGAGAGATCGGCTCCGAACGGAGTGACAACAGGCGCCAGAACGCCGCGGATAGGTTGGGTCATGATTTTCTCCGAAAGCGATCGATGCGGGGGAACAGGGCAATTAATACACCAGTATGAGGCATCAACTTCTTCTTTCATATGAGATCTGACATTATTCCAGGGGCTAGCTGGTTAGGGCTCTCGGCCGCACGCTCCTTCTTTCGCAGCCAGCACCATGCGGAAGGGCGCTTTGCCTTGCATCATGCGGGCGTAAGCGCGATTCGCGATTCGCGATGCGGGAACGCCGTGCCGAACAGGCTCCCGTAGAGCGAGCGCCCTCCGCATTGACCTATGAACTTGCTTAAGCTCACTTCGCCCAGCAAAGTACACCGTCAATCACGAGATGGCAGCACCAACCAAGATAGATTTCGCAGTCGGCATTGGGGGCGAGAACGGGCAGGGCATCGCCTCCACGGGCGATATTCTTGCCCGCATCTTCGCGCGGCGTGGGCTTCATCTTAACGCTTACAACGCCTACCAGTCGATCATCCGGGGCGGACATACGTTCCTGACCATTCGGGCGAGCGATGCGCCCGTGCGCAACATGGGGGACAAGATCGACGTCTTCATTCCGCTCAATCAGGACACGATGGATCGACACCTCCAGTTGTTGAAGGCCGGCGCGTGCGCCATCTACGACATCGAGAAAATTACACCGGGCCAGGCCGCCGACGGCGTGCAGCTTTGCCCGATGCCGATGAAGGATTTGACCCAGGGCAACAAGCTGGCGATCAACACCGCCGCGCTCGGCGCCGCGCTTCAGTTGCTTGGCATTGAATCGGAGCCGCTCGAGTCGGTTGTCGCCCGGCAATTCAAGAAGAAGGGCGACGCGGTCGTGGCCCAGAATATTGCGATCGCGCGGGCCGGTTACGATTACGCGGAGAAGAACTTCAAAGCGTTTCCGTGGAAGACGCCGGTGGGACCGAAGCCGCTCGGCGTCATCACCGGCAACCAGGCCACCGCGATGGGCGGCGCGGCGGCGGGCGTGAAATTCTACGCGGCCTACCCAATGAGCCCATCCACCGGCGTGCTCATGTGGATGGCGGCCCACGCGCGGCAGCTCGGCATCATGGTGCGGCAAGTCGAGGACGAGATCGGCGTGATGAACATGGTCATCGGTGCCGCCCACACCGGCTGCCGCGCGATGTGCGCGACCAGCGGCGGCGGCTTTGCCCTGATGTCGGAAGCGATCGGCATGGCGGGAATGATCGAAACGCCCATCGTTTGCGTCGACGTGCAGCGCGCCGGCCCGGCCACCGGCGTGCCGACCAAGACGGAGCAAGGCGATCTCTGGCAGGTGCTCGGCGCTGGCCAAGGGGATTATCCGCGTCTGGTCGTGGCCCCGTCGAGTCAGCTCGATTTATTCCAAACGATTCCGGAGCTGTTCAACCTCTGCGACAAATACCAGTGCCCCGGCCTGGTCCTGGCCGACCTGCTGATCTCCGAAGGAACTTCGAGCATTGATCCGGACGACTTGGACTTCAATGTGAAGATCGATCGCGGCGAATTGATTCTGCCGAATGGCAAAGGTGCGAATAATAGCAGCGGCGCCATCGCCGCCGGCAGCGGTTACAACGACAAGGCCTACCTGCGCTTCAAGAACACCGAAAGCGGCATCTCGCCGCGCGCGGTGCCCGGCGTCCTGGGTCACATCTTCACCGCCGCCACCGACGAGCACGACGAAGACGGCACGATCATCAGCGACGAGTTCACCAACCCGCACAAGCGCCGGATGATGGTCGAGAAGCGCGGTCGCAAAATGCAGGTTGCGATCAACGACATTGCCCCGCCAAAGCTTTTCGGTCCCGAAAACGCCGCCGTCACCCTGGTCGGCTGGGGTTCGACCGAGGGCGTGATCCGCGAAGCCGTCGAGAAACTCGCCGGTGAAGAAGGGATTGTGGCCAACCAGCTTCAGATAAAATGGATCGTTCCATTCCACGCCGCTGAGATCAGCCGAATCCTTTGGCAGAAGAATGTCATTATTGTTGAGAACACCTATAGCGGCCAGTTCGCCCGCTACCTCCGGAGCGAAACCGGGTTCGACGCGCAAGGTCACATCCGCAAGTACGACGGCGAACCGTTCATGCCCCATCACATCGTCGAAGCAGTCAAAGACCAGTTAGCCGGCAAAACAAAACTATCCGTCCCCGTACATGAGGTGCTGGCATGACCTCTGACCTCTGACCAAAATGAGCGCAACAATCGAACCTGTAGTTACTTCAACCACTGAGCCCGGTAAGTTAACCAAGGACACCTACCGCGGCCGCATCCATCCCGATTGGTGCCCGGGCTGCGGCGATTTCTCCGTGCTCGCCGCGCTCCAAACCGCGATGTTCGAACTCGGGCTTCAGCCGCATCAAGTCTGCGTTGTCAGCGGCATTGGCTGCTCCTCGAATTTGCCGGGCTACGTCAACACTTACGGCATGCACACGCTGCACGGCCGCTCCCTTGCCGTAGCCACCGGCGTCAAGCTCGGCAACCATGAGCTGAAAGTCATCTGCACTGGTGGCGATGGCGACGGCTTCGGCATCGGCGGCAACCATTTCGTCCACACCATGCGGCGCAACGTCGACCTTACCTACATCGTGATGGACAACCAGATTTACGGCCTAACGACCGGCCAATGCTCGCCCACCAGCGTCAAAGGTATGAAGACCAAGAGCACGCCGCACGGCAGCGTCGAGAACCCGATCAACCCAATCCCGATGGCGATTGTTTGTGGCGCGACCTACGTGGCCCGCGCTTTCAGCGGCAAACAGAAACACATGGTCGAAATGTTCAAGGGCGCCATTCAACACAAAGGCTTCGCGCTGGTCGACGTGTTTAGTCCCTGCGTCACCTACAACAAGGACAACACCTACCAGTGGTTTAATCCGCGAGTGAAGATCCTGGAGGAACAGGGCCACGACCCAACTGACTTGCACAAAGCGATCGACCGCGGCTACCAATGGGGCGAAGAAATCCCCATCGGCCTCTTCTGGCACCGCACCGATTTAGAGACGCTCGAAGAACAAGAACCCGTCCTCCACACCGGCGAAGGCCCGCTGGCTTTTCGCAGCAACCTTGCCATCCCGTCAGAACAGGCGAAAGCGCTGATCAACGAGTTGCTCTAACTCGCAGCTATTCGATTTCCGTTAAGCGCTACTCTAGCCGCCCTGATCGAGAGCTTCTGCGGTGCCCCAGGTATCGCGTTCTCCGCTCAGTTCGCCTTTCGGGGCGGGCGCGCCGGAGCGTTGTTCGCCGGGACGCGGCTCGGCTTTCGTAAGTTTCTGTCCCCGGCGTGAGAAACCGGTTTTCCCGACGGTGACGCAGGTGCAACCGGTGCCTTCCGCGCAACCCTGGCAGCAGTAGGTTTCGCCTTCGTGGGTGTAGCCTTCGCCCGGCCACTCGTTCTTCTTCATTCTGCAACCGGGACACGCCGGCGCCGGAATTGATTTTCGCAGCCGAGCGCTTCGCTTTTTTCCCGTTTTCATAATCTCGCGGATTTGGGGAGTGGCCTTTCCGACATGGTATCGGTTCTGCGCGTGATCTCGGTTGGGCGTTAGGCAATCGCTTACTTCGGGCCCGGTCGGCGCGCACATTATTATTGCTGGTTCGGCAGAACAATGGATCATCACGGTTCATGACCACTTTTCAGCAGCGGTTCGATTCGGCTAAGAAATTACCTATTCTTAGTGCCAGGGTGCTGGCTGACTCTGTTGTCAGCCGGCCTGACCAAATGAAAATGAAGATCGTAGTTTTGTCCGCCCTAATTGGGATCGCAACCTCGCTCGGCCTGGACGCCAAAACCGTTCAGTGGCCGGAAAAAAATCCTTTGTTCAGCGTTACCATTCCTGACGGCTGGACATGCAAACTTATCCGCGACGGCGATCTGGAATGTAACGCGGACGAGCCCGGGGTCGGGTTCCAAGTCATTCCCAAAAAATGGGAGGACGAGGAAGAAATGAAGGCCATGCTTCCATCGATCGGGGAAAAAGTTGGGAGCGGACTCAAGAATATGCAGATCGGTAAGGTCCGGGAAATGACGACCTCAGGAAACATCAAGCTGCTGCGCCTTGATGTGGCGGGTTCATCGAATGGAGTCGAATTGATACTTTGGCTGGCAGCCTTTAAAACGGCGAATAAGCCATACATCATGATGATCGGCACGTTGGCGAAGGTTCGCCCGCAGCACGAAAAAACGATCGCGCAGATCCTTAATTCGATTGCCCCGGTCGAGAGCAAAGCCGACACGAAACGTAGCGCTCGCGAATTCGATCCTTACAAAGGTTCAGTCGCAACGCTTTTGCCGGCGGAATTCTCGGATTCTGTCATCAAGTTCAAGCGGACTGCTACGAGCGACAAAACCAGCACCTGGAAAGAGGAGGGTGCCGTCGAAGCCGTGAGTTTTAGCTACAACCTGATCTCAATCGTCATCGTTAAGCTAGAGGGCCAACTGCTTAATTTCGCCACGTCAGCCGATGCCGTAGGCGCGCTGAAGGCGATTGCCGAGAAAAACGGCGCGACCGTCACTCCGAAGGGCGACGGACGGCGGTTCTCCGCGCGAAACGGGAAGCTCGTCGGGTGGACTAACGGATCCCTTATGTGTGTCGTTATGGGCGGAACTGATCCGGCCGCCGGCAATTTCGAAAAAGCCGCGCCATTCTGATCGACGGTGCGCTCGCCGACAAGATGGTGCGCGATGCAGGGTTCGAACCTGCGACTTCTTGCGTGTGAAGCAAGCGCTCTACCACTGAGCTAATCGCGCGGGTGGGGAAGTGATAAGTGACGAGTGACGTGTGACGAGTCAAGCAATTGTAGGGTGGACGCGTCGCCTGCCGGTTCTCGGCAAGCGGAGCGCTTGCCCTACAGGGGCGCGCATGTATCTAACAGCATGTCCGAACACAAAGTTACGCTCAACTGGCAGCGCGGCGATAAGCCGTTCGAATATCAGAAGTATTCGCGCGACCACACCTGGAAATTCGACGGTGGGCACGAAATGGAGGCCTCGGCCGCGCCGGCTTATCTCGGGAACCCAGCGAACACCGATCCTGAGGAAGCGTTCGTCGCTTCGCTCTCCAGTTGCCACATGCTCACGTTCCTCGCCGTGGCGTGCAAAAAGAAGTTCGTCATGGATGAATACAGCGATGAAGCGGTGGGGCACATGGAGAAAAACGAGAACGGCAAGATGGCAATCACGCGGGTGGAATTGCATCCCAAGATTACGTTTTCCGGTGATCTGCAGCCGACCGAGCAGGAGCTCGAGGAGATGCATCATTTCGCGCACGAAAATTGTTTCATCGCGAACTCGGTCAAGACCAAGGTGACCGTCGAGAAATAGCAGCGTCATCTTTACAGATTTCGTCCACAGATTCGCAGATTTCACAGATTAGAGAAAAGGCGGACCTAGTTCCTCTGGAAAAATCTGTGGGAATCTGTGAAATCTGTGGACACTTTCGTTTTGTATGAGTGACAAGACCGATCCTCAGCGAATGGAGAAGATCGTCAGCTTGTGCAAGCGGCGAGGATTCATTTTCCAATCGAGCGAAATCTACGGCGGCCTGAATGGCTGCTGGGATTACGGCCCGCTTGGCGTCGAGCTGAAGCGGAACGTGAAGGATTATTGGTGGCGCACGATGGTCCGCGAACGAGATGACGTCGTTGGCATGGATGGCGCGATCCTGATGAGCCGCGCGGTCTGGAAAGCGAGCGGGCACGAGGAGACGTTTAGCGATCCGATGGTGGATTGCCGGACGTGCAAGAGTCTTTTTCGAGCCGATCAAATCCCGGCGCACACACCCCTTGTTGCGGCGTATGGAGTTCTTTTCACTAAAGAAGACCGGGTTTTGGAGTCCAAAGTAATCTCTGTGGGCGGTGCCTCGTCCGCAGAAACGAAGCAAAGAGCCCAGCAGCAAATCGAACACCTTAAACCCGTGGGTACTCAGGCGTTTCAAACTCAGTGGCTCGATCAAGACAAGTTCGACGTTGATGAGCTGTCATGTCCCAAATGCGGCGCGAAACTTAGCGAACCGCGACCCTTTAACCTCATGTTCCGTACGAATGTCGGCGCGACGGAGGATGAGAAGAGTATGACCTATTTGCGTCCGGAAACGGCGCAATCGATCTTCGTGCAATTCAAGAACGTGCTCGATACGGCGCGGAAGAAATTGCCGTTCGGGATCGCGCAGATCGGGAAGGCGTTTCGCAACGAGATTAATCCGCGCAATTACATCTTCCGCTCCCGCGAGTTCGAGCAGATGGAGCTGGAATATTTTTGCCGAGCGGAGGAGGGGATGAAGTGGCTCGAATATTGGAAGGAAGAGCGAATCAAATTCTACGAGAACATCGGGATCGCGCGCGACAAGTTGCACGTGCTCACGGTGCCGGACGTGGACCGCGCGTTTTATTCGAAAGGCACCTACGACATCGAATACGATTTTCCGTTTGGCCGGCAGGAGCTGGAGGGCGTGGCCTACCGGACCGATTACGACCTGAAGCAGCATCAGGAAGCGAGCGGCAAGCCACTGGATTATTTCGACGAGGAAACGAAGCAGCGCTTCATCCCGCATGTGGTGGAGCCGAGCGCGGGCGTGGATCGCACAGTGCTCGCGCTTCTCTGTGAAGCCTACGACGAGGAAACCGTGACGGATGAGAAGGGAAAGAGCGAGACGCGGATCGTGATGCGGTTTCGTCCGCGCATCGCTCCGGTGAAAGTGGGCGTGTTCCCGCTCCTGAAAAACAACGAGCAGCTCGTGGGGAAAGCGCGCGAGATCGTCGCGACGCTTCGCCCACACATGAATGTTTTCTACGACGAGACGGGCGCGATCGGCCGGCGCTACCGCCGCCAGGATGAAGCGGGCACGCCGTTCGGCGTGACGGTTGATTTCGAGACGCTGGGCGAAAAGGATGCGGCGTTGCGCGACACGGTCACTCTGCGGGAGCGCGATTCGATGAAGCAGGAGCGCGTGAAAATCGCCGATCTGTTACAGCTATTGATGGCCCGAATTGCGTAATACCTTTGGAATATTCCGGAGGTATTTATGGCGACTGATCAGGAAGAACGGGCCGGAGCAAATCTATCTTTTTGGGAAGCGACCGATGAGGAGCCGGCGCTCCATCCGCTACGCGAAAACGCGGGAGCGGATGTTTGCATCGTCGGCGCCGGCATCGCGGGACTGTCGATCGCCTATGAGTTGAGCCACGCCGGCCAAAAAGTGATCGTGCTCGATGACGGCGCGATCGGGCGCGGAATGACGGCCCGCACGACGGCGCATCTGGTGAACGCCCTGGACGATCGCTATTACGACCTGGAAAAATATCATGGCGACGATGGGGCGCGGATGGCGGCGCAAAGCCACAGCGCCGCGATCGATCGCGTGGAAAGAATTGCCACCGCGGAAAAGATCGATTGCGATTTCGAGCGGCTCGATGGCTACCTGTTCGAGCCGCCTAACGAGTCGCTCAAGAATCTCGAGAAAGAATTCGAAGCATGCCAGCGCGCCGGCCTCGCGGTCGAATGGGTGAAGAACGCGCCGATCAACGACTTCGAAACGCACCGGGCGATTCTATTTTCACAGCAGGCGCAGATTCATCCCCTGAAGTATTTGCGGGGCCTGGCCGAGGCGGTGACTCGCCACGGTGGACAGATTTTTACAGGCACGAAAGTGGAGGAAGCGATCGGCGGCGAGAACGCTCGCGTCGTGACTACGAACAAACTAACCGTGACGGCGAAGGCGGTGGTCGTAGCGACAAACTCGCCCATGAACGATCGCTATGTCATTCATACGAAGCAGGCGCCCTACACGACGTACGTGATCGGGCTGCAGGTGCGCCGCGGCGATGTCACCCACGCGCTTTTCTGGGACACGGCCGAGCGAGCGGGAATGGAAACGGGTCTTGGCCCGGTGCCGTATCACTATGTGCGCGTCGCGAAAGGCGATGGCGAGGGTGACGAAATCCTGATCGTCGGCGGCGAAGATCACAAGACCGGTCAGGCTGACGACTTCGAGCAGCGGTTCCAGCGGCTGGAAGATTGGGCGCGCGCGCGGTGGCCGAAAGCGGGCGAAGTCGCATTGCAATGGTCGGGCCAGGTGATGGAACCGGTGGATAGCCTCGGTTACATCGGCCGCAATCCGGCGGACGAAAAGAATGTTTACATCGTGACCGGCGATTCCGGGAACGGCATGACGCACGGCGCGATCGCGGGGATGCTCATTTCCGAACTGATCCGGCGGGGCGATCACGCCTGGGCGAAGCTCTACGATCCATCGCGGATTACAGCGCGGACGGCGCTCGATTTCGCGAAGGAAAATATCAATGTGGCGAAGCAGTATGTTGATTATTTCACGAGCGGCGACGCTGATTCGGCCGACTATTTGAAGCCGGGCGAAGGAGCGGTGGTCCGGGAAGGTCTTAAGAAAATTGCCGCTTATCGCGATGAAGCGGGGACGATCCACAAGATGACCGCGGTTTGCCCGCATTTGAAATGCATCGTGCATTGGAACAGGACGGAGACGACGTGGGATTGTCCGTGTCACGGCTCGCGCTTCGATGCGCTCGGGAAAGTTTTGAATGGCCCGTCGGTCGCCGACCTCGCGCCGATCCCGCCCGAGCGGGAGAGCAATTCGTGATCTTCGACTTCGTCGTTCGAAAGCTGAAGTGGCTCGCGGCGCTTCCCGGCGCGCCGCAGTTATTCGACGCGATGTTATTCAGCGCGACCGCGGTCTTTTCTCCGGCGCGATTGCGCGCCATCAGCGCCGTGGAAAAAGCGGTGACCGATCTGCCGGGAGTGACGCCTGGCGTTCATCGGCTTGGCGGCGTCGGTTTCTTTTTTTGCGGAAAGGAATGCAGCCACATTCATGGGAACGGTTTGCTCGATTGCTTTGTCGGCCGTGCGAATCGCGATGCGCTTGTGCGAGACCATCACGCGTCTCCGCACCATGTGTTTCCGCGCTCGGGTTGGATCAGTTTCTGGATCAAAGACAGCGATGATGTTTCCCAGGCGATTGACTTGATTCGGATCGCGTGCGCTTACCAGCAAGCTGCAAGATGAACGTCGAAGGTTTCCGCGATTACTGTTTGAGCAAACCGAAGGCGACGGAAGGAACGCCTTTCGGACCGGACAACATTGTCTTCAAGGTTGAGGGCAAAATGTTTGCGCTCCTGGCACTCGATGAGGTGCCGGCCGCCGTAAATTTGAAATGCGATCCCGATCTGGCGCTGGAGTTACGCGATCGTTACGAACAGGTCCAGCCCGGTTACCACATGAACAAGAAGCATTGGAACACGGTGGTGCTCGACGGGGTGATCCCGGAGAACGAGATCAGCGGAATGATCGATCATTCGTACGATCTGGTCGTCGCGAGCTTGCCGAAGGGGAAGCGCAAACTGTAGCCGCGTCTCTGCGAGACGCGTGCGCGCGGCCCACAGGGCCGCGGCTACAACGCGTGAGCCGTTACGTCCCTCAGTTGCACTTCGCCGACATCGAGCTGCAATGCCTCGCGCGCGACGCGGAGAAAATTATCGGGCGGATCGGTCAGCGCGACTTGCAAATTGCCGGCGTTCGCCTCCGGCGCGCGCAAGTTTTCGCGGATCAGAAGCTCGCGCACGGCGTTCGCGCAGTTTTGAGCGGAGTCCACCAGAGTGATTGCGTCACCGAGAAGCCGCGCCATCGCATTTCGCAGAAGTGGATAATGGGTGCAGCCGAGCACAAGGGTATCGATCCCTTCATCCAGGAGCGGGCCCACATATTGCATGATGATCTTGTCGGTGATTGGGCTTTCGAGCCAGCCTTCCTCGATCAACGGCACGAGAAGAGGACACGCGCGAGCGGTGACTCGCACTTTCGGATCGAGCGAGCGCAAGGCGCGTTCGTAGGCGCCGCTGTTAATCGTCGCGCGCGTTCCAATCACTCCGACATGACCGCTCCGAGTCGCAGCGACGGCCGCCTGAGCGCCGGGAAGAATCACTCCCGTCACCGTGACCGGCACGCTCTCGGTAAGCTGCGAAAGGGCGACGGCCGAGGCGGTGTTGCAAGCCACCACGACGGTCTTCGCGTTTTCCTCCAACAGGATCGCCGCGATCTCGAGACTGTAGCGCTGGACCGTCGTCGCGCTTTTTCCGCCATAGGGGACGCGCGCGGTATCGCCCAGATAAAAAATGGACTCGTTAGGCAGGAGCGCGCGCAGTGCACTTACGACGGTCAACCCGCCGATGCCGGAATCGAAAACTCCGATCGGTCTCGAGGTGTCGGTCTGTGCCGGTTCAATGTTCACCGGCGCTAACGGAGATGGAAGGTGGATGGTGATAAGGCTGCTCGACCGGGTTATCGGCGCCGAGCGCCTCCGTGATCGCGCGCGCGTGAGGCGGCAGGTTCGTTTTCGCCACGGCAAAGTTCGCTCCTCCGGCGCGATAATTCACGGCGGCGTTGTAATTTTGAATCCCCTGTGCAATGGCGGCGCCGAGACGCTGCCGGTAAAAGCTCGTGGCAATCCGCTGCCCTTCCGCCGGATCGCTGATGAAACCGCCTTCGAACAGGACCGCCGGGATTTTCACATTGCGCAGAACATGAAAACGCGCGTGGCGAATCCCGCGATCAAAAGCCGCGGCTCGCGACAAAACGGAGGCGTGAATGGAAGCCGTGAGCGCGATGTTCTGCGCGTCCTGCGCGTTGCCGGCATGGCGGCCGACATCAGCCGCCGCAGCGTGATGTTCGCTGGACATATTCGACGTTACCCCCTCGGGCGCGAGAGCGTAGCTTTCCACGCCGGCGCCGCCGGATGACGAATTAAAGTGAATGCTGACGAAAACCGCGTGCGGAAAACGATTCGCAAAATTCACCCGGTCCTCGAGCGAAATGCCGACATCGGTGGCCCGCGTCATTTCCACGCGGTAACCGGCGCGGATCAATTGCGTTCGAGCGGCGAGCGCCACGTCGAGCGTGAAAGTCTTTTCGCTGCCCCAACTGCTCGAAGCGCCCTGATCGCTGCCGCCATGGCCGGGATCGAGCACGACGGTCTCGACCTTCTCCGAGTTTGGAATTCGGCTCGGCCGCAGCACCGGCTCGATGATCTTGCTTACGTCCATCACCGAGATCAGGTCTTCGTCGCCGTTGCTCAACAGCGGAAAATTCGTGAAGAACCGAACGCCGTTGATCGAAAGCTCGCTCGTCCCGGCCTGGGCGCGGATCGCACGGCGTTCGCTCCGAAGCGACACGGTGCGGCTGACGCGGGTGTATTCGGGAAACTGATAGAACTGCGCGACGTTCGCGAAGGTAACGTACGGGCGCTCCCGTTGCCGGATGACCTTCCAATCTTCGGCGAGGGCAACGGCGCCGATCGAGACCAGGCACAGCGCCGCCAGCATGATTCGGCGCCAGTTCTTCCTCTTTCTCGTGCTCATGCTCGTGCTCCTGCTCGTAATCGTTCTTGCTACGTTGTTCAAGCAGGGACGATGACGAGCACGAGCACGATTACGATGCCGGCCCCATTTGCAATCGCGCACCGGCCCCGCATCGTTCCAGCGCGATGGCTGACCTTCCGAAAACCTACGACCCCACCGCGGTCGAACCGAAGTGGTATGCGCTTTGGGAACAAACGGGCTCTTTTCGCGCGGATGCGCATTCGCCAAAGCCCGCGTACTCGATCGTCATCCCGCCGCCGAACATCACCGGAATCCTGACGCTGGGCCACGTGCTCAACAACACGATCCAGGACATTCTCGCACGGCGGGCGCGCATGCAGGGCTTCGAAGTGCTTTGGTTGCCGGGAACCGATCACGCCGGCGTCGGCACGCAGACGGCCGTGGAAAAACATCTGCGGAAAACGGAAAACAAAACGCGGCACGATCTCGGCCGCGAGGAATTTCTCCGGCGCGTTCTCGATTGGCAGGACAAACATGGCGGCATCATTATCCAACAGCTGAAACGGCTCGGCTGTTCCTGCGATTGGTCGCGCCAGCGTTATACCTTCGACGACGATTACGTTCGCGCCGTCGAAACGGTGTTCGTCGATCTTTATCGCAAAGGTCTGATTTATCGCGGGCGCCGGATGATTAACTGGGACCCCGCGGCCCAGACGGCGTTGTCTGACGAGGAAGTGATCGCGCAGCCCCAGAAGGGGAAGCTTTATTATGTTCGCTACGAGATCGTGGAAGAGCCGGGCAAATATCTCGAAGTCGCAACGACGCGGCCGGAGACAATCATGGCTGACACGGCGGTGGCGGTGCACCCGAGCGATCCGCGTTACCGCCATTTGATTGGCAAAAACGTCTGGCGTCCGCTCGCGCGCGAAAAGCTTCCGATCGTCGGAGACGAAGCGATCGATCCAAAATTCGGCACCGGCGTTTTGAAAGTCACGCCGGCGCACGACAAAGTGGATTTCGAGATCGGCGTGCGCCATTCGCTGCCGGTGATCGACGTGCTTCACCCTGATGGCCGGATAAATTGTCCGGCGGTTCCCGAGTTCGATGGTCTCGACCGCTTCGTCGCCCGTGAGAAAGCCGCGGAACTGCTGGCGAATCTGAAGCTCCTGACGAAAGCGGAGCCGCACGAGAACAGCGTGGGATTCAGCCAGCGTAGCGAAGTCCCGATCGAGCCGCGCCTGAGCGAACAATGGTTTTTGCGTTACCCACAAACCAAAGAAGCGCTTGATGTGGTGCGCGATCATTTGATCCGCTTCTTTCCCGCGCACTGGGAAAAAGTTTACGCGCAATGGCTCGAGAACATTCAGGATTGGTGCATCAGCCGGCAAATCTGGTGGGGCCATCGCATACCGGCTTGGTATGCGAAGCTGAAGTCCGAGGTCCGAGGTCAGAAGTCAGAAGACTCCGAGATTTACGTCGGGCTTGAGCCGCCGGCTGATCCAGAAAACTGGACGCAGGATCCGGATACGCTCGACACCTGGTTCTCATCCTGGCTGTGGGCCTATGAAACGATGGACGCGGAAACGCGCCGGAAGTTTTACCCGACGTCTGTTCTCGTGACCGCGCCGGACATCATTTTCTTTTGGGTCGCGCGCATGATCATCGCCGGGCTCGAGTTCAAACCGGGCAAAACGCCGGCGATCGAAGACAACATTCCGTTTCGCGACGTTTTTTTTACTGGGCTGATCCGCGACAAGCAGGGTCGCAAGATGAGCAAGTCGTTAGGCAACTCGCCCGATCCGCTCGACTTGATTGCGAAGTACGGAGCGGACGGTTTGCGCTTTGGCCTGATGCGGATCGCGCCGAGTGGGCAGGACATCGCATTCGACGAGAAGCAGATCGAGGAAGGACGGAACTTCGCCACAAAACTTTGGAACGCCGCGCGGTTCCGGCAGATGCACGGCCCGAGCGAGGCGGCGCCGCGCTTGGAGGAAGGCGCGCTCTCGGTCTACTCGCTCGAAGTCCTGGCACGTTTCAACGAACTCCTGACGGCAACGGAGACGGCTTATCGCGAATACAGGTTCAACGAGGTAGCGCAGCGGCTCTATGATTTTTTCTGGAGCGATTATTGCGACTGGTTCATCGAAGCCGGCAAGACGGAAATTTTCAGCGATGACGAAGCGCGGAAGAAATCCGTGCTCGCGGTAATGGATTTCATTCTCTCCGGAGTTCTGCGGCTCCTTCATCCGTTCATGCCGCACATCACGGAGGAGCTATGGTCGCTGCTCGGGTTTGGCACCAGAGCAGGGGAATCGATTCAGTTCGTCGCGGCGCCGGAGCCGGCACTTGCGGCGACGCGATCCCAGACAATTTCAGAGGCAAGAAGAAAGGTCGCAAAAATTTACGAAACGATTCAAACCGGGCGAAATCTGCGGGCGACCTCGCGGATTCCATCGAACAAGAAGGCGCGCTTCATCCTGCGACCGGCTGGTGAAATTGAAGACCGGGAGCTGCCCACGATTTCGCGGCTTCTCAACGCGGAAGATTTCAAGCTGGAGCCCGGATATCAGCCGGAGGCCGGGGTGCCGGTGGCAATGACGCCGCTCGGCGAGCTCTATCTTGAAATGGCCGGAGGCGACAAAGCCACCGAACGCGATCGCCTCGACAAAGAAATCGCGCGGCTCGAAGGCGAATTGCGCACCGTGGAGGCGAAACTCTCAAACGCTTCCTTCGTTGATCGCGCTCCTGCCGCCGTGGTGCAGGAACATCGGCAACGGGAGGCCGACTTTACCGACCAACTGGCGCAGTTGCGACAGGCGCGGGCAGCAATGGGTTAAAGAGAACGCGCTGAGTGTGAATCTCGGCGCCGCGCGTTTCGAAATATTCCTTCAGCTCCGGTGTGTAGAGCGAGTCGTCGTACTCGCGATTTAGCTCCAGGCAAACCTGACCGCCCGGTTTGAGATGGCGCTCGGCCAGATCATCGAGGAAAAATTCCCATTCGGAGATTTTCCAAAGCTTGTCGCTCTTGTGCCCGTTGAAACAAATCATATGGGCGGCAATGACATCGAACTTGCGGCCGAGATCGGGCAGCGGCTGATAGGCTTCGATGCGCCAGATCACGCGCTTCACTCCCAGCAGTTCGACCATCTCCTTGAAGCCGGGCTCTTCGTCGAGGTCCATTCCCAGAACGTCGTGGCCGAGGTATTGGCAGATGTAGAGGAAATATCCGGTGCCGCAGCCGATGTCGAGCACGCGCTTGCGGCCGCCAAGATCGAGGCCGAGGTCACGCACGCGCTTGAGATTGATCTCCATCCAGGGTTCGATCTCGAGATACTTCGGCCACTCGTCACCGGGATCGTGCATCGCGTAGCGATCGTAGATTTCCTGGAACTTCTCGCGGTCGATGGTCTGCGTAATGCGGGCCGCGTCGAAACGGAGCGGCGCCCGGCCGATGACCCACTGTTTCACGTGTCGGCGCGCGCTCACGAAAGCGTCGCCACTTAGCACCTTTTTTATTTTGTAGGAAAACCGCATGGTAGAATGACCAGGTCGGACGCCGCACTGCGGTATCTCTACCTGTTGCTGTTGTCAGCAGGCCCTGGTCTCGCCTAAAATCTCATCGGCGCGCATGAGATTCAATCGATGAATATCTGGAAAAAACTGCTCTGGGTGACGGTCGCGGCCCTGGGGCTGGGAGCGATCGTGGTGCTCGCCCTCTCGCGGGGCGAACAAGTCAGCGCGCTTTGGATCGTGACGGCGGGGCTCTGCACGTTCGCGATCAGCTATCGTTTTTACAGCAAATGGCTGGCGACAAAAGTCCTGGTGCTGAACGATGAGCGCGCGACGCCCGCGATCGCCAATGAGGATGGGAAAGATTTTGTGCCGACAAATCGTTGGATGGTATTCGGCCATCACTTTGCCGCGATCGCCGGCCCTGGGCCTCTCGTGGGGCCGGTGCTGGCAGCGCAATTCGGATTTCTGCCGGGCACGCTGTGGATTTTGATCGGCGCCACGCTCGGCGGCGGTGTGCACGATATGATCGTGCTTTTCAGTTCGGTGCGGCGCCGCGGCAAAACGCTCGGGCAGATGGTGAAGGAAGAAATCGGCCGCGGCGTCGGCGCGCTCGCTCTCATCAGCGTGCTCCTGATCATGATCATGATCATGGCCGTGCTCGCGCTCGTCGTTGTGCAGGCGCTGGCGAAAAGTCCGTGGGGGGTGTTCACCATCGCCACGACTATTCCGGTGGCGATGCTGATGGGTATCGGTCTGCGCACGGGAAAGTTCAGCGTTTTCTGGATCACCGTTTTCGGCCTGGTCGGGTTGGCGTTTGCGGTTTGGGGCGGGCAATTCCTTCATCAATATCCGGCGATCGAATCCTGGTTTCAGCGGGACGAAAAATGGCTGGCCTGGTCGATCATGATCTACGGATTGGCGGCATCGGTTCTGCCGGTCTGGCTGTTGCTCACGCCGCGCGATTATCTGAGCACGTTTCTGAAACTCGGCACGGTCGCGGCCCTTGCGATCGCCGTCGTTGCTTTGCAGCCGATGCTTTTGATGCCTTCGCTGACCAAGTTCATCGATGGCACCGGTCCCATCTTCGCAGGGCCGGTCTTTCCGTTTGTTTGCATCACGATCGCCTGCGGGGCCGTTTCCGGATTTCATTCGCTCATCGCGTCAGGTACGACCTGCAAAATGGTCGCGCGCGAATCGCGCATCCGCGACATCGGTTACGGCGCGATGGTGACCGAGATGATGGTCGCCCTCATGGCGATGATCGCAGCCTGTGTCCTTCAGCCCGGCGAATATTTTGCCATCAACACCAAAGGCGCGCCGACTGAAGTCGTCGCGAAGATCAGTGCTGCCGGCTTTCCGGTGACCGAAACGGAAATGCAACAGCTCGCCACTGGTTTGGGCGAAACGACGATGTTCGGCCGGGCTGGGGGCGCGCCGACTTTTGCCGTGGGCATGGCGCATATGTTTTCGCGGGTTTCATCAAACCCGACCGCGCTCGCTCTCTGGTATCACTTCGCGATCATGTTCGAAGCGCTTTTCATTTTGACCACGCTCGATGCCGGGACGCGGGTGGGGAGATTTTTGCTTCAGGATTTGCTGGGGAATTTATGGAAACCGCTGGGCGACACGCGTTCGTTGGCCGCTAATATTTTTTCGAGCGTCTTGCTGGTCGGGGCGTGGGGCTGGTTCCTTTATCAGGGCGTGCTGGATCCTCTGGGTGGCATCAATAGTCTCTGGCCGCTCTTCGGCCTCGCGAATCAATTGCTCTCCATCATTGCGCTTTGTCTCGGCACTACCGTGCTCATCAAAATGGGCAAGACGCGTTATCTCTTCATCACACTCGTGCCGCTATGTTTCATGTGCGCGGTCACGTTCAGCGCCGCGTATCTCAAAATTTTCTCGGCCGATCCGCGGCTGGGATTTTTGAGCGGCGCCGAAGCATTGATCCGGAATGCCAGCGTAACCGCGGACCTGGCGAAAGGAGCGGAGATGACCCGGCAGGCGGGAATCTGGCGGTTCGATGCCGTGGTCGCGTTCGGCTTCGTGACGCTCGTATTCCTGATCGCCGCCGGCAGCGCGTGGGAATGGTGGCGGCTCTTGCGCGGTTCGAAACAAATCGTTTTGCACGAGAGCGAATTCGTCCCGATCGCGGCGGCCAAGTCAACCGCGGTCTGACCAGATGGAGCGCGCGGAATTATTGGGCGTGGTCCGCGCTCTGGTCGAACAGCCAACCGCGCCTTTCCATGAGGATGCCGTGCGCGATGAGATCGTTGCTCAACTCGCCGGCTGTCCACACGTGACGATCGAACACGACGCGGTGGGCAACATGATTGCGCGCTATCAGCGCGGGACGCCGCAGCCGGCACGTTGGGCTTTCGCCGCGCACATGGATCATCCCGGCTGGGTCCGCGACGGTGAGGGCGGATGGCGGTTTCTCGGCTCGGTAGCCGAGCGGTTCCTGGTCAATCCGCAACGACGCGAATTCGGCGATTTCGCGATGTGGGATCTGCCGGCATTCGAATTGAAAGAGGGCCAAATTCATTCGCGCGCGTGCGACGATTTGCTGGGCTGCGCGGAGATCGTTTGTCTGTTCCGCGAATTGGAAGCCGCCCAGGCGGAAGTGCATTGTCTCGGTCTGTTCACCCGCGCCGAGGAAGTCGGTTTTTGGGGAGCGATCCAACTCGCGCAGTCCGGTTCGCTTCCGAAAGAGATTACGATTTTGTCCCTGGAAACGAGCGCGCCCCGGGGCGGCGCGGAAATGGGCCGCGGTCCGATCGTGCGCGTCGGCGATCGGTTGTCGATCTTCGACAGCCGGGAAACTGCGCGCGTCATGAACGTCGCGGCAGCGCACGGCATTCCGGTGCAACGCTGCCTGCTGGATGGCGGGTCGTGTGAGGCGAGCGCTTATCAAGTCTACGGGTACCGTTCCGTGGCTGCGAGTATCGCGCTGGGCAATTATCACAATTGCGCGGCCGACGGGAGCATCCAATGCGAGTTCGTTTCCGCGGAGGATTACGCCAACATGGTGCGGATTTGCGTGGCGCTCACTCGCGATGAATCGTTCGACCCCACGGAGGTCCTTCGCGCGAAGCTAGAGGAAAGGGCCGGCGCCCATTCGCAATTCTTTCGGCCGCTGGTGTAGCCAGGGCCGTGGCTACAATTGCTACTTCCGCCTGAGCGGAACGATGATGTCCTGATCGCGACGGGAGAGAATAACCTGGCCGTCGTCGATTTTCTTAACCGTCAGCTGATAGGTCTGGTTGCCCAGTTGTAATCCAAACACCTGGCCTTCCTGCATCGGTTTCCCGTTGATGATGGCGAAGCGCGCCCCCTGATCCAGCGTGATCGAAGTGACAGCGAAGGCTGATGGCAGGATGTCCGGGCCCGTGTGTTCGGTGGTCGCGTTTTGAACTCTCGTCACTGGCTTCCAACCGATGGGCCAAAATGGATTGCGACCGCTCGCGTCCATGTTGAACGCTGATTTATTTTTCAGCTCAATGGAAGCGGGGGTCTCCTCCGCGCGCGCCATTTGCATGGCGACAAAACCCAGAACAAGAATGGCGAATACCTTTTTCATCGTTTCACAATGGCTGTGCTGGCGCCGAGGCTGACCTGTTGAAACTGCGGATCGTCGGGGAGCGCGCGAATATTGACTTTGATGATCGAGAGAAGTGGCTCGCTATTTTCGAGAGCGGCCACTGCCTTGCCGAGAGTGGGAAAATCGGCCTGGGGCAGTTCGATCAACCAGTTGTACCGCATCCAAGTCGCCAAATCAGGCTCTTTGAAGGCAACGCTCGTCTCGAGTCGCGCCGAGGCCTTGTCGATCTCTTGATTTGCGAAAAAAGTCTTCATCCGGGGCGGGAACCACGCAATGGCTGCGCCCTCGGGACTAAGGGCCTTGAGCGCGGCGAAACGCGTCGTCGCAGTGGTGGCCTGCTTTTCGAGATTGCTTGCTTTGGCCATTTCGCTCTTGGAATTGGCGACCTTGCTCTGAAGCTCGGTGATCGTCGCGAGCATCGTGTCGCTACTGCGGTTCAGGGGACCGAGAAAGAAACTAAAATAGACGTAAATCAGCACGATGAAGCCGATCGTGCTCAGCGCCAGTTTCTGGATCTGATCCTTGGTAAGCTTGAATTTTTTCATTGCTTCGGGGTCCGGGTCCGGACCGGCGCCAGGGTGGGCTTGGCTGCGCCGGGATTGAAATTCAAGTTCAGGGCAAAATGCGCCATTGGTAGATTGGAACCGCCGATATTCACGATGGTATCGAGATCTTCGAGCGTTTTGAATTCCACCTTCACTTCGTTGTAACTCTGCCCGAGCTGTTCGATAAGAAGCTGCCGAAGTTCTTCCGCGGCGGCACGCGGTTCGCGGCCGGCGGCGAGGCCGTCGATGGAAACACTGACCTTGCCATCATCGAGAACGGTTCCGTCCATGCTGGTCAACTGGGCGTTGAGCGCGACGCAGCGGGAAAGTTTTTCGAGAAAGGCCGCCCAGTAAAAGCGGCCGTCAATAATGCCGTCGAGAACTTTGGTTGTACTGATGATGCTGTTTAATTCAGCCGAGCGTTTTTGCGCGGCCGTGACTTTGGGTTCCACCTTGGCCCAGTCGTGTTCGGCCTGGCTGAGCCGGTTTCGGATCTCGAGGGTCTTGTAGGCGTTCCACATGTAGTAAACGACCATGAGCGCGCCGAGGGCGCCGAGCACCATCATGCCGATCTTGAGCGGATCGCGCTGGCGCTGCCGCTGTTCCAGGAACTCCTCGTGGAGGAGATTGAGGTGGAGAGCCATGCGCGCTTAGTTCCTCAGATACTCAAATGCGGCGCCGCACGCGACGTTGAGGGAGACAAATTCATTTGGCAACGCCTGCCGCTTGGCTGCCGGCAACGCCACTTCACAGGTTTCGAGCGGATCCCATATTTCGCAGGGCAACCCGAGCTCGTCGCTCAGGGTTTGCAGAATGGTTTCAGTGCGGGCGAGGCCGCCCGAGACAAAGATGCGGTGAATGTTCTGCTCGTGCTGGCCTTCGAAAAACCCGATCGAATTGCGAACTTCCGTGGCGAGGCGCACCAGCGAGCTGCGGCAAATTTCCGCCATGCCGGCATCGCCTTCTTCCATCATGACGCGAGCGGCCTGCGCATCGAGCGCGCCATCCGCGGTCAGGGCCTGAGTGAGCGCCTTGCCGCCGTAGTCGATGCTGCGAACGAGAACGAGCTCCTTTTTGCTGCCGATCAGGACGGTGCTCTGCAAGTGTCCCATATCCAGAAGGAGGAAGGCCTCCTTGGCGAAGATGTCGGGATAGGCAAATTCGAAAGCGTTGAAGGAACAAACCGGCGCCAGTTGAAGAATGTCCGCCGCGACGCGCGTCTTGCTGCACGCTTCGGAAATTTGTTTCACCGTCGGCCGCAACATTCCGCCGACGAGATATTTCATTTTTGCCACTCCGTTTTGAGCGGGATTTTCCTCTGGGGCATGGCCGTTGCCGTTCGCTGCATGGCCATTGGCGCCTTCCGCGGAAACGGGCGCGACATCGAGTACGAAATCTTTGCACTCCTGATTCAGGACGGCGAGGCCGTTGAGGCGAAGCGCGTTGCGGAGAAGATCGATGGGCGTGTCCGGTTGCTCGATGATGCGGAGAAGCGATGCGGGATCCGAGATCGCCACCGCGCAACCTTTGGCGCTGCCGCCGAGGTCCTTGAACAAAAGCTTGAGCTGCTGCGCGAGTTCTTCCGGCGTGTTGAGCTCCTCCGGGACTTCGCGGGACGCGTAACTCGTGAGCACAAATCGCTCGTCACCTTTTCGCTGGAGGATGACTCCTTTGAAGACGTGCTTGCCGAGATCGATGCCGACAACTGAATTTCCGCGCCTCGCCATGATGCAGTCCTCCTTATAGCGGGAACCGTGCCGACAAATGGGGCTTTTCGCTGTAGCCACGGCCCTGTGGGCCGTCTCTTTTTTGCGCGACGGTGCATCCCCTCGGAAACGGCCCGCAGGGCCGTGGCTACAACGCTCTGGCCGCCCGATAACCGAAGAACTGCCGGCTCTTGATGATCGCGATCACTTCCGGCGGCACCATTCGCTCCCAGGCCGGGTTGCCCGACTGCAATTTCGCCAGCGCGTCCGGAGGATAGATGCGCAAATAGTCCGGATAATAATCGGTGATCTCCTCGATGAACTCGTTGTCGATCAGATAACCATAGAGCGATCGCAAATGGGGCGTGACCTCCAGCTTCTTGGCCGTGATGAGCGCTCCCGTTTTCTCGTCGATCATCGGATAGACATAGAGTTTCAAACCGCTCTTAAACATTCGCCCAAGCGCCTCCAGAATTCCGCCTTCGAGGTGGAGATAATATTTCTCGTCAAAAATCTCCATCAGGCTGGGAACACCCATGACGAGACCGATCTTGTTTTTCGTGTAACGCGAAAGGTAGGAGGCGAGCCGGAAATACTCGCCGAATTTTGAAATGATCACGGTGCGGCCGAGCGCTCCAAGGATATCGACGCGCGCGAGGAAATCGGCGTGGTTCAACTGGCCCTCGGAGAGCAAATTCTCGAGCGTCATCTCCATCAGCACCACCAAATTCTCGTCGGTGCAGCCGGTCTCCTTCAGGAATGCGGTGCGCGCGCCATTGAGCATATCGTTCGTCGCGTAGGTCACTGGACGAAAACTGCCGCGCTCCACCAGGATCGATTTTTTGTAGAGGATGTCGGCCGCCTGCACCATCTCGCCGTCGGCGGTGAAAATGACGGCGTCGGTCAAACCCTGGCTGACGAGTTGCAGGCTCATTAACCGATTGTCCACGTTCGCATACGCCGGTCCGGAGAATTTGATCAAATCCACCTGGATGCGGTCCGGCGCGAGATTCTCCTGAAGCGACGCGATCAATTTTTCCGGCTGCGCATGGTAAAACGCGCCGAAGAGCAGGTTCACTCCGATGATTCCGAGCGCTTCCTGTTGATCGGTGTTCGACTCATCGAGCATCCGGACGTGGATGATGATTTCACTCGGTTCACCGCGCGTCTCCACCTGGAAGCGAACACCGAGCCAGCCTTGCGATTCGTTGTGTTGTTTGAAACTGCGCGCCGCGACCGTATCGGCAAAAACGAAAAATGTGCGCAGGCTGCCGAGCTTCGCATCCAGACGCTCGATGAGAAGTTGGTACTCGTGGTCGAGCATTGTATGGAGGCGCTTGCGGCTCACGTAGCGATCGGCGGGTCCGTAAATGGCGTCGCTGAAAGTCATGTCGTAAGCCGACATTGTTTTCGCGACCGTTCCGGCGGCGCCGCCCACGTGGAAAAAACGCCGGGCCACTTCCTGTCCCGCGCCGATCTCCGCGAAGGTCCCGTACTTCTTCGCATCGAGATTAATTTGGAACGCTTTCTTGTCCGTCCCGATATCCATTTCCGCCTTCATTCGGACTCAAGATGCGGGAGGTTGGCAGCGTTCACAACCCGCCTCTGTCGCGCCGCAATACATGTCATCCCGAGCCGCGCAGACGGCGAGGGACCTCGCAGAGGCTCACTCGGCCGCGTCCGCGAAGCACCATACGCGCATTGGTTCTAGCGTCGGAGGGCGCAAGCAATTGCGCATTGCAGTTGTGAGGTCCTTCGCCGTCTGTGCGGCTCAGGATGACGATGTATTCAATCGCACCCGCTGAACGGCTGTCGCCGGAATCCAGCCGCGCAAATCGTTCGGCAACGCGGCGTAGATCCAACCACCCCGTTCGCTCAAGACCTTGATTTCGCTGCCGGGGGGCAATGCGAGCACGCTGCCCGCGCTCTCGGCAGTCGCCAGCCGCGCCTGGATGTCCTTCCCAGTCACGATGGCGAGCGCGCTTCCTTTGCTGCCATTCTCCTCGGTATAAAGAGCGAAGCTTGCGCCGGCGAAAACGAGCAGCGACAAAACAATTAACGCTATCTGACCAGCCGAACGCCTGCGCGCAAAGAAGAGCCGCGTTGTTACAAAAAGCGCGAACCAAACGGCGACGGAAGCGGCTATCGAATATTGGGTCGGAGTTCCGGCATCGACGTACTTCTCTACCGCGGTCTTCCTCAACTCGAGGGCGCGCGCTTCATCACGCGCGAGCTGCAAGTTCGCTTCACTTTCGGGATGACGCGGCTCGAGTGCCAGGGCGCGCTCGTAATTGAGGATCGCCTCGCCGAAACTTCCGAGCCGGAAGTGCGCGTTGCCTAAATCGTAAAACAGATTCGCGCTGTAGCGACCGGCCTGCACCAGGCTCTGGTATCCATCGACCGCTTCCTGGAAACGTCCTTCGCTGTAAGCCTGATTGGCTTTCGCGAACGTTGGATCCATCTCCGCACGAACGGAATCGGTCCAAACACCGAGAACCGCGATCATCGCTGCAACGAGGACAAACTTTTTCATGCGCGCAGGTTCTCGATCAGCTCGAGCACTTCACTCCGGACTTCCGGCGGCAGCAGGCGAATGCCGTTGTGTCCACCGCTGTAGCGGGCCTCGTCGCTTTTTTGAAACAACTCCCGAAGGCGCCGGCGCGTGTCTTCGTCCGCGCGGAAAGCAGCGGCGGCGATTTCCGCATCGACTGCGTTCGGTTCCACGTTCCTGACCAGCGCGGTCTTCAACTGGACGGCGCGGGAAGCGCGCGAAAAATATTCCTGCGGCGAAACATCCTCGTGCCGGAGACTTCGTTGCAGCGCGGCGGCTTCATGTTGCAACTGCTCGCGGCGCCGCGCATCGCGATCATCGAGGCGGGCCCGCTGAATTTTCCACGCGACAAATCCGAGCAGAAGGAGGAGCGGCGCGAGCTGCGCCAGCCAGAACCCGCGGCGCGCGAACAGCGGAGTAAACGACTCCGTGGCCGCCGGCAGCTCGGTCAGTTGATGGAGAATCTCCTGTTGTTTTGGACTCGGCGCGGCAGACGCAGCCGAGGCGGGCGCCTGCGTCGCGGGCGCGGCCGGCGCGGGAGTCGCCGCGGAGCCGCCCTCGATGCGCACCGGAATCGGCTCGTTGCGTAGCGTCACGTATTGTTCCTTTTGCGGATCAAAATAGGTGAAAAGTTGCGCCGGGATGTTTTCCTTCCGCTCGTTTGCGCTCAGAACGGTCTCGAATGTTTTGGCGCCGCTGATTCCGATATCGTCGTCCGGCTTGAAATCAGACGAAGGCGGATATTTGTGCCATCCGTGCTCGTCTTCGAACGACGGCGCGGTCACGCGATCGAAATTGCCGCGGCCTGAAATCTTCGCCGTGACCGTAAAGGGATCGCCGACCTGCGCGCTTTTCGGTTTCACTTCGGTGGTCATGGTGAAATTGCCGACGGCCCCGCCAAAAGTCGGCGGCGCTCCGGGCGGCAACGCTTTCACCTCCAGGGTCGCCGCTTCGCTCTGGAGTTTTATTTCGCGCGGAGTGCTGGGCGCAAAGGAAGGGTCCCGGAAAAAATTGTCCATGAATGGATCGTTGCTATCGAAGAGATCGCGCGGAAACGCGGGATTGCGCGAGGTGCGGGGAATGCGCACCACGGGATTTACCTGCACCGGCCCGACTTCGATCTTGCCGCTGCGCGCCGGCGAAAGTGCGGTCTTGAAGGTGAAGGTCTGATAGGTTTTCCCGGCGATGGTTTCGATGGCCTGACGCGGTTCCCGCATTTTTTGGGCGGTGAATCCCTGGCCGGTAATTTCCACGCCGTTGCCGAGCGATTCCACCGGCGTGCGCACATTGAAACCGATCCGCACCACCGCCGGAATCATTTCGCCGACATACGCGTTCGTTTTGCTGAGGATTAATTCCACGAACGCGATCTTGTTCGGATCGATCGTTTCGCCCGAACGATTCGAGCGGGGCGATTGCGCCGCTGAATCCGAGACGTGCAAAGTGAGCTCAGGAGTTCGGTAGGAGCTGCCGCCGGCTTGAACGGTCTGCGGCGGAATCTTGAACGTCCCCGCTTTGAGCGGCATAACGGTGTAGTTATAGATGTAGCTGTAGGTGAATTGAAAATTGCGGCCCTCGAGCAATTGCGATTGTCCGGTGAACCGGATGTCGAGGCCGTCGGCCGCCATTTCGGCCGGAGGTTTCGCGCTGGCCGATCCGCTCACCTTTATCTGTAATTGCACCGGCTGGCCCACGGTCGTTTCGGAATTATCCAGGACGGCGGTTACGCTCGCCGCCGCCGCCTGCGAATGCGCCATCGGAAGCAAGAGGCACGTCAGCGCGATGAGGATTCGAAGACGAAAAATATGGTGTGAATGAAACATGGCCGGGCGCCGCTACCAGTCCTTATAGACATGCCGTGCGGCCTTGCGTTCATCAAGCTGCACCCGCTTCTCTTCGTCCTTCATCGACTGCAAGAGGAGTTGCGCTTGCTTCTCGCTCATCTGGCCTTCCTTCTCCGGCTGGTCTTGCGCGGCTTCGGCTGCTTGCGCGGGTTGATTCGGTTTGTCGTCGCCCACTCCTTTTACTTCGCCGGATGGTTTCTTCGGTGAATTGCCGGGCGTGGGCGTCGGAGAACCTTCAGCTCCTTCTCCGGGGCTGGGGCTGCCCGTGTCTGCAGCGGTGGGTGAGGGCGAGGCGCCCGGTTCGTTCTTTGACGGCGACTTGTCGTCTTTGGGCTGATCCGCGCCGTTGCCTTTATCGGCGGAAGGTGACGGTGACGAACCGGATTGGTTTTGCTGCTGTTGGTTGTCACCGGGGGAGGGCGACGGCGTTTCACCTGGCTTGGGCTGGTCCTTCTTGTCGTCGCCCTTGTCCGGTTTCTGTTGGTCTTTCGATTGATCTTGCTGCTGTTGGTTCTGGTCTTTCTTTTGGTCCTTCTGCTGTTGGTTCTGGTCTTTCTGCTGCTGATCCTTTTGCTGGTCCTGCTGCTGTTTTTGATCCTGCTTCTGGTCCTTGGGCGGTGGCGGAGTGGGCGATGGAGTCGGCGACGGTTTTTCTTTTTGCTTCTGTTTGAGGCGCTCGATCTTCTTTTTCACCTCGTCGAGATTGGCCTTCGCCCGCTCGTCGTTCGGATCGAGCTTGAGCGCTTCTTCATAATGTGATTGCGCATTCGTCAGCTCGGTCAGCGCCTTCTCGATTGTTTGCGCCTTGTCGGCGCGCTCTTCCAACGTCCGTCCGATATTAAAATGACTTTTCTCCTGGAGCGTCTTGTCTTTGGAAAGGAGCGAGCGGCTGAACCACTCCAGCGCCTTGTCGTACTCCTTTAGCTTATAGGCCGCGGTGCCCGCATCGAACTCGATCTTGTCGGCGTCGTGCGTATCCGGATGTTCCTTCAGCGTTTTTTCGAATTCCTTGTAGGCGTCGCCGTAGTTGTCATTGCGATAAGCATCGAGGCCCGGCGCGGCCGCGAACGCAGCGTGGGCAAACAACAAGAGCAGCGCAGCCGCCGCGAGCGCGCGCTTCGGTGCGATCGTCGGCACGATGACTTTCCGCTGCCGTTTTCGATCGCGCAGGAGAAAGCCGGCCGCGAGAAAGAACAGGGCTCCGCCGAGCGGCCATTGATAACGCTCAATCGGACGCCGCGACATGCGGTCGTCGATTTCACCCGTCTGCATTTTCGCGAGGCCTTCGCCGTAAAGCTGTTTCATCGTGCGCGGACCGTCTTCAAGGTGAATGTAAAATCCGCCGGTGGCTTCCGCGATTTCCTTCAAACGCTTTTCGTCCAGCTTCGATTTCACGACCTGCCCGTTGCTGTCTTTGACGAAGGCGCTGCCGCCGCCTTCACCACTGATCGGAATGAGAGAACCTTCCGGGGTGCCGACGCCCACCGTAAAGATTCGCACACCCGCATCCGCGGCCGCCTGCGCGGTCTTCACCGCGTCGCCGCTCAATTCCTCGCCGTCTGTAAATATGATCAGCGCCCGATTGCCGATCGCGCTCTTGCCGAAGGTGCGTACCGCCAGATCGATTGCCTCCGAAATGTTCGTGCCGCCCTCCGGAATCGTGCTTGTATCGAGGTCGGTGATTGCATCGACGGCGGCATCGTAATCGATCGTGAGCGGCGCTTGCAGGAAAGCGCGTCCGGCAAACGCGACCAGGCCGACTCGATCGCCCCGGAGTTCGCTCAAAAGATCCTGGGCGGCGAGCTTCACCCGCTGGAGGCGATTGGGCGGCACGTCGTTCGAGAGCATGCTGCGCGAAGTATCGGCCGCGAAGATCAGGTCGAGCCCTTTGCGCTTCACGTCCTCATAGGTGTAACCCCAGCGCGGCTGCGCCAACGCTGTGATGGCGAGAGCAAGTCCGGCGAGAACGAGCCCGAACCGGATGTTGCGTCGCGTGTGATTAACCGTGCGAGCGAGATCGGGCAGCAGCCGTTCGGAAACAAAATCGCGCAGACGCAATCGCGCCCGCCGTTCCGCTCGCACAAAAATCAAAGCAAGAAGCGGAATCACGAGCAGAGCCCAGAACCAATGTGGCGCGCCAAAAGTCATAAGCGGGTCACGGCAGTTTTTTCCAAATCGTTTGCGCAAGGAGAATCTGCGCGATGAACAAACCGCATCCCGCCATGATGAGGCCTGGAAAAAGATCGCGGTACTGCTGATATTTTTTTACCGAGACCGTCGTCTTTTCCAGCTTGTCGATTTCGCCAAAAATTTGCTCGAGCGATTTCGTGTCGGTCGCCCGGAAGAATTCTCCGTCGGCAATCTTCGCTACTTCCTTCAGACCCGCTTCATTGAAGTGAACGCGCTGATTTTGATAAACGACATTCCCGAACATATCGGTCAGCGGCTTCCCGTTCTGCGGATTGAAGACGGGCGTCGGCGCCACGCCGTTTATCCCCGCGCCGACCGCGTAGAACTTTATCTTCAGCGCTTTCACGGCTTCCGCCGCGGTATTCGGCGGAATTTTCCCGGTGTTGTTCTCGCCGTCGGTCAGGAGAACGATGACACGGCTCTTCGAATGTTTGTCGTTCAAGCGATTGGCCGCCGCCGCGATCGCGGAACCGATCGCGGTTCCGTCTTCCACCAGGCCGATCCGGACCCGATCGAGATTCTTTATCAGCCAATCGTGATCGAGGGTCATCGGACTCACGACGTAGGGCCGGCCGGCAAAGGCGATAATGCCGATGCGATCGTTCGGCCGGCCTTCGATAAATTTGCGCGTCACCTCGCGGATCGCATCGATGCGCGTCGCCGACTCGCCGCCGACCGTGAAGTCCTTCGTCAGCATCGATCCGGAAACATCGAGCACGACCATGATGTCGATCCCGCTCGCTTCCACTTGCGTCAGACTTTTCCCAAGCTGCGGACGCGCCATGGCGATGACCAGGAACGCGAAGCTCAGCAGAAAAAGGCTGCGCAGAAATTTTCCGGCGCGGGCGGCGCTGCTTTTCCCAATGGAACGGAGAGCCGCCGTCGACGAAAAAGTGAGCGCGGCTGCAGGTCCGGCCTTGCCTCGCCAATACGCGAGCAACGGAATCGCCAGCAGCAGCAAAAGGAGCCACGGCTGGGCGAAAGTCAGCGCCGAATTTGCCGGCAACCAATCACGCAGGTTCAAGTTTTCCTCCTTGCACGAAACGCGTCGCCTCCTCCAAGAGTAGATGGCTGTCCTCGATCGTCGCGTCGTAGCGCGCGAACTTGATCAAGTCGCACCGGTTCAGAAAATCCTCGAGCAACGACTTTTCGTCTTCCGAAAAGGGAGAGGCCTTCGCGAGCGCCGCCAGAAATTCCACCGAGGTCTGGCGCGTGACTGGCAGTTGATATTGTTCCGTGACGTATTGCCGGAGGATGTCCGAAACCCGGATGCTGAATTGATATGGAGTCAATCTTTCCATTTCGAGCGCAGCGTACTGGAGCCGCTGCAAGGCGCGGTCGCGGGGTGATTGCTCGGGCTTCGGGCGACGCAGCCGGTTCCGAATCCACCAGACAATCAAACCGATGACGATGATCCCGAGGGCGACGCCGGAATAGACGACCCAGGGAGGAACGAGCGAGTAATCGACCGGCGGGGCGATTTCATGAATGTCGGCGACGGCGAAAAGAAACATAAGTCAGCCAATTCATCGCACGGCGAGGCGTCGTTCCCGTTGTTTGAAAAACGAACGCAAGGCGGGCAGATAATTCTCGTTCGTCCGCAGCGAAATGGCGTCGATGTGGTTGTGGCGAAGCATGCGGTTCAACTCGGCCCGTTGCGTTTCCGCCAGGGCGCTGAAGCGCGCGCGAGTGTTGCGATCGGCGGTATTGATCTCGATCTGCTCACCGGTCTCCGCGTCCTCCAGCGTAATGATCCCGACATTGGGAAGATGCTCCTCGCGCTGATCCTGAATGTGCACCGCGATGAAATCGTGGCGGCGCCCGCTCACGGCCAGTTCGCGCGAGAAATCGCTCGTCTGGAAATCGGAGATGAAAAAAACCACGGCGCGCCGGGTTACGACTTTGTTCAGATAATTGAGCGCCAGTGAGGGCGCGGTTCCGCGTCCGGCTGGCTCGAAGAAAAGAATTTCGCGGATGATGCGCAGCGTGTGGGACCGGCCTTTCTTCGGCGGAATGAAAAGCTCCACCGTATCGCTGAAGAGGAGCAGGCCCACCTTGTCGTTGTTTCGAATCGCGCTGAACGCCAGGAGACATGCGATTTCCGCCGCCAGCTCGCGCTTCGATTGTGAAGCGCTTCCGAAATTCCCAGACGCGCTGACGTCGACAACGAGAACAACCGTGAGCTCGCGCTCCTCGGTGAACTTTTTCACGAACGCGGTCCCGAGCCGCGCCGTCACATTCCAATCGATCGCCCGGATTTCGTCACCCGGCTGATATTCGCGCACGTCCTCGAAGTTCATCCCGCGCCCTTTGAAGACGCTGTGATAATCTCCCGCGAAGATCGTCTGGACGAGACCCTTCGTCTTGATTTCGAGCGCGCGGATTTTCTTGAGAATCTCCGCGGGCGTCTGGCGGTCCGGCGCGATCACGGGACGGGCAGGCCGGCGAAAATGCGGTCCACGATCGTTTCGCTCGTGATCGTTTCGGCTTCGGCTTCGTAGCTGACAATCACCCGATGCCGTAACACATCGGTGCCGATGCTTTTGACGTCCTGCGGCGTGACATAGCCTCGGCCATTCAGAAAGGCGTGGGCGCGCGCGGCGAGGGCGAGATAGATGGTCGCGCGCGGCGAAGCGCCATAACGGATCAGCCCATCCAGTTTCAGATTGTAGGAGGCTGGATCGCGCGTCGCCCAGACGACATCGACGATGTAATCCTTCACGCGATCGTCGATATAGATTTCATTCACAACCGACCGCGCGGCGATGATGCTCTGCGGATCGACCACCGGCATCACCGTCAGGTTCGGAGCCGAAGTCGCCATCAAATCGAGGATCTGGCGTTCCTCGGATTTTTGCGGATAACCGATGTGCAGCTTCAACATGAACCGATCGAGCTGCGCTTCGGGCAATTGATAAGTGCCCTCCTGTTCGAGCGGATTCTGCGTCGCCAGAACGAGAAACGGATCGGAGAGCGGATAAGTGGTGTCGCCGATGGTGACCTGGCGTTCCTGCATCGCCTCCAGCAAGGCGCTCTGGACTTTGGCCGGCGCGCGATTGATTTCGTCCGCCAGAATTAGGTTGGAAAAAAGCGGGCCAAGCTTGGTGGTAAACTCGCCGGTGCGCGGATTGTAGATCAGGGTGCCGATCAAATCCGCCGGCAACAGATCGGGCGTAAATTGCAAACGCTGGAAACCGGTCTGGATGCAGGCCGCCATGGTTTTGACGGTGAGCGTCTTGGCCAAACCGGGAACGCCTTCGAGCAGGATGTGGCCGTTTGCGAGCAAGCCGAGCAGGAGCCGATCGACCAAATATTTCTGACCGATCACGACGTGACCAATCTGTTCGCGCAGCGGCGCAATCCATTTTCCCATTTCCTCCACCTGCTGCGAGATTTCCTGCGTCGATTTCATAAGAAGAATGAGACACGTACGGGGGGAATCCGTTCGATCAAGCTCTACATCTTCTCGCTCCGGGCGCGGCAACTCAGGAGAACCGGCAATCCCGAATACGGCTCCATGCCCCGAATGCGCCGTTCGAGATACCGCCCGTACGGCTCGCTCAGCAACTTTGGCTGATTGACGAACAGGATGAATTTGACCGGCTCCAAGGCGCGGCCTTCCTCGTCGCCGGCTTGCGCCGCGTAGAATAATTTCAAGCGCCGGGTCCCGATCGTCGGTGGTGGATTTTCCTCGAACGCTGCCCGCAACATCCGATTCAGGACTCCGGTTCCGATGCGGACATTCGCGGAATGACGGATATCCGCAATCAAACGAAAGAGCTGCGTGACGTTTTCGCCGGTCAGCGCGGAAGCCACCAACACCGGCGCGTAATCGAGAAAGAAGAGGCGTTCTCGCGTGTCGGTGATGACGCGCTCCATCGCCGCTCTCGTCCCGCGCTCCGGCTTCACCAGGTCCCATTTGTTTAACACCACCAGGCACGGCTTCTCCGCTTTCTGAATCAGCCCGGCGATTTTCTTGTCCTGGCCGGTGACTCCGCTCGTTAGGTCGATGACGAGTACGCAAAGATCGGCGCGCCGGATCGTGCGTTCGGCGCGCATCACGCTGAAAACCTCCACCGAGCTGGAGTGCTTGCTCCGGGCGCGAATCCCAGCGGTGTCGATGAGGAGGAACTTTTCTCCCTCGCGTTCATATAAGATATCAACGGCGTCGCGGGTTGTTCCGGGAAGTTCGCTCACGATCGTCCGGGCATCGCGCAAAACGGAATTGATCAACGACGACTTCCCGGCGTTCGGCCGGCCGACGATGGCGAGGGCGAGGGGAGGAATGATTGCGGATTGCGGAACGCGGATTGCGGATTGCGGCAGGAGCGGATCGATCGTTTCGAGAAGGTCTGAAATGCCGCGGTTATGGGCGGCGCTGATCGGAATCGAACGCGCGAAGCCGAGGCGCGCGAAATCGCTCTCCAAGTCCTCGTGGTTCGGATGATCAATTTTGTTGATCACGAGCACGACGGGCGTTTTCGATTTGCGCAGGATGCGGGCGAGCTCCTGATCGATCGGGGTCTGGCCATCTTGCGCGTCGACGACAAAGAGAATCACATCACTCTCTCGCATGGCGGCGTCGGCGGCGGCGCGAACTTGTGCGGTTAATTCCGTTTCGCCGGCGCCTCCGATTCCACCGGTGTCCCAGACTGCAAAAGGACGCGCGCCGCGGCGGCAAGGCGCCTCGAGCCGGTCGCGTGTGATCCCGGGTTGGTCGTGCACGATCGCGATGTTGCGGCCGGCCAGCCGGTTGAAAAGCGCGGACTTGCCGACATTCGGCCGCCCGACGATGGCGACTTTGCCGACGCTCTCGATCGCGTTTTCCGAGTCCATGGCGGCGCGCATCTCCGCGTTAACCCAACTTCGCGTTCGCGTGTCCCTCGGCCGAGAGCTGCCGCACCCCATCGCGCACGTAGATCATTCCGGAAACGAGCGTAAACAATCCGGCCGCGAGGACGATGTAGAGCAGGGGAGGAATCCGGAGCTGGAGCATGACCCACGCGATCGCCGCCATTTGTAAGACCGTCGCCACTTTGCCGGTCCAGCTCGGCCGCACCCGCACCGTTCCGTTCAGAATATGCAGCACCGCGCTGCCCACGAGAATCACGGTATCCCGCGTAATGACGAGAACGGGAAACCACGCGGGAAATTTTCCGTAGTTCGGGTCTACCTGGCTCCAGTTGCTGATGCTCAGAGTAATGATGCCGCTCAGGAGCAGACCTTTGTCGGCGATCGGATCGAGGATGCCTCCAAGAGAACTGCGTTGGTTGTATCGGCGCGCGACGTAGCCATCGAGGCCGTCACTCACAGCGGCGAGAAGAAAGACGGCGATCGCGGTGAAGCGCATCCAATCCTGCGGCTTCCCTTCCTGAATGCTCTCGCCGTAGTAAATCGCGAGCGTGACGAACACCGGGATCATGAGGATGCGGATCACGGTGATTTTGTTGGCGGTGGTCATGACAGGCGCGGGCGATCATGAAAAGTTGAAGGGCTCTTCCCGCAACATGCAAGGGAATTTGCCTGCCCGGATTTACGGCGAGCAGTTGTCGGCCACCCAGCGCAGATAAGTCGGGAGACCGTCCGCGATCCGCCAGGCGATGATTTCCGGGACTTCGTAGGGATGCAAAGATTTCAATCGCTCTTGAAACGCCGCGTAGCGCACGCCGGTTGTTTTGAAAAAGACCAGCGTCTCCTCTCCGCTCTCGATCTTATCCTGCCAGCGGTAGATCGATTCGACCGCCGGAACGATATTCGCGCAGGCCGCGAGCTTTTCGGTCACCAATTGTCGCGCGATGCGCCGCGCCGTTTCGATATCCGGAAACGTGCTGCAGGCAAGCAGAGTTTCCTCGCTCATTCGTCAGGCGAGCTGGAGCGCGGCGGCCCGGCAAATCCAGCCGCCGCCGAGAACGATGTCGCCGTCGTAAATCACCGCGGCCTGGCCCGGCGTGACCGCTTTCTGCGTTTCGTGCAATTGAATCCGGCCACGGCCGCGATCCATTCGCGTGAGCGTCGCGCGAGTGCCCGGGTGGCTGTAACGAATCTTGACCGTCACTTCAATCGGCTCGTCAAAGCCGCGCCGGCTGATCCAGTTCACCTGATCGATTTCGAAATCGTCCGAGACCAGATCCTCGGCCGAGCCGACGATGACCCGATTGGTTTGCGGATCGAGATCGACCACGTAACGCGGTTGGGCGGAACCGCCGGGCAATCCCTTGCGCTGACCGATGGTGAAAAGCTCGATGCCGCCATGTTCGCCGAGAAAGTTGCCCGCTAGATCGTAAATTCCGCCGGCGTGAAATTCTTCGGCGCCGAGGTGGGAGCGGAGGAACGCTTTGTAATCATTCCCGGGGACGAAGCAGATTTCCTGGCTGTCGGCTTTATCCGCGACCTTCAGGCCTAACGAGCGGGCGATTTCGCGGATGGCGGACTTGGACATCCCCCCGAGCGGAGTCAGGGCGCGCTGCAATTGCGCCTGGCGCAAACTGAACATGAAGTAAGACTGGTCTTTCCGCGAATCGACGCCTTTGCGCAGGACGGCGTGATCGCGATGATGCTCGATGATCGCGTAATGGCCCGTGGCGATGTAATCGCAGCCGAGCGCTTCGGCTTTGTTCCAGAGGTTGCCGAACTTCAGCTTCTCGTTGCACATGACGCAGGGATTTGGAGTGCGCCCCGCCTGGTATTCGCTGGAAAAATAATCGATGACGAGGCGTTCGAATTGGTCGGCTTCATCCACGACGTAATGGGGGAAGCCTAACGAGTGCGCCACGCCGCGTGCGTCCGCCACGGCTTGGGGTCCGCAGCATTTGTCCTCGGCGCGCGAGATGCAATCCTGCGGCCAGACTTTCATGGTCACACCGACGACGTCATAGCCCTGCTCCCGCAGGAGATAACCGGCCACGCTGGAATCGACGCCGCCGCTCATGCCGAGAAGGACGCGCTGTTTGGGGCTGCTCATTGCGCGGGCAAATTCATTGCACTCTTCGAGTGGGTCAACGGTTTCCGCGCTGGCCGCCGCACGGGCACGCTAACGAACGGGCTGTCCGCGAGAGTAAAGCGCCAGGGAAAATCCTGCGACCGGCTGATGCCGATTCGCGGATCGGCCACGACGCGCGACTCCAATTTGTCGTCGCGCACGAAACAGCGGTGCGGTTCCGCGCAGATGCTCATTTCATGATGGCGCTTCGTGATGTCGAGCGCCTGGGCCAGTTTACCCGGGCCGGAGCAAAGCCGGCGCAGATCATCGACGCCGCGGCGCGCCTTCATGAGCGCCAGGCCGCGGCGCGGCTCGAGCGCGCGAATCAAAATAAGGCCGCTGCGTTCGCCGCCCTTCACCAGGACATTGAGCATCCAATGCACGCCGTAATTCATGTAAATGTAAATGGCGCCTGCGGCGTTGCGTTCGACGAATGCGCGGGTGCTCGGCCGCGTAAAGGTGTGGCAAGCCTCATCGTTCAGGGTCAGGTATGCCTCTGTCTCCACCACGATGCCGGAGCACTTTCCCCAAACCAGCTCAGCGCCGATGAGTTCCCGGCCGCAGACGAGCGGATCGCGTTCGAAAAAAGCGCAGGAAAGGATTGGCCTCGGCATCATTGCCACGTCCAGCTTGGACCGCACGCCTAACGAGAGCTTCTTGCGACTACGGCTCGTAATAAACCGGCAGGGTGATGCTGCATTCCACCGGCTTGCCGTCGCGAAACGCCGGAATGAATCGGGCGACCCGGAAATCTTCGGCGGCGGCCCGGGCGAATCCAGCCAGAGGCGGGCTTTCGGACGCCACGCGCAGATCTTTCATATTGCCGTCCGCGTCCACTTTCATCGCAAGTTCCACGATGCCTGAGAGCACGGTGGTCAGGCTGTCGTTTGGATAATGCAAACCTTCGAACTTCGAATCGGCCCCGGCGAAAGGTTGTGGACCGATGAAGTCGCTTTCCTTCTTCAGCTCCTCCGTTTCCTGGTTGGCGAAAATGCGCAAACGCGGCTTCCCGTCCACGATCTTGAAAGTCACCGTCCCATAAAAGAGAACGTAAACCGGGTGATGATTATAGACCGCGGGAATGAATTTCGTTTGATCGAGACGCTTCACTAATTCCTTCTCGAGCAACTCGTATCCCGGTGTCCCACGATAGGTCCAGACGTTCGCGATATCACCTTCCTTCGAGACGGAGCAGCAGAACGAGAGCGTGGCATCCTTCTGCCCGTTCTGGATCAAGCCCACGCTATCGATGCGATTGATGACGGAAGTCGGTCCCGTTCCCAGGAGCGCCGGACGATACTTCGGCAATTCCGCTGTGGCCGCCGGAGACGCCGGAGCAGGGGAGGCCGCCGCCGGAGAAGCGGCGGGTTTCGCCGACGCAGACGGTGATTGCGACTTGGGTGATGGTGTGGTGCCCGGTTTTGTCTCCACTTGGGCGGCAAAAAAACTGCCACAGCCGAGCAAAACCGCAGCGAAAGATAAGAGAATTCGGCGCATGACTTGCCTACGCAACGCAGTGATCGAGCTTTCGCAAGGCCAATCTCGCCGGCGGTGAAACGTCGCGCCGGCCGCGTCGTTTATTTCTTCTGCGATTTGTTTCCGTGAGAATTTCCCGATCCGTGGGCTTTCCCCGGTCCTTTACTGCGCGGGCTCGATCGCAGGCGCGGACGCGACTGTGGGGTTGGCTGGATATTTGGCTTCCTCTCCAGTTGTTCGGCCGAAGGCTGAGGTTGGGGCGGGTTCGTCTGGTTGGCGGCCGCCCGCGACATCTGAAGCGATACGGGTGAGTCGCCATCAACCGGGAGCGTGTTGTTCGGCCCTTTGGCTTGTGAATGCAGAGTTGCGCCGTACCCGGACTCTCTCGGTAAACGATAAATGATCTGCGGTTTCATCCGGGGCGCATCAGACATGTTCGATTCCGCGGGCCGCACCGCCGTCGCCGGCGGCTGTTCCGGGCGCGCGCGGGGGGCAAAGAGCGCCAGCGCGATCATCACGATGAAAGCGAAAGCGGAGGTCGTGGATTTGGGACGAACTGCCATACGCTGCTGCGGGTTGGCCGGCAGACCGCGGCGTTGAGGGACAATACAATAAGTTTGATTCTTTGGATAGAAAAACCCGCACCAATACGCGCGTGATTTTCGAATGGGCGAAGCGTGCAACTAGACGATTGAAGTCCGGCAAGGTAGATTCCATTTCTCCCATGCCTCAATTCTCCTATCGCGCGCGCAATGCCCAGGGCGGTCTGGTCGAAGGCATTCTTGATTGTCCCGATCGCGCGGTGGCGATTCGGCAAATCGAACAATTGCGTTACATCCCCGTCCGCATCGAAGCGGTCGGAGCGGAACCCGCGGTGGTGAAGGAGGGCAAGAACGGCGCCGCCGCCGCGATCGCACCGGCACTCGCGGCGCCGACGCAAAAATTAAAAATCCCTCACGGCCAGTTGCTGATTTTCACCGAGCAACTCGGGCATCTCCTCCAGGCCGGAATGACACTCGATGAAGGACTCTCGGTTCTCGAGAAGCGTCTCAAACAACCACGCGTCCAACAGATGACGCACGCGCTTCATCAGGCGCTGGTGGATGGCAGAAGTTTCTCGCAGGCGTTGCGCGATTTCCCACGAATCTTCCCGGCAATTTATGTGAACCTCGTCGCGGCCGGCGAAGCGAGCGGCGCCTTGCCGGATATTCTGGCGCGGCTCGTCGAGCACTTGATGCAGGCAAAAAATCTGCGCGACCGCGTGCAGCAGGCGCTGATTTATCCCGCCTTCCTCGCGTTTGCCGGCGCGGGTCTGATCACCGTCTTCATCACTTTCATGGTGCCGCAACTGGTCGGGTTCATGTCCCAAAACGGCGGCGCACTTCCGTTGCCGACGAGGGTTCTGCTCGGCGTCCATCATGCCATCACGGCTTATTGGTGGCTGGGTATCGTGCTCGCCATCGGCGTGGCCGTTGGCTTCCGCGCGTTCGTTCGAACCGACGAGGGACGAATTGCGTGGGACCGCTTTCGCCTCGCCATTCCCGGTTACGGACGCGTCTTGCGCCACCGGTATTATGCGCAATTCTCGCGCACGCTCGGCACGTTGATGGAAAATGGAATTCCGCTGCTCAAAGCGATCGATCTGGTGAGCGAAATTGCCGACAACCGTTATCTCGAAATCAAGATCGCGGAAGTGCGCCGGGCCGTGATCGATGGGGCCACGCTCTCGACGGCGCTGAGCGCGCACGATCTCTTTCCCGATCTGTTTACCGACATGATGGCGGTGGGCGAGCAGACGGGTCACTTCGCGAAAACGATGCAAACCATCGCCGACGTTTACGAGCGCGAACTGGATCGCACGGTGAAAACTATTTCGTCGTTGGTCCCGCCAGTCATCATCGTCGTGATCGCGATCGTGGTCGGGTTCGTGGTCTACAGCATTCTCTCCGCGGTCTTCGAGATGACGCACAGTTTGCAGTTTCGGCCGCACTGAGGTAGTCTCGCGCCGTCCATGCTATTTCGGGTTATCGCGTTTTGCCTCCTCCCGCTCGCAGTATCTTCGACGCGCGGCCAGGACGTTGTGACCAACGCGCTCCCGGATAAATCTCCGAAAGCGACCGGAACGAACTTCGAAAGCGCCTGGCTCGATCTGCGAATGACGGCGGCCGCCAATTCGAAACCGCAGACGGCGCCGGACTGGGTGGAAGCCGTCTCGATCGTCCCGATCCCGACCGCGCCCGGCGTCGCGCAGCAAACCGTTTTCCGCATTCGCCTCAACCGCCCGAAAGCCGATTTCCAAGTCTTGTTCTTCCGTTTGTTTTTTGACGACAAGCCGGAACAGAAACCGCGTCTGGTTGCCTGGGATGAGTCGGGCACCGTCGTCATGCAATCCGGCCCGCTCGGTTCGGGTCTCGGGCTGCCGATTTCCGAAAGTGTCATGGTGCCGATGGTGGGAGTTTCGACGATCGACGTGGAAGTGCCCGGAGATGGAAAGACGATTCGCGGCGCATATCTCGACTGGATGACGAGCGCCGAAGTGCTCCATCCGATCAGCGCGGAGCATCGCGACCTGATTCCCGAACCGTTCTCCGCGATGTCGCCATTGCACGCGCCGGCCCAAGATAGCGAAAGGTTGGGGACCGTGACGGCCTCGCTCGCGCCCGAGACGATTCGAATTGGAGCGAGCGTGGAGCAAGGCGCGGCCTTTCAATTCGGTCTCGAATCCCAGCCGCTGATGGCAATGTTAAGTTTCGAAGTCGCAAGTCCGAACATCGAATCTCCCCCGGAGATTTTCCTTAATGGCGAAAGCGTGGGCGCGGCTGTCCTCGCTCTCCCCGATCTGGCCGATCCGGCTTATCGCGGCGAGACGGCGTCGCTCCTCCGGCGAATGCGATTTCAATATACCGGCTGGTTGCGCGCGCAGAAGCTGGTGCCCGCAACTCATCTGAAGGTGGGGAACAACGATCTTGTCATCGTGGCGGGCGCGGGCACGCCGGCCTCGGCGATTCGCTCGACCCAGATTCAGCTAAAATATCTCTGGGACAAAACCGACTACCAACTGCAAACCGACCGTTAAACGAGAATGAAAAAACGACAAAGCGCTTTCACCCTTTTGGAAATCATGCTGGTGATTAGCATCATCGTCATCCTGTTGGGCGTGGCGATCAACAAGCTCGGAAACACCACCGGCATCGCCAAAACCATGCGGGTCCAGGCGGACATTCAGGCGGTCTCGACCCAACTGAAACTCTACGAAAGCATCAATGGATTTTTGCCGACGACCGAACAAGGTCTGCAAGCTCTGGTGACTCAGCCTTCGACCGAACCTAAACCGTCGCGCTGGTATCAGCTCTTCAAGGAAATTCCGAAAGATCCCTGGGGCAATAACTACATCTACCTCGCGCCCGGCCGAAAGAACCCGACGGGATACGATCTCTATTCTGCGGGGCCGGATCGCAAAGCCGATACGGCGGACGACGATTGGGGCCAGTAGCCCAATCCGTTTTCACGGATCGACTGCGTTCCTACAATTCCACTTCAGGCGTCGGAGCCGGAGTCGGCACTGCGCCTGGATTTCGTGGAATAACGCCGCGCACTCGCGGAGCCGGCGTCGGTAACATCGGAACTGGCATCGGCCTCTGCGCGTTGAACTGAGGCTGGATGGTGGTTACTGGCGGCTGAGGCTGGACGAAGTTCGGTTGCGCCTGTGGCTGATTCAAATTCGGCGCGTTTGCGATCGGTTGCCGCAGGAGCGCTTCATTGAACGCCAGCGTCGCCGTCTGCCCATCCTTTGCGATCGTCACCGTCGTGGCCCCGATTTTATCCGACCAATCGATGCTGGTAATGCTGTATCCATCCACCGGCGCCGCCGTGGTCAGGTATTTTTTGAAATTCTTGTCGGCGTTCGAAGCGATCGTCACCAGATCGCCATCCTTTGCGCGGGCTGCGTTCGCGACGTAGAGATCCTTCGCGAAATTCGGCGTCGCGGCCGGCGCGGCCGCCACGGCGGTCGCGACCGCAAACGGCGAGCGATCCATCATCGCCTGATAGCGGGCAAAGGTGAAAGGCTTCGGCACATCGTCCGCGAACAGGGAGCGGAAAGGCAAACCGAGCAGAAGGAGAAGGGAAAGAGCTCTCACTTTCATCACGAATGGATACGTTATTTTCCCGCCGGCGCAAACCAGCGCGCGATCTTAAACTTCCCGCGCATCATCGTGGGATCGGCCGGATCGATGTTGAGCGTCACGCTTTCAAAAACGACGAACGACTCCGGTTGTTGCACATCGAAAAGGAAATGAACGAGTGGCGGCCACGGACTTTTCGTCTCGATGGAGGCGAAGACGGATTGATGATCGGGTGTCGAATCGCTTACCCCGATGGCCGGATTTTCAATCAGGAGAGTATGCTTGCCGGCGATTTGTTTCACCTGCTCGAGCAGGGTCGAGGCTTCCCCCGGGCTCTTCAAAACAGGCTGATGTTGCTGGAGCCATTCGGCGCGTTTCGCCCAGAGATCGCGCTCCTTGATGTAAACGCCTTGCGCATTCCGGGTCGCTCGCCGCGCCGCGAGATCGGCGTTCGCCTGCCCGAGGGTGCCGAAAAGTTTGCCCCAAAGGTAGAGATTGATCAGGAGGACGATCACGCCGGCCACGATCGCCGCGAGGACGCGTTCGCGCTGGTTCATCCGCTGGTACCATGCCGGCATCATCGCGGTTTTCCCTCCAGGCGAAATTGCGCGTGGTCGTTAGGCAGAATCCGCGGCGCCGCCAACTCAAACTGAAATGTCTTCAGATCGGGATTCTTTTTGACGGCGTCGGCAAACTGATACGCGAGCGCGGCAGAGTTCGCCTCGCCTTCCACCGATATTTGCCGCGCCGATTGATTGAAGGTGGTGATGCGAACGTCGGGTGAGGGGAGGCTGTCGAACAGATGGAGGATCACTTCGATCGGGTAATAATGCGGATCGATTGCGGGAGCGAGCGCCTTCCAGCGGGCTTCCGTCTGCTTTACGAACTCGGTGCGGGGCGCGTCGCTTTTGATCTTTTTATCGAGCCGGCCGATCTGGAACCGGAGGACGAGGAGGTAGGCGAAGAAGAGCAGGAGCAAACCGGCGTAGGCGCAGCCCGCGATAAGCAAACGCTTCCGCCATTCTTTTTGCCTAACGAGTTGAGCGCGCCGGGCCCGCCAACTGGCCGGCAGGAGATTCAGCCGGGTATCGGCCGGAGGCACCTCCACCGCGATCAGCTCCACGTTGGTCGCGAAGATCCCTTCCACGGTATCGCGCAACGCGAACAGACTTTCGTCGAGCAGGATTTCGGGCGAAGCGGTGTTGATTCCCTGGAGCTCCGCGCTCAGCGCGATCTGGGGCAAATCGCGTTGCAGTTGCAACGGGTCTGCGGCCTCGAGCGTGGTGGTGAAGCTGAGCTTGCCTTCCTCCGCGATGGCGCAGACGAGCGCTTCGTTCTCGGGATAAATCAGCAGCGCGGTCCCCGCCGGGGCATGAGTGGCCGCGCGTTCGCAGGCATAGACCGTGACCTGGCTGGGAATAATGCCGCGAGCAAGGAGCGGCGCCGCGAGCTCGGACAGCTTCTCGTTGTGGACCGCGACGGCGGAGATGGCGCTGCCTTCTTCCGTTTGCGAGATGATCTCGGAATCGGTCGTCATTTCCTCGGTCGAGTACGGCATGGCCTTCTCGATCTGAATGCGGACCATTTCGGCGAACTCTTCCGGATCGATCGTGGGCAGGCGAAGGCGCTGCGCCAGGACAAGAGCGACCGGAAGGGAGAGGACGATATCGTCATCGGGGTGGAGGAGCTCGGCCGCCTCTTCGAGACCGGTGAGTCCGCGCACTTCCCACGCGCTGCTATGCTCCGCAAAGCGCACCAGGTTCCAGCCATTCGCGGCGGGAGTTATGTAGATGCGTTTCGTTGCCGGCTCGATGTCAAAGCTCCTTCCAGGATTTTAATTGAATAGCACTGCCTACTTTGCTGATCACCATTCGTACAGTCCGCGTCGCGGTTCCCGATCTTCCCACACTGACCACACGCAGGATTGGACCGCGACCCCCGACCAAAGTAGCGAGCTGTGGATATTGTTCCTGCCGCAGGCCCAGCGCAATCCAGAAGTCGACGTCGTCATCTGTGCCTTGGATGCCATCAAGTCCCGCTCGCACCGCGAGATATCGGTCCACCAGACCCTCGGTCATTCCCGGCAAGGCAAGAAGAACATCACGCGGAGCCCACAAGACGTCGATCTGCGGGCTGGTGCTCATGATGGTCAGCTCGGCGTCCCAATCAGGCCGCGAGGTGAACTCACTCCAACCGCGGACTCTCTTCAACTCGTCGAGAGTCGTGAGCGGTCTGTTGGCGGCTTTGTAACCGGGCTCGTCTTCCGCGCCATTGAGCCGAACGAGATTATCGGGATCGACCCAATCGAGCAGGCAATCGATCATGTGGTCGCGTTCGTTCAGGTCGACGCCTTTGATTTCCAAATACCGGCGCAGCAATTCGACCAACTGAGGATTTTGTCCCGCGACGAGCAAATTCACATTCAAACGTCCGCCTTCGCCCGTGACGCGCGTCTCATAACTTTGGTTGGGCGGAAAGTATCCTCTGAGTAACGGCGATCCTGCTTTCACATTCGGGTGCAGCGCGATCTCGGCGCCGGAACAAGCCATCGCTTCCGCCTCCAGCGCGCGATTGGCGCTACCGGAATTGGTCAGCCGCGTGTCGATATCCAGCGCCCAGGAAATCACCATCGCGCTCAGGAGAAACAAGGCCCATAAAGAAAGCATGATCGCCGCCGCTTTTTTGGAGCGGCGGTCTATGACTGCTGAGCCGAATTTTCGCGGCTGCGGAAATTTTCTCGGCCTGCTCATGGGAAAGAAGTCCGGCCGAGGGCCACAATGGCCTGCCATTTCGTGCGTCCCGCCCGTTCCAAAGTAATTTCGATCAGTCGCGGCAGCGTCGTTGTATCCGTCCAGCGCTCCACCCACGCATTCAAGCGCGTGTCGAAGTAGCGGATGCGCATTCCACGCACGTTATCCATGAGAGGGATCCACGTTTCTCCCTCATCCGAGCCTTCGGCGGTATCGCGGGGCCGGCGCAAAAAACCGAGCTGCATCCTGTCGCTGTTGGGCATCGGCCGCAATCGCATCCGGACCGTAAACTCGCCGCCGGCGTAGCGCGTCAAAAGTCCGGGACCCGCTCCGCACAACCAGACAATTTCATCCCGGGGCCGGTCGTTGAACTTAAAGGGCTCGCCGTTCATGGTCGCGGATCCCTTGGGCAAATCCTGCCACTGCGCCGTGAGCAGATCGAGCAAGCCGGAGTAGCGCGCCTCCTCCGCGCTTTCCTGGGCGGAAACGCGCAGGACGGTGATGTTCGTATCCACGAAGCGATAGATCGCCAGGCACATCAGCCCAAGAATGGCTGCCGCCAGCGTGATCTCGAGGAGCGTGAAGCCCCGCGCTCGAGCCGGTTTAGCCCCCGCGATAAACATAGAATTCGATCTTTCTCGCGTGCGGAGCGCCCCCGCGCATCCACTCCGCCTGCAAGCTTACGCGATTGATCCCCGTCATTTCGAAGTCCTTGTCGTCCTTCAATCCAGCGGCCACGCTCCGTTGCACTAACTTTACCTCACCGTAACCGGTAGAAACTTTTGTCTCCTTTTTGGCGTCGGGAAAACCAGGTGTCGCCTGGATTTCCGCCATGCGATTCGCGAGGATCAGGCGCACCCGCTCCTCTTCGGAATTGAGCGCGCTCGCGTTCAGACAATTTTCCACCGACCGGCCCAGGGCGAGAACTCCGACGACGAAAATCGTCAGCCCCAGGAGAACTTCGTAGAGGGCGAATGCCCGCGCCGCGCGCTTATTTCGCCACATAATTTACGATGTCGGCGCGCGCCGTCAGGGCCGAATACTGTGCCGTCCATCCGCCGTTCAGTCCGCGAAAGGTGACCACGGCCGGCTCGCAATTTCCTGACGGCCAGAAAATCCACTCAGCCGGTGGCTCGTTTTCCAACGCGGCCGGGAAGGAGAGCTTGAAGGATTCGCCTTTGTTCACTTTCAACATCGCCACAGGCGCCGGGTCCTCTCCGCGTTGCAGACCTTCGGCGCGCAACCCAATCTTGTCGTCGCGCCAGATAATGAGATAAGAACGGTGTTCTGCGATACTGCGTTCCTGCGCCTGGCGAACAAGGCCGTTGAATTCATCAAGAGATCGGCGCAGCCGGCGATCGGCCAGCACGCCATTCAAACTCGGGACGGCGAGCAACAGGATTAGAACCAGGATCATGACGGCAATCGCCATCTCGATCATTGTGAATCCACCGTCGCGTCGCATCGAAAAAGTTACGTGCTCACCGGCAAATCACAAGAAAGGGCCTGCAACCCGCCGCTAAAAAAACGCAAGCAACCGGCAGCGGCCGCCATCGTCATGTGGTAATTTTGTCGCGTGAAGGGAATCACCGCGACGGCAAAGGTCGCACCGGCTGAGGCGCATCTCGACCCTTGCTCGCCCCATTGCCGCAGTGCGCGCGCCGTCGTCCGGCGCCAATCTGCGATGATCGCGATCAGCCTTTGCGTCGCCGCAGTCGCCGTCGTAGCGATCCTGATCTGGCAGGGCTTGAGCGAGCAGGGCGCTCCCGATCCGTTGCGCCCGAACACCAGTCCTACGGTCGCGTTTCTCGATATCGGCGTGCTCGTTTTCCGCGAAGGCCTCGAGTGCATCCTCGTGCTGGCGGCGATCACCGCGAGCATGACCGGCACGAAACAGGCGCATCGCCGGCCGGTCGCAGTCGGCGCGGCCGTAGCGTTCGGCGCGACCTTGATCACGTGGCTGGTCGCCGTGCGCATTCTCGGTTCGCTCATGGACAACGTGCCCGCGCTCGATCTCCAGGCGGCGACGGGGTTGCTGGCCGTGGTTGTTTTGCTGGTGATCATGAACTGGTTTTTCCACAAGATTTATTGGGGCGGCTGGATTCGCGCGCATAACCGGCGGCGGAAAACACTCCTCGCCAATGGGCGCGGCTCGGCCCACTCGCGTTTATGGTGGGGGCTGGTCCTGCTCGGATTCACCTCGCTCTATCGGGAAGGGTTCGAGGTCGTCCTCTTTTTGCAAAGCTATCAGTTGCGCCTCGGCGGCGGTGTCGTTTTGAAAGGCGCGCTCCTCGGGCTCTCGCTTTCCGGGATGGTCGCGGTGCTGACATTCGTCCTGCAACAACGCCTGCCGTATCGCAAAATGCTGATCACAACCGGCATTCTTCTTGGGGTGGTGTTGCTGGTGATGGTGGGCGAGCAAGCGCAGGAGATGCAACTGGCCCATTGGATTTCGCGCACGGAAATTCCGTGGCTCGTCAACGTTCTGCCGGCCTGGGTCGGAATGTGGTTCGCGGTTTTCCCGACGTATGAAACGCTCCTGGCCCAGGGCCTCGCCGCCATTGTGGTGGTCGGTTCTTATTATGCGGCCAGGCATTTGCGCGGTCTGCCGCCCGAGTCCGAAGCGACACCGGAGCCGGCGCCCGACGCGAGGATCGTCGAGCGGTTGGAGACCGTTCCCTGAGCGCGAACGCGATGTAACGCATAGGCGACACTCCGGGCACGATCCTAGCTACCTCCCCGGGGACGGATGGACCACCAGACTGTTGATGCACTACTGACGGGTATGCTCCAAAGCGCCGAGGGCGTTTCGGACCTGCTTTTTATCTCGGGCAAGCCGCCCTTGGTCGAAATCCATGGTCGCCTGAGCGACTTCCCAATCGACACCCCAGACTCGGTCCTGTCGCCGGTCCTCATCGAAGAGCTCTCCGGCCAAATCATGAACGGAAGCGAACGGCTTCGGATGGAATTCGCGGCCAACGGTTCCTGCGATTGCAGTTACGCGATCGAAGATCTGGCTCGGTTTCGCGTAAACATCTTCAAACAAAACGGCCGGCACGCGATCGTGATGCGCAAGTTGCAGTCGGAAATCCCGACGCTCGAGAAGCTGGAGCTGCCGCCCATCTTCCGCGAAATCGTCAAAGAGAAAAACGGCATCATCCTGGTGACGGGCGGAACCGGAACCGGCAAGACCACCACGCTGGCCGCGATGCTGAACGAATTGAACCACAGCCAGGAGATCCACATTGTTACCCTCGAGGATCCCATCGAATTTTTTCACCCGCATGGCAAAGCTGCGATCAGCCAGCGCGAGCTGGGCAAGGATTTCCCAAACTTCGCCGACGGTTTGCGCGCGGCCTTGCGGCAGGCGCCCAAGGCTATTCTGGTCGGCGAAATTCGCGACCGCGAAACGCTCGAGATCGCGATGACGGCATCCGAAACCGGCCACGTCGTTTTCAGCACGTTGCACACGGTCAATGCCGGGCAGACGATCAATCGGATTCTGGGAATGTTCGCGCGAGAAGAGGAGCAGCAGCTTCGCCAGCGGCTTTGCGAAACCTTGCGCTACGTCGTTAGTCAGAGGCTGATCAACAAAATTGCGGGCGGGCGTTTGCTCGTTACTGAAATCATGGGGAGCAGCCTGCGCACGCGCGAGACGATTCTCTACGGCGAATCGGAAAACAAATCCTTCCAGGAAATCATCGAGGCCGGATCGACGCTCGGCTGGCACAGCTTCGATCAATCGATCATCGATGCCTACAAAGCGGGCATCGTGTCGGAGGAAACGGCAATGGTTTCCTGCACAAACAAAGGCAAGATGCGGCGGGAGCTGGATCTATTGCAAAGGCAGCGCGGCGCGGCGGCCGAGCAGGCTCCTTCCGGTCTCAAGCTGAATATTCCGGAGCCGATTCGAATCGTCGAGGAAACCGCAACGCCGCCACTCGCGACCGCCAAGCGCTAGTTCCGCGCCGGGTGCAGCGCGCACCAACATTCTGATTGGCCGAGCCGCACTCTGTCTGACATCTTGGGTGATGTCGTTTCGATTTCTTTTCGCCCGCCTCGCGCTCGTTCTCTTCCTTCTTCCCGCGGCCCGCGCCGCCGATCCTTCGCCGACGCCCGCGAGCACGATCGACGAAAAACTTTTCCGTGGAATGCAATGGCGCCAGGTCGGCCCGTTTCGTGGCGGGCGAGCGCTCGCCATCGAGGGGATTGCCGGCGAACCGGGCACTTATTACTTCGGCGCGGTCGCGGGCGGCGTCTGGAAAACGACGGATGGCGGCGCCAATTGGGCGCCGCTTTTTGATAAGGAGGCCATCTCATCTATCGGCGCGATCGCCGTCGCTCCATCCGACCACAATGTCATCTACGTCGGAACGGGCGAAGCGGCGGTGCGCGGAAATATCTCGTACGGCGCCGGCGTTTATAAATCGGTGGACGTGGGCAAGACCTGGAAGAACATCGGCCTGAAAGATTCCCGTCACATCGGCGCGCTCATCGTCGATCCGAAAAATGCGGACATCGTTCTGGTCGCGGCGCTCGGCCATATCTTTGGCGCGAACCAGGAGCGCGGAATTTTTCGCACCACCGACGGCGGCAAGACCTGGAACAAGGTCCTCGGCAAGGACCAGGAGACGGGCGGGATCGACGTCGTGTTCGATCCGCAAAATTCCAACGTCGTTTTCGCCGCGCTCTGGCAGGCGAAACGTCAACCCTGGTTCTTCTCGAGCGGCGGACCGGGCAGCGGGCTGTATCGATCCGACGACGGCGGGGCGAATTGGAAACGGCTGGAGGGAAATGGTCTGCCCGACGGAATTCTCGGCCGCATCGGCGTGACGGTTTCGGGCGCGGACTCGAATCGCGTCTATGCGATGATCGAAGCGAAGGAAGGCGGCTTGTTTCGATCGGAAGATGGCGGGGCGAAATGGACGCGCGTAAATGAAGACGGCCGGTTCCGGCAACGCGCGTGGTACTTCAGCAAAGTTTACGCGGACCCGAAAGCAGCGGACACCGTTTACGTTCTCAACACCGGATTGTTTCGATCGGTCGATGGCGGGAAATCGTTTACGCTCCTGCCCGCGCGGCATGGCGATCACCACGGACTTTGGATCGATCCGCAAAATCCGCAGCGGATCGCGAACGCCAATGACGGCGGCGCCAGCATCACGAGCGATGGCGGCAAAACCTGGACGACGCAGAATAATCAGCCGACCGCGCAGTTTTATCACGTCGCGGTCGATAACGCGTTTCCGTATCACATCTACGGCGCGCAGCAGGACAACTCGAACGTCGGTATCGCCAGCCGCACGGATTCCGGCGTGATCGGCCGCGAGGATTGGTTTATCGCCGGCGGAGGCGAATGCGGGTTCGTCATTCCCGATCCGCGCCACTGGCACGTGATCTATTCCAACAACGAAGGGTACCTGACGGTTTACGACAAGAACAAAGAGCACTCGCACGATGCGAGCGTTCTCCCGATCGACAACTCCGGACATGGCGCCGTCGATTTGGAGCACCGCTTCCAATGGATCTCGCCGCTCGTGGTTTCACCGCACAATCCGGACACGATCTACACCGCGGCCGAGAGTGTTTTCAAAACGACCGACAAAGGAAACACCTGGACGGCAATCAGCGGCGACTTGACCCGCAACGACAAGAGCAAGCAACAGCCGAGCGGCGGCCCGCTCACAAACGACATTACCTCGGTCGAGTACTACGACACGGTTTTCGCGCTGGCGGAATCGCCCAAGAAAAAGGGAATGCTTTGGGCCGGGACGGACGATGGACTGGTTCACCTAACGACCGATGAAGGCCAGCACTGGGCGAACGTTTCGCCAAAGATGCCCGAATGGAGCACGGTCGATCTGATCGAGCCCTCGCCGCATGATGCGAACGTCGCCTATGTCGCCGTCGATCGGCATAAGCTCGACGACCTCAAGCCCTACATTTTCAAAACGAGCGACGCGGGAAAAACCTGGAGCGCGATCACTACCGGCATTCCCGAAGGCGCGAACGTTCATGCGGTGCGCGAAGATCCGAAGCGGCGCGGTTTGCTTTACGCCGGGACAGAACTCGGCGTGTTTGTGTCGTTCGACGACGGCGGGCATTGGCAGCCGCTCCAGTTGAATCTGCCGGTCTCGCCGATCCACGATCTCGTGGTGAAAGACGACGATCTCGTCGTCGCCACGCACGGGCGCTCATTTTGGGTCCTGGACGACATCACGCCGTTGCGCCAGGTGAATGCGCAATCGGCGCAGATGGATGCGCTTCTTTATCAACCGCAGACGGCGTTGCGTTTGCATTACCCGACCGAGTTCGACAAGCGGCAACCGGTCGGCGAAAACCCTCCAGCCGGCGCGATCCTCAATTATTACCTGAAGGCGGCCGCGAAGGATGAAGTGACGCTCGATATCCTGGATGCGCAGGGAAAACTCGTTCGCCATCTTTCGAGCAAGGAGAAAAAGGTAAACGATCAACCGCCGGAATGGCCGGACCAGGTTGAAACGCCGAGGACGATTCCCGCGCTCGAGGGCATGAACCGTTTTGCGTGGGACCTGCATTACGACGATCCGATTCAGACGCCCGGCGCCTTCTATTATGGAGAAGGACCGCGCGGCCCGCTCGCGCTGCCCGGTGAGTATCAGGTCAAACTGACGGCCGGCGGAAAAACCCAGACCGCGCCGTTGCATCTCGTGATCGATCCGCGAATCAACGACGCCGAACCCGCGATCCCGAAGCAGTTCGAATTATCGGCGAAGGTGGTGAATCGAATCGGCGAACTTCATCAGGCGATCAATGAGATTCGCAACGTGAAAACGCAAATCCAGGGATTGCGCAAACGTTTCGGGGAAGATGAGCGATTGAAACCGGCGCTCGCCGCCGCGGACGACCTGGCGAAAAAAATGTCGGCAGTCGAAGAACAATTGATCCAGGTCAACATGAAGGGTTCCGAAGGCAATCTGGCTTTCCCGAACATGCTGAACGAAGCCTTCTATTCGTTTAGCCGGACGATCGAATACGCCGACTACGGGCCGACGCAGCCGCAGTTCGAAGTGTTCAAGATGCTGGACACCCGGCTCGAGGAACAACTCAAGAAATGGACCCAGATCAAGACCGAGGAGGTACCGAAAATCGCGGCCTTGATCCGGCAGGTTGAGTTACCGGCGATCTCGGTGGGCGAAAAGCCGTGAACCGACGCTATGTTTTGTCGACGCTGTATTGGCCGGGGCCGACGAAGAGAATGCCGGCGAGGACGAAGCACATCTCGATCGACGGCAGTGCGATTCGGAAGCCGCTCGCGTGGCTCACGCCGATAGCATGACCGGTCGCGAGAACGAGAAGCAGCAAAACGCCGATCCGAAAAAATAAACCGAAGATGATCAGGACTCCGCCGATGCAGCCGAAAAGCGCGCCGAGAAATCCCCAGATTTGAAAGTGCGAATGCAAACCCAAGCTGCGCGCGCCCGCGCCGAAATGCGACCACGCCGCCTGGCCGCCCATCAAGGCTGGCGCAGTGTAGAGAATGAAAAGAATGCCGATGCTGATGCGAATCAGGAGCAGGCCGAATTCACGATATTTCGCCAGGAACGCCAGCCGCATGGCGCGAAGTTGAACAACTGATGCCGCAAATGCAAACGAACATTACGAAGGCGGTATTGCTGGCTGCTGGACGTGGCACGCGGATGCGCGACTTAACCGCAGCGCTTCCCAAACCGATGCTCGAAGTCCGGGGAAAGCCGGTATTGCAACATATCGTCGAAGGTTTGCGCGATGCCGGGCTCGCCGATTTTCTCATCATCGTTGGCTGGCGCGCGGAAGTAGTGCGCGATTTTTTTGGCGACGGTTCGAAACTCGGAGTGCGCATCGCGTACGAGACTCAGATCGTGCAGGACGGCACCGGCAGAGTGGTCGAGCTTGCCCGCGAGTTTACGGGCGCCGATCCGTTTATCCTGAGTTACGGCGACATCCTGATTGCGCCGGAGAATTATCCGCGAATATGCACGGGCCTCGAGTCGGCGGAAGCTGTGGTGAGCGTAAAACAAAATGAAGACGTGGCGCAGGGCGGCGCGGTCTTCGTGAACGAGAAGTTTGAGTTGATCGATCTCCGCGAAAAGCCCAAGCCCGGCGAACCGACGAGCCCTTGGTACAACGCCGGCGTTTACGGATTCAAGCCGAGCATTTTCGATTACATCGCGAAATTGGAACGCTCGCCACGGGGCGAGTACGAGCTAACTGACGCAATTCGGAACCTGGCACTCGCCGGAAAAAAAGTGCGGGCGATTGAGTTAACCGGCGATTGGGCGGACGTCCGTGATCCGGAAATCCTCGCGAATTTGAATCGCTAATTTGTAGCGGCGGTCTATGACCGCCGAAAGCGAATTGGGACGATCGTTCGGCGGTCATAGACCGCCGCTACAGGAGCTACGGCGCCTCTTCGGCCGGTTCGCCTTCCGGCTCCTCGCCGATTTCCTCTTCGATTTCGCGACGCCGCTTCGGAGAGAGGAGCGGCCGCAAAAATCCGTAGAGCAAATAGATCAGGAAGATGATCGCGGCCATCCACTGGTAGAACTTCACCGTCACGGCGATAATGGCGATGACGATCAAGAAACGCGTCGTGGACTGCGTGGTGCGCCAGTTGATCGCCTTGAAACTGGGATAACGGAACTTGCTGAACATCATGAACGACAGAAAAAGCATGAGAGGCGGCAGCACATATTTCCATCTGCCGATCGACCGCTGACCTTCATCGAGCCAGAGAAGAAAAAGCGTGATGGAAGCGATCACGCCGGCCGCGGCGGTGATGGGAAAGCCCGTAAAGTTCTTGTCGGCGCCAGTGCCGACACCGTTCGCCGCGACGCAATTGAATCGCGCCAGTCGGAGCGTGCCGCAGGCGAGATAAACAAACGCGATCATCCAGCCGAGGTTCTGGAATTCGCCCAGCACGATCTGGTAAACGAGCAGCGCCGGCGCCATGCCGAATGACACCACGTCGGCGAGCGAATCGAATTCGCGGCCGAACGCGCTGTCGTGCCCGCCGAGGCGCGCCAGCCGGCCGTCGAGCAGATCGAAGATGCAGGCGGCCAGGATGAACCAGATCGCATCGTGAAACTTCACCGCGGCGAGCCGGAAGTCGGTGTCCTGCGCGCCGTCGTAAATGCAAAGCACCGCCGCGAATCCGCAAAACAAATTGCCGGCCGTCATCAAATTCGGCAGCAGGTAAATCTTCGGATTGGGCGCGCTCATTCTTCAGCGAAGCCGGGCGATCACACTTGAACCGCCAGTCACGCGGTCCCCCACTTTCACCAGCACCACAGCGTCAAGGGGCAAGTATACTTCCGTTCGCGAACCGAAGCGAATCATGCCGAAGTGCTCGCCTTTCCTGAGATCGTCGCCGACCTTGGACCAGCCGACGATCCTTCGCGCGATCATTCCCGTCAGTTGGCGGACGACAAAGGTCCCGCGCGCATTCTGGAACGCCCACGTCATCGCGCGGTTCTTTGTCGTGCAATCAGCATGACGCGCGTCGAGGCAAAGGCCGGCGTGGGCTTTTCGATAAATTATTTTTCCCTCAACCGGCGCCCGATTCGTGTGTACATCGAAAACGGAAAGAAAAATTCCGACCCGCTTCTGGCGAGCGTGCAAAACTTCGGGCTCTTCGATCTCCACGATGTCGGCCACGGTTCCATCTGCCGCGGCGACAACCGCATCAGGGTCCTCAGGTGAAATCCGCGCTGGATCGCGGAAGAACCACAAGGTGTAAATGATCAACAGCAGAATGGGTAGCAGAAGCCAGAGCGAAACGAATGCACTTGCGATTCCGAGAAGCGCGAGCACGAAGAAAATCCAGCGCGCTTCGTAAAGGGTTTGGAATCGCATCGGTGCCGGGCATTTTCGAGGCCGCGAGTGCGGTGGTCAAGTCATGGTCTGTAGCCGCTTCGCTGTGCGAAGCGTCGGGTCATATCCGAGCGAAAAAACGCGGACCGCAGGGCCGCGGCTACAGGTCAAAATGGAGCCTCGTTCCAACCACAAGATAGTGGGCCGGCCCGGTCCGCCTTGCCCTATTTGTAGCGGAAAATAGGTGCTTTGCGCCCCAAGATATTAGTTGTTGGAACCACCGGTTTCGCCTATCCTTTTGCACTGTCGTTCGACAGGCAATTATGCTCCAAGCCCAAGACGAAATTTCTCTCGGAAAATCCACCGTAGACGCCGCCACAGGCATCGCCACCAGCCAGAAATACGACGCCGCTCAAATCGATAAACTCGAGGGCCTCGAGGCGGTGCGAAAACGCCCCGGCATGTACATCGGCGACCCGGATGAACGCGGATTGCACCACATGGTTTTCGAGGTTCTCGATAATTCGATCGACGAACATCTGGCCGGCTACTGCACCAAAATCGAAGTCGCGGTTCACGTCGATGGCTCGGTTTCGGTTCGGGACAACGGCCGCGGAATTCCGGTCGACATGCATCCGAAATTCAAGATGCCCGCGGTGGAATTGGTGCTGACGAATCTCCACGCTGGCGGAAAGTTTGGCCAGGGCGCGTATAAGTATTCCGGCGGCCTCCACGGCGTCGGCGCGAAGTGCGTCAATGCGCTTTCCGATTGGTTCAAAGTCGAGGTGTCCCGCGACGGCAAAGTTTACGCGATGGGTTTCGAGCGCGGCAAGACCACCCAGAAACTGGAAGTCATCGGCGAGGTCAAAAGCAAGAAGAACACCGGGACGCTGATCACGTTCCTGCCCGATCCGACGATCTTCACGATCACGACGGAGTTTAAGTTTGAGCGCTTGGGCTCACGGTTGCGCGAGCTCGCCTTTTTGAATCCCGGTCTGGAGATCACGCTCAACGATGAACGCGGCGATGCACCAAAGAAGGAGACGTTTTTTTATAAGTATGGAATCGAGGAGTTCGTAAAGCAGCTCGGCGAAAACAAGCAGGTCATTCATCCCAAGCCGATCGTGCTTTCCCGGCAGCGCGACGAAGTTTTCGTGGACGTGGTTCTCCAGTATAACGACAGCTACAACGACCACATCCTTCCTTTCGCGAACTCCATTCCGAACCCGGACGGCGGCACCCATCTGACGGGCTTCCGCACCGCGCTGACCAAAGCGGTGAACCAATACGCGAAGTCCAACAGTTTGATCAAAGACAAGGATCCCGCCATTTCCGGCGACGATGTCCGGGAAGGGTTGATCTGCGTGCTCAGCATCAAGCTGCCCAATCCGCGTTTTGAATCGCAGACCAAGGTGAAGCTCGTGAACACCGAGATCGATGGGATCGTGAACTCGGTCGTTTACGACGGCTTGATGACGTTTCTCGATTCGAATCCGCCGATAGCGAAGCGAATTTTTGACAAGGTCCTGACGGCCGCGCGCGCGCGCGAAGCCGCTCGGAAAGCACGCGAGACGATCCGTAAAGGCGCGCTGACGGGGGGCGGGCTGCCCGGAAAACTGGCAGATTGTTCCGAACGCGATCCGGATCTTACCGAACTTTACATTGTCGAGGGCGATTCGGCCGGCGGTTCGGCCAAGCAGGGGCGCGACCGGCGTTACCAGGCGATCCTTCCGATCCGCGGCAAACTGATCAACGTGGAAAAAGCGCGGCTCGATCAGGCGCTCAAGAACACGGAAATCCAATCGATGATCACGGCGATCGGCACGGGCATCGGCAAGCCGAAAGACGAGAACACAGCCAAGGACGAAGCATCATTCGACATCACGAAACTTCGCTACGGCCGGATCATTATCATGACCGATGCGGACGTGGATGGTTCGCACATCAGGACGCTGCTGCTCACGTTCTTCTACCGGCAGATGACTGAGCTCGTGCGCGCCGGAAAAATCTACATCGCGCAGCCACCTCTTTATCAGATCAAGCGCAAGAAACGCGAGGAGTACGTGGATGACGACGTGCAGCTCAACAAGATTTTGATCTCGTTAGGCGCGGAGGATGTGCGGCTGAAGAACCTGGCGGACGACAAGGAACTCAGCGCGGCGCAGCTCAAGGACATTCTGGAGTCGCTCGAAAGGCTCGCGAAGCTCAGCGAATCGGTCCGGCGGCACGGCGGCGATTTCGAGACTTATCTGGCGGAGCGACAACCAAAAACCGGCAAGTTGCCGACCTACCTGGTAAAGGTGCGCGAAGGCAACGAAGAGTCGGTCCGTTATTTCCACGACCAGCGCGAAGTGCGCGAGTTTCACGAGGAGAACCTCGACCTGAATTTGTTCGACGCGGAGATGGGCCAGGAGCTATTGCCGCTGACGATCACTCCAGTTAAAGCAAACGGCGCGGGCGTGCGCCGCCGGGCGAAGCTGGTCGAGTTGCACGAGTCCACGACGATCCAAAAGATCATCGCCGAGCTCGCGCGAAAAGGGCTGAAGGTCGATCACTACGCGGCGAGCGATCATCCGATCTTCGAATTGATCGAAGGTGAAGGCGAAAAAGCAGTGGCGCATCCGCTATTCTCGATCCCGGAGATTCACCAGAAGATCGTCGAGATCGGCCGGCGCGGGGTGCAGATCAAGCGGTTCAAGGGCCTGGGAGAAATGAACGCGAAAGAGCTCTTCAGTACCACCATGGACCCGGAAAAGCGCAAGCTGCTGAAGGTGGACTTGAACGACGACAACGCCGTCGATGCCGACAAGATGTTTACGATCCTGATGGGCGACGTCGTCGAGCCCCGCCGCCAGTTCATCGAGGACAACGCACTAAATGTCCGGAACCTGGATGTTTAGACAGGATTAACAGGATTTACGGGATTGGAAGGAACAGGACCACGAGCTCACGGAGAAGGTAATTGGGCTGGCGATGAAAGTTCATCGTACGCTCGGCCCCGGCTTCCTCGAATCGGTTTACCGCAATGCACTCGCGTTCGAATTACGTCGCGCCGGAATGGCCGTGGAACTGGATCAACGAATCACGGTGCGATACGAGAATGTCATAGTCGGCGATTTCATCGCCGATGTTGTAATGAATGCTCTCCTGATCTGCGAACTAAAAGCCACCTCAGCTCTAACCAAGGCCGATGAAGTGCAGGTCGTAAATTATCTGACGGCTACGAACCATGATGTCGCACTGCTTCTAAATTTCGGGGCGGCCAGTTTGCAATTCAAACGCAAGCATCGTCGCGCCGCATCAACGCCAGAATCTGCCGATTTCCGTAATCCAGTAAATCCTGTTAATCCTGTCTAAAATTTCCCGTGTATAATCCCAACGAAAAAATAGAACTGATCAACGTCGCCGAAGAAGTTTCGAGGTCGTTCCTCGATTACTCGATGTCGGTCATTATCTCGCGCGCGCTTCCGGATGCGCGGGACGGGTTGAAGCCATCGCAACGGCGCATCCTCTATGCGATGCACGACCTCTCGCTTTTCCCGAACCGCCAGCATCGGAAATGCGCGAAGATTTGCGGTGACACGAGCGGTAACTATCACCCGCACGGCGAAGCGGTGATTTACCCCACGCTCGTTCACATGGCGCAAGCGTGGGCAATGCGCGAAACGCTGGTGGATGGCCAGGGCAACTTCGGTTCCGTCGAAGGCGATCCGCCGGCGGCAATGCGTTACACCGAAGCGCGCATGACGCATCTCGGCGCGGCGCTCATGACCGACATGGACAAGGACACGGTCAACTTCGTCCCGAACTACGACGAGACCCGGACCGAGCCGACCGTTTTCCCGGCGGCGTTTCCGAACCTCCTCGTCAACGGCGGAACCGGCATCGCCGTCGGCATGGCGACCAATATGCCGCCGCACAATCTCGGCGAAGTGATCGATGGAATTTGCGCGCAGATCGACGACCCGGAGATTTCTCTGGAAGATTTGCGCAAGCACGTGAAGGGGCCGGATTTCCCGACCGGTTGCGCCATCCTCGGGCTCGCGGGCATCAAGCAATATCTGGAAACCGGCCGCGGCAGCATGAAGGTGCGGGGCAAGGCCGGCGTCGAGGAGCTCAAAGGCAATCGAGAGCAGATCGTCATCACGGAAATTCCCTACAACGTGAATCGCGCGACGCTGGTTGAGCGCATCGCGGACCTGGTGAACCAGAAGGTGCTGACCGACATCACGGCGATCCGGGATGAGTCGGACGAGAACACGCGCGTAGTGATCGAGCTAAAACGCGACGCGAATCCGAAGATCGTCATCAACAATCTTTACAAACACACGGCGATGGAAAGTTCCTTCGCCGTCAACATGCTGGCGATCGATCACGGCCGGCCGAAGTTGTTGCCGCTCAAGCAGGCCAACCAGGCTTACATCGATCACCGCCGTGAAGTTGTTCTGCGCCGGACGAAATTCGAGCTGCGCAAAGCCGAGGAACGCGCCGAGACGCTCGAAGGTTACCTGATCGCGCTCTCGAATCTCGATGAATTCATCCGGATCATTCGCGGTTCGGCGAATCGCGATGAGGCGCGGGTGAAATTGCTCGCGTTCGAGTTCACCCGGAAACAGGTCGAGAAGATCGGCATTCTGATTCGGAACGAAGCGCGGCTGGTGGATGGGCGGTACGCGTTCAGTGAGCATCAGGCGAATCAGATCCTCGAGCTGCGCCTTTATCAATTGACCGGCCTCGAGCGCGAAAAAATCACGAAGGAATACAACGAACTGATCGAGACGATCCAGGATCTGCGCGACATTCTCGCGAAAGAATCGCGCGTTTTTCAAATCATCAAGAAGGAGCTGCGCGAGATCCGCGACAAGCATGCTTCGCCGCGTCTGACGCAGCTCGTACCCGACGAGGGCGAGATCAACATGGAGGATCTCATCGCGAACGAAGGCTGCATCATCAGCATCACGCACGGCGGCTTCATTAAACGCACGGCCGTAAGCGCATTCCGGGCCCAGCGCCGCGGCGGCAAAGGCGTGATCGGCATGACGACGCGCGAAGGGAACACCGAGGAAGAGGAGGGGGATTTCATTGAGCATCTCTTCACCGCGACTACGCACGATTACCTGATGTTTTTTACGACATCGGGGCGCGCCTACGTCGAGAAGGTTTACGAGATTCCGGAGATGGGCCGCGCCGCCAAGGGGCGCTCGATCGCCAATCTCCTGGAGCTGCGCGCCGACGAAAAAATCGCGGCGACCATTCGCGTGCAATCCAAGTCATCCGGGACAGGCGCCAATATTGTTGACGAAACCTGGGACGAAAACCTGCATATCGTTTTCGCCACCCGCTCCGGCATCGTGAAGAAATCCAATCTTTCGAATTACAGCAATGTGCGCAAAGGCGGCATCATTGCGATTCAGATCGAGAAGGACGATTGCCTGATCGACGCGAAGCTGACCAACGGGGACAACGAGATCGTGCTCATCACCAAGGAAGGAATGAGCCTGCGCTTTCACGAAGAGCAATTGCGCGATCAGGGGCGGAACACGGTCGGCGTCTGGGGCATCCGCCCGGAAAAAGGCGACCTGGTTGTCGGCAGCGCCATCGTCAATTCTGATGCGATGCTCTTGGTCGCGGGCGAAAACGGCATCGGCAAACGCACGCCGTTTGACGATTACCGGCGGCAATCCCGTGGCGGCAAAGGCATCATTACCATGAAGACGGGCGAAAAAACCGGCAAGGTCGTCGGCGCGCTCACCGTGACGGAACGCGATGAGCTGATGTTGATCACGACCAAGGGTCAAATGGTGCGCACGCGCGTGAAGGAAATCCGCGCTGTCGGCAGAAACACGATGGGCGTGAAACTGATGGATTTGCGCGGTGCGGAGAAATTGCAGGCCATCGCGCCGGTGGTCAGTCAGGAGAGCGCGGAAGTCGAGCCGGAACCTGCGCCGGCACCGACATCGTAAAAAGAAAAAGGACACGCAGCGCGTGTCCTTTTCTGATTGATTGCCTGAAGCGAGGCTAGTAGTTGCCGGACGAGCGGACCGTTGTGCTTTCCGTCGTGGTGCTCGGAGGCGGAACCCTCTTCGTCGTGGTCTGCTGCGTCGTGGTCGTGGTGGTGGGCGCTGGTTTTTCCACGACGGTGGTGCACGAGGTCAAGAGCACGGCGGCACAAGCCAGAAGCGGAGTAAGAATGATAAGTTTTTTCATAGTTGGAATTGTTCCTTCAAGGTCAATTCGGCGCAGGTTCCTCGGCCAGATGTATTTCGAGGGAAGATTTTTCGGAAAATCGACTCTAGTCCTCGATCCGCGATCGCAACTTCTTCGTCCGTGATCGCTGCCGCTTCGATTCCAAGATACGCTCCTTCAAGGCACGCGGACGCGGCGACCGCCGCCGGCGAATTTTTTCCCGGCGGGCAATCTCGGCGGCGCGTTGGGCGTTACGACGTTCCTCCAGCGCCGCGAGCAAACGTTTCCGCGCCAGCTTGCGATTCATCGCCTGGGAGCGTGAGTCCTGGACCGTCACACTGATTCCGCTCGGCAAATGACGAAGGGTTACCGCAGTTGAAACCTTGTTAACGTTCTGGCCGCCCGGACCGCCGGAGCGGGCAAACGTTTCCTCCAGGTCGGACTCGCGCAGCACGACTTACAGAGGCGGGATGTTCTCGCGACCGTACCGGAAAACGCGCGCCATCCAGACCAGCTCGTTCAAAAACTTCGCCACGCGTCCGACATATTTTTCGTCCTTCAGATTCCCCTGATCATCAAAGGCGTCGCGCACCCTGCTAAAATTGACGTCGGTGAAGGTTACGGCGAGACCGAGTTCGCGTACGACCTGAACTAGTTGCTCGATCACTCGCGATCCGCCGAACGGCCCGGCCGAAACGCCGACCAATCCGACCACCTTGTGAATGTATTCCTCCAGACACATGTCGAGCGCGTGCTTCAAGAGACCGGGATAACCGTGATTGTACTCGGGGGTCACGATCGCCAGGCCATCCGCGCGCATCATTTTTTTCGCGAACTCCGGGTCCTTCATTTCCTCGCCGGCGTCGTCGAGCCGCATCTTGAGGTGGCGCACATCGATCAGCTCGGTTTCGATCTCCGGCCGCTTCCGCATTTCGCTGAGGAGAAAATTCGCGACGTGCTCGCTTTGCCGGCCCTGGCGCGCGGTCCCGAGAATGATCGGGATATAGAGCGGTTTATTGTCCATTTTTTGGGAGATTCGTGAGATGGTTTAGTCTGCCGATGGCCGGACTCGAACCGGCACGGGCCGTTTAAGCCCAACGGATTTTAAGTCCGTTGCGTCTGCCATTTCGCCACATCGGCGCGCTGAAATCCAACTGTAGGAGGTTCCGACGTTGAACCAAGATGAAATTGGAGCGCCTTCTTGCTGGAAAGAAATCGTAAGAATATTCTTTCAAATGCGGCGGCGGACTTCTAAAAGGAAAGCTCAACCCAATTCCCCCTATGGAAACTCCCTCTTCGAACGACAATCCTGACCCGTCGGCTGATGATCGCCGACCCGGCCACGGAAGCAGCAATGAACACCCGAAGCCCGCGATCAAACAGTTCATCGCCAGCCCGAACCATTCATCGCGCAACGGTACCAAGATCGACACGGTCGTTTTGCACTGCACGGAAGCATCACTGGCGAGCACCCTGGAAGAATTCCAGAAAGAGCACGGCCGACAGGTTTCCGCGCACTACGTGATCGATCGCAACGGCGACATCTATCAAATGGTGGACGACAGCGAGCGGGCAAATCATTGCCGGGGCGCGAACCAGAGTTCGATCGGAATCGAACATGTGGGGCGCGAGACCGATTCACTTACCGACGAACAGGCGGCCGCTTCCGCCGCGTTGATTCGGTGGTTACTCGAACAGTACGAGATTCCCCGATCCAACGTATTCGGCCAGGATTTTACTCCGGATTACGATCTTCCCGGCGGCACGAGCTGCCCCGACAAGCTCTTCGGTCCCAAACATGCGCAAAGCACGGTGACGGTGTGGGTAGAGAGGAGAACGTGTGACAACGTTCTTCGGGACAAGGGCCGTTTCGACCTGACGCTTCTATTACCCAAAATGAAAGATCAACTGTTCCTCCAAACCTCCGACTCCATATGAGTCAATCAGTAACTGTCGATTCCGACGTCGAAATTCCCCAAGAGAACGATGCCGACCTTGTGTCGGTAAGATTAGTCCAAGACGGAGCCGTTCACATCGCATACGGCATCGCCTTGCTCATAGATGACAAGCCTGTGGATCCACCGGTGGCTTCCTGGCCGCATTCGAAGCCGGGGGAGGTTTATTTTGTGGCGACGGGCCTGGCATTGCGAGGCCTTAAGATGGATTGTTACGGTCGTGTCTATCTGGCCGGCGATGACACGACAAAACTGCATTGCGACTTTCTAGTCGATGACACCGTCGTGGCCACTTCTGCCACGGCGGAGATAAAACTCTCAAGCTCGAGTTCAAGCCGTGAGTTCCACATCCGCTCGCATTTCGTATGAGGGCAAATCGACTTCACCTATCGATTGGCTTCTCGCTGTGTCTGTTTTCGAGGAGCGTTGGCGCGGAAGAACCTTCCATGGTCAGAATTATTGACCCAGATCGTCTTGTCACTGTCACACGGAATGGTGACGTCTTGGAGATCCGAATTCCAACCAAGAAGGACCTTCAGGCAAGAGCAGAGACTACGACGGCGAAGCCTGAGGTCGCACCTGCAACTAAACCTACCGCGATTCCGGCGACTTCGAGTGCGACCGAAAAGAAGAAGGATCCACTGTCTACAATTAATCTCGATCGACCGATATCGGCCGTTCCGGCCTTTACTGCTCTTGATCTTTCACCCGAAACCGTCTCACACCCTTCAACTCCGCGAGAGCTGGGAGCTGCGTTGCAAAACGGCGTTGATCATCATGGCGTTTTGCAGACCGGCCTTGCCATTGAGACCGCGCCATTTCGTATATTTCACCTGATACCTACAGATATCCGGTCATATCAGGCTGACGGCATCGCCGGGTATTGGAATCGATTCCTCTACAATTTCAGCCTCTCGGCAGCTACTTCAAAGGCATCGGAAAAGAGCGATGCGATGCAACTCGCGATAGGCTTTGGCGCCCTTCTATACCAGGACAAAGAAAGCGACCCAAGAAGGAGCGAAGGACAGCAGAAAATCTTTGACTATGTCAATGAGCACTTTCCGGTTTCACCATCCGGCGGGGGCATACCTGAGGAAAATGCTGAGGCAAAAAAAATCCTTCAGGATGCGGCCGACGAATTCCGCAAGAATCAATGGAAAGGGATAAGCTGGGCGGCCGCGATGGCTCCCACATGGAGTAGTCAAACGGGGAAAGCAGGTGATCTTTCAGGAACGGGATTTTCAACTTGGACCACCGTGGCCTACGGATGGAAAGACGCACTCCTCGGTGACTCAATACGCGGGCAGATCCTGGCGCAAGCGCGTTATCGTAAGAACGAGCTTGTAGTCGATCCCAACGACAAAACACATTCCGCTAAACAAGACACCTTTATCGGCGCAGCGAGAATCCGCTTGGGCACGGTCGATTTTAACGTATTCGGCGAGGCGGGTTATTTCTATCAATGGAATGGATTAAACGGAAACGGAGGGGGCTACCGCGCTGCTGGAGGCATCGAAAAGCGCATCACGACTAATATGTGGCTGGTGTTGAGCGCGGGGGAACAATTCGGGGGAGCGGCGACAAAAACGGACGAGCTTTACGCCATCGGCAGTGTGCGAATCGGAACTGCTGACACCCCGCAATACTCACCTCCTGGTGGCGGCGACTGAGGGTTAGCGCTGCTTGGTTAAACTAATTTGCCTCGAAGTTGCGCCCTGCGCTTTCGGTGTTGTGATCCCGTGCGCTACTTACCGCGATTCGCTCGGTTCTGTTTTTGGGGGCGGGGCGGTCCGGAATTCGCGATGGCGGATTTTCCCGCCGGCGTACGCGATGTAACCGCCCGCGCCTAACGAGACGAAAGCCAGAATCAGGGTCGCGATTGTCAAAGGCCATGCGGTTTTCGGCCACATCTTCGGCGCGAAAATCGCCGCAGCCGAGATCAGGGCGAGCGCGTAGAAGAAAACGATCAGTTGATCGGCGCGATGCGCGTGCGCTTTGAGCCACGCTTGTCCATCGTCATCCGCAATGGCGAGCACGCGGTCGTATGCCTCGTCGCCATGATAAGCCACCGGCCAGGCGGAAAGGGCGCAGGCGAAGATGAGGACGAGCGCTGTCATCCGCCCGCCGCGACTTCCCAAATACATGGCCGCGATCAATCCGAACAATCCGATTGCCAGGCCGTACACCGGCAGAGGGTTCAGCAACACATGCAGGTATTCCGGCTGTTGGAAGTCGCGCAGAAAAGTTTGCATCACCAGAACCACCTCTTTTTTTCCGGCTCGGTTTTGAGCTCGGGAACCTGCGGATACTTCTTCCAATCCGGCGCGCAGAAATGCCACCACTCCGTGCGCAGCCCGTAGAAGCCGGCATGGGCCATGGCCTTTTGCAGCAGCTTCAAATTCGACCGGACTACAGGATCGGTTCCTTCATAAGCGATCAACGCGGCCGGCGTAAAGTTGTCGTAATCGGTCGGCATCGCGACCTCGCGGCCGGAGGAATCGACCAGCGTCGCATCCACGGCCGCGCCGCGGGTGTGCATCGATCCTATTCCACCGGTTGGATCCGCGACGAAAGAACGGTTATGCGTCGCGTGCCAGAGTTGCTGCTGGGTCGCAGCCGGACGGTAGGCATCCCAGATCTTGAGGCCGTAACCCTTTGTCTTCAGATATTTTTGCGCGATCGCGAGGCGTTGCGCGACGCTCGCGCGCGCCATCGCAGAAATTCCCGAAGGATAAATGGCGTGACGGGTCACGTTGTTCGAACCGGCGTAGCGCAGATCGATTGTGATCGTCCGATCAACGCTTTGGATGCTCACGAAATCGCTGTCGTTCGCCTGGGGCTTCCTGGCCGAAGCGGGAAGGGGAAGCAATGACCAGGCGATCAGTGCTCCGAGCGCGAGGCGGTTAAGGATTGGACTGCGCACAGTTAGCGTTGTGCCACCGCCGGTGACGGGGGAGTTATCTTCGCGATGCGTTGCAAGAGAAGCCGCGCGCTATTTTCGGGAACATCGAACCGCAAGTTGACGTTTGCGCCTTGATTCTCAACTTCCGGCGGCTGCGCGTAGAGGAGCAAAACAGAATCCTGAAGACGCAGCCAGCGTTGCGGCTCGTTCCGGATGCGCCCGGCCAGGTCGCCCGCCGCTTGCGGAGTTTTCGTTTGCAGAATCATCCGCGCTTTCACCGGATTCTGAAAAGCGAGAGACAAGCCGAACAGGTCGCAGGCGCCCAAAAGTTCGGGATTGAAAAGGGGCTGGAAGATCGTGGCCAGCTTCGGCGGATCGCGCGAGACGAGCCGAAGCGCGTTGCCTTCTCTCAGCGACTGAAAGCGGTCGAAGAGCGGGCCCGCTATTTTCAAATCGGGATCGATCCCGAGGCGGACCCGCGCCAGCGCCGCGACCTCACGTTCACTCCCCACCGCCAGCGTCTTGGGTCCGACGCGCGCCAGAGCGAAATCCGGACGTTTCCACATGGGCAGACCGCTAATCGTTTGCCGCTCGAAAGCCTTGTCCTTCTCGATGGATTTAATCACCGGTGAAACTTCCGTTCGCGCCTCAACGAGGACGAATTCCCGCTCGGCGCCAGCCTTCGTCGTAGCCATGGCACGCGTGACCCGGACGGCGTCGCGCGGCAGATTGAGGACCGGCGTCTGTTGCGCGCTCCCGATCAGTCCGGCCCAAACATTTTGCCATTCGGCCGCCTGATCTTTCTTCCAACGCTTTGGCAAATCATCGCGCTCGAGCTGCTCGAGGTTGACGGAAAGAATTGTCTCGGTTTCCTGCGGCAGCCATTCGCGTTTTGGGGGCGATTGAAAAACGAGCGGCACGATGATCGCGAGCAGGACGAGGATCGAGATGATGGCGAAGTAGAACTTTCGCAGCTCCTGTTTGTCGATCTGGCTCGAAAGTACGGCGAGCGCGGCGGTGTGTTCAGAATGGCGGGCGACGGCGGCGCGATGCTTTTGCACTTCGGCCAGGAGATGGGGCGCATTCGGTGGGGCAATGCCTTGGGAAGCGAGATGGCGGCCAATGTTCAGATAGGCGGGATTCTTTTTTTCTTCGACGACCTGATGATGCCCGCGTGCTTCCTTCAATGCATCCTGTTGGGCACGGCTCTGCTCGTTCAAAACCCGATCGCGCGCTTCAAATTCCTCCCGGACCCGCGCGATATTTTTTTCCACGGCGGCGAGCGCGGCCTCCTGCTCGCTCAATTTCTCGCGGGCCATCCGGCAGGCTTCGGCGCTGCCCAGCCGCGCGCGAGTCACTTCCGCGCGTTCCTCCGGCAGGCGAACGCGGCGCGCACTGATCGCGGCCATCTGCTTCTCGAGATCGTCCGGCGGCGGGAGCTGCGCCTGCAGATCCGATAGTTTCTTCAACAAATCGCGGTCCGCGGCGTCGTTGTCCTGGAGCCGCCGTTCCACGCCAGACAGTTCCCGATCGCAGATATCCGCGGCCGCTCTGGCTTCGTTCCGCCGTTGCACAATTGGTTTTTTTTCCTCCTCCAGCCTGGCCAGGGCTTCGTTCTGTTCTTTCGCGTTCTGCTCTCGCTGCAATTCGATTTTGCGGATGCCTTCTTCGATTTGCGCGATGCGCAGCGCGACTTCTTTTTGTTCCTGCTCCAGCTTTTTCAGCGCGACAATTTCATTCCGTACTTCCGGAAAATTCACGGCCTGGGAACAGCCTTCGCGCCCGAGGTTGATCTCGCTTCTTTGCAGCACTCGCTTTTCGTGCCGCAACGCCATTCGCGTTTTTTGGCGGCGAATCTTGAGCCCGATCTCGCGCAGGCCTGTTCGAATGAAACTCACCGGATAAGGCTACTTGAAGTCAGGTTTTGACAAAGGATTTTCAAGGAACGGCCGTTCGCTCTTCGGTAGCCGCCGCCCTGTGGGCGGCGAGAGTGGTATTCACGTGGGATATCTCGGCGCTTCGAACAGCGAAGCGGCTACAGAAAAGAAGATCAATTACTCCTCGGCGCTCAACTTCGCCAGCACGCTCAAGTCTTCCAGCGTGGTGGTATCGCCGGTCACCGTCTTTCCGCTCGCCACCTCCTTGAGCAAACGCCGCATGATTTTGCCGCTGCGCGTCTTCGGCAAAGCGTCGGCAAAACGGACCTCGTCTGGTTTGGCAATCGCGCCGATGTGGATGCCGACGTGTTCGCGCAATTCCTTCTTGAGCGCATCCGTCGCCGTGACGTGGCCCTTGAGCGTGACAAAAGCGACGACGCCCTGGCCTTTCAGCTCGTCTGGGCGGCCTACGACCGCAGCCTCCGCGACGCCCGGGTGACTGACCAGCGCGCTTTCGATTTCCGATGTTCCGAGCCGGTGCCCGGCTACGTTCAAGACGTCGTCGATCCGGCCGACGATCCAGAAGTATCCATCCTTGTCGCGGCGTGCTCCGTCGCCGGTGAGATAACGACCTTTGAATTCGCTCCAGTACTGTTTTTTGTAACGCGCTTTATCTCCGTAAATTGTCCGGAGCATCGCCGGCCACGGTTTGCGGATAATTAATTTCCCGCCGACGTCCGGCCCGACTTCGTTCCCTTTTTCGTCCACGATCGCCGCGTCGATGCCGAAGAACGGCAGCGTCGCGCTGCCCGGCTTCGTCGGAACGGCGCCCGGCAACGGCGTGATCATGATCGCGCCAGTCTCGGTTTGCCACCAGGTATCCACGATCGGGCAGCGCCCGCCGCCTACTTTGTCGCGGTACCACATCCACGCCTCGGGATTAATCGGTTCGCCCACCGATCCGAGCAGGCGGAGGGACGAGAGATCGTGCTTCTTGAGCCATTGGTCGCCCCAGCGAATGAAAGCGCGAATCGCTGTCGGCGCCGTGTAGAGAATGTTTACTCCGTATTCTTCGATGATCCGCCAAAAGCGGTCCGGCTCCGGCCAGTTCGGGGCGCCTTCATACATCAACGTCGTCCCGCCGTTCGCCAGCGGGCCATAGACAACATAACTGTGTCCGGTGACCCACCCGACATCCGCCGTGCACCAGTAAACGTCGTCATCGCGCAAATCGAAGACGTACTTCATCGTGGAATAAATTCCGACGAGATATCCGCCCGTGGTGTGCAGAATGCCTTTCGGTTTCCCGGTGGAGCCGCTCGTGTAAAGAATGTAAAGCGGATGTTCGCTGTCCACTGGCACCGGTGGACAATGTGCGTCCACATATTCCAGTTCGCGGTGCCACCAGACATCCCGGCCTTCTTCGACGTGGATGTCGTTGCCGGTCCGCCGGAAAATAATGACGCGCTTGATCGAAGTGGAGCCGCGCAAGGCGTCGTCGACGTTTTTTTTCAAGGGCACAATCGCACCGCGGCGATAACCGCCATCAGCCGTGATGACGGCGACCGCCCCGCAATCCGCAATCCGGTCGCGAATGCTGTCCGCGCTGAACCCGCCGAAGACCACCGAGTGGACCGCGCCGATGCGAGCGCACGCGAGCATGGCGATGGCGGTCTCAGGGATCGTCGGCATGTAGATAATGACGCGATCGCCTTTGCGAATCTTGTTTCGCTTCAGCACGTTCGCGAAGCGGCAAACGTCGCGGTGCAATTGCTGATAAGTCAGCGCCCGTTTATCGCCCGGCTCGCCTTCCCAGAGGATCGCGACCTTGTTCCGGTTCGGGCCCTCGAGATGCCGATCGAGGCAATTCTCCGACACGTTTAGTTTTCCGCCCACGAACCATTTCGCGAAAGGTGCTTTCCAGCTCAGAACTTTTTTCCACCTTCGCTGCCACACCAGTTCGGCTGCCTCGCGCGCCCAAAACTTGTCCGGCTGTTGGATCGATTCGCGATAGAGCCGGCGATAGCGCGCCAAACTGCCGATGCGGGCGCGGCCGGCGAATTTCTTTGCCGGTTTGAAAACGCGCTTCTCGATCAGATGGGATTCGATGCTCTCGGCCATGGCAATCAAGAGGCTAGCAATCTCACCGCCGCGCTCAATGGAAAAGCTGTAGCCGCCGTCCTCACGCTGTCGCTAAGTTATTTGATTGTCTTCGCGAATCGCGCACCGGACAATCGCGCCATGAGCGATCACGTTTACAAAAAAATCGAGCTGGTCGGTTCGTCACCGAACAGCATCGAAGAGGCGGTGGTGAATGCATTGGCGCGCGCCCAGAAGACCATTCGGAACATGCGCTGGTTTGAGGTGACTGAGACGCGCGGCCATGTCGAAGATGGCAAGATCAATCACTGGCAGGTGACCGTTAAAGTCGGCTTTACGCTCGACAAATAAGGATTTGGAAAGTGACAAGTGACGTGTGACTCGGCAGTGACGAGTTAGGAGTTCTTCACGTCACACGTCACCTTCCAGTCACTCGTCACTACCCTTCGTCGTTTTGCGTGGCCTGATAGAGCTTCGTCGCGCCGTAAGCCAGAATCGCCGGCTTGAACGCGATCAGAATTAACCGGGCGAATCCGCCCAGGATCCGGCCGATCGGCAGGCGATTGAGAATGAACCCGGCGAGAACCGCGTAGGCGATAGAGCGCGCCGGATTTTCGCGCACGTATTCTTCCGTCTGTTCGAGGACCTGTTCCAATTGATCTTTGGTGTAGCGGAGGCCGCGTTCAGCGGCGTCTCCCGAGGTGCCTGAAAACTGTTCGTCCATGGTACTTACACATCGAAGCGCGGCGGACTTTTGCGTGTTTCCATTTTTCGGTCAGCGCAGCGTCAACCAAAGCGTCGAAGCTCCGACACGCGGCGGAAAATCGGGCAGGGGAGGCTCATGGTGGAAAGTCCCAGCGCGCCGCGTCGCCTTGAGACAGTACCGCCCCATCACTTCCAGCGCGCGTTCCTGCAAGGTGGAGCAATTCGTCGAAAGCAGGATCCTGGCGTTGCGCTCGGCGACTTCCAGCGCAGCCAGGAGCAACGTCTCGAAATCCCGCTCGACCTGAAATGCCTTGCCCCGATGCGTGCGTGAGAACGTCGGAGGGTCCAGAATAATGGCATCGAATTTTTCTCCTTTCCGTACCAGGCGCGGCAGGACCGCCATGACATCGTCGGCGAGAAAGCGATGGTCGTTTGTCGGGAGCGAATTCAACGCAAAGTTTTCCCGGCCGCGTGCCAGCGATTTTTTTGAGAGATCGATGCTGACGGTTTTCGCTCCAACGGTGGCGGCGGCGACCGAGAAGGAACAGGTGTAAGCGAAACAATTCAGCAACGTCGCGGGCGCGGTGTCCCGGACGAAGCGGCGATTTTCCCTTTGGTCGATGAAGAGGCCGACGGAATATCCGGCGCCGAAATCGATCGCGTAACGCAGCGTCCGCTCCAGCGCCGTGCTCTCCAGGTTGGCGCCCGGATCGCCCAGGATCAGGGCCGGCGCCTCGCGGTCGGCGTTTTGTTTGGGCAGAAAACGGGCGAAGACGCGCCGGAATTTGAAATCCACATTGAGAGCCCAGAGACAGAGTTCGGTCTTGAGCCGCTCCAGCGCCGCATCTGTCTTGTAAGAAATCAGCACGTCCACGCCGAAGCGCTCCGCCCAACCGTCGGGCCAGGTGCAAAGACGGAGCGCGTCGGTTTGCTCGGCGATGAACTTCCGGTGGAGCTCCGGCTCTATCCATTCGGACATTTTCACGGTAAACGGGAGAGCCACGGCAGGCTCATTACGTGAATCGAATGTCGGGCTGACTTTGCGTCCGTTAGGCCGTCACATCTTGCTGCGACAACCAAGCGCCGCTAAAAGAAACAGAGCATGCAACAAGTCACCATCCGTGTTCCGGCCAGCACGTCCAATCTCGGACCAGGGTTCGACTGCCTCGGCGTCGCCTTGCGCCTCTACAATCACGTGATCGTTTCCCGCGGCGGCGATCGGCCAATGGGAACGATGGTTCGCGCCGCGGCCAGCGCCTTCTTCAAGCGCGCCGGGAGCAATGCATTCCCGTTTGCGTGTTCGATAGGCGGCGACATTCCGGAATCGCGCGGCCTTGGGAGCAGCGCGGCGCTTCGCCTGGGCGTGATTCACGGCTTAAACGAGCTCGCGAATCGCCCGCTTCAGCGCCAGGAAGTTTTCGAAATCTGCGCCCGCTTGGAGGGCCATCCCGACAACGCCGCGCCCGCGGCCTACGGCGGCTTTAACGTCGTGCGCGGCGAACAGCGGCAGATGTTCACGGTCTCCGCCCAATTACATTTCGTGCTTCTCGTTCCAAATTTCGAGATCGCCACCGATCAGGCGAGAAAACTTCTTCCGGCGCGGGTCGATCGGCTCCACGCCGTGGAAAATTGCAAGAACGCGTGCGCCATCACCGCCGCCTTTGCTTCGCGCGAGTATGGGCAATTGCGCGGCGCTTTTGTCGATCGGTTGCACCAGCCGTTTCGCAAGAAACTCATTCCTGTTCTCGACGCTGTGATCGCCGCCGCCGAATCGGCCGGCGCGCTGGGCGCATTCCTGAGCGGATCCGGTTCCACCATCTGCGCCGTCACGCTTCGTTCGCCGGAAAAAGTTTCACGCGCGATGCTCGCCGCTGCCGCTTCTCCCGGCGCACGCACCATTATCACTGCCGCGGACAATCGCGGAGCGCGTATCTTGCAAACTCGAAATTCCGTTCATGGGTCATCGCGCTGAAAACCTCGAGCAGTTTGCCATCGACGTCATTTTGGAGCGGCGTCATGGCGTTCGCGCCGCGCTGCTTCGGACGCTGCTTTACGCGCTCTCCTTCATCTACGAACGGCTGGTGCAGTTGCGGCTCTTTCTTTATCGACGCCGCATCTTACGCGAGCGCGCGCTCGGTTGTCTCGTCATCAGCATTGGCAACCTGACCGTCGGCGGGACCGGGAAGACGCCGATCGTCGAAAAATTTGCGCGGGCCATGCGCGCGGGTGGAAGGCGGGTGGCCATTCTCAGCCGGGGTTACAAGAGCGTGCCGCGGCGCACACCCAGAAAATGGTGGCAGCGCTTCCGTCGCCGGGATCCGCAGCCGCCGCGTATCGTTTCGGATGGGAAATCACTGTTGCTCGATTCCCTGACCGCCGGCGACGAGCCCTACATGCTGGCGAACAATCTCAAGGACGTGATCGTTCTCGTGGACAAAGACCGGGTGAAGAGCGGGCTGTTCGCCATTAAGGAGCTCCAGGCCGATACGCTTTTGTTGGATGACGGCTTACAATATCTGCATCTGAAGCATCGGCTCGATATCGTGTTGATCGATCGGCAGGCGCCTTTCGGAAACGAATATCTTCTACCGCGCGGCACGCTTCGCGAGCCGCCCCGGAATCTGCGACGCGCGAGCTATATCTTCATCACCAAAAGCACTGGCGAGCCTAACGACAAGCTCATCAAAAGAATCCGCCGCTATAACCGCACCGCGGAAATAATCGAGTGCGCCCATCAGCCGCTCCATCTCCAGGATGTTTTGACCGGCGAACAGTTGCCGCTCGAGCGGCTGCGCGACACCTACGTGGGATCGCTCTGCGGGATCGCGGCGCCGGAAAGCTTCGAGGAAGGCCTGCGCAAACTCGGCGCACGGCTGGAGCTTTCGAAGCGCTACACCGACCACCATCGTTATACCGAGGCCGAGCTCCAGAGTTTCATCACTCGCTGCATGCGTCGCGATCTCGAGATGATCGTGACCACGGAGAAAGACGCAGTCCGTTTTCCGCGACTGAGCAAAGTCGATGTCCCGATCTATTTCCTGCGCGTGGAGATCGAAATCCTAAGCGGCCACGAAAGCTGGGAGCACTGCGTCGCGCGAATCTGCAAGCCGCAGCCGACGCTTTCGCCCGAGCGTTTTTTTGCTTAAACCTTGTCGCTGATGGCGCATCGTCCTACACCAGCCTTGTGGAAGCATCGGTCGAGAAACTCACGGCCCTCTTTTTCCTGGTCGCGGGCCTCTCACATATTTTTGCGCCGCGCGCCTGGGTTCGGTTCTTCATCATGCTCCGCGAGAAAGAGGAAGTCGGCAGCCTGCTCAACGGTCTCGTCCATTTCCCGCTGGGCGCGTTCATCATCGCCTTCCACAACGTCTGGCACGGAATGCCGATGCTCGTGACGATCATCGGCTGGGGCCTCGTGCTCAAAAGCACCATCTATTTCGTTTACCCGCGGCACGGCGTGAGAATGCTGTCGACGATCAAGATGGAACGGTCGTGGCACTTCGTGGTCGCCGGCATATTCAGTGTCGCGCTCGCCGGTGTGATTCTGTATTCGGCGATTTGAGAGACACAAGGAGCGGCGATTTGAAATCGCTGACCTGAAAAAACGGCGATTTCAAATCGCCGCTCCTTGTTAAAAACGAACGCGCGCAACCGCTGCCAGCCGATAAGTTGAAAAGACATGAGCGAGAAAGCGCAACTGATCGTCGAGGGGAAGAAACTCGCCGTATCGAATCTCAACAAGGTCCTCTACCCCAAAGCCGGATTCACCAAAGGGCAGGTGATCGATTATTACATCCGGATCGCGCCGGTCTTGCTGCCGCACCTCAAGGACCGGCCGCTCACGATGAAGCGATATCCGAACGGGGTGGATCAGCCGTTCTTCTACGAAAAGAATTGTCCCGCTCACCGGCCCGCCTGGGTGAAGACCGCGAAAGTCTGGAGCGAAGGCAACCAGCGCGACATGCATTATTGCCTCGCGCAGGATCTGCCCACGCTTGTCTGGGCCGCGAACCTGGCCGACATCGAATTGCACACTTCGCTCGCGCGAAAGAAGGACGTAGCGCGGCCGACCATGATGGTGTTCGACCTCGATCCCGGGGCGCCCGCGGACATCGTGCAATGCTGCCAGGTCGGACTTTGGCTCCGCGATTTGCTTGCGACCATGAAACTCAAGAGCTGGGCGAAAACTTCCGGCTCGAAAGGTTTGCAGGTTTACGTGCCGCTCAACACCGCGGTGACGTTCGATCAAACCAAAGGTTTATCGCGCGCACTGGCGGAACATCTCGAGCGCGCGCATCCGAAACTCGTCATCTCGAAAATGGCCAGGGCTTTGCGGGCGGGGAAAGTGTTTGTCGATTGGAGTCAGAACGACGAGCACAAGACAACCGTGAACGTCTATTCGTTGCGCGCGAAGGAACAGCCGACGGTTTCGACACCGGTTACCTGGGAAGAAGTCGCCACGACACTGAAAAAGAAAGACGCGAAGCTCCTGGTTTTTCCATCCGATCGCGTTCTGAAGCGCGTCGAGAAAATGGGCGACATCTTCGCGCCGGTCGAGACGCTCAAACAAAAGTTCCCGAAGAAGTGGTATCTGTAGCGGCTCCTTACCCCGTCCGGAATTGGTCGTCCTTGTCCTTGAACAGAATGTTAAACGTCGTGAGCGATCCGTAGCAGCGGGTGATGTACTGTTGCATGTCGAATTTGTCGGCGTCGCTTAGCTTGTCGCTCGCGTTTACCTTTTGTTCGAGGACGCGCAGATTGTTGCGGATCATCACGATCTTGTGAAAAAAAGTTTCAAGCGGGACTTCCTTCGGTTGCAGTGACGTGTCAGCCGACTGCATGACGAGCATTCCGCGCTGCCAGCGATTCGCCAATCCTTCGACGACCACGTCCTTTTTCTCGAGGCCAAGCGCCTCGACAACGGCATGGGCGGTATCGCGAATGAGATTCGCGAGAGGAATCTGCACCTCGCTAAGGGTGGCGGTTGCCTCCGCCGGTTCGAGATCGCTCGAGGCGGGCGCCACGGTTCGCGGCGCGTCATCGAAGGCAATCTCGGCCGTGTGTTCCGTCAGCGACCTAACGACACCAACGCCATAGTGCGGATGGCGCACCTTCATTCCGATGTGCAGACTTTCGATGTTCAGCGGCATCCCAATGCTTCGCGAGCTTTGCCCGACCGGTCAAATCCGTCTCGCGTCAGGCCGTGTTTTTTTGTTGTGCCCAATGCGGTGCGCCGCGCATTCTGCCGCCTGCGTCTATGGAAACCGCCGCACCCGCTGAGGAAATCGTCATTCGCTATCCGCCGGGGTTCCGCGCGCGCCGCGGGCTGAACTGGGTCGTGATCGGCCTGCTCTACGCCTCGTTTTACATGTGCCGGTATAATTTCCGGTTCGCGACGCCCGGCATGGTGGCGGATTTTGGATTTAGCACGTTTCAGATCACCGGCATGCTCAGCGCGTGGTCGATCGCCTACGGCACGGGCCAGTTGGTGAATGGCCTTCTTACCGACCGGATCGGGGGCAAGGTCGCGATGCTCATTGGCGCCGCCGGCACCATTATCATCAATCTCATCTTCGGGTTCGCCTCGTTCGCCGGAACTTTCGCGACCTTCTCCGCGATCTGGCTCATGAACGGCTACCTGCAGTCGTTCGGCTCGCCGGGCATGATCAAAATGAACGCGGCCTGGTTTCGCCGCACCGAGCGCGGGACCTTCGCGGGCATCTTTGGTTTCATGATCCAACTGGGTCAATTCGGGATCAACAATCTCGCGCCGATTATTCTCGCTGGTTTTACCGTGGGCACCTGGGTGGTGGCGAAAGGCGACTGGCATTGGCTCTTTCGCATTCCGCCGCTGGTTGTCGCTGTCGCCGCCGTCTTGCTTGTCATTTTCGTCAAGGACACGCCGGAAGAAGCCGGTTACCACGGCCTGATCGAGAGGGCTGAGAGCGGGACTACCAACAGCCGCACAAGCTTGAGAGAATCTTTCACCACGATTTTTACCCATCCTCTCATTTGGTTTTACGCCATCGCTTACGCCTGCACCGGCGCGGTGCGCAACAGCTCGGACCAGCTCATGGTTCTCTATTTCCACGACCAGCTGAAACTCAACCTCGCCGAGAAACCAGCGGCGGTTCTTTGGACCGTCAACCTGATGCCGCTGTTCGCGGTGCTAGGCGCGTTCAGTGCGGGATTTGTCTCGGACAAATTTTTCAAGGGCCACCGCTCTCCCGTCGCCATGACACTCTACTTCGTAGAGTGCGGCGTCATTCTCGTGGCGGCCGTAGTCATCGCGGCCGGTGTAGTCGGTCCCACGCCGATGGGAATATTTATTGGCTGCTTTTTTCTTGTCCTGGTGGCGCTCACCGCCAACTCCACTCATGCCATCGTCGGTACCGCGGCGCCGATGGATATCGGGGGCCGGAAAATGGCCGGCTTCGCTTCCGGCGTCGTGGATTCTTTTCAATATTTTGGGACCGCGATCGCGCTGCCATTGACGGGCTGGCTCATCGATCATTATGGCTGGGGCGTTTGGTATCCGGTGATGGCGAGCTTCGGAGCGATCGGCGGTGTCTCGATGCTGATGGTGATGCGCAAACAACGACGGATGAGCTCGAGCGGCGACGCCCGGGCAATCGCTCGCTAGAACAGATTCAACTGTTCGCGCGAGCGGCGAAAGGCCGCGGTCGAGAGTTCGGAATGCCCGCCGATCCCCGAGCGGCGGCAGGCCACTTCGAACATCGATCGGATTTGCTCGGCAAAAATTCCTTCACCCTTTGTGCGCGTTCCCCAGCGTGGATCGTTTAATTTCGTCCCGCCGCGAATATGGCGAATGCGTTCCAGGACCTTTTGTTTCCTTTCTGGGAAATGTTCGTCGAGCCAATGCTCGAACATGGGCGCGATCGCCCACGGCAATCGCACAATCGTGTAGCCGGCAAATTGCGCGCCGGCTCGCGCGCAGGCTTCCACGATTTTCGGTATCTCGTGATCGGTCAGGCCCGGGATTATCGGAGCAACCATTACGCCGACCGGAATTCCGGCCGCACGCAATATCTCGATCGTTTCCAATCGCGCCGCCGGCGATGAAGTGCGCGGCTCCATCACGCGCTGGATCTCCGGATCGAGCGAAGTCACGGAAACATTCACCGCCGCCGCGTTATGACTGGCGAGCTCGCCGAGAAGATCGGCGTCGCGGGTCACGAGCCTGTTCTTGGTAATGATCGCCACGGGATTGCGGAATTTTGCCAGCACTTCGAGGCAGCCGCGCGTGATCCGGAGCTTTCGCTCGATCGGCTGATACGGATCGGTCACGCCGCTCATGACGATGACCTGCGGCTCCCACTTCGGCGATGACAACTCCGCTTCGAGCAACTTCGGCGCGTCCGTTTTGACCATGATCTTGCTCTCGAAATCCAAGCCCGCGGAAAGGCCGAGGTATTCGTGGGTCGGCCGGGCGAAGCAATAAATGCAGCCATGCTCGCAGCCGCGATACGGATTCACGCTGGTCTCGAAACCGACGTCGGGACTGTCGTTGCGCGCGATGATGGTCCGCGTCCCGTCGCGAAAGAACTGCGTCTCGCGCCGTGGTTTCTCCTCTTCATCCGCCGGATCGATCTGAACAACATCGGTGTCTCCCAGATCGACATGGAGTTTTTCAAATCGGTTGGCCGGACTCCAGGACGCGCCGCGGCCATGAATGGCCGGCAAGGGCGGCGGCTCTTCCTCGACGATCGGGACGAACTTCTTTTTTGCGTTCTTGGATCGCTCAGCCACGGGCTAAGTTCACATGAACATAGAGCGGTGTCGAGCGAGAAGGTGGATCGGCCGCTCCGCGGGCGATCCTTAAAATCGAGCGGCGGAGCGCTCGATCCACCTTGCTCGCTGGCGCGACGATGGCACAATTCTCGCGCGGCTCGAAACTGGGAGGGGTGGTCGAGCGGTTGATGGCTCCGGTCTTGAAAACCGGCAGGGCGCAAGCCCTCGTGGGTTCGAATCCCACCCCCTCCGCCACTCTCTCGAAGAAATTCCGCCCACCTGCCGGCGCTCACCAAGCCCAGCCGCTCCGAGCGCTCAGGGGAGGCGCCGGCGTCGGCTCGCCCACCCGCGTCGTGTCGTTGGTGGATATGTCTTCGGACGCGCAATTACTCAAGAGCGCCGCAGCCCCGAGTAACGAAATGATCGTGATGAATATCTTCAACGTTGCCAATGTTGCCTCACGTTCATTCCCACGCAAAGCGGCGTTGTTGCTCCCGGCCCCCGGCCGACTATGGTGCGCTCCGCCCCTGAGCTTTCCACTCGAAACCATCTTGAATCGACTTCTAAAATTCCCATCGTCGTAGATTTGGGAGAACAGGAAGCGTATTTGTATCGCGGAAAACATCGCACCGCGTCGTCTCGGATCTCGAGCGGCCGGGAAGGACACCGCACGCCAGTTGGCCGTTTCGCCGTGATCAGAAAGGACATCGATCACCGATCGAGTCTCTACGGAAGTTACGTTGATGACTCGGGCAGAATCGTGAAGCCAAACGTCGATACCCGGAAAGACAGCAAACCTCCGCATTCGCATTTCGTCGGCGCGCCGATGCCTTTCTTTCTCGAATTCTCTCCGGGGTACGGCTTGCACCAGGGTTATCTGCCGGGCGTGCCCGCTTCCCACGGCTGCATCCGGATGCCTTATTGGAAAGCTCGACAGTTCTATAACGCCGCGCAGATCGGCACCCCGGTGGTGGTGAAGCCGTAGCTCTGGAAACCTATCATGAAAGTTTTGCGAACCTTGCATCTCTATCTCGGCTGTCTCTTCGCGCCGATGCTCATTTTCTTCGCGGTCACTGGCTCGTGGCAATTGTTTAACTGGCACGAGTCGACAAGGGATAAGACCTACATCGCGCCGCCGGCGCTCGCCGCGCTCTCTTTCGTCCACAAGGATGCCCATCTTCCGGGGACTCCGGGACGGCAGGAAACGCCGCTGCGCTATTTCATGCTCGCTGCCGCCGCCGGTCTCGTCACCTCCGCCGCGCTCGGGGTCGTTATGGCTTACAAGTTCAGCCGGCGGCCCCTGGTCGCTACCATTTGTCTGCTCGCGGGAATTGCAGTGCCGGGATTGCTCCTCTGGATTTACCGGTAGCGCGCCTTAAGTTGCCGCACCGCGCATGAGTTCCTTCGAAGTAACCGGTCTGCCCATCGACGAACTGCAGGTTTTTCTCGCCGGCGCGCATCCCGATCCTTTCCGAATTCTTGGCCCGCACCGAATCGGCGATGGTCTGGCCGTCCGCGTCTTTCGCCCCGACGCCAAGGAAGTGAGCGTCGTGCTCCCGGGAAAAGAAGAGCAGCATTTCGCGGCGGAGCGGCTTAGTCGCGAAGGTTTTTTCCAGGCGGTTCTTCCCGAGATGAAGCGCGACGTCGATTACCGGATTCACCTGACGGGTTGGGATGGTTCGACGGCAATCGTGCGCGATCCCTACGCCTTTGGTCCGATCATGGGCGAGATCGATCTCCATCTCTTCTCCGAAGGAAATCACCTGCAGATCTACGAAAAATTCGGCGCGCACCTGCGCACGATCGGCGGCGTCGCCGGCATTTATTTCGCGGTCTGGGCGCCGAACGCGCAGCGCGTCAGCGTCGTGGGCGACTTCAACGGGTGGGATGGACGGACGAATCCGATGCGTCGGCTTTTGGGCAGCGGAGTCTGGGAAATATTTGTGCCGGATGTGGGCGAGGGGGTGCACTACAAATTCGAGATCAGGACGCCGGCCGGCGCGTTATTGCTCAAGAGCGATCCGTTCGCGCTTTTTAATCAGCACGGCATCCAGACATCGTCTCTCGTTTACAATCTCGATCGCTACCAATGGAACGATCGCGAATGGATGGAGGCGCGCCCGGAGCGGCGTTGGCACACGAGCGCGGTCAGCATCTACGAAGTCCACCTCGGATCCTGGCGTCGAAAAGCGGAGGAAGGCGATCGGTCGCTGAGTTACCTCGAGCTCACGGAAACGCTTCTGCCTTACGTCCTCGAAATGGGCTACACCCACATCGAACTGATGCCGGTGGCCGAACATCCCTTTGAGGGCTCGTGGGGATATCAGGTCACGAATTACTTCGCGCCGACGAGCCGGTTCGGAACACCGGACGAGTTCCGGCATTTTGTCGACGCATTTCACCAGGCGGGCATCGGCGTGATCATGGATTGGGTGCCGGCGCATTTTCCCAAGGACGCGCACGGCCTCGCCGAATTCGACGGGACTGATCTTTACGAGCATGCCGATCCGCGCCAGGGCGAGCACCAGGATTGGGGAACGTTGATTTTCAATTTCGGCCGCAACGAAGTGCGCAATTTCCTCATCGGCAATGCGCTTTTCTGGCTCGATAAATATCACATCGACGGTCTGCGCGTGGACGCGGTCGCGTCGATGCTCTACCTCGATTATTCGCGCAAAGCGGGCGAGTGGATTCCGAATGCCTTCGGCGGCCGCGAGAATTTGGAGGCGGTCTTTTTCCTCAAGCGCTGCAACGAAGTTTGCTACGAGCGCTTTCCCGGCATCATGACGATCGCCGAGGAATCAACCGCCTGGCCCGGGGTCTCGCGCCCCACGCATCTGGGCGGCCTCGGGTTCGGCTTCAAATGGAACATGGGCTGGATGCACGACTTCCTCCATTACATGGCGCTCGATCCGATTTTCCGGCGGTTCCATCACAACAACATCACCTTCTCGCTGATGTATGCGTTCCAGGAACATTTCGTCCTGGTCCTGAGCCACGATGAGGTCGTGCACGGCAAAGGTTCGCTCATCAACAAAATGCCGGGCGACGAGTGGCAGCAGTTCGCGAATCTGCGGATGTTTTTCGCGTGGATGTACGGCCATCCCGGCAAGAAGCTGCTCTTCATGGGCGGCGAGTTCGGGCAACGCCGCGAATGGAATCACGATCGCGGGCTCGACTGGGAGTTAATTCAGCTCCCGCGCCACGATGGGCTCCGCCGGCTGGTGCAGCATCTCAATTACGTTTACAAGTCCGAGCCCGCGCTCTGGGACCTCGATGATACGCATGAAGGTTTCGAGTGGATCGATTTTCACGATGCCGACAACAGCGTGGTCGCGTTCATGCGGCGATCGCGCGATGGCGACGTGATCGTCTTTGCGGTAAACGCGACGCCGCTGGTGCGAAATGGTTATCGGCTCGGCGTGCCCGGCGCCGGTTTCTATCGCGAGATCATCAACACCGATGCCGATACCTACGGCGGCAGCAATGTCGGAAACATGGGCGGCTTCGAGGCCGAAGATTTTCCGTGGCAAGGCCGGACGCATTCTCTCATGATCAGCTTGCCACCGCTGGCGACAGTGGCGTTCAAGCTCGAAGGCAACAGTTAGGTCGGCGCGCTGCGCCGTCCCTACCAAGGAGGGGCGATTTTGCAATCGCTCACGGCGGTTTCAAACCGCCGCTCCTTGTATTCTACTTGACCGGTCGCGTTCGCCTTCGGCATTCTGCAAGACTGTTTCCCCCTATATGAAAAGAACTTCTTCGGCTGCTTTTACCTTGATCGAAATGCTGGTCGTGATCGCGACCATCGCCGTGCTGGCGGCGTTCGCGGTGCCTGCGCTCACCCAGGCGCTGACGCGTGGCCAATTGACTGGGACCATGAACAACGCGCGGCAATTGTATCTGGCCACTTTCCAGATGGCTACGGACGGTGCGACAAATTCCGATCCCAACCTGTCGTGGCCTGGGGATGATACCACCCTCGCGGCTGGAACCAGCCTCAAGGATTTTTGTCAAAAGTTGGTTCAGCACGATTACCTCAAGGCTGGGGACCTTCAGAAGATGCTGAATGCGCCGGGGGCCAATTGCACGGCGACAGCCGACACCGCAACGCCGCCTACTCTGACACTTACCGGCACGAGCGCATTAAAAGTGTATAAGGTACGGGAAGTGGATCCCTCCAACACCGTGTTTGTGGCCACTTCGAACTACGTTTACAACGCGATCCCTACGTCGACCGCCGCGCCGTATGGCGACAAAGGTTTTGTGGTAATCCGAAAGGGTGGCGATGCCGGCACTTTCCGGAAAAGCCAGGCAGTGGCTGGGACTGGCACAGGGGACGCCGCCAAATTCCAATCGACCATCGGCCGAATGACTGGAGATTCTGAGGGAACGGTGGGAGCCGAAACCGGCAAGATCCTGACACAGCCCTAGCGCACGATCGCTAGTGGTTCGGCTGTTTGGCAGCCGGCAGAACCTCCGATTCGAATTCCCCATCCGCCACGCGGGTTCGTATCTTCGATTCCGGGCGGACCGCTGCGACCGTTTGAATCACCTTGCCGCCCGCGTCGGTCGTGATGCTGTAACCGCGCCGCAAGGTCGCGTCAGGTCCGAGCACGCGGAGCACGCTCACTACGCGCTGAAAACGCTGTTGTGCATTTTGCAGGAATCGGGGCGGCTGCGTGGTGATGCGACGGCTAAGCTCGAGCAAGTTGGCGCGCCGCAGGCTCAGCTCGCGCCTTGGATCGTGCGACTTCAGTGATTGCGTTCGAGCGGACAAGGTGGTGCGCGCGTCAATCACGAATTGTTTGAGACGGCGTCGGAGCGATTCCGCGGTCAGATCGAGCTGCTGCTGGGCGTCGCGCATCCGCTGCACCAATTCGCGCGCGAGTGTGCGCTCCGATAAAAAACGCAGCCGGGTCTGGCTGTGCACCAGAAAACTGCGGAGACATTTCTGAAGGCAGTTTGCCAGTTCGCTCACGCGGCGGCCGAGTTCGACCGAATCCGACACAATCAGTTCCGCCGCCGCGCTCGGCGTGGGCGCGCGCAGGTCGGCGACGAAATCCGCGATGGTGAAATCGATCTCGTGCCCGACGGCGCTCACCACCGGAATCGCCGAATGAAAGATGGCTCGCGCCACAATTTCCTCATTGAACTCCCAAAGGTCCTCGATGCTGCCGCCGCCGCGCGTGATCACGATCAGGTCGATCGGCTGCCATGCTTCATTTGGCGCGGCCAATTCATTGATCGCCGTCGCGATTTCAGCGGCGGCTCCGATGCCTTGGACGCGAACCGGGCTGATGAGCACTGAGACGTTCGGCGAGCGGCGGCGCAGCACGTTCAACATGTCGCGGATCGCGGCGCCGCTGGGCGAAGTGATGATGCCGATTCGTTTCGGAAATTTTGGCAGCGGCCGTTTGCGCGCGGGATCGAAGAGGCCTTCCGCTTCGAGTTTGCGCTTGAGCGCTTCGAATTTTGCCTGGAGCAGTCCCGCGCCGCGCGTCTGCAGAATTTGCACGCTGAGCTGGTATTGCCCGCGCGCTTCGAAAACGGAGACGTTGCCGTAAACCTGGACCTGCGCGCCATCGGCGATCGGCGGCGCGCCGGGCGGAAGCGTGTTGCGAAAGATGACGCACGAGATCGCAGCCCGCTGGTCTTTCAGGGTGAAATATTGATGACCCGAGGGATGCAGTTTGTAATTCGAGATTTCTCCCTGCACCCAGACCGCGCCAAATTTTGTCTCGAGGGTGCCGCGGATCGCGCGCGTGAGTTCGGCGACGGTGAGGACTTTCGAAGTCGTTTGGAAAAAGTCGGGCGTCAGTTCCACGGCGACGTCACGATCCAAACAATTCGTTCTGCGTCCCGACCGGCGGCTTGAGCCCGAGCTTCCGGTAGGCGTTCGGAAGTGCCACGCGCCCTTGCGGCGTGCGCTTGATATATCCTTCCATGATCAGGTAAGGCTCGTTCACTTCCTCCAGCGTTCCCGCTTCCTCGCCGACCGCCACCGCCAGCGAGCTCAGGCCAACCGGCCCGCCGTTAAACTTATGGATCAACGTTTCGATGATCCGCTTGTCCCATTGATCAAAACCGTCACGATCGATCTCGAGCATCGTCAGCGCCTTGTCTGCGAGGTCCGCGGTGATTTTTCCATCGGCTTTCACCTGCACATAATCGCGCACCCAGCGCAGCAGGTTGTTCGCGGTTCGCGGCGTCCCTCGCGTCCGCGCCGCGATTTCCGCCGCGCCCGCCGCATCGATTTCCACGCCGAGCAACCCGGCGCTTCGCAAAATGATTTTATGCATCTCTTCCGCGCTGTAGTAATCCAGTCGGGCCGTCATTCCAAAACGAGAACGCAACGGTGCGCTCACCATCCCGGCACGAGTGGTCGCGCCGATGAGAGTGAACTTCGGAAGTTGGAGCCGGAGACTGCGCGCCTGCGGCCCTTGATCGATAATAATATCGAGCCGGTAATCCTCCATCGCCGGGTAAAGATATTCTTCGATGGTCGGTTGGAGCCGATGGATTTCGTCGATGAAGAGCACATCGCCCTTTTCCAGACTCGTCAACAAACCGGCAAGCTCACCCGCTTTCTCGATCACCGGTCCGCTCGTGTTCTTCACGCTCACGCCCATGGCATTCGCGATGATGTTGGCCAGCGTCGTCTTTCCGAGACCAGGCGGGCCGCTGAGCAGAATATGCTCGAGCACGTCGCCGCGTTTTTTCGCAGCTTCCACGAGCAGCTCGAGACGTTCACATACCTTCACCTGGCCGGTGAACTCGCTGAACATCGGCGGCCGCAGCGAGACTTCGAAAGCGGGATCGGGTTCTGGCGGTTTCATGTTTCTTCTGTAGCCGCCGCCCTGTGTGCGGTCATGTTTTCCCTCACGTTTCGCACAGCGAAGCGGCTACAGAAAGCCAGGACCACGTTCACTTCTCGTTCTCCAGGTTCTTCGTCATGACCAACTCAGTGCCGCGCGCTTTCACGATGTAATCCACTTTGTCGAACGCATTCCGGATCAGATGCAAGCCGAGCCCGCCGGGTTTGATCAAATCGTGGGCACGGCCTTTCATCGTGTGCGCCTCGGTTTTCTTGCCGTAATCGCGCAGCCGCATCCGAATGCAATTACGCATTCGCTCGAGCGAAAGCGATATCAACTGATCGTCCCGCAAATGATACGCGTGCCGAATAATGTTGGTGCAGGCTTCGTCTACCCCGAGCACCATGAGAGTTCTCTCCTTCTCGGAAAACGGATACACGTTCAAAAACTCGCGCACGATCTTTCGCATCGGAGCCAGGTTGCCGGTGTGGCTGGAGAACTCGACCTTCTTTTTTTTCATCAAGCCAGTGAACGCTCAACCTATGGCCCGTCCCCTTCAAGTTCCCAACCGAAAACACGGTGGACAGCCGGAGCAACCATAGCTCTCTTTCGTCATGTGGAAATCATTGCTCGCGGCGCTGCTTCTCGCGACCCCCGCTCTGGCGCAGGAGAATGCGAGCGCTTACGAAGCCCTGCGCGTGATCGGCACGCAGGGGAACCGCGAGCTGGTCAATCACGTCGTTTCCATCACCGGCGTCGATGGCAATCCGCAACCGCGCGCCTGGAAGATTTTAGTGGCTGATCGAAACGCGGTGGGCGGCATTCGCGAGATCGTGGTGGAAGATAACCGGATCCTTTCGCAACGGGTCCCGAACCGATCGGTGGTCGGTTCGACGCAGGGCGCGACGGTGAACACCGCCCGTCTCAATCTCGATTCGACCGGCGCGTATTCGGTGGCGAGTCACACCGCGGAAACGTCTCATGTCACCTTCGCGCTCGTGAGTTACACGCTGCGGACGGACGATCGCGGTAATCCAACCTGGATCGTGACTCTGGAAAATCGATCCAGAGCGCCGCTCGGCACCATTCACATCAAGGCGAACGATGGACGAGTGACGCGCGTCGAGGGCATGTACACAGGCCGGAACATGGATCAGGTCGAGGAGGACACGGCGCCGGCCGACGAGCGCGCCGTCGATCCGGAAGAGGATCCGCAGGACAATATCGTCAAGCGCCACATCAAGCGGCTCTTCTGGAAAACCAAGGAAGATGCCCGTCACATGTTCGTGCGAGTTCGGCGTTCCTTCGTGGATTTTTTCAATCGCCGGTAGGGCGCTGTAGCCGCGGACCTGGGATTAAACATTGCTGCAGCTCGACTACCGGAACCGCCCACAGGGCCGTTGCTACCGTGGCAACAAGGAGGATATTCGAAATCGGATATGAATACCGTGAATGAAGTTTGGCCCGCACTCCCTTTCAACGAATGGAAGGAAACGGCCGCCACCCTCCACATGTGGACGCAGATCGTCGGCAAGGTCCGGCTTTCGCTGACACCGTGGACCAATCATTCGTGGCACGTCACGCTTTACCTCACTGCGCGCGGGCTGACGACTTCGCCAATTTTTTTTGGCACGCGCGTCCTCCAGATCGATTTCGATTTTGTCGATCACGTTTTGCGGATGCAAACTGGCGAGGGAATTAAGAAAAATATCAAGCTCGCTCCGAAATCGGTCGCGGCATTTTATCGCGAAGTGATGGACGCGCTGGGCGAACTGGAGATAGCGGTCGAGATCAATACCACGCCGAACGAGGTCGATCCCGCGGTTCCCTTCGAGCAAAACGAAAAGGATTCCGCTTACGATTCCGAATCCGCGAACCGTTTCTGGCGCGTGCTCTTGCAGAGCGATCGCGTCTTCAAGGAATTTCGCTCGGACTTCTGCGGCAAATGCAGCCCGGTCCATTTTTTCTGGGGCAGCTTCGATCTCGCCGTGACGCGGTTCTCCGGCCGGCCCGCGCCGCCGCATCCCGGGGGTGTACCGCACTTGCCCAACGCCGTTGCCCGCGAGGCGTATTCGCATGAAGTGAGCAGCCTCGGTTTCTGGCCCGGCAATGAGATGATGCCCGAGCCGATTTATTATTCGTACGCATATCCGGAGCCGAAGGGATTTTCGGAAGCGAAAGTGCAACCGGCCGCCGCAAGCTACAACGCGCAGCTCAAGGAATTCGTCCTTCCGTACGACGCGATGCGGCAGGCAGCGTCGCCCGATCAAGCCCTCCTCGATTTCGCCCGCAGCACTTACGACGCGGCCTCGACCCTGGGAAATTGGGATCGCGCGGCTTTCGTGGAAGCCAAACCCGACTTGCATTCGCGCCGGCAACACTCTTAAAGTTCGCGCGATGCTTTCCATCGATGAAGCCACGGCGGAGCGAGGCGCCTGGCGCGCCGTTCCCCAGGGTTGGCGGCAATTGTATGGCGACTTCGATCGCCTCGGAGTCAGCTTGGAATGGCACGATTTTCGGACGGTCCGGCCGCTCGATTGGGGGTTAAGCTTTCATCCGCGCAGCGTGGAATTCTGCCTCAACGTGGAAGGCCGCGGTGCGGTCGGCGCCCGTTCCCAGGCCGATTACGTTCCGGGTAGCGCCGGCTTTTACGCGCTGACGGACGAGCCGTTGCAGGCTTCGCGGCAGGCCGGTGACCATCATCAGTTCGTCACCCTGGAGTTTTCGCGCGAGCAATTGCAGAGGCAGCTCGCCGATTGCGAGGCGGACCTCGATCCGCAACTGCGTGCCGCGGTGTTCGCCGGCAAAGAAAAATCGATCGTCTCCACGGCCCGTCCAATGTCGGCCGAACAGCATCAGGTCGTCGCGAGTCTCACGCAGCCGCCGGTCTCAAAATCGGCCCAGAGCCTCTGGTATCAGAGCAAGGCGCTGGAGCTCATGGCGCATTTTCTTTTCACGCCAAAAGATCCCGAGCTCTTTTGCATGCGCCAGAAGCGGGTCGCGCGCGATCGCGTGGCGCGGACGAAGGAATTGCTCGCGCGCAATCTCGCACAGCCGTTGACGCTGGAAATGCTCGGCCGCGAAGTGGGGTGCAGCCCGTTTTATCTGAGCCGGAGTTTCTCGCGGGAAGTCGGCCTCACGATTCCGCAATACTTGCGCAAACTGCGCATGGAACGCGCCGCCGAACTTTTGCGGATGGGCCACCACAACGTGACTGAGGCGGCGACTGAAGTGGGTTACGCCAGCCTGAGCCATTTTAGCAAAGCGTTTTGCGAAACCATTGGCTGCTGCCCCGTTCTTTATCCGATGGCGAAAAATGTGGTGCTCGATCGCTGAGGCGATCGCGATGAAGCGTTAAAATGTTGCAGCGTTAAAGCGATATCGGTTCAACGCTTCAACGATGAAAATCACCCGCGCCCTTATCTCGGTTTCCGACAAGAAAGGCGTGGCGGCTTTCGCGCGGGAGCTTGAGAAACAGGGCGTCGATATCATTTCCACCGGCGGCACCGCCGATCTGCTCCGCAAGGAAGGCGTACCCGTGCGCGATATCTCCAGCTTCACCGATTTTCCCGAAGTGCTCGAAGGCCGCGTTAAAACGCTGCATCCGCGCGTGCACGGCGGGTTGCTCTACAAACGCGGCAATCCTTTGCACGAACAGCAGGCGAAAGAATGCGGCTTCCAGCCGATCGATCTCGTCGTGGTGAACCTTTATCCATTCGAAGCCACGGTCGCGAAGCCGGATGTCACGCTCGCGGAAGCGATCGAGCAAATCGACATCGGCGGGCCATCCATGATCCGGAGCGCCGCGAAAAATTATGAATCGGTCACAGTCGTTGTCGATCCCGCCGATTACGACACGGTTTTGGAAACGCTGCGCGATCACGATGGCGAGACCACTTTAAAATTGCGCGAACGGCTTGCCATCAAGGCGTTCATCAAGACATCGGATTACGACCGCGCGATCGGAACTTTCCTGAATCAGGAACAAACCACGGACGCTTCCTTTTCGGTTTCGCTTCCGCTCGCCGCGCGCCTCCGTTACGGCGAGAATCCGCATCAAACCGCCGCGCTCTACGGCGATTTCGACCGGCATTTCGAAAAGCTTCACGGCAAGGAACTTTCCTTTAACAACATTCTGGATATCAGCGCGGCCGCGAATCTGATCGCCGAATTTACTGAGCCGACGGTTGCGATCCTGAAACATACCAATCCGTGCGGCGTCGGGAGCGATCCCGATCTGCGGGAAGCGTGGGAGAAGGCGTTTGCGACCGACAAACAGGCGCCTTTCGGTGGGGTCATTATTTGCAACCGCCCCGTGAATGAATCGCTCGCCAAGGCGATCAGCGAAATCTTTAGCGAAGTCATCATCGCGCCGGACTTCGAGACCGACGCGCGCGCATTGTTTCAGAAGAAAAAAAATCTGCGGCTGATTCGAGCGCTCGGGCCCTCAGCGCCGGCCAAGCCGCCGCAGGACATTCGTTCTGTTGTCGGCGGCATCCTCGTGCAGGACAAAGACTCGGGTGGGCTCGTGGATCTCGCGACGAAAGTGGTCACCATTCGCAAACCGACCGAACAGGAAATGGCCGCGATGATTTTCGGGTGGCGGGTGGTGAAACATGTGAAGTCCAACGCGATTGTCTATGCCGCGTCGGATCGAACGCTTGGGATCGGCGCCGGGCAGATGTCGCGGGTGGACGCGTCGCGCATCGCGGTTTGGAAGGCGAGGGAAGCCGGTTTGTCTCTCGAAGGAAGCGCGGTGGCGAGCGACGCGTTTTTTCCATTTCCGGACGGCTTGCTCGCAGCAGCCGAGGCCGGCGCCACCTGTGCGATTCAGCCCGGCGGCTCAGTGCGCGACGATGAAGTCATCGCCGCCGCGGACGATCGCGACATGGCGATGATCTTCACCGGCGTGCGCCATTTCCGGCATTAGACGGTCAGTCGGCCGAGCGTCGCGATCCGCGCCACATCGAGCCTTGCACGATCACGCCGATGACGGCGAGCGCGATGAAAAGGATCAGCGAACCTTTCTCGGGCAGAACAACGCCGGTGGTGATCAGATGCGCGCCTTCGACTGAGGAAAGCAGGATCAAAACCCAATCGAACAAAGCCAGCAGGAGCAGCGCCCCCACAATTCCACCGATCACAAACGTGATGCCGCGATAATGCGCGTGCTCGACGAAAAACGCCGCCGCTAACGCCCACGCGACGCGTCCTCCCGCAATGAAGCCGGCGACAGCAATCGCCAATTTCTGGAGGAGAATCGCCAGCAAAGCGCCGATGACGCCGCAGCCGAGCGCGACCACCAGCGTCAGCCAGGCCGGCGGCTCGCGCATGAAGTAGGCCGCGATTTCCAATCCGACCGCAAATCCTAGCGCGGCGACGAAGAGCCAGAAAAGTTTGCGCCCGAAGAGCAGGATCGCCGCGCCGACGATCACGCTGATGATGGGAACGGAAAGGTTCATGACGCGACTATTATGATCGTGCGTGATCGCATGTCATCCCGCGGCTGGCGTAGTGCGCCGAGGGACCCCGCAACTGCAATCTGCGGCACCGAACAATACTCGGCCATCGATATGACGAAGACGCGCGATGTTTCGCGAAAGCGCAAGAGCGCTTGAGAGGTCCCTCGCCGTCTGCGCGGCTCGGGATGACGGCGTCTCTCATCATCATTTCTTGATCATCTCATCCCGCTTAGCCTTGAATTCGGTTCCCGGTTTCCACTCCGGAAATTTCTCGCCGTTGGCAACCTGGTAGCCAACCTCGAATAGGAGCTGCAAATCTTCCGCGCCGCCGGAGACGTCCCATGCCGGATCAACCTGGTCCGACGGTTGGTGATAATGCTTTGCGATAAACTCGTCCTTTTTTTGCTGACCAAATTCCGGTGGCTTGCCGATCACATCCTTGCCCGCACCGGTGTAGAGCGACGGCAATCCGACCTTCGAAAACTCGAATTGATCGGCGCGATAGAAGCTGCCCTTCTCCGGCTGGCTGTTTGGATTCATGACGCGCCCGTGAAGCACCGTCGCGGCCGCCAGCATGTCATCGAGATCGGAATTGCCGAAACTAATGTCTTCGATGTCGCGCGTTTTTCCCCAGACGCTCAGGCCATCCATGTTGATATCAGCGAGAGTTTTCTCGATCGGATAAAGCGGGTGCTCAGCGTAAAATTTCGCGCCGAGCAGGCCCGCCTCTTCCGCGGTTGTTGCCACAAAAAGAACGGAACGTTTCGCGGGCGGCTTCAACTTCATGTAGCCGGTGGCCAGCTCGATCAGGCCGGCGACGCCGGTAGCGTTGTCGACTGCGCCATTGAAAATCTGGTCGCCCTTCAATTCTTCATGACGCCCCAGATGGTCCCAGTGCGCGCTATAAATGATCCATTCGTCCTTCAATTTCTGGTCGCTTCCCTCGATCTTTCCCACGACGTTGCGCGACTTGAAGGAGCGAACCGTTTGCTTCACATCGAAGTTCGCTTTGGCGCCGATTGCGACTGGGCGAAATTCCTTCGTCAGCGCCGCTTTCTTCAAGGCATCGAAATCCTGGCCGCTATCCGCGAGCAATTTCTTCGCAACATCGAGCGTGATCCACGACCGGATTTGGACGGCGTTCATGTTCTTGTCCGGCGCGTCGATCTCGAAGTTCTCCTTGGCCCAGCTCGTCTGCACGACCGAATACGGGTAGGCGGCCGGCACAGTTTCGTGAATGATCACGGCGGCGTCGGCGCCTTTCTGCGCGGCGACTTCGTATTTGTAGGTCCAGCGGCCGTAGTACGTCATCGCGCTGCCCTTGAACATTTTCATGTCGAGCTTGGTCGGATCGGCGGGATCGGGAATGGCGGGATCGTTGATCAGCATCAGGATCGTTTTACCGCGGACATCGACGTCCTTGTAATCGTCCCAACCATATTCCGGCGCGACGACACCGTAGCCGACAAAAACCACATCGGTGTTCTCCGCTTTCACTTCATTCTGGAGGCGCGCGGACGAGGCCACGAAGTCGTCGGGGAATTTCAGCTCCATCTTTTTCTCACCGATCGAAAAGGAAGCGACCGGCGCGCTGATGATGCCGGCGAGTGGAACTTCCTGAATGTAAGTGCCGTTGGGATTGCCCGGCTTCAGTCCAAGCGTCTTGAATTGTTCGGTGATGTATTTCACGGAGAGCTCTTCACCCTTCGAACCGGGCGCCCGCCCTTCAAATTCATCCGAAGCGAGAACCTTGATGTGCTTGAGGAGATCGGCGGCGGTGATGGCGTCGAGCGCCGATTTTGGCGGCCCCGATGGCGCTTCGGCTGCGGCCAGCGAAATTCCTGCGACGAGAACGCAGGTGCCGAGGGTAAAAAGTTTTTTCATGAGATTACTAGCGGGCATCCGGCGGAGGCGCGGCTGGTTTTGTTTTCGGCGAAGGCGCCGCGATCCCGATCTTCTTCAGGAACGGTTGCACCGATTGTTTGCGTCCGAGAAATTTTTCGATCGACTCGGTGATCTCGCGCGAATCGCCGGGCTCGTAAATATCGCGGCGCAGCCGCATCCCCGCTTGTTTGTCGAGATACCCGTCTTTCGCGGACTCGAAGACCGTCGCCATGTCCGCCGCGATCGCATCGGCCCACGCGTAACCATAGTAACCGGCATCGTACCCGTTCAGATGGCCGAAGTAGGACACCATGGTCGTTTCCGGCGCGACCGGCAGGAAAACCTTCGAGAGAATCGGATTGGAAATCGCGACGCAATCGTACGGCTGGTCTTCCGGATGCGGAGCGTGCAAGGCGAGATCGAGCGAGGCAAAAGAAAACTGCCGCCGGTAATACGTGCCCACCGTGGCGAGCTTCGCCTCTCTTAATTTCTCGATGGTTTCCGCGGGAATCTTCTTCGCCGGGTCGCGATAATCGGCGGCGAAAGTATCGAGCACTTTCTTGTCCCAGACCCAGTTCTGGAGCATCTGCGATGGGGCCTCGACAAAATCGCCCGGCACGTTAGTTCCCGCGAAGCGAGCGAATTTTGCGCGGGTCACGATCGCATGCAGCGCGTGACCAAACTCATGAAAGAGAGTTTCGGTGTCCGTGTGGGTAAGAAGCGACTGGCCGCCCGCGTTGGCCGGCGGAAAGTTGCAAAGCAACGCCACCGTCGGCCGTTGATATTTCCCGTCGGCCAGCGCCTTGCCGCCGATGATTTCAAATTCCGCGAAGTGATTGAACTTCCCTTCGCGCGGAAACATATCGAGATAAAACATCCCGAGCGGTTCGCCCGTGGCGGCATCGATTACGGCATAGAGCTGAAGATCGTCGATCCATTTTTGCGGAACCGCGATTTTTTCAAACTTCAGGCCGAAGATGCTCTGGTAGATGTTGAACATCCCTTCGAGCGTTTTCTGGAAAGGGAAATAAGAACGGAGCGCTTCGGTATCGACGGAGTACTTCTGCTTCTTTAGCTGGTTGTTGTAATAAGAGGCATCCCATCGCTCGATTTTAGCCTTCGGATCTTTCGTCTCCGCCACCTTCAGCTTGCGCAGCTCTTCGATCTCCGCATCGAACTTCGGCTGGCTGCCGGCGATAAGGTCGTTGATGTATTTTTCGGCGCCGGCCGCCGATTTCGCCATCTTGATCTCGGTCTGGTAGTCGGCCCACGATTTGTAGCCGAGACGCAGCGCGATCTTGTTTCGCAACGCGAGCATTTGGTTCAGGACTGGAACGTTTTTCTCTTTCGCCATGGTATCGTGGATGATGTAGAGGCGCTTGCGCACCTCGGCGCTTTTCGCGTTCTCCATCACGGCGATGTATTGCCAGGTGACGTTCGCCTTTACCGTGTAAGCATCATCGCCGGTCTTGACGCCGGGCGTTGTGAGAAAACTTTCCGGCACGCCATCGAGCTCGGCCTTGGTGAGGACGACCGGCTTCTGCACTTCCACGATATTTGAATCGAAGGTCGTTCCGAGTTTCGAAAGGTCCTTGCGCAATTGCTCGACTTCGCGGCGCTTCTCCGGCGACAAATCCAGCCCGGCCCGGCGATAATCGCGCAGCGTCTCCTTCAACAGTTTCGCCTCTTCGCCGCTCAGTTTCGGATGCGTTTTCTCGAAAGCCTTGATCGCCTTGTAAACGTCCTCGCGATAATCGACACCCACGGCCCAATCCTGGAAGAGCTTCACCGCATTTTCCGCGGCGGTGCGCATGGCGGCGGACGTGTTTGTCTCCTTGATAATCGTCGCCTTGTTCGCCGTCAGCCGCGCCTGATAGCCGAGATCGTCCAGCGCCACAATCGTGCTCTGGAAAGTGACCTTGGCGGGATCTTGCGCGCCGATCTGGTCGAGCGCGGCGTTCGCCGTGTCGATGGCCTTTTTCATCGAAGCCTCGACCGCTTCTGGCGTCTGGTCCCAGTCTGGCAAAGTGAGGACCGAATTCGCCTTCGTCGCCGCTTCGCGGAAAGCGTCGACGGTTTTGAGCTCATCGGCGCGCGTGATGACCGCGAGGCCACCGAGAAGAATCGAGGCAAGGAATTGTTTTTTCATAGACTTGAAAAGCGGAATCGAAACATCTTAGAGAAGCCGAACCCGGTAAAGCGGAATCCTGCGTTGCTTTGCGGAAAAGAGCGCACGATGCGATGGCGATAAGATGCAGCCGTACCTCGAGAAATTCCTCCTCGCTTTCATTCCTCTTTTTGTCGCGATCGATCCGATCGGACTCGTCGCGATTTTTCTCGGGCTGGGCGGCCACGCGGATGCGAAACGCCGGCAACACGAGGGCACGCTTGGGTTGATCACGAGCCTTGCGGTTTCGATCGGCTTTATTTTTCTCGGCAAAATAATCTTTCGCATGCTGGGAATCACCGTGGCGGATTTCCAGGTGGCCGGCGGATTGATCCTGCTCGGCATCGCGGTGCGCGAGCTTCTCGATCTGGGCGAACGTAGCCGTTATGCCGGCGAATCTTTTGGGGTCGTGCCTCTCGGAATGCCATTGATCGCGGGCCCGGCCTTGCTCACCGCGCTCCTCCTTCTCGTGGATACAGTAGGGATCCTGTTTACCGTCCTGGCGTTGCTCGTGAATCTACTCCTGGTGGGAATCGGATTCCGATACGCCAGCCATTTTACTCGCTGGATGGGGCAGCAAGGCATGAGGGGCGTTTCGAAATTGATTTCACTCCTGCTGGCCGCGATTGCCGTGAGCTTGATCCGCCGAGGCTGGCTGACGCCGTGATCAGTTAAAACTGGCCGGTCCTCAGCATCACAAGGGTGCAGCCTTTCACTACTTCGATGCCGGCCTTTTCCGCTTGGGTTGCGAGCACGTCATTCTCCGCGCCGGGATTCATGATGAGCCGCCGCGGTTTGGCCGAGATGATCTCGTCGATGAGCGGAGTCGAGCGCGTCTCGCCGAGATAGAGCGTCACGGTATCGATCGGCCCGGGCGCGTCCGAAATGTTCGGATAACATTTTTTGCCGCGGATCTCGTCGAAGGCCGGATTGATCGGCACGGGGCGGTGCCCATATTCCTCCAGCATTTCCATCGCTTTGTAAGCGTATCGTTCCGGTTTCGGCGAGGCGCCGAGGACGGCAACGGTTTCGGCCGAGCGAGATTGATTCATCATCTCTGAATCGGACGGGCCCGGATTTCGAGCGCACGGCCAGAGCTGAAATCGACGGGAGTAAGAGCGAGCTTGAACTGTCCGGCGCGAAGGAGTGGAATAGGCGCATGAACGGCCACGAACCCAAGATCGAAATCTTCGAGCCCTTTGGCGCTGCGTACGAAGTGATGAAAACAATTCTGTTTCGCCCATTCGACGCGATGAAATGGCTCACGATTGCTTTCGCCGCATTCCTGAGCGGAGCCTGGGGCGGAGGATTCCATTCCAGTTTCAGAAATCCCGGCCGGTTTGGTGGCGGCAACTGGAGATATTGGAGAACGAGTCAGGGGATCGACTCGACGGATTGGACAATGCCGCCGTGGTTGATTGCGGCTCTGATCGGCGGGGGACTGCTGCTCATCGTTGTGATTCTTGTCTTCATGTGGCTCAGCTCGCGAGGCCGGTTCATTTTCACAGATTGCGTCGTGAAAAATCGAGGCGCCATCGCCGAACCGTGGCGGGAATACCGGCGGGAAGGGAACAGCTTCTTCCTGTTCTCGGTCGTCGTGGCATTCATCGTCCTGGTGCTGGTGGGATTGCTCGTGCTGGTGATCGCCGTGCCGATGGGTTTGTTTGCGTCAGACCGCGGTTCCACTGCCCTCGGTGTCTCGGCCGTAATCATTTTCATCGTGATCGGGCTGATCTGGCTGGTGTTCGCGATCTTCTTCGCGATCGTCTCCCAGTTCATGGTGCCGGTTATGTACCGCCGCCGCTGTTCTGCGCGCGAAGCCTTCGTCGATGTGGCGAAGCTGGTCCTTGGCCGGCCGGGCCCGTTTATTTTGCTCGCCCTTTTTGGCCTGGTGCTCGTGATCGCGCTGGCCATCGTCGGCACGATCGTTTCCTGCGTGACCTGCTGTGTCGGGGGTCTTCCTTACGTCAATACCGTCCTGCTGCTGCCGGGATTAGTCTGGTTGTTTGCCTTCAAACTTTTGTTCCTGCGCCAGTTTGGAGACCAATACGATGTCTGGGCAACGCTCGCCGTTCCTGCAACGGCGGTGCCACCGGCGGATCCAGGATTACCTCCACCACCAGCGCCATTGGTTTGATCGGCGTGAGCGGCCGCGAGTCTTAGGGCTGCGAAGCTGTCGCGGTTGTATCCGGCAACACCTCGATCCGCACCCGCGCTGAGCCTTCGTTCAACATCCCAAGTTGGGCCGCGGCCTCTTTGCAGAGGTCGATCACCGAGTGTCGATCGGTGATGCCGCGGTCCGTGATCCGCACGATCACGCTCTTACCGTTCGCCAGATGCGTCACGCGAACCATCGTCCCGAGAGGCAGGCGATTGTGTGCTCCGGTCAGCTCGTCTTTGCCGGCACGTCGCTTCGCCAACGAGTCAACCGGGACCTCGTACCAGGCCGCGTACCCTTCGCGGTCGTAGGATATTTTCTCCTTCTTCGCCTTTATCGAAGGATCGGGTGGGGGATCGGTGGACTTTTCATTTTTCGTCGAAAGCTCCGTCCGCGTTTGGGTCGAAGGACGCTTGCAATCGGAAAAAGCGAGTGCCGTTGTTAACAGGACGGCCCCGACGACCAGGCGCGATGCCCCTCGATGACGCACGAATTTGAAATGGAGGGTCGTACGCTTAGCGAAGTCATTCCGTGCTATAGGCATAGTTGCGCTCGTGGATCACGTCTCGGATTTTCCGCGCGAGCGTTTGCGGGGTGAACGGCTTCTGAAGCAGCTCGAAGCGTGGGTCGAGCACGCCGTGATCGCCAATGTCGTTATCCGAATAGCCCGAGACGTAGAGAACTTTCATGTCCGGACGAAGGGTGGAGAGTTGTGCCGCCAATTCCTGGCCATTCATGTTCGGCATGATCACATCGGTGACGAGGAGATGGATCGTCCCATCGAAGTTCTCGGCAAGCTTCAGTGCATCCACACCGTCGCGCGCGCAGAGGATGTTGTAGCCTTGCTCCTGCAACACTTCGCAAACCAGCTCTCGCACAATCTCCTCATCCTCGACCACCAGCACCGTTTCAAAATTTTTCGACTTGTCCACCGGCGCCGCCATCGTTTTCGTGAGATCGACCGGCGCCGTCACCTGCGGGAGATAAATGCGAAACGTGCTTCCTTTGCCGGGTTCACTTTCCACCGAAATCCCGCCGCCGGTCTGCCGGACAATGCCATAGACTGTAGCGAGTCCGAGTCCGGTGCCTTTGCCGGGACCTTTCGTCGTGAAGAACGGCTCGAAAATATGCGACTTGGTTTCTTCGTCCATCCCCGCGCCGGTATCGATGACCGATAGGACGACATAATTGCCCGGTTCGAGCGAGGCACCGATTTGCTGGGCGGTGGCGCGATCGAGCCGCGCGTTGGAGGTTTGAATGATCAGCTTGCCGCCCGTCGGCATCGCGTCGCGGGCGTTGACTCCGAGATTCAAGACCACTTGTTCGATCTGGCTCGGATCGGCTTTCACGCGCCCCATTTTGGCGTCGGGACGAGATTGCAAATCGAAGCGCTCGCCGATCACGCGCCGCAAAAGTTTTTCCATTTCCACGACGAGCGCGTTTAGGTCGATGACCTTCGGCTGGAGGATTTGTTTGCGGCTAAAGGCGAGGAGCTGGCGGGTGAGAGCGGCGGCTTGTTCGCCGGCTTTGCGAATGAGATCAGCGTTCTGCTTAGCCAGGGCGTTGCTGCTGGTGCGGGTCGAGATCAGCTCCGCGTAACCGATGATGGCCGTAAGCAGATTATTGAAATCGTGCGCCACTCCGCCGGCCAGGCGGCCGACCGCTTCCATCTTTTGAGAATGGCGAAGCTCTTCCTCGCTCTTGCGCAACGCTTCTTCGGTCACGCGGCGCTCCTCCATTTCCCGGATGAGGTTATCGCGCTGCTCGAAAAACTTTCGGGTAGTGCGCGCCAGTTCTCCAAACTCGGAGTGGTCCCAGCACAATTTCTCGATCGGTTTCGGATCGTTCCGTTTCAGGCTGGTCATGATTTGCCAGAGCGGCTGGCTGACCCAACGCACGAGCGAAGTGTAAATCAGAAGCAGAAGGACAAGAGCGAAAACGAAAAGCAGAAGAATAAGGCGTTCGTTCGAGCGATTTAGCTGCTCGATCGAAGGTATCTGGTTCCGCACGATGAGTTCGGCCAACGGCGTTCCGTTCCAACTCGGCAGTGTCCTTGAAAAGACGATCAATCCCTTTTCCGGTTCGCTGCGCGTATTTTTCTTGCCCTCACCGGCCGCCGCGAGGCTGAGTGTTGTGTTCGAGAACAGCGACATCTCTTTTAGCGCAGGCTCGTTCCATAAACGGCCGACGAACAAAAAGCCATGTCGCGGGGTCTGGCGTCCCAGGTCTTTTGAGCCGTGAACCGTCGCGCCCCGAACCTCTATAATGTCGTTCCCGATCTTCACGAAGAAATGCGCGAAGGGGTCGCTGGCGAAGAGCTTTTCAAACGCTTCACGAGGAATCGGAATGTCGGGAAGGTCTGTCGTATCAGAAGCCTCGTGAGGAGTGGACCCATCCGTCGTTCCAAAATTCTTTACTTGGTAGATCACTTCCGCATTGGTTCGATAGATCCAGGCTGCGTTCACGCGATATCCCTCGAGCGTGTCCCTGTTTAGATTGTCCTTAAACCACTCCTGATCGTTCCGCTCGATCGCCTGCACCATTTGATCCCAATACGCATCGTACTCCGCCAGCGTCTTGAGGGCTTCGCCGTCCTTCTCCAAAAAAAGATCGAAGGCATTGCTCCTTTCGTCGATCCGCTCCGCCGTGATGTGGCCAAACTTGGACTTATCGTAAATGCGAAAGCCCCAAAGACCGACCATGAATGTCGCCACAACCAGGACGATCAGAAGCGTGATCTTAGTTTGGACTTTCATGGCGCTCTCATGGTTCCGGGCCTTCCCCGCTACTAACTAATCGTTAGCCGGGGTGGGTCAGACGCCCCGGGTGACTTATTTATTCGGTAATAGCTGCTCGCGAATGGCAACTATTTTCAAATCATCTCCTTCAGATCGCGCCGTCCAGAAGTATTTCGCCTTGCCGGCGGCGGTGCTTTTCTTGTTGCGACATTCATAATCAATCGAGAACTCGATTTTGATTTCTCCGTTGTTGCCCGACGCTACGAAGCTCACGGGCGCGCTCAGCGTGTATTTTCTCCGAGGCCAAGCCCTCAAATAATCCTTGGTATCCTTGACGACAAAGTTTTGGTCCACCAATCCGTATTGAAAGTATTGGACTGGAAAGCCGTAAAACCAAACTTGAAGGCAAATGTCGTTCGATTCGCCGTTGCGAAGATAAGCCTCTACAAACTTGTTGATTCGATCCGGCGAAATATCTTGCGAAGGTGATGGGGCTTCCGCCGGGGGATCCGGAGCAATGGGTAGGTCAGGATTGTCAGGCGGGGTCTTTTCAGCGAATGCGACGGTCGACTGAACGTGCAAAGAAGTGGCTGTGTCCGCATCCAAGGTCCCCGTGACTTCAAAGCCTTTACGTTTCTGATACCGTTTCAGCGCCCCAACTAGTTCCGGGGTGATTTGGCCATTAAAGTCGCCAAAATAGAGATTCCGTTTGCGCAGTTCTTCCTGCACTTGCCGCGTCGTTTCGTCGGCGTGAACTGCAATCCCTGTCGCGAATAACGCGACACACAAGCAGACGGCAGTTCGCATGATGTTGTTCCTTAGAGCTAGGTACCCTTTGCATCGTATGGAAATTATTGGTCGGTCGTATGCCAGAACTCCTGGAAGGCCTCTGGCCAACTGCGATCCAACACGCTTTGTCGCGCTTTTTCCGCCATCCGCTTTCGCATTGGCGCATCACCGACCAGCAGAGTAATCGCGCGCGCCACGTCATCGGTGTCTCGCGCCTTCGTCACGATGCCGTTGACACCGTCCTGCACCAGTTCCTTCGGGCCACCGAGATCTGAAACGATGACCGGAAGCCCGGAGGCCTGCGCTTCGATGATGACGTTGCCAAAGGTGTCGGTCGTGCTCGGGAAGACGAATACGTCGGCGGATGCGTAAGCCTTTGCCAGCGGCTCGCCAGTGAGATAGCCGAGGAAAACTGCGTCGGGCAACGCCGCCGCCAGCGCCTCCGAATACGGGCCGTGCCCCACGATATAAAGCTTCACCGGGTGGCCGGCCTCGCGGACTTTTTCGTACGCGGCCGCCAGGACATCGAGATCTTTTTCGCGCGAGATGCGGCCGACGTAGAGAAGGCGAACTTCCTGGCCGTTCACTCCGGAGGCGGGCCAGAAGGAGAGGTCGCGCCGGGCTGGATTAAACAAATCGGTATCGAGCCCGCGGGGCAAAATCTTCAGTTTCTCCGGTGCGAATCCGCGATCGATCCAGCATTTCCGATACTGTTCTGAGTTTACAAAGACGGTGTCCACCTGGCCGTAGAGCCAGTGCATGTAACTCCAGGCCAGACTCTCGAGAAACCGGTCCTCGGTCAGAATGCGGACGTACTCGGGAATATCGGTGTGATAGATCCCGCTGGTTTGCAGGTTCAACATTTTTGCCGCGAGCAGCCCGACGAGCCCCATCGGTCCCGGCGTGCTGATGATGATTTCAGTGAATTGCTCCCGCTGCACGTAATCGAGGATTTGCAGGATGGGCGGAAAGCTCAGCCGTTGCAGCTCGTACTCCGGCAGTTCGAACTCGCCGATCGGCCGGAAGTTTTTGATCGGGATTTCGTCCACGGTCAAATCGCGGCGCGAAGTGACGACGATCAGTTTTTCGCCGGCGGCCACTCCCGCCGCGGTCATCTTGCGAATCGTGTTGGCGACGCCGTTGACGTCTTCGAGCGTGTCGGTGAACCAGGCCCGCTTTCGGTTTTGCAGGGCGGGCGGAATCGTCCCCGTCATCTGGAGGAAAATTTCGCGCAGCCATTTGCGGGACGGCGCCTGGCTGTGAAAAGCGTAGATGTAAGGCGAGAGCAGGACCACGATCGGCGCGAGCCCGCTCAAGGCGTGCATGCTTTCGATCACGTTTCCGGTCCGGATTTGCTGGACGAACTTCTCGAAGAAACGAAAGGCGAGCTGTTCGCAGACCATATTCGCCATGAGAAAAGTGCGCCGCTCGGGCTCCTTCACGCCGGCCATTTCCCGGGCCAGTTGCGCTTTCACTTTCGGACGCGCGAAATGTTTCGAGAGCCCTTTCCAAAGCGAGACATTGCCCGGCTTCGCCAGCTCGAAGATTTTCCCGGACATCACCCCCTGCGCGATGAAGTGCGCTTTTTCGCGCAAAGTGAATTCGGTCGGATCGCGCCCTTCCATGAAGCGGGAAAACATTGTCTCCAATAACGGAGCGCTTGGGCCGAGGCGTTCCGTGAAGCGGTCTTGGATGAAACAGGAAACGGTGTTGTAAAAACCGTGGGACAAGGCCAGCGGCGTGCCACCTTCACCCCGCGGTTTGCAGTCACCTTTTCGGACGTGCTGGAGAAACTCAGTGCCGGTCCGCGCGCGCGGCGTCTCGGTGTAGGCGTGGGCTACGAACTTCGCGCCATGATCGTCCGAGCCGCCGGTGAGAATCTTTTTCCATGGCTCGGCGTGCGTGGGCTGAAGGTTATGGCGGTTCGCCAGCTCGTCTATTTTTTCCGGCGTCAGACTGGAGAGAAGTTCGCGCGCAAGCACGCTCAGGAGAGCGTCCCGTAAACCGTTAACGCCTTCGAAATGCTTGAAGAGGAGAATGAGCCGTTCGAGATGGGTGGCTTCGAGCTTGCCGTTTATGCTGTAGAGCGGGTGCGCCACCGAATGGCTGATCTCCGCTTTCTGCAGGTAACTTTGCAGCTCGTAAATGTTCTCGCGAAGAGCCGCAATTTCGGCGTGCTGTGCTTCCGAAATTCCCCAGACGAGCAGGTGAAGTTTGCACGGATCATGGGGAAAATAGGTCGTAACCTCCTCGCTGATAAAAGTATGACCTAGATCTGCTATTTCAAGATTCCCATCGATCGTGTCGTGATCGGTGATCGTGACGTAATCCATCCCGCGCTTCCGCAAAAGCCGATAGAGCTCGCGCGGATCGGTGTAACTGTCCGGAAAATCGAACCGCCGGAAGAGCCATTCTTCCGACCGCGCGCTGAAACGCGAATGAATGTGGAGATCGCAAAGGCTCATGCCAGCTATGCTCAGGCGCGGCTGCGGGTCCGCTTGTCGGCGACCCAATCTCGATACGTGGTCACGCTCCGGTTTGCAGCCAGTCGATCGGTCAACCGGAGAATCTGCCGCCAGATTTCGGGATGCTCAAGGTCAGGCGGATGAATGCTGACTCGCGCGAGCGGCGCTCCCGCAAGTTGAAGAACGAGCATTTGGTTCCAAGCCACGCTCGCCACGCGCCGCCAATTACTCCGGACACTGTAAGCGAGCGTGCGCGCGGGGAAATTGGTTTGCGAACGCAAGTCGCGCACTCCGGTCAATCGGGTCGTGTATTCCATCTCCGCATCCGCGGCCGCTCGCTCCGCGGCCGAGCCGAGCAGCCACCCGGGAGCGATAAACCCGCGCGGGGTCAGTCCCGCCCCGGTAAATTCCTCGCGCGCCCGGGTGATTCGACGAAGCGCTTCGTCGTAATCGAGGTCGTAAAATTCCGCTTCGTCGTTGGTGTAAAGGCGGGTCAGGAATTTCTCACGCACGTTCTCCCCATCCCGTCGCGCCCTTTCGTGAAAGTAGCCGTGAATCACGATCTCGTGCCCCTGCGCTTCCACCTCCTGGAGCCAGCGCACAAATTCACGGTCGTCCGTGGCGGATCCGCGGTGGTGGTAATTCGGCACCACGAGTAGTGAGCAGATCGGCACGTGATGACGGGAAAGCTCCGCCAGAATTTTTTCGGCGGCGGCTCGAGTCGTCGGGGTGACGTCATGGATTGAGACAACAAGAGCTTCGCGCTCCGCGTCCGCCGAAAGAGCGAAGATCGAAGAAAACGAAGTCGCAGTGGCGCCGGTCACGCCGGATTTTCCCTCCCAACCGGGGCGCAAACAAGCCTAATCGCGTCCCTACCTCGCCATGTGAACAATCTCCTGAAACGCCGTGTTCGCGACTGGCTGAACCGATAAACGCGACAGACGCAGCAGCGCCATTTCCTTTAGTTTCGGATTGCGCTTGATCTCGTCGAGCGTGACCGGTCGGGGCAAAGCTTTCTCCGGAGCAAGATCCACGGCGCTCCAATCGCCGTCCGTCGCGGTCGGATCTGCATATGCTTCGCGAATCACCCGGGCAATTCCGAAAACCGCTTTGTCGGTTACGCTGTGATAATAAAGGACGGCATCGCCCTCCGTCATCGCACGCAGATTATTTCGCGCGGTGTAATTGCGCACGCCGGTCCAAGCCGTCTTGCCGTCCCTGACGAAATCCGCCCAGGAATAGGCTGACGGTTCCTGTTTCACGAGCCAGAATTTTTTCACAGCAGTTTAGTAACTGAGCGCGCGTCTTTCGACAACTGCGCTTCGAAAAGTGCTGTCATCCCGAGCCGCGCAGACGGCGAGGGACCTCGCCTATGCAGATTGCGGCCCCCGATCCCCGATTAAAATGGCGCGCGACCCTGACGTAGATGTGCGGAGTTGCGCGAAAGCGGTAGACCGCAGGCGAGCTCCCTCGCCGTCTGCGGGGCTCGGGATGACACCCAATCGACCACGCTCTTCTAGAGTGTCGCCCCCGAAGATTCGACAACTGCCCTCCGCTGTTTCACACTCGCTCTGATGTCGCGCGGCGCATTTATCACATTCGAAGGCTCTGAGGGCTGCGGAAAATCGACGCAAGTGAAGCGGCTCGCCTCGCGCCTCGAACAAGCGGGCCTGCGTGTCCTCATCACCCGCGAGCCGGGCGGTACCGCCATCGGCGAAAAGATCCGCGACCTCCTCCAGTTCGCGCCGGAAAGTTTTGCGATGACGCCGGAAACCGAGGTCTTGCTTTTCGAAGCCAGTCGCAGCCAGCTCGTGCGCGAAACAATCCGGCCCGCCCTCGAGCAAGGCGCGATCGTAATCTCCGATCGCTTCTTCGATTCCACCTCGGTGTATCAAGGCGTCGCCCGGAAACTCGACCCGAATATTGTCGCCACCCTGAATGATTTTGCCGTCGGCGCCAGCCGCCCGGACCTCACCATTATTCTGGACGTCGATGTCGCGACGGCGCGCGAGCGAATGCTGCGGCGGGTTCGCCCGGTGGCGGTGATCGATCGCATGGAAGAGGAGCCGCTCGAGTTTTATGAACGAGTCTGCGAAGCCTACCGCGATCTGGCCCGGCGCGAGCCAAACCGTTTCCTCTTGATCGATGGCTCGCGGTCACCGGACGAGATTGCAGAGCAAATCTGGGATGCCGTATCCCAGCGGTTTCCGATGTTTGCGCTGGAAGAATCGCAAATCGCAAATCGCAAATCGAAAATATAGCGATGGCTTTCACCCGCCTTGGCGCATTGGAATATTTGAGTCGCGCGTATGAGCGCGGGCGCCTGGCCCATGCCTACTTGATTTCTGGGCCGCCCGGCAGCGGTAAGCGCGGGCTCGCCTCCGATCTTTCCAATCTGGTCTCGGGTGGGACCTCGCCTGACGTTTTTGTTTCGCAACCACCCGGAGTTTACCTGGCCGAACCGGAATCGAAATCGCGCCGCATCGTCATCGATCAGGTGCGCGGGCTCGAGCATGCCTTGCAAATGCGCAGTTCGGACGGACATCGCAAAGTCGCCATCATCGCGGACGCCGATCGGCTTCAGCCGCAAGCCGCGAACGCGTTCTTGAAGACGCTGGAAGAACCGCCTAACGACTCGCTCCTGCTGCTTCTGAGTTCGATGCCGGAAGTTTTGCCGGACACGATTCTCTCGCGTTGCATCGCGGTGCCGTTGGCGACTGATGAGAAAGCGCGGCCCTCGGCGGAAGAGGAGGAATTGCTGGAGTTGCTGGGCGCCGTTGCCACTCCGTCGGGAAACGGAGTGCAGCCGGCCTATCGGCTCGCCCGCGGGTTCCATCGTTTGCTCGGGCAAATGCGCGAAACGATCCAGGAAGAAAACGCCGCTGCTTTAAAACGAGAGGAAGCGCGCTACAAGAATACCACCGATGGAGCCTGGCTCGATGAGCGCGAAGATTATTTCAAGGCGCTCACGGAAAGCCGCTACGTGCGGCAGCGTTCACGCCTGGTCGAAACGCTTTTTCTCTGGTGGACCGATGTGCTTCGGGCCAGCACCGGTATCGCGCGGCGCGAACTGCCATCCGCCGGCCGGCAGACGCAACTTCTCGGACAAAAATTGTCGACCGCGGAAATCCTCCGCCGGATTCGCCGGCTGGAAGAAATGCGCGATCACCTCAGTCGCAATATCCAGGAAGCGCTCGCGATCGAGGTCGCGTTTCTGAGCGTGTTTACGGTTTGAAGCAGCAAGGAGCGGCGATTTTAAATCGCCGACAAACGAAGACCGCGGTTTCAAACCGCCGCTCCTTGGCGATTGTTCTCTCCGACCACGCGGCCTATGATCATAAACTCTATGAGATTCGAAAATCAGGTCGCGGTGGTCACAGGCGCGGGGCGGGGGATCGGCCACGCCATCGCCGTGCGTCTTGCGAGCGAAGGGGCGCGGGTCGCCTCGGTCAGCCGTACCGAAGCCAACTCGCAAAAAACTGCCGAAGAAATCAACGCCTCGCGAGCCGATGTGGCCAAAGCCTATGCGGTCGATGTCGCCGATCACGCCGCCGTGCAAAAAACGGGCGCGCAGATCATGGAAGATTTCGGCCGGGTGGACATCCTGGTGAACAATGCCGGCGTGACGCGTGACGGCCTCAGCATGCGAATGCCGGTGGAAGATTGGGACACCGTCCTGAATACGAACTTGAAGGGCGCATTCAATTTCACGCAGGCTTTGATGCGGCCGATGATCAAGCAGCGGAGCGGACGGATCATCAACATCAGCTCGGTCATCGGATTGATCGGCAACGCGGGGCAGGCGAATTACGCCGCGAGCAAAGCGGGCTTGATCGGTTTGACGAAATCGCTCGCGCGCGAGCTGGCCAGCCGCGGCATCACGGTGAACGCCATCGCGCCGGGGTTGATCGAAACCGACATGACCGGTGTTCTTTCCGACGAAGTGCGGCAGGCGATCCTGCAAAAAATTCCGTTGGGAAAACTCGGACAACCCGACGACATCGCCGCAGCAGTCGCGTACCTCGCGTCGAGCGAAGCGCAGTACATCACCGGCCAGGTACTAGCCGTCGATGGCGGCATGGTGATGTAGTTCGCGCAAATCTGCTGTCATCCCGAGCCGAGCAGACGGCGAGGGACCTCACACCTGCAAGTTACGCTATCGCGAAACATCACGCCTCGTCTGAACGTATACGCCTGTACTAGCGCGGAAGCGGTAGAGCGCCTGTGAGGTCCCTCGGCGCGCTTCGCCAGCCTCGGGATGACTGCGCGTGTGCTCACGACATTTGCGCCTCCGCCGTTCTCGTTTCATGATGAGACCATGACGACAGAGAAAGCGACTTTCGGCGCGGGATGCTTTTGGGGAGTGGAAGCAACCTTCCGCTCCATCCCCGGCGTGACGAATGCAACCGTGGGATACGCCGGCGGCACAAAAGAGAATCCGACCTACGAGGATGTGTGCGGGCATGCGACCGGCCACGCGGAAGTTGTGCAGGTGGAATTCGATCCGGCCGTCGTCAGTTACGATCAGCTCCTCGATGTCTTCTGGTCGAATCACAATCCGACCACGCTCAACCGCCAGGGGCCCGACGTCGGCGATCAATATCGTTCTGTGATTTTCTATCACAGCACCAAGCAACAGACCGCCGCGGAGGAATCCAAGGCGCGCCTGGAGAAGAGCGGCCGGTTCAAGCGCCCTATCGTCACCTTCATCCAGCCGGCGCCTGCTTTCTATCCCGCTGAAGATTATCACCAGCGCTACCTCGAGAAACGCGGCCTGTCGCATTGCGCAATTTGACTCGGGTAAGCGCAACCGGCTCCCGAGTTACGTTTCTGCTGAGAAGACTTAATGTTGTCTCGCCATTTGCCGAAACAGGTGGCCGGACTGATAGTCGCGTAACAATATCGATTGGAGAATATCATGGCTGAAGAAAACAAAACGACAACGAGCGGCGGTGGGACCATTCCCGCGTCCGCCGAGAAGAAGTTCGAGAGCAGCAAAACCCACGTGCGCAAGGCCGCCGAGGATCTGAAGTCCGCTGCTGGCGTGATGGCAGGCGACCTGAAGTCTGCCGCCGGCGCGATGGCGGAAGAGTATCGCGATAAGGCCGAACAAGTGTGGGGCGAAGCCCGCGATCGCGCGCGCACCCTGCAGGAAGATGGCGAGCAGTACGTGCGGGAGAACCCGACGAAAGCGGTCTTCACCGCGCTCGGCATTGGATTCGTGCTCGGGCTGATCTTCCGCCGCTAAAGATTGGGCCGCATGGCTGGCGACACGATGCGGTTCCGCAATCCCGCGGGACACGCCGGCTTGCTCCATAATCTGGTCTCGCTGGTCAACGCCCTCGCGGGTTTTCTCGAGAGCCGGATCGGTCTCTTCGCGAAGGAAGGGAAAACCGCGCTCGTTCACGTGCTGGTGCTGGTGGCCTGCCTCGCCGCGGCGGCGATCCTGGCGCTGTTCGGTTACGTTTTTTTGGTGGCGAGTGCAATCGCCGGACTGGCGCGGGCGTTCCATGTCTCATGGATCTGGGTCACGCTGGGAGCGGCGGCCCTGCATTTCCTGCTGGCCTTCATCGCTCTGATGATCGCCCGTGGCCGGATGAAGAAATCGATGTTCGAAGTGACCGCGTTGGAATTGAAGAAAGATCGCGAATGGCTCAAGAACCTGGACAAGAAAAATCGCTCCACCAATTAAGGCAGGAAGTGGCGCATTCGCGTGACCGGCTGGGGCGCGACTTGAGCGGGCTTCGTTACGAACTTGATTTCCCGCTGAAATTTCGCAAATCGTTCCAGCGCCAGACTGTGCTTTGGATTGGCGCGGCGATCGTGGTGGGCGTGATGTTCGCCGTGATGCCGGCGAGAACGAAGAAGGTGCGCGTTAACGCAAAGGCCAAAAGCAGAGGCGAACAACAGAAGGAGGGAATTCTGGGCGCCGGCCTGGCGTTGGGCGCTCTGAAGCTGGTCGCGACAATGCTGAAGCCGACGATCACGGCTTTCGTAGCGAAAAAGATGAGCGGTTATGCCGCGGGCGTGGACCCGAGGCGCGGGCGCTGAGTTCTTTTTAGGTTTTACGCCGGGCGGGCGGCGCGTAATGATCTTTGGCATTCCCCCATGACCGCACAATCCACGGAAACGCCGGGCGCGGCCGCGATGGTCCCACTCGCGCACGTGGACGACTATCTCGCTGCCGGCCAGGAAGCCGGCGCCTCGGACATTCACCTCGGCGTAAACGCGCCGCCGATCTGGCGGTTGCACGGCACGCTCCGACCCATCTGGCCCGACTCGCCGAAATTGACCGCGGACCAAACGGCAGCGCTGGCGGAAGGATTTTTGACGGACGCGCAAAAGCTCCAACTAAATGAACGCGGCGATGCCGACTTCGCCTACGCGAACAGCCTTGGCCGTTTTCGCACCAGCGTCGTCCGGCAGCGGTTGGGAATCGACCTCGTTTTTCGAATCATCAACACGCAGGTCCGGACGATGGACGAGCTCGGGTTGCCGGAAAACCTGAAGCTGCTCACGCGCTATCAGAATGGCCTCATTCTTGTGACCGGGCCGGTGGGAAGCGGGAAGTCGACGACACTGGCGGCGCTGGTCGAGCAGGTGAATCTCGAGCGGCGGGAACACATCATCACGCTCGAGGACCCGATCGAATACATTTTCGAACCGAAAGGATGCCACATCACCCAGCGCGAAGTGCACACGCACACGCTTTCTTTCAGCGCCGCGCTGCGTGGAGCGCTCCGCGAAGATCCCGACATCATCATGGTGGGCGAGATGCGCGACCTGGAAACGATCTCGCTCGCCATTACCGCCGCGGAAACCGGGCATCTGGTTCTTGGAACGCTGCACACCGGCAACGCGTCGCGAACCCTCGACCGGCTGCTCGACGTTTTCCCGGTCGATCAACAGGAACAGATTCGGATCATGGTCGGCGAATCGTTGCGCGGCATCATCAGCCAACAGCTCGTGCCGAGCGCCGATGGGAAGAGCCGCGTCCTCGCTCTCGAAACGCTCACGAACACGCCGGCCGTGGCGAACGTGATCCGCGAAGCGAAGACTTACATGCTGCCGGGGATCATCCAGACCGGAAAGAAGCAGGGTATGCAGCTCATGGACGATGCCCTGGTGGCGTTATACGACCGGGGACTGATCAGTCGCGACGAGGCCGAAGCGCGTGCCGAACAAAAGCAATCGATGCGGCAGCACCTTGGGGCATAGCGACATGGCGTACATTGATCAATTCCTCAGCGTCATCGTCGCCCAAGGCGGCTCCGATTTGCACATCGGCGAAGGGCAGCCACCGAAGATGCGCCGGCACGGCGACGTGATGCCGATCCGCGACGAAGCCGTGACGCGCGAGGAAGCCGAGAAAATGTTGGGCGAGATTTGCGGGCCGCAGAGTTGGGAACTTTTCGAAGAACGCGGCGATTTCGACTTCGCTTACGAAATGGATGAGCAGTCACGCTTCCGCTGCAACTTCCTGAAACAAGCGAACGGTTACGGCGCGGTCTTTCGGCTGATCCCGACAAAAATCGCGACCCTCGAGCACCTCGGAATTCCCGAGGTGGTAAAACAATTCGGGCATCTGCGGGGCGGACTCGTGTTAGTGACCGGGCCCACCGGCTCGGGGAAGTCGACGACCCTGGCGGCGTTGATCGATTACATTAACGAAAATTTTGCGCGCCACATCGTGACGATCGAAGAGCCGATCGAGTTCGTGCACCAAAACAAGCGCAGCATCATCACCCAACGCGAGGTCCCGGTGGATTGCGTTTCGTTTCCGCACGCGCTCAAGGCCGCGCTCCGGGAGGACGCCGACATCGTGCTCGTAGGCGAGATGCGCGACCTGGAAACGATCGCGCTTGCGCTCACCGCCGCGGAGACGGGGCTCCTGGTTTTTGGGACGTTGCACACGAACAACGCGCGCAAGACGGTCGATCGAATGGTCGATGTCTTCCCGGCCAACAAGCAGGCGCAAGCCCGCACGATGCTCGCGAATTCGTTGCGCGGCGTGCTGGCGCAGTTGCTTTTGAAGAAGGCAGATGGCTCGGGCCGGGTGGCGGTGAATGAAATCCTGATCGCGAGCCCGGCGGTCTCGGCCATCATTCGTGAAGGGGCGACGCAAAAGTTGCAGGACGTGATCGTGGCCGGCAAAGGGCAGGGGATGCAATTCATGGACGACGCGATTCAGGCCTTGTTGCAACAGGGTGCCGTCTCGCCGCACGAAGCGTTCATGAAGGCCATCGACAAAAGCCGGTTCAAGGAATTTCTGCCCACGGAAGAATCTGGCCTCGGGAACGCCGCCGGTTCGGCGCCCGACGACCAGAAACGGGCTCCCGGTGATTTCGTGAAGGCCAAACGAACGCTTCGGCGATAGCGAATACCCGCGTTGACAGAAAAAATTCTGGGTGATACCGTCGCCGCAATTTACGCCGACGTGCACACGTTACTTAACACTCAGGTTCTGGTGCTCAACCGCCTCTGGCAGGCGGTCAATATCTGTTCGGCTCGGCGTGCTTTTACTCTCCTTTATCAAGGCCACGCCCAGGTTGTCTCGTCCGATCCGGCTAATAATTTCCTCACCCACGATTTTGCGAGCTGGCGTGATTTCTCCGCGACCGCGCCGGACCACGAGGTGGTGACCACGATCTCGTGGAAGATCCGGGTGCCGCGGGTCATCGTGCTTCTGCTTTTCGACCGGTTGCCGAAGAAGGAAGTGAAGTTCACCCGGCACAACGTTTTCGAGCGCGACAAAAACACCTGCCAATATTGCGGCGGAATTTTCGAGCGCATGGAACTGAATCTCGATCACGTCCTGCCGCGGGATAAGGGCGGACTGACCACGTGGGAAAACGTCGTCTGTTCCTGCATCGCTTGTAACACTCGAAAAGGAAATCGCCTGGCGCATGAAGCGCACATGACTTTGATCCGCAAACCGAAGCGGCCGAAGTGGCGGCCGTTCGTGCATGTGACGTTCACGGCGCAGCATCACGAGAGCTGGCGGCACTTCGTCGATCTCGCCTACTGGAACGTCGAGCTAAGCGACTAAATGTAGAGGCGCTTGTGCCAAGCGCCTGTCTTTAGGTTAGACATTTGGCATCTTTTCGCCTACCGGAGCGCATTCAATATCGGCTGGGGGTAAACGCCGAGGAAGACGATGGCAGCAATCATTGCCGCCATCGCGGCACGCGATAAGCCACTCAACGGAACAACTACGTCGTTGGTCGAGGTTTCCCAGTACATCGCGCGCACCACTTTCAGATAATAATAAAATCCGCACGCAACCGTGATCACACCAATGACCAGCAGCGTCGTTTGATGGTGTCGAATCGCGGCGTCGAAGATGTAAAATTTGCCGAGAAATCCTGCCGTGAAGGGAAGACCGGCGAGCGAGGCCATCGCGATCATCATCGCGAACGCGAGAAAGGGAGAGCGCTTCGCGAGGCCGTTGAAGTCCTCGATGTTATCGCCGGTTTGTTTCGCGACCACGACCAGGACGGCAAAGCTCAACAGCGTCATGAGCAAATACGCGACCAGATAAAACGCGACCGCTTCTCCGGCGAGACAGACGACCCCAATCAGCAAATAGCCCGCGTGCGCTATGCTCGAATAGGCGAGAAGACGTTTCAGATTGCTCTGGGGAAGGGCCGCCAGATTTCCGTAGACCAGGGTGAGGAGCGCCATCACGACAAGCAAACGCTCCATTTGCGGCAGCATGAAAAACGGTTGAAGCACGCGCAAAAGAACGACGAACCCCGCCGCTTTCGAGCCGACGGAAAGATAAGCGGTCACCGGAGTGGGCGCGCCTTGATAGACATCCGGCACCCACAATTGAAACGGCGCCGCGGCAATCTTGAATCCAAGCGCGACCAGGACGAGGACCATTCCGAAAAGCGCGGGGCCGCTCTGGATCGCCGGATCCGAGAGCGCGGCTGCGACGCGAGCGAGATTCGTCTGGCCGGTTACCCCGAAAATCCAGGTAATCCCGTAAACGAGGAACCCGGTCGAGAGCGCGCTCAGGATCAAATATTTCACGCCGGCCTCGAGCGTGGCGGGATTGCGCCGGGTGAAACTGACCAGCACGTAAAAGGACATCGTGACCAGTTCGAGCGAGACGAAGATCATCACGAAATCGATGGCCGAGGCCATCCACATCAAACCAACGCAGGTGAAAACCGGCAGCGCGAAAAATTCGCCGAGACCTGATTGATGGGTGGTGCCGTGGATCGATTCCCGGACGATCGGCGCGTAATCGACCATCATGATGAGCACGAGAATGGTGGCAACCAGAGCGAAGCGTTTGAAAAAGATCGCGAGCGGATCGGCCGTGTAGAAGTTCCAAAGGCTGCTGGTGGCAATGTCAGCCGGCGCCGGCGCGAGAAAGAAGCTGGCGACGAAAACCGCGGCAAGGCCAAGAATGGCCGCGAACGCCAGAGTGCGCTTGTCGATCCGGTCGGCAAACGCTTCGACGAGCAGAATGAGCACGCCCAGCACGAGCACGGCGATTTCCAAGGTGGGCGCGCTGATCGTCATGGCTTCGAGCTGAAATAACTTTGGAAGGTCGGCGTGACGATCCTGACGAACGATTGCGGAAAGAAGCCGAACCAGACCGTCATCGCGATGAGCAGTCCGATGGGAAGGCGCAGCGTCCGGTGGAGATCGGTCGCGCCGCTCAACGATTCACGGATGGTCCCCATAAAAACACTGCGGTAGGCGCGCAACATATAGACGGCGGAGATCACCACGCCCCAAAGGCCGAGAACGGTGGCGATTTGATAAATGCGGAAGCGTTCTGGATTGGCGCCATTGCGGAACGCGCCGAAGAGCACCATCACTTCACCGGTAAAGTTCGCGAAGCCTGGCAGCCCGATTGACGCGAACGCCGCCAACCCAAACGTGAACGCCGCGCGTGGCATGATTTTTCCGAGGCCGCCGAGTTCACTGAGCACCAGCGTGCCGGTGCGCTCCCGTATTTCACCCGTGATGCCGAAAAGCAACGCGATGGAAATTCCGTGCGCGAAAATCAAGACGGCGGCCCCGCTCGTTCCGAGCAGAGTGCCGCTCGCGATCCCGAGAAAGATGTAACCCATGTGCATCACGCTCGAATAACCCAGCATCCAATCGAGCCGCTTTTGCGCGATCGTGACCAGCCCGATGTAGATGATGTTGCCGAGCAGAAGGACGATGAGAAGCGTGCTCCAGTGCTGCGCGCCCTCGGGCAACATCGGGATTGCCACGCGCAGCAAACCGTAAAGTCCGAACTTCTTGAGCACACCGGCGTGCAGCATCGCGGCCGGCGCGGGCGCGGAGGCGTAGGCTTCCGGCGCCCAGGTGTGGAACGGAAAAAGTGAAACGAGAATGCCGAAGCCGACCAGAAGCAGCAGAAAAATATTGCTCTGCGCGTCGGCGGGAATCAGGCCAGCGACTTTCTGCAAGTCGCGAATATCAAAGGTGCGCGCCGCTTCGGGAACGCTGCGATAAAGCATGAGCAAGCCGAGCAGCAAAATGAAACTTCCGGTCGCGAGATAGATCGTAATTTTCCACGCGGCTGCCTGCCGGTTTCCTGTTCCCCAAATTCCGATCAGCAAAAATGTCGGGATCAGCGCCAGTTCATGGAACGCGTAGAAGAAAAAAAGATCGAGCGATGCGAATGCTCCCAGCGCGCCACCCGCGATGAGGAGAAGGCAGGCGTAGAAGGCGTGTTCGTGTTGCGCAATTCTGCCGGTGAACCAGACGGCGGCCAATGTCACTACCGCGGTCAGAAGAAGCATGACCAGGCTGAAGCCATCAATCCCGAGCGCGAAGTTGATCTTCCAATCGCTGCTGATCGGATATGACGTCACCCTCTGAAATCCGGGTTGGCCCGCTTCGAATCCGGAATATAGAAGCAAGGTTGAGGTCACGATGAAGGCGGCAATGAAGAGAGCGGTCCGGCGCGCCGGCGCGCCGAGCAGGATCGCGATCGCCGCGAGAATCGGTAACAGGACGATGAAGACCAGAATCATCGGAAAAGTGTGAAGTAGATCAGACCGACGATCCCCAACCCGAAGAGGAACGAGTAAGCCTGAAGGTTTCCGACTTGGAGCAGTCTGAGTAATGAACCAATCCCCCAGGTCGCGGTGCTCGCGCCGCGGATAAAGCCGGCATCAAGGATCCAGCGATCGATGAACCCCGTCAGGCTTGCCATTAACCCTTGAGTCGCGGCGATCAGGAATGCGTAGAGCTCATCGAAATAAAATCGTCTCCGGAGCAGCGCGAAATTGATCGGATCGTCTTGCCGATTGCGGTAAAGCACGGTCGCGATCGCGATCCCGGCCAGGTTCGCACCGAAGGCCATTCCCGGGACGAGCCAGCCCGTTTCGTGTTCGGGCGGCAATCGAAAGAGTTTCGCAAAGAAGCCGAAGCCCGATGCGAACGCCGGAACCGCGAGCAGGATGAGCGGCCCGATCATGACCCACGGCGCTTCGCGGCCTGCCCGCGCCTGGTCGCTTCGCGGCTTGCCGAGAAAGACGACAACGATCAACCGCACCATGTAGAACGCGGTCAGGAATGCAGTGAAAAGTGCGAGCCAGAAAATCGCGCGATCCTTTTCGTAAGCGAGCGCGAGAATGGCGTCTTTGCTAAAGAAGCCGCTGAACGGCGGGAACCCGATCAGTGCGAGCGTCCCGACCATGAATGTCAAAAACGTGATCCCCAGCCGCCCGGCGAGTCCGCCCATCTTCCAGATGTTTTGCTCGTGATGAAGCATGACGATGATCGAACCGGCGCCGAGGAAAAGCAGCGCTTTGAAGAACGCGTGCGTGAAGAGGTGGAACATCGCGGCCTGACCCGAGGCGAGCCCAACCGCCATGATCATGTAACCGAGCTGCGAGAGCGTGGAGTACGCGAGAATTCGCTTGATGTCGTTTTGTTGCGTCGCGATGAGCCCGGCGAGAACGGCGGTGATCGTTCCGATCCATGCGATGACCCAGAGCGCGACCGGCGATGCCTCGATGAGAAAACCGACGCGCACCAGCATGTAAACGCCGGCCGCCACCATGGTCGCGGCATGGATCAACGCCGAAATCGGCGTCGGCCCTTCCATCGCATCCGGCAACCAGACGTGCAGCGGAAATTGCGCGGACTTGCCGACCGCGCCGCAGAAAATAAGCAGCGCCGCGATCGTAAGATACCCGGGATAACTGGTGATCCGGCCAAGTTGCTGCGCCATCTCCTGGAAAACGACGGAACCGGTCGCGGTCCACGCCATCATGATTCCCAGCATGAATCCGAAGTCGCCGATGCGATTAGTCAGGAATGCTTTCTTGGCGGCTTCGGCGGCGGCATCGCGTTCGAACCAGTGACCGATCAGCAAATAGGAGCTGACGCCCACCAGTTCCCAAAAGATGAACATCATGACGAAGTTGTTCGAAAGGACGATGCCGAGCATCGAGAACATGAAAAAGGAGAGCGACGCGAAGTAGCGCGATTTGCCGGCGTCATCGCGCATGTAGCCGAGCGAATAGACGTGGATGAGAGCGCCGATGCCTGTCACGAGGATGAGCATCGTTTTGCTGAGATCATCGAGGACGAATCCCAGCGGTACGTAAAGAACCGGCCGGAGATCGATCCAGGGGGTCAGCTCGATGGCCCGAATATTCGGCGTCGCGAAAACGACGCAGCTCAAAGCGAAGCTGACCAGGACGGCCGCGACGGAGATGAAGCTGCTCAGACCGCGGTAGGGTTTCGTTACCAAGACGATCGTGACTGCCGCAAGAAAAGGCAGGAGCAGAATGTACCAGGGAAGTGCGCTGCTCATACCATCATGCTGTCATCCTGAGCCGCGAAGACGGCGAAGGATCTCTCGCTTTTCTTTCTCGTTGGAGGCGTCTCTAGCGCGCAGAAATAGTGAGAAATTCTTCGACTCCGCTGCGCTGCGCTCAGAATGACAGGGTGGAAAGTCGCTGCTCATCGGGCTTTAGAATTTTAGACTGCAAACATCTTCGACATGCGTCGTCTGCCGGGCGCGATAGAGCGCGACAATGATCGCGAGACCGACCGCCACTTCCGCGGCGGCGACCGTGATGATAAAAAAGACGAAGACCTGCGCGTTATAATCGGGCATGCCGGCGGGAGTGAGGCGAAAACGCGAGAAGGCGACGAGCGAAAGATTTGCCGCGTTCAGCATCAGCTCCAGCGACATAAAGATGATGATGATGTTTCGCCGCAAGAGCACGCCGGCGAACCCGATGGTGAAAAGCATTCCACTGACGATGAGATAGTGACCGAGCGTAACCATGTTAGGAAAATGACGAAGCACGAATGTCGAATGTCGAAGGAATGACGAAGCTCGAATGAACGAATGATGGCGACGCGCATGCCGCACCATCCTGCGTTTCGTCATTCAGATTTATTTCGTCATTCGTCATTCGGATTTCGTCATTTATTTTAGCTCCCGTTTGCTGAGGACGATCACCCCAATCGTCGCGACCAGGACCAGCACGCCAATGATCTGGAACGGCAGATTGCAATTCGTGAAAAGAAGCAGGCCGACGCTGTGAACGTCATCGGTCTTCGCGGAAGCCAGCGGCGGAAACGGCTTCTGCGCCGCGCTCAATTGCCCCACCACAGAATAAATCTGAACGAACAAAGCGAGCGCAACGGCCGCGCCGCCTATCACGGCCACGAGATTGATCCTCCGTCGTTCCTCCGCGCGCAGATCGAGCAGCATGATGATGAAAAGAAAAAGCACCATGACCGCGCCGGCATAGACGAGCACCTGGATGATGCCGATGAAGAAGGCATCGAGCGACATGAACAGGGCCGACAAACCCATGAAACAAATGACAAGGCTAAGCGCGCTCGCGATCGGATTGCGGTTAATGACGACAGCCGCGCCGAAAACCAGCATGACGAACGCAAAGAGCCAAAAGAGGATCGGGCTCATTTCTTCTCGTTCCACTTCAACACTACGCCGTGCATGACGCCGCCGATCTCGAGGAGCTTCTCCTTGTTGTGGACCATGTCGGCTCGGGTGTAGCCGGTGATCGCGTAATCTTTTCGCAAGTAGATCGCCTGCTCCGGGCAGACCTCTTCGCAAAGGCCGCAGTAGATGCAGCGGATCATGTCGATGTCGAACTCGCGGGGAAATTTCTCCACCTTCGAGAACCGATCGGTCGCCGGGAATTCACCCGGAATGATTTTGATTGCTCGCGGCGGACAGATGAATTCGCAAAGCTGGCACGCGACGCAGCGAACCCGGCCGGTCTCGTCGCGGACGAGGACGGGCGCGCCGCGATAATGTTCCGGCATCTGGCTGTCCCATTTTTCCTCGGGATATTGCATCGTCACTTTCGTCCGGCCGAAAAGCATATTCCTGAAATGCTTTATCGTGATCGCCATTCCGCTGAGGATCGCCGGCAGGTAGGCGCGCTCGCGCCAGTTCAGTTTGGGTCGTGAAACGGTGATGGCCACGGAAGAAATCTAGACAGGATTAACAGGATTTTGAGGATTGAAGACGGGGAGATCGCCGCTGCGAATCCCCAATCCAGTAAATCCTGTTAATCCTGTCCAATTCATTCGGGGAAGTACGCGAGGATGATCGCCATTAGAAAAATGTTCACGAGTGCAATTTCGAAAAAAAACACCCAGCCCAGTCGCATCAACTGGTCGTAACGAAACCGGGGCAGCGTCCAGCGCACCCAGATGAAAACGAAGAGAAGCGCCGCCACCTTCGAGAAGAAAACAAGAATGTTCAGCAATCCCCAGCCCCATCCCTGCGAGCCGTCGGGGATTCCCGGAAAATGCCACCCGCCCAGAAAAAGCGTCACGATGATCGCGCTGCCGGTGATCATGGCGACGTATTCGCCGAGGAAAAAAAGGCCGAACTTCATCGAGCCGTATTCGGTGTGATAGCCGCCAACTAATTCGGTTTCAGCCTCCGGCAGGTCGAAGGGCAACCGGTTCGTTTCCGCGAAGATCGCGATCGTGAAAACGACGAACGAGATGAACATCGGAATCGCGAGCAGCCATTTGTGGAGATTCGTCCAGTCGCCCACAAACGGAGCGATCATCCAGCCGTGCTCGATTTGATAACGGACGACCTCGGTCAAGCGAAGCTGGCCGATGAGAAGGAAAACCGGAATGACCGCGAGCCCGAGCGACAGTTCGTAGGAAATCATTTGTGAACTGGAACGGACTCCGCCAAGGAACGGATACTTTGAATTGGACGACCAACCGGCGATAACGATGCCGTAAACGCCTAGCGAAGCGATCGCGAAGACGAAAAGAACGCCGACGTTGATATCCGCGATCACCATCGGCACGCCGAAAAGGGAGCTGCCGAAAGGGACAACGGCGAGCGTCGTGATCGCGGGAATCATCGCGAGGCAGGGCGCGAGCCAGTAATAGAACTTGTTGACGTGGCCGGGCGTGAAATCCTCTTTCAGAAGAAATTTCGCGGCGTCCGCGATCGGTTGAAACAAGCCTGCGGGGCCGACGCGATTGGGTCCGAGCCGGTCCTGGATCAGAGCGCTGATGCGGCGTTCCGCATAAACGGCGTAGTTCATGATGCCGAGCACGACTGCGAGCAGCGCGACGATCTTCAGCAAGGAAATGGCGACAAAAGAGTAGTCCATCACGATAACGCGGTCATTGCGCGCGCCGAGTTTCTCGGTCCGCCTCCGGTTTCTTCATTTCTTCCTTGGCCGGGGCCTCCGGAGGACCGGGACTCCTGGCAGCTTCCATTATCTGCACGCCGAGATCGCCGATTTTGCTCAGACTCAATCCAGCGAGTGCCGGAACGGATTCGCTCATTTGCCGGAACACGTCTTCGATCGAATAGATGCCGTTCCTGCCCGAATACGTCTGGATGAGGTCGCGCAGTATTTCCCAGTCATCTCGGGCCTGGCCGGGACCGCGCACCGCCCGATTGAGTCGTTGCAGCCGGCCTCTGCCGTTGATCATCGATCCGCGCTTTTCTGCGAAACCGAAAGAGGGCAGAAGTGCGGTCGCCGCCGGCGTTGAATCATTCGCCAAAATATTCATCACCACGAAAGCTGGAAGCGCGGTGATCTGTGCGACGGTCAGCCCGATCTCGGTCGGGTTTTCGCCGAGCGCGATGAGCCCTTTGATCCGGCCGGATACGACGCCTTGTACAATCTCCGGAAGTCTCGCGCCCGGTTGTGAAGTGACGCCGAGAAGTCGTGCGCCGTTCGTGTTTGGGTTGCGGTCCGCACTCAAGAGGATCTCGTCCCCTGGACCTTCGTGGGGGACGATGTCGATCAACTCGACTCCGAGAGTCTTCGCGAGCTGCGAGGTAAGCCAGAGCTCCTCATTCGTCATTCGGCCGGAAGCGACGATCGCGATTTCCCAACCCGAAAAATGTTTCAACTGCGCGACCGCGTGGTTGATCGCCACGTTCCAATCGGCCGGAATGAGTTTGTCGCCCGAAAGAATTTCCGGTTGGAGGAGCCGTTTGTCCGACTGGAGATACTCGAAGTTCAACCGGCCGTAGTCGCACATCCAGCAGGAATTGACGGCGTCATTCTCGCGCGGCGTCTGGCGATAGATCACGTCTTCGCGCGTGCCGATGACGGTGTTGCATCCGGTCGCACAACTCGTGCAAAAACTTTTCGTTTCCTTCAAAAACCAGACGCGCATTTGGAACCGAAAGTCGGACGAAGTCAGGGCGCCGACCGGGCAGATATCGACGGTGTTGAGCGAATAATTATTTTCGAGACGCTTGCCCGGATGCGCGGTCAAAACGCTGTGGCTGCCGCGATCGATGAACCCCAGGACGTCGTCCTGCACGATCTCCTGGCAGAAGCGGATGCAGCGCGAGCAGAGAATGCAGCGTTCGTCATCGAGCGTGACGCGCGGCCCGAGCTCGATGTTCTTCGGCTTTTTCACCTTGTTTTCGAGGAAGCGCGATTCGGCGTTTCCGTATTCGACGCTGAATTCCTGCAACCGACATTCGCCCGCCTGATCGCAGATCGGACAATCGAGCGGGTGATTGATGAGGAGAAATTCCATTACGCCTTTGCGGCATTCGACTGCCAGCGGCGAATCAGTGCGAACGCCCATGCCTTCGCTCACATCCTGCGCGCATGAAATCTGCGGGCGCGGCATCCAGTTGATCAAAGGTTTGCCATCGGCGCCGAGCTCAGGTTTTCGGTCGGGGCCCATTTTGGGCAGACCCATTTCGATGAGGCACATCCGGCAGTTCCCCGGCGAGCTGAGCTTCTTGTGGTAGCAATAGCGCGGCACATAGCTGCCGGCCTTTTCGCACGCCTCGATCACGCGAGTGCCTTTCGGAAACTCGTGCCAGACGCCATTGATTTGGACGTTCACTAATGGCGGTGGCGCTGAAATCTGGTCGCTCATTAACAAGCAGAAAACAGAAGGATTGAATCTGGAAGCCAGGAAGCCATGAAATTAGAAACTGATGTCCGCTGTAGGATCGGGTCGGTATTCGCGGCCAACGCGTTTCACTACCCGCCTCGTGGAGGCGAAATTAAGCAAGAGAGCGTCGTCGAGTCCGGAGGCTTTCAGATAAGAACGAACGATGGCGAAATGAATCTTCTCGAGTTGAGAAATTGCTTGTGGTTCGAGAATAAGTTTCCCTTCGACGACAAGATCAAGGCGATGTTCGCCGATCAAATGCTCGCGATAAAAAACCGGCAAGAGCTTCTGGCGCTGGAATGTTATGCCCGCGCTCGCGAGCTCAATCGCCAAGGCCTCCTCATACATGAGCTCGAGAAAGCCAGGGCCCAACTCTTTATGGACTCGAATCGCCGCTGCGATTATCCGCTCGGTTAATTCGAAGTTTCCCAACTCCATTCCTGGTTTCCTGGCTTCCAGATTCATTTCAGATTGTTCCTGCGGTGGCAGTTTCTTCGTGGCCGGGATTGCGCTTGAGCGGGATCGTCGCGATTTCCTGATGGTCGATCAATTCGCCCGGTGTGTATTCGGGCGGCATCGGAGGTGGAACTGGTTTCTGGCTGCGCGTGCTAAATTCTTCCCGGAATTTTTCGACGAAGCTTTGGGTCGGCCAGGCGCAGGCTTCGCCAAAGGCGCAGATCGTCCGGCCGGCAATGTTATCGGCGACAGTTTTCAGCGTATCGGGATCCTCCACTACGCCGCCGCCGAGCAGCATGCGGTCGGTGATTTTTTGCATCCAGAGCGATCCTTCGCGGCAGGGGGTGCACTGGCCGCAACTCTCGTGCGCGTAGAATTCGTTGATGTTATTGAGCGTCCAAACCATGTCGCGCGAATCGTCGAGGACGATCACACCGCCAGAGCCCGCCATCGATCCGGCGGCGGCAAGCGAATCGAAATCCATCGGGAGGTCGAAGAGCGATGCTTCCTGCTCCGCGATCGAGCCGTCCGGTTGCTTGAGCTTTAATTTGAAGCGCTCGTCAGCGCGCAAGACTTTCGCCGAGCTTCCGCCCGGGATAACGGCCTTGACGGTGCGTCCGTAACGCGGGCCGCCGGCCATGTCGTAAATGAGCTGGCCCATCGTGACCGCGCCGACCTCGATTTCGAAATAACCGGGCCGCTGCACGTCGCCGCTCACGCACACGATGCGGGTCCCAGTGTTATTCGCGCGTCCGAGCTGGGCGTAAGTGCCGCCGCCCATCTCGATGATGTGCTTCACGTGGCAGAGAGTTTCCACGTTGTTGACGATGGTCGGACACATGTAGAGCCCGAGCACCGCCGGGAAATACGGAGGCTTGATCCGCGGATATGCGCGCTTGCCTTCGAGCGATTCGATCAGGCCGGTTTCTTCACCGCAAATATAGGCGCCGGCGCCGCGGTGAATGTAGATCTCGACGTCGAAACCGGTGCCGAGCATGTCTCGGCCAAGAAAATTATGCTCGCGCGCTTCCTCGATGGCGCGCTCGAGGATCTTGGCGCCTTCGGGAAATTCACCGCGGATGTAGATGTAGGCGGTCCTCGCGTTCAGTGCGAAACACGAGATCAGAATGCCCTCGAGCAACTGATGCGGATCTTCGTGAATAATGTAACGATCCTTGAACGTGCCCGGCTCGGATTCATCGGCGTTGCAGATGAGATAGACCGGCTTTTTTTCGTCGGCCTTGATGAAGCTCCACTTCACGCCGCACGGGAAACCGGCGCCGCCGCGACCTCGCAGGCCCGCGGTCTTCACCTCGTTGACAATTTCCGTGCGAGTCATCTTGACGGCTTTTTTTAGCTGTTCGTAACCGCCGTCGCGCAAGTAGCAGTCGATGTCGGTGCTCCAATCCGCGCGTCCGATGTTTTTAAAAATGAGCCGATGCTCGAGGGGGTGGGGAGGGGACTGGTTATTGGTTATTCGTGGATGGTTATCAGTGAGAAGAGTCGAGGCCGTCTCTGGGTGCACGTTCTCGACCAATTCATCCTGCACCATGCAAACCGGCGCGGTCCCGCAGCTCGCCAGGCACTCGACGAACTCGATGCTGAATTTCCCGTCCTTGCTCAGCGAGATCGGAGTGTGCATCCCGTTGTCATCGCGATGTCGCGTGATCCCGGCGGCGGCGCACGCTTTTTCCATGATCTGATAACTTCCGGCCATGGCGCAACTCAACGTGCGGCAGACCCGGATGTGCGTTTTCCCCGCGGCCGACTGCCGGAACATCGGATAGAACGTCACCAGCTCCAGGATGTTGATCGGTTGCAGATCAAGTTTGGCCGCGATCCAGCGCACGCCCTCGTCACTGATGAATCCAAATTCTTCCTGCCAGAGATGGAGCAACGGCATCGACGCGCTCCGTTTTCGATCGGCGGGGTAGCGCCGGATCGCTTCGTCCATTTTTCGCTCCAACCCGGCGGAGATGCGCGTGTTCGTCGGATCCACAAAGACGCCGCGCTTAATCGGACAATGTGCTGACCTTCGACTGCACCTTGTCGTCTTTGAAAATGATGGTGACGGACTCTTTCCCCTGGGCGTAGACGTAGGTCGTCTTCTTCAGGAGAACGAAATCTTTCGTATCGACTGTGGTCGGCGTTCCCAAAATCGATTCCACCTGCTTCTTCGACATGCCTTCGGTCACTTCCGCGACGTTGGCTTTGGTCAACCGGTTGGCCGGACGGCAGGCCGTCACCGCAAAACCAAAGCACACGACGATCAGCAGAGAAATAATCGCGAGAAAAGATCGTCCTGCTTTTTGTGTCATAAACGTCGTTCTCATCTGTCGCATTCGCCCATAACGAAGTCCAGACTGCCGAGCACTGCGACCACATCGCTCAACGAGCAGCCGGGCAAAAGCTCAGGCAGGATGCTCAGGTTCACAAACGACGGCGCGCGGATTTTCAGCCGGTGCGGGACTCCGCCGCCCTTGCTATTAATGTAAAATCCGAGTTCGCCCTTTGGATTCTCGGCCGCAAAATAAATTTCTCCCGGCGGCGCATCGAGCCCCTCGGTCACGACGATGAAATGGTGGATGAGCTCTTCCATTTTCGTCATCACACGGGATTTGGGCGGCGGCATGTTTTTCCAATCGACGACATTGATCGGACCGCTCGGCAGTTTCTCGATTACCTGCCGCAAAATCCGCACGCTTTGCCGCATTTCTTCGATTCGAACGAGATAGCGGTCGTAACAATCGCCTGCCGTGCCCACGACAACTTCGAAGTCATACTTGTCGTAATCGAGATACGGATGCTTGCGACGCAGATCGTGCTCGACGCCGCTGCCGCGCAGATTGGGCCCGGAAAGCGCGTAGCCAATCGCGCGCTCTCGCGCGATCACGCCGATGTCACGCGTGCGATCGACGAAGATCCGGTTGCGGGTCAGGAGCTTGTCGACTTCGTCCAACTGCGGGATGAAATCGTCGAGGAACTTTTCGAGTTGCGGGATGAATTTCTCGGGCAGGTCGCGGATCTGGCCGCCGACCCGCGTGTAGGAAGTGGTGAAGCGCGCGCCGGTCAGAAGCTCGAAAAGGTTATAAAGTTTTTCGCGCTCGGCGAAGGTGTAGAGAAACACAGTCATCGCGCCGAGATCGAGCGCCATGGCGCCGAGGCCCATCAGATGCGCCGAGATCCGCGCCGTCTCGCAGCAGATCACCCGGATCGCTTTTCCGCGCGGGGGCAACTCCCAGCCCATCAGTTTCTCGACGGCGAGGGCGTAAGCGACATTGTTCGAGAGCGGCGCGAGATAATCGAGCCGGTCCGTGTACGGCACGAACTGGTTATACTGCATGTTCTCCGCGATTTTTTCATCGCCGCGATGGAGGAACCCGATGTCGGGCGTCGCCTTCGTGATCGTCTCTCCATCGAGTTCCAGGACGAGGCGCAAAACACCGTGAGTGGCGGGATGTGACGGGCCCATGTTGAGGACCATTTTTTCACCGATGTCGCCGAGGTTTTCGTGCATCCGCGCATCCGCTGCCACGACGCGCGTGACAGGATCTGGAGATTCGATTTCGCGAGTGACAAAAGCCATGGGCAACCTTGTGTTTATGCTCGCCAGAGGCGACCACGGCGCAAGCCCAAACTCGCGGTGAACTCTAGACCGAACACGAGACTCACTTGCGCGTTGCAGCAGCCTGTCATCCTGAACCGCGCAGACGGCGAAGGAACTCGCACTCGGTCATTCGCTAGCTTGCGCAAATGTCGGGTTTTCGATGCGAACGGTGCGGTAAAGGCGCAAGCTGATCGACAATGCTGGCGTGAGGTCCCTCGCCGTCTGCGCGGCTCGGGATGACAGAGCTTGGAAAAAATAAACCCGGTCACCGCACACAAAGCGCCGGGACAATTATCACTCCCCGGCGGCGGAACCGCCCTTCCGCCGCCTCATGCCAGCATGTCGCCCCAGGCGACTACTGCATCTACCTCAACTGCGCCCAAAACGGCCGGGCGTCTGGAAGGATTTGCTTTGGCGGATTGGGATTTTTGAACGTGATCAACTCGACCCGGCCCTTGCTCATATCAGAGGGCAGGACGGAGTCGGGGCTCAGACGCCAGTTCATGGCGGCGTTGCGCGCCAGCTCATCGAGCGCTGCGTGTCCGCTGCTGCGTAACACGTTCGTGCCGGTGACGCGGCCACTTTTGTCCAACGTCAGTGACATCACAACCGAACCCTGCAAGCCTTGAAAATAGACGCCGAACGGTAAGCTCGGAGTCGCTTTTTCAAGCCATTTGGCATTTGCCGTTGTCAGTGGCAATGCGACTGCCAGCGCGATAATCGCTCCGCAGACTGCGGAACGAAGCGCTGATGTGCGTGCATTTGTGTGCATACGCAAAGTATTTGGGACTTCATTACAAAATTGCAAGCTTATTCGCAGGCCGGCCAATTATCCGCTCGCGTCGGTTGGAACACGGAGTTACGTAGGCTTCAATGGCGAAGAAAATCGCGTTGCTGTTTGCGGGCCAGGGCGCCCAAAGCGTCGGAATGGGGCGAGAGCTCGCGGCGCATCATCCGGCGGCTGGGGATTTGTTTCAGGAGGCGGACCAGATCCTGGAGCGGTCGCTTAGCGGCATCGCCTGGGACGGACCGCTTGAGGAATTGACCAGGACCTCCAATTGCCAGCCGGCCCTTTATGTTCATGGACTCGCCTGCCTAGCCGCGTTGCGTGGCGCCGCCGGCGATTTCGCGATTGAAGCGGCGGCCGGTTTGTCGTTAGGCGAATGGACGGCGCATGCGGCCGGCGGCACTTTCGATTTCGCGACGGGCCTAAAGCTAGTCGAGACGCGCGGTCGTTTGATGGACGCTGCCTGCTCCGCCACCGCTGGTGCGATGGCGGCAATGATCGGCGCGGATGAGACAACGGTGCGAACACTCGCGGCCGACACCGACGTGGACATTGCCAACATCAATGCGCCGGGACAGATCGTGATTTCTGGCGAAAGCGCGAAGGTCGAGATGGCGGTCAGCCTCGCGAAAGAACATGGAATCCGCCGCGCGACCCTGCTGAACGTCGCGGGCGCCTACCACTCGCGCCTCATGAACAGCGCTTACGAAGAACTCGGCCAGCCATTGCTCGATGCGGAACTGCGGCTGCCGCGCTTTCCGATCATAAGCAATGTGACGGGCGAACCGGCCGCGACGTTGCCGGAGATTCGGACCGCGTTGCGCGACCAGGTGACGAGCACGGTACGGTGGAGCGATTGCATGGAGAATTTGCTCGCGCGCGGCTGCGATTTTTTTATCGAGCTCGGACCGGGTGAAGTTCTAGCCGGGTTGCTGCGGCGGACAAGGAAAGACGCTGAAGTGATGAGCGTTAGCGATCCGGCGTCGGTGCACGCCTGCGCGGAAAAGCTGCGGGCGGGCGTTTGAGATTCGATGCTCGCGATCGAGAATCTGACGAAGCGCTACGGATCACTAGCCGCGCTCCAGGGTGTCTCGCTCTCGTTGGAGCGCGGTGAATTCTTCGGTCTCCTCGGCCCAAACGGCGCGGGCAAGACGACACTCATGTCGCTGGTAGCTGGAATTCGTCCGGCGGATAGTGGCGAGATTCGCCTCAATGGCGCGCCATTCGATCATCGCCGAGTTGAGCAGAGGGCGCAGCTTGGTTTCGTGCCGCAGGCGCTCGCGCTTTACGATGAACTGAGCGCGGAAGAGAACCTGCGGTTGTTCGGTCGATTATATGGGTTGCGCGGGGCCCTTCTGCGCGACCGCGTCGAGGAAGGTTTGCTCGCGGCGCAGCTCCAGGAGCGGCGCCGGGACAAGGTGAGCACCTACTCGGGAGGGATGAAACGGCGGCTGAACATCGTGGCAGCCATCCTTCACCGCCCGCCGCTTCTTCTCTGCGACGAGCCGACCGCAGGAGTCGATCCCCAATCGCGCAACGCGATCTTCGAGTTTGTGCAACGCCTCAACGCCGATGGCATGACGATCGTCTACTCAACCCATTACATGGAGGAAGCCACGCGGCTTTGCTCGCGGATCGGCATCATCGACCATGGCAAGCTGCTCGCGCTCGGGACGCTCGACGAATTGCTCCTGCAGCTGCCGTTTGCAGAGCAGATCCGCATCGCCCGAAACGAAGAGACCGCTCCGCACCTGCCCGCCTTTGCGCGTCTGGGCGAGCTGGTCACGATGGAGGATGCCTTTGTGCTCACGCCCCACGCCGACACTCGCCTTTCCGATCTTTTCGGCTTGGCCGAAAAGATCGGCCTTGCCAACCGACATTTCCAAATGACGCGGCCGAGTTTGGAAAGTGTGTTCCTCCACCTTACCGGAAAAACCCTTCGCGATGCGTAGCTAATGACATGCAAACAATCCTGATTCTTATCGGCAACGAGCTGCGTCGTTTCGCGAACCACAAGACCGGGCTCGCGCTGACCTTTCTCGTGCCCATGGTGCTGATCTATATCTTTGGCAGCGTCTTTGGCGTCGGCCGCACGGGCGGAGGAGGTCCGACCGGAATTCTGCTGGCCATCGTTAGTCAAACCGACGCGCCCGTGAGCGCGGCGATCACGGACGCGCTCCGAAAGGAAAAGGCATTTAAAGTCATCACTACCCAGAACGATGCAGCCGGAACCGAGCAGCCGCTCACCGAAGCGGAAGTGAGAGAGCTGATGCGAGCGGGGACGCTGCGGTTCGCATTGATCTTTCCCACCGACACGCAAAGCGACCAACTCTTCGGATTGAAAGTGAAGTTTCTGAGCAACCCCCGTAACGAGATTGAAACTCAGACCGTCACAGGGCTGTTGCAGAAAACCATCTATAGCTCCGCGCCACAGGCCTTGTTGACGGGTCTGCAAAAACGGGGGGCGGATTATATCGGGAAGGAAAATTTCGATCGGTTTAATCAGTCCATCTCGGAAGCGATCGCCCAGGCTTTCGGCGGCAAGGCGGACGACATTTCCAAGGACATGAAAAACGGGGTGGTGACCTTTGGCCAGCCGGCCAACGGCTCTCTTTTTGACAGCCTCATCAAGATCGAGTCGGAACAGGTCGGAGGGGGACAGGTGAAGAATCCGATGGCCACGCGCAGCGTCGGTGGCTGGGCCACGATGTTTCTGCTCTTCTCGCTCACCGCCGCTTCCACCTCGCTTTTCGAGGAAAAGAAAGCCGGAATTTACCAGCGTCTGCTTTCGGCGCCGGTGGACCGCACCCACATTCTCTGGAGTAAGTATCTCTCCTTCGTGCTGATCGGGCTGGTCCAACTGACCACGCTTTTCGTCGCCGGCCGGTTCCTTTTCGGGATCGATATCACGACCAACTTCGGCAACCTCCTCCTGATCTGCCTGGCGGCCGCGACTGCCTGTGTCGCATTCGGCATGTTCCTGGCCGCCATCTCGCCCACTTCCGCAGTGGCCACGGGTCTGGGCACGTTTCTCATTTTGACGATGAGCGCGGTCGGCGGCGCCTGGTTTCCCAGGAGTTTCATGCCGGAGTTCATGCAGCATCTCAGCCCTTTCACCATCGTTTATTGGGCGATGGAAGGATTCGTGCAGGTGCTCTGGGCGAACTGCACGACGCGCGAATTACTGCCGACGCTCGCCGTCTTATTCGGCATCGCGGCGGTGGTGAATACGATTAGCGTCTGGCGTTTCAAGCGCGGCAATATTTTCGAATAACGCTCGCGGAGAAGCCAGTTGCCGACTGTGTCGCCGCTGCCGTAGCTTGGCGGCATGACTTTACCAGAGCGGATCGATTCCGATTTGAAAGACGCGATGCGCGCGAAAGACGCGGCCAAGCTCGGGGTTTTGCGCATGCTGAAATCGGCGCTCAAGTATTCCGCGATCGACAAAGCCGGCGCAGAGGGGCAGCTCGATGACGCGGAAGCGTCGCAGGTGATTCGTAAGCAGGTGAAGCAGCGGCAGGATTCGATCGAGCAGTTTGAGAAAGGTGGACGGCCCGAGTTGGCCGCGAAAGAAAAAGAAGAGCTGGCGATCCTGAATTCTTATTTGCCGAAGGGCCTTGAGGCGGATGAACTGGCGGCCCTTGTACGTGAAGCGATTACCGAGATCGGCGCGACTTCGAAGGCGCAAATGGGCGCGGTGATGAAGGCAATCCAGGCAAAACTCGCCGGGCGCGCTGACGGCAAGACGCTGAGCCAGGAAGTTTCGCGGCAGTTGGGATGAAGGAAGCGCCTAACGAATGCTGAGCGCCATCATCGTCGCCGCCGGCAGCGGCCAGCGGATGGGGTTCGACAAACTGTTCGCGCTCCTCGGGGATAAGCCGGTCATTTCGCACACGCTTGATGTCTTCGAGCGGACGGATTGCATCGATGAAATCATTCTGGTCGGGCGCGCCGAACAATTGACGAAGCTGCAGGAACTGGTCGCGAACGCCGGCTTAAAAAAGGTGCGCTACATAATTTCGGGGGGAACGCATCGGCAGGATTCGGTTCGTGCCGGACTGGACCGGTTGGGCCCGGACACGGACTATGTCGCGGTCCACGACGCGGCGCGGCCGTTGGTCTTGCCGAAACAAATCGAGCGCGCATTCGGTTTCGCTCGCGAGCATGGCGCCGCCGCCCTGGCCGCGCCGATTACCGACACGATCAAGCGAGCGGATCCCGATTGTTTCGTGACGGGCGGCGTCGGTCGAGAAGGGCTTTACGCGATGCAAACTCCGCAGATTTTTTGCAGAAAACTTCTCGTTCAGGCTTACGACGCCGTGGTCGCGAACAACCTCTCGATCACCGATGAAGTTTCGGCGGTCGAACATGTCGGGGCAAAAGTCTTCCTGGTCGCGAATGACGAATTCAATCCCAAGATCACGTATCCGCGCGATCTCTGGCTTGCTCAGTCGGCGCTCAATCGCCGGTCGCCGTCGAAATAATCGAGCCCGAGTTCCACTACCTTCGGCACATCGGCCTCGGCGAACGCGCGGCCTTTCTTCATAGGGCCGGCACCTGCCAATTCGTTCACGCGAAGCAACCGGCCCTGTTTCCAGATCCAGGCCTCGGGATTGTAAGGGCCGACGCGGCGCGGATCGGACCAGGTATGAATCGAAACTAATCGCGGTGAAATGGCTGCGGCGATGTGCATCGGGCCGCTATCCACGCTGATGGTAAACTGTGCGGCGCGAATCAGCCAGATGAGTTGAAGCAGCGAAGTTTGGTTGGAGAGATCGACGCAGTTCTCCGGCGCGTTGAGTTTGCGCGTTGTCTTTCCCACTACGACGACGCGCACCGGCGCGAAGGCGCGGCAGAAACTCAGGATCACGGAATTGCGGAGCGACTTGCCGGTTCCGCGAGCGAAGGGATGCAGCAAAATAAATGGTGGATAAGAATCGAAGCGCGGCAACTCATCGCCGGTCGGCAAGGGAAAGCGCAACGTCGCCGGGATCGGCGCGCCGAAAACTTCGGCCAGTTTCAAATAGCGGTCGACCGCGTGAGCACGGCGATCGACTCTCGCGACCCGATGGTAGAACAGCCGCGAACCCTCACGGCCGTCGCTCAATCCCCAGACCTCGCGCGCCCCGCTAACGCGTCCGATGAGCGCGCTCCGAAGAAGTCCCTGAAAATCGAGGGCGACGTCCGGGCGCAGCGCCCTCGTTTTTTTTAGCCAAGGCAACAGGCTGCGCGGCGCATTCAAGCCGCGCAATTCGCCCCGCGGAAAGATATGAACGTGGTCCACGTCGGGATTTCCGCGCAGAAGCGTGGTCCACTCCGGGTTGATGATCCAGGTGATCTTCGCATGCGGATTCGCGTCGCGGATCGCGGCCACCGCCGGCAACGTGTGCACGATATCCCCGAGCGAACTCGGCTTGATGATCAGGATCGATTTGATTTCCGGTTTCAGCGTCCGACCTCTGATTTCTGACTGCCGACCTCCGCCGTTACCGTCCCAACTGCAGACGATCGGCCAGGAGCTTGGGCAGCCCGGCCTTGATGATTTTTTCTTGCGCCTTCGCCACGTCGTATTTGAGCCGGTGCTGTTCGACTACTTTTTTCTCCACGTCGTAAATGCAGTAAGCGGCCCGCCAATCTCCATCACGCGGCTGACCCACGCTGCCGACATTGATGAAGTATTTCTTCGTCTCCTCGATCATGAGCTGATCGACTCTTACTCGTTTCACTCGATCGTCGCGCACAAATGCGCCGGCCACGTGGGTGTGCCCGAAAAAGCAAATGGTCGTGTGCTGATAGGTAAAACTCGCGGCGGCATCGAGCTCATTAAAGACGTAACCCCACTGTTCCGGCGTATCGAGCGTGGCGTGCACGATGGTGAAGTCACGAACCTGTCGTGACAGCGGCAACTCCCGCAGCCAGTCCTTGTCCTCTTTCGTCAATTGCTCGCGGGTCCAGTTGATCGCCATTTCTGCGAGCGGATTGAAACCGCGCGAGGATTCCTCGAGCGACGCCTGCTCGTCGTGATTTCCCTTCACGACAGGGCATCCCATTTTTCGCGCAATCTCGACGCACTCATGCGGGTTTGCGTTGTAACCAACGACGTCCCCCAGACAGACGAAATCGGTGCACCCACGTTCCCGCGCGTCAGCCAGGACGGCGTTCGTCGCTTCGAGGTTGGCATGGAGGTCGCTGAAGATCGCGAAGCGCATGGGATGATTACGGGAGTCGATCAGGGATCCGTTGAGCTAACGGGATGTCCAGCTTGTTTTCCAGCTCCTTTAAGCGGCGCAGCAAAGTCGGAAGATGTTCTTTTTCGCCGATTTCGTAAAGCGAGTGGAGCCGATTGTAAGCTTCGCGTTCGCGGCCAGCGCACTGGGCAAGCTCATATGCGGCAAATCGTTTCGCGTAGCTCGGCGCCTCCGGCAGCGCGGCGGCCTTTCCAAAAAACTCAGCGGCATGTTCGTGGTCGTTATACTTGTCCCGATAGAGACGCGCCATCGCTTCGTAAAGTTGCGGGCGCTCGGGGTTGTTTCGAATCCCCCGCTCGAGGAAATCCTTGCCGAGATCGAGATATTCGCGCTGGGCCTTGAGGCGCAAGGCCAAGCGCGGCTGGGCCGGATCGTTCAGCGCCGCCGTGCTCGCATTCCAGGCCATGTGCCACGCCGCCATGTCCCAAAAAAGAATCGCGCGCGGTTGCAGTGTGGTGATCTGGCGAAATAAAAGCAGGACGCGCCCCCATTCCGTCCGCTCCCACGCCACATGCGCTCGAATGAAAAGGACGTCGGCGACCAGCGAACGGAACCCGCTCAAGGCGGCAATGAATCCGAGCTGCCCGATTTGTTCGCGCAGCCCCAGATTGAAATCGACCGCCCGGATATGCAGATCGCGATGCGCCGCCGAAATCGCATGTTCGACGGGCAGCTTCACCACGCCGAACATCGCGACACTGAGCAGGACGACGAGAATTCGAATCATAGTTCCTTACGAAAAAAAACCGACCAGGCGAGCAGCAGATAAAAGCCGGTGTAGAAGATGCCGAGCGTAGCCGTTTTGGCGAAAAGCGCCAACGGGATGGCGTTCCCGGCCACGATATCATCGGTCAGGTTAAACAGTTGCAGGTCCGGAAAAAGCAGAGCGACGAGGGCGAGAAACAATTTCGTCATCCACCCGGCGCTGTCGGTTTGGAGCCAATACTCGCGCGCGATCTCCTGCAAATGGCCGATGAAATAAACGAAGGCCATCACCACCGTCGTGAAAATCGTGGTGCTTGCGAAGGTCGAGACGAAGAGGGTGAGCGAGGCGAGCAAACATGCTTTCAGATAGATAATCGCGATACCCGGAAGCAAGCTGGCGCTAAAGACGGAGGCGCGAATGCCGCGCAACCCGTCGGCCATTTGCTCAGATGGCGCGCTGCTCATTTGACGCACGGTTTCGCTGAGGACGGCTTGTTCGCGAATCGCGAGCACGAGAAAAAAAAGCGCGCTCATGGCGATGATGCTGATCGCGAGCAGGAGCAGCACGCCGAGAAGTCTGCCAAGCAGGTATTCGATTCTCAGGACCGGCTTCGCCAGGATCGCATAGATCGTGCGGTCGTCGATATCCTGAGGCAGGAGCCGCGCGGTTGCGACCACCGCGAGCAAGGAGGTGAAAATGCTCATCGCGCCCAACGCGATATCTTTCATCACCTGAAATTCCTGCTGGAAGGTCAGCTTGGCCATGAAGATCGAGCTGCCGATCAAGACCAGTGCGAAGAGCAATAGAACGTAGAAAACTTTCAGACGCGTCAGCTCGGTGAAAGTGTTGCCGGTGATGGCTGCGATGCGTCCGACGGAGAAAGCGCGGTGCGGAGGTCTGTTCATGGAGCGTCCTCGCGTGTTTGGTCCTGCGTCGCTTCCAGAAAAATGCGCTCCAAGGAAGTTCTCGGCCGGCCGCGGTCGATCAGTCGCGCGCCGTGTTGCGAAACGAAGGCTTTGAATTCGGCGATCATTTCCGGCGACGCATTTTCCAGAATGAGCTCCGTTTGATTTTCGATCCCGAGCAGATCGTCGAGCGCGCCTTCGCGGACGAGCACGCCGTTGGCGAGAATGCCGACGCGGTCGCAAATCTCCTGCACCTGGCCGAGGAGATGCGACGAAAGCAGCACGGTTATCCCGCGTTGCTTGAGGCCGAGAATCAGATCGCGAATTCCGCGCGCGCCGGCGGGATCGACGCCCGCCGTCGGTTCATCCAGAACAAGCAGCGCGGGGTCGTGGACGAGCGCCTGAGCCAGGCCGATCCGCTGCAACATGCCCTTGGAATAACCGCCGAGGCGGCGGTTGCCCGCATTCGTTAGGCCGACGAGCGCGAGCAATTCGCCCACCCGATTTTTCAACGCCGCGCCGCGCAGGCCGCAAAGCTTTCCATGGAAGCGCAACGTTTCTTCACCGGTAAGATATTTATAGAAGTAAGGACTCTCGGGAAGGAAGCCAACGGCTTCGCGACTGGCCACCGAATTGCTGTCGCGTCCAAAGATCTGTGCCATGCCGGTCGTCGGCGGCACAAGGCCAAGAATGATCTTTAGAGTCGTACTCTTGCCGGATCCATTTGGGCCGAGGAGCCCGTAGATTTGGCCGGACGACACCTGCAGATTCAAGTCGCGCACCGCGACGACTGGCCGCCGTTGAAACGGGACCGAAAAAAGTTTGGTGACGCCGATAACGGCGACAGCGGGTCCCTCCTTCGCTTCGCTACGGCGCGGCAAGTCAGTCATGCCGAATTTCGAAACCGCGAAAAGCCGGCGGGTCTGGAAGAGGCGCTTCGGAATGCTTTCTGATATGAGCGCGCAATTCGCTTTGCCCAATGGCTTCGAGGAAGGCCCGCACTTCCTCTTCTTCGCCCGTGGCCAGAAGCTCGACCCGGCCATCGCGCAGGTTCCGCACAGAACCGGTGATATCGAACCCTTTCGCTATTTGCCGGATGGAATAGCGGAAGCCAACACCCTGGACATTACCTTCGTAAAAAACCTGAATGGAGGAAGTCACGCCACCGGAAGATTGATCCGGCATTTCGCGGACGGCAACCGTGCAACGCGTTTTATTGCCCCGGCGCAGGGGCGGGAAGATCGGCTGGCAAATCCTCGGGCGGAGGAACGAGCCGGGGATCGCTGGAATTGAGATTGAATTGGTCTGCCGGAGGAGCGCTGGGATGCGTCGTCGTAGCTGAATCCGTCGGCTTCGTTGTCACGGACGCGACCAACATGGAGGAGGCCGCCGGCTTAATTTCTTCGCTCGAGACATAGCCTTGCTCGCCTGTCGCGACGACTTGAACTTTGCTGTAACCGAACGACGGGCGGATCAGTTTCACCAACGTGTCTTTCGGCAAAGTGCTGTCGGGACTGCGGCCTTGCCGCGGGCCGTGGTGGAAGAACGAGGCGGAATCCGCGGTCACGGCAAACAATCGACCGTCGCTGGCGGTAGATTGGGCGGGCTTATGAGCGGTCGTGCAACCGAGAAAAAAACAGGCGAGCGAAGCTGAACCGAGGAGAGCTATTCGAGCGTAATTCACTCCAGAATTTAAGCACGTGCCGCGCCAGTTCACTTATACGAATAGACGAGACAGAAGGCGGTCGGCTCGCCTTCCAGCAAACTGAGGGAGACAAAATACTGGCCGCTCGCCGTCGGAGAAAATCCCGCCGCGGCTCTTTCGCCCTGGTTGTAGGTCTCGGTAACCAGCGGTTTCCCATTTTCGTCGTAGAGGTCGACCGAGATTTTCTTGGCCTTGGCGTTCGCGGCGGCGGCAAACCAATACTGATTTCCGGCGTAAAGATTCACCGCGATCAACGCGCGCTCGGCAGGCTTGATTGTGCCAGCCCAATGACCATCTCGAAGTTTGAAGCCATCGTTGGAGAAAGCGCCGCTTAGATCGAGCACGAGCCTGTGAGCCTCGACTTCGTCGTCCGTTTCCGCGCGCAAAGACGCAACGGCAGCGAAGATGATCAAGCCAAACAGGATGGCAACGCGCCGTCTCATTTCCCGTCCCCCTTGACCTGGATTTCTTCCATCAATGTTGTCACGGCTTGGTTGAGCTTGCGCACTTCATCAAGGCTCGGGCCTTTGCCCGCCTGAAACGCGACCAGCTTTTCGATCTCCGTGAGCTGGTTGCTCACGCTTTTTACCAACGGTTCGTTCCGCAGCTCCTGGCTGATGTCGTTGACTTTGGAATGAAGAAAATTAACGACCGCCGGCTGGCGCAAGACCCGCGCGCTTTTCTCGTCGTAATTCTTGATCACCGATGCGCTCACGACCTGCGTGCCGCGAATCCAGCCGCCCAGACTCACGAGTATGACCAGGTCCTGATCGCGATGCGATTGCATCGAAGCTTTCACTTCGTTCTGGGTCGCCTCGAGTTCTTCTTGGAGCACGTCCCATTCGCTATTCTCGGCAAATTCGTTGATGCTGTTGCCGCGGCTGAGCACGTTCTCGCTTACGCCGAGCGCTTTCGCCAGTTTGATGATGTCGGTCCCGATGTTCTTCACCTGCTGGCTGTCCTGCGCTTCCACCGCGATGAAACCATCCGCGATCAGGCCGCCGAGATTCAGCGCGATCTGGGCGCGGTTGCGGTAGGTCATCGGGATCGGGGTGCGGTATTGGCCGGCCCAATCCGGCTTTCCCGGTTTTTCGAGCGCGGCGAAAAGTTCGCCTGGCGTGGGGATGGTGAGCGAATCGGTCTTGATCGCTTTCGCCATTTGATCTGCGGCCAATGGGGCCGGTTCGGCGGCGAAGGCGAATGATGCGCTGGCCAGGCAAAGCACCAAGGCCGTGCAGATCCGAAAAGTCATGTGAGCGAGATTATCCGTGCCTGCGCAGATTTGCCAATGGGAATGTGGTTGTAGCCACGGCCCCGTGGGCCGTGTCGGTTCGGGTCCATCATTAATCGAACACGGCCCACAGGGCCGCGGCTACAGTAAAACAACATTGCTTGCGTGGGGTAAGCTGATGTAATTCGTCGCAGGTATGTCGCCCACCAGCATTGCGAAGATCAACGCGCGCGAGATCCTCGATTCGCGCGGGAACCCGACGATAGAAGTCGAGGTGCATCTGGAAGGCGGCGCGATCGGCCGGGCGGCGGTGCCGAGCGGCGCGAGCACCGGCGAGCATGAAGCGTGGGAATTGCGCGATAACGACAAGAAACGTTACGGCGGTAAGGGCGTGACGAAAGCCGTGCGCAGCGTTACGGAAGTCATCGCGCCTGCGATCGCCGGCTGGGATGCGCTCGAGCAGGCGAAGATCGACGCAAAAATCATCGCGCTCGATGGCAGCCCCAACAAGAAGAACCTGGGTGCGAACGCTCTTCTCGGAGTGTCGCTCGCCACCGCGCATGCCGCCGCGGCCGCGTCCAAGGTCTCGCTCTTTCGTTATCTTGGCGGAAACGCCGCGAAAATTTTGCCGGTGCCGATGATGAACATCCTCAACGGCGGCGCACATTCCGACGCGCCGATCGATTTCCAGGAGTTCATGATCATGCCGAAGGGTGCTCCTTCCTTTGCCGAAGCGCTTCGTTACGGCGCCGAAGTTTTTCACGCCCTGAAAAATGTTCTGCACGATCGCGGGCTCTCGACCGCGATCGGCGATGAAGGCGGGTTCGCGCCGAAATTAGACTCGGCGGAGGATGCGTTGGAATGCATCGCCAAAGCGGTGGAAAAGGCCGGTTACAAATTCGGCGAGGAAATCTTTGTGGCGCTCGATCCTGCTGCCTCGGAGTTTTTCGACAAGGAACAAAACGCCTACGTCTTTAAGAAGTCGGACGGCTCGAAGCGTTCGGCAGAGGAACTGGTGGATTATTATGAGGCGCTCACCCGCCGGTTTCCGATCATCTCGATTGAAGATGGGTGCGCGGAAGATGATTGGGACGGCTGGAAAAAATTGACGGAGCGGCTCGGCGCCAAAATCCAGCTTGTCGGCGACGATCTGTTTGTCACGAATGTCGAGTTTTTGCGGAAGGGAATTCATCAGGGCGTCGCGAATTCGATTCTCGTGAAAGTGAATCAGATCGGGACCCTGACGGAGACCTTCGCGGCGATCGATCTGGCCACGAAAAATAATTACACTGCCGTGATCAGCCATCGCTCCGGCGAGACTGAGGACACGACGATCGCCGACATAGCCGTCGCGACCAACGCGGGCCAGATCAAGACCGGTTCGCTTTGCCGGACCGACCGCGTGGCGAAATACAACCAGCTCCTGCGGATCGCGGAGGAACTTGGTGACAACGCCGTTTACGGCGGTAAAATGCGCTAGTGGATCATCCTGGCTACGGCGATTTTCGCGCGAGGCGTGAAGCCACGGTTTGGCAACGCTTGAACAGCGTTCTGCGCGCCTTACTCGTGGTCGCGGTCCTGCTTGTGATCGTTAGTCTGTTCGTGCCTCCCTACAAAAAGCTGACCCAGAGCCGCGTTGAGATCGACGATCTTCAGACCCAGGTGAACGATCAGAAAATGTTGCTCGCGCGAGCAACGCGCGAAGTAAATCTGCTAAAGACCGATTCCGGCTATCTGGAAACATTGGCGCGCGACCGTCTCGATTTGATGAAGGAAGGCGAAACGATTTTTCGCCTGGAGCCAGTCCCTGTGAAGCGGAAGTAACGCCCGCCCATTTGCTTCATGCGTAGCGGCAGCGCTAGATTCGCGCATGGCTACGGAAGTTGAGACGATCGATGCGGAAGCTCTGAAGTCGCGTCTGCGCGAACTGCGGAGGTTTCTTTGACGTCCCAAAGCTAGAAGGCCAGCTCGGCGCTCTGGAGGAGCGCATGAGCGCCGCGGATTTCTGGTCGAACCGCGAACGCGCGCAGGGCGATGTCGAGGAAGTGTCGCGTATCCGCTCGCTCCTTAATCCGCTGCGCGAGCTCGAGCGAGCGATGGAAGATTTCGAAGCGCTCCGGCAACTGACGGCCGAAGAAGCGAACCCAGCGCAACGCGCCCAGGCAGAAAAAGAAGTGACTGCCGAACACGCGCGGCTCGTTCATCAGCTCGAAGAGTTCGAGCTGCGGCAGTTTCTCTCCGGCGAAAACGATCGCGCGAATGCCTTTCTCACCATTCACTCGGGCGCGGGCGGAACGGAGTCGTGCGATTGGGCGGACATGCTCCTGCGCATGTATCAACGTTGGATCGAACGGAGCGGTTTCAATTCGCAAACAATCGATGTGCAAGTCGGCGAGGAAGTCGGAATAAAATCCACGACGCTGCTGGTGAAGGGCGAATACGCCTACGGCTATCTCAATCCCGAGCGCGGCGTCCACCGGCTCGTGCGGATCTCACCTTTCGATGCAAACAAGCGCCGGCATACCTCCTTCGCCAGCGTCGACGTCGTTCCCGAGATCGCGGATTCGGCGCCGATCGATATCAACCCGGCGGACATCGAGGTGGATACATTTCGCGCCGGCGGCAAAGGCGGCCAGAACGTAAACAAGGTCGAAACCGCGGTGCGCATTGTCCACAAGCCGACCGGCATTGTGGTCGCGTGTCAGGCCGAGCGGAGCCAGGGGCGTAACCGGGAGCTGGCGATCAAGATGTTGAAAGCGAAACTTTACGAAATCGAGCAGGACAAAAAGCGGGCGGAGATCGACCGGCAATACGGCGAGAAAGGCGATGTCGCCTGGGGCAGCCAGATTCGGTCGTATGTTTTTCAGCCGTACCAGATGGTGAAGGACCATCGGACCGGCGCCGAGACGAGCGATGTGCAGGCCGTCATGGATGGCGCGATCGATCTTTTCATTCAGGCAAAGCTCCGGGGACAAAAGGCGAAGAAAGGCGAGGGGAACGAGCCGGAGATCTAGACTGGCCTAACGAGAGGCTGTCATCCCGAGCCGCGCAGACGGCGAGGGAGCTCACAGTTGCAAAATTCGCGCTAGCGCGAACGATCTAGCGCAACTGACCAAGGATGCGTCTTGTTGCGCGAAAGCGGTGGAGCGCTTGTGAGGTCCCTCGCCGTCTGCGCGGCTCGGGATGACAGAGCACGCGCGCCGATCAATTCGGCGGCGGACTGAGGTCGTATATTTCGACTAAACCAATCCCAGTGGCGGTACCCGCGCCGCGCACAATGGCCGTGTAGTTGCCAGGAGGAAGCGTGTCTCGCAGAGCTGATTCTGCTGGTTGGGGCGGGGCGAAACCTTTCGATTGAATAATAGCCGCATCGTTTCCGTTCCCCCAATCATCATTAAATTGACGGAGGGTTCCGTCGGCATTCCGCAATTCCAAGGTCGGGTTGCTCAACGGATTCGCGACGTTCGACGCGGCCAGGGAAGGCCCGAGAGCTCGGACAACAACTTCCTTCGCCTGGCTTCCGCCGACAATGAAACCGCCGATCAAAATATCGTCGCCGCTCAGAACCTGGCCACGCGAAGAAATGTTTCCGGCCCGGCCACCGGTCGTGTGGAGATCGTAAAGTTCGATCACGCTCGTGCCGGTAAGATCGCCGTCACCGTTGTCGAACGATTGGACGACGAAGGTGTAGCTGCCCGGGTTCAGCGTGGCCAGAATGGCAGACTCGCGGCTGTTCGGGGGCTCGAGATGATAGTTGGCCGTGGCGCTGGGATTCGCATTGGTGATCCAGTCATCGCTCGTCTGAATAATGTTGTTGTTGGAATCACGCAGCACCATCAGTGGATCCTGCAGGGTGTTTCCGAGCCCGAGTGCGCGCAAGGAATTGCCCAGGGCGCGCAATACCACCGTCGCGGGCTGCGATCCTTGAACGATGAACCCGCCGATCAACACGCCTTCACCCGTTCCCACCAGGGCCCGCGTGGATAGATTGACCAGATTCGCGGAGAGAAACGAGGGCTGATAGTCCGGGCCGTTGTTGTAAATAAATTGCGCGCCCGCGATGTCGTCGGCCTGAAGACTGTCGATATTACTGACCGTGGAATTCATGATCGCGATCTTGCTCTGTCCTGCTTCGTCGGGATGATCCAGGCCAAGAACATGGCCGAACTCATGGAGGGCGATCCGATGAAAATCCAGAGCGGATCTTAGGGGGCCGCGGTATGAATCGAACTTGATCGCGCTATTAAAAACGACGTCGGCTTCGTCCATGATCTTCGGATTCGCAAAGCTGGGGGTGACGAATGTGACCGCCAGGGTTCGGCTTCCGAAGGACTGCCCGTAAAACGTGCTGGCAATGGAGACCGAGGTGTCGCCATCAGTGCCGGAGGGCGGCAAAGGCGAATTGCGATCGACCACAAATCTCATGTGGACCAGGTATTGATTCCAAATGTTGAGCGCGTCCTCCGCTGAGGCGCTCAGTGAGGACGATCCATCCAGGTAAGGGCCCCCCGTGGTCGGCAGGGTAAGATGCATCACGATCGTCCGGTTCGGAGTCCAGGCAATGGGATCTCCATCGTCATTAGTTTCCTGAACGAAGGCGCTCGCAGCCGGCACCAGGATAGAAGCCGCAATTGCCGCGATTAGAAGTCTGATCTTCAACGCTGGATTCTAAAGAACTTACGGGGAAGTTAAGAGAACTCTAACTTTCCACAAGTCGGAGCCGGGCGCTGGGATCGAATTTTCCTCGATTGAATTTCCGGCAGCAATCCAGACAGGCGATCGCACGCTTGATCCGGTGCACCCGCGGGAAATTCCTCCTGCAGCGCGGGCACTCATAGAGATAGCGGGGTGTCCGGCGTTGAATCGGAAACGGCAGCGCATGCGTCCGCGACTCATCGGCGATGCCAAGATCGCGGCAGGCCTTTCGCCACTCGGCCCCGTGCGGTGCGACCCGCCGGCGACCGGCCCGGAATTGCGCCAGCAAATGCGCGAGCTCATGCCGCAGAGTGCGGTCGATCTCCGAAAGATCGTGTTCGCGCAGGCGCGGATTCAAGGAGACAAGATTGCGCCGGAAATCCGCGCGCCCGGCCGCGCTGAAAAGGCGCGCGTTCCATTCCACTTGAATCGCCGCGGCAAGCTCGTCTGCGTTCAGCGCCCGCAGCAACTCGCGCGCGGTCGCCTCGAGAGCGTAATCGCGGCCGAGCGCGACGAGAGCGGGAGCGGCAGGAAAGCTGAGATCGAGTTGTCTAAACAGCTGCATACGCCTGCTTCTTCGAGTTCTTTTCGGTGGCGCTAACGCGATTGATTATTCGCGCGATGATTTCTCCGGCTCGTTCGATTTCCTCCGCGGTGGTCTCGTGGCCTAACGAGAACCGAACGGCGGAACCGGCCAGCGTTGCCGGGCGGCCCATCGCCAGCAAAACATGTGAGGCGACGACTGAGCCCACCATGCAGGCGGAGCCGCTCGAAGCGCAGACGCCTTCGAGATCGAGCGCCATCAGAATTGTCTCCGAGCTCAAGTCCGCAAAGCTCACGTTGAGTGTGTTCGCCAACCGATGTGCCGTGTTGCCGTTTTGCGTGGCCGCGGGAAACGCTTCCTCGATCTGCATCCACAAACGATCGCGCGAGGCACGCTGGCGCTCTTGCTCCGCTGCGCGATCGCGCAACACCCAGTGTGCCGCCGCTGCCATTCCCACGATCGCCGGCACATTCTCGGTTCCAGGACGGCGCTGATTCTCGTGCGCTCCGCCAAATTGCATCGCTTCGATCGGCACGCCGGCGCGAAGGTAAAGGAGGCCGGCGCCTTTCGGTCCATGAAATTTGTGCGCGGCAAAACTCGCCGCGGCGATTTCGCTTTGGCCCAAACGCGTCTCAACTTTCCCGAACGATTGCACCATGTCGCTGTGCAGGAAGATTCCGCGCTCCGCGCAAATCTTTGCCAGCTCGTCCATCGGCTGGAGGACACCGGTTTCGTTGTTTGCCGTCATGACGGAAACGAGGGTCGTGTCACCACGAATCGCGCTCTCGAGCTCCGCCGGATCGATCCGGCCGCGCTCGTCCACGGACAGGAATGTCACTTCGAAAGCCTCCCGTTTTTCCAGATATTCGAACGCATTCAGGACCGCGTGATGCTCTGTGCTCGCGCAGATCAAGTGGCGGCCGCGGTTGGCGTGAGCGCGGGCCAGACCAAGCACCGCGAGATTATTCGATTCGGTCCCGCTGCTGGTGAAGATGAGCTCATGCGGTTTCGCGCCGAGCAAGTCCGCGAGGAGATCGCGCGCGTCATCCACCCCGGCGCGCGCTTCGCGCCCGGCGGCATGGACGCTCGAGGGATTGCCATAGTGCTCTCGCAAAAATGGCTCCATCGCCTCCAGCGCGGGCGCGCAGAGCGGCGTCGTGGCGTTGTGATCGAGATAGATCATGCTACGCCGTGAAGTCCGCGGCGCCGGCGCGCCGCTTCGGTATGATCTGGAGCTGTTTCTCCTCGTAATAAACGAGGGAATCCGGCGGGACGCTCTGGATCAGGAAGACGTTGCCCCCGATCGTGCTTCGCGCGCCAATCACCGTTTCGCCGCCGAGCACGGTTGAGTTTGGATAAATCGTCACGTCATCCTCAATCGTTGGATGACGTTTCCCCCCTTTTTTTATTTTGCCACTCTCATCCTTTTGAAAACTGCGCGCGCCCAACGTCACGGCGTGATACAGCTTCACCCGCGCCCCGATGTCACAAGTTTCCCCCACCACCACGCCGGTCCCGTGATCGATAAAAAAGTGGTGGCCGATTTTCGCGCCAGGATGAATGTCGATCCCGGTGCGCGTGTGGGCCCATTCCGTCATGAGGCGAGGAATGAGCGGCACCTTCTTCTCATATAATAGATGCGCCATGCGCTGGATGGCGATTGCCTCCACCGCGGGGTAGGCGACGATAACTTCCTCGTAACTGGTGGCCGCCGGATCGCCTTCGTAGGCCGCATCGACATCTGTCCACAGGACTTGGCGCAGTTTGCCTAGTTGCGACATGAACCACGTCAGTATTTCCTCGGCCTTTTCATCCGCCGCATCGCGGTCGAGTTGGTTGAAGCTTTTGGAAATCTCCGGCTTCATCCGGAGATGCAGTTTCCTGATCCGGCTTCGGGTCACATCAGGCAGATCGCTTGAAGCGACCAGCGCTTCTCCATGAAATCCCGGGAACATCAAACTCATCAAGTCCACACACGCCGATTCGATTGCCGGCCGGGATGGAAGCATGGCGGCGGCGTCGAGATAATTGATCCCACCGCTTTCGGTGTAGGTGCGGAGGAGTTCGTCGGCGGCGTCGGTCACGGTCGATTCCATTGTCGCAAACTATGCGGCGGCTGCGGGCGCAATGGAAACGGAAACTCGCGGCTCAATCCGCTTTGGATGAAAACAAGAGTGAAATCGCGGCCTGGTAAACCGTTGCAGCCTCATCGGAAGCGGTAACGGTGGTGCTCAGGTCACGCACGAGCCCGTCCTCCAATCCGTAGATCCAGCCATGCACCGCCAGTTCCTGGCCACGTTCCCATGCATCGCGCGCAATCGTAGTCTGGCAGACGTTGGCCACCTGCTCGATGACGTTCAATTCGCCCAGCCGATCGGAGATTTCGGCATCGTCTGCTACGCGCGCCAGATAATCTCGGTGCTTCTCTTGCACATCCCGGACATGACGCAGCCAATTATCGCTCAAGCCAAGACGATCGCGCCGGACGGTCGCCTGCACGCCGCTGCAACCATAGTGACCGCACACGATGATGTGACGCACTTTTAGAATATCCACCGCAAATTGAATGACCGACAAGCAGTTGAGATCGGTATGCACCACCAGGTTGGCGACATTCCTATGAACGAAAAGTTCGCCGGGAAGAAGTCCGACGATCTGGTTCGCCGGCACGCGACTATCGGAGCAGCCGATCCACAAATAGGTGGGCGATTGTTGCCGGGAAAGTCCGAGAAAGAAGTGCGGGTCTTCCTGCCGGATTCGGTTAGCCCAGGCCTTGTTGTTCTCAAACAGTTGCTTCAGCGTCTCCATAGTCGTCCAATAACGGCAAACTCACTGGGCATCATAACTCGACTGGTTCAAGATTTCTCGTTCGAAATTGACGGCAGCGCTTGACGCAGCCGACGGAAAATTGCTAACTCGCCGCAACTCTGACTTCATCCCGGATCCAACACAATGGGTATATACCTTTGGAAAGATAACCAACAGCTTGGTCCCTTCGAAGAAGCTGAGATAAAGAATCGCCTGGCTAACGGCTCCCTCTCCTACGACGACCTGGCGTGGCGTGAAGGCTTGGGTGACTGGCAACCGCTCCGGCAAATTTATCCAGAGCCATCCGCGCCGGTGGTATCTTCGCCGCCGCCATCGACCGCCACTACCACGGCGCCTAACGCGACTGCTGGCATCTATCTGTGGAAGGATAACCAGCAGCTGGGTCCTTTCGCGGAGGCTGAGATCCACGATCGCGTCGCTGGGGGGATGCTTTCTATCGATGATCTAGCCTGGCGCGAAGGGATCGCCGACTGGCAGCCGCTCCGCAAGGTTTACCCGGCCATAGCTAATGTGCAGGCTCCGGCTCGTTCCGCTTCTGTAGATGTTCTGCCGCCGGTAACAAACAGTCCGTCGGTTTCGGCCGCGGCGCCCGCTAGCCCCGCGCCGCCTTCTATTCCAAGCGCTCCTCTCCAGCCGTCGGTATCTCCTCCGAAGAAGTCTGCGCTCACGATCATAGCATCGGTAGCGCTGAGTCTTTTGATTCTAGGTCTTGGGATCTGGAAGATCGCCAGCAAAGCCGCCGATCTGTTCAAGAAAAAAACCGGCATAACGCAAACGACCGGTACAACCCAAACCTCGACAATCAACGCGTCGGTGGCGGAGGGAAAGAAGCTCTACGAAAGTGAAAAATACGCCGAGGCACTTCGCATCTTCCAGGCGGCCGCAGCGAAAGGGGATTCTGAGGCACAATATTATCTCGGCGCGATGTACGACAACGGCCTGGGCGTGTCGAAAGATCAGCGCAAGGCGGCGGAGTGGTATCGGAAAGCAGCAGACCAGGGTTACTCGGACGCAGAGGTTGCCCTTGGTTTCATGTACGACAAGGGAACCGGGGGGCTGACGAAGAATGAAGCGGAAGCCGTTAAATGGTATCGGAAGGCTGCCGACAAGGGAAATCCGACGGGACAAGTTAATCTAGGTATCATGTATCAAAGCGGCACCGGCGGTCTGACAAAGAATCTTACCGAGGCCGTTAAATGGTATCGTAAAGCGGCCGATCAAGGTAACGCCGCGGGCCAATGCGCTCTCGGCCGGATGTTACTTTATGGCAGGGGCATCACGAAGAACGAAGTGGAAGGCGCTAGCTTGTTCCGAAAGGCCGCCGACCAGGGCGACGCGGAAGGCGAGGATCTCCTAGGGTGGTGTTACATCTATGGCTTCGGCGTTACCCGAGACTTTGCCGAGGCTCTCAGCTTGGTGAACAAAGCTGCCGATCAGGGGAACGCCGCCGGGCAGGCTCAGCTAGCCTGGCTTTATATGAATGCCTGGGGGGTGGAGCAGGATTATGCCAAGGCGCTGGATTTGTTCACGAAATCCGCCGACCAGGACGATGGGGATGGCCAGTTTGGTCTCGGACACATGTCTCTCTATGGAAAGGGCGTGAAGGAGGACAATGCCGAGGCGCTCGCCTGGTTCAAAAAGTCCGCGGAGCAAGAGAATAACGACGGCCGCTACGGACTTGGGTTGATGTATGAGAACGGTTGGGCGGTAGATAAGGACTACGCGAAAGCTCTCGACTTGTTCAACAAGGCCGCGGAATTCGGTCACAGCGAAGCGGAATGCCAGATTGGCATCATGTATGGAACAGGGTTGGGAGTGACGAAAGACTACGCGCAGGCCTTATCGTGGTTTACGAAAGCGCATGAAAACCGCGTCTCGATCGATGGCAGCGGGCCAACCGTGGCAGAGCTTTTTCTGGGACTGATGTACGAGAACGGTTACGGCGTGCAGAAAAACGTGCCGCGGGCGCTCGAGTGGTACCGCCTCGCGGCCGACAGACATAGCGCCGAAGCGCAGAAAGCGATCGCCAGGCTAACAAAAAAGTAACACCGCAAGAAATGGCTGCCGGCGCCTTTGCATGAGTCGCCGCGAAATTGAAAGACCGCCAGCGTGATCGCGGGCCCGAGGCGGTTTGAAAGCGGAGCGGTTTCGGTTAATGTCTTTCACCGAGGAATTCGCCATATGCAAACCACCATCGCCGCGCCCAAAGCCAGCCCCTCCACCGAAACAGATTTCCTGCCGTTGCAGGGAACGGATTACGTGGAGTTTTACGTCGGAAACGCCAAGCAGGCCGCGCATTTTTACAAGACCGCGTTCGGCTTTCAAAGTCTCGCCTATTCGGGACCGGAGACCGGGACGAAAGAAAAGGCGAGTTACGTCATTCGCCAGAACAAATTGACGTTCGTTCTCACGACTCCGCTGCGATCGAACAATCCAATAACGGAACACATCCATAAACATGGCGATGGAGTGAAGGTGTTGGCCCTGAAGGTGGAAGACGCCACTTCAGCATGGGAAGAGACGACCAAGCGTGGCGGCAAGAGTTATCTTGAGCCGGTCACACTTTCTGACGACGACGGCGAAGTAGTCATGAGCGGCATCCATACTTATGGCGACACGGTCCACCTTTTTATTGAGCGCGGTAATTACAACGGCATCTTTATGCCGGGCTTCCGCAAATGGGAGTCGCACTATAATCCACCTGAGACCGGGCTTCTCTACGTGGACCATTGCGTGGGCAACGTCGGGTGGAACCAGATGAATCCCTGGGTGAAATTTTATGAGGACGTGATGGGGTTCCGGAATATTCTGACCTTCGACGACAAAGACATCTCGACAGAATACTCGGCGTTGATGAGCAAGGTCATGAGCAATGGGAACGGTTTTGTGAAGTTTCCCATCAACGAACCGGCCGAGGGCAAAAAGAAGTCGCAGGTGGAAGAGTACCTCGATTTCTACAACGGCGAAGGCGTCCAGCATGTGGCGGTGGCCACGAACGACATCGTCAAGACCGTGACCGACATTCAGAAGCGCGGCGTCGAGTTCTTGAATATTCCGACAAGCTATTACGATGAGTTGCCCGATCGCGTCGGCCACATCGATGAAGATCTCGCGCCGTTAAAGAAGCTCGGCATTTTGGTCGATCGCGACAACGAAGGCTATCTTCTTCAGATTTTCTCCAAGCCGGTGGAAGACCGCCCAACTCTCTTTTTCGAAATCATCCAGCGCAAAGGCGCGAAGAGTTTCGGCAAAGGTAATTTCAAAGCGCTCTTCGAAGCGCTTGAGAAAGAGCAGGACGCGCGAGGCAATCTTTAAAGGAGCAACGACATGCCGTACTATCAGAAGCTCGGTCAGATCCCGAAGAAGCACCACATCTGGTTCCATCGCAATGGCAGCGGACCTTCATTCAAGAATGAGGGGATTGCTTACGAACACGTCATCACGACCGAGGGTTTCAACGAGGCTTACTCGATCATCTACCATCTGCGCCCGCCGACGCGGGTGCGGAAAGTAGAATTGATCAAGTATTGGGCGCCGAAAAAAGTCACCGACAGCCCGTTACGTCATCACCACATCAAGACCGCGGAGATCCCGCGGCGTGGCGATCTTTACACCGGCCGCATCCCAATGCTCTTCAACGCCGACATGACGGCCTATCGCGCGCGGCCGGAAAAGGCTTACGGCGAATTCGAGTATTACAAGAACGGTGGAGCGGACGAAGTGATCTTCGTTTTCCACGGCGGCGGCACGCTGGAAACGGTTTTTGGCAAGCTGCGTTATCGCGCGGAAGATTACATCGTCATTCCTCGCGGCATCACTTACCGGCTCGTGCCCGACAACGTGAAGGAGGAAGACTATCTCATCCTCGAATCAGCCGGCCCGGTTCGCATTCCCCAGCGTTATTTGAATCACGAAGGCCAAATTCGGATGGGCTCTCCCTATTCGGAACGCGATTTTCACGCGCCGAGTGAAATGCTCACGATCGATAGTGAGGAAGACGTGCAGGTGTTAGTGAAGGATGGCGCGCGCCTCACCCGAGTCGTGCATGCACATCATCCATTCGATGCCCTGGGCTGGGACGGGTATCTTTATCCGTTCACTTTTAACGCGGCCGATTTCGAACCGATCACCGGCACGGTCCATCAGCCGCCACCGATCCATCAGACCTTCGAAGTGCGCGGTTACGTCATCTGCACTTTTGCGCCGCGGATGCTCGATACCCATCCCGAAGCGGTGAAAATTCCATGGGTGCATGACAACGTCGAAGCCGACGAAGTCCTATTTTATGTGCGCGGGAATTTCGGATCGCGTCGCGGCATCGAGAGCGGTTCGATCACCTTGCATCCACGCGGAATCCCGCACGGACCGCACCCGGGAACGATCATGGCAAGCAAGGACGCGCTGCGCACGGAAGAGTTGGCGGTCATGTTCGACACCAAGGACACCCTCGAGCTCACCGAAGAATCGCTCGCGCTCGACGATCCGAAATATCCGCTGAGCTGGTTGGATTAGGAACGACGTGCCCGGACAAAATCACGAGACTGAGCTCCAAGCGGCCGAACGCCGCATCGCCAGCTTGCGTCCGTGCGGCGCTGCCAAGCTCGCGGGCATGGAACGCTCGTTCCGCGAGCTGCTCGAGTCGGTTGGCGAAGATCCGGAGCGCCAGGGATTGTTGAGGACGCCGAACCGCGCGGCGCGCGCCTTCGAATTTCTCACGAACGGTTACCGGCAAAGTTTGGATTCCGTCGTCAACGACGCCATTTTTGATTCTGAAGCGAGCGAGATTGTCCTCGTCAAAGACATCGAGCTTTATTCGCTATGCGAGCATCACCTGCTGCCTTTCCTCGGCAAAGCGCACGTCGCTTACATCCCGAACGGAAAGGTCATCGGGCTTTCGAAGGTCGCGCGAATTGTCGACGTCTTCGCCCGCCGGTTGCAGATCCAGGAAAATCTCACGGTGCAGATCGCGGATGCGCTCATGAAGACGCTCCATCCGAACGGCGTCGCGGTTGTCATCGAGGCGAAGCATTTGTGCATGATGATGCGCGGCGTCGAAAAGCAGAACTCGGTCATGAAGACGTCTTGTCTCCTCGGGTCGTTTAAGGAGGACGCGCGTACGCGTTCGGAATTCCTGGCGTTGCTGGCCTAACGAGCGTCGCTGCATGCTCCTGACCGTCAGCAAGCGGCTCGAATTTTCCGCCTCCCGCCGGCTCTTTTTCAAAGATTGGAGCGATGCCGAGAACCTGGCTGCTTTCGGGCCGGAGACATCCGCTCGCTACGGCACGGGGCGCAACTACGTGGCGTATTTCGTTTTCTCAGGCCACGTCGATCCGGCGACCGGGATGCTGATGAACATCAGCGAGATCAAGGAGCGCGTGGACGGAGTTTTGCGCGAAGGATTCGATCACAAGTTTCTGAACGAGGACAACCCGGCGTTCGCGACCGTGCCGCCGACAACGGAAAGAATTGTCCGACAGCTTTTCATCGATGCCGCGCCGCTCTTTCGCGCTTCCAGCGCGGAACTGGTCGCCTGTCACGTGGCGGAATCCGAAGAGCGAAGCGCGACGTTTTACGCCACCGGAATTTCGGAGTCGATTTACTGGTTCGAATTCTCCGCCGCCCGGCAGACGATGTCGCCGCACCTCACCACTGACGAGAACGAAAGACTTTTCGGCGTCGCTGCTTCTCCCTTCGGCCATGGACATAATTACCGGACGCGGCTGACCTTTCGGAGCGAAACCGATGGCGATGCATCGCCGGCCTTTCACGCGATTCAAACCTCTCTCGATTCGCTGCGAGGGGAACTCGATCATAAAAACCTGAACCGCGAGGTCCCGGCGTTGACGAACCAGCCGATCACAACGGAAACTCTCGCGCGCCACGTCCACGCGCGCGTGTCCGAGAAGCTGCCGATCCATCGTGTCCGTTTGCATGAGCGAGCGGATTTCTTCGCGGAGTATTGGAAAGGCGGCGGCTACTTTCTGGGAATGCAGATCCCGTTCAGCGCTGCGCACCGATTGCATAGTCCCGCTTTGTCCGACGAAGAAAACGTGGCGCTCTACGGCAAATGCAATAACCCGCGTGGTCACGGTCACCTTTACCGCACGGAGGCGACTGTCGGCGGGCTTTTCGATGAACGCAGCGGGACGCTCAAGGATTTCGTCGCCTTTCAAAACGCGATCGAAGAAGCGGTGCGGCCCTGGCAGGACAAACATTTGGATCGCGAGATGGAGGAATTCCGGAACAAGCCGTCGACCGGCGAGAACATCGTCCAGGCGCTCTGGCCGCGATTCGACTCGCGCCTCGATGGGCGGCTCGTCCGCCTCCGTTTGTGGGAAACCGCCAATAACCGCTTCACGCTGCGGAAGCCGTAGCCGCGGCGCCGCGAACCAAGGAGCGGCGGTTTGCGACCGCTATCCTAAAGCGTGGGCGATTTGGAAATCGCCCCTCCTTGTTTTTGGAACGCCGCGCGCGACGTTTTGCTGCGACCTGCGACTCGCGGAATCCGTCGAGAAAATGATCGATGAAATCGGAAGCACGCTGCTGGATGGGTATCCGGCGGCGACGAACACAGAAATCTGGAACGCCGTCGAGAGTGAATGGCCCAAGGAGAAAATGCTGTTGCCGGAAGAAATTGCCGACGCTGTCGCCTACGCACTCTGGCGCCAGGCGGACGCTGCCGTGAATATCACGCTATCCAACGCGAAAGGCTCTCTGTAGCCGTCGCCCTGTGGGCGACGTGAGCGCGGCCCCGCAATGGAAATCACGCTCGCGCTTCGCACAGCGAAGCGGCTACAGAAAAGCGCTACCGCGTCTGTCCCGCCGTTTCCAGATTCGTCTTGTGATACGTGACGAGCCGGAATCCCCATTCGATCAGCACAGCGTTATCTTTGTCGATCGCTTTCCGGCCGTTTAAGAATGTCATAATTTGTTGTTTGAGCGCGTTCTGTTGTCCGGTCTCGTCGAGGATTTCGAAGATCTCCATCGATAAGAGCCAATCGTCGCCATGTTCTTTCTGCTGGGTTTCCCAAATCTCACCAAGGCGTTCGTAACCAACCTTCCGTTCACGGATGTCGCGGACCTGAGCGTACAGACTTTCGAGCCGGCGGCGCTTTGCATCGGAAGGCGACTTGATCGTGCGTTCGCGGGGCACAAGCGCGATGTGGTTGTAGGCATCGTTATCCGCCGCACCGTTGAACACCGAAACGATGCGCGAGCCTACCGCCATATCGTAAGTCCCCCAACTCGGATCAAACAGGACGCGATCGCCGTATTTCGCGGTGCAATCGGAAAACGAGATCAACAACATTTTGCCATCACGCTGCGACAACTTTTCGATCTTTCCTTCAACCACCACGCCGCTTTCGAATTCCAACCTTGTCGATTTCCCTTCAGCCAGGTCGGTATGTTTCCAATCACCGATTGGCGAACCAAATCCATCCTTGTGATAATCGCGACCGTGGCCGGGCAGTTCCTTGCGGTCGAATGCGAGCGCCGTGGGCCCAATCGTCCGCAGATAGATCGGCTGGCCTTTATCGCTCTCGATGACTTCCGTAAACGTCCCGGACACCTGCAAGCCGGATGAGTACTCGCAGGTCGCCGTGTTATGACAACTGATCGCTTTCCTGATCCCTTCGAGGCCGCCGACACGAAACGCCATCTTGCTCGCGAATTCCTCCAGCACTTCGCCGAGTTGCTTGAAATCGCGCGTGACGAAGAGCTGCGGCTGTTTCGTCGTAATATCGAACGGCACATTCTGCGCGTCGATCGAATACGGAATTTTTTTCACGTGCGGCTCGAGGCAACTGACCGATTCGCCGATCGAGGAAAGCAAACCCGCGCCGTAGATTTTTGGTTTGTCGAGCGGACCGATCAATCCGTACTCGACCGTCCACCAATGCAGCCGCGAAAGCAGCGCCATCTCCGACGGGTCGCCCAGATTAGTTTGACGTTCTTCGACCAGCTTCGTCGCTTTCTCGAGCGTTTCCGGATCGGGGTTCGGCTGCTCCTTCAAAATCGATAAATGCCGGATCGCTTCGTAGAGCTCGAAATCTTTCTTGGACGACATCGCCTTTGCGCCCACCTCGCCGAAGCGCTGCAAGTAATCCGCGTATTCGCTATCGACAATGATCGGAGCGTGCCCCGCGGCTTCGTGCACGATGTCGGGCGCCGGCGTGTACTCGATGTGGTTGATCTGGCGCATGTCGCACGCAATCACGAGAACGCGATACGCCTGGAATTCCATGAACGCGGCCGGCGGAATGAAGCCGTCCACCGCCACACCGCCCCAGCCGATCTTGCCGAGGATTTCATTCATCTCTTCGATGCGCGGGATGCGGTCGAACGAGATGCCGGTATCGAGAAGCCCCTGGAAATAGAGCTTGTGCGCGTACTCGCGGAGGAAAAAAATATTCTGCCGCATGATGAAGCGCCACACGGCGTGATCGACCGGGGTGTATTCGTCGTAACGCTGATCGACCGCGAATTGCAGGAGATGCTTCGGAAGCGCGGCCACGGATTTGTTGTTCATTGAAATGGCGTTTGATTTCATAAGAGAGTGGCTCCCGTGCGCGACGCAGTTTAAAATAGGATTGATTGGAAACTCAGCAAGCGCATTCACCTCCGCTGTTGGTTGGCAGGGCTCTCCCTACCTTAGCCAGAACGCCCGTTGTCTGGCTGAATCTTGTCTGCCTTGACGCCCCGATTGTTGCCGTCGTCTGGGAGTGGTTGTTCGCGCGAACATTTGGGGTGCCTGCCAGCGTGGGGAACTCGGCGGCGCTCTTCCTTACCGCGTGGTTCATTTATCTGAGCGATCGTTTCGCCGATGCTTCTTCGCTGAGCTCGGGAGCGCCCCGTTCTCTGCGACAGGAATTCTGTTCGAGGCATCGCGAGATTTGGATTGTCGCTTTGCTGATGATTGGCGGGCTGGATGCGTACGTGATTTGGCAAAGCGCTGCTGTGGAAACTTTCTTGGTGGGATCAGTGGTCGGGCTGCTCACTTTGATTTACCTGTTGCTTAACCATCCGTTAGGCCGGATCTGGCGATTCGTTCCGTTGAAGGAATTAGCCGTCGGCTTCCTTTTCGCGGCGGGAACATTGGTGGCACTGTTTCCCGCGCTTCCACGGATCAACTCGGCCTTTGTGATCGCAGCCCTCGCCTTCGCGTTGCTTTGCACGCTGAACTGCGTCAGCATCGCCTGCTGGGAACGCGAGCTGGATGAGACACAGCGAAAAACGTCCATCGCGACGCGTTATCCTGTCCTCGCGAGACAGGTTGAAAGAATTTGCGCGCTTCTCGCGCTCGCCTCGTTCGCCATGGCGATCGCCTGTCCCGCCGTCGCGCCCATTCTCGGCTCGATCAGCCTAAGCGCGTCGCTGCTTACCTGGCTGAATGCGTCTGCCGACCCCGAGGAAGGGCGATTTCGAAATCGCCCACGGCGGTTTGTAAACCGCCGCTCCTTGAATTTGGATCGCGATCAACGCACAGCCCTCGCTGACCTCGTTTTGCTGACGCCGATCATTCCGCTCCTCATGATGGCGTCGTGAGCTTCGATTCCGTCGCGCCGTGGTATCGGACACTGGAAACGATCGCGTTCGGCGGCGTTTTGCAGCGTTGTCGCATCGCGTGTCTCGACAAACTTCAGAACCCGGGCCGTGTCCTCATCGTGGGCGAGGGGAATGGGCGGTTCTTGTCCGAATTGCTTCGAACGCATCCGGACGTGGAAGTCGAGTGTGTTGACGCGAGCGAACGGATGCTGTCGTTGGCGCGCCAGCGGATTGAGCGTGAATTGCCAGATCGCGTCGATCGGGTGCGATTTCTGCATCAAGACATCACGTCGTGGCCGGCGCCGGAGTGTCACTATGATTTGGTCGTAACGCATTTCGTTCTGGATTGTTTTCCGGCGTCGCAGCTGGCCGGAATCATTAGCAAGCTGTCGCGCGCGGCGACCGATGACGCGAGTTGGTTGCTGGCGGATTTCAGCATTCCAGAAAAAGGAATCGCGCGACTGCGCGCACGCCTGTGGCTAGCCGCGATGTATCGATTCTTTCGGCTCACTACACGAATCCAGGCGAGCGAAATAATTGATCTCGCGCCATTCCTGCAAGCCGAAGGATTCGCCTTGGCTCGGGAGCATTTGTTTCAGAGCGGAATGCTCAAGTCCGAGTTGTGGCGAAGGATTTTATAGGCACGCTTTTTCTTGCCTGTCATCCCGAGCCGCGCAGACGGCGAGGGACCTTACACCTGCAATTGCCGGCCAGCTTGCGCCACTGCCACGTCATTTGTGCGAGCGGCGTTGTTCTGGAGCAAGCTCATCCGCCATTCGTTTGCGAGGTCCCTCGCCGTCTGCGCGGCTCGGGATGACAGCATTAATCAACTAACTCACTCCGCCTTGTCTTCGGCGGCTTGCTTTCGCGTGGCGCGTGCCCGCGACATCCGCCGTATCACCCAACCGACACCCGCGATCGCCAACACCCACGGCGCCAGAAACGCGAGCGCCACCCCAATCATCCGCGCGCTCCACATCAACGCCGCAGCGCCTTGTCCGATCGTCCGGCGAAGCGTCGCCCAAATCCCGGTCTCCTCGGAAACGATGTTGCCCTGACTGTAAACCTGGATTGACACATCAGCGGGCGCGTTCGCTTCATCGATCTGCGCGTTCGGGCGGTCGTCGCGATGAACGCTCACGTTCTCGACTTTGCCGAGCGCGCTGAGCGATTGCATCAGCGCGTTGTAATTCTTCATCGGCACCCGGAGCGAAACGTTGGCGTATTCGCGCCCGTTCGGATCGCGCGAGAACGACGAGCTCCGGATCCGGCCGTTCTGCTGCTCGGCGATTGTGCGCAACTGCTTCGTCTTTTCGTTCACCTCGGAGGTGCGAACCCGCAACGTCGTCTGTTGCAACGATTGCTCCTGCTCGTCGCGGGAGAGCGTGATGTTCAGCTCCACCTTGTCGCGCTCCGTTTTCGCATTCTCGCCCAAGCCATCGCCGCCCTGAGAGACGCGTTCGGTCTGGACCTGGAAATTCTCGACGCGCGCCATGCCTTTCACCTTGGCGATGACGGCATCGCTTTCCTCCGGCGCGAGTAACAGACTGAGCCGCGCCGAGACGCGCCCGGTGTTATCGCGGTCGATCTGCGCGGTCGTAATTTGCACCTTCGGCGAAGCGAGCGCCTTGATTTCGTTGTAGGTCTTCTCGACTTCCGTCGCGTAAAGCGAGAGCTGCGCCTTCTCCTTCAAGAGGAACGCCGCCGGGACATTCATGTTCTTTTCCGCCAGCGTGATCGTCACCGTCGCGAACGCCACCTGGGAATCCATCAACTTCAATTCGCCCTGCATGGTCTCGATTTCCTCGCGCACTCGTCCGAGCTCTTTCTCGACCGCGAGCAAATCCGCGACGTCCTTGCTCTTCGTCTTCAGAATCTCGATGAGTCGTTGCTCCATCAAACGCGCGTTCTTCAACCGCGACTCCGTGTCGAAATAGGCCTTCGTCACGTCTTCGGTCGTGAGCGCCTGGTTCTTCAGCTCGCCAATTCCGCGCAATTTCTGGAGAAAGCGATCCAGATTATCCGGCAGAACTTTTACCACGACTTCACCGCGAAGTTTCCCGTTCGCCTGCTTCTCTGAGCTGGTCGTGGCGACGTATCCTTTTTCTTCCGAAGCAAAGCCGGTGATTTTCTGAACGGACTCATCGAAGCTGACCACTTCGAGTTCGGCAGTTGCGTTGCGAACCAATTTCCGGTTTGCAAGAGGGCTAGGCGGTGCCTGTTCAGATGGACCTTGCGCCGCTGGTGCCCCCTTTTCGTTTACAGCATTCTCATCCTGGACCTCCGCTTTCTTGGTCTTGGTGCTGCCGACGAAGGATGGCAATTGCCGCAGGCCTTCAACCGGAGTGTTTGGTTTGTCTGTGGCAGGAGCTGGCGGCGGCTGCTCTTGCGCCATCAGGTTGGCGCCCTTTGATCGGCCATCCGTTTTGGCCAGCAGTCCGCTCTCCCGACTAGCGCCCGGTTTATCCCGATCGGCTTCTACGATATTCGAGATGTATTCATCGCGCTTGGATGGCGTCACGGATTCGCCTGTGATCATTTTCCCCACCTGGGCGAGTGCGAGTAAGAGCGCGGCCACCGCGGTCAGTTGAACGGCGCGCACTCGCAGAAGATCGGCCACCAGGCTGATAAGCCCCGACCGTTTTGGAACACGATCGCGGAAGCGCGAAACCGTTCGCTGTTCGAATCCGGCATCTGCCTTCTTGTCGGCAATAGTTTCGTTGAGAAGTTTGTGCATATTTTTTTCCTCCTGAAAAGCCTGGCGGCATTCCGCGCACTCGACGAGATGGGTGTGCAGGGCGTCGCGTTCGGCGGCGCTGAGTTCGTCGTGGAGATCGGCCGCCAGCAGTTCGTCAATTTGTTCGTGGATCGTAGCCATAAAGTTATCCGATTGAGGCGAGCGCCGGTTTGAGTCGTTTCCGCATGAGACCGAGCGCGCGGCCGAGAATTCCGCGCAACGCTCCGTTCGTCAGGCCGAGGGTTTGTTCGATCGTCCCATAGTCGAGCTCCTCGAAATATCGCAGCGTCAGCGCGACGCGATGCAGCTCTGGCAGTTGCGCCAGGGCCGAGCGGACCTCGCCATCGAGGTCCGCCTTTTGGCCCGCGCTCTCAAACTCCACCGTCTCGCTTGATTCAAAATCTTCCGGCAGCGGCTCCGGGCGCCGCCGCCGGACCAGATCGCGTGCTCGATGCCGCGCAATTGTCGAAAGCCATGCCGGGAATTTTGCCGCCTCACGGACGCGCCAACGCGATTTCCACGCCTTTACGAAAGTGTCCTGAACGACGTCCTCAGCTTCTTCGCGATTCTGTAAAATTCCGTACGCGATCGCGAACAGGTTGCGGCTGGAAGAGCGGATGACCGTCTCGAAGGCGGCGCGATCACCCCGGATGGCGGCGCGGTAAATTTCGTGTGCGGAAGCGTCGGTCATGGTCAATCTACCAGCCTAGACGCACGAGGTACCCAATCCGCGTGAAAAATTTACGAGGAGCGTTATTTAGCGTGTCATCCCGAGGCTGGCGAAGCGCGCCGAGGGACCTCACAACTGCAATTGCCGGCCAGCTTGCGCCAGCGCCACGTCATCCGTGCGAGCGGTGTTGTCCGGGGCGCAAGCTAATCGGCCGTCGCCGTCTGCGCGGCTCGGGACGACATCGTGTCCGTTACCGGAAGATCGAGACGGCGTTGCCCACCGTGACCAGCTCCTTCACCCGCGCTGCATCCCAATTCGCCGTCCGAATGCAGCCGTGACTCGCGGCGCGGCCGATCGTCTCTGGATTATTCGTGCCGTGAATGCCGACGTGCGGCTTGTTCAACCCCATCCAGAGAATGCCGACCGGATTGTTTGGCCCCGGCGGCAAATTGTAGAAGACGCTCGACTTCTCGCCATGCTGGAGGACGCCCTCGTCGTGACGAAAAACCGGCAGCGTCGCGATGCCGAGAATCTTCCAGAGGCCCATCGGCGCCGGCAGCGTGGACGATCCCGGCGTGATCGGAAATTCGGCGACGAGCTGTTTGCCGTCGTAAATGAGGAGGAAGCGATCCTTGGTATCGATGTAGATCTTGCGATTCACGAACGCCGGGTTGGTCTGCGCGAATCCTTCATGCAAATCCTCGATCTTGAACGGCAAGACGTTTGGCACCTTCACAGTGTCCCCCGGTTTCAAATTCTCCAACTTCAATCCCGGATTAATGTTCTTGAGAAAATCCTCCGCGGAATGATAACGCTCCGCCACCAGCTCGAGGAACGAACCGTAGAGCAACTTCTTCAGCTTCGATTGCTCGGACGGCTTGCTCGCGGTGGCGCCGACAAAGTTCTCCGCTTCCGGCGGAATGGTAAAAGTGGTGTAAGTCTCGGGCACCTGGTCGAGCAGCCACGAATCGACCGCGCCGGTCTCCGCCATGCCATGCGCGCGCTTGTAATGCACGAGCGCCTTGCGAAAAAACTCGCCCATCCGGCCATCAATCTTTCCCGGCCCAAAGTCGTTGTTATCGAGAAAAATCTGGAGCTTCACGCTGGTCTCCTCGTCGTAGTTCGGCAGCGCGACCGGAATCGTTTTCGAAACGGAAGCCTTCGGCTTTGGCGACGATTCTGGTCCGGCGCTCTCTTTCTTTTTCACGACCGGCTTCGCCGCGATGGCAGCGATTGCGAACAGGACAATCAAGATTCGGAAATGCATCGGCGAAGTAATCGGCTGTAATTGCGGCGCAGGCAACCGCGCCATCATCGATTTGCCCCAGCCGGGAACATTACCTTGTCCGGCTCGGCATTGAGGGCCGCGAGCAGTTTCTTGATCAGCCGTGTCTTGACGGTTCCAGCCTCGCGCGGCTGCACGAGGTAGCGCACGATCGCTTCCAGCCACGTGTTCTCGTTCACCCGAAAAATAACACGCGGCCGCTCCCGCACCTCGAGTTCATCGACCGGCGTCTTGGCGAGCAGACCGCGGAAAACGCTTACGCGTTTCATCATCTCTTCGCCCAATTCTTCCTCGGTAATTTTCTGCATGGTGTCGGAGATAAATTCCAGGTCCGCGCCGTAGGCCACGTAGAATTTGACCTCGTTCCAGATGTAGGGAAAAAGCGGCCACGAATAATTGTAAACAATCGAATCGAGCACCTTTTCGTTCGGGAATTTGATGATGCGCCCGCTCGGATGATCCGTAGAAAGGTATTGGCCGCCAAATTCCCAGAGCGTGGTATCGAGATAACCGACATCGATCACGTCGCCGGTGGCATCTTCGATTTTGATCCGGTCTCCGACGCGATAGGGCTGGCGCACGAGAATGTAAATCCAGGCGACAAAGCTTTTCATCGGCGTCTGCACCGCCAAACCGACGATGATCGAGCCTACTCCAAGGGCGGTCAGAGCCGCGTACCAATTCACAAAAATCACCGAGATCGCGATGACGGCGATCAGCAGGCCGATGATCAGGTTTTGAATCCGTTGGAGGGTGAATCGAGTAACGACATCTTCGATTCGCCCAATCGCGTAAACCTTCAGGGCTTTGCCGACGCCGAGAACGACGATGATCAGGGCAGCGCCCCGCAGAATCCGACGGCTAAAATCGACCCCCGACTGGAGCAGCGGAATGATCTGGGTGCCGACGAGGTAATAGACGACCGCGCAACCGATGAGGAGGGAAGCATGCGGGAGAAACCAAAGCTTTTCCTTCGCTCCCGCTTTGACCTTTTCCTCTACCTGCTGGCCCGTGGCACGGACCAGCTCCTGTTTCACTTCCGGTTTCTCAGAAAGTTGCTCGACCGTTTCGGGCATACTTATTGAATCGAAACAACGGGAGCGATTGAGTGCCCAATCTTCTGTAGCCGCTTCGCTGTGCGAAGCGATGGGCTGAGTCTGAACATAAGGCCGCGCTCACGCCGCCCACAGGGCGGCGGCTACAGAAAACTACGCCGTCTTGACCCAGCACCGCAATACTTCCGCCACGCTCCAGGCCTGCGCGATGCAGCCTCCAGCAGTGTGCGGTTCGCGCGCATCGAAAACTTCGCTGATCGTCCCGATCCCATTTTCGTTCATGCTCTCGGGAAAACGCTCGAGGAATTTTCGCGCGGCCGCCTTCTCGCCCGGATGCACTTTCAGCCACGCGTCGATGAACGGCCCGATGAGCCACCCCCAGACTGTGCCCTGATGGTAAGCGCCGTCTCTCGATCGAAGATCGCCGCCGTAAATCGGTTTGTAATCGATATGGGTTCGCGAAAGGGAACGAAGGCCGACCGGCGTGAGCAATTCGCGCTCGGCTACTTCAACCACCGATTTCCAGCGTGCCTCGTCCAAGACCGGATGATCGAGCGAGATGGCAAAAAGCTGGTTCGGCCGACAGGCCGCATCGTTCGCCGTGCCGCCATCCACGTCCACCACGTCGTAAAGATGTCCGCCTTCCTCGAACCAAAAGCGCTCATTGAATGATGCCCGCGCGCGTTGCGCCTGTTCCGAGTAAAGTTCGGCCGCGCCGCCGTCGCCCACATCCCGCAGCCAGCCCGCGAGCAGCTCCAGCGCATTATACCAAAGCGCGTTAATCTCCACCGCTTTCCCGCGCCGCGGCGTCACCACCCAATCGCTCATCTTCGCATCCATCCAGGTGAGCTGGTAACCCTCCTGGCCTTGAATGAGCAGCCCGTCCTGCGGATCGACATGAATGTTGAATTTCGTTCCGCGCAGATGGTGCTCCGCGATATCGATCAGGATTGGCAACAGGAGCCGAAGCGTGATTCGGTCCTCCGATTTTTTCAGGTAGCGGCCCAGCGCATGAAAGAACCAGAGCGTCGCGTCCGCCGTGTGATAGAGCCCTTCCTTCTGGCGATCCGGGAACATATTTGGGATCAATCCGTCGCGGACGTAATGCGCGAACGTCCGCAAAATGTACCCGGCCTCGAGGCATCGTCCGGTGACGAGTGTCAATCCTTCCAGGCTGATCATCGTGTCGCGTCCCCAATCGGTGAACCAATGGTAACCGGCGATGACCGTGCGAACTTCGTCGCCGGAGGCGTGCGCGCGCGCCGCTTCCTGCGCCCGGCCGGCCGGCGTGATAACAAATTGATCGCCAGCAAAAACCAATTCGGCCGCGACACCCGCGCGCGCTTCGGCGTCGGCATCTTCGAGCAGGCGGGCGCGACGCTCGCGCTCGGAAGCAAGCACCTCCGACGGGCTCAAGACATCGATAATGTCCCACGGTTCCGTAGACCCGATGAGCGTCGCGGTTCTTTCGTCCGAAAGGTCCACCTGGAAAAATCCCGGGCTCCAGAGTTCGCCTTCGTGCGCATAGCCGCGGGCCTGCTCGGTCCGATACACGACCTGATTTATTTTCGATGGCGCATACGTGAACGCGGAAGCGCGTCCGGACAGCCGCATCCGCAACGGCGGAAATTTCCGGCGCGCGGAAACGATTTCGTAATGATCCTCGACCGCGCTGAGTTTGTAGGGCTCCGCCAACGGCAGATCGACGGCGTCCTCGTGGTGGCGAAAATGAAAGGCCGGCCTCAGCTCGAGCCGAGGAGGTTTTCCATCTCCGATGATCTGGTAGCTGACGTGCACGGTATTTTGCAGATGCGGCATTGAGACGCGCTTCTCGATCACCAGGTTGCGGACCTGATAAATCCAAACCGGCATGTCGTCTTCGAGCCGGAATTCTCTCAGGTATTCGGCCCCGTGCAGATCGAGTTGGCCGCCAGCGCGCTCCTCCGCGCCTAACGAGACCATTTCGTTATCGTCGAACCGCAAGAATTCCGACACGTGATTCCACATCACGACGCGGCCCAGTGGCGCCGGCAGGGCCGCGACCAGGATGCCGTGATACTTCCGGGTAACAGCTCCCGAAACCGTGCCCGATGCGTAACCGCCAAGGCCATTCGTCACCAGCCACTCGCGGTTCAGAAGGATCTCGCGTGACGTTTGCGCCGCGTCCCACGCCATCGACCGTACGACGACCGGATTACTGCTCGTCTTTTGCTCCACGTCTCTCCTTTGGTTTGCGGCGCGGTCTTGTTTCTGGGATGGCGCGCATGGCGATGGCGGACTCGGCCGGCAGCGCCCAGCCAGCATCCGAAAACGGTTTGGCGATGCCCGGGCCGCCGTAGCGTTCGTCGTCGCTCGACCAAATCACTTCCCATTCAAAACCAAATCGCGCCGCCAGCAAGGGCTCGGGTGAGGGGATCAGCGATTCGGGCGGCCCAAGGTTGATCACGAGCAATCGTTCGTCGTTTTGTTCGCCGAAATAGCGAAGCAAAAAACTTTGGTCGCCGAGCACGGCGCCATCCACACCGTTCGGAATTTGTTTTTGAAACCGCGAGTCTTCCCGGCGCAACCGAATCAAGTCCTGGTGCAGATTGTAGAATTGCGGGTGCTCGTTGCGTTCGGCGAAATTGAGCTTGCAGCGCTCGAAGTTTTTCCGGTCGGTCGGGTCAGGGAGTGCGCGTTGCGCGTCCGCTGAGGCCAGCGACGGGAATTGCGAAAGGAATTCGAATCGCCCCTTCCTGATGGCTTCGCGCAGATTTGCGTCGCCCACGTCGGTGAAGAAAACGAACGGCGACGTCGCGCCAAATTCCTCGCCTTGAAACAGCAGCGGCGTCCATGGCCCGAGCAGGAGCAGCGCAGTCATGGCGCGATAGCAACCGGGCGAAGTTTCAAAACGCATCCGCAGTCCCTGGGCACTGTTGGAAACCTGGTCGTGATTTTCGAGGAACGAGACAAACGCCGCCGGATGCACCCCGAAAGTCGGCATGCCGCGTTCGGCTTCCTGCCACCAATAGGGTTGGCCTTGGAAGAGATAGCCATACTTCGCCGCCGAAATGAATTCCTGCGGCCGGCCCCGGTAATCCGAGTAATAGGCCTCATGCCGGCTAGTTAACGCGACATAAGCGCTGTGATGGAAATCGTCGTTCCACAAACCATCGAGATCGTCGCCGCCTTCGCTGCGCGGCCGGATCAACTTCGTGTCCTGCGGCTCGTTTTCCGCCACGAGAATGATGGAGCGCTTTCCCGCCGCGAGCCGGGCCGCGCGACCGATCGCACCGACGATGTATTCCTCCGATTGATCGTGAATGCTCTGGGTGGCGTCGAAACGAAACCCATCGAAATGAAATTCCTGGATCCAATACCGGCCGTTGGTGACGAAAAATTCTCGGACGGGCTCCGAGTTCTTACCGTCGAAATTGATCGAGTCGCCCCATTCGTTGCCGCGTTCGCGGTGAAGGTAATCGTCGGAATAAACTCCGAGATAATTTCCGTCCGGGCCGAAATGGTTATAGACGACGTCGAGAATGACGGCCAGGCCTAACGAGTGCGCTTTGTTCACGAACGCACGCAGATCGTCCGGCGTTCCGTAAATCCGCGTCGGGGCGAAGAGATCGACCCCGTCGTATCCCCAGCCGTATTCGCCCGGGAAATCCGCGACCGGCATCATCTCAACGACGGTGATTCCAATTCGGGCCAGCTCCGCCAGCTCCCTCGCCGCCGCGCGCCATGTCCCTTCCTGCGTGAAGGTGCCGATGTGCATCTCGTAAACAATCTGGCCGGGCATTTTGATTCCCGGCCAATCCTGATCGGTCCATTGAAACTTTTCGGGATCAACGACACACGACGGCCCATGCGGTCCCTCGGGTTGAAAGCGCGACGCCGGATCGGGGTGAAAATTTTCCGCGTCATCGACTCGAAACCGATAAAGCGCCCCCGCCTCAACATTGATAGCCCCCGAGAAATATCCCGTCGTTTCCCGTTCCAATTCTTCAAATCTGGGAGGGGCCTTGGTGCCCCGACTTCCGTCCCAATTTCCCTCAATCACCACTTCGAGCCGTTTCGCTTTCGGCGCCCAGACGCGAAAATGCGTCCGGCCTTCGCCAATCGGCTCTGCTCCGATGGGATAACGGCGTGGGATTTTTGTCATTGCACTACTTCGCTTCGCATTTCCGGCGCGGTTGTGCGGGAATTTTCTTTTCGCGTCGGGCATCTCAATTTAGAACGGGGCTCGCGCTACATTCATGGCCGGAATCATCGAACGTTACACGAAATGGCTGCATGCGCAGTGGCCTGCCGGAACCGTGGAGAAACTTCCGGTCTCCGGTCCTGAGGGTGTGACCGCGCTCCCGGGGGTTCGGATCGCCGGGGATCTCACCGGCATTCCGCTCCTGAAATTTTCCTCCGACACCGGCGCGCGCGCGGTGCGAGCGATTTTGAAGGAGGAAGGCGGAAGGGGTTTGAAGGATGAAACCGGAGGGCTCGATCTGGCGATCATCGGAGCGGGGGTGGCGGGAATTTCGGCGGCGATTGAAGCGAAGAAGGCGGGACTGAAGTTCGCGGTTTTCGAAGCGACGGAAATTTTCTCGACGGTCATCAATTTCCCGAAGGCGAAACCGATCTACACCTATCCGACGGAAATGAAGCTCGAGGGCGGGCTCCAGTTTACCGCTGATGTGAAGGAAGCGCTCCTCGAGGAAATGGAAGCGCAACGTGTTGCGGCGGGCATCGAAGTAACTCCGGCGCGCGTCGAAAGAATTGACCGTAAGGGAACTGGCGTGTCGTTGCAGATGAGCGACAAGACGACGGTGACGGCGCGGCGCGCGATCGTCGCGATCGGGCGGAGCGGAAATTTCCGGAAGCTGAATGTTCCCGGCGAAGAGCTCGATAAGGTTTATAACCGGTTGTTCGATCCGAAGGAATTCGCCGGGCAGAATGCGCTCGTCGTGGGCGGCGGCGACTCAGCATTGGAGACGGCGATCGCGCTCGCCACTTGCGGTTCCCATGTGACCCTCAGTTATCGCCGCAAAGAACTGGCGCGCGCGAAGCCGGCAAACATCGAGAAAGTCGAGATGCTAGTGCGAGATGCTTCGGCTGATGTGCAAATCGAGAAGCCTACGTCGGAGCGGGTCAACACCGCGGTGACTTCCGGCATGCGCGGGCAGAAATCACCCGGGTCGCTCAAGCTCGCTCTCGGAACAGAAGTCGTCCGCATCGAGCCGGAGCAGATTTATCTCAAGAACGGAACGGAAGAGGCGTTACCGAACGACGTCGTCTTCACCATGCTCGGACGCGAAGCGCCGCTTGATTTTTTCCGACGCTCCGGAATTCCGATTGCCGGCGAAGGGACAGCTCGCGGCTGGATCGCGCTCGGGATCTTCCTCGCCTTCTGCGTTTTCGTTTACGCATGGAAATCCGGCGGCTTCGCCGAGACGTGGCTGAATCCGTTTCCGGAAAATATGCCGGCCATCCTCAGCGGCTGGTTTCAGGCGCAGGTCGCTGATCGTTCCACGCTTCTCGGCACGCTCGCGGTCTCGCTCAAGTCGCGCTCGTTTTATTACACGCTGGCCTACAGCACTTGCATCGTTGTCTTTGGCATCACGCGGATTCGCCTGCGGCGCACACCATACGTCACGTTGCAGACCATCGTGCTCATGCTCGTGCAGGTTGTGCCGCTCTTTCTCCTTCCGGAAATCATTTTGCCCTGGCTCGGCTACAACGGCTGGTTCGATCAGGGCCTTGGCAAGACCATCGCCGATCGCCTCTTCGAGTCTTACATCCCGGACGCGCAATATGCGGCGCATCAGTGGCCAGACTGGGGACATCCCCGCGCGTACTGGCGCGCCTACGGTTTCATCCTCGCGTGGCCGCTCATGGTCTACAACGTTTTCACCGACGCGCCGCTCTTCTGGTGGCTGGTCATCGCGTTCATCCAAACCTTTGTGCTCATTCCGGCAATCGTCTGGCGCTGGGGCAAGGGCGCTTATTGCGGATGGATTTGTTCCTGCGGCGCGCTCGCGGAAACGATGGGCGACAAACAGCGGCACAAAATGCCGCACGGCCCGTTCTGGAATCGATTGAACATGGCGGGGCAGGTGATCCTGGCGATCGCGTTCCTTCTTCTCTTCGTCCGCGTCCTTGGTTGGATGTGGCCCCAATCCATTTTCGCTTCCGCTTTCCATCTCTTGCTCGAAGGAAAAAACTCCAGCGGCCGTCTCGTTACCTACACGAACTACAAATGGCTCGTGGATGTTTTTCTCGGCGGCATCATCGGCGTCGGCCTTTACTTCAAATATTCTGGCCGGGTCTGGTGCCGATTCTTTTGTCCGCTCGCGGCGCTCATGCATATCTATGCGCGCTTCTCCCGCTTCCGGATTTTCCCGGAGAAATCGAAATGCATTTCGTGCAACGTCTGCACGTCGGTCTGCCATCAGGGGATCGACATCATGAACTTCGCGAACAAAGGTCTGCCGATGCAGGATCCCCAATGCGTGCGCTGTTCCGCCTGCGTGCAGCAATGCCCGACCGGCGTCCTCGCCTTCGGTCATTACGATGGAAACCGCCGCATCGTGCTCGATAAACTTGCCGCGTCACCCGTGCGGATGCGCGAGCACGACTGAAATTGTAGGGCAAGCGCGTCGCTTGCCCAAGGAGCGGCGGTTTGCAACCGCCGTGGGCAGTTGGAAAATCGCCCTTCCTTGAAATGCTTCGGTTGCCCTACAATCGCCGCCGTGCCGAACTCGCTGGTTAAGATCGTCGATCATCCGCTTGTCGCCGCCGGCCTCTTGATTCTCCGCGCGAAAACAACGACACCCGATCTGTTTCGCCGTCATCTTCAGGAGATCGCCATTCTCCTTTTCGTGGAAGCGTCTCGTGCTTGGAAAACCAACAGCATCGAGGTAGAAACGCCGCTTACCTCCTGCGTTGGCGCTGTCCTCGCGAAGCCGATTGTGCTCGTTCCCATCCTGCGGGCGGGTCTCGGAATGCTCGATGGAATTTTGCGTGTCGCGCCGGATGCGAGCATCGGCCACATCGGTCTTTACCGCGATCCCGAAACGCTTCGGCCCGTGAGTTACTACGATCGCCTGCCCGTCAACGTCGCTGCGGCGGAAGTGTTGTTACTCGACCCGATGCTGGCGACCGGTCACAGCGCCTGCGAAGCCGTTTCAATCCTGAAGGCGCAAGGCGCGCAACATATCCAGTTTCTATGCGTGATCGCGTGCCCGGCCGGCGTGCAACAATTGCAGAGCGAGCATCCTGACATCCCGATCGTGACCGCGGCGGTCGATCCCGAGTTAGACAATCGCGGCTACATCGTTCCGGGTCTGGGCGATGCCGGCGACCGCTACTTCGGCACCGGTTAGGATTTTCGCAACCAAGGAGCGGCGGTTTACAAACCGCCGACGGGGAAATGGGCGATTTGGAAATCGCCCCTCCTTGAGGCGCCAGAGCGTCGCGTCGAGTTATCGTGTTTGCGCAGGCCACTCGCGAGAGAGAAACGAATCGTAATCTCCGTGCTCGATCTGTTTGATCAGGTCGCGAAAGGATTCCTTTTGCAGGATGCAGCCCCGGATGGTCTGAACGGTCGCGCTGTTCGCGCCATACTTTTCCAACACTCGTTGGTAGGCCGCGCGGTCGCGCAAACGCAGAGCCAGCAACGCGTAGAGCTGCCCTGCCGGCGAAGCGTTCGGCAGCAGGCTCTCGAGTCGAGAACTCGCATCCGATTCCTTGAGAACTTCTCGCACCGCCCGCTCACCTTCCGAGATGGTGCCGGCCACTCCCACGCCGCCCAGCGCGAAGCTGGATGTTTTTCGCAACACCGAATCGGGATCGGAACGTTGTTCGGCTTGGACAAAGCCAGCGCCAAATAAAAACAAAAGAACAAGCCAGCGAATCGACCGTGACATCTTGAAATTCATATCACTTTTACGAACGCCGATCCGAATCTTCCAGAAGTTCGTCGCCTAACGAGAATAAGATGAGCGACGGCCGCCGAGAGCGTGCGAGGGCCGCAGTGAAAGCGTCCAAGCCATTCGAAATGGCAACGCGCGGCGAGTGCCGTTCGCTCCATCGCCTGGTTAGATGGACTGGGAGGATTCACTGTGTGTCTGGCGCCTAAAAAACACTCCGAAGAAAAGTAATGCCAAGGCCGGCATGTATGCGACGACCACGAATAAAATGACATAAAGTGGGTGAGCCTCTGGATGTGCCGGCATGGGTCGCCCGGCAAGCATTGCACGAGCCTCCGCCTCGAGACTGGGCGGAGTGAAATAGATAGCGATCAGTCCTGCGGTGGTCGCGAGCAAAAGCACGACGCCGAGCGCAACCAGCCACCGCCTTGTCGTCGCTTTCATGTGAGGGGCAACTTCATCTAACGAGAATTCGGCAGGATTATCCCGCCTTTCTTTAGGGGGAAATCCCGCGTAATCGGATTGCTACCGAAGCCAAAATCGGAAACGCCGGGGGGCATTATATTGATCGGACCCGACTGGGTCGCGTCAGACTAAGCAGTCGGAGCGGCCTTTTGCGTGTAAGCGATCTTGGCGCTGCCGATAAAAGTCGCGGCTTCGTCGACGACCAGACGCGGCGCTTCGATGTCGCCGTTTACCGTGCAACCGGCGCGCAGTTCGCAGCGCTCGCCGGCGGTGATGTTGCCATCGACATGGCCGTCAACAATGACGGACCGCGTTTTGATATCGCCCTTGATCCGGGCCTGCTTGCCGACAGTGAGCCGGCCGTTGGAATCGATCCTGCCTTCCACTTCGCAATCGATCAGCAGCTCCTTCTGAAATTTGACGGTCCCCTTGACGGAGACGCCGCTCGACAAAATGCCGCCGGCTCGCGTCGTCTCGGGAGCGCCGTTTGGCGTCGGTTCCGGTTTGGCCGGAGGCGGTGGCTGGGTGGCGGCCATGGGCATCGCCGGTTCGACTTTTCGACTGCCTGAAAACATCTGCATGCGCTGATCTCCTTGGTGCTGCGAACTTTCGGGGGTGTGACCCATCATGGGAGATAACCGGCCAAAGGTCAAACGTTCTTTGCGTGGGAATGGAGCCGGCACGCCCTCGTGCCGTTGAGAGAAAGGGCAAACCCAAGTCAGGGCGCGGAATCCCCTACGGCCTGAGGGCAGGCCGTCTCCATTGAATGGCGAAGAGATAGACGATCGTGCCGCAGAGACCGAACGCGGCAGCGCCGATGAAGTTCGTGGCGGGTCCGAGTTTCCAAAGCCAAGCGCCGATGATCGCGGCGGTGCTGACGAGGAGGTCGCGCACGAGATAATAGGCGCCGATCATTTGTCCGCGCCGCTCCGGTGCGCAGTAACCGATGATCATGGCTTTGCGCGATGTGTCTCCGAATTCTTTCAAGCCGCGAATTGCGAAGGCGACGATGAGCATCGCGAAGCTGCCGGAAAGCCAGAGCGCGACTGGAAAGAGGGTGAAGAAGCCGAAGGTCGCGAGGATGAATGGCTCGCGGCCATGTTTGTCGGCGAAATGCGAGGCCGGGATGATGCAGAGACTGGCGATGACGACTTCGACGGTGGTGAGGATGCCAACCTGTTTGGCGCTGACGCCGATGTCGTCCATCGCGTAGATGACAACCCAGGCGTAAGGGATCCGCTCGCAGAACCGGATAAGAATGTCGCTGACGAGAAGACGCCGAAGGGGCGCGTTGAAGGCGAGAAAGCTTTGCCAGAAGTTCCAGCGATCGGCCGCCGGGATTACGTTGGCGGGCGCGTCGCGCAACTGGCGCTGCACGAAGATCGTCGCAGCCGAAAACACGATCGACACGGCAAGTCCGATGCGGACGCCGTCGATAACCCCGAAGCGATCGATCAGGATGCCGCCGAGAATCGGCGCGATCATGATCGGCAATCTTTTTATCACCGACTGAATGCCGACACCCATGGCGTGGCGGTTCGGGCCGAGGGTGACGCCGATGAGGGAGAAGGTGGCGGGCAACGAAAAGCAGGTCCAGGAAAGGAAGAGAAACATTCCCGCGATGACCGCGCCCCAATGTGGGATAAGAAGCACGAGCGAGTAGCCGGCGATCGAGAAAAGATTGAAGGCGAGAAAGGCGCGGCGATGTCCCCAGCGATCGACCAGCACGCCGCCGGGGTAGGCGTAGATCGCGCCGAGCAAAGTGCGAAGCGCGTCGAAAAGGCCGATGACGAAAACGGACGCGCCGAGGGTCTCCAGATATTTCGGCACGAAGCGCATCCAGAGTTCTTCGCCGGCGCCGATGACGAAGATGGCGATGAGGAGGACGACGAGGTTGCGCTTGAGGCCGAAAAAATCAGCCGCGCGGCGGCGGAAGGTCATGCAGGATTCCATTTCATGGCAGAGCAATGATGTTAGTGAAATCGCGCGCTACGGTCATCCCGAGCCGCGATAGACGGCGAGGGACCTCACACCGAAACTTTGCGTTAGCTTGAAAACGGAAGCGTGATCGGACGTAGTCGCCAAATGTAGCGCGAAAGCGATAGAGCGCATGCGAGGTCCCTCGCCGTCCGCGCGGCTCGGGGTGACGGCGGACTGGAGACCACCGCTCCTTGTGTCGCCACTCGCCGCGCAGACGAAGCGTGCTTACACTCCGAGGCAATGGACGCGGCCTGGAAGAAATTTCGTTATCGACTCGAATGGCTGGCCCTCAAGGCTGTCGCAACGATCATACCGCTTCTTTCCCGCAAGGCTTGTTACCGGCTCGCGCAGATTATCGGCGCGCTCGCCGCGAGGTTCGATCAGCGCGGGCGCCACGTCGCATTGAGCAATCTCCAGGCGGCGTTTGGCGTCGCCCTCTCGCCGGCCCGGCGGGACGAGCTCGTGCGCAGGTCTTACCAGCACTTTGCCCGGACGGTGGTCGATCTTTTCTGGAGTCCGAGCCTAACGAGTCAAAATTATTCGCGCTATATCGAGGTGGAAAACCTCGGGCTCGTTCAGGAAGAAATGAAACGGGGCAATGCGATCATCTTTGCCTGTTTCCATTACAGCAACTTCGAATGGGTCGCCATTGCCGCCAATTTCTTTGGCATCGAGAGCGCGCTCATCGCCCAGGAATTCAAGAATCCGTTGCTCGACAGAATTTTTGTGGGCCTGCGCGAAAGCAGCGGCCAACGGGTGATCCCGCGCGAGGGCGGAGTGCTTCGCCTTTTCAAAACGCTACAGCGCGGTGGACGCGTGGCGATCCTGACCGACCTGACCATTCCGGCGCAATTGCCCACGGTGGTCATCGACTGCTTCGGATTGAAAACGAGCGTGACCTTCGCCCACGCCTGGGCGCATCGGCGCGCGGGCGCGACGGTGATCAACGTGCACTGCGAGCCGCTGCCCGAGGGACGTTACCGGATTGTCTTTCATCCCCGCGTCGAATTTTCCGCGGACGCGTCGTTTCAGGAAATGGCGCAGGCTTGCTGGGACCAGTTCGAGTCGTACGTCCGAGCGAACCCCGCGCCATGGCTTTGGATGTACAAGCATTGGCGTTATCGACCCTTGGCGGCCGAGCGGACGTCGTACCCATTCTACGCAAACATTTCGCAAGATTTCGAACGCCGGCTGGACGAACGCGCGCGCAATCTTGCGCCCATGACTTCGACGGTCACGCTGCCCCCGGGCGTTTTGCCTTAAGGGAATCCGGGACAATTTCCGAACGAGCCGTATTGACAAAAGCCGCGCCATGCGCTTTTCCAATGGCAACTATGCAATATCTCTCCCGCCTGTTATTCCTTTGCGTCGCTGCGACGGCCGCCCTTTTTCTGACGAGCTGCGGAAGCATGAGCACCGTTTCGTCCGGCAGTTACAAAGTGATCGCCCACAAACCGCACGATCCTTCCAAGGTCGAGGTCAAACTTTCCCTTGCGACCCAGAATCTTTTTGTGATGGAAGGCAATCGCGTTCTGATGGCCGTCCAGGGGAATGTGGGCAAACCAGGCGCCGCGACGCCAACGGGCGACTACACCATCTACAACAAGGAAAAACATCGCCGCCGCGCGAGCGAGCCGGATCGGGGTTATCCGATGGCCTACTGGTGTGAGTTCAAGCCGGCGTATGGATTCCACGAGGGCTTTGTCCATCCTGCTCCACACACGCACGGTTGCGTGCGACTGCATCGCGAAGCCGCGGCCCGTCTTTTCGCGCTGACCAAGATCGGCACGCCGGTGCACATCCGGAACTCGCTTCCCGAAGACAAGGAATGGGGCAGCATGGTCCGCCGGCTCGATCAAAGCCGCGATCCCGATCCCCCGCGGTCGGTCATGATGTCGGAGAGCTGGTTCAAAGATCCTCCCGGCCCGCTCCTGGTAGACTGAACGCGATTCAGGGCTAAACTACATCCGTCGGAATCGCCGGGCATCGGAACGATGTCTCGCCGCCACGGCGTTTTTTTGCGATGAGCACTAATCTTATCTCCAGCGGCACGACGGCGCGCGAGAAGGTGAACTTGCGCACGCCCGAGGTGATGACCGCAGTGCAGGAGCAGGTCGAATCGCATTATCGAAGCGACATCGTGGACAAAGTCCGGCGCGCCGGCGGCATTCTTTCCTTCGGTGGCGTGACGGTGCGGCTCGCGAAACAATTCGGTTTTTGTTACGGCGTGGAGCGCGCGATCGACCTGGCCTACGCCGCGCGCAAAGTCTTCAAGGACCGCCGGCTCTTCATCGTCGGCGAGATCATTCACAACCCCGAGGTGAACGAACAGATCTCCTCGTTAGGCATCAAGAACCTGATGGGCAAAAATAAGGAAGCCGACATCTCCGATTTGCAGCCGGAGGATGTGGTGATTGTGCCCGCGTTCGGGACAGAGCTTTCCATCCAGCAGCAAATCAAGGATCGCGGTTGCCAGATCGTCGACACGACGTGCGGCGACGTGATGAGTGTCTGGAAACGGGTGCGCAAATACGCGAGCGAATCCGCTACGTCGATCATTCACGGCAAGGCCGAGCATGAGGAGACCAAGGCCACGAGCTCTCGCGCGCTCGGCGATGGCAAGGGACATTATCTCGTCGTGCTTACGTTGACGGATACCGATTACGTTTGCGATTACATCCGCCACGGCGGCGACAAGCAGGCGTTTCTCGAGAAATTCAAGAACTCGCATTCGCCGGGGTTCGATCCCGATTTGCACTTGCGCACGGTTGGGGTTGCCAACCAAACCACCATGCTTCGCGGCGAGACCGAGGAAGTGCAGCGCCGCATCCGGCAGGCGATCGTCGATCGTGATGGACCGGAAGGGGCGACGAAAAATTTCCGGTTCTTCGACACGATTTGCGGGGCGACCCAGGAGCGGCAGGATGCGTTGCGCGAGCTCCTGGATGTCCCCCTGAATCTGCTGCTCGTCGTCGGCGGATACAACAGCTCGAACACTTCGCACCTCGCGGAAATGGGCGAAGAAAAACTGCCGACCTACTTCGTGCGAAATGCTTCGCGGTTGTTGTCCGAGAAAGAGATTCTGCACTACAACCTGCACGCGAAAGAAGAAGAGATCGCGAAGGATTGGCTGCCGGAAGGCCCGATCGTTGTCGGCATTACCGCTGGCGCCTCGTGCCCGAACAATCTGATCGAAGAAACGCTGGTGCGACTATACGAGCTCCGCGGAATCAAGCGCGAGCAGCTCGAAGCCGCGGCGTAGTTTCCCTTCCCCTGTAGCGGCGGTCTATGACCGCCGACCGGTTGGATTTTCGGCGGTCATAGACCGCCGCTACAGTCCCGAGCCGCGAAGACCTTTCGTATGCGTGCAATCTGGAAAGGCAGTATCAGCTTCGGTCTCGTCAACATCCCGATCGCTCTTTATCCGGCCACCCGGAAAGAGGAGCTGAAGTTCCGCCTCCTCCGGGCGAAAGATCACAGCCCTGTGAACTACAAACGCGTCGCGGAAAAAGACGGCAAGGAAGTTCCGTGGGACGAAATCGTGAAAGGCTACGAGTACGAGAAAGGGAAGTTCGTTGTCCTGAACGACAAGGATTTTCAGCGGGTCGATCTCGAAGCGACCCAGACCGTCGACATCCAGGATTTCGTGGACCTCGACGAGATCGATCCGATGTATTTTTACAAGCCCTACTATCTCGAACCGCAGAAGGGCGGCGATAAAGCCTATGTGTTGCTGCGCGAAGCGCTCGCGGATGGGAAGAAGGTCGGCATCGCCAAAGTGGTGATCAAGACGCGGCAATATCTGGCCGGAGTAAAGGCGCTCAAGCACGCGCTCGTCCTGGAGCTGATGCATTTCGCCGACGAATTGTTGGAGGCCGAGAAGCTAAACGTCCCCAAAAAAGTTGAGGTTGGAAAGCGGGAGAAGGAAATGGCGGAGGCGTTGGTCAAGAGCATGACGTCGAAGTGGGACCCGGAAAAATATCACGATGATTACCGCGAGGCGCTGATGGAAGTGATCGAAGAGAAGGTAGAGTCGGGTGGAAAAGAGATCGAAGAAAAGCCGAGGGCGAAAAAGGAATCGACCAAGGTGATCGATTTGGTGGCGGTGCTGCAGGAAAGCCTGGCGCAGTCGAAGGGCGCGAAGAAAAACAAGAGCGCGAAGACGAAACATCACGCGAAGAAAGCGGCGTAGCGCTGAAGCACGAGAACGGGCAGGATAGAGTTGTCATCCCGAGCCGCGCAGACGCCGAGGGACCTCACAACCTCTAAATCGCGCTATCGCGAAACAACACACTTCATCTGACATATGCGCCGGTTGTCGCGCGAAAGCGGAGGAGCGCATGCGAGATCCCTCGCCGTCTGCGCGGCTCGGGATGACACGCGTTTCCTGAAGTCTTACGTCTTCAAATCTGCCAGCGCGTCGACAATGGCATTTTGCAGCAATCGCGGACCCTCGCCGCCAAGCTGCGCATCGACGGCTTCCAGCCGTCGAATCAAGTCGATCACTTCGCGGCGCGCATACGGGCCGCCGGCAGCTGCGCAGAAATGCGTCCGACAGCCGAATGGACGCGACTCGTAGATAAGGCAGTTACCGGTTGTAGCGTCGAGGAGCGGACAGGCCCCGAGCGGGTTTATCGGCAACTCCGTGCGGCCGGTCGCGCGGAGAGCTTTCGCGGCCAGGAGTGCTTCGCCTTTCGTGAGATAGGGCGTGCGCCCAGTCAATTTGAAATGGCAGCATTCCTTCACCCGCACACAATTGCGCTCGATCGGCCGGTTCGCGAGATCGGCATAGACCTGCCGCACTTCGCTGAGCGCGCTACGAAGATCTGGCTCAGGATTGCGGCGTCGTTTCATCTTTTGGTTCGCTGCCTGCCATCGCGTGTCCGGCGATCCACCCAGTCGTCCACGCCGCTTGGAAATTGAACCCGCCCGTGATGCCGTCGATGTCGAGCAGCTCGCCCGCAAAATAGAGTCCGGGGGTAGTGCGGCTTTCCATGGTTTTGAAATTGATCTCGCGCAGGTTCACCCCGCCGCAGGTGACAAACTCATCTTTGTTGAGCGATTTGCCATTCACTTCCAGCTCGGTGCGGGCGAGGAGCGTCGCCAGCGCGTGCGCTTTCTCGCGGGGCAGCGTTGTCCAGCGCGTCTCGCGGTCGATTCCCGCGGCCAGCGCAAGTTGCTCCCACAAACGCGAGGGCAGGGGAGCGAGCGGCGAATTGATCACGAGGCGGTTTGGATTTGTTTCCCGAAACGCCCGGAGTTGCGCGCGGATTTCTTCGTCGTGCAAGTCGGGCAGCCAGTTCACGCGCAGATTGAAACGGTAATCGAAATCGTGCAAAACCCGCGCGCCCCACGCCGACAACCGCAAAACAGCAGGGCCGCTCACGCCGTTATGCGTGATCAGCATCGGTCCGCGTTCGCGCAGCCGCGTTTGCGGAACTGACGCTTCCACGTCCGCCACCGACACTCCCGGCAGCAGACGCAGCCACGGCGTCGAAACATGAAACGAAAAGAGCGAGGGCACCGGTGGCGCGATCGTGTGCCCTAAGGCTTCCGCGATCTGCGCGCCGCTCACCGATCGAGAGCCGCCCGTAGCCAGGAGCAACCGGTCGCAGCGGATCGCTTCGCCTCCGCTCAACTTCAGCTCGAAGCTGCCGGCCTCGGTCGCGCGCGCTTCCTCCACGGCTTTGCGCGAGAAGAGGCGCACGCCCGCGGCGTTCGCTTCGTTCAGCAGGCAATCGATAACGGTGCGCGACGAATCAGTCACGGGAAACATGCGGCCGTCCGCCTCGGTCTTGAGCTGGACGCCTCGCTCTTCGAACCAGGTGACGGTATCGGCGGCCGAAAAGCGATGGAGCGGCGAGATCAGGGAGCGTTCACCGCGCGGATAACTCTCGCTCAACGGCCTCGGCTCGAAGCAGGCATGGGTGACATTGCAGCGTCCCCCGCCGGAGATCCGGACTTTGGTCAGGAACTCCGAGCCGCGCTCGTAAATCGAAACTTCGTTTGCCGGATTCGCGCGCGCGCAGGCAATCGCCGCGAAAAATCCCGCTGCTCCTCCGCCCACGATCGCGATCTTTTTTTCCGGCATTTCAATTTGTAACGCGCTAGCCAATCAAGGAGGGGCGATTTGCAATCGCCCTCTTCTAAGACGGCGGTTACAAACCGCCGCTCCTTGGTGTTAAAGCACATCCAATCCCATGGCGCGACATTGCGCGATCAACGTCTGCGCGTTCTTGATCGCAAACCCTTCGCGGTCGTTATCGAAATAAATCCACGCCTCGTGTGCGCCGCTCTCTTCGATTTTCCGAGCCCATTCTTTCAATTCCTCCAGCGAGTAATCGTGCCGATACCACCGGCTTCGTCCATGCAGCCGGGCGTAGATCACATCGCTGGTCCGAATCAATTCATTCGGCAATCGCGGCGCGCTGACGGAACAAAAGATCAAACCTGCACCGGTCAATCGCCGATACACGGCATCGCGCCACCAGCTTTTGTGACGGAACTCGACCGCGTTCCGATAGGCCGGATCCAGTTGCCCGACAATGCTCTTCAACCGCGACGCGGTGTAGCGATAGCTCGGTGGAAACTGGAAAAGGAAGCAGCCCATTTTTGCGCCGAGAATTTTTTCGATGCCGCAAAATTCCTCCACCAGCATGCGCGTTCGGACCATGCGTTTTTCGTGGGTAATCAGCCGGTTCACTTTCACGGAATAGCGAAAATCCTCCGGCGCGTTTCGCCGCCAGCTTTTCACCGTGCTCAGCTTTGGCCAACTGTAGAAGGGTGCGTTTAATTCGACTGTCTTGAAGGTGGAGGTGTAATGCCGGAACCAGGTGTCGGTCCGCTTGGTGTCGGGATAAAAGAGACCCCGCCAATGCCAGTAAAACCAGCCCGAGCATCCGATGTGGATTTGCACCAGGCACCGTGAACCGAGCCGTCGCGCGTTGCAATGATGTAGAGGCGCTTGTGCCAAGCGCCTGCCTGTCGAGCTAGGCGCTTGGCACAAGC
>JBEEHH010000008.1:0-9063 GCA_041167325.1 Verrucomicrobiota bacterium | reverse complement strand
TGCTCATTCTGCCTTCGAAGTCAGGAAGAGGCTGGATCACTGATTTCGAAGGCCGGTACGCCTTCATCCCGAGCTTATATCTGCCCGGAATGCGTTCGATTCTGTTATGCCATTCTCCAAGACGACGACCCTGGCTGATCGCGTGCTCGGCACTTCAGGTAACCGGACAAAAGGCGGAACCACATTGTCGGCGCGGTCCGCCTGGCGCCCACGCCAACCTTCACGCTGGGAACGGAGAACGGCGTTACTGGAAACTGGCCAGCTAATGACAGATCTTCGCAGCGATGGGCGGTGTTAGTCGCAGGCAGTCACATAGAATCTCCAGTAACGGCGGGTTCCGTTTGGTAGGTGTTTAGCCGGAGGCGATCAATGCTCCTGGTCGGAGCGACGGGATTTTGAAAGTTGGGTCCACGGCTCAGTCCAGGGTCGGAGTGCTTTCGACACTCCCTTTCCGACGCGGTCCCTTTTGCCTGCTCACTGTTCCCCGCCTGACTTACCGGGCCACCGCTGCGACCTCAGCTGATCGCTTCGGGAGCGTGCCAAAGTTCTGCGCGCAATCTCCATTCTTTCGGCTACTTCCAGTCCCGCCTGGTCCGATGTGATTCCTGTATTTCCGCTCCTGTCTGTGGTTGGATCTCAACAAGGTCCCCTTAGTCGATCGAATGGAATGCGGAACTGTACAATCGCCGTCTCCTGTTTCAGCCCTGTCTGTTGGGCTTGGCTTCGGGTCAAAACTCTGCGCCCGGCGGGCGGCGGGATTCTGCTTTTTCGGTTCCCCCTGAAGGTCTCCCCCAACAAAGCATCCCTTGCCCTGGGGAGCAGAACCCTCGCTCCGGGTCGCCCCAACAGAAAGGGCATCAAAAAGGAGACAACGAATATGTTCTGCAAGAACCGCATCACCCTCATCGGTCACCTCGGAAAGGACACCGAGACCCGCTTCACCACAAAGGGGACGGCCTACTCCCGGTTCCCGATCGCGACCAACGTCAGCTGGAAGGACAAAGAGTCCGGCGAATATCGGACGCGCACCGAATGGCACTCGTGCGTCGTCTGGACGAAGCTTGGCGCATGGGCGGCAAGCCTGAAGAAAGGCGCGTTTGTTGAAGTCGAGGGTGAACTCCGGTACCGTGAGTTCCAGCCGAAAGACTCCGACACGAAGGTTCGTGCTGCCGAGATCCGCGTAACCTCAATCCTGACGCTCGACCGGGCGGAAAAGGCCGAATCCGCCGACCTTCTTACAGCTGAATCGTCAAATGATGACGATACACCGTTTTAAAGCGGGTATTTCTCAGTGTGTCCACCTTCGGGTGGACACACGCCCCCTGTGGCCCGTCTGTACGGCATTTGGACGTAGGCCTGCAAACTGGACACAGGTGTAATGAACACCAGCGGCAGCTCGTAAAACCTTTTTGAACCACCTTCAGGGGGTCCATCTCACAGGTGGACACCCTTTACACCTGATTGGAAACGCGCTTTCGCCGGGCAGTTCGGGATATTACCGCCATCCAACACGGACACCCCGCGTCGTGGCCTGACACGTACAATCCAAAGGTAACCTCTTTACGTACTCCTCAACGTTGCGGCAGGAGCGAATCTCCGGCCGAGCCATGCGCACGAGCGCCACGGTACCGGCCCATGCCATGAACAGCGCCAGGGCGCCGCTCCGCCGCTGGACGCAGGCAGCAGACTCTCGATTAGAAACTGACGTACCACGCAGCCCGGCCCGCGCCGAGTGCCAGGCCTTACAGCGATCTCGCGTCGGCGGGTCGATGCGCGCCAGCACCAGGTTGGCGAGATTGACGCATGCGACGAGCAGCAGAATTCCCGCGAGGACCATCAACAGTTTCAAGGGCAATGCGTCGTCCTGCAGCCGCTCGGCCAAATTGGGCTCGTTGCCATCCATCAGAAGCGCATGAGCCGCATCTGCAAGCCCAGCGGAATCACAAATGACCGGCGACGCGATCACCCACGGCAACTGCATCGAGGCCATGCGTGCCATGTCGGCCCGCAGCGTCGATATCATCCTCACTGATCCGCCCTACCACCTCGTGGGGACCCCAGCGACCGGAGCATAACCAACGACGACAACACCGCCTGGCTGAAACCTGCCTTCGCCCGGATGCACCGCGTCCTCAAGGATGAGACTTGGCGGAGCTTCTACGGCTGGCACCGAATCGACTTGTTCATGGCCGCGTGGAAAGCCGCCGGCTTCAGGCCTGTCGGGCGCCTGGCATTGCGCGAGCCCTACGCCTCGAGATCGCGCTTTGTCGGATACCGACATGAATCCGCCTATGTCCTGGCGAAGGGTTACCCGGCACTGCCCGGGCACGCGCCGCCTGACGTCATCGACTGGGTGTATTTCCCGCAACCACCTCCACCCGACGCAAAAACCGGTCGCCATTCTGGGACACTTGATCCGCGCTTGGTTTTCGGGCCGGCGGGCGGCATCGTCCTTGGATCCAATCGCCGGGTCAGGATCTTCTCTGGTGGCTGCGCGCGGAACGGGCCACCGGTTCATCGGCCGTCGAGCTGGACGAAGCCCATCACCGCACCGCCACCGCACCGCTTAAGCATCCCGGAGGCAGCCGAGAGCGCAGTGGCAAAGATCGAGCCTGTGGGCCGCCGGTCACAGAAGATCCGCTACGCACCCTTTCCGGTGTCCAGCGGCTTTCCGTTTCAGGGGCAAAGACGCCTGCTGTCGGTCAAGGGGCGTTTCTCCCCGACGGTCCTCCGCGAACCGATTGCCTGCGATCATGGCCGGCCGCGGCGGCCTGTCAACGGGGTGGCCCGCTCCTTTCGCCGCACCTGACGGTGGCGGCTCCCCGTGTGGCCCGTTCCCCTGCGGTGACAGGACTCGCCACTTTGCGTCCGGCGCTTCGATCTCCGGCGGTTCGGGAAGGAACCGCACAAGGAGAAAACCATGAATACCGAAAAGCAGGACGTCTTTACCCGCATTACCGACAAGATCATCGCCGACCTCGAAAAGGGCGTGCGCCCCTGGCTGAAACCCTGGGACGCCGGCAACACCGCCGGGAAGATCACGCGCCCGCTGCGCCATAACGGCCAGCCCTATTCCGGGATCAAAATCGTCATGCTGTGGGCCAGTGCCATCGAACAGGGCTTCACTGCGCCGCGGTGGATGACTTTCAGGCAGGCCGTCGAGCTGAACGCGCACGTCCGCAAGGGCGAAAAGGGCAGCCTGGTCGTCTACGCGAACGCGATCACCAGGACCGAAGCCAACGACGCCGGCGAGGAAACCGAGCGCGAGATCCACTTCATGAAGGGCTACACGGTTTTCAACGTGGAGCAGATCGAAGGTCTGCCGGAAATCTACCACCACAAGCACGAGTCGAAGCTCACGCCGGTCGAACGCATCGCGCAGGCGGAGGAATTCTTCGCCGCCACCGGCGCCGACATCCGCTATCGCGGCGACCGCGCTTTCTATGCCTGCGAGGCCGACTATATCCAGATGCCCGTCATCGAGGCCTTCCGCGATGCCGAACAGTTTTACGCCACGCTCGCCCATGAAACGGCGCACTGGACGAAGCACACCAGCCGTCTCGCCCGCGACTTCGGAAGCAAGAGCCGGGGCGACGAAGGCTATGCCCGCGAGGAACTGGTCGCCGAGCTGTCCAGCGCCTTTCTCGCCGCCGACCTTGGCCTTATGCCCGAGGTGCGGGACGACCATGCCGCCTACATCGCCTCGTGGCTGACCGTCCTGAAGAACGACAAGCGCGCGATCTTCCAGGCTGCCGCCTATGCCCAGCGCGCCGCCGACTTCCTCCACGCGCTGCAACCCAAAACAGAGGCCGCCGCATAGGCGGCCTCTGCTAGCGCTCCGCGCTCGAGACGGCCCGCAACGCCGCCGCCGTGCAGCGGCGACCGGTCCTGAATCCGGCCCTTAAACGTTTGTCGGGAAATTACGGCCCGTCGGCGCATCGCGGACGGAGTCCGCCTCTCACGTTTCTGTTTTGTCCGAGCCCTCTGCTCTGTCTTCCAGAATTACCTCTGTCCAGAGCTGAAGTGTCAGATCCTCCCTCGCAGGCACACCCAGTTGCCACCTGAATTCATTGCGGTAGCGTTGCTGAAGAATGTTGAGATCAAGGGGTACGGTTCGAGCGAGAAAGCGCACGTCATCGCGGTCTTTCTGGCTATTTCGTTCCAGCTTTGAAAGGGCCAGATCGTAGGGGTCGAGGGCCATCAAACGAAGGTGCTTCCAGGCACCCGGAAACATTTCGATCAGCCGGCTCTCATAATTCTCCGGGACTGCCGCGACACCGACTCGATCAAGGTAGATGAGGTGTCTCCTGGAAAGTGGCCCACCGCGCTGAGCGAGAAGCATGACTGCGTCGCTGACGTCGCGCCGTGCAAGCTCAATGAAGTCCACGTCGGCGGTCGGACGGTTCAGCCCATACAGCTGACTCACGACAAAGCCACCAATGCAATCAAGGCGCGTGGGAGTATTCAGGAACGAATCCAAATCTTTGAAGAAGGAGTCCCACGGCTCGGACGGACGCTTACCGGAACGCATGATCAAGATGCTCTGCAGAAAGATCCGTCAACAGATTCCAATGCTGTGCCTCCGGGGAGCGATGCGTTCTCAACCACATACGTTCAGACTGAGTGACGGAGTCCCTGCCAAGAGTGTCCTCTGCCGCCAGCCGGGACCGCTCCAGCATGGCGACTTTTTTGGAGAGCATCTCCGCGAGATCGGCATCTCCCCTTCGACTGGCAATCTGGCTGGCAAGTGCCACAACGAAAGCCAGACGGTTCTGCCGGTCGCGTATTTTGGCGTTTAACGTAAGCCAACCCCAGTCCATCTCCGGATAGGTAACAGGCAGCCACGGCAACGCTTCGGTAACACGTGGATCGAGGTTCTCAGAGTCGAGCGCTTCCATGAGCAATTCTGTCGGATTCCTTTTCCCGGTTCCCCGAAGATAGGCAAAACCGGGATAGCCGAGTACGCCCAAAGCCTGTTTGAAGAACAGTTCGTCCCGAGTGTGCTGCTCATACTTGCCAAGGGGGAGAGCGGTTGGGGATACCTCGAAGACCTTTATCACCATAGACGCGAGTTCGGAAGATACAGGTCGGGTGCCTCGTTCGACCATAGACAGATAGGCTTGAGTGACGCCGAGTTTCCGCGCTGCTTCGTGTTGTGTCAATGACGACACAAGGCGCGCTTTTCGGAGTTGATCGCCGCTCATACTTTTAATATAACACTAATTGTTATATTCAATGGATTCCAGCGACATCGCCGCAAAGTTTGGGTGGGGGACGCTCGTACTGCTGGGTTACTGACGACGGCGCTGGCCCCTGATCGCAATCGGCCGCACCTCGTAATATCCGGAAATTAGATGTGCATGAAAAGAAGGGGTGAAAGGTATTGGATGTGAGCGGCGTTACGCGGACGTTACGGGGGACTTCAAGGCCGTAATAATGCGTTATCCTGACGATCCCGGACAGCTGCAGGCATATGCCTTTGGTTACGGCTATATCAATGCTTTGATGAATGCCGTGAATTCGGAAGTGTAGTCCCCGTCTCGCGCTCCATCTTTATTAATCGAAAGCAAGACTCGCTACCCGCACCCACGGTACGTGACTTGACTTATTGCGCAGGTGTATGGCGGCGATTTGCGGCAGCTTTCTCACTGTCCCGAGTTGGATCGCTCTCGACTCGAAAGCTGCTTAAACGCGGCAAGTTCGCGGTCAGCATCGCTCGTGCGACCTTTCCCCCGGTAGAGCCGGGCCAGGCGGTAATGGGCCGCCTTGTCTTCCGGTCTCAGTCTGATTCCCGATTCCAGGTGTGAGATGGCATTTGTCTCATCTCCGCTATCCGCCAAAACCTTGCCAAGTCCGATCTCGGCTTCGCCAAATGACGGCCGGAGTTCAATGGCGCGCAAATACAATTCCGTCGCCTTATTCAGATCGGACCGCGCGTAGGCGATCTCGCCGAGCTTGAAGTTAGAATCCGGATCGCCAGGGTTGATCTCCAGCTCTGCGCGAAACTCTTTTGCCGCACTTTCGCGATTCTCAGCAGTAGGAGCCATCGCCAGAATCGCCTGGCCGAGTTCGTAGTGCAGTCCCTGCAGACGCGGGGCACGCTCAAGCGCTTTGCGGTATTCGGCAACTGCCGCTGCATACTGTTCCTGCGCCATCAGATTCTGGGCCAGCACTTGGTGTACACGCACCGAATCCGGCGCAACCGTATTCAGTTCACGGAGCGAGGCAGCCGCCAGTTCGGAATTGACTCGGTAGCCCATATACAGAACGTCGGTATTAGTTGGGTCCGAACGCCGGAGCACTTCGAGGACAGGGAATGCCCTCGCGAATTCCGATGCCGCTGTATAGCTTTCTACCAACGCCAAACCAGACTGGCTTCGGAGCGCTTTATCGCCCACACGCGGAAATGAGGCTTCGATCAGCCTTCGTCCATCAGGGATGTTCCCCAGACGGAGTTCGCATATCCCCAGGAATGCCTGGGCGTTCCACAATGACGGCGAGAGGGCCAGGGCCGCCTTGAATTGCCGGGCTGCCTTTGAAAAATCAGACTGTGTAAACGCAACCATTCCAAGACTTGCCAGGGCATTGACATTCTTTGGATCGATCCGCAGGACAGCCTACAGTTCCTCAGTGGCCGCGGCGGCGTTATTAGTTCGGATGGCCGCTTGTGCACGCGCTGTATGCACAGCAAGCTCATGCCGTTCATCTTCTGCTAAGACGGGAGATCCAAGCGCCAAAGTTGCCGCGAGGGCAAAGGCAATTACCAATTCACATGTGCGCCCAACTGCAGGCGGCGCATCGGCAACTGCAGGCCCGTAATCCGACCTGCAGCGGCCGAGTTGACCGTCGCATTTGGCAGTCCCAGATTTGTGTTGTTCCATGCGTTGTAAGCCTCAGCGCGAATTTCGACTTTCGTGCTCTCGCGGTTAAGAATCGATTTGAAGGCGAATTCCTTCGCCAATGACCAGTCCGCGTTGATCTGACCCGGCCCTCTGAGCATCCCCACCGAGGCATTACCCACTTGACAGCAGGCTGCGGGGCTGACAAATGCGGACGGACTATACCACAGCGCTGCAGATTGGCCGCCCGGGACGTCATACAACGGAACACCGGGGACCACGTTGGGTCTCTGCCCGAAATCGCCGTTCAGTGTCGCAGCGCTGGAGAGTGACGGACTAAACGCCAGTCCCGACTGAAAACTCGTCACGCCGCTAAACACCCAGCCGGCAAAAAGGACCCGGCTCACCACATTCGGATTGGAGCCGAAGCGGAGACCGGGCCCGTATGGAATTCGCAGGCTGTGCAGGGTCGTCCAGACGAACTTACGATCGATTGCGCCGATCGTGTTACCGCCCGGTCCGTAATCGAGCGTGCGGTTGTAAGGATTGGCAGTGGAATATCCCAGCGATTTTCCCCAGGTAAAGTTGGAAGTCACTGTATACCAACTGGACATTTGCTTATTGAAGACAGCCTGCAGAGAGTTAAAGTTCGAATCGGAACAGTTACACTCCATGCTGATGGTTTGAGACAGGCCGTAGAGCTGATAGAAAGGACGCCGGCTCAGGAGGGGACCCGTCCCAACGTTCGCGGCATTCATGTTATACGACCACGAAAGGTGCGTCCCCTTACTGCCTACATACGCCAAAGCCAGAGTCGCACCGCGGCCGATGGCCTGCTCGATTGTAAAATTCCAGGAATCCATGGTTTCCGTTTTCCAATCGAACGGACGTGCCTTCAACAGAGTGCCGTTCGGAGCCTTCAGGCGGCCGGAAGAAGGGAGCGCCGGAGGAGTCGCGTCGGGAACAGGCTGGTCAATCGGAAACACGGTTTGATAGAGATTCGTTTGCGGTACTTGTTGCTGCGCCGTAATTGGGTAGAAGCTCGTCAGGTGATAGAAGGTCGCGTCGTATCCGGAAGAGAAGAAACTGCGGCCAAATCCCGCCCGGACCACGGTACTCTTCGTAATTTTGTATGCGAGGCCCAGTCTCGGCGCGAAATCGCGGAATGGCGTCGTTACGTCCGCGCTGTTAGATACGTCACCCAGTCCGGCCAGCAGAATATCGCCCGTACCCGGATCAAAGTTCGCCAGCCCACCTTTTCTCGGCGAAGTGACAGGCGAAAAATAGTCCCAGCGCAATCCGTAGTTCAAGGTCAGTCGCGGGCTGATCCGCCAGATGTCCTGAAATCGTGTTGTCCCGCCGAGTTGGCTGCCCGATATAAACATGTCCATTTTCCGGCGACACGAATATACGTTTCATCCACCCGCTACGTCGCCGGACAAGTTCGATCTTTTCGGCCTTCTCGAGAGGGCCCTCCGAGATCGGAGGATCGAGAATGGTTTCCGGAAAAAGTTCGCGGACACACGTCCTCGCATGTTTCAGCATTGCTGTGCTCCGGGTCGGTTTGTTACCTTACGGGCGGAATGCTGATTCGACAACTGCCGAACAGATCCGGTCGAAAGCGGGCGACGCGAGACGGCTGGTCCGGTGTCGGTGCTGAAACCTGCACGTCAAAAGTTGTTCAAAATGTTGTGCGTTAAGCGCCGGAGAAACACGAAGAGGCCGCAGAGACAGGAGGTGTCCGCTATAAGAATCAGCAATATAGGCTATGAATGTTGAACTTACAAGCAGGAGGTCCACGGTTCGATCCCGTGACCGCCCACCATTGTTTTCCTGTAGTTGCAGAGAACTACCATCGCTCATTTTTTTGCTTGTGACGCACTTTGTGACATAACCACTCGATTTACCAACCCGTATGGTCAAAGAATTAAGCGGCTCGGGAGTAATACCTCAACAAACCACCCAGGCGTCCGCGGCAGCGAAGAGTCGGCCGACTTTGGGTTGGCCCGATGTCCGGAGAGGGGAAGAGGAGGAGGTTGTCTTTACCCTGGTGGTTTCGTTCGAAATGATAGTGGTCGATGAACTCGCTCAGCGCCCGTCGTAATGGAGGTTCTCCAAACAGGATGAGTTTGGACAGGCATTCATGCTTGACGGAACGCACCCAGCGTTCGGCGAACGCATTCAGATTCGGACTCCGCGGTGGAAGCGCCAGTGGCTTAATTCC
>JBEEHH010000007.1:0-62215 GCA_041167325.1 Verrucomicrobiota bacterium | reverse complement strand
TCCTCGGCATCATTGGTTAAACCGGAGGAAGAAAAATATTATGGCAGCTAAACAATTACAATTTGATGAAAATGCGCGGCACGCGTTGTTGCGCGGCATCGAGAAACTGGCGAGAGCCGTCAAGGCCACGCTCGGACCGAGCGGGCGCAATGTGATTCTCGATAAGAAATTCGGCAGTCCCACGATCACGAAGGACGGCGTCACGGTCGCGAAAGAAATCGAGCTCGAAGATCCGTATGAAAATATGGGCGCACAGCTCGTTCGCGAAGTCGCGTCGAAAACTTCGGACATCGCGGGTGACGGCACGACCACGGCGACAGTGTTAGCGGAATCCATCTATCGAGAAGGACTGCGCAATGTCACCGCCGGTGCGAACCCGACATCGCTTCAGCGCGGCATCAACAAAGCCGTCGAAGCGATCGTTGATGAGCTGAAGAAAATCTCCAAGAAGGTGAGCGACCGCACGGAAATCGCGCAGGTCGCAACCGTTTCGGCGAACTGGGACAAGACGATCGGCGAGATCATTGCCGACGCCATGGACAAAGTCGGCAAGGACGGAACGATCACAGTCGAAGAAGCGAAGTCGATCGAAACCACGCTCGACGTGGTCGAAGGCATGCAGTTCGACAAAGGATATTTGTCGCCCTACTTCGTGACCAACGCGGAAGCGATGGAAGTGATTCTCGAAAACGCTTACATCCTCATTCACGAGAAGAAAATCTCGAGCTTGAAGGACATGCTGCCGCTGCTTGAGAAAGTCGCGAAAGCCGGACGTCCGTTGCTCATCATCGCAGAAGACGTGGAAGGCGAAGCGCTCGCGACCCTGGTCGTGAACAAGCTCCGCGGCACGTTGCAAGTGGCGGCCGTCAAGGCCCCGGGATTCGGCGATCGGCGCAAGGCGATGCTGGAAGATCTCGCAGTGCTCACAGGCGGTCAATGCATCACCGAAGACCTCGGTATCAAACTCGAGAACGTAAAGCTCGAGGAATTAGGGCGTGCAAAACGCGTCACGATTGACAAGGAGAACACCACTGTGGTGGAAGGCGAAGGCAAGAACGCCGACATCCAGGGCCGGGTCAGCCAGATCCGTCGTCAGATCGAAGAGACGACTTCCGATTACGATCGGGAGAAGCTCCAGGAGCGTCTCGCCAAGTTGGCTGGCGGTGTTGCCGTCATCAATGTCGGCGCCGCGACTGAAACCGAGATGAAAGAGAAGAAGGCGCGCGTGGAAGACGCGTTGCATGCGACTCGTGCCGCGGTGGAAGAGGGCATTGTCCCTGGTGGCGGTGTGGCTTTCATTCGCGCGCAAAAAGCGCTCGATAAGCTGGACCTCCAAGGCGACGAAAAAGTCGGTGCGGCCATCATTCGCCGCGCGATCGAAGAGCCGATGCGTCAGCTCGCGGACAACGCGGGCCAGGAAGGCGCGCTCATCGTCCAGGAAGTGAAGAAGCGCAAAGGCAACGAAGGCTACAACGTCGCCACGGGCGAATACGAAGACCTGGTGAAAGCCGGGGTCGTCGATCCGACCAAGGTAACGCGGAGCGCGTTGCAAAACGCTGCTTCGATCTCCGGCCTCTTGCTCACGACCGAAGCCATCATCACTGAAATGCCTGAAAAGGAAAAAGGCGGCGGAATGCCTCCGGGCATGGGTGGTGGAATGGGTGGCGGCATGGGCGGCATGGACTACTAACCCCGAAGCATTTCGGCGCTAAGCCGAAAGAAAATATGAACCACGACAGCCGGGCTTCGAGAGGAGCCCGGCTGTTTTGTTGTCGGAAGTCCTCGACGAATCTCGCCATGTTCGCCAAAGTCGTGCTATGAGTTCTCCCTACGATCCCCGCGGCTCACTCTGGCACAAATGGGATCTCCATTTCCATACGCCAAGCTCGTACGATTACGAAAATCGCGGTATAACCAATCAACAGATTGTCGATGGGCTGTTGACGCACAATGTCACGGTGGTGGCGATTACGGATCACCACATCATGGACGTGGATCGAATAAGCGGCCTTCAGCGACTCGGAGCAGAAAAGCTCACGGTTCTCCCCGGTCTCGAACTACGAAGCGATCAGGGCGGCGATCCGATTCATTACATCTGCATCTTTCCGGAAGACTGTAATCTGCGGCACGTTTGGACCACGTTGCAGGGAAAGCTAGGGCTTACAACGGAAGCCGTCGCAGCCGCAGGAGGAGATGATCGCATTTACGTTCCCCTGGAAAACGCCGCGGCAGCGGTATTCGACCTCGGCGGAGTCATTTCAATCCACGCGGGAACGAAGAGCAATTCAATTGAGAGTATCAAGAACACCGAGCAATTTCAGCAGCGAATCAAGTTCAATATCACCAATCGGTTTGTTGATTTGATGGAGGTCGGTCAGGTAAAAGATATCGACGTTCATCTCCGTACGATTTTTCCGGCCACAGGAATCTCGAAGCCGCTTTTGGTTTGCTCCGATAACCACGATATCACCCGATACGAGGTCAAGGCGCCCATGTGGTTTCGTTGCGATCCGCGTTTTCGGGGATTGTTAATGGTACTACGGGAGCCGAGTGATCGAGTGTTTATCGGCGAGACTCCGCCAGAGGTACTCAGAGTCGATCGTAATCCAACGAAATATGTTCGCGAGATATCGTTTGCACGCGCTGAAACAGCTCCGTCCGGCGAGAGGTGGTTCGGTGGTAAGGTTGCATTTAATCCCGGTTTGGTTGCGATTGTTGGCAACAAGGGAAGCGGTAAAAGCGCCCTCGGCGATACTCTCGGATTACTTGGCGCGACGAAAAACGCGGATCAGTTTTCGTTTTTGAGCCGAGAGAGGTTCCGACACCCCACCGCGGGTCGAGCGGAGCATTTCTCGGCTACGGTCACGTGGGAATCAGGCGAGGCGATCACTAAGTGCCTTGCGGACAACCTAAGGCCAAACGAAATCGAACGCGTTAAGTACCTGCCACAGGACCACGTTGAGAAAGTTTGTAATGAGCTGACCGGATCGGGGTCGGGCGGCTTCGAACATGAACTCGAGTCAGTAATCTTTTCACACGTGCCGGATACAAGCCGTCTTCAGCAAACAAACCTTGAAGATCTCGTACGATTCCAAACGCAAGAAAAGCAACGTCGAATCGACTCTCTGCTAAAACAACTAAGAGCGGTCAGTCGTGAGCGCGGCCGGATCGAACAAAGGCTCAATCCGAAAGCAAAAGAGCAGATTCAAGAGAAGATCGCCCAACGCGAAGCAGAGTTGTCGTCACACGACAAGATTAAGCCGAAAGAAATTGCAAACCCTGCAGCTACCGCGGTCTCTGGCGGAACCGATGACACACTTGTTACCGCATTGGGTCAGGCCGAAAAATCGAAGTACCAAATCGAAGAAGAGGTTCGAGGGATCACCCAGCGAATTACGTCGCTGGAGCGACGACATGCGGTTGCGGTGCGCCTGCTGGAAAAACTTAACAATTTCCAAAAGGAGTTTCAGACCTTCGAGGCTTCGCTCGCAACAGATGCGATCGAACTCGGACTAAGTGCCGGTAAATTAGTCAATTTGTCGGTCGACAAAAGTGAGCCCGATAAGATAATAAGCACGACGGCGCAGGAGCTCGTCAAAGCCCGCGAGACATTAGACGGCTCCTCACCACAGGCATTACGAAAACAATTGGCGGATATCGTGACGAGAATTTCAGATATTCGTAGCAGGCTGGACGAGCCTAATCGCAAGTACCAGGCATACCTTCAGCAGCTCGCCGAGTGGACGCAGAAGCGTCGTGCTATCGAAGGCACGGAAGACGATGTGCAGTCACTGACAGGGCTAAGGGCGGCTTTATCTGCCCTAGATGCGGTGCCAAGCGAAGCGGTCAGGCTTCGACAAGAGCAGGCGCGAATTGCGCTAGACATTCATGTCGAAAAGTTAGCGCAGGCCGCCGTATATCGTACGTTGTATCATCCGGTGCAAACATTCATCGATTCACACCCTCTCGCTAAGGACAAACTGAAACTCGAGTTCCGGGCAGAGCTTGTTGAGGAAGCATTTCCAGATCGACTATTTGAAATGCTCGCGCAAAACCGACGGGGAAGTTTTATGGGATTAGATGAAGGCCGCGCGCAACTCACACGAATGCTAGAGCAAGCAAGCTGGGAGGATCCGGATTCTTTACAGCGATTCCTAGAACAAGTTGACTACGCGCTTCACAACGATCTTCGTGAAGAAAACCCGTCGCGAGTGGAACTGTCGGAGCAGTTGCGACGCGGTCGGTCGATGGAAGAAGTTTTCGACCTAGTCTACGGGCTCGAATACATTCGGCCCCGGTACATTCTGCGCTGGGAAGGCAAAGACTTGTCTATGTTGTCGCCAGGAGAACGCGGGACTCTCCTACTCGTGTTTTACCTTCTAATCGACAAGAGCGACATCCCCCTATTAATCGATCAACCGGAAGGCAACCTTGATAATCATACTGTCGCTAAGGTCTTGGTCGATTGTTTAAAAGCTACGCGTGCACGCAGACAAGTGTTCATTATCACTCACAATCCGAATCTTGCTGTCGTCTGCGATGCCGATCAAATTATCCACGCGGAGATGAAAAAACCCGAAGGCAATGAGGTCACTTACCAATCCGGATCGCTAGAAAATCCCGATATGAGCACGTTCGTGACCGACGTCCTGGAGGGCACCAGATGGGCCTTCAACGTACGGCGCGACAAGTATGCTGTCGGTGAGGGCCAGAGAGCCGCTCGCTGACGTCCGTCAACGCAGGGCGACGTTCAAGACACTGTGGTTTCGCCCACAGCGCCGCCCGGTCTGCCGGGCGGCGCGCATGACTGCGGCTAAACGCGCGCTGGTTTAAGGCGCGGGTTTAGGCTTCGCCTGAGGCGAGTCGTCGACGACGTAACCGAAGTCGCCGAGCGTTTTCGGGTTGTCGCGGTTGGCGACCAGCAGGAGATCGGGGGCGTCGCGCAATGGCTTCGGAACGTCATGTCGTGATACACCGTTGACAGAACAAACGGATAACGAAGACTTATTCATGCCTCCGTGTGGACTAACACGCGCATTCCTCCTCGTCGTCTTTGCAGTCGCGGTCCAGGACATTCGCGCCGCAAATCTTCAGGAGCATCCAAAGCTGGATTACCACGCGATCGTCCGGGCTGAGGCTCCCGTATATCCGTATGAGTGCCGCCGGGCCCATATCACCGGCAGCGGTGTCGTCGCCATCAAGATAGACCCTTCGACAGGCAAAGTCGTTTCTTGTGAGATGGATCCGAGTACCGGCAACGTCGAATTGGACCGCGCGGCGCTGATCGCTTTCCGCCAGTGGCGTTTCAAGCCCGGCACTTTCCCCAGAATAAAGATACCCATCCGCTTTTCGATGAGCGGCGAAGTCGAAACCGAATATCACGTAAAAGAGACGCCGGTCGGCGACGCGCTCGCGGCTTTCCTTGGTAAAGGCACCGTCGAGAAAGGTCCGATCCCGGCCTACCCGCGATCGGTTCCGTGGACAACGAAACAGGGCAACGGCCGCTACGAGATCCACGTCCAGAAAGATGGCCGCGTCTCGGAAGTAAAAATCCTGAAGCGCTCCGGTGACGATATTTTCGATCGGACTACGGTGGAGACTCTGCGGCAATGGCGTCTCCACCGGGGACCGTTGATTCTAGAATTACCTCTCAGTTTTAAGCTGACGCCAACACATTATTCCGTTTCTATTCCAAAAGAGCGCTAGCGATTGGATCAGCGATTCCGGCACGTGAAACGCGAGACTGTGAGCGCCAACTATAAGGCACTCAATGCCGCGGGAGTTTAACAATTCGAATAACTCTCTCAATCGGACCCTTAGTCGCCTCTTTGGTCATCTCGAGAAGAATGTTCAGCCGCTCCTGGCCGGAAAGCTTGCGATAAAACTCGCGATCCGTTTTTTCGGCCTCGGCGAAATTGCGAAACTTGACGGCTTTCTTCGGCACGGAAGAATCATAGCATTTCTCCGGACACTTCCGAGAGAGAGTTTCAACTAATCGTGCCGGGATTCGCAGCTTCGCCAGCGACGTCCGGCACTGGCTCGGTTTCGTGGAGGCGGCCGTAGTCGACAGTGAGGCGACCGTCTTCCAGCTGGGTATAGACATCGACGAAACGCTCGCCGAAAACGACCTCGTCCCAGGAGTAATCCTTCGCGCTTTGGACTGACGCAGCCATGACAAGCTCGAGAGATAGGGTCGAGGCCACAAAGAAGGCGTCTTCCTTTTCCAAGGTTTCCGGAGTGATTCCGAACATCGGACTTTGTTCGTCGATGGTGTGGCGGATAATAAGGGCGGCCGGGAAGCTGATCATCCGTTCGGGGTAGACCTTCAATTCATAGAAGCGCCGAATGTCGTCGCCTTCCTTAACACGCTCGTCGCGCGAGTAGATCATCCGGAATTCAGCCTCGGCCATGCTGGTATGCCGCAGGTTGGCGACGCGGAACATAAGGCTGAGCCGGCCGTCGAACGGAGCAATCACAACAACATTGCTGAAAAGAATGCGCGAGGTCGGGCGGGCGAAGCGGACGAAGATCAAGCCGGTAATGACGGCCACCCAGAACATGCCGACGATGATCTCGATCGTCGTGACGATGTGTCCGTAAGCCGTGGCTGGATACATGTGGCCGTAGCCGACGGTTGCGAGCGTTTCAATACTGAAGAAGAACGCGGCGGGAAAAGAGCCGGGAATCATTTCGCCAATGCACGGTCCGCCGACCGCATAGGCAGTCGCGAAGAGCAGGTTGATGGCGAAGTAGACGGCAAGAAGGAATGCGACGAACCGAGGCCAGCTTAAGGATAGGATCCAATGATACGTGTCCCGCCATCCGCGTGAGGCCGCGTTGATCTTGAGAAACTCAGTGCGGCCGACGCGAGTGGAGATAGGCCGGTGAGGTCGATGCTTCATGTGAGACGGAATCTTATATTACTTTGGAGAGGCGAGCTCTGCGAGCCCGTGAGCAACGAATCGCCAGCGTCGCAGGAGCTCCGCCCTCCACTCCTCATGGCTTTCCGCCAAAGGTAACGTGATCGTCGAGATCGACCAGGTCGAACCAGGTCTTAATGTCTTCGCGCGTGGTGGCGAACTTGCCGACATACTCGGTGAAGAGTTGGAGTGTCTCGATGTCGCCATCCGGACCGCGGCGTTCCATGAAGGCGCTCCATTGCTCGATCTCCCATGCGGAGCGTTTGTGCTGCGCATTCACGTTGATCCATTCCAAGATTTCGCCGTCGCCTTTGCCAGCCTCGAGCTGTTCGCGAAGCGCGGCCACGTCGAGGCCGAGAAATTTGATGATGTGCTGATCGACCGGGGCGTCGTAGATGAACTCGCCGTTGGTGCCGGCGATGGTGGCGCGGCCCTTGTCGAGCAGGCGAGGGAGAATGGCGTAACCGCCGAGGCGGCAGCGCGGGCTGCGGGGCGGGCGGGTGGTGAGATCGGGCGCAGAGATTTTCGAGGTATCGGGCATGGTCGATTGAGGTTGAGTTGAGCGATTATTGACCGCCGCGGGCGCAGGTCAAAGATTTTGCTTCTGTTTCGTTTCGCATCCAACATACGCTCACAGCGTTCATGAAATCTATTTCGCGCAATTCGTCGCTATGAACCGCGCGGGCAAAGTGTCAGCGTTTGTCAGGCTCGCATTGAGGTAAACAGACCGCGCCATCCCGAGACGCCGCGCATTCGCAAGGAACTCAAAATGAAATACGACGTTTCCGCATTGATGACCGAGGTCAAGGCCAAGAACCCCGGCGAGGCCGAGTTCCATCAGGCTGTTCAGGAAGTGACTGAATCGCTCGCGCTCGTGCTCGATCAGCATCCGGAATATCGGAGAGCGAAGATCCTCGAGCGGATCATCGAGCCGGAGCGTGTGATCATGTTTCGCGTGCCGTGGCAGGACGACAAGGGCGAGCTGCATGTGAACCGTGGCTTCCGCATCCAGATGAATAGCGCGATCGGACCTTACAAAGGCGGCCTGCGTTTTCATCCGTCGGTCAACCTCGGCATCCTGAAGTTCCTCGCTTTCGAACAGGTGTTTAAGAATGCGCTTACGACTTTGCCCATGGGGGGCGGCAAAGGTGGGGCCGACTTTGATCCGAAAGGGAAAAGTGACAGTGAAGTAATGCGCTTTTGCCAGGCGTTCATGTGCGAGCTCTTCCGTCATATTGGACCGGACACGGACGTGCCCGCGGGCGACATCGGAGTAGGTGCGCGCGAGATCGGATTCCTCTTCGGTATGTTCAAAAGACTGAAGAACGAATTCACCGGCGTAATGACTGGCAAAGGCCTTACCTGGGGTGGCTCGGTTATTCGTCCGGAGGCGACAGGTTACGGCGCGGTTTACTTCGCCGCGGAAATGCTGAAGACGCGCAAGGAAGACCTGGCGGGTAAGACGTGTCTTGTTTCCGGGAGCGGCAACGTTGCTCAGTACACGGTCGACAAGCTTATCTCGTTAGGCGCAAAAGCGGTGACGCTCTCGGATTCCACTGGTTACATTTACGATGAGGCTGGTATTAATCGCGAGAAGCTCGCCTTCGTCATGGACCTCAAGAACAACCGTCGAGGCCGAATCTCGGAATACGCGGATAAGTTCAAGGAAACGACCTTCACGCCGGTAGACCAGACGCTCGATCATAACCCGCTCTGGGACCACAAGGCCGAGTGCGCCTTTCCCAGCGCAACGCAAAACGAGATCAATGGGAAGGATGCAGCGAACCTGCTCAGGAACGGCGTTTATGTTGTCTCGGAAGGGGCGAACATGCCGACGACCATCGACGGCGTGAACCAGTTTCTCGAGGCGCAGATTCTCTTTGGGCCCGGCAAGGCCGCGAATGCCGGCGGCGTCGCGACCTCCGGACTCGAGATGGCGCAAAACAGCATGCGTATCTCCTGGACTCGCGAAGAAGTGGACGCCCGCCTCTTCAACATCATGAAGACGATCCACGAGGTTTGTCATCGCACCGCCGAGAAGTACGGCACGCCGGGTAACTACGTGAACGGCGCGAACATCGCCGGCTTCCTGAAAGTCGCGAACGCAATGATGGACCAGGGATTGGTGTAGGTTTTCCCCTGTAGCGGCGGTCTATGACCGCCGACCAGCGCAGTCGAATCCGTTCGGCGGTCACAGACCGCCGCTACAGTTACTTGGAGCTAAAGCGCAGCGCTTGATGCAACCGCTTAGGTAACTGAGGCAGGTTTCGGCGCTCGATGAGAAACGTAATGACGCCGGCGAGTTCCTTGTAAATGTAGTTCTTGTTCACGGCGCCCTGGAGATACTGCTCGCCGCTGCTGCCGCCGGTGCCAATCCTTGTGCCGATCATTCGCCGCACCATTTGCAGATGACGATAACGAAAGTTGGCCACTTGTTCGTCAATTTCGATCAAAGCATTCAGGAGCGCGAAGGGTAGTCGAAAGAGCGGTTCGTCGCGGTAGAGCATGATGAAGAGAGCGGCTCGCAGCGCGGCCGGTGAAAAATCTGCGGCGCCGGTCTTAAAAAACATCTCGTCGAACTTTCCCAGAAGATCGATCCTCTCGTCGCGTTCCGAAAGACTGGCTTCATAGATCTTGCGGTAGCGTGTCCAGAATTTCGGTGTCTGAGTTTCAACCGGTTCGGCTTCTTCTCCGTCCCAACCTTGCCAGAACGAGTCGTCAAAGAAAGGCATGCGTCGCAGCCATTGTTCCACCAGCTGTAAGAGGGAGGTGCCTTTCTCGGCTTCGACGATAGCGTTGTAATCCGCGGGGTTGAAGCCGCCCATCTCGGTGTGCTTGTAGTAGTCCGGCCGGAACCGGTTCTCCATCCGCAGTCCCAGCGTGGCCTCGATCTGGCGGAACTGCGTGCTTTGAAAACCGGAAGCACCTTCAAGTGAGGAACGAAAGTCGAGGAAATCGAGAGGCGTCATCGTTTCCAAGACGTCCACCTGATGGTTTAGCAGTTTCCAGATTTCCACGACTCGTTTGAGTCGATGAACGACCACGTTCATGTCGGGTCCGTCATCATCGGCGGACGGTTTCTTGAGCACTTCGCAGCAGGCATTCAGTTCGTGCAGGATTTGTTTGAACCAAAGCTCGTAGGTTTGATGGATAATGATGAAGAGCATCTCATCATGGGCATGGAGCTTTCCTTCGATGAGGCTGAGAGGAGTCTGCAAGCCCAGCAGTTTATCGACCGCGAGATAACTGCCGTAATAGGCGGGCTCCTTGTCGCTCTTGAATGGACACTCCATCGCAGCAATGTCGCGCATTCGCGAGGGAGAAGTCAATGCGCGGCGGCAACGTTTGCGAGAAGGTGAAACCGCGATTAAATCGATGCATGAGCACCTACCCAAAGAGCCCGACGGAAATGACCGGCGGGATGATGTATTTCCCGCGGATGCTGGACAAGATTCGACTGCACGCTCGCGGGATTCTGCCGGAGGATTACCACGCGAACCTGGGTAAACCAAGGACGGCGGATGGCGCCTGCACGAATTTTCTGCGGACGAACTACAACGTTTTATGCCAGCGGGTGCTGAAAGGCGGGACCGACGAAGAGATTCTGGAATGGTGCTATCAAAACGGGCGCCGGCTCAACGCGGGAGATATGACGGTTTGGAACGGGTTTGTCTCGAAGCTGGGTTGGAATGATTTCGCCACACCGCTGCTCGAGGCGCAGAAGGAAAAAGATGGCTTCGCTCATCGCATCGACATCACGACCATTCCGGAGCTAATCGACCTCGACGAAAAGCGAAGAGACTAACTGCGACCGGGAGCTTGTTTGCTCCCGCTGTTCGGGAGGTCTCTTTGCTTCAGAAGACTTATACGGACTAACAGCGGTCGGCCCCCCATCCAAATAAAAGCCGAACCATGAAGCTCTCACTGGAAGGCGTCAGCAAACTTTACTCCGGCAAGGTTTGGGGCTTGAAGGATTTCAGCCTCGACGTTGAGCCGGGCATCCTCGGCTTGCTCGGACCGAATGGCGCGGGCAAATCGACGCTCATGCGCATCCTGGCTACGATTACCAAACCTACTGGTGGCACGATAACGTGGAATGGCACAGACATTGTGCGGTCGCCTGACTCGGTGCGCGCGGTGCTCGGTTATCTCCCGCAAGACTTCGGCGTCTATCCGAATCTGAACGCGGTGGAGTTTCTCGAATACCTGGCGGCAGCCAAGGGCCTCGATCGGAAAACCTCGCGAAGACGAATCCAGGAACTCCTGGAAGTGGTCAACCTGGTTGACGCGCGGAAACGGCCGTTGAGTGGATACTCAGGTGGAATGAGGCAGCGCGTTGGCATCGCCCAGGCGCTCTTGAACGACCCTGAGCTCCTTATCGTCGACGAACCCACAGCCGGCCTTGATCCGGAAGAAAGAGTTCGGTTCCGCAATTTGCTCTCGGAGTTATCCGGCGCGCGTATCGTTATTCTTTCGACTCACATTGTGTCCGATGTGGAAGCGTGCGCGACGAAGATCGCTCTCATCGCTCGCGGCCAGCTCGTGACCTGTGCCGCGCCTGAGGATTTACTTCAGTCGGTCGAAGGCAAGGTTTGGGAAAGGATTATCTCGAGCGCGGAATTACCTGCCCTGCGACAACAATATGTGACGAGCAGCACCATGCACCGGAGTGATGGTGTGCATCTCCGAATTGTCGCGGAGGAAGCCCCGGGAACCGGATCCCTGCTCCAGCCACCCACGCTGGAAGACGCCTATCTCTATTGGATTTCGCGGAACAAGGGAGGCACGAGGTGACGAGCCTGCGTGCTCTCTATCATCTGGCGCGGGCGGACTTCCTTCAGCGCACGCGCAGTTACGGCTTTCTCATCACGTTGGGAATGATGCTGTACGTAGCCTACGTCTTTGTGCCGCCAAACCACTCCTCTTACTCCACGATGACCATCAAGGGGCACCGCGGCATCTACGATTCCGCATATCTCGGCAGCCTGATGGCGCTGTTAATCTCGCCATGGCTCTCGCTCGCGGGCTTCTATCTTGTAAAAAGTGCCCTCGATCGCGACCTACAAACCGGCGTCGGGCAAATCCTCGCGGCCACCACGCTGACAAAACCGCTTTATACCGTAGGCAAAGCGCTTAGTAACTTTGCCGTTCTTGCCATCATGGTCGGAGTGATGGGGATCGTAGGCGGCGTGATGCAGATTGTGCGGCAGGAGGATCCGCATATTCAGTTAATCCCCCTTTTCGCTCCGCTCATCTTTATTAGCCTGCCGGTGGTGGCGGTAGTAGGAAGTGTCGCCATTCTTTTCGAAGCGGTCTCGTGGCTGCGCGCCGGACTCGGCAACGTCGTCTATTTCTTTGTCTGGATAGCTGCGCTCAGCACCCGGCTGGTTGGTGGCGGTGGTGGCCTCCATCCGGTTTCGAACGATCTTTTCGGGCTCGGAATCATCATGCCCTCCCTGGCCAAAGCATGTGAAGCGGCGTTTCCGGGATCGACTCTGGGTAAGGCAAGTTTCAACCTGGGTATCAACTTCAAAGGGCCAGGTCAATTCTGGGATGTGACGACCTTTCGTTGGGAAGGTCTGCACTGGACGCGGGAGATCATTCTTGGCCGGCTTTGGTGGGTGCTTGTAAGTCTAGGCCTGGCGTTGTTCGCAGCGGTGTTCTTTCGGCGCTTCGATCCGGCGGAGGAGAGATCGAAGCGTTCACGCAAGCGGGAAGAGATGGCTGCGAAACCAGATGTCGCGGAAGAGTTAGAGACTGCCGGTCCCCTGCATGCCGGCAGATTGAGTCCACTGACAAAGCCACGGCGCTTCAGCTTCCCCTTCATGGTCCTGGCGGAGCTCCGACTGGCCCTTCACGGGATTAGTCGTTGGTGGTATTTGGTGGCTGCCGGCTTGTTTGTGGTCTGCCTGTTTACTCCGCTTCCCGTCTCGCGCGGTTTCCTTGTCGCGGCCTGGATTTGGCCGCTTTTGATCTGGAGCGCAATGGGGACTCGCGAGCGACGATTACGAGCGGACCAAATCGTCTTCTCGACCGCGCACCCATTGCGCCGGCAATTGCCGGCCTGCTGGCTGGCCGGTGTCATCGTTGCCGTAGTAACTGGCGGCGGTGCCGGATTGCGTCTGCTCTTGGCGACCGACCAGCTCGGCCTCCTAGCGTGGACGGCCGGCGCGCTCTTCATTCCGACAATGGCGCTTGCGCTCGGAGTCTGGAGCGGCAGTAGCAAATTGTTCGAAGTGCTTTACCTTTTCCTTTGGTATCTCGGACCGGCGAATCATCTCGGGGACATCGATTTCATGGGGGCGATGGGACCGCTCCTGCCACCCCGCACGCCGGTAGTGTTCCTGATAGCCACGGCGCTCCTGGCGGTCTTCGCCTTGCTTGGGCGGCAGCGACAGCTCACCATGTAGAGCGCCGGTTTTTTCCTGTTCGACAAAACCGAAGCGCCTGTTCCGGCGATCAAATCCGATATGTTATCGGTGTGAAGCCTGCTGCACTTTTGGGGAAAGGAATCGACGTGGAGGGGTAATTGAAAATGTCGCTTACTTCACAGGAAATTTTTCGAAAGACTGCCCGGATGGGTTTCGGGCTATTCCTTTGTGTCAGTTCGCCTCTGCTTTGCGCTGCGACGCTTCCGCCCGGTTTTGTTGAGACACAATTCGGCAGTAACCTCGGCAGTTCTCCCACGGCCATGGCCTTCGCTCCGGATGGCCGGCTCTTTGTTTGCCTGCAGGGCGGACAGCTACGCGTCATCAAGAACGGCGCTTTGCTGGCAACTCCATTTATCTCGCTAAGCGTTAACTCTTCCGGCGAGCGGGGACTACTGGGAATAGCTTTCGATCCTAACTTTAGTGCGAACCAGTTCGTTTACCTCTACTACACTTCGAGCGCGTCTCCGATTCACAATCGCATCAGCCGCTTCACTGCGAACGGCGATGTGGCTGTAACTGGAAGCGAGGCCGTGCTGATGGATTTGGATAACCTCAGCAGCGCGACCAATCACAACGGCGGCGCAATCCACTTCGGACCCGACGGTAAGCTGTACGCGGGTGTAGGCGAAAACGCGAATGGAGCGAACGCCCAGACCTTGAGTAACCGCCTGGGCAAGCTCCTGTGCATTAATGCGGATGGAACCATCCCGACTGACAACCCGTTCTTCAACACAGCCACGGGAGCTAACCGCGCGATCTGGGCGCTCGGATTACGCAACCCTTACACGTTTGGATTCCAACCCGGAACTGGCCGCCTGTTCGTCAATGACGTTGGTCAAAATGCCTGGGAAGAGATCGACGACGGCATTGCCGGCTCCAACTATGGGTGGCCTACGTGCGAAGGGTCCTGCGCCCAGCCGAACACGAACTTCCGCGATCCACTCTTTCAGTACGGCCACGGGACCAGCTCGACCACCGGTTGCGCCATTGTCGGCGCCGCCTTTTACAACCCAACCGTCAACCAATTTCCGAGTAGTTATCTCGGGAAATACTTCTTTGCCGATCTCTGCAGTGGTTGGATCCGGTTGTTCGATCCTTCTACCCGGACGGCCAGCGCTTTTGCGACCGGCGTCTCTACGCCGGTGGATCTGAAAGTAGGCCCTGACGGCTGTCTCTATTATCTCGCCCAGGGAAATGGCGGGCAGGTCTTCAGAGTTAGCGCAGTAGCTTCCCAACCGTTAAATATCTCGGTCCGGTCGGGCGTCGGCACTGGTAACGATGTAATGATCAGCGGCTTCATTAGCACCACCGGCTCGGCCAAGAAGGTGATTATCCGCGCCCTTGGACCTTCGTTACAGTCGGCTAACGTTCCCGATCCGCTGGCTGACCCAGTTCTGGAATTGCACGCCGGCGATGGTTCGCTCATTACCATGAACAACGACTGGAGGGACAACACGCCGGCGCAGCAGCAGGACATTATCAACAACCAGTTGGCGCCACCGAACGACCTTGAATCCGCGATAGACATCAATCTTCAGCCGGGTAACTACACGGCCATCGTCAGGGGCCGCAGTAACATGAGCGGCGTCGGCCTTCTCGAAGTCTACGACCTTGATGCGGCGGCGACATCGCGGCTCGCGAATATCAGCGGACGCGCTTCCGTCCAGACCGGCGGCAACATGTTATTTGCCGGCTTCATCGTTGGTAACAACATCGGCGCAGCCAAGGTCGTCGTGCGCGCCCTGGGACCTTCGCTTGTGCCATTGGGAGTGACCAATCCGTTGCCTGATCCGACTCTCGAGCTGCATGATAACAACGGCGCGTTGTTACTCATGAACGACAACTGGCAGGATGATCCCAATCAGGCCGCGCAACTCATGGCAAACGGATTGGCGCCCACCAATTTTCGGGAAGCGGCGATCTCGACGAGCCTGGTCCCAGGAACGTATTCGGCGATTGTCGCTGAAAAGAACGGCGCAACCGGCGTGGGCCTAATCGAAGTCTATAATCTACTTTAGGTAGCTGGAGCGGCGGTCTATGACCGCCGACCTCATAAGTTCGACCCTTTCGGCGGTCATAGACCGCCGCTACAGGAGATCATCGCGCGGCTCTTGCCAAGGCGTCGCCAATCGGTTGGAGTAAGGCGCTTGAATCCCACCGTTCAGGAACCTTCGCTTGCACGCCGGCTTGGCGCCTTCGATGCGACCATGATCGTCATGGGCGGAATCATCGGAGCCGGCATCTTCGTTAATCCATCGGTTGTCGCGCGGCAGGTGCACACGCCGATGCTGGTGCTCGGCGCGTGGTTGATCGGCGGCTTGATTGCGCTCATCGGCGCTTTCGTTTATGCGGAGCTCGCTGTGCTCCGGCCTCGAGTAGGCGGACAGTATGCCTACCTTCGGGATGCTTATCATCCGATCGTCGCATTCCTATACGGCTGGACCTTGTTGCTCGTTGTCCAAACTGGCGGCATGGCAGGCGCCGCGATTATTTTTGGTCGTTACTTCCGGGAGCTATCAGGGATTCCTATTCCAGAGCAGGTTGTCGCATCACTTGCGCTCGCGGTTCTAACCGTGATCAACTGCCTTGGTATCCGCGCGGGCAGCAATGTGCAAAGCGCTTTGATGCTGACGAAGCTCGGTGCGATTGTGTTGCTGATCGGCGCCGGCTGGATGCTGGTTGGCCCGGCGGCGTCAGACTTAACGACAAGTGCTGCCATTGATTCCAGCGGAACAACCAGCATTTGGAAAGGTCTGGCGGCGGCGATGGTACCTGTGCTGTTCGCTTATGGCGGCTGGCAGACAGCTACCTTCGTCAGCGGCGAGATGCGCGATCCGAGGCGCGACCTGCCCCGTGGGCTTTTCATCGGAGTGGTGGGTGTGATTATCGTTTACCTGCTCGTGACCTATGTCTGTTTGCGCGCACTCGGCGTCGCTGGCCTGGCGAATACCACGACCCCGGCTTCCGAAGTGATGCGACTGGCCCTGGGCTCGCGTGGCGCGAAGATTATCGCCTGTGGCATCGCCATCTCGACGGTAGGTTTCCTTAGCCAGAGCATTCTGACGGCTCCTCGGGTTTACTACGCGATGGCCCGTGACGGCGTTTTCTTCAAAGCGGTGGGACAACTGAATGCGCGAACGAGAGTTCCGGTAATTGCCATTGTCCTGCAAGGCGTCTGGGCTGCGGTTGTGGCACTGACGGGAAGGTATGAGCAGATCCTTAACTACGTCGTTACCATCGATGTGCTCTTCTTCGGTTTGACCGGCGCATCGCTTCTCGTGTTCCGTGCCCGGGCCCGCCGGGATCGAACGGAAGAGCCGGCGGGCGCGTTGGTCCGCGTTCCGTGGCATCCGTTCACGACCTGCCTGTTCGTCCTGGCTTGTTGGAGCGTGGCCGTCAGCACGCTGGTTCGGTTTCCGCAAAACGCCGGCATCGGCGTAGTGATTCTTGCGATCGGGGTGCTGGTGTATCGCTTTTGGGCCAGACCGCGTTCGAATATCCATTAAGAAAACGGCGGCGACCTTTCGATCGCCGCCGCTGTTTCTCCTAGGCGAACAGAGTTACTTGCTCTTCGCGTCGTGCATCTCCTGCATCGCCTTGCGCATGTCCTCGTGCGCCTTTTTCATCGCGTCGTATTTTTGCTGTTGCTCGGGCGTGAGCAAAGGGCGGATCTGCCCGCCGGCGCTTTCCAAGAGCGCGTGCATCTTTTGCATCGCTTCTTCGTGAATGGCCTTCATCTGCGGCTTCATCTGGTCGATAATCGGTTGCACTTTGGCCTTTTGATCGTCGGTAAGATTCAGGTCCTTGCTCAAATGCTCGAGCGGGTTCCCCTGCATGTGCTCCGGGCCCGGTCCGTGATGTTCGTGTTTCGGTCCGTGCTCGCCTGGTTCCTTCGCCTGAAGGTAAACGAGACCGCCGAGCGAAAGCGCCACGGCAGCCATGAGTGTCATAAGTTTTCGTGTCATTGTTTGGTTTGTTTTCTTGTTTTTTGGCGCAATCAGAGCGCCTCTTTCAGGGATGGATGACTGGCCCGCGCGGCTCACGGTTACAGATTTGTTCCGACAATTTTTCGGCCGCGCAAAAACTCCTATTTATTTTGTAACCTCACGGCGCGCCACGCTGTCTTCCTTAACAGCGTGGTCTGGCTTCGCTTCACATGGCTGCTGATGGAGTCTCACGGGAGTTGGTGGCTGCGGTTCTGCAACAGGACGATGATGCGGCCCGCGAACTCGTGCGGCGCCTCTACCCCTTGGTGGCGAAACTGGTGCGCGCGCATCGGCCGGCGCGAAGTGCCGAGGAGGACCTTTGTCAGATGATATTCATTAAAGTGATGCAGAAGCTCTCCCAGTTTTCAGGAAAAGCGCCGCTCGAGCATTGGGTCTCGCGCATCGCCATCAATACCTGCATCAACCAGATCCAAGCCGAGAAAGCGCGGCCGGAATTGCGCGAAGCGGACCTGAGCGAAGAGCAGGTGGCCGTGATCCAGAACCTGGCCGCGACGAGCGATGAGCTAGCCTCCGATCGTAGTTTTGCATCGCGCCAGTTAGTCGAGCATCTTATGAAGGCGCTTAAACCTGCCGAACGACTCGTGATCGATCTACTCTATTTGCAACAGCGTTCCGTCGCGGAGATCCAAAAGATCACCGGCTGGAGCGGCGCGCTCGTGAAAGTGCGCGCGTTTCGGGCGCGGCAAAAAATGAAGAAACAAATGTCGATGATCTCGGCGAAGGAGAATGCATGAAGCCGGTTGATTTGGATCGTCTCTTGCGTTCGGCGGCGAAGACTCCGGAAGGACCGGCGCTTGAAACCCCGTTTGGGTTCGAGACGCGGGTGCTCGCCGCCTGGCGGGCTCGCCATGAAGCGTTCACCGACGTCGCGGAATTGACTCGATTTCTCCGCCGGACGGGCGTGATCGCTTTCGCCGTGGTCGTTTTGGCCAGCGCGGCGGCCTACCGGCAATTCACCGAAAACGTTGCCTTCACCGCGCCGCAAACAAACGAATACGCCATCGCCGATTCGCAAATCCAAACGGAATTCTCGGAATGAACAACGCCTTGAAATGGAAGCTGGCTTTCGCCTTCCTGCTTGTCTTCATCGCCGGGATGACGACTGGCGGCTTCCTTGGGGTGCACCATCTGAAGGCCCACTTCCTCGGGCCGCCCCACTCGGGCGATGTCGCCGGCAAAATGCGCGAGCATTTCCGGCGTGCCCTGGATTTGACCTCGGAGCAGGAAAAAAAGATCGCGCCGATTATCGATACAACCACCGCGAAGCTCGAAGCGATCCGGATTGAGACGGCGGAGCGGGTGCGGACCGTCATGGAGGAATCGAAAAAGGAGGTTGGCGTGCACTTGTCTCCGGAGCAGCAAAAGAAACTCGAGAAACTCGAGGCCGAGCATCGCAAGGTCATGCTGCACCATCATTTCCCGGCGCCGCCGCCACCGCAAGACCAGCCGTCGCCTTGATGATTCCGGCCGACGCCGACTTTCATTTTGTTGGCGCTGAGCATTACGCGGCGTTGAGTTAACTGTAGCCACGGCCCTGCGGGCCGTGCGCACACGCCCCACAGGGGCGCGGCTACAGGAGCACAGCGCGCGGCGATTCACGCGCAAACTATTCTGGATACCGCGGCCAGCCCGGTGCTATACCTTGCTGCCGCATTTTGAAAAACTTTCTCCGGCTCAACCTGAGCCTGCTTTACTGGATCTTCGTCGCGCCCTTCAAGGGAGAAATGTTCAAGATTTCGCCCATCTTCCGGCAGATGGTGTTCATCGGCGTGCGGGCGACGCCGATGGTCGCGCTCACTGCGTTCAGCGTAGGCGTAACCCTCGCCATGCAGGCCGCGCATTCCCTCCAACAACTCGGAGCCGAAATTTACGTGCCCGACCTGGTCATGGTCACGTTGCTGCGGGAAATGGGGCCCGTCTTGATCGCCGTGATTGTGATCGGCCGCAGCGGATCGGCGGTGGCGGCGGAACTTGGCACCATGAAAGTCTCCGAGGAAATCGAAGCGCTGGAAGTCATGGCGATCAATCCAATCAGCTACCTGATCGTGCCCCGTTTTCTCGCCATGCTCGTCATGTTGCCCGCCCTCACGATCCTGGGGAATTACATCGGCGTCCTTGGCGGCTGGGCCGTCTGCCATTTCGCGCTCGATTTCAACACCGCCGGCTACGTGCTCCGCGCCCTCCAGAGCGCGGACACCTGGGATCTCTATTCGGGTATGATCAAAAGCGCGGTCTTCGCCTGGATCATCATCACGATCGCCTGCAACGCGGGTCTCCACGTGGAAGGCGGCGCCGAAGGCGTGGGTCAGGCGACGACATCGTCGGTCGTGCAAGCGCTTCTCGCGATGCTCGTCACGAACGCAATCCTCACCGCCGTGTTCTTTTTCGGCGCATGAAGGCGGAGACACAACCCGTCGTCGAAGTCACCGATTTGCATCGCAAATTCGGAACCCGCACCGTGATCGACGGCATTTCCTTGCAGGTCCGGCGCGGCGAAACCCTCGTCATCATGGGCGGGAGCGGTTGCGGCAAAAGCACATTGCTCCGCCATATCATTGGCGTGATGAAACCGAATGCCGGCTCCGTGAAAATTTTCGGTGACGAAATTACGACGAAGACCGAGCGCGAGATCGGCGATATCCGGCGGCGCTTCGGGATGTTGTTTCAATCGGGCGCGCTTCTCGCGTCTCTTACCGTCGGCGAGAACGTGGCGCTCCCGCTTTTGCACCACACCGACATGTCTGCCGGAGAAGTCCAGGACACGGTGATCAGAAAATTGCAGATGGTCGGCTTGAACGGTTTCGAGAATCTGAAGCCGGCGGAAATCAGCGGCGGAATGAGAAAGCGCGTCGGCCTCGCGCGGGCTTTGGCGCTCGATCCCGAACTGCTGTTCAGCGATGAGCCCACTTCGGGCCTCGATCCCATCATGACCGCGGTCGTGGACAAGCTCACGCTCGAGCTCACTCACGGAGAGGGCATGACCGCGGTCGTTGTTACCCACGACATGACGAGCGCATTTCGCATTGCCACCCGCATGATTATGCTCGGACGCGGCCGCATTATCGCGCAAGGTAGTCCCGACGAAATCCGCACCCACCCGGACCCGGAAGTGCAGCAATTCATCAACGGCGAACCCGATGGCCCAATGCCTTTGAATCTTTCCCAGGACGATCACGAGCATCATCCTCACGTAAAGGCGCGTCCGCTCGTCTCCGCCCAGCACCGCTTCCGCCACAAGATCCCATGAAACGAAACCTCTCCGATTACGTCGTCGCTCTTTCCGTCATCGCTTGCAGCATTGTCCTGCTCGCGGCGCTGACCATGGCGCTTTCAGGATTCCGCTTGAAGAAACCGGCGCGGACTTTGCAAATCGATTACGAAGACGTCACGGGAATCAAGCTGCACTCGGAAGTTCGTTACGCCGGCGCACCGGCGGGACGTGTGATTGCCATGCGGCACCTCAGCGGTGGCCAGCGCGAATCCGCGGCGAACAAGCGAAACGCGGTGCGTGTCACGGTGAACCTCGACGAAAATATCCCGCCGTTACCCGCGGACGTACAGGCAACGCTGAGCTCGGACACATTGCTCGCGCCGAAGTTCGTCGCGCTTTCCGCCGGCACACCCGGGGGCGAAACCCTCGCGAACAACGCCGCCATCGAAGGCCACCCCTCTTACGGAATCGAGCAGATCACCGCCGCGGCGGGGCCGCTCTTCGAGAACGCGAACAAGCTGATCGACAACCTCAATGGAACGGTCACGAATCTCGACGGCACCGTAACCAGCGTGAAAAACGAGCTCGGACAATTTCTTCCGAAGTTCGCGCCGCTGCTCGACAGCGCGAAAATCGATTTGGATGAAGCGCAGCGCATCATCAAAGGCCTCGATGGCGTCGAGCAAAACGCGAACACGGTTTTCCAGACCGCCGGAAAATTTCTCGGCACGACCGACAAGCAACTTCAGGAACAGATGAAAGAGCTGCGCGTCATCTTGCTGAATCTGAAAGTGGTCAGCACTCACGCGAAAGCGATCACCGAGTCGTTAGGCGAAAAGCCCAACCGGATCATCTTCAGCCCGAGGGCGAACAAGCTGACGCCCGAGGCGGATATCTTGAAAAGTCAGAAGCCGCTCCCGGCGAAGCAGCCGTAGCACGCGTCCCCGCCCATGGAGGGCCGGGCTCTGCGAGGCCACGTGTTTCCGGAGCGCGCAGCGTCGCCGGAGCTCCGCCCTCCATTCGTCAAACGCCTACTTCTTCGTCCAATCGAGCATCAGATTCTTCACGCGCTCTTTGCAGGCGTCCTTCACGAGCGTGAAATGGAGCGCGTCTTTGCTGCGCACGAAATGGTAAACGCCGGTGGTCTTGGCGCATCCTTTCGGAACCACGCCGCCCGTTCCGACGATCGTGACCGTAGTGCCTTCAACCGTGAGCTTTCCCTAGGCATCGCGTTTTCCGTCCTTGTTGAGATCGACGTCAAACGAGCCGTCCGTCTTTATCGTCAAAACCGAGCCGATCGAATTGGTCCACGTTCCTGCGAGCGCAGCCGGTCCCGTGGGCGCGATGGTAGCGCAGGCGTGGAGCAAAAAGACGACGACACTTGCGAGCGCAAGTCTTGCGAGCATTTCGATTTTCATGGGGCGTATCGTGACGGATTTGCTTTGCAATTCAAGCCGCGAATCCAAACCGGCGCCGCCGCACGCACTCTTAAAGATTGACTTGGGGGCAGCGCGTTCCGCAAAATCGGGTAACCGGTTCGCACTATGAAGAAAAGCACCACGGCATTACTCATCGCCACGCTCTCCGGCGCCATCTTCCTCTCAATCCAGGACGGTCGCGCCGCCGACCACGGCGACAGTCCCACTGCTTCCAATAACGCTTCCGCTGATCTCAACGACGTTTTTCTTTTTCTCGATCCGAACGATAACAACCGCGTTGTTATCTCGATGACCACGCGCGGATTTATCGTGCCCAGCGAAGCGGTTAACATGGGCATTTTCGATCCGAAGCTGGTTTACCGGTTCCTGCTCGAAGAAACCGGCGACGTAATTCCCGACGCGTTCCTCGACGTGACTTTTGCGCCGCGCACCACCACCAATGCCGGCCAGGTGGCCACGATCCGTATGACAAAGGGGACCACCAAAGTTTTCGAATTTAGCGCGCCCGCCAGTAATCCTTCCCTCAATGCCGCACCGCCGCCGCAGTTGGTCAGCACCGATCCTTCTTCCGGCATAAACTTTTTCGCCGGCGAGGTGGATGACCCGTTCTTTTTCGATATTCCCGCGTTCTCGCGATTCGTCGCAGCGGTTCGGGCGGGCACCCCCAATCCTGCCGCCGCGTTCATCCGCGCCCGGGATTCCTTCGCGGGCTACAACACCATGGCCATCGCGCTCAGCGTTCCGAAAGCACTTCTGCCCAATGCAAACGGCGTCCTCGGAGTGGAGGGCGTGACGCTCCGAGTCGAGCCGCAGTTCGGCACCGCCCTTGGGAACCTCGCGACCCGTGGCCAGGTGGACGGTGGTAACAAAGTGCTAATCGGGGGCCTGATTATCTCCGGGAACGGGCCGAAGAAAGTGATCGTTCGGGGGCTTGGACCGAGCCTCGCGGCCAGCAATGTTCCCGGCCCGCTGCCAGATCCAACCCTGAAACTTTTCAATAGCCAGGCGCAACTCGTAGCCAGCAATGACAATTGGCAGGACACCCAGGCCACGGAAATCTCCGCTACGCAATTCGCACCGAAAAATCCCAAAGAGTCGGCCATCATCGCCACGCTTTCGCCGGGGCAGTATACCGTGATTTTGGACGACGCGATGGGATCCACCGGTATTGGCCTGGTCGAGACCTACGACCTTGATGTCGCCGCCCCCGCAATTTTGGTCCAAGTGGATCGCACGGCCGTTCCCGCGGTGAACGTCGCTCTCATCCCCTTCGCTCGGAAGGATGAATACAATACCGGCACTCCGGAGGAAGACGCGAATGGCCGCTTCGCCGGGGACATCGTTGCAACGTTGAAGGCGCTCGGCACTGACGACACGAACATAGGAATCCTGGCCCAAGTCGCCGTCGTGCATGGCGATTATCTGCGGTTGAATTTCAACACGGCCAACGCGGGCACCGGTGGCGGCAACAATAAGGGCGCAGGATTCCCGAATGGCCGGCGCCTCGGCGACGATGTCGTCGACACCCTGCTCTTCTTCATCCTGAACCAGAGGCCGCTGCCCGATAACGTTTACGCCAACGACGTGCCGCTCCAGGATACGTTCCCGTTTTACGCCAACGCCCAGCAACCGCGCGACTCGGGCATCGACGATAACACTCGCAACTGATCGCGAGTGGAACGCTTTCGATCGTCACCGGCGCAGAGAATTGCGTTAGTCCTTACCGCGTTCGTGACGATCACCACGTCCGATGCGATCGCCGTCGAAACGAAATCTGTCGCGCCGAGCGGGCCGGCGCTCGAGGCCGAGGCTGCGCGCGTGCAACGATTCCTGGAGGATCGTGTGCGGCGTGATCCCGAAGACATCATCGCGCAAAATCGCCTCGCCGAGATTTATCTTCAGCGCCTGCGTGAAACTGGCGACTATGAATGGCTGCGCCGCGCGGGCGAAGCGGCGCGTCGCTCGCTCGCATCGGTGCCAGCCGAGCAAAACGCCGGCGGTTTGTCCATGCAAGCGCGGGTCGAGTACGAATCGCATCATTTCGCGGCGGCGCGGGATCGCGCATCGGCCCTGACGAAAATCGAGCCGGGCAAGAGCCGTGGATTCGCGCTGCTCGGTGACGCGCTCCTGGAGTTAGGTGATCTCGACCAGGCCGCAGCCGCCTATGATGAGATGCAAAAACGCAAAAGCGATCCGATGGAAACCGAAACGCGCATCGCACGGCTTGAGCTGACGCGCGGGGCGTTCGATTCGGCGCGGACGCATTTCGAGAAAGCGCTCGAGGCTGCGCGGCAATTGTCGCCTGCGTCACCCGAAATCGTCGCGTGGTGCCTCGTGGAATCAGGCAAGCTGGCCTTCAACCTTGGACAGTGGGACGTGGCTGAGAAAAATTTCCAGGCCGCGCTCGCAGAGCGGCCCAGCGACACCGGCGCGCTGGACCATTTGGGTGAGCTGCGGGCCGCGCAGGAAAAATATGATGAGGCGATTCTACTTTATGAAAAGGCGATCGCCCGAACACCGCGCCCGGAGTTCTGGCAGGCGCTGGGCGACGTTTACTCAGCTATGGGCAAAATTGCGGACGGCGCGACTTGGCACACGCGGGCCCGCGATGCCTATTTGAAAAACGCCGCGGAAGGCAACGCGCATTACTTTCATCATCTCGCCGGATTTTTCTCGGACACAGAGGAGAATCCGGCGGAATCGCTGACGTGGGCCCGGCGTGATTTGGAATTGCGGCACACCGCCGCCGCCCAGGATGCGCTGACCTGGGCCCTCTATCGCGGAGGCGAATTCGCGCAAGCCGCGGAGATCGCGAAACGAATGCTCGCGCCCGGGGTGAAAGACGCGCATATCCTCGCTCATGCCGGAATGATTTTTCTGGCAGCCGGCGATTCGGTGCGCGGAAAGGAACTCCTGGCCGAAGCGGCCCGCATCAATCCACGCCACAATTCATTTCATGTTCACCGCTAGCCGAACGGGGACGGCACGATGGACTTTGTTCGCGTGTGCCCTTCTCTGGATCTTGCGCCCCTGTGCAGAGGCGCATCCCGTCGCGCAAGGAGGATTAATTGTCACGATCTCGCGGAGCCAGCTCATTATGCGCGCCACGGTTTCGCTGGAGGAAGTGCTCGTCGCGTCAGCTTATGGACCCGAGTCCCTCGAACGTACTCGTCCTGGCGATTCTGGGATTCAGCGCGGGAGTTGAAATCGGCCACCAGATGGTGGTGCTTCCGACCTTTTGCGCGTTGAAATTCGCGCGCGGCTGGTGGCGCACTCCGTCTCAAAGCGAACCGCGCACGCTTCTCATCGGACGCTGGGCGTCCGCCGCGATCTCGCTGGCGGGAATGGTTTACCTCGGAGCGGCCTTACGATGGTGGTGAGGCGATCGGTCCTAAAAGATCTCACACGACGGTCACAAAGGTTCACAAAGGAAAGTATGAGCTCAGGAATAATCCGTCCCTGCCCTGATCCGTTGTGTCCCTTCGTGTCCTCTGTGTGACACATTCCGGATCAATCGGCTGAAATGACAAAGCGATTGCCTTCGCTGTCCTTAAACATCGCGTACTTGCCCCAGGGCTGCTTCTGCGGCGGGCCCTCAAACTCCACCCCGCGCCCATTCAATTCCTCGTAGGTCTTGTCGATGTCATCGCACGCGTACGACATCGGCATCATCGAGCCGATTCGTTTCTCCTCGCCTTCGGCCGTGAACAACACCACCCGCGTCTCGGCCTTCGGCACCCGCAGTTCGATCCAGCGTTGTTTCTCATCGAACGGCTGATCGGTAATGATGGTGAACCCGAGTTTCTCCGTATAAAAATCCAGCGCCCGGTTCTGATCGGCGACAGGAATGCTGACGAATTTGATTTGTTTGATCATGATGAGCCCGAGCCTAATTCCGCGCCGCCATGACCGTCCAGCGGCGCTCCGCTTTTCGCCGCAGAAACCGATGTCCGTTTATCGGTAGAGCCCAACGTATTACGGGGCGGAGGCGAGCTGTGCTTCGCGCTTGCGGATGACTTGGAGAGTGACCAGGGCGGCTAACGCGCAGATCAATGCGCCGATGGCCATGGTAGCCGGCGTGCCGATGAAATCCGCCATGACGCCGGCTTCGAGGCTGCCGAGGGGGATCATGCCGCCGAAGATCAGCGTCCAGATTCCCATGACCCGGCCGCGCATTTCGTCGGGGACGATCGTTTGCAGCACGGTGTTGGAAGTGGAGAAATAAAGGACAACGCCGAAACCGACGATGGCGAGAAGCAGGACGCCGAGATAGAGATTTTTGTTGAAGGCGAACAGAACCAGCGTCACGGAGAAAATCCAGACGCCGCCCAAAGCCATCACCCGCGTGGGCAGAATGTGCCCGACGCTCGCGACGGTGAGCGCGGCGGCGAGCGCGCCTACTCCGCTGCCGGCCATCAACAGGCCGTAACCGTTCGCGCCCAGATGCAGGACATCATGCGCGAATGCGGGCATGAGGACGGAATAGGACCAGCCGAAAATGCCGACGACGGTGAAGAGCGATAGAATGGTGAGCACGCGCGGATGCGTCCAGACATAGCGGAACCCTTCGAGCGCCTGACCGAGCGGGCCTGATTCACTCACAATCGTTGTTTTCCGTTTCGGCAACCGCATCAGAAGGAGGCCGGCGATGACGGCAATGAAGCTGATGCCATCGAGAAAAAAACACATCGCAATCCCGACGTGCGCCATGAGGAAACCGGCGATCGATGGGCCGATGATGCGGGCGCAATTGAACGCGGAACTGTTGAGCGAGATGGCGTTCATCAAATCTTCGCGGCTGGTCATCTCGATCACGAACGATTGCCGCGCCGGCATGTCGAACGCCATCGTGATTCCGCCGAGGATCGCGAGCGCGATGATGTGCCACGGCTGGACGATCTGTGTCCAAACGAGCGCGGCCATCGCCAGCGAGAGAAGCATCCAGCAGGTTTGGGTGACGAGAACCACCGACCGTTTTGAATAACGATCGGCCGTCCAACCACCCCAGGTAGCGAAGAAAAGCATCGGCGCAGAGGCGGCAGCGGCTACGATGCCGAGCAGCGCTTTCGATCCGGTGAGTTGATAGACGAGCCAGCCTTGCGCGGTCGTGGTCATCCAACTGCCGGTGAAGGAAATGAGCTGGCCGGAAAAGAAGAGACGGAAATTCCGATGCTTCAGCGCCGAGAAAGTTTTGCGTAACGAAATGCCGCCGGTCGCGACGCGCCGCGGCCGGCCCGTCATGTCTTCCGGGACATTGGCTGTGGTGGAGTGATGAGGTTCGAGAGCGGAAGGCATTTAGTGGAGACCGGAAGTCAGCGGCACAAGTCGGAAATCTAGCAGTGAAGTTAAATCTCCCAAACGGGACGCGAGCGATAAGAATGCGGTACGCCGCATTCATCCGCGACAACGACGAAGCTGGAAATCGCGCACGCGAATCTTCGCGCGCCGATCGGCTTTGGGAACGGGCTAACCCAGGAAGAAGGGGAAGATGATCAGTCCTTCGCTGGGATTTTTTCGACCTTGTCGATGATGATTTCCGTCAGTTTTTGTTTTTCGCCCACGGCGCCCGTCATCAGCTTGCTCTCATTAGCCTTCAAATCCTCATCGAAGAGATGGAATGCGTATGGGATAATGTATTGGCCCGAAACGTGAACAGGGTAGCTGTTGCTGTTATTGAGTTTAAACGTGAACAGGCCGGGCCCCGAGGCTCCGGTGATGTCCACAATAGACACACCACTTTTGTCCGGGACTTTGACTGTGACGTCCTTGTCTTTGTCAGCAAGCAAGGCAAACGGAATAGCTGCGATCAGCGCGATGGTGGCAATGGCGATTTTCATGAGTTCTTAATGAGGTAACCGTGGTTTTTTCGATCGGAGAGAAAGTGGGTGGCTAGCGGAAAGGCGCCTGCCATTTTGTCAAAATGAGACTCCGTCAGTCAAGGCTTCCTGCGAAGGCGGCCGCGGATGAGCGATCGGCCAGTGAAAATTACTGGGTTGGCGCGGGAGCAGCTTCTTTCTGAGGCATGCGGTATTTCAGTTCGAGTTGGTCGCGGAGAAGCAGGGCGGTGATTTTTTGTGCGACGATCGCATTGGCGATCGTGGTTCTGCCGGACGCTCAGGCGCGGACATCGAGGCATCGCAAACGGACAGCTTTCTCCGTCGCGTTGCAGCCATTTTCGCTGATCCATTCCGTCGTGCATGCAACCGCGTTCCCAGTGGTTCACAATGCCCACCGCGTTTTGCGCGCAGCCGCCCTGGCACCGATCAAGGTCGCGTTCTACGCCCCGCGCAGGATCGCCAGAAGGCCTCGCTCCGAACGGATCGAGGACGATGAGCTCGGAAGCGGAGCGCAACCGATTCGCGTCGCCTACCCAATATCGCGGACACCGAGCGCGGAAGCGGATGATGATTTCGACCAGGAGCAAGCCGAGCCGCAAATTGAAAATCGAGGCGATCGTCCGACGGTCGCCGGGAGCCAGGCGGTCGTGCGCAATGGGATTGCGTATGCGCCTTCTCGCGCGCCGCAAAATGTGAAGAACGCCATTTGGGCCGTGAACACGCTTCGCCGCAAACCGTACGTCTGGGGCGGCGGGCACGGCTCCTTCAACGATTACGGGTATGATTGCTCCGGCACCGTCTCGTTTGCTTTGCACGGCGCCGGCCTGATCAGCGCACCGATGCCATCGAGCGATCTCATGCGCTACGGCGAACGCGGCCACGGACGGTGGATCACGATTTATTCGAGGCCCGGCCACACCTTCGCAGTCATCGCCGGCCTCCGGCTCGACACGACCGATTTCCGCCGGGGCGGCAACGATGGCCCGCGCTGGCATGCGGATTTGCGGGACACCGGTGGTTACGTCGCGCGGCATCCCGCGGGGACGTAGGCGAAAGCGGTCTTTCGTCCGCGACGCTGTCATCCCGAGGCTGGCGAAGCGCGCCGAGGGACCTCGCAAGCGCTCAATCGCTTCCGCGCAAGTGATGGCATATTCGTCGGGCAACGCCCAATTTTTTGCGGAAGCGCTAAATGCGACTGCGAGGTCCCTCGCCGTCGGCGCGGCTCGGGATGACATCTGGGGGATGCGCAGCTCATAAATTACCGATTTTTCTGAATCCAAAGCGCCCCTTGGGCGCATCTCACTTCCAAAGAGATCAACATTATGAACACGATTCCGATCCGGCCGTTCGCGGCGGCAAAACTTCTGACCTTTGCGGCCCTAGCGCTGGGTGGTTGCCACCTGAGCGGCATCAGAGGCAATGGCCACATCACGACCGAAACCCGGCCCGTCCAGGACTTCACGAGCGTTGAAGCCGAGGGCGCGTTCGATATCCAGTGGGTGCCCGGGCCCGCGATGTTTGCTATTACCACCGATGAAAATCTGTTGTCGCATGTGGAGACGAGCATGAGCGGCAGCAAGCTGCGCCTGGAATGGCACGGCCAGCTTCGCCCCACCCATGGAATGAAGGTCAAGCTCTCCAGTTCCATGTTGAAGGCCGCCCGCTTGACAGGCGCTGTGCGCTTGTCGGCGACGAGACTTTCCGGCAAGGGCCTTTATCTCGATGGCACCGGCGCAACGCGCGTAACCGTCGATGGGGCCGTGGATGAATTGATGGCGACGATGTCCGGCGCGAGCAAGCTCGTAGCCGATGATCTGCAAGTGCGCACTGCCCAGCTCTCGATTTCTGGCGCAGGGAAAGCCGACGTGTCGGCCAGTGAGAGCCTGAAAGTGGCGATCTCCGGTGCGGGCAAGGTGACCTACAGCGGCAATCCGACCATCGAAAAAGACATCAGCGGCGCGGGCAGCGTACGGAAGCGAGATTGAAAAAAGGTTGAGGCGCGAGCCGCCTTCGCCAAGGCTGGGGCGTGCCAGGAGATAAATCGCCAGCGGGATTTTCTTATAATACGCGGCTGAACATTCTGCACGCGCCGCTGGAGGTGATCGATGTGCCGCAGGTCGTCGAAGCCTGCCAGGATCAGTGGTACAACCAAACCCTCTGCCAGGTGGACGAGTCAGTGGTGCGCCTCGGCGTTGTTCACGGCGAATATCACTGGCACAAGCATGAGCGCGAAGATGAGTTCTTCTACGTGGTCAGCGGCCAGCTCCTGATCGACCTCGAAAATCGCTGCATCGATTTGACGCCGGGCAAAGGCGTCGTGATTCCGAAGGGAGTGATGCATCGTCCGCGGGCGCCGGAGCGGACCGTGATCCTGATGGTCGAACGCGCCGGCATCGTTCCGACCGGGACACCGGCAGCATGAGGCGAAGTCTGCTCGTTCTCGCCGCGCTCGCCGCTTACGCGTCATGCGCAAATCTTCGAGCCGCGGAACCGGAAGGGAACGCGACCGAGTGGAAATTGATCTCGAACAAAGAAGGCGTGGCGCTCTATCGCCGTCAGCGCCCGGCCTCGAATGAGTCCAGGGCCATCGGAGAAATTGCCGCGCCGGCGGCGGTGGTCCATGCCGTCATCAGCGACGTGGAATCGTACGCGAGCTTCATGCCTTACACCGCGGAATGCCGCGTTTTGAAGCGAGACGGCAACTCGATCGTCGCCTATCAGCGAATTTCCGCGCCGCTTACCAGCGATCGGGATTACACCGTGCGGATCCACTCCAGTTCGAAGCCGGCGGAAGGTGGCACTAGTTATTTGAGCCGATGGGAAACGGAGAATGCGCTGGGACCTCCGGAAAAATCCGGCGTGGTTCGGGTGAAATTATGCGAGGGCAGTTGGCTTCTGGAGCCGGTGGGTCCGAATGCCACGCGCGCGACCTACACGATTTATACCGACAGCGGCGGCGCAATCCCGGCGTTCATCAAAAACACCGGCAGCCAGATCGGGATTCGAAAAATGTTCGCGGCTATCCGCAGACAAGTCCGCGACCAAAAATACGCGAAGGCTGCGCCGCCGAAAGATTAGACGGGATTAGCTGGATTCGAAGAGAGTTCCGACCCGTAGGTGCGGATCGGCGGTCGAGTATCTTTGTTGACGGTCCTCAGCCAAAAGTTGAAGACGTTCAACAGAACGATCAGGACGAAGAAGACCAGGAGCATTCGCAGCTGCGCGGTGACCTGTTTATTTGCGCCAGTCTCCAAGGTGGCTTCTGCGGGTCTATCCGGCGCGTATGAAACCGTCACATCGCTTCCGACGGGATAACGACTTAGAATTGCGTCGGTCTCTTTCGGCCGATAACCGCCGGCAAAGGAGATTCTTTGCGAGCTGAAAGGCTTGCCGTTCACCGCGTAGGAATAGGTAATGCGCGGCTGGCGGCGAAACATCACTTTCGCAACGTCCGACGCAGTGATCTTTCCGGTTGTGGTCGGCCACGCCGTGCTGGCTTTGGCCATTTGGACGTTCTGCCACGCCTTCCAAACGGCGAACGGAAAGACGACGAGAAAAATCAGTGAAAGCATGGCGCAAATTTGTCGGGATATTTGGTCCCAATCACAAGCCTATTCACAATCACTGCCGGCTTCCCGCTTCCAGCATCCGCACGCGTTTATCCAGATACGGCAAACGAATCGTCAGCGTCAGCCCTTTGCCTTCGTTGCTTTCGATCGCCATTTCGCCGCCGTGTTCGCGCACGATCCGCCGCACAATCAGCAAGCCTAGCCCCGAGCCGGAGCTTTTCGTGGTGAAGTACGGTTCGAAGACGCGGCTCAAACTTTCCGCCGACATTCCGCCGCCAGTATCGGTGAAACTGATATTCACATGCGTCGCATCCATGTCGGCCCGGATGCGAAGGATGCCGCGGCGCTTCATCGCTTCGAAGCTGTTCTTGATCACGTTGTAAAAGACCTGCTTCATCTGGTCGCGATCGAGCTCGAGTAATGGCAGATCGGCCCGCAGCTCCTGCTCGACGACGATGTCGCGGTCCTCGATCTCGGCGGCGAAGAAACGCACCGCCTCTTCCACGATCGCGTTCACATTTTCCGGATGCAGCACCGGCTTCGAGGGCCGGATCGCCTGGAGGAATTGCGAGACGATCGAATCGAGCCGCGTGATCTCCGCGCGGGAAATAGCGATCGCTTCCTCGAGCTCTTTTTTCACTTTCCCATCGAGCTTGCGCACATTGCGCTCCATCAACTGCAAATGAATATGGAGCGAGTTAAGCGGATTCCCGATCTCGTGCGCCACGCCTGCCGCCAGAAGCGTGAGCGCATTGAAGCGCTCCGACTCGATCGTCTTTTCGGTCGAGCGCCGGCTTTCCGTGATGTCGCGCAGAATGATGGCGTGACCAACCGGTTCCGCTGGGTTGTTTGCGCTATCGTCGGGAGTGCGTCGTTCGATCAAGAGCGGCACGATGTAGAAATTCAGAAACCGGTTCGCCGGATAAAAAATCTCCATGTCGCGGCTGACGGCGCCTTCCGATTGCGAAAGCGATTTCCAATCGAGTCCGCGCACACGTTCATCGAGTCGTTTACCGATCGAACTTTCCGCCTCGAGCCCGAACAACTCGCACGCGGCATCGTTCACGTAAGTGATGCGCCCTTTCGCGTCCGTGACGATGATCCCTTCCTGGATCGCGTTGAAGACGGTCTCGATGAGGCCTTTCTCCTGGGCAAGCTGGAGCAGATAATTCTGGACGTCCTCCGGGCCGATTCGCCCGAGACGCTCGATCAGCTTGTCGAGGAAACCGGATTTCATGACACGCTGACTCTAAGTCTTGGGGAGCGCAGGCTGCCAGCCTGCAGTTGCCGGCAGCTTGCTGGCAACACTGAGCGACATGCGGTAGTTCACGAGCCTAACGAATTCTGAGACCGCGTCTCGGCAGACTGCCGAGACGGGCAGGCTGGCAGCCTGCGCTCCCCAGAAAACAAAGATTGCGCCCGGCCTAACGACCCGGCTGCTCGACGCGATCGGGCTCGGTGGTCTGGCCGGCTTCAGTGGCGGCGCGTTCCTTGAGCGCGGCTTTGCGGCTCAGTTTCACGCGGCCCTTGTCGTCGATGCCAATGCATTTCACCCAGATCATTTCGCCCATCTTGGCGACGTCTTCGGTGCGGTTCACGCGGAAATCCGCGAGCTCGGAGATGTGCACGAGGCCATCCTTGCCCGGGAACACTTCCACGAACGCGCCGAATTCTTTGATCGAGACGACGCGGCCGTGATAGGTCTGGCCGACTTCGATCTCGCGAGACATTCCGCCGATAATTTCTTTCGCGCGCGCCATGCTCTCGGGGCTGGTGGCGTAGATGTGCACGGAGCCGTCGTCTTCGATGTTAATCTCCGCGCCGGTCTCGGCGACGATGCCTTTGATCGTTTTGCCGCCGGGTCCGATGAGCGCGCCGATTTTCTCCGGATTGATTTTCAGGGTCTCAATGCGCGGTGCGTATTTGCTCAGATCGGCGCGCGGCTTGTCGAGCGCCTGCGCCATGATCCCGAGAATTTTCGTGCGCGCCTCTTTCGTGCGCATGGTCGCTTCGGCCATGATCTTGTGGCTGACGCCCGGTAACTTCAGGTCGAGCTGGAATCCAGTGATGCCGGCTTCCGTCCCGCAGACTTTGTAATCCATGTCGCCGAAATGATCTTCGGAGCCGATGATATCGGTGAGCAATTCGTAACGCTTCAACTGGCCGCTGTCGTCGTTCTCCGTGACGAGACCGACACTGATTCCGGCGACCGGTGTCTTGATCGGAACGCCGGCATCCATGAGCGCGAGCATTCCGCCGCACACGCTCGCCATCGAGCTGGAGCCGTTTGATTCCATGATCTCGCTCGTAATCCGAACGGCGTAACGGAAGTCCTCAGTGCCGGGGATAACGGGCTCGAGCGAGCGTTCCGCGAGCGCGCCGTGCCCAATCTCGCGACGGCTGGCGCCGCCGGTCCGGCCGGTCTCGCCGACGCTGAACGGCGGGAAGTTGTAATGCAGGAGAAAGCTCTTCGAGGTTTCGCCACCGCCGTAAGCGTCGATGTTTTGCGCTTCTTCGATCGGCGCGAGGGTGACAAGCGCCAGCGCCTGCGTTTCCCCGCGCTGGAAAATCGCGGAGCCATGGGCGCGCGGCAGGACGCCGACTTCGCAAGTGATCGGGCGCAGATCCTGATAACCGCGCCCGTCCATCCGCTTTTGTTTGTCGAGCACGCTGATGCGGAACGCCTTCTTCTGCACGTAATCGAATGCCTGCGAGATCGCGAATTTGTCGGCTTCGGGAAACTTCTCCAGCACCTTCGCTTTCACTTCTTCCTTCAACGCGTTGACCGCCTTGCTGCGATCGACTTTCTTTTCGTTGTAGAGCGCGCCTTCGATGCGATCGCCGGCCACCTGGTAAGCCACTTCCAGGATTCCCTGGTTCACCGTCATCAATGGCATCTCGCGCTTGGGCTTGCCGACTTGCGCCGCGAGCTCTTTTTGGATCCGAATCATCTCGCGCGCGTGTCCGTGTGCGAACTCGAGCGCCTTCACGAAATCCTCTTCCGGAATCTCCTGCGCGGCGCCTTCGATCATGATGACGTCGTTCTCGGTGCCGACGTAAACGAGATCGAGATCGCTCGAGTTACGTTCGTCGTGCGTCGGGTTCGCGATGAACTGCCCATCGACGCGACCCACGCGCACCGCGCCGATCGGGCCGGCAAACGGAATGTCGGAAACGGTCAATGCGGCCGAGGCGCCGTTGATCGCGAGAATGTCAGGATCGTTCTGCCCATCGGCGCTCAACAACATCGAGATGACCTGCGTGTCGTAAAGATAACCGGCGGGAAAGAGCGGACGCAGCGGCCGATCCGTCATGCGCGAAGTGAGCGTTTCTTTTTCGGAAGGTCTTCCTTCGCGTTTGAAATAACCGCCGGGAAATTTTCCGACCGCGGCGGCTTTCTCGCGGTAATCTACTGTGAGCGGAAACCAATCCTGGCCTTCCTTGATTTGCGTGGCGGAAACCGCGCTGACGAGCACCATCGTGTCGCCGGTGGAGACGACGACGGAGCCGTCGGCCAGCTTGGCGATTTTGCCAGTTTCGATTGAGACCTGCGTGGACCCGATCTGGGCCGTAACCTTGTGTTGCATAACGAACTGCTTTCTGAGATTTGGCTGATCCCAGGCCGGTCACCCTGATTGTAGGTTTTAAGCCCGCGCCCTGCGGGACTAAAACCTCTAATCAAAGTGGACCATCGGCCTGAGCGCCGGGTTTACTTTCTATTTAACGAATGCCGTTCCTGGCGAAAAACCGCGGACGAAAGACGGAGCGTAACCGAAGACGAACCTGCGATTACTTTCGCAGGTTGAGTTTCTCGAGCAGGTTTTTATACCGGTCGGACTCCGACTTGCTCAGATAATCGAGCAAGCTCCGGCGCATCGCCACCATCTTGAGGAGGCCGCGGCGCGACGAATGATCTTTGGCGTGGCTCTTGAGGTGGTCGGTCAGCTGCGCGATCCGGCGGGTGAGGAGTGCAACTTGCACGTCCGCGCTGCCGGTATCCTTCTCGTGGAGCTGAAACTCCTTCATGTCCATCGTGTCACTGATTTCTGCCATAAACGAGCCGGTATTGTAGGTGAAGAACGCGCCTTGGCAACCGGATGTTGACAGAAAGTCGGATACCAGTTGGCGCCCCGGCGTCCCTACTGCTTCATCATCTCGCGCAGCTCGCCCGAGCCCTTCAGCGACACCTTGTGCGCCCGCGCGATCTGGGCCCAGCTTTGACCGCCCTTCTTCAGCGCGACGATCGCATCGAACTTTTTTTTGGTCGCGAGCGCGAGGGAATGCGCCACATAAATGTCCCCGAAAGTGAGACCAGTCCGCGCCTTCTCCTGCTCCAGGATTGTCGCGGCCACATCGGTATTGATGGTGATGATGCTGAGCATCCGGCGCTTGTCCGTTCTGGCAGCGGCGTTGATGTCGTCGATTAACTTGGGTATCGCCGTCGAATCGTCCGCGCCTGCGATTGCCGCCGTCAGCAGGAAGGTGACAGCAACCACGGCGGCGGCTCTTATTTTCATCCCACGCAATTATCCAGGCGTGCTCCCTGAAGCCGGCCCGCGCGGTTTGGTTTCACGTTTCCCATCGTACCAAATATCCAATTTATCGCGAGAGCGAACCGCTCGCTTTCCCAGAAGGCCGATCGCGAACGAGCGCCCCAGGATATGCCCCGCCGAGTGCATCCGCAGCTTTCGGCCCGAAGTGACGATGGGCTCGCGCAGTAATTTAAATCGGCCGAGTTTCTTCAACGCCATGGTGAAATAAACCTCCTCTCCGGCGAAAAATTGTTCGTCGAAGCCGCCGTCCGCGTAAAAATTTTCGCGGGTGGTAAACAAAAACGCTCCGGCGCCGAGGTTCGCGAGCGTGAAATAGAACACGGAGAAGATACGAACGAAGACGCGGCCCCACAACGGAACGGAACCTTCCGGAATCATACGCGCTCCGCCGCCCGCGCAACCCGCCTCGAGCGCCGCCAGCGCGCCTGTCACGTGAACAGGAGAAATCCAGGTGTCGGCGTCAACGAAGAAGAAGATATCGCCGCGGGCCGCGCGGGCGCCGGCGTTACGCACCGCTGCAATATGTCGATAGCGCACCGGGACGACGATCGCGCCAGCGGCCTTCGCAATTTCCGCCGTTGCGTCGGTAGACTCATCGTCCACGACGATGATTTCATAGGGCCGCGCGGACGCATCCGCGGCAACGCGAATGGCCGCGAGCGTTTGCGGCAGCTCGTGCTCTTCGTTGTGTGCCGGAACGATGAAAGAAAGCATTGCGGCATTGTAGCGGCGGTCTATGACCGTCGCATCTCGTGATCGCTTCGGCGGTCATAGACCGCCGCTAAAACTCCAGGCTCTCAGCTAAAGCAGATTAAACTTTAGGCAGACGAAGAGCAGGATCAAAGCGCCGATGAGCGACATGAAAAACCCGGCGGCATGAAACGGACTGCCGGGCGTCGGCCGGGAAAACATCCGGCTGATCAGTCCTCCCAAGATCGAGCCGCCGATGCCGATGAGGGCCGCTTTCCAAAAGCCGAGGTGTTGGGCGCCGGGGTAAAGAACTTGCGCGAGCCAGCCAACGATGAAGCCGACAATGATCGACCAAATGATGTGCAACATAGAAATCCTTTCAGATTAAGTTTGGAGACTGGCCGGAACGTAACAGGCGCCCAAGCGCACGCGATACTTTTCTCGGACTGTAGCCGCTTCGCTGTGCGAAGCGTGGAAGGAGACCATCGCTGCTCTCACGCCGCCCACAGGGCGGCGGCTACAGAAAGCGGCTACGGCGCCGATCGGCGAGCCTCTTCGTCGAGCGCGATATATTCGTGGCGCGGCGGGCTAAAGGTATCGAGCACTCTCGTCTCCTCGGGCGTTTCGACGCCATGCGGAACATTGCTTGCCAGATAGTAGGATTCGCCCGCGCGCAGTTCGTGCGTGCCGCCGTTCGCGAATACCCGCATCCGCCCCGAGAGAATGTGAATGATCTGCTCCTGCGGATGCTGATGCTCCGCCATTTTGGTGCCGGCCTTCAACTCGGCGATCATTTGATACATTGTCTTGCCGTGGGTCACCGTGCGACGCCGGATGCCGGGCGCGAGATCGATCCACGGATTTTCCTTCGCTGATTCGCTCATACGAGTGCTTTAATGCGGACCATCGATCACCTCAACCGTGGCGCGCTCGGATAGCACGGCCGCTGGCTTCACCTCCAGTTTCGACATTTCGACGCGAAGATAATTCAAGATCACCGGCGAGAGGATCATGCCGGGCACGCCCATCAATTTTTCGCCGATGATCAACCCGATCAAGGTCAGCCAGATCGGATTGCGGATTCGGGCGCCGATGATTTTGCTGTTCAGAAAATATTCCAGCTTGTGGATCACCACGAGGAAGATGAGCGCGCCGATCGCGACCTTCGGCGAAACGAGAAAGCCGATGAAAACGATGACGGTGTTGCTGACGACGTTGCCGACGATCGGGAAGAGTCCGCACAAGAACGTCAGCCCGATCACCACCGGCGCATAGGGAATCCCAATAGCAAAGACGAAGATCGCGGTCAGGACGGTGTTGATGGCGGAGATCGTCATCTGCGCGCCGATAACGGTGGAAAAACTGCGATAAAACTCGCTGAAGCGCGCGGTGATTTCGTTGCAGCAGACCGAGTAAAGGTTGTTCCGCACCTTGTGGCTCTCGCGAAAGAGATCGAGCTGGCTGTTAAAGAAAAGGCTCACCGCGCAAACGATGGCGATGATGATGAAGACGAAGGTGGTCGAAGCATGGCGGGCGAAGTTGGCGAAATCGCCCAGGTAGCGCGCCTCATCTTTTACTGTCGTCATGGCGTGCGCCTTGAGACTATCGAAATCGGTAAAGGGCAGGTTCAGGTCGTGCGCCTGGGCCCAGGCGATCGCGGAAGGAATCGAGTTATCGGCGATCTTCGGCAAGGCCGAGATGGCCGCGCGAATGAAATGACCGGCGGTGTATCCAATGCCCGCGACCAGGATAATGAAGATGGCGAGCGTGATCCACTTGTTGGGAATGAATCGTCCCAAGTTCGTGAGGACGAAATAGGAGAAAAGAAGGGCGAGCAACGGTGCGCCCAGTTGCAGAAATCCGACGAGAATGAGCACGGCCGCCAGCACGGCGTAGGAGAAGCGGGCGTATTTCGTCATGCAGTTCAAGGTGCGTTCCGGGAGTTTCTTGTCCAGCAAACTCTATTCAGGGGAGCTGATATACCAAGAGCGGAAGCTCGCGGCGTTCACCTTCAACCTCGGTGACGTTAGTTCCCACCCGTTTCGCGCCCATGCGTTGATAAAAGCCTTCTGCATTTGGATCCGCCTCGATCTTGATCGTCTGGAAACCCCGGCGTTTTCCCTCCTCGACCGCATGCTCGAAAAGGGCGCGTCCGATTCCGCGACCCATGGCGCGCGGCAAGATCCAGAGATGATCGAGATGCATGCCGTCGTTTTCCGTCGTGAGAAGATAGAATCCTACGGCGCCGCCATCTTCCATCGCGCAATAGGCGACATTCGCGCCGATGAATTCAGGACGCATGGTCAGAATATCCCGCCACGTTTGGATCCAGCGTTCCGGATAACCCCAATGGCGCTTGGCGGCGAAAGCAATCTCCGTGAGCCGAGACGCGTCGGCCGGAGTGGCGCGGACTATTTCGATCATGCAACGCGCCCGGGCGTCAAGGCGCGAGGCGATCGATCTGCCACGTGCCGTCCGAGCGCCGCGAATAACGGAAGCGATCGTGCAGACGATTGGGCCGGCCCTGCCAGAATTCGATCTTGTCTGGCTTGACCCGATAGCCACCCCAATGCGGCGGCAAAGGGATATCGCCACCCTCAAATCGTTCCGTCATCGCGGCCAATTTCGAATCCAAAACCTGGCGCGCATCGATCACCTCGCTCTGTTTCGAAACCCACGCGCCCAGCCGGCTGCCGACCGGCCGCGAATGGAAGTAGGCCGCGGAATCTTCGCGCGATGTTTTTTCGACGGAGCCGGAAATCCGAATCTGTCGCTCGAGTTGCACCCAATAAAATGCGAGCGCCGCGAATGGGTTCACCTCCAGTTGCTGGCCTTTTTCACTATGATGATTGGTGAAAAAAACGAAGCCGCGTTCATCGAACCCTTTCAGCAAAACGATGCGCACGGACGGTTTGCCGTCGGGAGTCGCCGTGGCCAGGCTCATCGCGTTGGCGTCGCGAACGTCAGCGGCGAGCGCGGCCGCAAACCAGGCGCTGAATTGTTCGATCGGATCGGAATGAAGATCGGCGCGGCGCAACCCATGCGCGCCATATTCGCTTCGCAGACCGGTTAGCTCCGGCAAAGGCGTTGTGTCCATACTCGGAAAACGCCGTAAGATTATTGGAGCCGGATCGAAATGTCGAAGGGCGATTGTGCTGACAACCGGCCGCAGCGGGTTGCGTCAGTTGATCTGGACAACTGTGCCGACCGGGATTTCGGCAAACAGTTTCTTGGCGGCGTCGGAAGGAAGGCGGATGCAACCATGCGACGCGGGATAAGGCTGGACGACTCCTTCGTGCATGCCGAAATCGCGGCAATTCAGCCGCATGAAATAAGGCATGGCGCATTTGTAGATGGTGGAGCGGTGATCCCGGTCCTTATCGGTAATGACGAAGTAACCCATCGGCGTCGTGAATCCCTGGCGGCCGGTGGAAATCTTCGTGGTGAAAATCGTGACGCCGTCCTTGATCACTATCGCGTTTTGCTTCGCGAGCGAAATCTCAACCCGGAGCTGGTCGGGCATCGGGCCGCCACCGAGAAGCATCTGGACGCATTGCCAGTTTTCAGTCCACGCAGCGAAATAGAGTGGCAGCATTTTTTCGCGCGGCGTGGATCGGTTGCGATCAGCGCCGGCGTCCAGCAAAGCCCGAACGTAATCGGCGCGCCCGAGCCCGGCGGAGAGCATCAGCAAATTGATCCCGGTCTCGCCCTCGATATACATGCGCAGATATTTCGATTTGATGAGGGACATGAAATCCTTCTCGCACACTTTCGGGATGACAATGTTCGGGTCGCTGCCGCAAGCGAGCAGGGTATGGAACATGGCCGGATCATCCTTCGCGATCGCGTAAGCAATGAGCGGCACGGTGCCGCCTTCCCTCGTGGGCGGCGCAGGATGTTTGCTCAAGAGAAGCCGGACTTGGTCCTTCATATCCGCGTTCAAAGCGGCTTCGAGCGCGAGACGCGTGCTCGAGGTCCACGGCAGGGTATTCGGCAACCGCTCCAGGACAGCTTGAAAAATCCTTATGTCGCCAGTCTCGAGTGCCGTCGCCAACAGATCGCGCCCCGAGCCGGCCGCTGCGGCGAGATTCGAGGTCAGAGGCAGAAGAAGTTGGATCGCCTCGAGTTTGGTCCCGGCGATGGCGTAATAGAGCGCGGTGTGTCCCTCGAAATCCATGAAGTCGACGCGCGCCTGACGGTCCAGCAGGGTCCGGAGCATTTCCACGTTGCCCTGTCTGGCAGCGACCATCAGCGCGGTGAGGCCGGTCTCGTCCGCGGTCTCGATGGCCGCGCCGGCATCGATCAAGTGGCGAACCGTTTCCCACTCCTGCTTTAGCGCGGCGGTGATGACCGCGTTCTTCCCTCGAATTGCCGGCGCGCTGATCTCCACCTCGACGCTAAAACAATGATCGATAATGTGCGTTCGCCGGACTGGGGCCACTGGCAACTGGATCTCGGGCGCGCCGATAGCCGGACCGGCTAGAAGAAGCGGCTTCGGCTCTGGGGCCGGCGGCGCCATCACGAGTGCCGGGTGCTGCGCCTTGGGATGGGACGGCAGACTCATCGTGTAAACGATGAGGCCCGCGAGAGCGAGGCTCCCGATAAGGTTTCGAATGGTGGCTAGGCGCATGTCAGGACTTTTCGAGGCTAATGCTACTACGGGCGTCAAGTAGGAATGAGCACGATCGTGGCCAGGGGTTTTGCGCAGAAATCCGGTCCGTTGGCAATACCGCTTTCCCAAATCGGCCTTGACGGAACATTTCGCCGCCAAATAGGATGCGCCCGCTCGAACAAATGAGCATTTCGGCCCGCGCTTGGGGCTTCTGCTCCAAACTCCACACAGAGGACGAAACAGATGAAGATAACAATCCTTGCCATCACCGCGCTCGTGCTTGCCGCCGCTCCCTTTGCGCTGGCTCAGGAGACAGAATCAACTCCGGCGCCGACCCCGGAAGCGACCGCTTCTGATCCGAGCGTCTCGGTCACCACGGAAAAATCTCCTTCTCCATCGCCCAGCGCGAGCCGCTCACCGGAAGCGACCAAGTCCCCATCTCCGGCCGCAAAGAGCAGCCCGGAGGAGACGGCGACCAAATCCTCATCGCCCGCCGCGGTCATGCCGGTAAAAAAATCCACCGCGGAAGCGACTATCAAAGAGATCGAGGACAAGTGGGAAGCGTCGGTCACGACGCACGATCCCGCGGTGGCTCAGGCTTATTTGGCAGACGATTTCCGCGGCATCAGCTCAAAGGGCAAAGTGATGAGCAAGCCGAATCTGCTGGCTGAGATTAAGAAGGATACCGACACCTATACCTCGACGAAAAACGGCAAGGTGGATGTGCGCGTTTTCGGCGGACAATTTGCAATTGCGACTGCTGTTTCCACGGAAGCGGGTAAAGGAAAAGACGGCAAAGAATTTAAACGCAGTTTCCGTTGGACCGACGCCTGGGTCTTGCGAAATGGGAAATGGCAGTGCGTCGCTTCGCAGGCAATGCTGGTGAAATAACCACGCGTTTCGTTTGAAAACGCGACAGTTGTGTCGCAAAAACAAACGCCAAATCGGGGCCTAACGACCGCTCTCCCCCGGTAAAGGCCAGAGGTACGGCCGCTGCTAAAGAAAGCGACATGCTCACGTTATCTGCTTTTGTCATCGCTCTCGGCTCTGTCTTCACGAGCGTGTTGTGGGCATGCAAAGAAGACATGCCCAATCGCGTCTAGTTTCGAGAGCCCGAAGAAGATTCTAGAGCGATCTGTTTACTCGTACGCACAGGGCGGTAACTTAAACGCCCATGCCGATCTCTGAGGAACAGATCACCGACGCGCTGAAGAACGTGAAGTATCCCGGCTTCAGCCGCGATATCGTTTCGTTCGGGTTGGTGAAGGGAATTCGAATCGACGGCGGCGCGGTCACGGTTCAGTTGGCGCTCGCGACGAACGAACCGGCGATTCCGCAAACCATCAAGACCGAGGCGGAGAAGATCTTGCAGGAAATGCCCGGCGTCGAGCAGGTCCGGGTATTGATCGATATTCATGCGCCGCCGGCCGGAGCGGGTGCGGCGGGCGTCGGCACGACGCGCATCGAAGGGGTCGGGCACGTCGTCGCCATCGCCAGCGGAAAAGGTGGCGTCGGCAAATCCACCGTCGCCGCCAACCTGGCGGTCGCGCTCGAAAAAACGGGCGCGCGCGTCGGGCTCTGCGATTGCGACATCTACGGCCCGAGTATTTCGCTCATGTTCGGCACTCGTGATCGGCCGATGGCGACGGAGGAAAACCGAATTCTCCCGATCGAGCAATACAACTTGAAGTTGATGTCGATGGGTTTCCTTCTCGACGACGCGGCGCCGGCCATTCTGCGCGGCCCGATGGTGACGCGTTACACCCAGCAATTCCTCCGGCAGGTTGAATGGGGCGAGCTCGATTATCTCGTGCTCGATCTGCCGCCGGGCACGGGCGATATCCAGCTCACCATCGTGCAAACCGTGGCGCTCGCCGGCGCGATCATCGTGACGACGCCACAGGAGGTCGCGCTGATCGATGCGCGGAAGGCCGCGACAATGTTCGAAAAAGTGAATGTCACGGTGCTCGGGCTGGTGGAAAACATGAGTTACTTCCTTTCGCCGAGCGACGGGAAACGCTACGACATTTTCGGCTCGGGCGGCGGCGAACGCGAAGCGAAACGACTCCGTGTGCCGTTGCTCGGCCAGATCCCGATCGATATCGCCACGCGGGAATCGGGCGATCGCGGCATGCCGATTACCGCCGAGGCGCCAGATTCCCCGGTGGCGCAAGAGTTCATGAAAATCGCCCGGTACCTACGCGGTCTTCTTTAGCCGCTTCGTTGTGCGAAGCGAGAGATCGGTACGGTCAGCAACGCGCGCATCGCGCCGTCCACAGGGCGGCGGCTACAGAAGAAGCAGGTGGATTGAATAGGTACGGCCGCTGCTACATCTAAACCAGCACGATATGGTTTTTGTTGACCTGCGTTTGCTTATATGAAAAACAGTCCCGAGATGACCGCCGCGCAAGGGGAGCAATCTCAGTTCGTAAAGAATTCCGTTCTCTACAAGGAGTTCCTGGCCGAGAGGGAAGAAATTTTGAAACACAAATGGATCGAGAGCGAAAAGGCCGGTTCCGATATCGGCTTTGAAAAGGCGCTGCTCGATTGGATCGTGAAATACCGGTCCAGTTGGCGGAACAAGCGGATGAAGGAGGCCAGGGCCGAAACGACCGCAGCCTGAGTTCCGCCGTTTCCTTTAAAGCGATCCCGCGAGGTCGCCAAGGAACATGAAACAAAACGCACCCACTTCTTCTCTCTCCACCGCCGGTCCGGTGATGGACGCCGAGGCGATTAGCCGCGCCCTGCGCCGGATCGCGCACGAGATCATCGAGCGCAATCCCGATCTCAGCGCCGTTCTTCTTGCGGGCATCCCGCTACGCGGCATCGAGATTGGCCGGCGCATCGCTGAAACCATCCGGTCGCTCAGCAACATTCAAGTCGGCATCGGTGTCATCGACGTTTCCATGCATCGCGACGATGTGGGAACGCGCGCGGTCCTGCCGCGCATGCACGCTTCGCATCTGCCGCTGCCGCTCGAAGGCAAAACGGTCATCATCGTTGACGACGTTTTCTTTACCGGCCGCACCGCCCGCGCGGCGATGGATGCGATCGGTTCCTTCGGCCGGCCCGCACGTATTCAACTGGCGGCACTAATCGACCGCGGCCATCGCGAGCTGCCGATTCGCGTCGACTACGTTGGAAAAAATTTACCGACCGCGCCAGGCGAACGGGTGCGCTTGCGGCTTGAGAATGTGGATGGCGAACCGGATGCAGTCTGGTTGACCAAAGAGGAGAAAGCGTGACGGAACCGGCAAAATCCGAAGTGCGCTGGCACCGCAAGGATCTCCTCGGCATTCGTGAGCTTTCCGCCGAGGAAATCGTTTTCATTCTCGAAACCGCCGATGCCTTCAAGGAAGTCGGGACCCGCGAAATCAAGAAAGTGCCGGCGTTGCGCGGCAAGACGCTCGTGAATTTTTTCGCCGAACCGAGCACGCGGACCCGCACCTCGTTCGAGATCGCCGCCATCCGCTTGAGCGCCGACGTCATCAATATTTCGGCGACCTCTTCGAGCCTGGCGAAAGGCGAGACCCTCAAGGACACCGCGAAAATTCTGGAGGCGAACCATGCCGACATCATTGTCCTGCGCCACAGCTCGTCCGGCGCGCCGCAATTTCTGGCCGAGCGCCTCACGTCGAGCATCATCAACGCGGGCGACGGCGCGCATGAGCATCCCACTCAGGCGCTTCTCGATCTCTACACCATCCGGGAACGCAAGCGGACGATCGCCGGTCTGCACGTCGCCATCATCGGCGATGTGCTTTTCAGCCGCGTCGCCCGGTCGAATATTTTCGGTCTGCTCAAGCTTGGCGCCCGGGTCACGCTCGTGGGTCCAAGCACGCTGGTGCCGCGCGAATTTGAGAAGCTCGGCGTCGCCGTCTCGCACAACATCGATGAAATCCTGCCGAGCGCCGATGTCGTTAATCTGCTCCGGATTCAACATGAGCGGCAACGAAAGGAATACTTCCCCGGAATCGGCGAATACATCCGGCTGTTCGGCCTAACGAAAGAGCGCGGCAAAATGCTGAAGCCCGATTGCCTCATCATGCATCCCGGCCCGATCAATCGCGGCGTCGAGATCGATAGCGAACTCGCCGACGGCGCGCAAAGCGTCATCCTCAATCAGGTCACCAACGGCCTCGCGATCCGGATGGCGGTCCTTTATCTCTGCGGAGGGATCGCGACGTGAACACGGTCATTCGCAATGGCCGCGTCATCGATCCTGCGAACAAACGCGACGAGATCGCCGATCTTTTTCTCGTCGATGGACGAATCGCTACGAAAGCCAAGAGTCCGGAGACTGAAGTTATCGACGCGACTGGGCTGATTGTCGCGCCGGGCTTGATCGATCTTCACGTCCACCTGCGCGAACCGGGTTTTGGCTGGAAAGAGACAATCGAAACCGGCGCACGCGCCGCGGCGGCCGGCGGATTCACGACGATCGTTTGCATGCCGAATACATCGCCGACAGCCGATAGCCCGAGCACGATCGCCTGGATCAAAGATCGCGCCGCCGAGGTCGCATGCGTCAATGTCCTGCCGACGGGCGCGATTTCGAAAGGTTTGCTGGGCGAAGAGCTCGCGCCGATCGGTTCCCTCGCACAAAGCGGCGTCGTCGCCATTACCGATGACGGGCGCTGCGTTCAGAACAACGAACTCATGCGCCGGGCGGTGGAATACGCGCGCATGGTCGGCCTGCCGGTGTTCGATCATTGCCAGGATTACAATCTCGTCGGCAACGGCGTCGTGCACGAAGGCTACTGGAGCACGCTCCTCGGCCTGCCCGGCTGGCCGAGCGCTGGCGAGGAAGCGATCGTGATGCGCAATGTTCTGCTGGCGGAACTCTGCGATCATCATATCCATTGCCAGCACATCAGTGCCGCCGGCAGCGTGCGCATTTTGCGCGAAGCGAAAGAGCGCGGCGTGAAAATCAGCGGTGAGGTCTGTCCGCATCACATCGCGCTCACGGATGAGGCGATCGAGAATTTCGACACGAATTACAAAATGAATCCGCCGTTGCGCGCAAAGGAGGATGTGGCGGCGCTGCTGGGAGGAATCGCCGATGGGACAATCGGAATTCTTTGCAGCGATCACGCGCCGCACGCGCAGTTTGAGAAGGAGGTCGAGTTCGATGCCGCGCCGTTCGGGATCGTCGGATTGGAAACGGAACTGGGGTTGTTTCTCGATCTGCTCGTCCACCAAAACAAAACGATCGATCTGCCGCGGTTGATCGAAATGTTCACGGTGAATCCAGCGCGGCTCTTGCAAATCGAGGCCGGCACACTCTCGGCGGGCCGACCGGCGGACGTGACCTTGATCGATCCGGACCTCGAATGGACTTACGATGCCGCCGCATCGCAAACGCTCTCACGCAATACGCCGTTCGATGGTTGGAAACTGAAAGGCCGCGCCGTCCGGACGATTGTCGGCGGCCGGACAGTTTGGCCACTGTAGCGGCGGTCTATGACCACCGTTGGTTGTTGATTCGGCGGTCATAGACCGCCGCTACAGGATCAACCCGTATAGCCGCCCGAGATATACATCTCGAGGTGCGCGATCGCGGCCGATTGGGTGGCGATGACCCACTTCACCAAATCGCCAATCGAGATAATGCCGCGAATCGTTTCGCCATCCAGAACCGGCAAATGCCGGATCCGTTTGTCCGTCATCATCTGCATACAGTTTTCCACTGGCTCGCGCGAACTGACGACCGTGAGATCGGTCGACATAATTTCGCGCACTTGCGTTTCGCGCGATTTCTTCCCGCGCAGCATCACCTTGCGGGTGTAATCGCGCTCCGAGATCATCCCGACCAGCTTGCCATCCTGAATGACGAGCAGTGCGCCGACGTTCTTGTTTGCCATCAACTCGACCGCCTCGAACACCATCGCGTCCGGCGAGACGGAAAAAATCTCCGTCCCTTTTTGCGCAAGAATCGCGTCGATTGTGCCGCTTACGTCCATGATCGAGAGCGCAGCGGAGCGAATCCGCTGGCCGGAAACCGAACGTAGCGACCCGCGTCGCGCGTTGCAATACTTTCTCTGCGAGTGGTCAGGCCCGCTTCGGAAGCGCGAAATCGAACTCCTTTTGCCGGGGCCGTTCAATCGGGTCGGTCGAAGCGGACAACGAAAGGCGCAAGGCGCGCAAAACGCGAAGGCCGCGCTCGATCCGATCAGGCCGGTAGGAAGACGGAACGACAATCAAACTGCGGCGGGCGTAATGAGTTTTGTATCTTTTCATGGCGCAATCCTAAAACAGGGGGTAGGACATGGGCTGTCCGATGCTAAAAGATTTTGGAATTATTTTCTTCTGTAGCCGCGCCCCTGTGGGGCGCCCGGGATTCGAGTCGAATGGCAATTGACACGTCCACGAAGCGGCCCAGAGGGCCGCTGCTACAGAAGACAGGGTTCTCGCGGCCGCCGCTCCAGCGCATGATGCGTTTGCACGCTGCCCTCAAGTCGCACCATTTTCCGAACTGCCAGAAGATCGCGGCCGAACTCGAGGTCTCGCCGAAGACGATTCAGCGCGATGTCGAGTTCATGCGCGACCGGCTCGGGCTGCCGATCGAATACCATGCGGGCCGCTTCGGTTATTACTACAGCGAACCGGTCACCGGCTTCCCAAATATCGAAGTTTCCGAAGGCGAAATCACCGCGCTCTTCGTTGCGCAGAAAGCGCTCGCTCAATACAAGGGAACGCCGTTCGAACGGCCGTTACATTCGGCGTTTCGGAAAATCACCGATGGCTTGAAAGATCGCGTTTCATTTTCCTGGACAGACCTGGAGGATGTCATCTCGTTTCGCAGCGCCGGCGCCAGCCCTTCCGATCTCGAGCTTTTCGAAGTCGTGAGCAAAGGAGTTCTGCGGTCCGTGGAGATCGAATTCGACTATCGGAAATTGAAGAGCAGCGGTTACGAACGCCGCCGGGTGCAGCCGTATCACCTCGGCTGTCTCGAAAATCAGTGGTACCTATTCGCGCAAGATCTGGAGCGCGCACAGGTGCGGACCTTCGCGTTGCCGCGGATGCGTGATGTCTCGTTGACGACTAAGGGCTTTCACCGTCCGGCCAATTTTTCGATCAGCAGAATCCTGAGCGGAAGCTTCGGAGTCCACTCCGCGGGAAAAAAGCAACGCATCCGGCTGCAATTCGATTCGTTCGCCGCGCGCCTGGTCTCAGAGCGAACCTGGCACGAATCGCAGCGCATCCAGCCGCTGCCCGATGGTTCGATGATTCTTCGATTGGAACTCGGCGGCCTGGAAGAGATCGAGCGCTGGATCCTGAGCTGGGGCAGCCATGTTCGCGTGCTCGAGCCGCGCGCGTTAGCAGACAAAATCCGAAAGGAGGCAGAGGCGATCGTCAAACATTATCAATGATGCGGAAGTTAGCGTGTCATCCCGAGTCGCGCAGACGACGAGGGACCTCGCAACTGCAAATTGCGCTATCGCGAAAAACCTGGGCGCTGCTTGACGAATCGTCCTGTCGTTACGCGGAAGCGATTGAGCGCCTGCGAGGTCCCTCGGCGCGCTGCGCCAGCCTCGGGATGACCAGACGTGCCTTACCGCCGCGCGAACTTCGCTTCGATCAACCCGTGGATGAGGTCGGTGATCGCGGGATGATCCAGGCGATCGACGACTTCATTCAGGAATCCGGCGACGAGAAGCTGTTTGGCCACCTCCGCCGATATTCCGCGCGATAGGAGATAAAAAACCTCATCCTCGCCGAGCTGGCCGGAGGTCGCGCCGTGGCTGCACTTCACATTGTCGGCGAGGATTTCCAGCCCGGGCATCGAATTCGCCTCGGCATCGTCGCTCAACAAAAGATTGCGCACCGTTTGGTAGGCATCGGTGAAATGCGCGTGCGGTTCGACGCGGATGAGGCCGCCAAACGTGCTCCGGGCGCGGTCGGTCAGCGCATTTTTGTAGAGCAGATCGCTCGTGGTATGCGGCGAGGCGTGATCCTGAAGGGTGCGGGCGTCGAATTCCTGGGAGCCCTCCGCCACCGAAATCGCGAGCAGATCGCTGCGGGCGCCTTCGCCCATGAGGCGGCTCAAACTTTCGAATCGCGAATAATTTCCGCCCAAGTGGACATTTAGACTTAAGGCTGACGATTCCCGCGCCGCAGTGGTGGCATTGATCTGAATGGCGAGGGTTTTGTCGTTCCAATTCTGCGCGCAGACATAGTTCACTTTCGCGCCGCGGCCGACCACGAGATCGTTTACGCCGCAGCCGAAACCGGCGCGGTCCGGATGGGCGGAACGGAAATGCTCGAGCACCGTTACCTTGGAAAGCTCATCGGCGATCAGAAGAGTGTGCGGAAAAACGGCGGCGTTCTTGCCGTGCAACCAGTGGTAAATTTCGATCGGCAATTCCACTTCAACTCCACGCGGGACGTAGATGAACGTCCCCGAGGTCACGAACGCTTCATGCAGCGCGGCGAACTTGGCCGACCCGAGCGCGGCGGGTTGCGCCATAAAATGCCGGCGAAACAAATCTTCGTGTTCGATGATGGCCCGTTCCAGTGGCTTTAGGATCACGCCGCTCTTCAGAAGTTTTTCCGAAAGCGGATCGCGCCGCAGCAGTTGATCGTCTGCGAAGATCAATCGGCCCGCGATTTCCTTGAGGCCGGTGGAAAGCTCGAGAATTTCGTCGCGCTCTTCTTGGGTCAACTGGCCCGGTTGGACAAATGGGGAAAAGTCGAGCGCGCTGACATTGGAAAAACGCCAGGGCTGATCCTTGCGATTCGGAAAAGGAAGCGACTCAAATTTCGTCCAGGCCGCGCGCTGTTGCTCGCGAAACCAGGGCGGCAGGCCAGCGACGCGCGCCTCGGAAGGTCCGGAAAGAATCGCCGGCTCGGAGTATTCCTGCGGCGCTTCAAGTTCCATTGCTTCGTCGAGAACGGCTGTCTGGTTAGTCATACCCGGAGAATTAGACGCAAACGGCGGTCGTCCGAGACCGCCGCGCTCGTTCGTGTCTTGGGGGCGGAACCCTACCCGACCGAGCCTTCCATCTCAAGCTCGATCAAGCGCTTGAGCTCGACGCTGTATTCCATCGGAAATTGGCGGACGAGATCGTTGACGAATCCGTTCACGCTCAGGCTCATGGCCTGGGCTTCGGTCAGGCCGCGCTGTTGCATGTAAAAAATCTGCTCGGCGCTCACCTGGCTGACGCTTGCTTCGTGCTGAACGGAATTGCCGGTGCCGCGGACGGTGATGGCGGGGTAAGTGTCGGTGCGGCTGGTCGAGTTAATGAGGAGCGCATCGCATTCGGTGTTGTTCTTGCAGTTCTTGAGGTGCTTCGGGATTTGGACGAGCCCGCGATAAGTCGCGCGCCCTTTGCCGATGCTGATGCTCTTGGAAATAATGTTGCTAGTCGTTTCGTCGGCGGCGTGCACCATTTTCGCGCCGGTATCCTGATGCTGGCCGTCGCCGGCGAGCGCGATGGAAAGCACTTCGCCGCGGGCGCGCCGGCCTTTCATGATCACGCCCGGATACTTCATGGTGAGACGCGAGCCGATGTTGCAATCGATCCACTTCACCTCGGCGTCTTCGTGCGCGATGCCGCGTTTTGTGACCAGATTGAAAACGTTCGAGGACCAGTTTTGGACGGTGATATACTGGAGCTTCGCGCCCTTCATCGCGACGAGCTCGACGACCGCGCTATGCAGCGTGGCCGTGTTGAACTTCGGCGCGGTGCAGCCCTCCATGTAGGTGAGCTCCGAGCCTTCGTCGCAAATGATCAGAGTGCGCTCGAACTGCCCGAAGTTCTCGGCGTTGATCCGAAAATAAGCCTGGAGCGGATGCTTCACTTTCACGCCCGGCGGCACGTAGATGAAGGAGCCGCCGCTAAAGACAGCGGAGTTCAGCGCACTGAATTTGTTGTCGCCGGTCGGAATTACTTTCCCAAACCACTTCCGGAAAATTTCCGGATGGTCCTTCAAGCCTTCCCGGCTCCCGACAAAGATCACGCCTTGCTCGCCGACGGCCTTTTTGATGTTGGAGTAAACCGCCTCGCTGTCGAACTGTGCCTCGACGCCGGCCAGAAATTTCCGTTCCTGTTCCGGAATCCCCAGGCGCTCGAAGGTCCGTTTCACATCGTCCGGCACGTCTTCCCAGTTTCGTTTCGGCTGCACCCCACCGCTGAGGTAATAGCGGATGTTATCGAAAACGATCGCTTCCAGGTCCTTGCTCGCCCAATGCGTCGGCATCGGTTTGCTCATGAAAGTCTTGTAGGCATTCAGACGGAACTCGCGCACCCAATCCGGATCTTCCTTGATGTCCGCGATGTAATGGATCGTCTTCTCCGTGAGCCCAACGCCCGCGTCGTGCGTGTGCGTCTCGGGGTAGGCGAAGTTTCCGATGTTCCGCTCGATCTCCAAAGGTGATGCTTCCTTGACCATAAAATTTCCTCCTTAAGCCGTAGCCGGCTCGCCCACTTCCTCTTCCACGTCCGCTTCGTAACGTTCGTACCCTTTCTCTTCCAACTCCAGCGCCAGTTCTTTCCCACCGCTCCGCACGATCCGGCCCTGAACCATGACGTGAACGTGATCGGGAACGATGTATTCCAGCAGGCGTTGGTAATGGGTGATAACCAGAATGCCAATCTCGGGGCCGCGCATGGAATTCACGCCGTGCGCCACCACCTTCAGCGCGTCGATGTCCAGTCCGCTGTCGGTTTCATCCAGGACCGCGTATTTCGGCTGGAGCATGGCGAGCTGGAGAATTTCGTTGCGCTTCTTTTCGCCCCCGGAAAACCCTTCGTTCACCGAGCGGGACGTGAAGGAGCGGTCCATTTCGAGCAGGTCCATCTTCTCGTAAAGCTTCGCGTAGTAATCGGTCGCTTCGAGTTCCTCGCCTTCGGGCAAGCGGGCCTGGACAGCGGCGCGGAGAAAATTCGCGATCGTAACGCCGGGAATTTCGCTGGGGTACTGAAAGGCAAGGAACAGCCCCTTCCGGGCCCGCTCATCCGGCTCCAGTTCCATGATGTTCCCGCCATCCATCTCGATCGTGCCGGAGATGACTTTGTAATCGGGATGACCGGCGAGCACTTTCGCGAGGGTGCTCTTGCCGGAGCCGTTCGGCCCCATGATGGCGTGCACCTCGCCTTTTGGAACGGCGAGCGAAAGGCCGCGAATGATCTCCTGCTCCGCAATTGAGACGCGCAGGTCCTGGATAGACAATTGGTTCATTAGTGGGGTAGCAAAGATAGCCTGTTTGACCGGCTTTGCGAGTGGGGAAACCGGATTATTACCGGGCAACCCCGGTAATTTCCGCCTCGAATTGTTCACCTTGAACGGCATTTTTCCTGCTTCTATTTAATTCGGAGACGGGCGCTTACGCGTCACGATTTTCAGCAATGGAACACGACCCCGAGCCCGATCAACTGGCCGAACCCGATCCTTCGGAAGGCTCCGGCCGCGGCCTTTCCACCCGGCCGCCCCGGATTCTCGTCGTCGATGACGACCCCGCCGCGCGAGTCCTGGCCAACCGCGTTTTTTCCGAAGCCGGGTTCGAAGTGTCGACCGTGCAGTCCGGGTTCGAATGTCTTGAGAAATTCCGGAAACGGCCAAACGGGTTCGACCTTGTTCTGCTCGACCTCTCGATGCCGTTCATGGACGGCGAGGAAACCTTCCGGCGCCTTCGCGCCATCAATCCGAATTTGATCGTTCTTCTCAGCACCGGCTTTTTGGCGCAGGCCCAGGACCGGATCGATCGTATGCTGGCCGCGGGGATGGCTGGATTTATCCGCAAACCGCATCGACCGGACGAGCTGCTCGCTCAAGTGCAGACAACTCTAGAGCGGGTGAAGATGTCCCGGGTCGGTGCCGCGAGCGACCTGACGGCTTCTCTCTAGCAGCAGGCCGAATTGCGAATTGCGCATTGCAATTTGCGCTCTAAGAATGTGAGCGGCGAGCGCCGCCGCCCAAAATCCGCTTACCCCGTGGTGTAACGGTAACACAGCGCCCTTTGGAGGCGTTATTCATGGTTCGAATCCATGCGGGGTAGCCACGTAAAAGGCTTCGCCTCGCGTGGCTGGCCGGGGCGGGCGGATCAAAGCGAGAGCCGTGATCGCACTCGCTGCGGCGAGTCCCGATCCCACAAGCATGACGCGCCGGAATGCGTCCACGAACGACCAGGCAATCGCCTCCTTTACCGCGTCACGCACCTCTGGCTCGCTGCTCGAAACCTCGGCAGCCGCCAGTTTGTTGCGCTGTTCCTCGAGAGATTTCCGCACGTTCACCGGCAAACCCAGCTCCCCCGCACGGACATCGAGCGCGCGGCCGAAACTTTGCAACATCACCATCCCAAGGACCGCGATCGCGAGAAGCCCAGCCGTCCGCGCGACCGCGTTGTTCACACCGGACGCAATCCCCGCACGCGTTTGGGCCACGGAGTTCATCACTGTCGTGGTGAGTGGCGCCACACTCACCGCCATCCCGATGCCGAGCACGACGACCGCCGGGAAGAAATTTGTCCAATAACTGCCGCCCACCCCAGGGATGGTGAAAAGGGCAAATCCACCGGCAGCGATCATCGGGCCGAGGACGAGCGGTATCCTCGCGCCATAGCGATCCACCAGTCCACCGGACCAGCGGGAGAGGAGAAAAATAATCAGAATCAACGGCAGCAGGGCAGCGCCCGCCTGTGTGGGCGTGTATTTCTGCACTTGAATGAGATTCAGCGGGAGAAAGAAAAGTGTCCCGGCGAGCGCGCTGTAGAGGAACAGCGTCAACAGATTCGCGCCCGTAAAAGTGCGCGAGCGAAAAAGCTCGAGGGGTAACATCGGACCGCGCCTTTTCCATTCCACAACGAGAAACGCGACCAGCCCAAAGGCTCCGATCAGCATCGAACCGGCCACCGCCGGATGTCCGAATCCCAGGCGGGCCGATTCAATCAGCGCGAAAACCAATGCCCCCAAACTCGCCGCGGCCAAAACCGCGCCCGGCCAATCGAGCGCCCCTTTCGTCCCACTCCGGGTCTCGGGCACACGCCAGAGCGAGATGGCGATCACGACCAGCGCCAGCGGGAGGTTGATGAAAAACACGGCGCGCCACGAAACGTGGTCCACCAGCCAACCGCCGAGCACCGGCCCGATCGCCGCCGTCATGGCGCTGAATCCCGACCATGTCCCAATGGCGCGCCCGCGTTCCTCCTCGCGGAAACAGCTGCTGATAATGGCAAGACTGCCCGGCACGAGCAGCGCCGCACCAATTCCCTGGGCCGCGCGCGCCAGGATGAGCTGGCCAATGCTCGCCGCCATTCCGCACCAGGCCGAACCCGCCGCAAAAACGACGACGCCGATCAGGAAAACGCGCCGCCTCCCATAGTGATCGCCTAACGAACCACCCACCAGGAGAAGCGCGGCGAGAAACAGCGCATATGCCTCGATCACCCATTGCACATCCTGCACGCTCGCATTCAGATCAGTTTGCAACGCCGGCAACGCTACGTTGACGACCGTCCCATCGATGAACGCCATGCTCGAAGCGAGAATGGTCGCCGCCAGGACCCACTTCCCGGATGAAGCGGAGCACACCGCCGTCGCTGAACCCGCGCGGATGACACTCTCATCGCAAGGCTCGTGCATCGGTGTCACTACCTAACGTGATTCCTCGGAAAGCCGCCGGATGTGGTTCATGACCCGCAAATGCACAGCCCCGCTCATGTCGCGCGTCCAGAGATCGAAATACCAGCGGGGGCGGACATGGAGCGTGTACCAACTGGAACCGATCAGGGTCGTGGTGCCGTCGTGGTTGTCCTGGAGAACGAATTGGCCGCGGTGGAGGGTGATATGGCCGTAGGCTTCAGGATCGGTCGGCTGCTCGGCCACGTCGAAGGTGAGCTTTTCGTTCGGGACGAATTCGGCCACCCGTTCTTTGATGACGATGCCATTGCTGAAGATGCATTGCCGATCGGCGCCGACGAAGTTACCGCCGTTCGTCGTTTCCGTCGGATAAGGAAGGCCCAGCCGGAAAATCCAGTAGTCAGGCGGGTCGGGAATCTCGGGAAAGGCGAGCACGTGCGGCCAGACTTTGGCCGGCGGCGCCTGGATGAGGATTCGATCGGTAATGACCGCTTGCTGCTCGGAGTGGTAGAGCGATTCGCCGAGGGTCACCAGCGCGAGCAGAGGAAAGATGGTCAGCTGAAGTTTCGCATAGTTCGGCCGGAACCAGATGCGACCCAGTAATACTCCGCAAAGGATGAAAACATAGAGCGCGGGCGAGACGATCACGAGGCAAACGACACCTTCACGCAAGATGACGGCCGCCGCCGCCAGTCCCACGAGCGAAATCCAAAGCGCGTCGAGAAAACTCCAGCCGAGGGTGCGATTCAACCGGCGCCAGAACCACGCGGCGAGCAGTCCGACAAGAAAGGGTATCAGGAAAAAACTGGGCCAGGCTACCAGTGCGGAGACGTCGTGTTCCCTGTAGGCACCGACGACCCAGGTAACCGCGAAAAGCAAAGTCCCGCCGATCGCGTTCGCAACCAAAATGCCGAGCAGCAATGTCCAAAACACGTTGCGCAGCGGGAGTGGAGGCGGCGTATTTGGGTTCGGCATCACGACGCGCGCATGTTCTTAATTTTTGCCGCGCCACACAAGCGCGCGTTCCCCTGGCATGCCTCCAACCAAAAGTTGAACCTCACCGGCAACGGGTGATACTAGACCTTGATGCGAGCGACGTTGCGCCTTCTGCTCTGCCTGCTCCTCTCCTGCTCGATCGGCTTCGCGGCAATCCCAAGGCAGGCGCCGGCTCCGGAGATCGAGAAAACGAGCTGCTGTGCGAAAACGAAAACGGCATCCGTAACCCACGATTGCGACCGGCACGCGCCGAAGTCAGACCAGGACAAGGAATGTTGCGCCCTCTGCGCGTTTGGTCTCGCGCTGCTCGCCACCTTTGCGAATCCATTCATTTATCCGCCGCTCGGCGATGAAACTTTCGCCGCCTACATTTCTTCCGAGCATAGCCGCTCCCAGCGACCTCCGGTCCCGCCGCCGCGCGCCTGATTCTGTTCGATCGCGTCGGCTCGTCCGCCCTGCGGGCGAGAGCGGAAAAGGAAACTCAAACGGAGGATTCCCATGAAATACCTATTGAGTATCGTGGCGGCCCTGGCGCTGGTCGGCACAGCGAGCGCGACTTCGCGTTCGGCTGATTGCTGCGGCGGCGGTGCCTGCTGCCTGGTGAAAACCAGCTGCTGCGCGAAGTAATCGCAGCCCTGTAGCCGCTTCGCTATGCGAAGCGTAGTAAATCGGGCCCCCGTCGGAGAAATCCGGCGGGGGCTTTCGTTTAGGGAAACTCCGCTCCATGATGGGATCGATGCGCGCGATGCGTCTGCATTCGACTGGATCACCGCTGAGTGCCGATGAACTCCCAGTTCCGGGAGCTGGGCATGGCCAACTCCTCGTGAAAATCGCAGCCTGCGCTGTCTGCCGGACGGATCTTCACGTCGTCGATGGGGAACTGAGCGAGGCGAAACTCCCGCTGGTTCCCGGTCACGAGATTGTCGGGCGTATCGAAGAAATCGGCGAAGGTGTCGGGGGCTTTCAGGTTAGTGATCGAGTCGGGATTCCTTGGCTCGGCTGGACCTGCGGCGAATGCGAGTATTGCCTCTCCGGGCGCGAAAACCTGTGCGAGCGGGCGCGGTTCACCGGCTACACGATCGACGGCGGCTACGCCGAGTTCGCCGTGGCCGACGCACGATTCTGCTTTCGAATTCCAGACACGTTCGATGACGTCGGTGCCGCCCCATTATTTTGTGCCGGCCTTATCGGGTATCGCTCGCTCCGCAAATCCGGCGACCCGAAGCGCCTCGGCATTTATGGGTTCGGGGCCGCCGCTCACATCGTTGCGCAGGTCGCACGTTATGAAGGCCGTGAGATTTTCGCGTTCACACGACGCGGCGACACCGAAGCACAGGAATTTGCACGCAGTCTGGGCGCGCGTTGGGCGGGCGGTTCCGATGAGGCTCCGCCGCAAGACCTCGATGCCGCCATCATTTTCGCCCCGATTGGCGCGCTCGTTCCGGCGGCGCTCCGCGTCGTGAAGCGAGGCGGGACGGTTGTCTGCGGTGGGATCCATATGAGCGATATCCCGGCCTTTCCTTACCGCCATCTTTGGCACGAGCGCACCATCTGTTCGGTCGCTAATCTCACGCGCCGCGACGGCGAAGAATTTCTCGCGCTCGCCGCGCGAATCCCCATTCGCACGGAGACACAGACATTCCGATTGGAGCAGGCCAACGAAGCGCTCGACGCGTTGCGTCGCGGGAAGTTGCGCGGCGCGGCGGTTCTCGTGCCGTGAGTTTTTCTGACAGGGTGGCGTGTCATCCCGAGGCAGGCGGAGCGCGCCGAGGGACCTGGGAGGCGGTCAATCGCTTCCGCGAAATCGCGGGCACACTCCGTCAGCGCGTGATGTTTCGCGGTAGCGCAAATTGCAACTGCGGGGTCCCTCGCCGCGCTGCGCCAACCTCGGGATGACATGGGCGTTCTTTAACTCATTTCCGCGCTTCCGGCGTGACCGTTAGCGTAACCCGTTTGCCTTCGCGTTCGATGACCACCTGCACCGGCTGCCCAATTTTCACCGCGTCGAGGGCGTAAGTGTAATCGTAAATGTTCGCGATCTTCTGCCCAGCGAACTCGACGATCACGTCGCCGCCTTGGAGTCCGGCTTTCTCCGCCGGGCTCGCTCCGCGGACGCCGCTCAGCTTCACGCCTTTCACGTCCGTCGTGTAATCGGGAATCGTTCCAAGATAGGCGCGTAACGTCTCGCGTCCCCCCGCTTCCTGCGCACTGCGCTCCACCTTCGCCAGATCAGGACGTCCCGGGCTTTCCGCAAGATCGAGCACGATCTGTTGCGAAAATTTCGCGATCCGCTCGAGCCCCTCGTAATTGATCTTCTCCGCCGTATCCGTCGGCCGGTGATAATCTTCGTGCGCACCGGTAAAGAAATTCAGGACCGGAACGTTCCTGGTGTAGAAACTCGTCACGTCCGTCGGAAGATAGGGATCGTCCTGCAGCGTCAGGTTGAAGCCCGCCGCGACGTTTCGTTTCTCAATGAGCTTTCGCCAGGCATGCGATGAGCCCACCCCCTGTAGCGTCAGTTTGTTGTCGCGCAGACGGCCGACCATATCGGCGTTGACGTAGGCGACGATCTTGTTCAGCGCCACCGGCGGATGTTCGCAGAAAGCAGCGGAGCCAATGATCCCGATTTCCTCACCCGACCAGCACGCGAAAATCACGCCGCGCCGGATTTTTTCGGGATGTTCCGCGCGCTCCTTCGCGAGCGAGGCGGCCAGTTCCATCACCCACCCGGTGCCGGAAGCATTGTCGTCCGCGCCCGGGTGAATCTTGTTTTCTTCGCCGGCCCGCTCGAGCGAGCTGGTGCCGCCGTGGCCGAGGTGATCGTAATGGGCGCCGACGAGAATGTACTCGTCGCTGCCCGGGGCCGGCGGCAGGTAGGCGACAACGTCCGCGTCCGTTTTCTTCAAATGCTCGATGCCGCACGCGAGTTTCACTTTCACTTTCGGCAAAACGAAACCGGCTTCGGCATGGGGATTTTCCTGGTCGAGCGCGGTCTGGAGTTCTTTCAAGCTCTTGCCGCTCGGCGCCAAAAGGGAGTCGGCGATCGCGCCATCGATCGACACGGCGAGAATACCACTGCTCGCGTTCGTCCCGTCGTTCGTCAGCGAAAGTAGCTCGCCGGCATTCGGCGAATTCGGTCCGGTCACAACGAGCACGCCTTTCGCGCCGCGCTCGCGCGCCAGCATCATCTTGTAGCGCAAACTCGCGTAACGATTCAGCTGTGCGCGCCGCGCCGGGTCGACGCCTTCCGGCACGTAGCGAAAAATGAGGACGATCTTGTCCTTCACGTCGAGGCCCGCATACGAATCGTAGCGCGCGGCTCCTTCCCCTGGAACCACCAGGCCGTATCCGGCGAACACTACTTCGCTGTTCGCCTCGCCGTTTTCACTGAAGGCAAGCGGACGAAAATCAACATCCAGCTTCGCCACGCTCGGCGACTTTGCCTCGCCGGCCGAAATCTCAAGCCGGGTTTTGTCGGCCAGCAGGCGTTCGCCCGCGTTGAACTGGAACGGCAACGAGTAGTTCTCTGCGAATGATTTCAATCCGTTCTCGCGAAAATAATTCGCCAGCCAGGTCGCTGTCGCCTGCGCGCCGGGGCTGCCCGTCATGCGTCCTTCACGCTTCTCATCGGCCAGCCATTCCACTTCCTTGCGCAAATCGTTCGCTCTGATCTCCGCGTTGTAGCCGGGGTCGGTGACCCCGGCCGCCGGCGAAGGCGAAACCGCCACATCCTGTCCCCGCTTTGGCGCTGCGCCGAGCGCCGCCCGCGCCGCCTCGTCATTCCAATCCGCCAGGAAAAGCTGCGACTTCCCGTCACCGGTCCGGCCGCTCGTCCAGCAAAGCTTTTTGCCATCGGGCGAAAAGACCGGCAGCCCGTCGAACCCCGGCGTAAACGTCACGCGCACCGGTTCGTGCTCGCCCTTCGCGTCCACCAGGAACAACTCGAAGTTTTCGAACCCGAGTTTGTTGGAAGTGAAAACGAGATAATCCCCGCTCGGATGATAAAACGGCGCCCATGACATCGACTTGAAATCGGTCACGCGCCGCTTGTCCGAGCCATCGAGTTTCATCGTCCAGACATCCGCGATCATTCCGCTCTCGTCGAAATGGCGCCAGACGACGCGCGACCCGTCCGGCGAAAAGAAAGGACCGCCGTCATAGCCTGGTTCACTCGTTAGGCGGCGGACATTCGAGCCGTCGGCGTTCATGATGTAGATGTCGCCGAACCAGGACGGATCTTTTTCGTAACGGGCCCGCTGCTCCGCCGGCAGTTTTTCCAGGGGAAACGCGGCGCGCAACGAACAGAAAACGATCTGCTTTCCGTCCGGCGAATAGGATCCCTCTGCGTCGTAGCCGGCCGTGTGCGTCAGGTTAACGAGATCAGTCCCGTCCTGTTTCGCCGAAAAAATATCAAAGGTCGCGTCGTAATCCCATGCGTAACGCCGCTGTTTTCCGCTGGTCCGAAATTCCAGCTCCGTCTTTTGTTTCGTCGCGGCATCCGGATCGGCGTGGGTGGAAGCGAAGAGAACGCGATTGGTTCCCGTCTGGAAAAATCCGCACGTCGTTTTCCCCGTTCCCGGCGAAACGCGCGTCGTCTCGCCCGTTTCCAGATCGAGAATGTATTGCTGATAAAAGGGATTGTTGGGTTCGCGTTCGCTTTGGAAAATCAGCTTCCTCCCGTCCGGCGAAAAATAACCTTCGCCACTCCTTTTCCCTTCGAAGACGAGTTGGCGCGTGTTCGACAGAAACCGCTTCTCCTGGGCGCTGTCGTCCGCGGCTAAGACGTGCGCGCTCGCGACCGCCAGTGCGAGCAGACTGAGAAATCGAAATGCCAGAATCCTCCTCGTTCCCAAACTCTGTTTGGGAATCGAGCCCGCCGGAAGCGGTGCGAGATAGACGAAGCCTAAAGGTGAACGCTCGGGAGAGCGTGAATCAACGCGCTTGTCCCGGCAACTCTGTTGCCCCGCCGCGAAACAAAGTTTCGAAAACCAATTGCGTTCCCAAGCAGAGTTTGGGAACGAGGCGTGAAAGAATCGAAAGGACGGCATGCGGACGTTCGTTTAGTTTTTTTCCGCAGCTCGCGCGAGCAAAAGGCGCACGGTCTCGTCGCTGAGCTGCTCAAAATTCTCGTAGAACTGTCCGACGCCACGGAACCAGTCGGGCGCGAAGAGAATCACGGTTTCGTCGGCCGCGCGTTCGACCTCAGCCAGCGTCTCCGGCGGGCAAACCGGCACGGCCACGACGATTTTCGCCGGATTTTTTTGCCGCAAGGCTGCGATCGCCGCCAGCATCGTCGCGCCGGTGGCGAGGCCGTCATCCACCAGAATGATCACGCGCCCGCTCACCTCAGGCGCGGGCCGGTCCTGCCGGTAATCGCGCTCGCGGCGTTCCACTTCGTGCGCTTCCTCCGTGGTCACGGCGGCGACGGTCGCCGCCGCGTCCGGGATCGCGCGCAGCACATCCTCGTTCAAGACCCGGATGCCGCCCGAAGCGATCGCGCCCATCGCCAGCTCCCGTTGGCCCGGCACGCCGAGCTTGCGCACGACGAAAACATCGAGCGGCAATCCCAGCTTGCTCGCGATCTCGGATCCGACCGGTACGCCGCCGCGTGGCAGCGCCAGAATGATCGCGTCCGGATGCCGCTCGTAGGCGCGCAGTCCCTCCGCGAGTAACTGGCCGGCTTCAGTCCGGTCGCGAAAAGTGGTTCGCATGGTTGCCCAAAAGTTCGGACACACTCCGTTGAAAAGCGAGCAAGTGTGAAGCGCAACAAAAGTGACCGGCGTTCGGGTAAGCTATTGTGTTGCTCGTAATCGGCAAGGTACGGGGCGGTGCCGGCCCAGGCGCGGTCGTGCGGAAGTCGCCAGAGTGGGAATAGGTGTAATGTCTGGCATGCACCAAACCGAACACGCGCGATTCGGCCATTCGCACGACTTCATGCACGATTTTTCACGAGCAGAGCGCCGGACCCGCGTGGTCATCGGGATCACCGTCGCGATGATGCTGCTGGAAATCACCGTCGGCATCATGTCGCACTCAATGGCGCTGCTCGCAGACGGGTGGCACATGAGCACCCACGCCATCGCCTTCGTTATGGCGGCCATCGCTTATCACTTCACGCGCCGGCACGCGAACGACGCACGATTCAGTTTCGGCACCGGAAAAATCGGAGTTCTCGGGGGCTACTCCAGCGCGATAGTGCTTTCCATCATCGCTCTGGCGATGGCTGGCGAATCGGTGCATCGGTTGTTCTCGCCCCTGGCCATTCACTTCGATGAAGCGATCGGAATCGCAGCCCTCGGCCTTTGCGTCAATCTCGTTTGCGCCTTTCTGCTTAAGGACGATCCGCACCATCAACATCATCATCATGCAC
>JBEEHH010000006.1:0-85720 GCA_041167325.1 Verrucomicrobiota bacterium | reverse complement strand
TGACCAGGGTCTTGTTGCTGGTCACGTCGTATTGATTTTGGGTGACGCGGTTGAGCGGCTCGATGGTTTGCCAGAGGCGATTCCGATTATCGTAGGTGTAGCTGGTCACACGACCCATCGGATCGGTATAGCTGCTCTTGTTGCCATTGCCGTCGTAGCTGAAGTAATGGGTTTCCAGATCGCTGCTGGCATACCAGTCGCCGATCCAGGTGGGTCGCTGAATCCAGCCCGTTTGCTCGATGACGAGGCGGTTCTGGAGGTCGTGCGCGCGAGCGGTCATGCGCCGTTCGCCAGCGGCGTTGAAGGCGGGCTCAATCTGGAGGCGCCACTCGTTCTTGGTATGGGCAGAAGCGTAGGCCGGGCCAAGGTCAACGATCCAGCGGTCGTAATACCATAGCCAGGTGCGGGAGGCCACTGTCGCCTGGCCATTCCAGCCCGGCGCATTCAGCGGCTCCGTATAGGAGATGCAGCGGCGGTAGGAATCGTACTCGTAGTGGCTCGTGTGTTCTATCTCATCGGTGATGGAGTTGCAGTTGCCGTCAATGTCGTACCCGTAGCTCACGTGCGGATCGGCTAAGCCTGGTGTTGGTGCATAATGCACTTCAATGATCCGATTGCCGCCATCATATTCCATGCGAGTGCTGTAGGGCGCACCGGAGCTGCGGGCGCGAGCGTCGATCACCTTATGCACAAGATCAGGATGGGCAGCCTCGTCGTAGATGTATTCCTTGCGCGCACCGATTCCGTCTATGGAATTGGATTCTCCCAGAAGTCGGTGGGTGTCGGTGTCATATTCGTAAGTGACCACCGCAGACTGTTGCGCTGAGTTGCTTGGCAATGTATGGGTGACGACCTGGTTCCAATCGTTGTAGGTAAAATGCTCCGAATTGGTGTCTGGATAAGTGATGTCGACCACCCGGCGGCGTGAGTCGCGCCGGTAAGTGGTGGTAAGCCCACGTTCATCCCTATGGCTGAAAAGCCAATGGTTGTAGCGGTTCGGAACAAGGGCAAAATCCTGGGCGTCGGAGCCGGTGGGGTTCACCCGGTTGAAAATCTGATAGCTGCCATCTGCGGTAACATGATGAATCTCTCCCGGTTGGCCGCTGCTGTCTCCAAATTGGCCCGTACTATAGTTAAAACCCGTAACCACCAAGTCTGTCTCGATGCCCCGGCCATCCCAGACCTGGTGCGGCTGACCGCCCAAGTAGTTTTGGCGCTCAAAAGGAAGATTGCCGGGCAGAGGATATTGATTCGTAAAATCGGTCAGCTTAATTAACTGATAGCCGAGATGTTCCCCGCTTCCCTGGTAGCCGGCGGAATGCCCGTAATTGAAAATGCGCCAGCCTCCAAACCCATTGGTTTCCGTGCGCGTTCCATTGAAACAACCGATCCCGAAACTGGAGACGCCGACACCTGTGTCGCCGCTTTTTTCCGCCGAAATTGAGGTTGCGGGGGCGAGGTAATAGTCCAGTTTGGCGTTATAGTAAGGTTCAAATCCCGGAGCCGGTTGATCCTGGATCAGGCATGTGGTTCCCCGGTACGCATAACGGATCCTAGTCATTGCCCCGGCATAGTGCGGGTCGTAGGCGACCTTGAGCATGGGAAAAGCGGAGTCGTTTGAGTTACAAGGGTAATCGCCGTAACAGTTCGCATAGGTGTAAACCGCTTGGGCGCCTTCCGGGTAGGTCACGGTAGAAAGCGTACCAAGGTTCCCCGGCTGCGTCGCGTAACCGTAATCAACCCCCTGCGAACCGGCATAGCCGCCGGTTTCTACGCGCGTAATCACACCAGAATTCCACGTAATGGTCAGCCACCGACCGCCGTCTTGCACAACCTGATACAGATGACTATTAGCATCATAACGCAATTCGGTGCGAAGACCGTGCGGGTCGAACACCTCCGTGGCGTAATAGTATCCAGATCCCCCTTCGAAACGGACCGCGCCACCATCCGCCCGGTAGAGCCAGAACGCGGAGCCGTCGGCGGCCATGTCGCTGAGATAGTCATACAAAGGCCCGCTAGCGAGAAAAGCATTCTGCTCCGGCACTGAATAGGGTGGTCCGCAACGTGGGTCCGGTGGTGCCACGTGCGGCGGATATCCGTGGGCGCGATTAGACCGCGTAATCTTGTACCTGTTGGCGTGGCCGTCTGGGAAAGTGATCGTTATTGCAGTTGTGAAGATTTGCTCACTTTGATCGTCCATCGGATCTATGTTTTCGCTATAATCCTCCTCCTGCGCATGCCACTCCCATGAGTGCGACCAGCCAGAGGCGCCGAAGCTGATTGGCAGCGCCGCGAACGAATTATCATGATCGTTCGGAATCGAATTCCAGTAGCGTGTGAAATCCAAACCGTAAACGCCGAGCGCGCCCGGCACGTGCAGGTCATTGACCGAACGAGTGGCATTGCCACTGTGCGCATCGTAAGAACCGCCCGTCGTGACCTGCGCTTTGAGCGCCCCGGTATTTCCCTCGGGGTTCGCGTCCGGAGTGGCCGCAGGCGTCTGCGCCGGAAGCGAACCCATACGGAGGCCAAGGAGACAAACAGTAGCAAAAAAAAGAGTAAGCCTTTTTCTCATCGCGGCACTCCGGTCTTTGCGTTTTCGTTGGCCTGCACCGACGCAAGCGAACGGCGAAATAACGGCAGCGTCGTCATCAATCCGTCACAATGGAAAGTAACGTGGCCGCGCGGCGCATTCGCCTCAAGCCTCACCGCCACCACGCATTCCCCGGTAGGCCGGATCTGCAAGACTTCCGTAGGCGGATCGAGAATGGCGCCTCGGCCCGGCCTTGCCACCACAGTCTTGCCGCGAGCGAGCGGGTCGAATTGCAATCGCACCATTACCGGCTGGTTATCGGCGATGTAGGCGGGCGCGACGTAGTTGCCACGACGCGTCGGCGCTTGCGGTAAGAGTGCGTTAGCGCGCCACACTTCGATTGTTGGAGTCACGTGCTGACGTTCGAGCGCAGTGCGGGGAAAAGTTAATTGCGCGCGCGGCGGGATGGGTGGCGGCGGAAGCTGGCGCACCGGTTGCGGAGGCGGCACGGGTATCGGGGAATTAGCAGGAGTTCGGATTGTCGAAGTGATGGGGCTGGGAGCCGGCTCATTGGGCGTCCCGGCGGACGCCAGCGGCTGTGGCAGGGCGGAAGACGCTGTGGTTGCCGACGGCGGCGGCGAACCAGCGGGCCGAGTTAGCAACGGTGCCGGAAGCAATGACGTTTGAGCGACGCCATCCGGCGTTTGAAAAAAGAAAAGGCCAAGCGCCAAGCTCAACCCCAGGGGGACCATTGGTTTCACACAACGAATCTTAAAGCGCAGATCGAATTGCGCTGGCAAGCTTTTTTACTCTCTCCCGGGCAGCGCAACCGCGGGCATTCAGGAGTTTCATGAGTTCCGACCGAAGATCTTTCTTCTCATTAGGACGAACGTCGCGCGCGGCAGAATTTGCAAAGAGCGAACAGGAAGCCACCGAGAAGCCGCTCGAATCACTCGATGAACGAGAGTTCGCGGAAGAGACTTAGCACTCGAACGAAGTCGGCGAAAGGGCGACATAACGGCGACAGGCTCAAGCGCGAGTTAGGCGGTAACTCTCGTTTTACGAGTGGAGCCGACGACGGGATTCGAACCCGTGACCTACGGTTTACGAAACCGTTGCTCTACCAACTGAGCTACGTCGGCCTGACTGCGGAACGCGGGGAACATGCCATCCACTCGCCAAGCCGCAAGCCGGTTGGGTAGTTGCCGGAAAATTAGACAGGATTTACAGGATTAACTGGATGGGAAAATCCGTTTCAACTCTTTTCCGAAATCCTGTGCAATCCTGTTAATCCTGTCTAAATGAACAATTCCTTTCCGCAGCCTCCGCGATGAGCCGGCTCGACGAAATTCTGCAGGTAAAACGGACGGAGGTCGAACGCCTGCGTCCGCACCGCGACGAGCTGCACAAGACGGCTTTGCTTCGGAACGATTTCCGGCCTTTCGGTTCCGCGCTCCAGCGCGGACCCGGTCAGGTCGCGCTCATCGCGGAAATCAAAAAGGCCTCGCCTTCGGCCGGCGTGATCGTCGAGGCGTTCGATCCACGCGCGATCGCGAAGAATTACGCGCGCGCGGGCGTGGACGCGATCTCGGTGTTAACCGACGAACAATTCTTTCAAGGCCGACTCAGGTATCTCGATCTGATCCGGCCGGCAGTCACTCAGCCGCTTTTGCGCAAGGATTTCATTCTCGATGAAATCCAAATCGCGGAGTCGGCCGCGGCGGGCGCGGACGCGATTCTTTTGATCGTGGCGGCGCTCGATCAGCGGCAGCTCGTTTCGCTTCTCGAGACCGCGGAGACGTATCAGCTGGATGCGCTCGTGGAGGTGCACACGCTCGAGGAACTCGACCGCGCCCTGGAAACGAGCGCGCGAATCATCGGAATCAACAATCGCAACCTGGCGACGTTTGAAGTGGACCTCGGCGTCACGGAAAGACTGAGCGAGGAAGTTCCCGATGGAATCGCGCTGGTCAGCGAAAGCGGGATCAAGACCGCCGAAGATCTGGCGCGGATCAAGGCGTGCGGGGTGGATGCGGTGTTGATCGGGGAAGCATTGATGCGCGCACAACCGGGGACGATCGATCTTCCCATCGCGCGCAACGGCAAGTAGCAAATCAAAGGGCGCTCGGATAAGTTTCGGGCAATTCGCCGCGGTCCCACTCGCTCGTGCGTTCGAGCGCTTCGAGGGCCCGCGTTTCATCGAGATGAATGATCGCGTCGAATTGATTCGGCAGCCGCGCCTCGAAGTAGTGACTCAATCGCTCTGTTTCGGGCCGGTAGATGACGCCGATGGCGCGCTCGAGCCGCTCGTCGCGCAACACGTCGATCGCTTGACGGCGTTCGCGCAGATTGATCCAAAAATGCGGAAGCCCGACGGCATGGAAAAGCTCTCCGTAACTTCCGGCGAGCGCGGACGATTTTCTTCATAGCGCGACGGATGAGAGCACAAGCGCGGCCACGGCCTCACAAGCGATAACCAAGTATGCCAGCGAAATCAAAAAAACAACAAATGGCCGCGGGCGCCGCGCTCGCCGCCAAGCGCGGAGAAATAAAGAAATCCTCGCTCAAGGGCGCTTCCAAACAGATGGCCGAGTCGATGAGCAAAAAGCAGCTCAAAGAATTCGCCAGCACCAAGCGAAAGAACCTGCCCAGAAAGAAGAGTTCCAAATAGCGAATCGATTGCGCCGATGGAGATGGATCGTCATCGCGGTCGCCCACGCCATGGATGAAAAACGGACTGATCCTCCGAATGATGCGGGGCTGCATGAATATGTGGACGCCGAGTTCACCGTGGACGGCCTCGAATCGCCCAGCCGCGAAAAGGAACTGCGCGATGCGCTCGAAAAGTTTCGGGGCCTCGAGCATCTTAGCATTTTTCACGGACGAGTGATGACTCACTACGAGCCGGTGCTTCTCTCTCGAAAACATTTGGAAGAGGCAATCCAACGCGCCGGATTCCAGATTTCCGAAACGCACGCGGCGGACTCGTCTCCGATGACGGACGCTTTTGCGGAAGAAAATAAACCGCCGCCAAACACTTAGACAAACACCAGAGGACTGGTCGTTCTCTACTCCGGCGCTGAATTCCTTGATGTAGATCGAACGAATATTCCGCAAGGTTCGCGGCTGTCTCGTCTCAGTTTCCGCGCCCGGAAGCGAAGATCTGTTTCAACGCCTTCCAGAAACCCGGGCGCGCCTCTTCACTCGATTTCGCCGCCCGGGCCACTAACACGGGCACGTTCGCGCGATTCACGATGCTCCGCGTCAGATCGCCCATGATGTAATGGCCAAGCGGGCCGCGTGTGGGCGAAGAACCGGTGACGATGAGATCGTGTTTTCGTGCGCCGGCTTCCGCGAAAATCTGACTGAGAACCATGCCGTGACGCACGCGCACCTCGGTCGGAACGCCAAGCCGCTCGATGCTTTCCTTCTGCGCGCGCAGATTTCGGCCGAGCTCGGAGCCCGATTCCAAAAGCGCGTCAACGTCTTCTTCGCGACGAACGAGATCGGCGTAGATCGCCGGCGGTTCCGCCATGACGTGCAGCAGCGTTACCGACGCGCCCACAGCGGCGGCGACTTTGCCGGTTAATTCCACCGCGGCATCGATGTATTTTTTTCCGCCGGTACAGACGAGAAAACTTTTCAGCGTCTCGCACGCACCTGTCGCAAGCATGACGGGCGACGGGATCGCCTTGATGACTTCGTAGGTTTTTTCGGCGCGCCAATAAAGACCCGTGGTCCCCTTACGCCGCGCGCCGATGATCGTGAGATCGTATGTTGTCTCGGTCGTTTGGTGCAGAATCTCCCGAATCGGTTCGCCGGTCCGCAAGACAAGTTCGGGTGAAACTCCGTAGCCGCGCAGTTTTTCCGCCTCGCTTTCCAGCGCTTCGCGCAATGGCTTTTCGTCGTCCGGCATTTCCGCGATCCCGAGCAAAGTGGTCTCGGCCTCGCAGGGCGCCGCCACCAGGCCGCCGAGCATGACCGGCTTATCGGCCGGGTCGGTGCCGTCGCTGCAAATGAGGATGCGCATGGAGTTAAAGTTTGTGCCCGGTCATCAAGGTGTAAATGACGATGGCGGCGCCGATCAAGGGCAGCGGCACGAAGGCGAGGCGGATTTTCGGCCCGGCAAAATATTGGGTCGAGATCGCGCCGATCTGCGCCCCGATCGCGGCGCCGGTATGCATGACGAGCGCAATGAGAATGTCGACGTTGCCTTTGATGGCGTGGCTGAAAGTGCCGTAGCTCGCGGAGATGATGATTTCGAAAAGATCGGTGCCGACGGCGAGATGGGTCGGAATTCCGAGGACATAAACCAGCATCGGCATCCGGATGTAGCCAGCGCCGCCGCCGAGAAAACCGCTGAAGAGGCCGCCGATGAAGGAAACAAGGATGATCACCCAAAGCGAGATCGCCTTCACGCCAGAGGTTGGCAGCGAGATCATGGGCCAGAGATGGAAACGCTGAATAGCGGCGGTGCGATGGCTGAAGGAGGATTCGTCCTGTTTCGCCGCGGTCCCGGGGACCTTGCTGCGCGGCCGGCGTTTCTTTTGAAACTGAAGCGTTCGCCAGGCTTCCCAAATCATGAAACTCGAGATGCTCACATAGATCACGATCGAGACAACGCTCACGACCAGGTTCACGTTGCCGGCGCGCTTCAACATCTGGATCAACTGCGCGCCCACTTCCGCACCGCCCATGGTCCCGATCGCCATGATGAAGCCCAGACGCAGATCGACATTACCGAGCGCCCGATGCCGCTTCGCTGCCACGACGGATTTCCCCACGATGTGCGCGAGGTCCGTTCCGACCGCGAAGTTCCAATCCAGACCGACGGCGCGCAACGCCGGGCCCGCGATGAAACTGCCGCCCACGCCGAAGAAGCCGCCCAGAACGCCAATCAGAAACCCGATCGCAGCCAGATAAACCGGGCTGATGTGCGAATTCGAGATCGGGAAAAACATGCGTTATTCCGAGCGACCGCCGCGCAGGAGCCGGAAGAGCCAGGTCGTGATGCTTTCGAGGACGACGGCCTGCCCGATGATGAGCACGATCGCGACGGCCGCGTAGGTTTTAACGTGATGGAGATGCAGCTCCTGCAACCAGCCGGCCAGGAAATGGAGGACAAGAAAGAAATATCCGGTCACGAAAACCGCGTAAACGGCCAGCTCGACCACGAACGCGCGGAGGGTGGCGGAAGTCTTGGCTTTCATGGTTCAAAACCGGCGGACATCACCCACTCTTCGCTGTTGGCCTCAACGATGGTCGCGCCGGACCGGCGCTGCCAAGCAAATATCCATTGCGCCAGGGGTGTTTCCTCCTACCTTCCATTTCGCTTTTAGCGGCGGAAATCATGGCTGACGCAGCAAACAAATATCCGGAAAACGTAGATGGGAAATTCTACGTCGATGACCAGTGCATCGATTGCGATCTCTGCCGCGAAACCGCGCCCGCCAATTACAAGCGCAACGACGACGGCGGCCACTCTTACGTTTACAAGCAGCCGGAATCTCCCGAGGAGGAAGCGCTCTGCAAGGAAGCGATGGAAGGCTGTCCCGTGGAAGCGATCGGGAACGACGGAGCGTAGTGAAGCCGCGGACCTGTGGTCCGTTGTCCGAATGTCGGCCAGCATTCCAGTCGCTCTCACCATCGCCGGCTCCGATAGCAGCTCGGGCGCGGGCATTCAGGCGGACCTTAAAACTTTCAGCGCGTTCGGCGTTTACGGACTGACCGCGCTCACCTGTGTCGTCGCGGAAACGCCCGGCGTCGTCTCGCGAATCGAACCGGTCAGCGTCGAGATGGTCCGGGCGCAAATCGAAATTCTTCTCCGAAACTTTCCTGTCGGTGCGATCAAGACGGGCCTGCTTTTTTCGGGTGAAATCGTGTCGGAGGTCGCGCAAACGCTTCGCGCCCACGCGGTGAAAACGGGCGACGTCGCGCCGCTCGTAATCGATCCGGTGATGGTGGCAACGAGTGGCGACCTGCTTCTGCGCGCTGAGGCGATCGATACCTACGAACGCGATCTGTTCCCGCTCGCCACGCTGCTGACTCCGAATCTCGGCGAGGCCGCGCGATTGGTGGGCGAACCGATCGTCGATCTGCCGGCCATGAAAAAAGCTGGCGCGGCGCTGACAAAAAAATACGGCGTTCCCATATTGCTGAAAGGCGGCCATCTCACTGGCGAGGAGGCGATCGATCTTCTTTTCATCGGCGGCGATGTCATCCAATTCTCCGCGCCGTTTTCGCGCGGGATTGCGACGCATGGCACCGGGTGCACTTATTCTGCCGGGATTGCGGCAGGCCTTGCGAAAGGTTTATCGCTCGAAGAGGCCGTGGGCGGTGCGAAGAAATTTGTGACAGCGACAATCGCGCAACATCTCGCCTGGAAAACCGCGGGAGAGACGCCCCTCCACGCGCTGAATCATTCGCCGAGTTAGCCGGCCTTCGCGCTTTCGATTTTCTCCCAGCGCTTTTCGCGCATCGCTTCGAGCGCCGCAGCCGTCTCGGCCTGCTTCTTACTGTGGCCGGTTCCTTCGCCCAAAGCGATGCCTTCCCAAACCGCGCGCACGATAAAAGTTTTCTGGTGCTCCGGACCCGTCTGCGAAATCAGCTCATAAACAGGGCTGCGCGGCGAAATGGCTTGGAGCAATTCCTGCAAATGACCTTTCGGATTGATATCGGTCGGTTCTTCGACCACCTGCGCAAGTTCGCCGGCCGCCTGTTCCAAAATGAAACGGCGGACGGTGGCCAGATCGCTATCGAGATAAATGGCGCCAACGAGCGCTTCGAACGCGTCCGCCAGGGTCGAGTTGCGCACCCGGCCGCCGCTCGCTTCTTCGCCGCGGCCCATCATGAGATAACTTCCGAGATCCATCGCCGCAGCGTGGACTGTCAACGCCTCGCGTGACACCAGCCGTGAGCGGAGTTTGGTCAATTTGCCTTCCGCCTCGGCATGGAAATGTCCGTAGAGATGTTCGGTGATGACGAGTTGGAGAACCGCGTCGCCCAAAAACTCGAGGCGCTGGTTGTCGAAGTGAGAGCGGTGTGTCTCGTGCCGCAGACTCGGATGCGTGAGCGCTTCCGCGAGGAGCAGCGGGTTCCGGAATTTGTAGCCGATGCGTTCTTCGAGCGGATTCACGTGCGAGCGATTCTCCCAATATAGGTCCGGATACGTCGGATAGGTCCTATTTCTTCTGGAAAATCCCGATCGAGGTCACCAGATCAAGCGCCCGCTGCAGAACCGGATCGTGCACCGCCACCTTGTCCGTCGTGCGGTTGCGCCGTTGCGCGGCTTCCATCGCTTCGAGCTCCGGGTTCTTGCCGGAAATGAGAGCCGCTTCGTTCAGGTGCGGCCGCGAGCTCTCCATCACGAACGGCATCATTCCCTTTTCGCGGCTTACTTGAAAGACTTCGCGCTTATCCACCGCGGACATCTCTACCGGCAAATCCGGTTTCAATCCGCCGGGGAAAAGCGGCCGGCCTTCCGGGAGGATCGCTTCTCCGACCGCGATCCGGAGCACCTTGCCGCTCGGAAGTTTCAAATCCGAATACTCGACGGCACGCCCCGCGGTTTGCTGGCCGATGATCAATGCCTTGTCATAGAGCCGGACGACGCCGGCAATCGCCTCAGACGCGCCGGCCGTGTCGCCATCCGCGAGAATGATGGTCAGACCTTGATATGCCGGTTCGCGATCCGAGGAAAAAGTTCGCTCCTGTCGGGCCGTCGTCTTGCGCAGGGTGAAGAGCGGCTTGTCCTTTGGACAAAATCGTTTGGCGAACTCGGACGCCAGAGGGAAATCGTTTGTCGCCGGGCTGGCGCGCAAGTCGATCACGACCGCGTCCACTTTTTTGGCGGCGAACGTCTGCAGGTTTGCATCGAGCGCGTCGAGATTCGCGCGAGTCAGCGCCCCAAGCCGGAGATAGCCGATGTGGCTCTCGAGGATCTCACCGAAAAATGGCGCCGCCGGTTCCACCGGTTCGGCCGCGGCATCCGACAACAGAATCACGCCGCGCCCGAGACGCGCGAGAATCCCTTCAAACGTGGCCCGGCTCAGCTCGGTTTCGTTCAGCGCCTCGGGCTTGATGTAATTATTCTTCAAAAGCTGGATCGCTTCCTTCAGTTCGGCCGAATCCATCGAATCGATCAGCGCTTTGGTCGTCGGCGTAGCCGATGGCGAAACAGACGGCGAACCGGCGGGTTTGGCCGGAGACTGCGCGGACAAATTGGTATTCCACCCGCAAAGGAGGATCAAAAGCAGAGAGACGCGCCGGGACATCAGTGGCCCACGATCTTATCTTCAACCGCGCCAAGAGCAATATCCCGCCGGTAATGACAGCCTTCGAAATGAATTTGAGCGACAGCCTTATAGGCCTCGATGCGCGCGGCCGCGATCGTTTCGCCAAGCGCAGTCACGGCGAGAACGCGTCCGCCGGCTGTGACCACGGCGCCGTTTTCGCGGCGCGTGCCCGCGTGAAAAATCTGGACGGCCTGAGGGCGGGCCGTCTCCAGGCCGCTGATTGGTTTTCCGACATCGTACTTGTCGGGATAACCGCCAGAGGCCAGCACTACCGTGACTGCGGCGCGCTCGTCCCATTCAATTGCCGTGCGGTCCAACCTGCCGTCGATCGTCGCTTCGAAGAGTTCGAGCAGGTCCGATTTTAGCCGCGGCAGGATCGCCTGCGTCTCGGGATCGCCAAAGCGGCAGTTGAATTCCAAAACGCGCGGCCCCTGCTCCGTGATCATGAGCCCCGGGAAAAGTAATCCGCAAAATTTGATTCCGCTGTCGCTTAACCCCTGAAGCAATGGGTGCATCACCTCGCGATCGAACTGGGATTGCCGTTCGGCGCCAAAATTATCGGCAGGACTAAATGCGCCCATGCCGCCGGTGTTCGGACCCGTGTCACCGTCGCGGGCGCGTTTGTGATCACGCGCCGTCGCGAGCATCCGAAAATTTTTCCCGTCCACGAGCGCGTGCAGCGAACATTCGGAGCCGGTCAGACATTCCTCGATCAGCACGCGTCGGCCCGCTTCGCCGAAACGCCGCTCTTTCATCATCGCGTCGACCGCCGCCAGGCCTTCGCCGACATCGCGGGCCACGATAACCCCTTTGCCGAGCGCGAGACCGTCGGCCTTGATCACGATAGGAAAACGCGACTCTTTCAAAAACGCGGCCGCTGCTTCCTGCTCCTGGAAGATCGCCGCCCGCGCCGTTGGAATTCCATTTTTGCGCATCAACTCCTTCGCAAAAATCTTCGATGATTCCAGACGCGCCGCTGATTTCGAGGGCCCAAATATCCGCAGGCCCTCGCCCTCGAAAAGATCGACGATGCCGGAGGCCAGCGGATCGTCCGGCCCTACGACCGTCAGTCCAATCGCGTTCTCCTTGGCGAAGCGAACCAGGGCGGGCAGATCGCCGGCCGGGATGGCGACGTTTTCTCCCAGCTCCGCGGTGCCGGCATTTCCGGGCGCGCAAAAAATCCGATCACACCCGGGCGATTGTTTCAACTTCCACGCGAGCGCATGTTCCCGGCCGCCGCTGCCGACAACGAGAATTTTCACGGCGCGCAAATGTCTCGGTCCGGCATAACGGAACGAGCGTCCTAGTTAAACCAGATGAACGCAAGTCGCACGCCGACAGCAAAAGCTTGCGCGGCGCGCGATTGATCCGAGAGGTGCTTGATGACATCTTCCGGCGCTTCGGTTCTAAAACCGCAATGCCCTTCGCGAGTGGTGCTGGATCGGATCGCGGATAAATGGACGGCCCTCATTATCCAGGTCCTGGCGAATGGGACCCAGCGCTACGCCGGGTTGCGGCGAACGATCGGCGGCATCTCGCAAAAGATGCTGACGCAAACCCTCCGCAGTTTGGAGCGCGATGGCCTCGTCCTGCGCAAAGTCCATCCCGTCGTCCCGCCGAAAGTGGAATACTCGCTCACTCGCCTCGGGCGGACATTGATCGATCCGTTGCAGGGCCTTTGCCGATGGTCGGAACAACATCTGGCGGAGCTCGAGGCAAACCGAACTCGTTCGAGCAACGGCGTTCCGCGCTGAACATCTTCGCGGCGGAAATGACGAAGCGCGTCTTTCTTCTTTCTCCAGCTTATGCCGGCGGCCAGCGCGCCCGGATGATCATGAGCGAGCGAGCGCAGTTCGATCTGGCGCGACGTTTGCGAAGTCAGCAGCGCCCAACCCTTGGCGAGGTGTTTACGTTTCTGAGCGGACTTTATTTTCGCGGCAAACTTGCCTATGCGAATGCGTTTGCACCGTCGGGCGCCGAGCTCTCCGCCGTTCTCGTGATCACGCCCACTCGCGGACTGGTCCCGGCCGCGACCCCGATCGGTCTCGACGATCTACTCGAGTTCGCCGCGGTGGACATCGACGAAGCTGATCCGCGTTACCGCAAACCACTGGAGCGCGACGTAAAGCGGTTGGCGAAGAAGTTGGCGCACGACGGCGAAGTGGTTCTGCTCGGCAGCGTGGCCACGGGAAAGTATGTCGATATTCTTCTGGAACATTTCGGACAACGTCTTTGCTTCCCGGCGGATTTCGTCGGCCGCGGGGACATGAGCCGCGGCGGACTCTTGCTGCGGTGTGCGGTAGATCGCAGCGAGCTCGCCTACATCTCTGTCGCCGGCGCGGTGCGAAAAGGAAAGCGTCCGCCCAAGCTCGAGCCGCGAAGATATACGAAATGATTTCTCTCGCGCGCAAATACTGTGTCATCCCGAGTCGCGCAGACGACGAGGGACCTCACAGTCGAAGCGCCAATGGCTCGCGCCCAAGCAGGGTCGCTCGCATGGATGACGTGCGGATGGCGCAAGCTGATCGAAATTGCAGATGCGAGATCCTTCGCCGCGCTGCGCCAGCCTCAGTATGACATGCCGCTCCCACTGAAACCGCCGCTGCCACCCATGGAAGCGCGTTCCGTCGATGAAATTCCCGTCGGCGACAACTGGCAGTACGAGCCGAAGTGGGACGGTTTCCGCTGCATCGCTTTTCGCGATGGCGACAAAGTCTTCCTGCAATCGAAAGCGGGACAACCCCTCTCCCGTTATTTCCCAGACGTCGTTGCCCAGCTTCAGGAACTCCAGGCAAAGCGTTTCATCCTGGACGGCGAACTCGCGATTCCGATCGGGGACGCGCTTTCGTTCGACGAGCTGCAATTACGCCTGCATCCCGCCGCGAGCCGTGTGCAAAAACTCGCGGCGGCGCATCCCGCGCTCTTGATCGTGTTCGACTTGCTGGCGGATTCAGCGGGCAGATCGTTGCTCGGTCAGCCGCTGCGCGAGCGTCGCAAAAAGCTCGAAGCGTTCGCCCGTGAAAATATCAAGGTGAAGAGCCGACTCCGTTTATCGCCGGCGACCACGAAGCTCGCCACCGCGAAGAAATGGTTCGATAAAGTGGGCGGCAATCTCGACGGCGTCATCGCCAAGCAAATCGATGCGCCATATGCCTCCGGGGTGCGGACCGCGATGGTGAAGGTGAAGCAAATTCGCACCGCCGATTGCGTGGTCGGCGGTTTCCGATATGCGACCGGCTCGCATTTGCTCGGGTCGTTATTGCTCGGGTTATATGATGACGACGGCTTGCTCCATCACGTCGGGTTCACCTCCGCGTTCAAGGCGACGGAGCGACGAGCGCTCACAAGAAAATTCGAGACACTAAAAAAGAAACCGGGATTCACCGGCAATGCGCCGGGCGGTCCGAGCCGCTGGAGCACGGAGCGAAGCGGCCAATGGGAGCCGGTCGATCCAAAGATTGTCGTCGAGGTCACCTACGATCACTTCACGGGCGGCCGTTTTCGCCACGGCACAAAGATTGTGCGTTGGCGTCCCGACAAATCTCCCCAGCAATGCACGATGGACCAGGTTGAACATCGCGAAGGAAAGTCGCTCGCGCTGCTCTAGCTCTTCTGTAGTCGCTTCGCTGTGCGAAGCGCCGAGTTGCCGACGTTTGCTCTCACGCGGCCCACAGGGCCGCGGCTACAGTCGCCGAACGCGAATTACTGCTCGGGGTTCAATTCGAAAATGATCTGCACCTCGTAATAAGCTGCCTTGGTGAGTCCATTCGGCAGTGCATCCACCTGAGTCACCCGTTTCCCGACGGCCCCAACCGACTCGTCGACAGCGACGTTGCCGGACGGTTTCACGATAGTGAAACGCGAGACGCGGCCATCTTTTTCAATTCGGATTTTCACGACCGCCGACATCTTCATTCCTGTCACCACGACCGTCTTGGGCTGATCCCATTCCTTGTGGAAGCGGTCGTGCAACATCGTTCCGTACCATGCGAATTCCGAGTTGCGGGCGCCATCAGTCCGATCCACGCCCGGTTTGTCGGACGCCGGGTTGGACGCGCTGTCTGACGGCTTCTTGGTGACGGAAACCTTGGCCTCGCCGTTCGGTTTTTCGCTTTTCTTTTCGGCGGGAGTTGCCGGCGTTTTCGGTGAAGGCTTCGGTGTCGTTCTCGCAGATGCCGTGAATTTCGGCGTCGGTTTCGGCGAATTCTTTGGAGTGGGCCGCGGCGGCGCGCTTGGTTTTTGGGTGGGTGTAGCAACGGGCGTTGGGGAAGGAAGTTGGATCTCGCTCCGGGTGGCGGTTGGGGCCGGCGTTTCCTTTTCTTCTGCTGGCGGCGAAGGCACCGGCGACGGTTGCGCTGTCGCCTCCTGCTCGTTCACGGCGGAGGACGAGTTCGATGCGATCGAATCGGTCGCGCCTGCATTCATCCAAACGATGCTCGACGAATTTGCGCTCCGCGACTCGCGGCTGCCCCGCGCCAGCGCGATCAGGAGCCCAAGGTGCGCGACGGTAACGATCGCCGCGTTGCGCCAGAAGCGGACGTCCCTGGGCATCGCTTATTTGGTTTCCGCTTTCGTGGCGATACCGACCTTCGTGATTTGCGCGCGCTGCAACGCATCCATCAAAGCGATCAGCTTTTGCACCGGCAACTCGCGATCCGGGCGAATCACGACCGTGACCTCCGGATTCGCGTGCTTCAATTCTACTAACTGCGCGACGAGTTTATCGATGCTCACCGGCTTGTTGTTGAACCTGATCGTCTCCTGTCGATCGATCGAGACGGTCTGGACTTGCGCGGCATTAACCGGCGCGTTCGATGCGCCGCTCGACGGGATCACGAGGTTCACGCTGTTCTCGAGGAGCGGCGTCGTGATCATGAAAATGATCAGGAGGACGAAGGCGAGATCGAGCAGCGGCGTGATATTGATCTCGGAAAGGGTCGAGAGCGAATGGCGTTGAGAATAGCGGCGCAAGCTTCAGCCTTCCGAGTTGAACGTTGGACGTTGGACGTTGGACGCTGGATGTTTCCCGCTTCTTTTCATCGCCGAAATTCCGGATCGCGCGCGTTATGATCCACGTATTTGTGCTCGAACTCCGAGGCCAGCTCCGCCGCAAAGTTGTCCATCTCCACGATCATGCCCCGAATGCTGGTGACGAGATAATTGTAGCCGAACATCGCCGGGATCGCGACGCAGAGCGCAGTCACGGTCGTGATCAGCGCCCCGGAAACACCGGGCGCCATCGTCGCCAGATTGGGCGAGCCGGCCACGGCCACATCGGTGAACGTGTCCATCACGCCCCAGACTGTTCCGAGCAATCCGAGAAAGGGCGAGCCGCTCACCGCGGTTGCGAGCAGGATCATTTGCGATTCAAGCCCGAGCGCGGTCTCGCCTACCGCGCGTTCCATCGCGGCGTTGACCGCATGCATTTGCGCGGGCGTGATTCTTTCCGCGATCCCAAGGCGCGCGCGAAACGTTTCGTCCACTTCCGCCGAGCCTAGAAGCTGGAAGGTCATCTCTTCGCAACCGGCGCGATAAACGTTGAAGAGCGGCGCGCCGGGAAATTTCGCGTGGTTCTCAAATAACCGGAGCGGTTGCCGGTCCTTGCGAAAGGCGGAACGAAATCGCGTCGCCTGTTTCCGCGCGAATTGAATCACCCGCAACTTCGTGATCATGATCGACCAGCTGAAAACCGAGACGAGGCAAAGCAGGGCGAGAACAACTTTGCCGGCAATGGTCGAGTGTTCGAACGCAAAAAGAAGACCGCCGGCCGCGAGAATCTTCGGAAGTAGCATGAGCGCGAACTTGGAAATTAATACCGGACTTTCCGCCGAAGGGAAAGCGAAGATGGATCAAGCCGCCGGCAGCTTGCGTGGATAAGTCGGGCGCTTTTTCGCCACGATCATAAACCCGGCCCCGATTGCGATCGTAAAAAGAGAAAAGAATTGCCCGCGAGTCAACGGTCCCACCAGCGACGCATCCGGTTCACGAAAATTTTCGACGATGATGCGCAAGATCGAGTAAACGACGAGGAACACACCGGTGATGAAACCATTCGGCGTGCGGAAACGCGTCCGGACAAACCAGAGAATGCCGAACAGAACGACGCCCTCCAAAAGCGCTTCGTAAAGCTGCGAGGGATGGCGCGGCGTAATGATCCCGCGCAGAATGTCGGCGATGGTCGGATTGGTCCGAGCCGCTTCGACGATCGATTCAACCGAGCGCAGCGATGGGTCGATTTGCTGGCAGGCGGCAAGCGCGCGATCGGCTTCGTCCGCGTTCTGAGGATCGAGCAGTTCCTTGGGGAATTGCACCGCCCAAGGGACGGCGGTGATGCGTCCGTAGAGCTCCCCGTTGATGAAATTCGCGCAGCGGCCGAGGAACAATCCGATCGGCGCCGCGACACAGAGGTTATCGCCGGGATTCGTCCAGGGGAGTTTATGACGACGCGAATAGATGAGGGTGAAAACTACGACGCCGAGGATGCCGCCGTGGCTGGACATTCCGCCTTCCCAAACCCGCAGGATCGAAAGCGGATCACGCAGCATCTCCGGTTTGTAAAGGAGGACGTAACCGATCCGGCCGCCAATCATCACGCCGAAGAGCGCGACCCAGGTGACGAAATCACCGAGCGCGGCCTGGCTGAGATCGAGATAGCCGCGTCTGGAAAGGACTCGCAGAAGCAGATAGGCGAAAACGAACGCGAGCACGTAAGCCATCCCGTACCAGCGCGGGCCGACGTTGCCCCACAGCCGGAAGATGAACGGATCGAGATTGTGGAGGTAATAGGAGAGCATTGGGCGAGGCGATCTTCAGCGATCTTCGAGCATCGAGCAACCAAGGCCGTCATCCCGAGTCGCGCAGACGACGAGGGACCTTACAATTGCAAGGCGGACTAGCTTGCGTCCGCACGGCGTCATGGCTTTGAATCGTGTGGCTCTTGCGCAAGCAAATCGCTATTGCCAGATGTGAGGTCCCTCGCCGTCTATGCGGCTCGGGATGACGCTTTGCGAGGTTTCACCTTCAACACCTCGCGCAAAAACGGCGCCGTCCGGCTGATCCGGCTCTTCGCCACTTCTTCGGGTGTTCCGGTCGCGACGATCTCACCGCCCTCCGCTCCCGCCTCCGGTCCGATGTCCACGATGTAATCCGCCTCCGCAATGATGCTCAGATTGTGCTCGATCACGATCACGGTGTTGCCTTCATCGACGAGTCGATGCAGCACCTTCAAGAGCAGTTCCACGTCGGCCATGTGCAGGCCGATCGTCGGCTCTTCGAGCAGATAGAGCGTCGATTTCGGTTTGCGCATCTTGCGAATGCGTTCGTTCTGCGCCCGCCCAATCCCGCGGGTCAATTCGGTCACGAGCTTTAGTCTTTGCGCTTCGCCGCCGCTCAACGTCGGACTCGGCTGCCCCAGCTTCAGATAGCCCAGACCGGTATCGACCAGGAGCGAAAGCGGGCGCGCGATCTTTTGGTTCGTGGCAAAAAACGACGACGCCTGTTCTATCGTCATTTCCATCACGTCGCCGATGCTCTTGTCGTTGTAGAGCACTTCGAGCGTTTGCGGATTGTAGCGCCGCCCGCCGCAATCCTCGCACGGCACATAACTGCTCGGCAGAAAACTCATCTCGAGCTTGATCGCGCCCTGTCCGCTGCACGCTTCACAGCGGCCGCCTTCCGTGTTGAACGAGAAGCGGCTCGGCGTATAACCACGGACACGCGAAACCGGCAATTGCCCGTATAGCTTCCTAATTTCGTCGAAGACCTTGATGTAAGTCGCCGGCGTCGACCGCGACGTTTTTCCAATCGGCGATTGATCGACTTCGTAAACGGTCTCAAATGACTCCGCGCCGCTGATGGAGGAGAACAATTCGCGTTGCCTCGCCGGATTCTTTTTCAACCGCTCCTTCACCGCCGGCAGCAGAACGGATCGCATGAGCGTCGATTTTCCGGAACCGGAAATTCCAGTGATGACCGAGAGCCGGCCCACCGGGAAACGTGCATCGACGTTCTTGAGATTGTGCGCGTGCGCGCCGCGAATTTCGATCCACTGCTCGACCTCGCCTAACGACCGGCGCGTCTTGCGCATGGGATGACATAAAGGATTCTTCAGGCATCGACCCGTCTCCGAGCTCTTGTGCTTCTCGATATCGGCCAGACTTCCCTGCACGACCACTTCGCCACCGTGCATGCCCGCGCCCGGCCCCAGATCGATGATGTGATCGGCGCGGCGCATCGTCTCTTCATCGTGTTCGACGATCACGAGCGAATTTCCCTTCTCGCGCAACGCGGTCAGCGTCTCGAGCAACCGAAGATTGTCGCGCGGATGCAGGCCGATGGTCGGCTCATCGAGAACGTAAAGGACGCCGCGTAGATTGGATCCGAGCTGCGCGGCCAGACGAATCCGCTGCGACTCGCCGCCGCTCAAGGTTTTCGCGGAACGCCCGAGGGCGAGATAACCGAGCCCGACGTTTTCCATGAATAGGAGACGCTGCGAAATTTCCGGAACGAGATCGTCCGCGACGATCTTCTGGTTCCCGCGAAAGCGAAGTTTGCCGATCAACTGCGCTGCTTCCCCGGCTGAAAGCGCCGTAAAATTATCGATCGTCTGACCTTGCACGCGGACGTGGCGAGCGATCGGATTCAAACGCGATCCTTCGCAGGCCGGGCACGGCACCGCTTCCTCTTCATCGATCCATTCGAATTCGCGATCGGCGGCCAGTTCGTTTTCGAGAACGGAATCTCCGGTGTCCTCGGTGCCCGTCTGCTTCGCGACATTCCAAATCTCGCCGAAGCCGCCGCATTCTTCGCACGCGCCGTGCGGTGAGTTGAACGAGAACAATCGCGGATCGAGCTCTTCGAACGCGCGCCCGCAACCCGGGCAGCTCATCTCGGTGCTCATGACGGTAACGCGATGTTTCGCATCCAGGAGATGGGCGGTGCCGCGCCCGATATCGAGCGCGCGCTGGACCAGATTGCGCGCTTTCAGAATTCGCTTCGCGTCGATCGCGCCCACCACGACGTCGATGGTGTGTTCCTTGAACCGCTCGAGTTTTCGGAACTGCGAAATCGGCAAGAGATGTCCATCGACAAAGAGCGTGTCGAAGCCCTGCCGCTCCGCCCAGCGCGCGACATCGGTGTGAAATCCTTTCCGCGCTTTGACCAGCGGCGCGAGCACCTTGAGCGGACCGCGCTTCACCGCGGTCTCGAGCTGCCGGACGATCGCGGCCAGACTCTGCTTTTCGACCGGCAGATCGCAATCGGGACAGAACTGCGTCCCGGTCTTCGCAAAAAGGAGCCGGAGAAAATGATACACCTCGGTCACGGTCGCGACGGTTGATTTTCCGCCGCCGCGCGTGACGCGTTGCTCGATCGCGACACTCGGCGGGACGCCTTCGACAAGATCGACGTCCGGTTTCTCGAGTTGCTCGACAAATTGCCGCGCGTAGGGCGACATGCTGTCGAGAAAGCGGCGCTGGCCTTCGGCGAAAAGGATGTCGAACGCGACGGTCGATTTCCCGGAGCCGCTCAGGCCGGTTATGATCACCATCTTGTCGCGCGGAATATCGAGCGAGATATTTTTCAGGTTGTGCTCCCGCGCGCCGTGAATCCGGATGGCGTGGTTTCCGTTCTTGGGGAGCGCAGGCTGCCAGCCTGCCTCGTCCGGCAGCCTGCCGGACGGCTCTTCGGCAGCGCGCAATGTGAGATCGGAGTCGTCCAGTTGGTAGCGCTGAACGGTTCGCGGCAAGCTGCCGCGAACTGCAGAAGTTGGGTCGCCGCGGCGACCGCTCCCCAGAGTCTTTCGCAAAAATCTTCCAGTGTGCGACGCCTCAACTTTCGCGACGGCTTCCGGACTTCCCGCGGCGACGAGTTGCCCGCCTTCGTCGCCGGCCTCTGGGCCGAGATCGATCACCCAGTCGGCGCACTTGATCACCTCGAGATTGTGTTCGATCACGACGATCGTGTGGCCGCTATCGACCAGGCGCTGGAAGAGCCGCATTAGAATCGTCACGTCATCGAAGTGCAATCCGGTCGTGGGCTCATCAAAGATAAAGAGATTGCCGACGGACGATCCGTTCCCGCCCGCGCTTTCCTCGGACAAATGCCGGACCAGCTTTAACCTCTGTGATTCGCCGCCGGAAAGCGTGTTTAACGGCTGGCCCAAACGCAAATAACCGAGCCCGACTTCATCCAGGACATCGAGTTTGTCGCCGAGCTTTTCCGATTCGCCGATCTGCGCGAAAAACTGGATCGCTTCGCTGACCGTCATCTCGAGAACGTTGTGGATCGATTTTCCCGCGACCTGCACGCGCAGGACGTGTGGTTGAAAACGGCGGCCTTCGCATTCAGCGCAGCGCACATAAAGGTCGCTCAGGAACTGCATCTCGATCTTCTCGAATCCGGTGCCGCAACAACGTTCGCAGCGGCCGCTGCCGGAATTGAATGAGAACGCGCTCGCCGTCAGGCCCTGCGCCATCGCTTCCGGTTGCGCAGCGAAAAGCTCGCGCACGCGATCGTAGAGCCCGAGGTAAAGAATCGGCGTCGAGCGCGGCGTCCGGGCGAGCATCGATTGATCGACCATCACGATGTCTCCGACGCGATGCGCGCCGGTGACCGATTTGCACGCGCCGGCCTCCTGTTCGCTCGGCTGTCCCTTGGCTTGAAGCAGGTTCCGACAAAGAACTTCGTGGATGAGGGTCGACTTGCCGGAACCGGAAACGCCGGTGACGCAGTTGAAAATCCCGAGCGGGATTTCGACGTCGATGCTCTTGAGATTGTGTTCGCGCGCGCCGGTAATCTTGATCGCGCTCGTCGACTTGCGGCGCGACTTCGGTATTGGAATCGATTTGCTTCCGTTGAGGTAATCGCGGGTCAAAGATTGGGTAGCGCGGGCGTCTCGCCCGTTGGTTTCGGCGTCTCGCCCGTTGGTTTCGGCGTCTCGCCGAAACGGACTTTCATTCGCCGGCGCATTTGAGGAAGTTCGCGAAGGCGAGACGCCTTCGCCAGCGCGCGAGACGCGCGCGCTACCCAGCATTTGATTTAGCGCGCCGCTGAAAACCAATTCGCCGCCGTATTCGCCGCGGCCGGGACCGATATCGATCAGATGATCGGACGCGCGAATAATCGCTTCCTCGTGCTCGACGACCAGGAGCGTGTTGCCCTTGTCTCGCAAATCGTGCATCACGCGCACGAGCCGGCCGATATCGCGCGGATGCAACCCGACGCTCGGTTCGTCCATGACAAAAAGCGTATTCACGAGCGACGCGCCGAGGCAGGTGGTGAGATTGACGCGCTGGACTTCGCCGCCGCTCAGGGTGCGGGTGGAACGATCGAGCGTCAGGTAGCCGAGACCGACTTCGCAAAGATAGCGAAGCCGCGCGACGACTTCGTTGCGCAGCATTTCCGCGGTCGAGTCGTTCGCCGGCAAAATCAGGTTCGCAAAGAGATTCCGGGCGTCGCTGACGGAAAGCTGCACCACTTCCGGCAGCGTTCGCGCCGTTTCACGCGATCCGTTTTGGGCCGGCGAAACGATCTGGTAATTCAACGTCTCAGGCTGAAACCGGCCGCCGTTGCAATCGGGACAGGTCGTGTAAGCGCGATAACGGCTGAGCAAAACGCGCACGTGCATTTTGTAGGTCTTGCTTTCGAGCCACTTGAAAAAACCGCGCACTCCGTACCAGCGATCGTTCTCCGCCAGCTCCTCGACATCGGTATCCTCGTCGCGCGCTTCGCCGTTGATGACAAAATCCTGATCGGCTTTCTGCAAATCCTCGAACGGCGTCCGGACATCTATTTCTTCCCGGGCGCAGGCGCGGACCAGATCGCGCTGCGATTCGCCCATTTCTTCACCGCGAAAAACGCGGACGGCTCCTTGCGCGATCGAGAGCGAACGGTCCGGGATCGCTTTGTTCAGATCGATCGCGATGGTGCGGCCGAACCCGCGGCAGGTCGGACACGCGCCAAGTGGATTGTTGAAGCTGAAGAGGCCGGGAGTCGGCGGCCGGATATCGAGATCGCAATGCGCGCAATGCCAGCCGGTGGAGAAAGGATGAGGGTTGAGGGATGAAGGATGAGAATCGACGGGGATGACGTTGATCTTGTCTTTGCCGAAGCGCAGGGCGGTTTCGATCGCTTCGATGAGGCGGGCGCGATTCGCTTCGGAAATCGCGATTCGGTCCTGGATGACCTGGACGCGCGCGCCGAGGCGCTTGATTTTTTTCTCCGCGTCGACCCGGACGATTTCGTTATCGATCCAGACGCGCAAATAACCTTGTTGCTGGATGAAATCGAAAAAGGCGCGCGGCTCGGTTTTTGCCGGAACCGCGACCCAAAAGGTGATCAGCACATTCTGGCCGGAGAGCTCCTGCAAAATGTGGGCGGCGATCGACGGCGCGGTCTCTGGCCGGATTTCCCGGCCGCAGTTTGGACAAAAGGCGCGCGCGATCCGCGGCATGAGGAGCTTCAGGTAGTCGTTGATCTCGGTCATGGTGCCGACAGTTGACCGCGAGCTCTTGACCGGATTCGCTTGCTCGATGGCGATGGCGGGCGGGATCCCGCGAATCTCATCGACGCGGGGTTTGTCCATGCGATCGAGGAATTGCCGCATGTAGGGACTGAACGTTTCGACGTAACGGCGCTGGCCTTCCGCGTAGATGGTGTCGAAGGCGAGGCTCGATTTGCCGCTGCCGCTTGGGCCGGTAACGACCGTTAATTTTCCGAGCGGGAGATCGAGATCGATGCCCTTGAGGTTGTTCTGGCGGGCGCCGCGAATCTCGACGCAACCGCGATCAGGCGGCGCGGTCACGCATGTTTTTTCGGCGGCCGTTGAACTCACCGGAGACTATCCGATTGAGCGCCGCGATTCGCAAATTTCCGGCGCGTGAAACAGTGGCTTCTGTAGCCGCTTCGCTATGCGAAGCGCGGGGCGAAAGCCCATTATCACGCCAAGCTCACGCCGCCCACAGGGCGGCGGCTACAGAAATCAGCTCCCGAAACGTTTTGCCACTTTCTCGCGCTCGGCCAGGAGCGCCTCGGGCATATCAGGCTGGAGCGTGTCGAAGAATTTCTTCTGCCCTTCGAGCTCCGTTTTCCACTCATCCGGTCTCACCGAGAGCAATTCTTTTATTTGCTCGCCGGACACGCCCTCCAATTCTTCGAGGTCCAGATCTTCCGGTCTCGGAACGTATCCGATCGCGCTTTTCTCAGCGCCGCCTTTGCCTTCGCAGCGTTCGATGATCCAGTCGAGCACCCGCATGTTATCGCCGAAACCGGGCCAGAGAAATTTTGCGTCGGCGCCTTTTCGAAACCAATTTACGTTGAAGATGAGCGGCTGCTTCGTCACCCGCGGGCCCATTTCGAGCCAGTGTTGGAAATAATCCCCCATGCTGTACCCGCAAAACGGCAGCATCGCCATCGGATCGCGCCGCACCTGTCCGACCGCGCCGGTCGCGGCCGCTGTCGTTTCCGAAGCCATCGTCGCGCCGACGTAAACGCCGTGGATCCAGTCGAACGCCTGGAAAACCAGCGGCATTGTGTCGCTCCGGCGTCCGCCGAAAATAATCGCGCTGATCGGGACGCCCTCGCCTTTTTCCACGTCGGGATCGAGCACCGGGTTGTTCCGCATCGGCACGGCGAAACGGCTGTTCGGATGCGCAGCTTTTTCCTTGGAGGCGGGCGTCCAGTCGTTCCCCTTCCAGTCGATCGCATGCGCGGGCGGTGCGCCGTTCTTGCCCTCCCACCAAACGTCGCCGTCATCGGTCAGCGCGACGTTTGTGTAGATCGTGTCGCGCTCGATCGCCTTCATCGCGTTCGGATTTGATTTGTAACTCGTCCCCGGCACGACGCCGAAATAACCGTTCTCCGGATTGACCGCGTGGAGCCGCCCGTCCTTGCCGATCTGCATCCAGGCGATGTCGTCGCCGATCGTCGTGACTTTCCAGCCTTTGAAATGCGCGGGCGGAATCAGCATCGCGAAATTCGTTTTGCCGCAGGCGCTGGGAAACGCAGCGGCGACGTAATGCTTCCGGCCTTCGGGCGATTCGACGCCGAGAATGAGCATGTGCTCAGCGAGCCAGCCTTGTTTGCGCGCGAGATAGGAGCCGATTCGGAGGGCGAGACATTTTTTGCTCAGGAGAACGTTGCCGCCGTACCCGGAGCCGACGGAGATGATCGCGTTGTCCTGCGGAAAATGGCAGATGAGGCGGCGGTCGGGATTTACATCGAGCAGCGAGTGCACCCCGCGGTTCCATTCGCCGGCGGGATCGTTGCCGAGCCGCTTCACGGCGACCGATCCCATGCGCGTCATGATCCGCATGCTCAGGACGACATAGATGGAGTCGGTGATTTCGAAGCCGACTTTGGTGAGCGGCGAATCCGGCGGGCCCATGATGTAGGGCACGACAAACATCGTCCGTCCCTTCATCGCCTTGGCCAGGAGGCCGTGGAGTTTTGTGTAAGTCTCAGCGGGCGCGGCCCAGTTATTCGTGGGGCCGGCTTCTTCCTGGGTCGGCGTGCAGATCAGGGTGAATTGCTCGACGCGCGCGACGTCGTTCTGGTTCGAACGATGCAAATAGGAGCCGGGCTTCTTGCTCTCGTTGAGTTTGGTGACGACGCCGAGACGCTGCGCTTCGCCAAGCAACCAGGCGTTCTCTTCGTCGGAACCGTCGCACCAGAAAATGTTTTCGGGTTCGCAAAGGCTGACGACTTCCTGGACCCAATCGAGCACCGCTTGATTGGCCGGTTTGGAATCACCGATTCCACTCGGCGGCGAGATCGCTGGCGCAAGGTTATCCATAAGTTGCGGCGCTCGACATCACCCAAACGCAGAAGAGCGGAGGGTCATTTTCTCCGCTTCAGTCGCTTCTCCAAGCAAATTTTCTGCGGCCTGTAGCCACGGGCCCTGTGGCCCGTCTGGCTTCGAGAATTGGAGACTGAAATTAAATCGCGGTGAGACGGCCCACAGGGCCGTGGCTACAGCGCCGGTTCTACAACATCTCTTGCACGCGATGCACGCGCACACTTTATTGCAGCATGTTCGGTGTCACCACCTCGGATGACTACCAGCCGGTGACATGGGTCGGGCGTCATCCGGTGCACGTGACAAGTCTTCTCGTCGCCGCGCATTGCTTCGCGGCGATCGTCGCCTGCTTTGTCGGCGGGGCCGGCATTCTCAATCACCTCGCGTTCGATAGCGCGCTCGTCTGGCAACGGGGGGAATTTTGGCAGCTCGCCACCTACGCGTTTGTCCATGCGCCCTCCGCGTTGCTCTGGTTCGCCGTCGAGATGTATATGCTCTACGTCTTCGGTCGTGAAGTGGAACGCTTCATCGGCAGTCGCGCCTTCATCGTTCTTTACGCCATTCTCCTTTTCGCGCCGGCGTTGCTTCTGGCTCTCTGGGGACTTTCCGAACGAACCGGACTCGCCGGCTCGCCCGCATTGCATTTTGGAATCTTCATCGCGTTCGCCGCGATCTATCCAAACGTGGAACTGCTTTTGCGCATCATGGCGAAATGGGTCGCCCTCGCGCTCGCCGCGATTTCCACACTGCAGTTGCTCGCTTACCGCGATTGGTCCGGCATGGCGGTGTTGTGGGTCAGCATCGTCGCCGCATTTTTCTTCGTTCGAATGCGCGGAGCCGGACCGGAATTGGAATGGTGGAATACGATGAAATCGCGCTGGCAACCGAAACCGAAATTTCAGGTGGTCCCGCGATCGGCTCCGCGCCGTGTCGTCGAGCCGGAAAATATTCATGAATCGATCGACCCGGTGCTGGACAAAATTTCCAAGCAGGGAATCAACAGCCTGACGGCGTCGGAACGGCGCGCGCTCGACCGAGCCCGGAATCGTCTCCTGAAAAAGCCGCAGTGAACGGAGGCTCCGAGGGTCGCGACGCCCATCTGCGAATCAGCGTGGTCGTTCCTTCATGGCGGGATGCGGAAAATCTTGCCGTTCTCCTGCCGGCGCTCGCCCGGCTCGATCGTGTCTCGGAAACAATAGTGGTCGATGCTTCAGCCGATCCGGAAGTGGAGCGGCTCGCGCTTCTCTCCGGCGCTACTTTCGTAGCTTCCCCCGCGCCGAATCGCGGCGAACAAATGAACCTGGGGGCGGCGGCCAGCACCGGCGACGTGATCGTTTTTCAACATTCGGATACGGACCTGGAAGACGCGCACATCGCCGCGATCGAGACCGCGCTTTCCGATCCCGAAATCATCGGCGGCGCGTTTTTCCGGAAGTTCGACGGGCGGCATCCCCGCCTGATGTGGCTCGAATCGGTTGCCCGTTTCCTGACCCGTCATGGCGGAACGCTTTACGGCGACCAATCGATTTTTGTCCGGCGCGATGTGTTCGAGGAACTTGGCGGGTTCGCCCGGATCCCATTGATGGAAGATGTCGAGTTTTCGCGTCGCTTGCGCGGCGCCGGAAAAATCGCCGTGCTCGATCCGCCGGTCCAATCTTCCGCGCGCCGTCATCTCCGGAAAGGCGCCTGGCGGACCAGCATTCAGAACGGGCTCTTTATCGTCCTCTACAATCTCGGCGTCTCGCCGCATCGGTTGCATCGGTGGTATTACGGGAGCACGAAGAGTTCATCCAGGCGCGAGACGGCGCTGTCATCCTGAGGCTGGCGAAGCGCGCCGAAGGACCTCGCAACTGCAATTTGCGCTGTCGCGAAACATCACGCGTCGACTGACGAAGACGCCTGTAGGGGCGCGGAAGCGCTAAAGCGCTTGCGAGGTCCCTCGCCGTCTGCGCGGGCTCGGGATGACAAGCACTACTCCACCGCCAGCGATTCGGTGCGCAGCAGCTCGACAAACTCCTCCGCAGTCGCCGCCGCCATGAGCGCGTCGCGCCGGTTCTTGTCCTTCACCACACGGGCGAGCGCGCCGACGCACACGAGATAATCGGTCACCCTGCGCTGCGGAACGCCGACGAGAAAAATCAAATGAACCATATCTTTCGATTGGCCGAACCGGATACCGCTCGTGCTCCGGCCGATGCCCAGAACAATTCGATCGACCAGATCGGTGCGTGCATGGGGAAACGCAACGCCTTCGCCCGTATTCGTCGAAGTGCGCCCCTCCCGCTCCATGACCGCATCCGCCAGTTTGTAATAATCCTGGACCAGACCGTGATCGCGCAGGCGCTCGACGATTTCGAGAATTGCCTCCTCCGCGGTGGCTTCGCGCAGTTCCAGCACGACCAATTTCGGGTCGAGAATTTCGGACAGCAGTGCGGACATCGGGAAAAGATCGGTGTGATTGATTGGATTGACGGCCCAATCCGAGTTATCGAATTATCCAAGGACTCGTGGCAACTCAAGACAATCCCGGCGGGCTGAGCGATGAAGCGACTATTTCGTTGCAGAGAAGCCTGTACGATCCGGGCTACGTCAACGCGATGTCGCATTTTTATCGCGGCGAGCTCGGACGCATCATGATCTGGCGGCAGCGGCTCGACATCACCACCAACTGGGCCATCACCAGCAGCACCGCCATCATCACCATCGCTTTTGCGAATCGCGAGGTGCCGCACATCATTTTCTTTTTCAATCTCGCCATCGTCTGGGGGATGCTCTGGATCGAAGCGCGGCGTTACCGGTTCTACGACGCTTTCCGTGCGCGCGTCCGAATGCTCGAAGCGCATTTCCTCGTTCCGATGGTGATGGAGAATCGCGAGATGCTGCAGGGCGAATGGAAGAAACTCGTTTGCGAGGATTTGATTCTGCCGTCGTTCAAGATCACGAAACTGGAGGCGGTGGGGCGGCGTCTGAAGCGCAATTACGTTTTCATTTTCATCCTGATCATGGTGGCCTGGATCACGAAAATCTTTCTCCACGCGAACGCGCCGCTCCAGGGGTTGCCGGCGTTCTACACCGCGCTGCGAGTGGGACATATTCCTTCCTGGCTCGTCGCGCTGATTTTCGTCGCCACCCTGGCCAGCGTCATCGGCATCACGATCTATGTCGGTAAAAAGACGACCGGCGAGGTCTCGGAATTCCGCACCCATCGTTCGCTGTGGAAGATTTGAAGGGACCCGGCGGCAGTTTCGCAAGGCTGTGCGCGATCGTCGCGCAGCTCCGCGCACCGGGTGGCTGCCCCTGGGACCGCGAGCAAACCAACGAATCGATCCTCGCGAACTTGATCGAGGAAGCGTACGAGGTCGCGCACGCGGTTCGAACCTGCGACGATCAAAATCTGCGCGAGGAACTCGGCGATTTAATTCTGGTCGCACTAATGCACGCGGAAATCGCGCAGGAACAGGGTCGCTTCGAGATTGACGACGTCCTGCAAGAGGTGACCGCGAAGCTGATCCGGCGGCATCCGCACGTTTTCGGTGAGAGCACCGTGAACGATTCGCACGGCGTCGTGAAACAGTGGGAGGCGATCAAGCGCGAAGAGAAGAGCGACACCGGCAGGCATTATCTCGCCGATCTTCCGGCGGCGCTCCCCGCCTTGATGCGGGCGCAGAAAGCGCAAAAGAAGGCGGCGCGTGTGAATTTCGATTGGGCGGAGATCGCGGACGTGGTCGCAAAGGTCGATGAGGAATTGGCCGAAGCGAAGGAAGCGATCGCCTCACGCAATCCGGGCGCGGTCGCGGATGAAATCGGCGATCTGCTTTTTGCGGTAGTTAATCTTGCACGAAAAAGCGGACTCGATGCGGAACTCGCGCTGCAACAGGCGACCGACAAATTCGTCGGTCGGTTTAGCCGGGTGGAAGACGAGCTGAAAGCGCGTGGGAGAAAACTGGGCGAAGTGGGGCTTGAAGAACTCGACGAAATCTGGAACGAGGCAAAAAAGCCTCTTCAATAGGGCGACTCGGGCTTGCCATTTACAAATCACCCTGACTGGCGATATTGGCCGTCCCAATGGAGCTTGCAATCCATATCCTGAGCGGAGTTTTCATTTTTGTCGCGGTGCTGATGGTGCTCGTCATCCTGATGCAACGCCCCAAAAGCGAAGGCCTCGGCGCGGCGTTTGGCGGCGGTGTGACCGAGAATATTTTCGGCGCTCAAACCACGAACGTGCTGACCAAGATCACCGGCTGGCTCGCCGCCATCTTTTTTCTTCTGACCTTCGTTCTCTCGATTCTCTACGCCCACAAGGGTAACTCACGGAGCAATCTCAGCCAGGACGTTGGCAAAAATTTACCGCCGCCGCCGATAACCTCACCGACGCCGAGTCCCGGTCCATCATCGGCGGTTGGTCCTCCGGGAACGGTGACCAATCCGACGCCAGCGACCACCGGTCCGGCGCCGACGGTCAAACCAGCGGATATCGCGGTCGGAGCTGTTCCGCCAACGAGCAGCTCGCTTCCGCCCGCGACCAGCCCGGCAAACTCAGCGCAGCCGACAGCCGCGCCGTCAGTCTCTCCCAAGCCATCGCCCTAATTCCGGGGCGAAGTTTCCTGCCGGTTACGGCACTGCTTCCGGCTTTGGGTCGGCTTTTTCGTTCAAAGCCTGGGCGAATCCCTGCAGGCTCGAGGCAAGCTGGGGCACTTTCGTCAGCACCGCGCTCGCGAGTTTTTCGGAGTAATCGGGACGCCGCTGCGACATCTCGGCAAGCGCCGACAGGACGGCGAGGGCGTTATTGATCGCGTGTTTGATGTCGCTGAATTTTTTCTGCAACTCAGCGAGTTCTTCCTGGGAAATACTGCGAACGGGGTCGGTCATGATTAATGGCATCGACTGGAGAAAAGCAGGAGTTGTGCTTGACTGACAGGTTCGACATTTGTCGTCCGATGCCTGCGCAAACTATCAAGATCAGCGGTGCACGCCAGCACAATCTCAAGAATCTCCATGTGGAGATTCCGAGAGAAAAACTGGTCGTGATCACCGGTTTGAGCGGGTCGGGAAAGTCGTCGCTGGCCTTCGACACCCTCTACGCCGAAGGGCAGCGCCGTTACGTCGAGAGCCTGTCGGCTTACGCGCGGCAATTCCTCGATCAGATGGAAAAGCCGGACGTCGATTTCATCGAAGGCCTCTCGCCGGCCATCGCCATCGAACAACGCAGCGCCGGCGCGAACCCGCGTTCGACGATCGCGACCACTACGGAGATCTTCGATTATCTCCGGGTTCTGTTCTCGGCGGTCGGCCAGCCGCATGATCCGACAACCGGGAAGCCGATTCATCGGCAGACGCCGCAGCAAATCGTCGATCAGATTCTGGCGTTTCCCGCCGAGACAAAGATCATTTTGCTCGCGCCGCTCATTCAGAATCAGAAGGGCGAGTTTCGCGACGTGATCGAGAAGGTGAAGCGGGAAGGGTTCGTCCGGATTCGCATCGACGATGAAATCGTGGAGCTGGGAAAGCCGGAGCCGATCCGGCTGAAGAAAACGGAAAAGCACACGATCGAGGCGGTGGTGGATCGGCTGGTGATTCGGGATGGGGTAAGGACACGGCTGGCGGATTCGGTGGAGACGGCGCTGAAATGGGGCGGGAACCGGATCGTGGTGCTGAAATCGGAGGGGGGGGAAACGTCCAACGTTCAACGTCCAACGTCCAACGTCGAACGAGGGGAACAATGGGAGACGGTGCGCTATACGACGGACTATGGGAACGCGGAGAGCGACTTCTCGTTAGGCGAACTGACGCCGAAACATTTTTCGTTCAACAGCCACTTGGGCGCGTGCCCGGCTTGCCATGGATTGGGGACGCAACTGGTTTGCGATGCCGATCTGATGGTGTCCGATCCGCAGAAGTCGATCGCGGAAGGAGCGATTACGCCGTGGCGGCGCGGCGCGAAGCCGCTCCAAGCGTATTACCGCAGTTTGCAAACGGCGCTGGTGAAACATTTCGACGTGGACGATCACATTCCGTTCGCCGATTTGCCGGAGGCATTTAAGAAGGCGCTATATTACGGGACGGGCGATCAGCCGATCAAGATGAGCAGCGGCGGCAATGGGAAAGCGCCGAAAACGGAACGGCCATTCGAAGGTCTCGTGCCGCAAATGGAGCGGCTTTACCAGGAAACGGAGAGCGAGTTTACCCGCAATCGGATCCGGGCCTTCATGACCCGCGTGCCTTGCCAGACCTGTCACGGCGCGCGGTTGAAGCCGGAAATTCTGGCGGTGACGATCAAGAATAACGCGGGCCGCGAGATGAACATCCATCAGTTCAGCGAGCTGACGATTGATGCGGCAGCGGAGTACGTGCGCGGCCTTTCTCTGACCGAGCAGCAACGGTTCATCGCGGCGGAAGTGCTGCGTGAGATCGATTCGCGCCTGCAATTTCTCCGCGAAGTGGGGTTGAATTATCTCTCGCTCAACCGGGAGAGCGGAACGCTTTCCGGCGGCGAAGCGCAACGAATCCGGCTCGCCACTCAGATTGGTTCGGGCCTGGCGGGCGTTCTCTACGTCCTGGACGAGCCGAGCATCGGATTACACCAGCGCGATAACGCGCGGCTGCTCGTGACGCTCCGGCGGCTGCGTGATCTCGGGAACTCGGTCATCGTCGTGGAGCACGATGAGGAAACAATCCGCGCCGCAGATCATATTCTCGATCTTGGGCCGGGCGCCGGTCCGCGTGGCGGCGAGATCGTGGCCCAGGGAACGATCGATGAAGTGCTTCGCGCGAAGAACTCGCCGACCGCGGATTATCTCTCGGGTCGGGCGCGAATCGCGATCCCGCGCGAGCGCGTCCAGCCGCGCGCCGGCCAGACGGGAGATGGCTGGCTCACGGTCACCGGCGCGGCGGAGAATAATTTGAAAAACGTCGAGGCCTCGTTCCCGATCGGTTGTTTCACCTGCGTGACGGGCGTGTCCGGCAGCGGCAAATCAACGCTGGTGGACGACATTTTGCGGCGCGCGCTCTTCCGGCATTTTTACAACTCGAAGGACAAACCGGGGAAGCATCGCGCGTTGCAAGGGTTGGATCAGCTCGACAAGGCGATCGTGATCGATCAGAGCGCGATCGGCCGGACGCCGCGCTCCAACCCGATCACTTACACGGGCGCGTTCACGCCGATCCGGGAATTGTTCAGCCAGCTTCCCGCGGCGCGCATACGCGGATACGATGCGGGGCGTTTCAGCTTTAATGTCAAAGGCGGGCGGTGCGAGAATTGCGAAGGCGGCGGGCTGATCAAGATCGAGATGCATTTTTTGCCGGACGTTTATGTGGAATGCGAGGTCTGCCGCGGCCAGCGTTACAATCGCGAGACGCTCGAGATCACTTTCAAAGGAAAAAATATCGCTGACGTGCTCAACCTGACGGTGGATGAAGCGGCGCGATTTTTCCGGAGCGTGCCCTCGGTCTCAGAACGTTTGGTGGCAATGCTCGACGTGGGACTGGGATATCTGCGACTCGGGCAGGCGGCGACGACGCTCTCGGGCGGCGAGGCGCAACGGGTGAAGCTGGCGACGGAGCTGGCGAAAAGAGCGACGGGACGGACGATCTATATTCTCGATGAACCGACCACGGGATTGCATTTCGCTGACATTGAGAAGTTGCTGCAAGTGCTGATGAAACTGCGCGACGCGGGCAATACGCTGGTGGTGATCGAGCACAATCTGGAGATGATCAAATGCGCGGATTGGATCATCGATCTGGGGCCGGAAGGCGGGGAACTTGGAGGAGAGATTGTGGGAGCAGGAACGCCGGAGAAGATCGCGGAGTTGGCGGGGAGTTATACGGGGCGGTATCTGAAGCCGTTGCTTAAGGGATGAAGAGAACGTCCAACGTCCAACGTCCAACGTTCAACGTCCGATGGAAGAGGGGCGCGTGGATTGCAGTCGCCGCGGCTCTGGCGGCGCTGTGCTGCCAAATGCAGGCGGCGGAGATTTCGGAATTGGTGGAGGCGACGCGACCGATGGAGGAAGGGGTGCCGCAGGTCGCGGTGCTGCGATTACGGAAGCTACTCGAAAGCAACCTCACACCCGAAGAGCGGCGCGCGGTTATGGCGAAACTTGCGGAGGCGTTGCTTGCGGCCGGGCAGGCGGAAGAAGCTTTGAAGCTGCTCGATGATCCTGCCTTGCGGGATCTGCCGGCGACCTCGTTCTGGCGGGCGCAGGTCTACTCGACTTTGCGGCGCTGGAGCGAGGCGCTGCCGCTCTATCAGCAGACGGCGGAGCAAAAAGGATCTGCGTTTCGGCCAGCGGCGATCTTCGGGCAGGCGGAAGCGCTGCGAGCGCTCGGCCGGCGCGAGGAGGCGCTGCAAATGTTTGCGTTCCTGTTTTCCGATCCGCGCTGGAGCGATCGCGCGCAGTTGCGTTTCGCCGAATTGTTGCTCGAGAAACGCGATACCGCCGGTGCTCGGCGTCTTCTCGACAAAGCGAAACCGGCGGCGCTCGGCGACAAGAAGGAGAAGCGCTATTTGCAGGGGCGACTGGAAGCCCTGTTGGATCATCCGCAGCGGGCGATCGAACTTTTCCAGACCATTCTCAGAACGCCGGAAGGGACCAGCCGTGCAGTTCTGATCGCGACCCTGTGCGCGAATGCCGAGGCGAATCTGCAACTGAGCATTCCCGAAGCCGGCGATGATGCGCTCGAAGATTTTATCGAACATCACGGCGCCGATCCGGAATTGCCGACGGTCTTTGCGAAGCTCGATCAACTTTATCGCGTTGAGCGACAGCCTTCGCTCCAGGAGTTGGGAAGATGGGCTAACGATTCGGTCCAACCGAGGAAATCTCTCGCGCAATGGTATCTCGCGAGAAATGAATTGCGCGCCGGACGGCGGGACGCTGCCCTGCGCATGTTCGCGCGCGTTCGAAATGAGCGCGCACCCTTGCCGGTCCTGGCGGAGGGGCTTGTTGAGTTCGCGCAGCTCGAGCTCGAGGAGGGCCGGTTCGATGAAGCGCTCGCGATTCTCAATGATGCGCGCGCTCTCGAGCCCGCGCCGCCCGTGCTCCAGCGGATCGTGTTCCTGACTGGTCGCGCGCATTATCGTGCCCAACATTTCCAGGCCGCGGCCGAAACGTTCGAGCAGGCGGCGCATGGTTCGCAACCGCCGGCGAGCGATCCCCTCTTCAACGCCTCGCTCTCCTGGCTTCAACTGAACGACAAGGTGCGCTTCCTCGCTGATGTATCCGAACTCGCGCAAAACGGCGACGATACCCGCGGCGATCTGTTGCTCGAGCAGGGCCTCGTCCAGGCGGGACAAGGAGACAAGAAGGCGGCCGAGACGCTGGAGAGTTTTTTGCGCGAGTTCCCGCGGCACAAACGAGCTGCCGAAGCCTGGGTCGCGCTGGCCGAGATCGCGTTTCACGCCGTTCCTCCCCGGTTTGATGACGCGAGAAAAAATCTGGAGCTCGCCCGGAAAAATCAGCCGAACGCCGCGGCGAACGAACGGGCCGATTACCTCGCCATCTGGATCGAGGACGCGGCGCCCAATGCCGACCCGGCAAAAGTCATCGGGGCGGCGACTGATTTTCTCCGAAAATATCCGACGTCGCCGCTCCTCTCCGATGTCCGGATGAAGCTGGCGGAGACCTATTACCGGCAACAGGATTTTTCAAATGCCCAAACCCAGTTTCAAATTCTGGCGCAGGAAAATCCTCGCGGTCCGTTTACGGAGCGGGCGCTTTTTTTCGCCGCCAAATCGGCCACCCAGAGCATGGGGAACGAAGCCCTGGCCCGCGCCCTTGTGCTCCTCGACGAGGTGGTGAAAAAGAACGGCGAATTGAAATGGGCCGCGCGGATCGAGCAAGCCGTGATCGAACGCCGGCTCGGCAAAGCGGGCGACGCTGCCACGCTTTACGAAGAAGTCGTGGCTGGAAACGCGAAGCCGGAAGAGAAGCGCGAAGCGTTATGCGGCAAAGGCGACATTCTCTACGAGGCGGGCCAGAACGATCGGGAGAACTACAAACGCGCCATCGAGATTTACGATCAGCTCGCCGCGCAGAAAGACGCTCCGGCGCATTGGCGCAACCAGGCGCTTTTCAAAAAAGGAATTTGCCTGGAGAAATTAGGGGATCGGGAGAATGCGCTGGCGACGTTTTACAAGATCATCGAGGAAGAAACCCGGCCCGATCGCCCGCGGCGCGAGTACTTCTGGTATTACAAAGCGGGCTTCAACGCCGCCCGCCTGCTTGAGGATGCTGCGCAGTGGCAACCCGCGGCCGTAGTTTACCAGAAGCTGGCCGCCGCGGGAGGCACGCGAAGCGACGAAGCGAAGTCACGCCTGGGCCGCCTGCGCCTGGAACATTTTCTCTGGGAACAATGACCGCTACTGCGCTTCCATCGACTTGATGATGGCGGTAAGTGCACGGTTGACCGGACAAGGGACGCCTTGCTCGGCGCCGGAAGCCGCGACGGCGCCGTTCATGTAATCGATCTCAGTTGGCCGGCCGCGGCGCAGGTCTTGTAACATCGAGGCGATGTTGTGCGATGGCGCGAAGAAGTCGTCGATCTCGCGGATGAAATCGACTTCGAAGGTCACACCCTGAGTCGCGGCAACGGCAACGCATTCATCGATCACCAGCCGTTTCAGCGGAGCGAGCTGCGGATTGGCAATGCCGCCGACTTCGCAACCAAGCATGGCAGTGATCGGGTTGACCACACAGTTGAAGACCGTCTTATGCCAGACATCGGTTGCTACGTCTGAAGCAATACGACACTCCAGGCCGGCCGCCGTGAGGATCTGGGCGATGCGATCACTTCGCTCATGCTGTTCGAGGACGGTGTAACCGGCGGCCATGTATTTGATGGCGCCAGGAGTTTCAAAAATCGCGCCAAACTGGGTGATGCCGCGGAGAACGACACCGCGTCCGCCCAAAGCGGCCTTGGCAATTTGTTCGCTGCCGAGTCCGTTCTGGAGCGAGACGATAGTCGTGTCATCGCGTATCAACCGCGCGATTGGCTCAAGGGCAGCGGCGCTGTCCGTCACTTTGGCCGTCAACAATATCAAGGTGTCAGCGCTGATTTGCGTGACCGTGGTGGCCGCAGGAATTTGCACGGTCCGCGACTCGATCCCTTCAATTCGCAAACCTCCCGCGTTAATGGAGAAAACATGTTCCGGCCGGCCGATGAGGAGAACATCGTGGGCGGCGGCGAGTTTCGCGCCGTAGAGACTGCCGATTGCGCCGGCGCCGAGCACAATAATCTGCATGGCGCTGGAGCTTACCATGCCGTGCCGCCGGCGCTAATGAGGCCGAGCGGGCTTGGTTCCGCGCGAATTCAGCGCACGAGCGGCGGAAGCGATTTGGGTTCGCTGCCGACGAGCGCGTGGAGGCGCGCCACATTCGCCATCGCGATGCGCGCCTGATCTTTCTGCCCTGCTTTTTCGAGGAGATCGGAGAGAAGCGAGTATTGCCGCGGCTCATCCGGCTGCCTGGCGGTGGCGCGTTGCTGCGTCGCGAGAGCGTCTTGGAGGCGATTCTGCCGAAGCTGCATCGAGGAGATCAGGTTCAATGCTTCGACCTCGTGGACGTCGAGCCGTGACGCTTGATTCAAGATAGCCTCCGCGCCTTTTCCGTCGCCCATCTGCGCGAGGAGCCGGCCCAACGCGAGCGTGGCGGGATAATGCCACCAGTTATCGCGCACATAGGATTGGACAAGCGCGAGCGCGGCTTCCGGTTTGCCGCTCGATTGAAGAATCTCCGACTCGAAGCTAATAATCTGCCACGTATTCGGATAATCTTTCCGGGCTTTTGCGGTGATCTCGAGTGCCGCGGCGTCATCGTGATTGTTATGACGCAGATGGGCCATGTTCAAAGCCGCAATCCAGGTCCGCGGATAATCCTTCCGACTCTGTTCGGCTGCTTTGGCTGAGGCGCTGAATATCTTCTCTGCGTCTTCCTTTTTGCCCTGGCGATACAGCACCTCCGCCAAATTATTTCGTGCGATTGGATAGTCGGGACTCGTTCGGAGAAGTTCACGGAACAAAGCCTCGGCTCGCACGTACTCGCCCTGGTTTGCGTAGATAAGACCTAGGTTGGAAGCAACCCGGCCGCTAGGTCCACCGGCCGCAATGGTGCGCTCGTAAAAGGTCTGAGCCGTCACCCAGTCGGTGCTGCGGAAATAGCTACGCACCCCGAAAGCTACGATGGCGATGCATGCCATAGCAGGAGCGAGCTTTTGAAAACGAACTGGCAGGTCCAGGGCGATGCCGACGGCAAAGAGAAGAACGCCGACGCTAGGCAGGTAGAGCCAGTGTTCGGCGACCGTCGCGTTTAACTCCACTACATTCGAGATGGGCAAATAGGCTAGCAGGAACCAACTGCCTCCAGCGATTCGAAGCGGGCGACCCGCGCCTTTCCAACTGGCGCCAACGACAAGGAGGGCAAGAACCAGGACGCCCAGGATGGAAAGATACTCCGTTCCTATCGCGTCCCGCCATCCGGCGTTACCTTGATAGACGTTAGGATCGAAGACAGTCCGTTCCATGTGCAGGTTGGAAGGAAAGGTCAGGAGCCGGCTGTAGTCGCCCAGCGCGCGCAGCATCAGGGTCGCGCGGACAGTCTTGCCCCAACCGTTGGTGGGACCGGGCCCATTGTGGTTCTCAGGGAGGTGACGCAAGCCGATGTAGGCGCCGATGACGACAAGGCAGCAAACAACAGTCAGCACTTTTGTTCGCAACCCAATGCGTTTTTCGAAACTGAATAGGTGCAGAAGAAAGAGCGCAATCCAGATTGCAGCGATCTCTCGCGAACAAAGAGCGAGTAATCCACTGATCGCCGCCGCCGCATACAAAGCCGCACTCCAGATCCGGCTCACAGACTGCTGCGCCTTGATAAACAACAGCCAGCCGCCGGCGCAAAAGAAGAAAGCGAGACTATCGGCGCGGCCGGAGATATAATCGATCGCCGCACTATGCACGGGATGGACCGTCCAGAGTAAGGCGACCATAAAGGCGATGAAGCCGAAGCGCTTTGCCTTTGAGTCGTCGCGCACTGCGACAGACTCACTCGACCGAGTTAGCGATGGCATCAACTTCCGGAGCAGGAAGAAGAGGAGCAAGCTGCTACCGACATGCCATGAGATGTTGGAGAAGTGAAAGCCCCATGTGTTATCGTTCCATAACCAGTAATCCGGCATGAACGAGATGTTCTGGGCCGGCCGGTAATGTCCGGCAAAAGATTCCGGAAAGAGCGAATGCTTGAAGACCTCGAAAACGAAGAGTGGGCTTTTTATGAACGGATTCGCTTTCGCCAGGTAGTCGTCATCCCAGATCAACTGGCCTTGCAAAGCTGGAAAGCGAACGGCGAACCCACAGAGCAAAAGTAAAACGCACTGAACCGGGGTTCGGAACATCAATTCCCTCAGCCGCCTTAACAGAGGCACAGGTCCCGTGATCGTAGCAGCGCCAGGAGTAGCAGCAGCGGACAACATTTCTTAGTTAGGGAGAGTTAAGTTGGATACTGTCAATTACCGCGACAGCGATATGGTAAAAGCGCAAGAGCGTCCTTCCGCAGGGCGAAAGGACGCTCTCAATTGCAAAGCCTCGCGCTAACTCTTAGTTATACGGAGACCAGAAGGCGCTATCGGTCACATCGGACAGAGTGGCGCGCGCGGCCGCGGGAACGGAGGGCAGCGTGTCCACGGTCTGAGCACCGTAGTCATTCCCGAAGAGATCCTTGCCCGTAACGAACAGGTTGGTGTCTTTCTTCAGGTAGTTAGTCCAATCCGTGACGTCCACGGCCGAGCCTGAGGCTTTGGCGGTTTCGATTGCGTATTGGTCAACGGCCGCGTCGATCAGGCGAAGATCGTTGAGGATCTTCGATGCCTGCGAGCGCTTGCGCGATCGGAGGAATCCCGGAACGGCAATGGCGGCCAGCAAGGCAATGATCGCGACCACAATCATGATTTCCACCAGCGTGAAGCCGGCGCGTTTTGTCGTGAGTTTCTTTAGCATACTAAGGAGTCTTTCTGTTTTTTATTAGGGCGAGAAGCGAGTGGCAGGACTTCCAAGTCTTGTCTCTCACGACTCATTCCCTGCCACCAGCTAGCCGATGGCAGGAGAATGAATCGTCAGATTCTTAGTTATAGGGCGACCAAAAGGCGCTGTCGGTCACGTCTGACAATGCAGTGCGTGTCGTCGAGTTGACCTTCGGGAGGGTGTCCACGGTCTGATCCCCGTATAGGTTGCCCAGGATGTCCTTGCCGGTCATATAGAGGTTCGTGCCCTTTTTCAGGTAGTTGGTCCAATCGGCGACGAGCACCGGAGATCCACTGGCCTTGTTGGTTTCGATCGCATACTGGTCGACTGCGGAGTCGATCAGGCGCAAATCGTTGATGATGCGGCTTGCTTGGGAACGTTTACGAGCGCGGAGGAATCCGGGCACCGCAATCGCCGCCAGCAAAGCGATGATCGCCACTACGATCATGATTTCCACGAGGGTGAAGCCCCCGCGGCGTTTGTTGAATTTGTTTAACATGCTGTTTGCTTTCTTTTTATCTCTTGTTTGTTTGACTGCGATCCACGATACCGACCGCGGATGTGACCCCGTCTAAAGCAGTGTTGATGCCACAAGGGTGTGCTGATTGATAATTTCCAGACACGCGATGACGTGGGCGCTGGCGCACCAAGTATCTCAGCCCCTGCAGCCTCACATGCTTGTGCGCCGGCTCCAGGGGAGCTAAGGCATGAGCCGTGACCATCGCCAAACCGTTCAGCCCTGAGTTCGGAAAGGGTCCGATTCTAGGGCTGTCGCTGGTCTTTTTCACTCTGAGCAGTTGGGGGTCATACGCCCGCTGGGCCAACTTTGAGTATCGGACTTTCGACCTCGCCTATTATGTCCAAGGCCTCTGGCAACTGATCCACGGTCGGTTTCAAGGTTCCGTGATCGGAGTCCCGCTCCTCGGCAACCACGTCGAGCCAATCGTGCTTTTGCTTGCCCCCCTTTTCTTTCTGATCCGCCATCCCATGCTCCTGGTGGCGGTGCAGAACCTCGCCCTGGCCGCGATGGGGCCGGTGGCATTTGACATCGCAAAACGCCTCGGTCTCAGTTCAAAAGCGGCTTTAATCCTCGGCGCCGCTGTGCTCCTCACTCCGGCCACGGGATACGTCGCGCTCCATGAATTCCACCCGGAGGCCCTGACCGCGCCCTTCCTGCTCCTGATGCTCCACGCGCGGATTCGGCAATCGCTGCGCGCCCATTGGGGTTGGCTCATCGCCCTGCTGGCGTGCAAGGAAAACATGGCGCTGCTCCTCGCGGCGTATTGCGCGGTTCACCTGGTGCTCGAGAGAAAGCGCGGATGGGCGGAATTACGAGCATGGTACGGCTGGCCGATGGCGGTAGCGGCCGGGTGGTTTCTCGTTTGCGCGAAAATCATTACCCCCGCCCTGAATCCCGGCAGCATTGATTATCTGGCGCTCTATGATCGGTTGGGCAGCTCTGCGGGCGACATTCTTATCAACGCCATCACCCATCCAGCGCGGATCGGGCATTCGCTTTTTGTCTCTCTCACCCAAGGCAACCTCATTTGGGCCCTTCTCTTGCCGTTTCTCGCTCTGCCGCTGGTGCGCCCGCGCTGGTTGCTGGTCGCAGCGCCGATTCTTTTTCAACACCTGCTCTCGTGGCGCTCGTCCGAGTGGACGATCTATTTTCATTACGCGGCGCCGGTAATCTCTCTGTTTTGGATCGCGCTCGCCGAAGCTCTTGCCCAGATCGAACGCGTCCCGAAGATTCCAGGCGTCGTTCGCCTGTCGATGCCGTGGCTGGTCCTGATGGCGTGCGCCGCCGCGCAGATCATCCTGGGGCCGGCAGGCGAAATCGCTGGAACGACCGCGGACTGGTTTCGCGATAAAGATAACCGCGCGCGGAAAACTGCGTTCCTTCGCCAAATCCCCCGCGACGCCAGTGGCCTGGCCCCCCTGCCTTATCTCTCGCACCTGGCCATGCGCGAGAAATTGTATTCGCTCCATTATGTCCTGAAAGGCTTGAAGACCCTGAGCCATGCCGCCTACGAACCACCCCCGCCAACCGATTTCGTCCTGATCGATTACGACGACGACGCCACTTTTGATCCGACGGCCGGTTATTATCATCCCGCGATGAAAACAGTGGAGGACAAGGTAATCCCCGCGAGCGATCAACTGCTGCACGAATTTCTGATCCGTGCCTCCTGGATCGCTAGCTCTTCCGACGAACTGACGCTGCTCCGGCAGGGAAAATCCCCTGAGGAATTGCGTCAGCCGCCTTCGGCTCCCGGCCAGGTCGTTGGGATCGGGACCCAAACTCAGCTCGTTAGCGTCGAAAAATCTTCGAGCAAACTGACTGATGAAGGAATTGAAATCAGGATAAGCTGGATTTTCCAGCAGCCCCGCGATGTTTTCCCCTGGATGTTTCTGAAACTCACGCCGCGCGGTGGTTCCGCTCCGGTTCTTCTCTCCCGAGGACTGTGCGCGATCGAAGTTCCTGACGGACCTTCCGACGAGAAATGGCGAATCAACCGCTCGACTCGGATTCCGCCGGGAGATTATTCCGTGGAAGCGATTTTCGTGGATAACCCGAAACGTCTCTGGGCGGCGCAGCCGGGTCGGCACGATCCTCAGACTCGCCTCCTTTGCGCGCCGATCCCGCTCGGTGACCTGAACGTCCCCAAAAATTAAGATGGCTTCGTCGCACTTTTTCTCCAAGCCGCTCAATCTCGGAAAAGCGTTCCGCAGCTCGCCTGGCCCGATCCACTACCTATTCGCGTTTGTCTTTCTCATTCGCATCGTCGCGCTCGCGCGTCTGACCTCGTTTCCCATCCTGCTTCCCAGCGGGAGCGACATGCATTTCTACGATGAGTGGGCCAAGCAGATTCTGCACGGCCGCCTGACCGACCACTTCGCTTTCTATGGGCTGCCGCTCTACGCCTATCTCCTCGCATTCCTTTACAAGATTTTTGGCTACAGCCCGTTCGTTCCCGGATTCTTCCAGGCATGCCTGGATGCTGGAACGGCCACGCTCATTTACAAAATTACCGTTCGAATTTTGCGCGGGGCCGAGCCTGCACAATCTCGGTTCTTCAGCGACCCCATCGCTTGGACCGGCCTCGCAGCCGCAGTCGGCTGGGCGTTCTTCGTTCCCGCCCAGGCGTATTCGGTGATCCTGATGCCGACCTCATGGTTCGTCTTCGTGTTCTGGCTGCTGGTCTGGCAGATCGTAAGAACGGACCGCGCCCCCTCCGCCTGGCGCTCCCTGATTTTTGGAATCCTGATCGGAATCACCGCGATGGGTGTGGCGACGATTCTTTTCCTTGTCCCGCTGATCCTGGCGGCGCTGGTCTCGCGATCGCAAATGGAAACGGTTCGATCATCCGCGCGGGCCCGCCTCGCCGCGATCACCCTGCTCTTTGTCGGCCTCGGTGCCGGCACTTCGCCCTGTTGGTTGCACAATTACTTCATCGCCCGCGACCCGGTTTTCCTGTCTGCGCACGGCGGCATCAATCTCTGGCTCGGCAACAATCCCGAAGCGACCGGTTACCCGCGTTTTCCAGGTTTGCACGCCGGGCAAGCCGCGATGTTGCGCGAGTCGATTGACCTGCTGGAAGCGGCGATGGGTAGAACTCTCAAACGTTCCGAAGTCTCCCGGTATTGGTCGTCCAAAGCGCAGGCCTACATTGCCCAAAATCCCGGGGCCTGGCTGAAGCTCATGGCGCAGAAAATCGGGAACTTCTGGAATGGATTTGAGTACGATGATCTGGGTGTGATCACGAATTTGCGTGAACACGGTGTGCTTTTCCGCGGACCGCATTTCGCCATCGTCGCCGCGCTGGGCCTCGTGGGCTTTTTCTTTTCCTGGCGCGCTTTTCCCGCGTCACGGTGGGTCGGCGGAGCTCTCCTCCTGGAGATGAGCGCAGTTCTTCCGACCTTTGTGACCGAACGCTATCGGCTCGCAGCTGTTCCGGGACTTTTGATCTTTGCCGCGCTCGGTTTACATCAATTGTGGACCCATTGGTCGTTAGGCCGCTACCGCAACGCAGCACTCTATCTGGCTCTCCTCGCGATTAGCGCGATCTTCGTGAGCATCCCTCGGCACGATCCCGCTCTCTGGGCCGTGGAAGCCTACAACTCCGGCCGCCTCGCCCTCGACACGAACAATCTGCCGCGGGCAAAGCAACATCTCGAGCGCGCGCACGCCTATGTCCCGGATAATGCCGAAATCAATTTCGCCCTCGGCAACCTGCGCCTGGCGGAACGCGATCCCGCGGGGGCCAAAGTATTTTATTATGCCGCCCTCAAGACTGATCCCGCCCATAAAGGCGCGCTCAACAATCTTGGCGTTTTGGCCTTGGACGAAAACCAACCGAACGCCGGCGCGGATTATTTCCGACGCGCGCTCGCGCTGGAACCGCAAAATGCGAAGACGCATTATCTGCTCGCCGAGGCACTCGCCGCTCTGGGAGATCACGCCGCCGCGCGCATTGAAGCCGCCCGCGCCGTTGAACTCGATCCGAACCAACCGGAATTCAAAGCGCTCCAGGAACAGTTGAGCGCTGGATCGAAACCATGACCCAAAGTTTCTTTCTTCTCCGGCTCGCCAAGGCACAATGTCTTTTCCGATGGCCATGAATGAACCGATTTCCAAGCGGATGCGAAACCTGCTGGCGCTTGGCTTCATCCTGGTAGCTCTCATCGGAATTCTGATTCGGGTCTATCCTTCCTCGAGTTTTACTGCGGTCGGCTATGACGAAGGCCTTTATCGGGGATACGTCACCGATCTGATTAGCTACGGAATCACGAGCTACCCGGATTTTGCGGAGCACTACGTCGAACGGCAACAAAAACTGCCGGCCGCGATTCTACCGCCGACCCGCTTCCTCTACATTTTTTCCGCCTACGTTTGGCATGGAGTGACGGGCGCCGACCCACTGGTTTCGCTGCACCGCGTTTCCTGTCTCTTCAGCATCCTCCTGCTGTTTGCCGCCGGCGCGTTTGCGTGGCATCTGGCTGGGCCGTTCTGGGCCCTGGGCGTTTTCGCCTTGATGAGCTGCGCGCCCACCCAAATCCATATGGCGCAACACGCGCTCATCGATGGCTTTTTCGCCTTCTGGGCGACCATGGGACTTTGGTTCCTATGGGAAAACTTGCGCCGGCCTAACGACGCGCTGCGGCTTTCAATTTTCGGCGCGAGCCTGGCGCTGATGGTAATGACGAAAGAAAACGCGCTCTTCGCTTATGTCGGCCTGCTGGCGTTGATCGGACTGAATCGCTGGCTGAAGTTCGGCACCGTCACCCGCAGCCTGCTTTTGGTTGCAGTCGCCGGTCCCCTCGTCGGTTTGGTTGTGCTGATTTTCTTATGCGGCAGCGCGGAGACTTTCTACCTCACTTATCGGCTGCTCGTGAGCAAGGCCTCCGTCTTGCCGTACGCAATCGCTACTGGAGATGGCCCGTGGTATCGCTACCTCGTCGATTTGCTCCTCGCGAGCCCGGTCATTTTTCTCCTGGCCTGGGGCGCGATCTTCCGGTTGAAGTCGGAGAACAAACAGGCGCTCTACCTCGTTACGTTCATGGCCGCCACTTACGTCGTGATGTGCAACGTCCGTTACGGCATGAACCTCCGCTACACTAATATGTGGGACATGCCGCTTCGTTATCTCGCTCTCGGCTGCCTCACCGATCTGACCCGGCCGTTTGCGCGCCGCCGTGAAATTATTTTACCGGTCGCCGTTGTGCTCCTCTGCGCGATCGATTTGCGGCAATACCACATCTTTTTCGTGGAGCACGATCTCTATGAGCTCGTCACCGGCGGGCTGCTCCGCGCGCTTCAGATTCTGAAGTAACGGCGCCGGCAGTTCTAGCAGGCGATCTTCAGCACCGAATCCCGGAGCCGATCGCTCGATTCGATCGTCTCGCCCAGCAGATTATTGACGGTCGGTTTCGCTTCGGCCCGAACGAAAATCTGGTAGGAGAACAGTCCTTTGCTCACCCGGATGAGCGCTTCGTTTCCGCGCAGGAGCAGGCGGGAAAACCAATTGTCGCCGATCGCTTTTGGGAAAGGCGCGGGGATGCCGCGGGTTTCGAGAATCTTGTAGCCGGATTGATCGAGCAAATCGCGGAGCGTCCGGAAAGTGAACAGGCGGGTGTGCGTCGCGTCCAAAATTCCCTTCCGCCCATAGTTGAATTGACCGAAGAGCAACATCAATCGCGTGATCAGGAACCCGATGTTAGCAGTCGTGATCACAATTTCCGGCCGTTTGCACACGGCCGCGAAACGAAGCTCGTCCATGAACGTCTCCGGCTCTTTCAAGTGCTCGATGATGTCGAGCATGAAGATCTGATCGAACTGGGAAACGTTTACGGGAAATTCCTTCCGATCCAGATTCCATTTGATGAAGTCGATCCTGCCCAAGGTGGGCGAGATGTCCGGAATGTATTGGTCCATGCCGGTGACGCGGCATCCCTTCGCCGCCAGCTCCTGGGCGACATAACCGCGGCCGCAACCGACGTCGAGGATGTGGCTCTCAGGACGCGCGGCCTCGATCGCGGCGGTATGCGAAGAAGCGTAGCCGAGCTTGAGATCGTAATTCTCCTCCGGCGCTTGAACGTCGAACTTGCGGTCGAAGAGCAGGTTCATCTCGTGGAACCTCGCGCGCAGCATCGTCTTGCAGACGTTCCAGGCGTACTTCAACCCGTTGACGTGGCAGATTTCGTCGCCGTAGTAAGTCGGGATCGGCAGCTCGGCGATCGAGAGATTCTTCATCACCAACTGCACGATGATTTCCGTGTCGAAATGGAAGTCGTTCGTGTTTTTCTCGAACGGGATCTGGTTCAACGCCGAGGTGGAATAGAGCCGGTAACCGGAATGGAACTCGGAGAAACCCGTGCCGAGCATCCGGTTTTGAAAAGCGGTCAGAATTTTGTTCCCGATCCATTTATAGGCCGGCATTCCACCGGCGCGCGCGGCCCGGCTGTCGATCATGCGCGAGCCGAAGACGGCGTCCGCTTCACCGCGAACGAGCGGCTGCAAAAGAGCCGGTAATTTCTCCGGCGCGTATTGTCCGTCGCCATGGACGAGCGCCACGATGTCGAACCCGTTCTCGATCGCGTAGCGAAATCCCAGTTTTTGGTTCCCGCCGTAACCCTGATTCTCCGGGGTGCGCAGCACCGTGATTTTGAAATCGGAATTTCGTTGCTGAAAGCGCAGGCCGGTGCTGAAGGTATTGTCCCGGGAGAAATCGTCGATGATCAGGACCTCGACGTTTTCCCGATGAAGGCACGTTGGAATGCGGCTAAGGACCTTTTCGATCGTCGTTTCCGCGTTGTAAGCGACGATAAAAATAAGCAGCCGCTTGTTCCCGAGATCACACGGCTCGGTCCGACTGAGTTCCAGCTCATCGAATCGCATACCCTCCACTTCCTAGCTAGAATTGCGCCATGGGCTGGGGTTAACCGAGGCTGCTTCGCACCGGAAAGGCGCCAAATTCAACAGCGCTGCGAGAGCATAGTTCCTGCTAGCGCTATTGGATGCGTTCCACCCGGAATCCAGGACCGTTACGCTCTAGAACCTTCGCCCAAGCCTTTAACCCGAGAAATAATGCCTTCGGTTTTCTTCGGCTCGCTTTGGCGGTTCTCGTGGTCTTTTCCCACTGCTTTCCCCTCGGAGGCTTCGGCAACGATCCGCTCGACGGCCTCAGCAAAGGACGCCTCAACATCGGCCTGGTCGCGGTCACAATGTTCTTTGCCCTCAGCGGTTTTCTGATTGCTCGCAGCGCCTCAACTTGCCCTTCCATCATTCGGTTCCTCTGGCATCGATTCCTGCGCATCTTCCCGGGGTATTGGGTCTGTCTCTTTGTTTGCGCCTGCCTCTTTGTGCCGGTGATGAGCTTCATCGAGTTTGACACGCTCACGGGCGCTTTCTCGTTGCCCTGGAATTCTCCTCAAGAATTCATGATCGGCAATGCTGGATTGTTTCATCTGAATGAATTCAGCATTCCGGGCACCATGTTCATCCAACCGAACACGATCGCCGGCTTGCTCAGGCAGAATCCGACGCCGAACATCCTCAACGGAACGCTTTGGACGCTTCCGATTGAAGTCAGTTGTTATCTCGCGGTCGCGGCCCTGGCGGCGGTCGGCCTGTTACGCCGGGCCCGATTTGTCGTGGCCGCCCTGTTTGTCGTGTCATGGGGTTTGTATGCATTTTATTACCTCGATCCAATCGGCTTCTGGAGTTGCTTCCCTTATCGTGGATTGAGGTTTCTCGTCATGCTCTGTCCATTCTTTGCCGCCGGCTGCGCGTGCTTTGTTTATCGAGAGAAGATCCCGTATTCCCTCGCGTTATTCGTGATCTCTGTAGTCCTGCTGGCGGTGAGTCTGCCTTTCGGGGCGTTCGGCCTGGTCGCTCCGATCGCAATACCTTACGCGTTTCTCTGGCTCGCGTTTGCGCTGCCCTTCGCGCGCTTTGATAGGAAGGGGGATTTCTCTTACGGCACCTACATCTACGCCTTCCCGGCGCAGCAGACGCTCGCTTTGCTCCGCCTTCAGGACTTTGGCTTCATCGCGTTTTTTGCGGGGGCGCTGCTTGTGACATCGGTCTTCGCTTTTCTGAGCTATCGCTTGATCGAAGCTCCCTGCTTGCGATGGAAAACTCTCACGATCCCGAGCTTCTGGCGTCGCGCGGAAACGTCAGCTCTGCCGCTGGGTGAAACCGGCCCGGCGCCATCTCCTGCCCCGGCGATTGTTTGAGAATTCGTTCAGCGGCGCAACCCGCTGAGAACAAAACTCAGCGGCCGTTAAGCCCAGCGCTATTCGTTTTTCCGAGCACCGAATTCGCCGTGGCGAGCAGCGCTTCGTCATCGTTATCAGTCAGCTCGCTCAGAAACCGTTTGATCCGATGGAACGATTGCCGAAGGAAAAGTTCGGCCGCGCGACGATTTCCCGCCGTCGACGCGCCATTCTGCGCGACGCCCTGGAGTTGGGAATCGAGCCGGCTGATCACGCAGGCAGAGGCGAACATTTCCATGGCCGCGCCGGCAATTCGCTCTTGAATGAGCTGCATGTCCATGACCGGTTCGCGGTACTTAATCAGGGCGCGATTCACGCTAAGATTGAAACGCCAGATCAAGCGCCCGAGCTGCGAAGCCTGCGAGCGCAGAGCATCGCTCTTCACCGGGACACTCGGAATTTTCACTGCCGCGCCCAATCGATTCAGTCCAGCCGTCCACGCTTTTCCGAGACCGCGGCTCGGTTTGAACATTGTGTCGTAAATTTCCTTGAACTCCATCCCCGGCCCGCGCATTCCCACGAGCGCGATAAACGACGTGAGCACTTCGTTGCTCCCTTCGCCGATTTGGTTAATGCGCGCGTCGCGCAGCATCCGCTCGAGCGGCAGATCGGTGAAGTAAGCCGACCCGCCATAGATTTGGAACGCGTCGTTGACCGCTTCCCAAAGCCGGTCGGTCGTGAATACCTTCAACATCGCGGTTTCGATCATGTAATCTTCCAGGCCGCGATCGATCAGCGACGCCGTCACCGCCGTCATCGCTTCCATTGCGTAAATGTCGGCCGCCATCCGCCCGATCTTTTTCTTCACCAGATCGAAGTCGCCCAAGGTCTTCTTGAATTGCCGGCGCTTGTTCGCATGGTCGACCGCAAGAGCGAGGCAGGTCTTCGCCGCGCCGGTGCAGCACGCGCCAAAAGTCGTGCGTCCGAAATCCAGAACCGTCAGCGCCACTTTCAATCCCTTGCCGAGCGGGCCGAGAATATTTTCTTTCGGTACCGCCATGTCGCGCATCGCGAAACGGCCGGTGGCGGTCCCGCGAATCCCGAGTTTTTCCATCCGCGGCTCGAGCATCGTGAATCCTGGCATGTCGGGCGTGACGAGGAATGCCGTGATGGCGGTCTTGTCCAATCCCGGCACCGGCGTGCGGGCCATCACCGTCAGGACCTGCGCGATCGACGCGTTCGTGATGTAACGCTTCTCGCCATTCAAAATAAAGTGGGTGCCGTCCGGGCTCGGCTCCGCGCGAGTCTGGACATTGGCGGCATCCGAACCGGCTTCCGCTTCCGTCAACGCGAACGCCGCCAGTTGCTCACCCGTCACCAGTGCCGGCAACCATTTTTGTTTCTGCTCGCGCGTGCCGAACAAAAGCAGAGCGCGAATTCCGATCGAGTGGTGCGCATTGGTGAAGACCGAGGTCGAAGCGCAACGCGCGCCGATTTCCTCCAGGATCTTACAGTAGGCGCGCTGGGAAAAGCCGCGGCCGCCATATTCCTTCGGCGCCGTCATCCCGAGGACGCCGGTGTGCGCCAGGCCGTCGATCAAATGCCGCGGGATATCCGCCGCGCGGTCGATCGCCACCGGGTCGAGATGTTGATCCAGAAATTCGCGCACCTCCGCGAGCGATTTGTCCAGTTCCGCCTGCTGCGCCGCGGGCACGCGCGGATAAGGCATCGCCCAATCGGAAACAAACCGGCCGAGGAACAGCCCCTTGGCAAAACCAAGCGCCTGCGGACCGGTGAAAAGCAGCTCTTCAGCTTCCTTGATTTCTTTCTGCCGCTGAATGTCTGCTTCGTTCATAAACTACAATCCTGAATCGCTTTAGAGGTTCGTCCCGGTTCTTCGTTAAGCCCGGTGGCGCAAACTACGAGCCTGGGGGAGCGAGTGCGCGGGACTTAATCGTGGATTCTCGGTGCGCTGACAACCGATAATTTCCGCTTCGGACGAATCCCCGAAAATCGAGCACCGCAAATCAGCCCGGTCGTTCGACTTTTGTCACGTAAAGCGGAATCGACCCCAATTGCCGGCCATCGACCGCGAGATCGATCGTGTATTCGCCAAATTTCGGCAAACGGATTTGCTGGATGACCATGACGAAGTGAGAAGTCACCGTGCGCATGCCGGGGTGAAATTTCACCCCCAAAGTCGAATCGAACTTCGGCATGACGATATCCCCATCTTCATCCGCGAAGGTGAGACTGACCCGGTGCTCGCCCTCTTCGATTTCTTCGAAACGGAGCCGGCCCGCGATGGCGCATTGTGGATGCGCGATCGGCGCCTCGAGACCACGCAGCGCGTCGAAGGTCCCGATGATGTTTAGCTTGCCCGCATGCTCCGTAGCCGCGTCGCAGAGCGTGAAGATTTCGAGTTGCATGATCGGCCGCCCGCGGCCTAACGAATTGACGTTATCTTAACTGCAGCCCTGGCTCGTCCCGCACTCGGTGCAAACGCCGCAGGCGCCGGCGCGCACGACTTTGTTGCTGCCGCAGTGCGAGCAGATGATGTCCATGAACATGTTGCCGAGCACTTCCTGCACGCGATCGGCGTGGGTATGCCCGTTGCCGCCGACGTGCGGTGCGCCTTCGTTCGGCGCATGGCTCGTAATCACGTCGATCAATTCCTTCTCCGCCGTGCGCGGCAAATCGGAGACGGGGCGGTTCAGCGCCTTTTTCTCCATCTCAGGAATTTCCTTCATCGGCAGTTCGCTCTGACCGCGGTTGGGTGACGTCGCTTCCTTGTAGCCGGGGATGAACTGGCAGCCGAGCCAGCGAAACACGTAATCGGTAATGCTGGTCGCGTTCCGGATATCGGGGTTCTTCGTGAATCCGCTCGGCTCAAAGCGTTGATACGCAAATTTCTTCACCAATCCCTGGAGCGGCACACCGTATTGCAGCGCGATGGAAGTGAGCGTGCCGACCGTGTCCATCAATCCGCCAATCGTGCTGCCTTCCTTCGACATTGTGATGAAGAGTTCACCGGGCTGACGATCTTCGTACAGACCGACCGTGATGTAGCCTTCGTGTCCCGCGATCTCGAATCGGTGCGTCAACGACATCCGAGTATCCGGCATCCGATGCCGCGAAGGTTGATCGAGGCGGAGGCGGAGCGACGCGACTTCCTGATCGAGCTCCACGATCCGATCTTCCAATTCGCCGCGATCGAGGCAAGCGACCGCCGCGTCGTGACCCGCGCCGCCCATGTCCTTTGTCTTCCGGGTATTCAACGGCGCAGAACGCTTCGAGCCGTCGCGGTAAATGGCGATCGCCTTTAAACCGAGGCGCCAACCCTCGATGTAGGTGTTCATGATTTCGTCAACCGTCGCGGTGTCCGGCATGTTCACGGTTTTCGAAATCGCGCCGCTCAAAAACGGCTGGGCCGCTGCCATCATCCGCAAATGCGCCATGTAACCGAGGCTGCGTTCGCCTTTGTAGGCCTTGAACGCGCAATCGAAGATCGCGATGTGCTCGGGCTTGAGCCCGGAAGTAATCATCGAGCCATCGGCATCGAGGACATCCTCAATCGTGTCGAACGCGTCGATGTGCGCGATGATCCGCTCGATCTCTTCGGAATTGTAACCGAGCTTTTCCAGCGCCGGCGTGACGGTCTGGTTCACGATTTTCAACATGCCGCCGCCAGCGAGCAGCTTGTATTTCACCAGCGCGATGTCGGGTTCGATTCCGGTCGTGTCGCAATCCATCAGGAAGCTGATTGTCCCGGTTGGTGCAAGAACGGTGACTTGGGCGTTACGATAACCGTAGCGTTTCCCGAGCTCGGCGGCGCTCTCCCACACTTTCGCGGCTTCCTCTTTCAGGTAAGCGAACTCCTCGTTCGCCGCAATCTCGCTCACGGCCGAGCGATGGAGGTCGATCACTTCCTGCATCGACGCGACGTTGTTCTTCGCCACCGGCTTCGCTACGCCGCTGCAGCGCGCGTCGCGATATCCGGGGAATGGCCCCATCGCCCGCGCGATCCGCGCGCTCTGCTCGTAGGCTTCGCCAGTCATGATCGAAGTGATCGCTCCGCAAATGGCGCGGCCTTCCACGCTGTCGTAGCCATAGCCGTAGCTCATGATCAGCGACCCGAGGTTCGCGTAGCCGAGTCCGAGCGTGCGAAAGATGTGTGAGTTCTCCGCGATTTCCTTGATCGGATAGCTCGCGTTATCGACCAGAATTTCCTGCGCCGTGATAAAGACCCGCGCCGCTGCCTTGAACCGCTCGACATCGAACACGCCGTCCTCGGTCTTGAACTTCATTAAATTCAACGAGGCGAGGTTGCAGGCAGTATTATCGAGAAAGAGATATTCGGAGCAGGGGTTGGTGGAATGTTGGCGGTCGGTTCCCTTGCAGGTGTGCCACTTGTGGATGGTGGAATCGAACTGCATGCCGGGATCGCCGCAGACGTGGGTGCCTTCGGCGATCTTGCGTAAAAGAGTGCGAGCCTCTTTTCGCTCGCACGGTTTCCCGTCGCGCACGCTCCGCGTCCACCATTCGCGATCTTCCACCGCCGCGTCCATGAACTCGTCGCTCACCCGCACGCTCAGATTTTCATTCTGATACATGACCGAGCCGTAGGCGTCGCCGTTATAACTGCCGTCGTATCCCTGCTCGATCAGCGCCCAGGCTTTCTTCTCTTCCTTCTGCTTCGCGTCGATGAACTCCTCGATGTCCGGATGCCAATCCTTTAGCGTGTTCATCTTGGCTGCGCGCCGTGTTTTGCCGCCGCTTTTCACCACGTTCGCCACCTGATCGTAAACTTTCAGGAACGAAAGCGGCCCGCTCGGTTTCCCGCCGCCGCTCAGTTTTTCGCGCGTGCTTCGCAGCGAAGAAAGATCGCTGCCGGTCCCGCTCCCGTACTTGAAGAGCATCGCTTCGCTCGTCGCCAGACGCATGATGTCCTCCATCGTGTCGCCCACGCTCTGAATGAAACACGCGCTGCCCTGCGGATACTCGTACTGGGTCCGCGCCCGTTCGGCCTGGCCGGTTTCGCGATTGTAGAAATAATTCCCAAGCCCCGCGTCTCGGCCGATGGCGTATTGGTGATGCAAACCAACATTGAACCAGACCGGCGAATTAAAAGCGCCATGCTGGTTCACGCAAAGCCACGTCAGCTCGTCGTAGAAAACTTCCGCTGCTTCCGCGTTCGCAAAATAGCCGTCCGCCATGCCCCAATCCGAGATCGTCCGCGTGACCCGATGGACCAGTTGCCGTACCGAAGTTTCGCGGCCGCCTTTGCGCGGATCCGTCCCGTTCGCGATGTCGCCATAGAAATACTTCGAGACCGCGATCTTCGTCGCTAGCGCGCTCCAGCTCTTTGGCACCTCGATATTTTCCTGTTTGAAAATCACTTTGCCGCCATCCTCTGTGATTTCCGCCGTGCGCCGTTCCCAATCGATTTGATCGAACGGCGCGACTTTCGCGTCGCTGAACAGGCGCTCGAAGCGGAGCCTTGGGTTCTTCTTCTTACTCGCCCGATTTTTAGTCCGGAGAGACGATTTTCTTGGATGGTTCAGCGAGGACGGAGTAATGCCGTGTTTGAGTTGGATCATGGCGGATCGGGTGAAGGTTTTTGTGAATAAGTGGCGTTTTCCCTATGAAGCGCGTCGGGGCATAACTTGTGAGCAGCCAGCGAACAGCTACCAACAAGATGCAGTGGACTCGCAGCAGGCGGGACACAAGATGCAGTAGGAGGGTGCCTGTCCGTCAAGTACAAATTTTCCCGAGTTGGAACCGCTTGTTAGGCTGCGAATTAGGCGCGCGACTCGGCCCGCTCCGCTCATTTTTTTAACCCCTTTTCGACCAAAAGGCGCTCCAGACGGTTGCAATCAGCAGCCCGCATCTCATAATGAGCGGCGCGGTTTGCGACGGAATAATCGCAGGAAGGGTGGCTGAGTCCGGTTGAAGGCACTCGACTCGAAATCGAGCGTGGGGTTAAACTCACCGTGGGTTCGAATCCCACCCCTTCCGCCAGTTTTTTCATTCAACGTTGGACGTTGAGCAGCCTGCCCGCCGTAGGCCTTGCGGAGGAGGGTTAGACGTTGGACGTTTTGCCATTCGGATTCGGATGGCTTCAAAAAAAACCGCGCTGGCTGGCTTCACTTCTTCTGAATTGCGGAGATTGCGCGCGCTCAAAACTCCGGCCGGTATTCAGCGTTTTATCGACGATATGCCCTATCATCTCGCCGGGACCGCCTGGTCGCCGAGAAAAGTTCTCCTCGAAAAAACCGCGCATTGCCTTGAGGGGGCGACGTTCGCCGCCGCCGCACTACGAGCAATTGGATTTCCGCCCCTCATTGTGGATCTGGAAGCGGATCAGGATACCGATCACGTCATAGCCGTTTTCAAATCGCGCGGCCATTGGGGCGCAGTCGCCAAGTCCAACTTCGTCGGTTGCCGATATCGCGAGCCGGTTTATCGCACCGTCCGCGAACTCGCGCTGAGCTATTTCAATATTTACTTCAATCTCCGCGGCGAGCGCACTCTCCGGCGGTATTCACGGCCCGTGAATCTGGCGCGCTTCGATCGCCGCCACTGGATGACTTCCGAAAAAGACATCTGGTACATCGCCGAATATCTTTGCGACATTCCGCATACCCGGTTGCTGGAACGCGGCCTCGAAAAACATCTGACACGCGTGGATCGACGCACGTGGAAAAGCGAGATGATCGGCCATCGCAAGAGCTAGCGAAAAACAACGAAGCTTGCCAGGCGGCATCGCTGATGCTCATGATACAAACCCGATGATCCAGGCGAATTGTCGGGCGCGCTTCACGGCGGCGGATTTCGACTTTGTCGTGCGAACTCTCGCGCGGTCGCAAACGGATCATGTTTCGCTGGTCGATCTTCTGGGCGACGCAGAAACGCGCGACGCCGTCCTCGATAATCCCAGGCTTGTCGACGCCATTCTTTCCAATGCCGGCCAGCTTCGCATCTCGTCCCACTTCTATTTCTATGTGCTGGCGCGCCATGTCCTGCGCGATGTGGGAATCACTGACCGCAAGCTGTGCGATTACGTCGCCTCGCTCCTCGAGACGTTTTCGCGAGCGAGCGGCTTGCAGGCGCCGCACATGAGCGAGGAAGGCGGGCGCCAATACGTTTCCGACATGCTGATCGCGCTCACCCGCGCCACCGCCGAACAGGCCTTCCTCCTTCGGGCGCACGTCGGCAACTACTCGCTTTTTCTTAGCGGAATTTTTCACGAGAACACCCAGCGCCGCAGTCTCCGCGGCGCGCCGGACCTCGCCTTCTACGAGCAAATCGGCCGGACGAACTATCAGCTCGTCGCTTCGCACGCGACGGCCCGCCGCTGCGATTTGAGCGACGTTTACGAGGAACTCGCGGACCGTTTCCGGGAAATTCGGCTGGCGCTCAACCGGCTCTCCGATCAATTGCTCAACCTCGATGATGACGGCACCGCCGCGCTGCATCTCTGATCCCTCACACAAAGGTCACAAAGGATCACAAAGAAAATGAAATTTTCCTCCGCCGTTGTGAAGCTTTGTGTCCGTTGTGTGAGGAATCCTCTGACATGAACGAGACGCTCTTCAGTCAAATCCAACGGCTCTTCGAACGGACCTACGCCCAGGTCGGAATCAACCTGGAGGATTGTCTGATCGATCAAAAGCGTTGCGCGCATCTTTCGAAGCTGGCCGGCGCTTCCGCCCGGGAATTGAGTGAGCTCGCCCGCACTTTTCTCCGGCACGCGGACGATCAGCTTTACGTCGGCATTTATTATTCGCGCTGGCTGATCGAACAGCTCGAGCGCCACGATCCGCGCGCGGGCCTGAACGATCGCAACATCCGGTCGCTCATCGCGTTCGTGGAGGAAATCAACCACGCGCTCCACGCGGCCTTGCAGTTCAAGAAAGGGGAACGCGAGATCGCTTCCGAAGATTTCGCGCGCAACCTCGAGCTCCAGGCGCGCATCGATACTTATCTCGTGCTCCTTCTCTTCGTCGCGTTTTTCCGGAAGACGCAAAAGGTTTCGAGGACCGATAGGCGCTGGCTGCGCTTCCATCTTTTCGCGTCGCAGAATCCGGGCGCGTTCCAATCGACGAATCTGCGGGGCCGTTATCTCGAGACCACAGAGCTGGCCGCGAGCTACACGAATTTTCTCGATACGCTCAATGGCATGCGCCGCCTCGACGAGATTCGGGTTTTCCGTTCGCTCGATTACGGCGCGAAGAAAGTGCGGATCCTGGCGCTGATGGATGCGGCGAAGAAGGACGGGTAACGCAGCTCTGTCATCCCGAGCCGCGTCAGACGGCGAGGGACCTCGCAATAGTTCGCCTGCTCGCTTGCGCCACAGTCCCGTCGACTACGAGTGCGACGTTGTGAAGGCGCAAGCTAATCCGGATTGCAGTTGTGAGGTCCCTCGTCGTCTGCGCGACTCGGGATGACCGGAAAAAAGCGCGCGCATTTCGGTATGCGCACCATTTCCAATTTGTGAAACGCGCCCGCGTCCGTTACTAATCGAACGATGTTCACACTGACGATGCTCGGCAGCGGCAGCGCAGGGAATAGCGCGCTCGTCGCGACCGATCATTGCCGGTTGCTCGTCGATGGCGGGTTGAGCGCGCGCCAGCTCGTGCGGCGCCTCGAACAATGTGGGATCACGCCGCGCCAGCTCGATGGCGTCCTCCTCACCCATGAACATGGCGATCATGTCTGCGGTCTGGAAGTGCTCTGCCGGAAATTCGATATCCCGATTTACTGCAACTCGCTCACCGCGGAAGCAGTTCGCTGCGGAACCCTGACCGGCCATCGCAACTGGCGCTTTTTCCGGACCGGCTCGGACTTTTCCATTTGCGATATCCACGTCCAAACTTTCCCCGTCCCGCATGATGCGGTCGACCCGGTCGGTTACGCGTTTCACTCGGGCGAAAGCGCGCTCGGCTTCATCACCGATCTCGGGTACGCGACCAAGATGGTGGTCGAACGCTTGCGCAAAGTGCACACGCTCGTGATCGAGACCAACCACGACGAAAAACTTTTGCAGAACGATCCGCATCGCCCGTGGCCGGTAAAGCAGCGGATCCAATCGCGGCACGGCCATCTTTCCAATACCGCGGCGGCCACGGTGATCGAGCAACTGCTCCCGGGAAAAATCGAGCGCGTCGTGCTCGGACATCTCAGCCGCGATTGCAATACACCCGAGCTCGCGGCCGGCGCGATCCGGGCCATGCTCGCGCTGAGCGGCCGCAACGATGTGGAAGTCCATTGCGCGGCGCAGACTGAGATCAGTGTCCGGTTTCGGATCGGCGAAACAACCGGGCGCACCTTCCAGCCGACGTTCGACAATATTTTCTTTCAAACGAAGGCCATCGCGGTGTAGCGGCGGTCTATGACCGCCGTCGGTGCAGATGAAAATTCGTTCGGCGGTCATAGACCGCCGCTACAGGGTTTGATCATTCGCGACGCGGCGGAAGCGGACCTTCCGGCGATCGTCGAAATTTACAACGAAGCCATACGCGGCAGAATTTCGACGGCGCAACTGGATGAGGTCTCGGTAGAACAGCGGCTGCCATGGCTTCGCGAACACCGCGCCGAATCGCATCCGCTCTGGGTGGCCGAGATCGGTGGAGAGATCGCGGGCTGGCTGAGTTTTCATCCGTTCATTGCCCGTCGGGCGTATCGCGGCACGGCGGAAATCAGCATTTATGTCCGGGAAACAAATCGCGGTGCCGGCCTCGGACGGAGCCTACTGGAAGAAGCGATCGGGCGTTCTCCGGTTCTGGGCATCATGGCGTTGGTCGGCTGGATTTTCGCGCATAATGAGCCGAGTCTGCGGCTCTTCGAGCGGCTCGGTTTCGAGCGCTGGGGATTTCTGCCGCGCATCGCGCGGGTGGACGAAGTCGAGCGCAACCTTGTCTTGATGGGCCGTCACGTGGCGGGCTGACTTCGAATCGCCATGATGCTGCTCATCTTCCTTTGTGGTTTTTCGTTGCTCGCCGGGTTCATCGATTCCGTCGTCGGCGGTGGCGGTCTGATCTCGGTCCCCGCCCTGCTCATTCTTCTTCCGGGCCTGCCGATTGCGACCATTCTCGGCACAAACAAATTCGCTTCCTGCGCGGGGGCCACGATGGCGGTGCAACGTTACGCGCGCCATGTCTCGATCGATTGGTCCACGATCGCGCCGGCCGCAATCGCCGCATTCGTCTTCGCCTTCCTCGGTTCGCGCGCGGTCACTCTTCTCAACCCGGCGTATCTCCGCCCGATCGTTTTGGCGCTGCTGATTCTGGTGGCGATCTATGTCTTCTTCGTCAAAGACCTCGGCCTCGTCCATCAGCCGAAACACGCGCCAGAAAAAGCGCGCTGGCTCGGCCTTCTCATCGGCGCCGCGCTCGGTTTTTACGACGGCTTCTTCGGCCCGGGCACCGGCAGCTTCCTCATCATCGCTTTCGTCGGCGTTTTCGGTTTCGATTTTCTCGCGGCCTCCGCTTCGGCGAAGGCGATCAATTGGACGACGAACGTCGCGTCGGTCATTTATTTCGCCTGGAGCGGCAACATCATCTATGCCTACGCCGTGCCGATGGCGCTCTGCAGTGTTCTCGGCGCCGCGATCGGATCGCGGATGGCGATTGCGAAAGGAAGCCGGTTCGTCCGGATTTTTTTCCTCGTGGTGGTCTGCGCGTTGATCGCAAAACTGGCGCAAACAATCATCGCGCCGTGATCACGCGTCCGACAGATACGACTCGATCGTCTGGCGATCGCCCTGAAGCGCCATCAGATAAACCTGGTCACCCTCGGCCCAAGCCGCGGTCATCCAGTTCGTTTGGGCCGAGATGAGCGCACCGTTGTGTTTCGCGATCTCCGGCAGCGCGGCGCGATCGATCACGAACAAGTGCAGCAGGCTTCCTTCTTTCCGCTTGAAGCAGATGAGCGCGACGTCGCGTCCGCGAAAACGCAAGGTGCGGCAACCGATCGGTTCGAGCCTTTGCAGATTCTTCGGAAGAGTGATCTGTGACGGCGCCCGATTTTTTTGCAGCCAATCCGTCACCTTCGCCAATTCCGGCGATTTCATTTCCAGCGCGGGATCGACCTTGATGAATCCAACCATCTCGTCGCGATAATCCGCCAAAGAAACGACCGGTTGAAAAGGACCGCGCCACGATCCGAAGAGGACAGCGAGGGCGATGAGACACGCGGCCGCGAGAAGAGCGGCACGGGTCCAACTTCGTCGCGGTGCTCCGACCACATTCTGCCTCGAGACGAGCCGCGCCTTCAAGTCGGCCGGCACCGGGACGCTGCCCAACTTCGCGCCGATCATTCGATCCAGCTCCTTCTCCTGCGTCCACCATTGTCTCAAGGCGGGATCCGACTCCGCTTTCTGGCGCGCCTCCACGAAACGCGGATCGACCAACTCCGAATCGTTCCCGCGATGCACATTCAAGATTCTGCGAAGCTCGGCATCTTCCTTCATGACGCTCCTCCCTTCATCGGCAGAACTTTTCCCGTTTCTTCCGCAGCCAGATCGCTCAACCCTTTCCGGAGCTCGGCTTTGCCGCGTGAAATTCGCGACATGACGGTGCCAATCGGCAGCGACAGGATCTCCGCGATTTCGCGGTAAGAATGTTGGTCCATATAAAAGAGGGTAAGCGGGGCGCGGTAGCGTTCCTCGAGTTGATGGAGCGCCTTTTGCACAATCGCGGCATCGATCGCGTTGATCACTGACGGTGAGATCTCCACCGGCTCCACGAAGAGGGCGTTTTCTTCCAAGTCGACGAACCGCTCGTCCCGGCGCTTTTTCGCCAGGAATTCCCGGTAGAGCGTGGTGAAGAGCCATGTCTTCACCTTCGACGTGTCTCTCAGTTGATGTCCCTTTGTCGCCCACGCATAAAAGGTTTGCTGGGTGAGATCGAACGCGTCCGATTCGTTGCGGCTCAACGAAAGCGCGAAGCGATAAAGCGGCATGTAAAACTCCTCAACCAGCTTCTCGAAATCCACCTGCGCCACGCCGCCATGAGTAACGATCGTACCGAACCGGCGCGAGCCAAAACTCGGTTTCTCCTTCGCCACGCCTGGATTAGATGAGACTGGAAGCAGGTAGGAGCTCCGGGAACGACAATTATTCCCCTCCTGAAATAATTCCGCGCTACAAACATCTCACCCGCATGATCGGACGCGCCCTGATTTTTCTTTCGATGGTGCCGGCTGTTTTTCTCGCCGCGGGCGCGCGCGCCGGCGAAGTTGTCTTTGAAAGCGGGGCAAGCCGGACCCATCTCCTCGAGCTTTTCACTTCCGAAGGTTGCAGCAGTTGTCCGCCGGCGGAAGTGTGGTTGAGCAAGTTGAAAAAACGAGCCGCAGCTCTGGCGCGATTTCGTTCCGGTGGCGTTCCATGTTGATTACTGGGACCATCTCGGCTGGCGCGATCCGTTTGCGTCGAAGATGTGGACGGCGCGGCAAACCGAATATTCCGGCCAATGGAAGAGCAGCAGTGTTTACACTCCGGGCTTTGTCCTCGATGGCCGGGAATGGCAGAACCGCAACGTCCCTTCCCAAAGTGCGGACACGGTCGGAGTATTGAAGATTGCGCTTACGAACGCAGATCGCGTGACCGCGACCTTCGACTCGGCCGTGGGCGGTCCACGCGATTATGAAATCCATCTTGCGCGTCTCGGGTTTACGCTGAACACCGACGTGAAGGCGGGAGAAAATCGCGGCCGCAAATTGCTACACGATTTTGTGGTGCTTTCTTTGACGAACGAAACAATGAATGGCCGCATCAGGGAGTTGCGACTTCCGGCGCTCACGGCAAAACAAGGCGCGGATACGCGCGGCGCGCTGGCGGCGTGGGTGACCGAAGCGGGCCGGATCGAACCGATCCAGGCCGTCGGCGGCTGGGTGCCGGAGGAAAAGCTATGAGTGAGAAAATCGAGAAGAGCGAAACCGAATGGAAGGAGACGTTGACGCCGGAGCAGTACCACGTCCTGCGAGAGAAAGGAACGGAGCGCGCCTTCACCGGCGCCTACGCGGAGACGCATGATCCCGGCGTTTACAAATGTGCCGGTTGCGGAAAACCGCTTTTCAGTTCCGACACGAAATTCGAATCCGGGAGCGGCTGGCCAAGTTTTTACCAGCCGATCGCACAGGACGCGGTCGAGACCGAGACTGACCGCAAATTCGGCATGAGCCGGACGGAAGTGTTGTGCGCGAGCTGCGGCGGTCATCTCGGCCATGTCTTTCCCGATGGCCCGGAGCCGACCGGGCAGCGCTATTGCATGAACTCCGCCGCGCTGAAGTTGGAGAAAAAGGAATAATCCTAGCGCATGTCATCCCGAGCCGCGCAGACGGCGAGGAACCTCACACGCGAAGGGTGCGCTATCGCGAAACATCAGGCGTTATCCGACGGATCCGCTCGGAAGATCGCGGAGGCGATTGAGCGCTTGCGAGGTCCCTCGGCGCGCTGCGCCAGCCTCGGGATGACAGGCATTATCTATTTTCCGCTCATCGGCTCGGGCCGCGCGTGGCGCGGTTGATAGACACCGAGCTTGCCGCCGCCCGGAAGCGAGAGCTGGGTGAGCACTCCCCAACCCATGTCCTGCACATCTCCGCACGAGATGTTCTTCGTTTTCATCTCGGCCACGAATGCATTCACGTCGTCGCACATCAGGTAAAACTCATGCCCGTCATTCTCGTCGGACGGATGGACGGCCACTTCCGCGGGCGGCAACCCAAAGATGAGCCAGCCCTGGCCAACATCGACCTTGGTTAATTGCAGGACGTCCCGGAAAAAATCGCGGTCGGCGTCGGGATTCCTGCTGTAAATAATCGAATGAGCTCCGGTGATCATGCCGGAGTTTCGGCAAAGATCGCGAGGGTGTCTACGTCCGGCGCGCGAGGAAAATTCCGTCGAATTCAGCGGCGGTTTGTCCCTCTTCCACGACCTTCACGCGAAGCGCGAGGCGCGCCTTGCCTTTATCGGCGAACGTCGCGCGAAACGCCGCCCACTCTTCCGGATCGGGGCGAAGACAGATCGCACGGATCGTTTCCCGGACCGGCCGCAGAAATCGAATCGAGCTTTCGGCCACGACGACATGAGCGTTCTGTTCCCGTAATTCGAGCCAGAGCAATCCGTAGGCAGCCAGGGTCGCGACGGCATTGATGCTTCCGCCGAACGCGGTCCGGAGATGGTTCGAATTCAGCGCGACCGGCGCTTCGATCGCGAACCCGTTTTCGTCGTGCGCCACCACCCGCACGCCCATGGCGCGCGTGATGGGAATCTGCTCGTAAAAATATTTCTCCGTTTCGAGCAGTGATTGGTCTCGCAATCTCGCCCCTTACTTTTCGGATTGTTTCAATAGCGCTTCGAGCTCGCCCTTCCAAAGCGTCGCGATCGTGTGGCTCCCGTGGCCGCGAGTTTTGTCGCTCAACGGCAACACCACCGCTCGCCCTTTCGACACCCGCTTTATTTCGCGTTCGAGAATTCCGATCTCCGGCGGATTGATCAGATCGTCCGCCGAATTCACTGCCACGAGCGGCGCGCGAATCTTCTCCAGCCCCGGACCCGGATCGTAATCGCGCGAAGCCTCCACCGCGTAAAGCATGTCGTTCGCGTCGCCGGTCTTGAAATAATCAGCTACGAACTTATCGAGCGCCTCGTCTGCCTTGGCCAGAGTCGGCGCTTCCTTTTGCCGCAGAACTGGATTGCTGCTCATGAGCCAAAGCATCTGCGCCGCTGTGCGCAAACTCTGCGGCTGCGCCGTGTAATCGCCGCCGCGCCATTCCGAATCGTGCCGGATCGAATCGATCACCATCCGGCGCCAGGCCCGGTTCCGGCCGGAAATTTGCGCCGGCAAACTCGCCAGCGGCATGAGCGCGTCCATGAAATCCGGATGGGCCGAGCCCCAGAGCCAGGTGTGCATGCCGCCCATCGACGTGCCCATGACGAGCCGCGCGTGGTTCACGCTCAGCCCGTCGCTAAGCAATCGAAACTGCGCTTCCACCATATCGACATAGCCGTAACGGGGAAACTTCGCGTGCATGCCGTCGCTGGGCTTCGACGATTTCCCGTGGCCGATTCCGTCCGGCAATACGATGAAAAATTTCGCGGCATCGAGCGGCTGGCCCGCGCCAAAAAGTTCGCCGGCAAATTCCGGCCGGATGAATTGCGCGCCGCTCCCGGTGGTTCCATGCGTGATCAGGACTGCGTTGCGCACCACGCCTTTCTCGTCCTTCACCGGCCTGCCGATCGTTCGGTAATGGATCTTTAATTCCGGCAAGGTCTCGCCCGAAGTGAATTTGAAATCGCGGATGACGTAGTCGCCTTCGATCGGCGCGGGATAATCAGCGGCGACGAGGGCGAGCGGCGCCGCCAAAAAGATGAACAGGAAAGTTCGGATCAAGGCAGTCATGGCAAGAAGCGTAGCGGCAAACTCAACCGATCGCGAACAATCCGGCGATGCCGGCCACGTACAAGATCAGGACGATCAATGAATCGATTCCCATGCGCGCGATCTGCTTCCGCGGCCGAAAAATTAATCCGTAAATGTAAACCGCCGTCAGCAAGATCCCGAGTCCGGTCACATACATGTCGGATTTCTGCGCCTGCGGCAGAACGGCTTTGCCGGAGAGGATCGTCGCCAGAATAAACAGCACCGGGAGAAAAGCGTTGCCGCCGAAGATATCGCTGACCGCGAGTTTGTAATCGCCCAGCTTCACCGCGGCGAGCCCCGTGGAAATTTCCGGTAACGCCGTGACCGCGGCCAGAATGGTGGCGCCGAAGACGACCCCGCTCATTCCGAGCTGTTGCGCGATCGATTCGCTCGTCCGCTGCAGAGCGACGCCGGCAACCAGCGTCGCCAGAGCAGCAACCAGAAACACGATCGCCGCCAGCGCAGTGCTCGCTTTCTTCACTTCCGCCTTTGCTTCCTTTTGGCGCTCCGTCCGGCGCCTCTGGCCGCCCGGCGCCTCACCATGGCTTTGCCAGGGAAGGCCACCGCGCGATTTGGCGATCAAATAAAGGCCGGTGACCCAGGTGCCGCCGATCAGGACGCCGTCCGGGGTGATTCCATGCCAGATGAGGGACTCCGGCAACTGATGGCCCATGATCGCGAGGGTAAGAATCGCGACGACGAGCACGCCTTCGAGGACGAGATCCAGCGATGCCGCGCGATAAGTGAGCGGCGCGCTTTTCTTGAGACCGAACGCGTCGAGAATTACGAGCACCACCGTCTGGATCGCGATGCCTCCGAGAATGTTCCCGGTGGCGAGGCCGAGCTGGTTGCGCAATGCGCCGCTCGCGGTGATCGCGATCTCCGGCAGGTTCGTGACGATGGCGAGAAGAATCAGTCCGCCGAGCGCTTCGCCCAGACCGAAGCGGGAAGAAAGAACGTCTGTCGTTTTCGAAACGTAGACGCCCGCAAACCAGACGATCGCTCCTGCGGCCACGAAAATCAGGAACAACAACGGCAGCGAGGCCTGTTCGAGCATCACGTTGCAATCGCCGGCGGGCGCGCGACCGGCCGTTGCTTTACCAATCGACGGTCGCGTTGCCGGCCGCGTCGAGTTCCACCTTGCGGCCAAGGAGGCGCAGGTGCGTCAGATTGTTCTCCGGATCTTTTTCGATGCGGCCGTAAACCGTCACGTCGGTCATCGAATTGAAATCGGAAGTGATGATTTCGAACGCCGGGACGTCCTTCTTCGCGACCATGACCCGGAGGGCGGAGAAGCCGTTCCTGGCTTTCGGATCGTGTTGCCAGATCGACGCTTCGTACCAGCTCGGCGCGAGATGGCGCAATTTCGCGCTCCGATAATGGAAGCGCACCGCCACGATCCGGCCGATGAGCGATGCTTCCTGCTTCAGCAGCGTGGGCACGTCATAGGTTTGGACATTGCGCCAGGCCGCAGCGTCGAAACGCTGGCCGGCCAGAGCGCTGGTAGCCAGAATGAGCGAGGTAATTGTTGTGAAGATGGTTTTCATTTGTCGTTAGGCCGAAATGGAATCGGTGTTTTCGTTTGAAGACGGTTCCGCGTCCTTCGGCGCCTTGGTGGCGGCGATCACTTTGGTCGCCAGGCTTTGGATCTTATCGAGACGCTCGCCGAGGAGCGAGCGCAACTCCTCCGGGTTCAGCGATGGACCATCGGCCGGTGGGGTGGCGAGGAGGCGGATCGCTTCGTAGGCCTTCTCGTTCAACTCCGCGATCGCGCGATCGAATTGAGTCTGCCCAGCCATCGCCGTTGCAATGACTGTCGTGATCCGGTCGAGACTGACGGTGCATCCTTCCAGATCGTCGCCATAAATGATCCGGAGAATTTCTTCGGCCGCCACCCGGGCTGCTTCTGGCATTTGTGAATCCGAGTGATCATTCATAACGCAACGCCACCATCGGGTTGACCCGGATCGCGCGCCAGGCCGGCAGCAGACACGCGATGAATGCGATGCCGATCATGAGGAGCGCGACTTCAAGATACGTCGCCGGATTCGCCGGGCTGACGCCGAAGAACAGACTCGCGAGATATCGGCTCAGCGCGACCCCTGCGGCGACGCCGATGACGACGCCGAGCAGCACCATCCGAAATCCCTCTCCCAAGACCATCCGGACAACGTCTCCGGTTTGCGCGCCGAGCGCCATCCGAATCCCGATCTCCTGGGTGCGCTGGCTGACCAGTGAAGCGAGCACACCGAAAAGGCCGATCGACGCCAGCGCCAGCGCGAGAGTGGCGAAAATGCTCATGACGAACGATTCGAACCGGCGCTGGCTCGTGTCTTCATCGAGCACCTGCTCCATCGTTCGCACTTCGAAGAGGGGCAGATTTCTGTCCACCGACCAAACCTGGCTTTTCACGCCGGTGATGAGCGATTCCGGATCGCCCTGGCCGCGGACCGCGAGGGTGAGCTGGGTGTAATCGAGCATCGGCTTGGTGATCTCCGGCCGCGTCGCGCTCTCCAACGATTGCTGGCGAGTGTCGGCGACAATGCCGATCACGGTCGAGACAACTGCCGGCGTCTCCGGTCTCGACGGCACGCTGCGCAGATGCTGGCCGACGGCGTCCTCGTTAGGCCAAAGGCGTTTCGCCAGGGTCTGGTTCATTACCATGACAGGCGCTTTGTTCGCCAATTCTTCCGGCGTGAAATTTCGCCCAGCGATGAGCCGCATTCCGACGGTGTCGAAATAGGTGGCGGAAAAAATTCCGCGCATGTCGGCTGTCGCTTCGCTCCCGCGCGCGGGCGGCGTCTGGCCTTCCACGATGAACCTGGTGAGGCGAATCCGCGTCAACGGAAGGCCATCGGAAAAACTGGCGCTCCCGACCCCGGCCATCGCCGAAACTTTCTCCTGCACCTGGCGGCAGAACGCGGCGATCTGGGCGTCGTTCGCGTATCGCGAGGCCGGCATGCTGAACTTCATCGTGAGCAAATGATCCGCGCGAAAGCCGGGATCGACGTTCAAGACGGCGAGCAAACTCTTCATCATGAATCCGGCGCCGACCAGGAGGACACAGGCGAGCGCGACTTCCGCGACGACGAGCACGCGCCGCATTCTCCGGGAAGAAGTTGCCGCATGGCTGCCACGAGTTTGATTGAGCAGCGCATTCACATCCGTCCGGGCCGCCTGAAGCGCGGGCACTATTCCAAAAAGAACGCCGGCGAGAATCGAAACTGCCATCGTGAAGACGACCACGGCGAGATTGAGATGAATATCTTCCGGGCGCGTGATCCCGGCCGGCCGGAGCGCGACGACCGCTTTAATGCCGAAGTGGGCGAGGCCGAGACCGAGGAGCGCGCCGGCGCCGCTGAGCAATAAACTTTCCGCCAGGAGCTGTGAGACGAGGCGTCCGCGGCCGGCACCGAGCGCTTTTCGGATCGCCATTTCTTTTTGGCGCGCGGCGGCGCGAGTCAGCATCAGGTTCGCAATGTTCGCGCAGCCAATCAGCAAAACGAAACCAACCGCTGCGAGCAGCACGAGCAAATTACGCCGCAGATCCTGGCCGAGGTTTTCGATCGAGACAGGAAAAACGTTGATGCCGAAGCCAGCGTTCTGGGTCGGGTCCTGTTCGGCGAGCCGCTGGGCGATCGCGTTCATCTCCGCGCGCGCTTGTTCGAGGGAGACGCCAGCGCGCAGCCGGCCGTAAACCTGCATCTTGCGGCGGTTCGCTTCGACCGGGTTCTGCGTCGCAGAAGCATCATATGGCACCCAGAGTTTGGGTGAATGCTGGTCCTGCCCTCCGCGCGCGGCCGGCAAATGAAAATCGGGCGGGAGCACGCCGGCGATGGTGTAGACGACATCGTTCAGGGTGAGCGTTTGACCGAGCGCAGATCGCTGGCCGCCGAAATGGCTTTTGAAAAACGCATCCGTCAGAACCGCGACATGGGTCTTTGCGGGATCGGACGCGGCGCTATCGAAGCCCGTCCCGAGCGCCGGGTTCACACCGAACAGTGTGAAAACATTCGCCGACGCGCGTGCACCTTCGATCCGCTCCGGCTCGGGTCCGCTCGTCAGATTGAAATTCGCATCCTCAAATCCGCCGATCGCTTCGAACTGCGTCGCCTGCCGCACCCATTCGAGAAAATTCGTGTAGGCGACCGGGACGCGGTCGCCGATCGGAGCGCCGAGCGTTGGATTTTTTTCCCAAAGCATGACGACGCGCTCCGGATCGCGGAGCGGAAGAGAACGAAGCAGGACCGCATCGACCACGCTGAAGACCGCCGCGTTCGCCCCAATGCCGAGAGCGAGCACCGCGATGGTTGTGAGCGCAAACCCCGGCGATTTGCGCAACATCCGCAAACCGAATCGCAAGTCGGCCAGGAAATTCTTCATCGCACTGAATCTAGGCAGCGGGACCGACAAAAAGCGAAAATGTTTTGAAGTTTGAAAACGTTGCCGCAAGTCTTGAAAAACATCGCGGCCCCCGAGCCTATCCCCCAAAAGAGGGATGTTCTTCCAGCGAAAAACCGTGCAATCGTTTCTGAGCATCCGCCACGAGGGCGGAGAGCGATTCTAGAAGGGGATGAGCAACGAGGATTTCCAGCCGATCGATCCGCGCGAACTGGCGGCGATCGATCCCACCGGCGGGCTGGATGAGTTTCTGATCTTCGGCAGCCCGGAAACGCGACGGGCGTTTTTGAAGCAGGTCGCGGGGACAAGCGCGGCGATCACTCTGGGTCCCACGTTGCTGGGAATCGGCTCGGTGCAGGCAGCGGAGACCACGGCCACCCCAGCAGGTGGCGTGAGTGCAAGTGCAATGCCGCTCCAGCTCAAAATCAACGGGAAGGATTACAAACTCGAGGTCGATCCGCGCGTCACGCTGCTCGATGCGCTTCGGGAACATTTGCACCTGACGGGATCGAAGAAGGGTTGCGATCACGGCCAGTGCGGCGCGTGCACTGTGCTGGTGAATGGGCGCCGGGTTAATTCCTGCCTGAGGTTCGCCGTCATGCACGACGGCGACGAGATCACGACGATCGAAGGTCTCGCGAAAGGCGAGGAATTGCATCCAGTGCAGGCCGCGTTCCTGGAGCACGACGGATTTCAATGCGGCTATTGCACGCCCGGCCAGATCTGCTCGGCCGTCGCGTGTATCGCCGAAGGCCACGCGAAATCGGACGATGAAATCCGCGAATGGATGAGCGGCAATCTTTGCCGTTGCGGCGCGTACCCCAACATCGTCGCCGCGGTCAAAGAGGCGCAGAGCAAGACGCCTGCGAAAAGCGCATGAACCCGTTCACCTATTCGCGCGCTGCTGATGCCTCCCAGGCGGTGAGCGCGGTTGCCGCCAAGCCGCACACGAAGTTTCTCGGCGGCGGCACGAACCTGATCGACCTCATGAAGATGGGCGTGGAAACACCCGCACAATTGATCGACATCAACCGGCTGCCACTGGCGCAGGTGGAAGAATTGCCAGGCGGCAAAGGCGTGCGCATTGGCGCGCTCGCGCGGAATTCGGATGTCGCGGAGCATCCGCTTATCCAGCAGCGTTACCCGGTTCTGAGCCAGGCGTTTCTCGCCGGCGCGAGTCCGCAGTTGCGCAACATGGCGACCGTCGGCGGCAATCTGATGCAGCGGACCCGCTGCTATTATTTTTACGACCCGGCGTTTCCGAAGTGCAACAAGCGGAACCCCGGCAGCGGTTGTGGCGCACTCGAAGGATACAATCGCATCCATGCGATCCTCGGACAGAGCGACCAATGCATCGCGACGAACCCGAGCGACATGAACGTCGCGCTGGCGGCGCTCGATGCGGTCGTGCGGGTGCAGGGGCCGAAAGGCGAGCGCGAAATTCCGATCGCCGATTTTCATCGGCTGCCGGGCACCACGCCAAACGTGGAAACAAATTTGCAACCGGACGAAATCATCACGGCAGTCGATCTGCCGGCGATGCCGTTCGCCACACGCTCGCATTATTTGAAGGTCCGGGATCGCGCGAGCTACGCGTTCGCGATCGTCAGCGTGGCAACGGCGATCGAGATCGGCGCTGATAAGAAAATTACCACCGCGCGCGTCGCGCTGGGTGGCGTGGCGCATAAACCGTGGCGCGCGCAAACTGCCGAGAAAGAACTCATCGGCAAGAGTGCGGATGAAAAGACGTTTCGCGCTGCCGCGGAAGCGGAACTCGCCGCTGCGAAAGGCTACAAACACAACTCATTTAAGATCGAGCTCGCCAAGCGCAGCATTGTCCGCGCGTTGAGCACGGTCGCCGCGATGACGTGATGATCGCGGTATCCTCAGATCGGGTAGCGCACGCGTCTCGCGTGTTGGTTTCGGCGTCTCGCCGAAACAAGCTTTTCGGAAAAGTTCGCAATGGCGAGACGCCATCGCCAGCACGCGAGACGCGTGCGCTACCCAGATGAATGCAGTCCTCGCGTCACCTTCCATCGGTCAGCCGCTGACGCGAGTTGACGGCCGATTCAAGGTCACCGGCGCCGCAAGATACGCCGCGGAATTCGCGCGCCCGAGGCTTGCCTATGCGGCGTTGATCCAGAGCACGATCGCAAATGGCCGCGTCTCCACGATTGACCTTGCCGCGGCGCAGTCCGCTCCCGGAGTCATCGGGATCTTGACGCGCGAAAATGCGCCGCAGTTCAAACCGTATCCAGACGACCTGACGAAAAAGGGCGCACCAGGCGAAAGCCGTGTCCCATTGGCGGACGATCAGGTCCATTGGGTCGGCCAACACCTTGGAGTCGTTGTCGCTGAATCTTTCGAACAGGCGATGCATGCCGCGTCGCTCGTGCGGGTGGAATACGAAAACGCTCCGCCAATTCTCACCCTTCCCGATGAGCGCGCGCGACAAAACAGCCTTCAGCCCGAAAAGTTTGTCGGCCGGGAAAATTTGCAGGTGAAGCGCGGTGATGTCGACGCGGCGCTCGCGAGTGCGGCGGCCAGGATTGACGTCACCTACACGACGCCGATTGAAAATCACAATCCGATCGAGGTTTATTCGACGACCGCGGAATGGGAGGCGACGGATCGCGTGCTCATCCACGAGTCCACGCGCGGGATCAAGCAGCTCCAGAAAATTGTCGGGAACGCTTTCAGTGTGGCGCTGGAGAATGTGCACATCGTCTGTCCATTTGTCGGCGGCGCCTTTGGCTCGAAGGGATTTCAGTTCAGCCACACGCTGCTCGCGGCGGCAGCAGCCAGGCAGGTGCAGCGACCAGTCAAACTGACGTTCTCCCGGCCGCAGATGTTCGACTCCGCCGGCCAGCGCGCGCGGACCGAGCAGAAGTTCTCGATGGGCACGAGCCGCGATGGAAAATTGAGCGCGCTTCGGCACGCGACGACAACGCATTGTTCGCCGGTCGCGGAATACACGGAAGCGTGCGGGAACATGTCGCGCATGTTGTATTCGTGCCCGAACATCGACGTCTCGCATCGTCTCCTGAAATTAAACCTGACCACGCCGTGCCCGATGCGCGCTCCCGGTGAGGCGCCCGGCGTGTTCGCCCTCGAATGCGCGATCGATGAGATGGCGCACAAAATCGACCTCGACCCGCTGGAGTTTCGTTTGCGCAACTACGCTGAGACCGACGAAAACGAAAAAAAGCCATGGTCGAGCAAAAAACTGCGCGAATGCTATCAGCGCGGCGCGGAGAAGTTCGGCTGGTCGAAGCGGAATCGGAAGCCCCGGTCGATGCAGGCAAAAAACGGCGACCTCATCGGATTCGGAATGGCGACGGCGGTTTATCCCGCGGCCCAGCAGCCGGCGGGCGCAACCGCCACTCTAACCCGGGACGGAATCGTGGTGGTCCGCAGCGCGACCCATGAGATCGGCACCGGAACTTATACGGCGATGTCGCAATTCGCCGCTGATACGCTGGGCCTTCCGCTGGAAAAGGTGCGGTTCGAGTTGGGCGATTCGCAGTTTCCCCTGGCGCCAAACAATGGCGGATCATGGCTGACGGCGAGCGTCGCGCCCGCGGTGATGGGCGCGTGCGCCGAGCTAAAAAAGAAGGTGACCGATCTGGCGGGCAACTGGCCCAGCGATCAGGCAGCCCTGGCGAAACTCCTCGAGCGCGGCGGTGAAATCATCGCCGAGTTCAAGTCCGAGCCGAACAAGGAAGAGCGCGCAAAATTTTCCTTTCACTCCTTCGGCGCGATCTTCGTGGAAGCGCATGTAGACTCGTTAGGCCAGGCGCGAATCAAACGGGTGGCCGGCGTTTACGATGTCGGGCGGATGGTGAATCCGCGCTTGGCCCGCAGCCAGATCATGGGCGGAATCACTTTCGGTATCGGGATGGCGTTGATGGAAGCGACGCTGCCTGATGAAAATATGGGCCGCGTTCTCAATGCGAATCTGGCGGAGTATCACGTTCCAGTTTGCGCGGACACGCCCGAGTTCGAGATCGATTTTATTAACGAACCCGATCCGCACATGTCCGATCTCGGCGTCCGGGGCGTTGGCGAGATCGGCATCGTCGGCGTGCCCGCCGCGGTGGCGAACGCGATTTTTCACGGCACCGGCAAACGCGTCCGCGACTTGCCAATCACGCTTGATAAACTGATTTAGCATGGCCAACGCAACCATCCTGGGGCCGGCGCGAAACCGCGTGGACGGCCGGTTGAAAGTAACCGGCGCGGCGAAGTACGCGGTCGAGTTCGAGGTGGCGAAATGCGCGCACGGCTGGACGGTCGAGAGCAACATCGCAAAGGGAAAGATCACCGCGATTGATCAAAAGGCGGCGCAAGCAGTGCCGGGCGTCCTGGCGGTGTTGACGCACCTGAACATGCCGAAGTTCAAGAATGCGCCGAAGAAAGAAGAGCGCGGCGGCGGCGGCGGCATCCGGAATGAAGAGCGCTTTCCGCTGAGTGACGATGGCGTTCATTACGCCGGGCAGTACGTCGCGCTCGTGGTGGCGGAGACGATCGAGCAGGCGCGCTACGCTGCGTCATTGGTAAAGGTGAGTTACGCGTCCGAAGAGCCGCTGCTCACGATGGAAGCCGCCGCAAAAAAGGCAGAGAAGCCCAAGACGAATCACGACGAGAATGTCCAAATAAAGAAAGGCGACACGGCGACGGCGTTGAAGGATGCGAATCTCGTGAAGATCGAGCAGACCTACATCACGCCGACGGAAACGCACAACCCAATCGAGATGTCGGGCACGATCGCGGTCTGGGAAGGCGATCAGAAATTGACGCTCTACGACGCGACCCAGTTTGTGAAGGGCGTGCAGAATGTGTTGTCGCGCGCGTTCGGGCTCGAGCTGGAAAATGTGCGGATCATTTGTCCGTTCGTCGGCGGCGCCTTCGGCTGCAAAGGCGCGGTCTGGATGCACATTCTGCTCGCGGCCATGGGCGCAAAAGTCGCCGGCGTTCCAGTGAAACTGCACGTCACCCGCCGGAACATGTTTGTCGGCACCGGTCATCGCACGCCGACGCGCCAGACTTTATCGCTCGCCGCGACGCGCGACGGAAAATTGCAGGCAATCCAGCACGTCAGCGAGACGCTAACGTCGCCGGTCGGCCAATTTACGGAATCATGCGGGGCGCGTTCGACCGGGATCATGTATGAAAGCCCCTCGATCCGGGTCGAGGAAACGGTTTATCCCGTAAACGTCGCGACGCCCACGTTCATGCGCGCGCCCGGCGAATGTCCCGGCACGTACGCGCTCGAATGCGCGCTGGACGAACTGGCGATCGCGCTGAAGATGGACCCGGTCGCATTGCGGCTCGCGAATCACGCGGACAATCATCCGACAAAGAACATTCCGTTCAGCGCGAAGCATCTCAAGGAAGCGTACCAGCTCGGCGCCGAAAAGTTCGGCTGGTCGAAGCGCAACGCGGAACCGCGCTCGATGCGTGACGGCGATCTCCTCGTCGGCTGGGGCATGGCGACCGCGACCTATCCCGCGCACAAGATGAGCGCGGCGGCGAAAGTGATTTTGCGCGCGGACAATACCGCGACCGTGCAATGCGCGACGCATGATCTCGGCACCGGCGCTTACACGGCTTTCACCCAAATTTCTTCCGAGCAACTGGGACTGCCGTTCGAAAACATCACCTTCGAGCTGGGCAAATCCGATTTTCCATTCGGTCCGGTCGCCGGCGGTTCGAATTCCACCGGCACGGTCGGCACTGCGATTCATAACGTTGCGCTTCTTCTGCACAAAGCTCTCGCGGAACTGGCGGTGAAAGATTCCAGATCGCCGCTCCATAATTCGAAGGCGGAAGAGATCGCGATGGTCGCCGAAGGTCGGATCGGTTCAAAAACGGACAGCACGAAGTCCGACGCCTACGCCGACATCCTGAAACGCGCCGGCAAAGATTTGATCGAAGTGCAGAGCGAACAGACGCAGCCCGAGCAAAGCAAGACGAACGCGTTTCAATCGTGGGGCGCGCATTTCTGCGAAGTGAAAATCGATCCGCTCCTGCCGCGGGTGCAGGTCACGCGCGTGGCGAGCGTGATGAATTGCGGGCGCATCGTCAGCGCGAAGACCGCGCGCAGCCAGATCCTCGGCGGTGTGACCATGGGCCTCGGCATGGCGCTGACCGAAGAGACCTCCTACGACCCGGCGACTGGCCTGCCGGTGACGCGGAACCTTGCCGATTATCATGTGCCGACGAATGCCGATGTGCCCGAGATCGATGTCTCGTTCGTCGGTGAACCGGATTTTGCGTTCAATCCAATCGGCGCGCGCGGCATGGGCGAAATCGGGATCACCGGAATCGCCGCGGCGATCGCGAACGCGGTTTATCACGCGACGGGAAAACGGGTGCGCGACTTGCCCATCACGCCGGACAAGCTGATCTAGGACCGTGAAGGAAATTCGAGACATCCTTCGTGCGTTCGAGCTTCATCGCGGCCAGCCGTTGGCGATGGCGACTCTGGTGCGCGCGCAAGGTTCGAGTTACCGCCGGCCCGGTGCGCGGATGCTTATTTGTCCTGACGGCGTCGCCGTCGGTTCGCTCAGCGGCGGATGTTTGGAAGAGGAAGTGGCGCGCTGCGCGTCCGAAGTGATTCGAACCGGCACACCTTCCCTGATGAGCTTCGACACGCGGCTGCGGTTTGGCTGCAATGGCACCATCGAGATTTTCGTCGAGGCCGGGCCCGAAAACTTTCTCAGTGAACTCGCGGCAAATTTTGCAAATCGCCGCGCCTGGCGCGCTGCCACCGTGTTCGACGCGAAGAATGAGGAGCTCGGGACGCGCTTCATCGCACTCGAGGAAGAAGTGCCGGACGGCGTCTTCATTCAGGAAATCGGGCCACCCATTCGGTTGCTCATTTTTGGCGATGGTCCCGACAGCATTCCACTCCGAGCCTTTGCGGAGATCCTGGGATGGGACGTGATCGAAGCCGATCAGGCGGCCGATCTTCCAAACCACGCCGACGAACGAACGGCGGCGATCGTAAAGTCGCATAATTACGGCCGGGACTTCGCTGCTCTTTGTCATCTCCTGAAGCTCGATCTGGAATATGTCGGTCTGCTCGGCCCGCGGAAACGGCGCGATCAATTATTGAATGCAGTCTTGGATAGCGGCATTTCGATCGACGCCGAACTGTTCGCGCCGGCCGGCCTCGATCTCGGCGCGGAAACGCCGGAGGAAATTGCGCTCGCTCTTGTTTCGGAAATCCAAGCCGTGTTTGCGGGAGCGAGCGCGGAGTTGTTGCGCGATCGCAAAGCGCCGATCCATGGCTGGAACATCGTTCGCAAGCCGGCTCCTGCCGCGGCGGCAGCATGCGCAACGTCGGGGCCATAATTCTCGCCGCCGGCGGATCGGTCCGATTCGGCCGGCCCAAACAACTGCTGGCGTTTCAGGGCGAAAGCCTGGTGCGCCGAGCTGTTCGAGCTGCCACGGAAGCAGGGTGCGCCCGCGTTGTCGTCGTGGTTGGCGATCTCCACACTGAGATTGAAAACGATTTGCGCCAGAGCTCGGCGACGATCGTTCCCAACGCGGATTGGCAGCGTGGTCTCGGCACCACGATCCGTTGCGGGCTTCGCCACCTGCTTGCTTCTCTGCCCGAGCTCGACACGGTGGCGATCGCGGCGTGCGATCAGCCGTTCGTCGAATCGAGCACGATCGCGGCCCTCATCGCGGAGCGCGATCGAACGGGGAAACCAATCGTTGCCTCCAGTTACGCCGATACTCTCGGCATTCCCGCGCTCTTCGATCGCACCTGTTTTGATTTGCTCCTCGCGCTGCCCGACGAGTCCGGCGCGAAAGCGATCCTCGAATCGCGCCGAGACGATGTTGCTTCGATCGAATTCGCGGAAGGCGCGATTGACATCGACACGCCTGCGGATTTCGAGCGGCTAGGAAGTTGAGACGGGCTCCAGCGCGTTTGCCAGAACTTCATCCACGTTTTCGACCGGGATGAACTTGATCTTCTGTTTCGCTTCCTCGGGAATATCCACGAGGTCCTTTTCGTTCAGCTTGGGAAACAAAACCGTGGTAACGCCGGCGCGCATCGCCGCCATGCTTTTCTCCTTCAATCCACCGATCGGCAGAACGAGCCCGCGCAAAGTGATCTCGCCCGTCATCGCGACGTCCGCTCGGACACGCCGGTTGCTAAAAAGCGAGGCGAGCGCGGTGAACATCGCGACGCCGGCCGATGGCCCGTCTTTCGGCACCGCGCCGGCGGGAACATGAACGTGAATGTCGTTCTCGCGAAAATCCTCCGTCTTCACGCCGATCGCGCCATCGCGGCTCCGCACCAAACTCAATGCGGCCTGGACCGATTCCTTCATCACCTCGCCGATCTGACCGGTCAGGGTGATGTTCCCTTTGCCCGGATATTTCGTCGCTTCGATGTGCAAAATCTCGCCGCCAAAAGGTGTGTAAGCGAGACCGGTGACGACGCCGGGAGCGCCGGTGGTTAGCGCCTTCTCGCGCACATAACGGGCCGGTCCCAGCGTTTCGGCCACGAGCGCCGGCGTGACCGTCACCTTTTCCGATTGCCCACGCGCAACCCGCGCGGCCACGCCGCGACAAACCGCGCCGATCTGCCGCTCGAGTTCGCGCACCCCGGCTTCGTGGGTGTAATCATCCACCACTAAATGCAGCGCTTCCTCGGTCCATTCGCATTGCTCCGGCTTCAGACCGTTCTCCTCGAGTTGCCGCCTAACGAGATATTTTCGCGCGATCTCCACCTTCTCGCGCTCGGTGTAGCCCGGCAGCGAAATTACTTCCATGCGATCGAGCAACGGACCGGGGATGCCTCCGACGTAATTCGCCGTGGCGATGAAAATCACCTGCGATAAATCGAACGGCACATCGAGATAGCGATCGACGAACGCGTTGTTCTGCCGGGGATCGAGTACCTCGAGTAACGCGCTCGCCGGATCGCCGCGAAAATCAGTCCCGACCTTGTCGATCTCGTCGAGCATCATGACGGGATTTCGCGTCCCGGCGCGGCGCAGTTCCTGGATGATGCGGCCGGGCATCGATCCAATGTAGGTGCGGCGATGTCCGCGAATCTCCGCCTCGTCGCGAATGCCGCCGAGACTCATCCGGACAAATTTTCGCCCGAGCGCGTCGGCGATCGATTGGCCGAGGCTCGTCTTGCCGACACCGGGCGGGCCGAGAAAACAGAGGATCGGTCCGTGACCGGTCGGATTCAATTTGCGCACGGCAAGATATTCGATCAGCCGCCGTTTCACCTTCTCGAGATCGTAGTGATCGCGGTCGAGGATCTCCTGCGCCTTGTCGAGGTCGAGATTGTCTTCACTCATCTTCGACCACGGCAGCTCCGCGATGATTTCCACGTAACTGACGATGACCGAATACTCCGGGCTCGCGGGCGGAATGAACTCGAGCCGTTTCAACTCGCGCTCGGCTTGCGCCAAAACATCGGCCGGCGGCTTCGCTTCCTCGAGCCGGGTGCGAAGCTGCGCGATCTGCTCATCCGCGCCGGAGTCGCCTTCCCCGAGCTCGCGCTGGATCGCTTTCAATTGTCCGCGCAGGTAAGCCTTGCGTTGCGCGTCGCCAAATTGCGATTGCACATCTTTTTGCAGACGCTGCTGAATCTGCGCGATCTCGAGCTGCGCCGAGATATTCGTCTGCACCGCGCGCACACGCTTGCGCACATCGAGCTCCTCGAGAATGGCTTGTTTTTGCGCGAGCGGGACATCCAGATTTGGCGCCAGGAAATCGGCGAGCTGTCCCGGATCGTCGATGCTCCGCACGACCGTCGCCGCCTGCTCCGGCGCATCGGGCGTGAGCTCGAGCAACCGCGCGGCGCTATCGCGCAAATTCTGGAACTCCGCCTGCCATTCGTTGTCCGGCGGCGGGTAAATCGATTCCGGCAGATCGATTTCCGCGCGGAGAAACGGATCGGTCGCGCTAATCTTGCGCAGCGCGAACCGGCGGATCCCCTGCACGATCAGCAAAACGCGGTCGTCCGCCTGCCGAAGAAGTTTGAGGACGAGGGCCGCGGTCCCGACATGATACAAATCTTCCGGCGCGGGATTTTCCTTCGTCTCGTCGCGCTGGGTGAGAAGGCCGATCACTTTCGTGAACGACAACGTTTCATCCAGGAGCTTGATGGCGGCCGGCCGCGTCACGGTGAGCGGCAGGACTGTGCCCGGGAAGACAACGAATTCGCGGATGGGAAGGATCGAGAGCTCTTCGGGAATGCGCGGCGTTTCTTCCGCCTGAGCGCCGGACATGGTGGCGGGTAGCGGCGACGGCGGATTACCGCCCGATTGCAAAACTTGAATTTGTCCGTCGCTCATTTTCTCAACGGCAGATAAATCCAGAGCAATCCGTTCTCGTGCTCGGCGTGCACACCTTCGACATTCACTTCCGCGGGCAGCTCCACTTCCCGTTCAAACGGGCCGTAATCAATCTCGAGCGCCAGCAACTGAATCGCGCGCCCTTCGCCATCGGCGGGCTCAGGCGCCTCGCGCGATCCGCGCACGATGATTCGCCGCGATTCGACCGTGAGATCAATCGACGATTTCTCGACGCCGGCGAGATCGACACAAATGCGCACGGCGCTTTCGCACCGGAAGGCGTTAATCGCCGGCTGCCATTTGTGCGCCGGCGCCCGCCACCATTGCACGCCGGTCACTTGATAGGTGACGTCGCCGAGGGTGCCGCGCAGCCAGCGCAGTTTGATATTTCGGATCGGGTCCATACTTCGAGGACGAAGACAACCTACGGCGCGTTCGTGCCTCGGCACGTACTAAACGCCGGTTGAACAGGTGGCAGGCTGGCAGCCTGCGCTCGGCAGATCGGCCTGTGGCAATTACGCGCTCGGCGCTTACTTCTTCGCCGGCCGCGGATCGTCGGCAGGGTTGACGTATTTAACCTCGAAAGGACCCATGGCGTGGATCTGCACGACGCATTCGGTTTTGCAAATGGCGAAATGCTGCATTCCCGCCGGCATGACAGCGAAGCCGCCCACCGTCATTTCGTGCGCGGCCGCTTCGTCGAGTTTCGCGCCCATCCCGAGACCCAGCGTTCCGGCGATCACCGTGACATGTTCCGCGGTCGGATGGGTGTGCGGCGGAACTTTGTATCCGGTAGGAAATTGCAGGCGGACCGTGAACGGCGCGGCCTTTCCAGGATCGCCTTGGAGGACGGCGATTTTCGCGCCGGCGGGTAATGCCGGAGGTCCGTCGCTCCACTTCAGATCGCCGGGAGCGAACATGACATGCTCGGAGCTGGCGGCGGCGGGTTCTTTTGCTTTCGGCTTTTCGTCGAGCGCCAGGGCGAGTGAGGAAAGCGCGAGGGCGGCGCCGAGTAAGGCAACGGAAGTGATCTTTTTCATATGGTCCTGAGTTGAGAATTGCCGAGGTCGTTAGGCACCGTCAAGCAGGTATTGTCGCGAGGCGGATTGCGCTACAGTGTCGACGAACGATGAAGATTCTTCGCTGGGCCTTGTTCTTTTTGGTTCCCATTGCAGCGATCGGCGAGGAGGCCACTCCGCCGAAGTTCGACGCCGCGGCGGCGGAACGTTTCGCCAATCTCGCGCTCGCGTGTGTCGGCAAGGAATACCCCAACAAGATCAGCCACGTCTTGAACAGCGACGCTGACGTCGCGCCGCCCCGAAAACTGACGCCGGCTTTCTACGGTTGCTACGACTGGCATTCCTCGGTGCACGGGCACTGGCTGCTCGTCCGTTTGGCGAAGATTTTTCCGGACGCGCCGTTTGCGAAACCGGCGCGCGAGGCGTTGCGCAAAAGTCTCACCGCGGAAAACCTGAAACAGGAAGCGGCGTATCTGCGCGGGGACGGGCGCGCCAGTTTCGAGCGGCCCTACGGAATGGCGTGGCTGCTCCAATTGATCGTGGAGCTGGCGGAATGGGATGATCCGCAAGCGCGGGAGATGCTGGCAAATCTGGCGCCGCTCGAAGACGCCGTGCGCGATCGGCTCAAGACCTGGCTGCCGAAGCTTTCGCACCCGGTCCGCATCGGCGAGCACAATCAATCCGGCTTCGCGCTCGGATTGATGCTCGATTACGCGCATGCCACGAAGAACGAAGAGTTCGCCAAACTTCTCACCGCGAAGACGCGCGAATTTTTCCTGTCGGATAAGGATTGCTCACTGAATTATGAGCCTTCCGGCGAGGATTTTCTTTCGCCCTGCCTCGGTGAAGCGGATGCGATGCGCCGCGTGCTGTCGCCGGCTGAGTTTTCGAAATGGCTGAGCGATTTCCTCCCGCGAATTCCAACCACGGCCAAAGCCGACTGGCTTCCGATCACGGTCTCGCCTGATCCGAGCGATCCGAAGCTCGCGCATCTCGATGGGTTGAACCTGAGCCGCGCCTGGATGCTGGAGGGAATCATTTCCGCGCTGCCCGCGGACGATGCGCGCCGGCCCGCGCTCGCCGCCGCCGCGGCCGCGCATCGCCGCGCTGGCTTGGCGGCGGTAACCGGCGCACATTATGAAGGCGGTCACTGGCTCGGCAGTTTCGCCGTTTATTTTGTCACGCAACGGGGAATCGCGGCCGAGAAATCCAGATAACGTTCTCAAGCGCCGTGATACCTCGACTTCTGGGTTGCCTCGTTGCGTTCGTAGCTTTGCTGGCGCCGTTGAAAACCGCGGCGGAGGAAAAGGAACTGACGGCGCTTGAGATTTTCGACCGCGCCATGGCCGCGTTCGACAACCAGCGCCTGGCCTTGCGCGAATACCAATATCATCAAACCCTGACCACCCATCAGTTCGATAGCAGCGGCAAAGTCACGGCGCGCGCGACCTGGCAATCAATCGTGCGTCCCGGCGATCCGCGGCCGTTGGAGTACACAGCCGAGCGGATGGAAGGGAAGCTCTCGTTCTTCAAAGCGGAAACCAGCGAAGTGTCGCCATCCGCCACGCCTTCGCAGAAGTCGAAAACCGTTGACGATTCGAAAGAGAAAAACCAAGCGGAATCCGCAGTCGAAGCGGTCCGGAAATACAACCTGCGGGACCGTTACGTTTGGAAACGGTTGCCGGACGAAAACGTCGGCGGAGAGGGCGCCTACGTTCTCGCGTTCGAACCGAAGCCGCGCCAAAACACAAAGTCGCGGGAAGAGCGCTTCTTCGGCCTGCTCGCCGGCCGCATCTGGGTCAGCCGCGCCGATTTCAGTCTTCTAAAAGCCGAGGCCGCGCTCCAATCTCCCTGCCAGCTTTTTTGGATTTTCGCGCGGGTCACCGTCTTCCAGTTTACCTACGAGCTCGAGCCGGCCCGCGGCGGTCCGCGGCTTTTTCGTTCGAGCAAAGCGACGGCGAGGACGGTGGTTTCATTCCCATTCTATGCGGTCCGGCAACGGCATTGGCTCATCGCCGAAAAATACGAGCCGCGAACTCCGCGCGGGCTCGCGCCGAAAAATCCGAAGCCAAGTTTGTCGCCGTAAACAGAAGCGTCTATTCCTCGTCGCCGACGACGAGGTGGATAACGCCGGCGGGATCGGAAATCCAGAAGCCGTCAAAATCTTCGCGGAGCTGTTCCACTTCGTCACGGCGCGGCACGCCGTTGATCTTCAAATAAGAGGCGGCGGCTTCGGTGTCGTTGGTTTCCAGCTCGAGCCAGATATCGGGGTGGCTCAGATTCGGCACCCGATCGAGCCAGAGCCGGTTCGGACCGAACTGGAAAATGCAGCCGTCCGCTTCTTCCTCGATGACCGGCAGGCCGAGGGTGTCGCGATAAAAAGCGAGCGTCTGTTCGTAAGTGTGGCTCGGGCATTTGATGGCGATGTTCGCGCCGCCCGAGAACTGCGGACCATTTACGTTTGCGACCATGGATGGTAAATCGAGCGCGGGCGCTAAAGTTGTTTCAGGATTTTTTTGGAAAGCGTCTTCGCTTTTTCGAGCGCAGCCTTTTCGTCATCGATGCCGCCGATCGCCACCGTGATGAAGGCGTTGCCTTTCGCGACGTAAAGCAACAGCTCGTGCGAGATGCCGTTTTCCGCGCCGCCGCTGAAGAGGCCGGCTTTGTCCCCCAAGCCCGTTAGCGGTTTGATCTTGGGATTGCCGGCGCTCAAGGTATCGAGCTGCTGTTTGGGTTCGAGCTGCCCGGGCGCGGCCTGCCGCACGCGCAACACGAGCGATTTGCCCGGATTCTGACTGTAATAATTGCAGCGCGAGTAATAACCGTCGGCTCCGTCGCCATTGCGAAGCTGCGGATCCTTCACCGGTTCCCCGAGCGCGGCTTCAGCATCTGCTTTCGTGATAATCGCCGCGACGTCGATCTGTTTTTGCTCGGCGCCGTGCAGATTAGTCAGCGTCAAAGCTATCGCTGTAAATGCCGCCACGGCGGTAACCCTGCGCATGACCTTATCCGCCCGCCGCACCTTCGCCGCCCGGTTCCGTCATGGCGACGGGATCGAGGGCGCGCTCGAGCTCTGCCGGCGATAGCACTTTTTTCTCGAGACAGATTTCGCGCACAGTCCGCCCGGTTTTCGCGCTTTCTTTCGCGATCTCGGCCGCGCGATCGTACCCGATCTTCGGCGCCAGACTCGTCACCATCGCCATGGAAAGCTCGACCAGTTCGCGGCAACGCTCTTCGTTGGCCTCGATCCCGAGCACGCATTTCTCGCAGAAGGCATCGCAGGCGTGGGCCAGGAGCCGGATGCTTTCGAGGAGATCGTGCGCCATCACCGGCATCATGACGTTGAGCTCGAAGTTGCCGTTCGCTCCCGACCAGGTGATGCAGCCGTCGTTCCCGATCACCTGCGCGCAGACCATCATGAGCGATTCGCACATCACAGGGTTTACTTTGCCCGGCATGATCGAGCTGCCCGGCTGCGTCGAGGGCAACCGGATTTCGCCGATGCCGCAACGCGGGCCGCTCCCGAGCCAGCGAATGTCGTTAGCGATCTTGAAGAGGCTGACCGCGACCGTTTTCAAATGGCCGCTCGTTTCCACGACGCCGTCCTTGGCGCCCTGGGCTTCGAAGTGATCCACCGCCTCGCGAAATTTTATCCCCGTGCGCTGTTCGAGGTGCCGCATCACTTTTGCCGGAAAGTCCACATGGCGGTTCAAGCCGGTCCCGACCGCAGTGCCGCCGAGGGGAAGTTCCTCCAGAACGGAGAGCGCCCGCTGGACCCGTTCGCGTGCATAAAAAATCTGCCGCGCGTACCCGCCGAATTCCTGGCCGAGCCGCACCGGAGTCGCGTCCATCAAATGGGTCCGGCCGATCTTGATGATCTCCCAAAACTCTTTCGCCTTCGCTTCGAGCGCGCCGTGCAATTTCTCCAGCGCCGGCACCAGAAGGTGCCGGATCTGTTCCGCTGCGCTGATGTGAACGGCCGACGGAATCACGTCGTTGCTCGACTGTCCCATGTTGACGTGATCGTTCGGATGCACCGGCTCTTTGGCGCCGATCGGTTTTCCGGCGAGCTGGCAGGCGCGGTTCGCGATTACTTCATTCGCGTTGGTGTTCGTGCTTGTGCCGGAGCCGGTCTGGAAAATATCGAGCGGGAAATGCTCGTCGAGTTTTCCTTCCACCACTTCTTCCGCCGCCTGGACGATGAAGGCGGAGCGATGCGTGTCGAGCAGGCCGAGATCGGCATTCGCCTGGGCAGCGGCCCATTTGATGAGGCCGAGCGCGCGAATAAACGGGCGCGGAAATCGATAACCGCTGATCGGAAAATTCAGGACCGCCCGCTGCGTGGAAGCGCCATACAGCGCGGATGCCGGCACGGACATTTCGCCCATGGAATCCTTCTCGACTCGGGTCGATCCGGAAGTCATGCCGAGCGATGGTTTGTGGAGAGTGCCGCCGCCGGCCGGAGATGACGGCGATGCCCGTTGCGCCGATTCGCTTTCTCAAAAACAGTGATGAACATCGGCGGAATATTTTGGAGGAAGTACTCCGACTTCGCGCGTTCGAACACGGTGGCGTGCTGCCGCAGTTCGTTCGTGACCTGATAGATGATGAAGCTGCCGCCATCCGCGAGGGCCTCGTAGGTTTTCTCCAGCAAGGCGCGTTTCTTTTTGATCTCGAGAATGCTGAACGGGATGCCGGAAACAATGTAATCGCAATGAGGAATGCCGCGGCGGTCCAGCTCTTCCGGCAACCGGGCCGCGTCCGCATTAATGACATGGACACGAGGATCGCTCGCGAACTGGCGTTTCAGGTCGCGGCAAAAGGCCGGATCCAATTCCAGGAGGAGCAGCTGCGACTCGGGCGACATCCGGCGCGCGATCTCCCGGGAATGGACGCCTTCGCCCGGGCCGTATTCGGCGATCACGCGCGGCTCGTTGAAGTCCATCTTGCGCGCCACCCGTTTCACGAGGGCCTTGGAGCTCGGTATGATCGAAGCGATTTGAAAGGGACGTTGCAGAAACCGCTTGAAGAAGAGAGCGCTCATGAAGGTGGGAATAGTCCACCTCGCGCTCCTCCTTGTCCAGTGAAGAGGTGAGGCGGACCCCGCGGCCATTTCCGCCCGCATCGGCGGGAACATTAGAGAGTTAACCTGGCGGGTCGAGTCCTGGTCTAACGACAAAACAGGAATGAAGGATTGACACGGACTATAAATTTAATAATGATCTCCTAAGCGAAAAGTCTTGCCCTTCCCGGCGCAAGTTGCTGTTTTTCTCCAATGCATAACCTTTTAACGGTCAAGGAAACGGCCAAATACCTGCGGATTCCGTTGCCGACCGTTTATTATCTCGTGCAACGCGGCCAGCTTCCCGCGATCCAAATTGGCGGTCGCTGGCGGATCAAAAAGGCGTCGCTCGACAAGGACATCTTGAAGGAAGACAAGTCCGGCCAGCCGACTGTGCTCGTGGTCGATGACGACGAGAGCCTCCAGAGCTTGTTCAAGATTTTCCTCAAGAAAATCGGATTCAGCCGCGTCGTGGTCGGCACCGTCAAGGAAGCGATCGCCGCGCTCGGAAAACAGAAGTTCGATCTCCTCTTTCTCGATTTGAAATTGCCGGACGGTCCCGCGGATGATGTTTACGATGCGGCGAAAGAGGCCGATCCGGAATTGCCGATTGTCGTCATCACTGGATATCCCGACAGCGAAATGCTCGATCGCATTCTGGCCAAAGGCCCGATCACGGTTCTGAAGAAGCCGCTCAAAGTGGAGCAGCTCCAGCAAACAGTTCGCATCCTCGGGCACAAAGACGCCGCCAAGCTCGCGGCGTAGTTTGCTTCGTCATTTTCGCCGGCGCCGGCGTGGTGCCGCGTGGCCGACTCCACTCTTGACACGTCACGCGTCACTCGTCACTTGTCACTGATTCCAAACGCGCGGTTAGCTCAGGGGTAGAGCACTACCTTGACACGGTAGGGGTCGCAGGTTCGAAACCTGCACCGCGCACCACCTCTAAAACACTCGTTTCAGAGGTAATTTGAGACTGGAGAGAGTATTTCGTGAAGTGCTCATTCGCACCGATGAAAACCTAAAAATGCGGGTTCTTGTTGCTAAAAGTGGCAACAGTTGCCACCTTCGTTCGTGGGCAAGCCTTCATTCCAGATCAACCGATATGCACATCCCCGGTTGAAATTTG
>JBEEHH010000005.1:0-154980 GCA_041167325.1 Verrucomicrobiota bacterium | reverse complement strand
TTGCCCGCGGGCCGGCCCACGCTGGTCTGCGGCGGCGCGGGCTGCGGCAAGACTCTGCTCGCGATGGAATTTCTCGTCCGCGGCGCCACCGAGTACGGAGAGCCGGGCGTCTTCATGGCGTTTGAAGAAACGCGCGAGGAGCTAACGGAGAATGTGGCGTCGCTGGGCTTCGATCTGCAGGCGCTCGTCGCTAGCAAGAAGCTGATGCTCGATTACGTCTTTGTGGATCGCAGCGAATTCGAGGAGACGGGCGAATACGATCTCGAAGCGCTCTTCATCCGCCTCGGCTACGCGATTGATTCCATCAAAGCCAAGCGCGTCGTGCTCGATACGATCGAAGGACTTTTCGCCGGCCTCCCCAATCAAGCCATTGTGCGCGCGGAACTCCGCCGGCTCTTTCGCTGGCTCAAGGAAAAAGGCGTCACGGTCATCATGACCGGCGAACGCGGCGACGGCACGCTGACTCGCTACGGCCTGGAGGAATACGTTTCCGATTGCGTCATCTCGCTCGATCATCGCGTGGTCGATCAAGTCACCACCCGCCGGATCCGCATCGTCAAATATCGCGGCACCACGCACGGCACCAACGAGTATCCGTTCCTGATCGAGAAGGATGGCATCTCGCTCTGGCCGATTACGACCGTTCAAGTCGAACACGCCGCCTCGCACGAGCGCATCCCGACCGGCATCGAGCGTCTCGACACCATGCTAGGCGGCAAAGGATTCTATCGCGGAAGCAGCATTCTCCTCTCTGGCACCGCGGGCACCGGCAAAACCGGTGTGGCGGCCACTTTTGCCGACGCCACCTGCCGGCGCGGCGAGCGGTGCATTTATTTTTCCTTCGAGGAATCCCCCAGCCAGATCATGCGCAACATGGGCACGATCGGGCTCGACCTGGAGCAGTGGGTAAAAAAGGGACGGCTCCAATTACACAATGTGCGGCCGTTTTATCACGGCCTGGAAACGCACCTCGCACGCAAGATTCAGTTCATCACCGAATTCGCGCCGGAAGTCGTGATCATCGATCCGATCTCCGGTTTGGACACGACCGGCACTTCCTCGGAAATCAAGTCGGCCCTAATGCGGTTGCTGGACTGGCTGAGACTGAAGGGAATCACGGTGATGCTCACCGATCTGACGATGGGTGGCAACGCACTCGAGCGCCCAGACGTGGCGATTTCCTCGCTCGTCGACACCTGGCTGGTGTTGCGCGATCTCGAAACCAATGGCGAGCGCAACCGCGGCCTGCACATCCTGAAATCGCGCGGCATGGCGAGCTCGAATCAGGTGCGCGAATTCATGGTGACGGGCTCCGGCATCCAGCTCACCGATGTTTATATCGGCCCGAGCGGAATGCTCACGGGTTCGGCGCGAGTGCAGCAGGAAGGACGCGAGCGGGCGGAGTTGGTGACCCTGAGCGAAGAAGCCGAGCGGCAACAATTGGCGCTCGAATGCAAACGCGCCGCGCTCGAAGCGCAGATCGCCGCGTTGCGCGCCGAGTTTTCGGGCGAGGAAGCGATCATCAAGCGCACCGTCAGCAAGGACAAACTGCGCGGGGCGGTGCTTGCCCTGGATGAGGCGGCGATGGGTCGCAGCCGCAAGGGCGATGCCGTCAAAGTGAACGGAAGCCGCATTCGCCGCAGCGTCCCAGCAGGAGTTTAATCATGGAAAAAACATCAACCCCATCCCACAAAATGAAACCAGCCGCAACGGCGTCCTGGGCTTGGGAGCTTCGGCTCTACGTCGCCGGTCCGACTCCAAAATCGCTCTCCGCTTTTCGCAATATCGAACAGCTCTGCGAAGAACACCTCGCCGGCAATTACCATATTGAGGTCATCGATCTGATGAAGCATCCGCAGCTCGCGCAGACTGACCAAATCCTGGCCGTGCCCACGCTCGTGCGGAAACGGCCGTCGCCCACCCGCAAAATCATTGGCACCTTATCCAATACCGAGCGGGTCCTTGGGGCCCTCGATATTCGCCCTCGCGATGCGGACCCATTTGCCGCGCGGAAGGGAGAAAAGCTTCATGTCTGATGACATCGTTGCCGAAGCCTTCGCCGGTTTGGCGGCGGGGGCGTCACCTGTGGCAGGAACGCGGTTCGTAGTCGGTGGCAGACAGGAGCTGCGGCTCTACGTCGCGGGCAGCACGCCGCAATCGAGCCGCGCGATCACGAATCTCAAGACGATCTGTGAGACCCATTTGAAAGACCACTACGAGCTCACGGTCGTAGATCTGTATGAGCACATGGAACTCGCGGGGGACGATCACATCGATGTGACTCCCACGCTGATTCGTCAATGGCCGCTGCCGGTCCGGCGGGTGGTCGGCGGCTTAGCGCAAACCGACCGTGTCCTCCAGGCTCTGGATTTACCCCTGGCATCACATCGCGCAGCATGAATCCGGCGGCCAGAACCCAGGAGCAGTTGACGCAAGACGTCGCCGACTTGCGCCTCCATCTGGCGGAGGCCGCCGAGGTTTTACGCGCCATTCGGATTGGCGACGTGGATGCCGTGCTCGTGCAGGGTCCGCAGGGAGATCAACTTTTCACTCTCAAAGGCGCCGATGAACCCTATCGCGTGCTCATCGAAGAGATGAACCAGGGCGCGGTCACTCTCTCCGCCGACGGCTCGATTCTCTATTGCAACCAACGGTTTGCCGACTTGGTGAAGACGCCACTGGAGGGGATCGTTGGTCACGCCTTCGATGCGTTCGTCACGTCCTCGGATCAGGCGAGGTTTGCCGCCCTTCTGGAGGCCAGTCGCACCGACGGGAGCGCCGGCGAGATCACGCTCTGTGCGGCCGACGCGAGCGCCGTACCCCTGCAACTGGCTCTGGGTCCCCTCCCCGCTGAGTCCGCGGCGGCGATCTGTCTGGTCGCCACCGACATCAGCGAAAGCCGGGAAAAAGAAGCGCGCTTGCGCACGACGATGGCAAACCTTGTCGATACCGAACAGCTAGCGGAAGCCGCCCGGGCCGAAGCCGAGCGGGCGAACGCCGCGAAAAGCGATTTCGTCGCGAACATGAGCCACGAAATTCGCACGCCGATGAATGGCATCATCGGCATGACCCGCATGCTGCGCGACACACCGCTCACCAAGGCACAGCACGAAATCGCCCAGACGATTCAAAGCAGCGCCGAGGCTTTGCTGACAATCATCAATGACATCCTCGATTTTTCGAAGATCGAAGCCGGCAAGCTGGAGTTCGAGACCATCGACATTGATTTGCCAAATGTGCTCGCCGGCACGCTCGGCCTGATGCAATTACAGGCCCAAGCCAAGGGGATCCGGATTCATTCCATAGTCGAGGCTGATGTCCCCGCTTTTCTGCGAGGTGACGCCGGACGGCTACGACAGGTGCTGATCAACCTGCTCAACAACGCGATCAAATTCACGGCGCAGGGCGAAATCAAACTGCAGATCTCACTCGATCGGCAATCGGATGAAATGGCGGTGCTGCGTTTTCGCGTTTCGGATACGGGGATCGGGATCCCGCCAGAAGTGCAGGAGCGTCTGTTTCATGCGTTCGCGCAGGGCGACGCCTCGACCACACGGAAGTACGGCGGTACCGGACTGGGTCTCGCGATTTGCAAACAGCTCGTCGCAAAGATGCACGGCGACATCGGAGTGGAAAGCTCGCCGGGACAGGGTTCCACATTTTGGTTCACTGTTGAACTGACGAAGCGGTCCGCCAGCGCAGCTTCGCCGGTCGAAGTGGAACCAGCCGGAGAACAAGCAGCCGAAGTAGGCCTTCTCTCGTTCGCACAGAGGATTCTGATAGCGGAGGACAACGTCGTCAATCAGCGGGTCGCCGCGTATGAACTATCCCAGCTCGGCTATTCGGCCGATACGGTGGCCGATGGGTGTGAAGTGCTGGAAGCTTTAAGCCGTATTCCTTACGCCATCATTTTGATGGATTGCCACATGCCGGAGTTGGATGGCTACGAAACAACCCGGCGCATCCGCGCGGCGGGCGGCCACCAGCCTTACATCATCGCGATCACCGCGAACGCGATGCAGGGTGACAAAGAAGTTTGCCTGGCTGCTGGAATGGACAATTACGTAGCCAAGCCACTGCGGGCCGCGGAACTGAAGGCAGCCTTGCAGAAGGCATGCCCCATCCCAGCGGAACCAGTCGGCGCAAAGCAATTGTCCCTGCTTCGCAAGCTGGATAAAGGAGGTGCGCCGGGGATTTTTTCGGAGCTGACCGAATTGTTTTCACAATCTACTCCGCGGCTTCTTTCCCAGGCCTGCAATGCTTTGGACGATCCCACTCAATTGACGATGATCGCTCACACAATCAAAGGGAGCTGCATGACCTTCGGGGCGCATTCGATGGCGGCCCTCTGCCTGGAACTCGAACAGCGCGGTCGGCGCGGAACCGGTCGCGAAGCGCGCGAGATCATCAACGCGATCGAGCTGGAATTCTTGAACGTCCAGGCGGCGCTTACGAAACATTGCGCCGGGAGCTAAACACCAAAGATGGACGATATTCAATTCCATCCAATCTGGGAGCAGCTTCCGGCCCGCTCACCATCGGCCCTGGGCATTGAACTGCAGCTGCAGGACGAAGGAATTCAGGTTATCATCGCCGAGGACGACCCCGTTTGGCGGAAGCTCGTCACGACTGTCATTGAGTTGGGCGGCTTTCGCACAATCGTAACTAAGGATGGCGACGAGGCCATGTGGGCGCTTCGCGCGCAAAGGAAGCCGTGCCTCGCAGTGATCGATTGGACAATGCCCGGGATGGATGGCGCGGAAATCTGTCGCAGGATGCGAGAAAGCAACAGGAGCGTTTACATCATTATGGTCACTTCCCGCGACAGCAAAAAAGACACTGTCCTGGGCATTAACCAAGGAGCGGATGATTACCTGGTGAAGCCGTCCGACCCCGAAGAATTGCTCGCGCGCATCCGCGCGGGGGTGCGCATCCTGACAACACAAGAGACTCTGGCGAACCGCGTGCAAGCGCTGGAAACCACGGCTTCTGAAATCGGATCGCTAAAACTTCGGATTCCACTTTGAGTCACCCGGAAGATTTTTTCCGCCGCAGCACATTATCGTGTCTATCTCCCACGACAAACCGAGCGCCTTGCCGAGCCGGCTTCAGGCAGCCTTGCAGCCGAAGCGAAGCAGAATTCTCATCGCCGAGGATGACCTGATTAGTGCTAAAATTTTGCAGGCCGCGCTCTCCAAGCTCGGATACGAACCAGATATCGCGCGCGACGGCGCGGAAGCGTGGGACAAATTCAATCAGGAACCGGCGCGGCTGATCGTCAGTGACTGGATGATGCCGCGTCTGGATGGGCTGGCTTTGTGTGAAAAGGTCAGGGCTCACCCCAAGGCTCCCTATACCTACTTCATCCTTCTCACCGCGAATCGCACCAGCGCTGATAACTACGAGACGGCGAGCTCCGCAGGAGTAGACGACTTCCTAACCAAGCCCTTGGATCGCGAAGCGATTCGAATGCGCCTGCGAGTAGCGGAACGGATCCTGAAATGCACGGCGGAGATACGCCAGCTCCAGGAATTGATTCCGATCTGCACCTACTGCCACAAGGTGCGCGACGAACACGATTACTGGGACCTGGTCGAGAGCTACATTCAAAAGGAGACCGGAAGCCGGTTCAGCCACGGCGCCTGCCCGGAATGTTTCGAGAAAGAGTTGAAACAGCTTCGCGGCCCGACTGAAAGCTCGTAACGCTGGCTAGCTGTGGGCCAGCAGTTCTTCCATCTTCCGCTTCAAGTCCGCAGGAAGATACGGCCTTTGGAGAAAGTTCCTGGCGGAGAGCTCGATCCCACCTTGGGCTAAGGCATCCGGCGACTGATCCGAGCAAAAGAGGATTCCGAGACCCGGCAAAACGTCGATGGCTTTTGAAGCTAGTTGTTGCCTCGCCAAACCGTTCAGGATCATAACGCGGATATCCGAACGGGCGGATATCATCCGGAGCGCTTGCCCGGCGTCTTTCGCCACCAGAACGCGATACCCAAACGAGGTTAGGTAAATCTCAAAGAGCGCTTGCATCGCAGAGTCATCCTCGAGAACCAGAACCGCAGGCGCGTTGGTGCGCGCGGCCGCGAGTTGGAACTTAATAACCTTCGTTTCCCTAACTGCGCAGTTCAGCTCTTCGATCTGGGTATTCAAGGCGAGTTCGGACTCGAGCTTGCGGACGCCAGCGCGGATCCGGGCCAACAATTCGTCCCAATCAAACGGTTTCGCCATGTAGTCGTCCGCCCCATTGTCCATGCCTTGAACTATGTCCTCCTTGGAACCGCGGGCGCTGAGCATGATAACGTAAACGCTTTTCCCACTCTCGCGCGTTTGTCGGCAAACCTCGGCGCCGTCGATTCCGGGCATCATCCAATCGATCACGGCCACGCAGGGTCCATCCCATTCGCGCAAGGCCGTCATGGCCTCCTCGCCGTTGCTGGCTACGATGGTGCGGAAGCCCCCGTTTTCGACCACGGTTGTGACGAGTCTTCTTGAGACCGGGTCGTCTTCTGCTATCACCACCACCATTGACTCCTTGTCGCTCTGGACATCCTGGGATGGCGGCAGTGGTTGCATCTCGTCGCGGTCCGAGTCCGGCGGTTGGAATTGTTTGTTGTGCATGTGGCGCGGCTGTGAGTGTTTAAGCCGGTCACGTACCTGGCTCGAAAGTAGTTCTACGTGGTTTCCGCAGGGACCGGACGATTTGGCGCGCTGCCCGCAAGCAGTTCTTCGATTTTTCGTTCGAGCTCAAGCGGAGGACAAGGTTTCTGCAAAAAGTGCGCCGACCTCAGATCAATGTCGTAGCGCGACATCGCCGACGCGGGGTGTCCGGAACAAAACAAAATCGAAGATTCCGGAAGGTTGACCTTCAATTGTTCCGCGAGCTTGTTGCCGGATAATCCGGGCATCACCACATCAAGCATGACCAACCGGATCTCCGAATGGTCCCGCGTGACTTGCAAAGCCTCTTCGGCGTTTGCGGCCACAAGGACGAGATAGCCAAACGCCATCAAAGAAAAACTGAGAATTGTCCGCATGGCTGGATCGTCATCGATCACCAAGATAGTCGCTGGGCTGAGAGCTGGCGGCGCACCAGCGTTCTCTAACAAGTGGTTGGCGTCTTTCACAAAAATGGGATCACTATGCTTCGATCATCTTGTTCCGGATGGCATAGCGGACCAGGCCGGCGATGGAATCCAGGCTAAGCTTCCGCAGAATACTCGCGCGATGGGTCTCCGCCGTTCGCACGCTAATTCCCAGGGCGTCGGCCACCTCTTTGTTACTCTTGCCTTCGGCCAGAAGCTGCACGATTTCGCGTTCGCGCGCACTTAGGCGCTGCCCGGGTTGGGTACCGTTCGAACCTTTGCCGGGGCGGTGTACAATATCCGCAAACAAGATCTCGGAAACTTTGCTGGTGAAAAAGGGCTTGTGCCGGGACAACGATTCGATCGCCTCGATCAGATAAATATGCGCTTCGGATTTGAAGATGAAACTCTTCACTCCAGCCTGGAAAGCCTCCCGGATCAATTCATCCGTTTCATGTCCGGTGAACATAAGAATCTCCGTGGCCGGCAAGCGGCGTTTGATTTGGATCGCAGCATCCAGGCCGTTCAGCTCAGGCATGGTCATGTCCATGATCACGATGTCCGGTTGGAGGAGGATCGACTGCGCGACTGCCTCCCGCCCTGTCGCGGCGAGGCCGCAGAGTTCCCAACCGGGCTGCCGCTCAATGACGGCGCGCGTCCCTTCGCGCATGACATCGTGGTCGTCGGCAATAAGAATGCGCAGGGGAAGCGTTGTAGTCATAGGTGTAGGTGTCATTGTTCGTTGGTCTGAGGACCGAGCGCGTCGTGCAGAGTAGTTAGCAGGGTCTCTTTGTTGTAGGGCTTGGTGAGGCAGGCGCGCACATTAAGAAGAGCAAGCGCATTCACGCTATGTTCCAGGCTGCCGCGCCCCGTGGAAGCGATGATACGCACCTCGGGCTGCATCTTTTGAAGCGTGCGAATGAGGGAGATGCCATCCATGAGAGGCATCGCGAGATCTGTCAGGACCAATTTTATCTCGTCCTTCCGCAAGGCGAAAATGGCCAGCGCCTCGGTCGCGTCCTCCGCGGTCAACACCGCGTAGCCGTGGCCCTCCAGAAGAGCGTGCGCTACCTGCAGAATCGCTTTCTCGTCGTCGACGATTAAGAGCAGCTCCCCGTTTGCCCGAGGCAAAGGAGGTGCGTTGCTTGCTTCCAGCGTTTCCGTCGCACCCTTCGTCGCGGGAAGAAAGACCTTGAAGGTAGTGCCGCTTCCGATCTCGCTCTGGACGCTGACAAATCCTCCGTGGCTCTTTACGATCCCGATCACCGTGGAGAGTCCCAGTCCGGTGCCCCGACCCAGTTCCTTGGTCGTAAAAAATGGATCGAAAATCTTGTCGATGATCTCGCGGGGAATTCCCGTGCCGGTGTCCTTGACCTCGAAGAGAACGTGCGGTCCTACCTTGGCGCCGGGCGTCATGCTCGCGTAGTGCTCGTCGACCGGAAAATTTTTGGCGGAGATGGTGAGCGAGCCACCCGTGGGCATCGCGTCCCGTGCATTGACCGAAAGATTGAGCAAGACCTGATGGAGCTGGGTTGGGTCGCCCTCGATAGGCCAGAGCGATTCCGAAAGGTCCGTCCGAACTGTGATCGATTTGGGGAAAGTTTCCTGGGCAATCTTGGCCAGGTCATTGACGAGGTAGGCCGGTTGGAGGAGCAAGTGTGCTCCCTCGTCTCCACGCGCGAAGGTCAACACCTGTTTCACGATATCGGCGCCGCGTTGCGCGCAAATTTCCATGGTGGAAAGAACAGCTGCATCTCTCTCTGGCATCTCGGTCCGCCGCAGCACCGCCGCTCCCATCAGGATGGGAGCAAGAATGTTATTCAGGTCGTGCGCCACTCCACTGGCCAGTGTGCCAATGCTTTCGAGCCGCTGGGCGCGCAGAAATTGTTCCTCGATCTTTTTCTGTTCGGTGATGTCGGTATTGATGATCAGAATGGATTGGGGCTCGCCAAGATCGTCCCGAACCAGAGTCCAACGACTGCGCACTATGACATGGGCCCCATCCTTGCAGATGTGCTTGCACTCCCCGGTCCATTTTCCATTCTCGATCACGGCTTGTCGCGTCGCAGCCGCGCCGGCGGGGTCGCCTTTGCACAGAAGAGCTGATACTTCCTTGCCCCGCATTTCGGCGGCCGTCCACCCATACAATCGTTCCGCGCCTTGATTCCAAAATTCGACGCGATCTTCCATGTCCCAGGCCATGATCGCGTCGTGAGCGAGATCGAGCAGCCGGGCCTGGTCGCGAATCCGCGCTTCTCCCGCACGAGCTTCCAGGTTGGCCAGTTTGCGGTGGGTCACATCCATCATGATTCCGCGGTGCTGGACGGAGCCGCCTGGCAGGCTGACCACGGTGGTCCGATCTTTGAACCAGACCTTGCGCCCGTCGGCAGAAATCATCCGATATTCAAGTTCCGCGGGTTGCAATTGCGCAGTGGCGGCGATCGAGCTCGCGATCGTTTTTTCCCGGTCGTCTGGATGCAGGTGGTTCTCCCAGAATTGCGGCTCTGCTAGCCAGCGGGCGATGGGATAGCCGAGAATTTCTTCTGCTTTTTGGCTGACAAAAGTGATTCGACCCGTCGCTTCATCGGATTCCCAGACAATGCCATCCACGGAATTGATGATGTCGGCCAGGTGCTGATCCGCTTCGCGCGTTGCTGTCTCGGCCCAGTGCTGCTCGGTGATATCTCGGGTGACGCTCAAGACAGAACACGAAGTGCCTTCGCCATTGCGCAATCCGACGGAGTGAGTGTCCACCCATCGTTCCCTTCCTTTGAGACCAATGACCCGGAATTGGAGCTGTCCAGTCGCTCCGCCGGCGGCCTTTCGATGCAATTCGGCGAAGCGGACCCGGTCTTCCGGATGAATCAACTCGGAGACAGGGCGGCCCCGGATTTGCGCGGCACTTTCGGCTTCAATCATCTTCAGACCCGCCGGATTCATCTCCAGCAAGAGACCGCCGGTCGAGACCGTCTTCACGCATTCCGGCTCGTTATCGATGATCGCGCGCAACCGGCTTTCACTCTCGCGAATCGCTCTCTCCGCCTTGCGCTGTTCCGTGACATCAATGGCGATGGCGAGTTGCGCGCGGCGGCCTTCAAACTCGATGGCTGAAGCAAAAATTTCCGCCAGGATGATTTCCCCATTCTTTTTCCGGTGGCGCCAGACTCCGGCGGCCTGCGGTTTCTCCGATGTGACTGTTCCGGATTCGAGAAAGGCCGGGACATCCTCTGGCGGGCGAATGTCTCGGATCGTCATCGCGAGGAATTCCTCTCGCGAATAACCGTAGTCCTCCACCGCGGCATCGTTGACGGCGAGAAACGCCAGGGTCTCCGCGTCGTAAACCCAGGTGGGACTCGGGTAAGTTGCGAAAAGGACCCGGTATTGTTTCTCCTGCCGCCGCAATTTTTCTTCCGCGCTTTTTTGTTCGGTGATGTCGTTGATCGCGACGAAGGCGAGTTGACCCCAAACTGCATCCTTGAAGGTGGCGCCGCCGAAGGAGAAAACACGCTCCCAATCCTTGCCGATGCGGCGGACACGCGCTTCGAAGTTGCGCACGGTTTCATGCCGAAAGATGCGCGAAAGCGGCCACTCCTCGATCGGCAAAACAATTCCATCGAGAGTGGAAAGTTCGAATGTTTTGGCGTACTCGGCCAGGCGGAAGCGGCATTGATCGGTGCTGGTAATGCCGTGCATCTCCAGAGCCGCGGGATTCCAATCCAACAACTCTCCCTGCATGTCGGAAATGATGAGGCCTTCTCTGAGGTTCGCGATGACCGTTTGGAGCCGTTCCTGGCTATCGCGCACCGCCATCTGGGCACGTAACTTTTCGCCGATGTCGCGCAGGAAGGCGGTAAACATCGGAGGTTCGTGCGAGCCAATCCGGGTGACAGCCATTTCCACGGGAAATTCCAATCCGTCGGCCCGCAGCGCGGTCACTTCGACCCGCCGGCCGAGCATCCGTGCTTCGCCTGTCTTGAGATAGAGTTCGAGACCGTGATCATGGTCTTCGCGCATTCTCTCAGGGATGATCAGGTCCGCCAGGCGCTCGCCGATGGCGGCGTCGCGCCGAAAGCCGAATATTTCTTCAGCCGCTGGATTGAACTCCAGAATCCGTCCGCCGCAATCCATTGTGATGACCGCATCCAGAGCGGATTCCAGGATCGCTCGCATTCGCTCCTCACTTTCGCGCAGTTCACTTCGCCCCGTCCGCCGTTCCAGGCGCAACGCGCGATCATGCACAGCATGCTCCAAGGCTTGAGGCAAACGGGCCAGCCGGTCTTTTAACAGGTAATCAGCAGCGCCGAGCTTGATGAGATCGACGGCCGTCTCCTCCCCGATTGCTCCCGAGACAACAATGAACGGTATGTCTAATTGTCGGGCTTGGAGCAGGGTGAGTGCATCCTTGGCGTTGAATTGGGGCAGGTCGAAATCGCTGATGATCGCGTCAAAGGCGGGATTGAGATTCTCCAGGTAGCTCTCTCTTGTGCCCACTACTTTCACATTCGCTTGGATGCCGGAGTGGCGCAGTTCGGCGATAACCAGTTCTGCGTCGGCAGCGTGGTCCTCGAGCAGAAGAATCTGAAGAGGGAGGTGAGTTCGGTTGTTAGGGTGCATTGAGTTTGGGAGGCGCGTTAGAGAGAAGCCAGTAGATCCCGATCTGCTTGAGGCAGTCGCTAAATTGATCGAAGTCGACCGGCTTCACGATGTAGCTGTTCACGCCGAGCTCGTAACTCTCCACCAGATCCTTTTCTTCCTGGGATGAAGTCAGCACGACAATGGGAATGGTGCGCGTGCGAGGGTCTCCCTTGATCCGGCGCAGCACCTCGAGGCCGCCGATCTTCGGCAACTTCAGGTCGAGCAGAATGACCTTCGGAATTTGAAGCCCGCCGCGGCCGGCGTGCGCGCCTTCGCCAAAGAGGAAATCCAATGCCTCCGCGCCATCGCGAGCGACTTCGATCCGGTTCGCGAGCTCGTGCTTTCTGAAAACTCGCAGGGCCAATTCCAGATCTGTCGGGTTATCCTCCACCAGCAGGATCTCGGTTTCACCGTAATCAGGCTGCATCTTGGCCCCCGGTAAGAGTAAAATGGAACGTCGCGCCCAGATTCAGTTTCGCTTCCGCCCAAACCTTCCCGCCGTGCCGCTGGACGATGCGTTGGACCAGCGCGAGACCCACTCCGGTTCCTTCATAGTCGTCGGCCAGATGCAGACGCTGGAAAACGCCGAATAACTTGTCGGCATATTTCATGTCGAATCCTGCGCCGTTGTCCTGGATGAAAAACACGTCCGTCTCGCCTTCTCGCCGGCTGCCGATGGTGATCACTGCCGGATCACACTTCCTGGTGTACTTCAAAGCGTTCGAAAGCAGGTTCAACCAGACTTGCCTGAGCAGAGAGGCGTCAGCTTCGCAGTCGGCTAGATCGCCGACGCTGATGTTCACGCGGCGATTTTCCTGCATGGCCTTCAAGTCATCCAGAGCAGCGTTGACGATATCAGCTGTGATTACCGGCTGGACGTTGAAGGCCTGCCTGCCGGTGCGCGAAAACGTCAACAGATCGTCAATCAACTGACCCATTTGTTGAGCGCTCTTTTCCACCTGGTTCAGATACCTCAACCCATCGGCATCCATCTCTGCGGAGTGGTCTTCGAGCACAATCTTGGAGAAGCCGCTGATTGCTCGCAATGGCGCGCGCAAATCGTGCGAGACAGAATAGGAAAACGCCTCCAGGTCTTTGTTGGCCGCTTCCAATTGGGTCGTGCGCTCGATCACACGTTGTTCCAAATTCGCATTGAGCTGCCGCAAAGCTTCCTGAGCCTTCCTGCGCGCGGTCACGTCGCGGATGTTGCACTGAATCACTTTGCTGCCGTTGACGAGATAAACGTTACTGACGAACTCCACCTCGATCCGCTGTCCATCGCTGGTTTCCAAGGGCAGGTTTTCGTAGCGCACATACTCCTTGTCTTTTAATTCCGCGAACTTCTCCGCGTTGGCCCAGATATCCTTAAAAAATCCCAGTTCCCAGACCGCCTTGCTCAGAAACTGCTCGTGCGAAAACCCCAGAGTCGTGATCAGGAAGGGATTCACATCGACGACCATTCCAGTCGTTGCATCGAGGATCAGGATGCCGTCTTTAGCCGTCTCGAAGAGCCGACGGTAGCGCAGCTCCGAGGCGGCCAACGCCCTCTCGGTCCGCCGGCTCTCCGTGATGTCCCGGACCATTGCGAGCAGATTGCCGTCGGGCATCATCGTCGCCATCACATCCGCCGGGAATACAGAACCGTCCTTACGCCGGAACTGCCACTCCCGGTGGTAAGCAGACCTGGCTTTGATCACGCCCAACGCCGTCTCAATGTGCGCGACCTCGCTTTGGATAACGATATCGGTGGCGTGCAGCCCGATCAGCTCGCTCCGAGTATAACCGAGCATACGGCATGCGCTCGCATTGGCGTCGAGGTAGTAGCTCTCGGAATCGGCGATCACGATGCCGTCTGGCGCATAATCGAAGAGCGCGCGATAGCGCGCCTCGCTTGTCCGCCGCGCCTCCTCGGACCTTTTCCGCTCGGTAATGTCGCGTACCACCTTCGAGGCGCCGACAATCTTTCCCGACCGGTCCTTGATCGCGGATACCGCCACGGAGACATCGAGAGTCTTACCATCCTTCCGCAAACGCACCGTTTCGAAATGCCGCACGCTTTTGCGATGCCTGATCTTGTTTAGAATTTCCCCCTCTTCCTGCTGACGCTCGGGTGGGATGAGGCGCGTGATGGAAAGACCCATCATTTCGGAAGCTTTATAGCCAAACATCTTTTCCGCGCCAGCGTTCCAGCTCGTAACGGTCCCCTGCAAATCTTTTCCGATGATGGCGTCGTCGGACGATTCTACGATGGCGGCCAGTTGCGCCACCGCCCCGTCCGCGCGCCTGCGATCGGTGAGGTTAGCGCGAATCGCGAGCGCGGCTTTCAGGTCGATGACCTCCTTCAGCAACCCTTTCGGTTTGGTCTCGGGCCGTGTCGCTTTTTGTAGCTGGGAGATTCTCTTCGGGGCGCGGATCACGGACGGCACTATCGTCCCGGCACGGAATTACGCCTCTTCAGATATCCTGATTAGTACGTAGGACAAAGCCTAGGCGATGAGCCCATGGCGCAGGGCGTATTCGCCCAACTCTGCGTCGTTCCGGAGATCGAGCTTGTCTAGAATATGAGTGTGATAGGTGCTGATCGTTTTGACGCTGAGCGAAAGCTGCGCAGCAATTTCCTTCACGCTGCTCCCGCGTGCGATCCGGAGAAAAACTTCAAACTCGCGCGGCGAAAGCGATTCGTGCCGTTTCTCCGTTGTCGAGCTGAACGATTCGGCGAATCGTCCCGCGAAGGCCTGGCTGACATATTTTTCGCCGGCCAGAACACGCTGGATCGCGCGAATCACTTCCTCCGCTGAACTGGATTTTAGAATGTATCCGGCGGCGCCGGCCTTCAGCGCGCGAGCCGCAAAATCCTCTTCGGCCAACAGACTCACGATAAGAACGCGGCCATTCGGGCAGCGCTTATTAAAGTCAGGCAACAAATCCAACCCACTTCGGTCCGGTTTTGTCACGCCCAGCAGGATCATATCGAACTTCTCAGTCCCACAAAGCTCCAGTCCGGCGCGCGCCTTCTCCACCCGGTAGACATGCGCCTTGAAGTTTTTTGAGATAATTTCCTCTAACCCGACCGCGAAAATCGGGAAGCCGCCAATAATAAGGAAGCTAAGAGTTTTTTCCGTCACAGAAGGTTTGGCTGTATCATGCATTCCGGTAACAACGCGCGCGCTGTTCAGCTACATTCACGTTGATTTTGCGCGCCAGGTTTTCCGCCCGGCGATTCGAGCGGATTTTGCCGTCTCCGTTCGGGGAGGCTTCACCAGCGTCCAGGCCAGGTCCAGGTTCGGGGTTACTTCGCTAAATTTTTGAAAGCCAACTGGTTTGATGATGTAAGTCTCGACTCCGAGCCGCCGGCATTCAGCCATATCGCGATCCTGCGTTGAAACCGTGAGCACGATGACGGAGATGTCTTTGGTGAGTTTGTCAGCTTTGATCCGCCGCAATACTTCCAGACCGCTTTTCTTCGGCAAATTCAGATCAAGCAAAATGATCTGGGGAAGCGCAGCGTAAGCCCGGTGCTGATACGCGCCCGTACCGAAAAGAAAATCAAGCGCCTCCACCCCATCGCCCACTACGTGCAAAGGATTTGTGATCCGGGCTTTCTCAAATGCCAGCTTCGTCAGCTCGACGTCGCGCGGGTCATCCTCCACCAGAAGAATCTCCACGAACTCGGTCGATCTGCTGCCGTTGCTTGCTCGATGAAAGAGACCCGAGACAGAAAGCTTCAAGGCCTGCGCGAGCTTTTCGATGCTCGCGATCGAAGGGTTTCGCGCTCCGCGTTCCACATCTGAGACGTAAGTACGATGGAGGCCGGCGCGCTCGGCGAGTTCTTCTTGGGAGATGCCCAGCACACACCTTTCGGTTTTGATGGCCATGCCCAGAAGAGCTTTCAAGTCAATCGTGGCCATTTATTACCGTTTGTTAGACCACGTTAGGTTTGCATCTTCCACAGACGATGAGTGACGCAGACGATCGTCACGGATAAGAGCCGTCGACAAGAAGTCTGGGGGGAGACTCGCGCGCATTGTTTCACGGAAAACGCGCAGCCGTAAAGTGGGACAATTCCTATAACCCTCTTTGCTTTCAGCCGTAATCATCGCTCAAGCTCCGCGGGCCAGATTGCCGCCGCCATTAGGGAAAACCTTAGAGGGAAACCCTTAGACGTGGACCGGAGATCTGGCCGGCGCCTACGCTTCGGCTGAGACGAGCCCGGTGCGAATCGCATATCGCACCAGCCCCGGGACATTGTCGATCTTCAAGCGGCGCATCAAGCGCAAGCGATGCGCCTCAACTGTCTTAACGCTGAGTCCCAGCAACCCCGCGATTTGCTTTGTCGTCTGTCCGCGTGCGACAAGCTGCAGGATTTCGCGCTGCCGAAACGTGAGCTGCTCCAGCTGCGGATGGGTGATGGCTTCTTTCTTTGCCGACTTCATATCGGCTATCTCCACTCGCTTCCAGGCGCCTTTTCGCACCGTTACGGCGAATCGATGGGTCCGCGCCGCATTGAGAATATCCTCTGCGCTGCTAAGTCTGAGCGGAAAAGTGCAGGCCGCGATCATTTGCTCACGCGTCAGTTGGCCGTCGAATTTTTGTTCGAATTCACGAAAGCTCCGCGCGCGCAGATTGTTTCGCATCCAGGCCGGACTCCCAGTGAGCCGCGTGCCGCTAAATCCCCTCTTTTGTGCCTCGCTTACTTCTTGGCGGAACCGAGCGATCGCTTTCTGAACGTCTACCGCGCGTCCGGTTAGGAACCATTTGTAATACGGCACGATTTCGATGTTCCCATTCTTTAGCAACCGATCGAGGTTCGGGACCGCGTCATGCAAAGCCGCTTTCGCCTCGTTGATCGTAAGCATTTGGGAGTTTGCGACAATCCAGAGGCAGAACTCGTTAGCTTGCAGCCCGGCTTTGAAGAACGGCACCACAATATCGAGCAAGTCCTTTTTCGTTTCGTAAAAGACGCAGAAATGCGTGCCCCAGACGACTTCCCCGACGGCTTGAAGTCCTGTGTCCCGCAGCTTCTGCCCATTCTCCGTTAATGCCGACTTCATCTCATACCGTGCGGATCATGCACTATATAGTACAATCGAAATTCGCAGCCACCGCGACCCTTCACAAACCGTCAAAGATTTAACGCTCGGACGAGATTAACCCGGAGCGAACCGCGCATCGCACCAAGGTCGGCAGATCGTGAATGCTCAGGTGCCCCATGAGCCAGCCAGCCCTTTTACGCTGCTTTCTCCGTTTCGAGCGATGCGTGGATCATCCGAGCAAGACTACTCAACCGATAGGGCTTTTGTAGAAAATTGGAGTCGAGCGGTCCCGGGGCGCCGTCGCTTTCCGTGAGACCCTCGTAATCGGATCCGCTGCTGTAAATGACTTTCAAATCCGGGCGGTCGAGTTGAAGCCGACGCGCAAGCTTTTGGCCGGTAAATCCGCCCGGCATGACGAGGTCGGTCACCAACAGATCGATCTGGCTTTGCCTCTTCTCCCAAATGGCGACAGCATCCGGCCCGTTCTCCGCCTCGATCACCGAATAACCGTTCCTTTCCAGAAACATTTTCGCCAGAGCGCGAATCGCATCCTCATCCTCGACCAGAAGGATTGTCGCGTGGTCGCCGCATCGATTTTTCCGTTGGCTCGCGCCGGCGTCTTTCATCATGAGGCCTATTGCAGCGCTTAGTGTTCCGATGGCGCCAACGGGAACTACGTAGCTCGCTCGCATAAATCCAAAGAACGCTCCCTGGCGCTCTATTTTTCAGATGAAACCAAGCCGGAGCGAATCGCGTATCGCACCAGGCCGGGCACGTCGTGAATGCCCAGACGCGCCATGAGTTGGAGGCGATGCGCCTCGACTGTCTTCACGCTGATATCAAGCGTGCCGGCAATCTCCTTTGTGTTTTTTCCTTCGGCGATGAGCTGGAGGACTTCGCGCTGGCGCGCGGTGAGTTGTTCGATGGGACCTTCTTCTCCAGCAGCCCGCTGGAGATAACTTTCCACCACGGTGCGTGATACCGAAGGACTGAGATACGTCTGGTTTTGCGCGATCGCTTTGATGGCCAGTTCCAATTCCTCCGCGGCCGCTTCTTTGACCAGATAGCCGGCGGCGCCGGAACGCAGCGCACGCAGAACGTACTCCTCGTTGGCATGTCCGGAAAGGATGAGCACCTTCACCGCCGGAAAATCCTTCACGATTCGCGGCAGCGCTTCGAGCCCGCCCAGTTCGGCCATGGAAATATCCAGGAGGATCAAATTCGGCGCGCTCTTCTTGATCATATCAAGCGCTTCGCGTCCGTTGGCTGCTTCTCCGACTACCTCGATACCGGGCAGCTTTTCCAGCAACGCGCGGATGCCGGCGCGCACCAGCGCGTGATCGTCCGCCAAAATAACGCGAACGGCGCTCACGCAGTCTCCGTGGAGAAAGGTTCGTCGAGCGCCAGCGGAAACCACGCCCGGATTTCGGTGCCCTGGCTGGGCGCGGAGCGCACCTCGACACCGCCGCGCACGAGCAACGCCCTTTCCTTCATCGATACCAGGCCGAGGGTGGATCGCTGCGGCGCCCTTTGCTGAATCAATGCGGGATCGAAACCCGCGCCATCATCGCGCACACTTAGGGTGAGGCACTCCACCGTACACCGCACATCGACGGCGACATTCTTCGCGCTGGAGTGCCGGATAATGTTGGTAATTGCTTCCTGCGCCACCCGGAAACAGGCCGTCTGAACATCGGGCTCGATTTCCGGGCCATCCACGTTGGCGGTGAAGGTCACGCGCCATCCGGCGCGCTGCGCCTGCTGGTCCACCAGCCAGCGCAGTGTCGGCACGAGTCCCAACTCGTCGAGAAGGGGTGGACGCAGATCGAGCGAAAGCTGCCTTACCTGCCTGAGAAGGCGATCGAGAAGCTGGATGCTGTCATCGAGCCGGCCAGTGACTTTCGCGGACACATCCGGCGCGATGATCTTTAAATTGATCATCGCCGCGGTGAGGGTTTGGCCGATCTCGTCGTGTAGCTCCCGGGCCAGGTGCCGCCGTTCCTCTTCCTGAATATGGAACAGCTGCCGGGAGAGAATCCGCAGCTGGCCATTCGCCTCTTCCAATTCTTTCGCCGCTTGCATCCGCTCGGTAATGTCGCGCGTCACGCAAAAGACGAATTGTTCTCCGCCGATCCGGACACCTGTCTCGCAAACCTCGACATCAAAGATGGAGCCGTCCTTCCGGCGGTGCCGCGATTCAAAGACATGACTCCTGTCCACCAACTTGAGCCTTCTTTCCTGTAGCTGTTCGCGACCCCACATCGCGTCCCAATCCGCGACGTTCAAGCCTTTCACCTCCGCCGCGGTATAACCACGGCCGTGAAGAAAGGCCGCGTTCGCTTCCTGCAAATTGCCCTTATCATCCAGGACGTAAATCGAATCGGTCGAGGTGGCCATCAGCGTCTTGTAACGAAGCGCCTGCGCGTTCAAGGCGTCCTTGGCCTCGGTCAGGTCGGTAATATCCACGCCTGCCCCAGCCACCATCACCACCGCGCCATCCTGATCAAAGACCGGAAACTTGCTGACCAGCATGTAGCTTTTCTCGCCGTTCGCCAGAGAGGGTTCTACCGCCTGCACTTCCTTTCTCGTCGTAATCACCTGCTCATCGTTGACCCGGTAAGCAGAGGCAATATCTGCCGGCCAAAGTTCCACATCTGTCTTCCCGATCGCGCCATTGCGATACACGTCCAATTCCGATTCCTTTTTGTTTACAAACACATACCGGCCTTCCGTGTCCTTCATCCAGGCGAAGCCGGGTAGGTGGTCCATAAACGCGGCGAAAAGCTTCTCACTTTTACGCAACGCTTCTTCCGCCCGCTTGCGATCTTCAATATCGGTGTTCGTCCCGTACCACCTGACGATACGTCCTTCCGCGTCGCGCATCGGCACGCCACGGGACAGGAACCAACGATATGTTCCGTCAGCGGCCCGGTGACGTTCTTCCTGTTCGTATGGCGTTCCATCTGCCACCGACTTTTGCCAGGCCTTGAGCACCCGATCCCGATCCTCGGGATGGAGCATGGTCTGCCAGCCATAGTCGCGGACATCCTTCAACTCCAATCCCGAGTAGGAGCGCCAGCGCTCATTGCAATAGTCCGTGGCACCGTTAGCCGGAGCACTCCAGATCTGATGCGGGATCGCGTCAATCAGAGACCGGGTTTGCATCTCTGCCTGCTTGCGGTCTTCGATGTCGATTGATACTCCGTACCACTTGACGACATTTCCCTGCGCGTCGCGAAGTGGTGAAATGCGCAGGAGGAACCAGCGATATTTCCCGTCCGCGCCGCGCAACCGTACTTCATCCTCGTGCGGACTCCCGGAAGCCATCTCCGAACGCCACTTTGCCACGGCTTTCGCAAGCTCTTCCGGATGAACTATGCTTTGGGAATCTTCGAGTGCCTCCTCCAGAGACAGGCCGGTGTAGTCCATCCAACGTTGATTGACGAAATCAACGGCGCCGTCGGGCCGAAGACTCCAGGCCATGGTGGGAATTGTGTCGATGACAAGCCGAATGCGGTCTTCGGCCTGTCTCAACGCCTCCACGGTTGTGGCCAGTTCTTCGGTTCGCTCCTCGACTTTCTGCTCCAGCTCTTCGTTGAGTCTCTTTATTTCGGCCTTGGCCTGCTTCAGCTCGGAAGTTTCGACCATTTCCCAATTTCCGTTCCGCCTGGCCACCGCCATTTGATGGGTGCAGGCCACATCGAAAACCTGATCGCCTGAACTCATGGTGAGCGGATAGGTGCATAAGAGGAGCCTTCGCCGGTCCGCGGTCAACGCCGCGACCTCTCTTTCATATTCGCGGAAAACGCCCCACTCATTTTCCTGGAACCAGCCTCCATCTCCGGAAGCTCTCAATCCGCCATAGCCGTTTTCGAGAGCCTGGTTGAGTTTCCCACGCCACGATTGGAGGACGCGTTGCGGATCGCACTTCCCCTCGCAGAGATACCATTCATCGTGGCTATGGATTTCGAGTGCTCCCTTCGCCAGATGGCGGTCGAGTTCGGGAAGGGCCCGGCCGAGAGCATCCCGCGCCTGTTCCATGGTGAGAAGTTGCGAAAGCACCCAGACGCAAAATTCGTTCTGCTCGAGGCCCGCTTTGAAATAGGCGACGAGCGTTTCCAGCAGATCTTCCTTCGTCTCGTAAAAGCAACAGAGGTGTGTGCCCCAAGGCACATCACCGATAACGCTGATGCCCGTCTCTCTGTGCTGGTTCGCGGTCGATTCGGTCATCATGGCGGGTCCAATCTTTCGCCCGCTAGTGAACAGCATCGCCCCATGTTCTGCAAAGCCCTTCCCGCAGGCCGCGGTTCCCGTTGGAAAACCGCATTTAAGTCAGGCCTCGATGATTCGGTTGCGGATAGCATAACGAACAAGGCCCGCGAGTGAGTCCAGCCCGAGTTTGCGCAGCACGCTGGCGCGATGGGTCTCGGCCGTCCGGACGCTGATGCCAAGCTTGTCGGCGACTGCTTTGTTACTCTTGCCTTCGGCCAGAAGCTGAACGATTTCCCGTTCCCGCGCGCTAAGACGCTGGCCCGGCCCGGCGCCGCCGCATTTCCCTTCCCCGCGACTGGCGATGCCGGAAAACAGAACCTCGGATACTTTGCTGGTGAAAAATGGCTTGTGCCGGGAGAGCGATTCGATCGCCGCGACGAGAAACTGCGCTGCTTCCGACTTGAAGATGAAGCTCTTTACACCGGCCTCGAAAACCTGCGGAATTAATTCATCGGTTTGGTGCGCGGTGAAAATGAGAATCTCCGTTTGCGGCAGACGGCGCTTGATTTGAATGGCGGCATCGAGGCCATTCAGCTCGGGCATGCTCATATCCATCACGACAACGTCGGGCTCGAGCGCGAACGCCTGCTCGACTGCCTCACGGCCGGTGGCAGCGATGCCGCAAACCTCCCAGCCTCGTTGTCGCTCGATCACGGCGCGGGTGCCCTGACGCATCACGTCATGATCGTCAGCGATTAGAATTCGCAGCGGTGCTGTCATAGTCGTTGTCATTGTTTGTTTGTCATTCTGTGTTTGTCTGAGGGGTGGAGAACATCGTGCAGAGTCGTGAGTAGCTTGTCTTTGCTGTAGGGCTTGGTAAGGCAGACGCTCACCTCGAGACCGGCGAGATCGTGGAGGTGTTGCTCCTCGCCGCCCCGGCCGGTGGAGGCGATCACCCTTACGTTCGGCTCCATTTTCTGGAGGGTGCGAATGAGAGAGACACCATCCATGAGAGGCATCGCCAAATCTGTCACCACGAGATCGATCTCGTCCTTGCGCAATGCGAAAATCGCGAGCGCCTCGGTCGCGTCACCAGCGGTCAAAACCTGATACCCATGACTTTCCAGGAGCGCCTGTGCTACTTGCAGAATCGGTTTCTCGTCATCGACGATCAGAAGCAGTTCTCCATTTGCCTTGGGTAAAGAAATTGTTTCGCGTTCCGGCAGCGTCTCCGCCGCATCGTCCCGAGCCGGAAGAAAAATCTTGAAGGTCGTACCGCGTCCGACCTCGCTGCAGACGCTGAGGAATCCTCCATGACTCTTTACGATCCCAATTGCCGTCGAAAGCCCCAATCCTGTTCCCTTGCCCAGTTCCTTAGTCGTGAAGAACGGATCAAAAATCTTGTCCGTGATTTCGCGCGGAATTCCCATGCCAGTGTCCTTGACCTCGATGAGGACATGGGAGCCCGCCTTTGCTCCGGGCGTCATGCTCGCGTAGTGCGCGTCCACTGGAAAATTCTCGGCCGAGAGGGTAAGCGTGCCGCCCGCGGGCATCGCGTCCCGCGCGTTCACCGAGAGATTGAGTAAGACTTGATGGAGATGGGTCGGATCGCCCTCGATCGGCCAGAGGGATTCTGAAAAACGCGTCCGGACCGTGATCGTTTTCGGAAAGCTCTGCTGGGCGATTCCTGCGATGTCGTTGATCAGGTGTGCCGGTTGCAGGAGCAAGCGCTCCCCCTCGGCGCCTCGCGCGAAGGTCAGCACTTGTTTAACGATGTCAGCTCCGCGCAGCGCACAGGTCTCCATGGTGGAAAGGAGCGCGCTGTCGCCCTTGGAGTTCTTGGTGCGTTGAAGAAGACTCGTCCCCAGGAGGATAGGCGACAGAATATTATTAAGATCGTGCGCCACACCACTGGCCAGCGTGCCGATGCTTTCCAAACGTTGCGCGCGGAGCAACTGCGCCTCGAGTTTCTTCTGCTCGGTGTTATTGGTGGCAATGCCGAGAACCGACCGCGGCGTGCCGTCGTCGTTCCGCACTAACGTGACTCGCGCGTCGACACTTACTTCCCGGCCGTCTTTCGTGCGATGCTTGATCTCGCCGTGAAACTCGCCCGCGGCGACGAGATGTTTCAGAAGCCCGGCGCGATCGGTTGATCCGGCGAAAGTCAGCTCACTCAGCGGCCGGCCCAGAGCCTCGCTCGCGCTCCAGCCATAGAGCCGTTCTGCGCCGGTGTTCCAAAGGGTCACGCGGTCCGTCTCAAAGTCCCGCGCGACAATCGCATCGTGCGCGCGATCGATAATGTCGGCCTGCTCCCGCAAGAGCTTTTCGGATTTCTTGCGCTCATCTTGAAGGCGCTTTTGCGCGAGCGCATGTTTGACTGCTTCGCCTAAACGCGCCAACCGGTCTTTCAACAGATAATCCGCCGCGCCCGAACGTATGGCCGCCACCGCCGTTTCTTCCCCGATTGTGCCCGATACTAGAAGGAAGGGAATCGCCAGCCCACGGTCCTTTAGTATCTCCAGAGCTCGCAGCCCGCAGAACTGCGGCATCGCATAGTCCGACAAAATGAGATCGATTGTGGGATCGAGGCTGGCGGAAAACTCTGCTTCTGTATCCACCCGCTTCCAGTCGGGGTTGAATCCGGCGCGGCGCAATTCGCGCAGCACCAGGTCGGCGTCGTTGGGATTATCTTCGACGATCAGAACGCGAAGTCGCTGGGTGTTGTTAGGCATAGTCTTGTTAGGCATTTGGTTTGGGAGGTTGATTAAGGAGAAGCCAATACATTCCGAAGTTCTGCACGGCTGCGACGAAGCTCTCGAAGTTCACCGGCTTGACGAGATAACTGTTCACGCCCAGCCGATAGCTTTCACTGACGTCGCTGTTCTCCTTGGACGATGTCAGAACGACGATGGGAATGCTCTTGGTGCGCTCATCGCTCTTGAGGCGCCGCAATACTTCAAGGCCGTCCACTCTCGGCAGTTTCAAATCGAGGAGAATGACCCTGGGGCCATTCTCGATATGTCGGCTGGCATACTCGCCTTCGCAAAAAATGAACTCCATGGCTTCCGCGCCATCGCGGGCGACCTGGATATGGTTCGTTAGGTTGCCTTTGCGCAACGCGCGCAAGGTTAGTTCGAGGTCCTCCGGGTTGTCCTCCACCAGCAATATTTCGACGGTATTTGTTTCACTCATATGTTGTTATTTCCTTTCAAGGCGAAGGAGAAGGTGGCGCCGCGATCCGCGGCTGCTTCCGCCCACACCCGGCCGCCGTGCCGATGCACAACTCGCTGCACGATCGCCAAACCGACGCCGGTGCCTTCGAATTCGTCGGCGCGATGCAACCGCTGGAAAACTCCGAAGAGCTTGTGCGCGTATTGCATGTCGAAGCCCGTCCCGTTGTCGCAAACCGAATAGACGTTTTCGCCATTCTCCCGCTGTGACTGAATCTCGACGACAGCCGCGTCTCGCTGGCGCGTGTATTTAATCGCGTTTGAAAGCAGATTGACCCAGACCTGTTTCAATAAAGCCGGATCGCCTTCACACGGCGCCAGATCGCCGATGCGGACATCGATTGCGCGGCCTTCCCGCATCCCGTTTAGTTCCTCCAACGCTTCCCGCGCCAGTGCCGCCATATCGACGGCCCGTTTCTGCAGGGGCAGCCGGCTTAACCGCGAGAAAGTCAGGAGGTCGTCGATCAACGTGCCCATCCGCTGCGCACCATCACGAATGGTTTGCAGGTAGCGACGACCTTGTTCCGGCAAGTTCGCGCCGTAGTCTTCCAAAGTGGCTTGGGAAAAACCGTCCACCGCGCGGAGCGGCGCCCGCAAATCGTGCGAGACCGAATAAGAAAAAGCTTCCAGCTCTTTGTTAGCCGCTTCCAGGTCCGCGGTGCGCCGCTTAACGCGCTCTTCCAATTCGGCGTTTAACTGGCGGATTTCATCCTCCGCGCGTTTGCGCTCACTGATATCGTTAATCAAGACCAGGCTGGCGTCGCGTCCGCGCCACATCATCTGGTGGGAGGAGCTCTCTACTTCTATGGACACCCCATCTTTCTTGCGGTGCCGCCATTGGCCCGTCTCGTCCAAGTTCCCCGTTGTCCGCGCCAGAGCGTCTAGCAGCGCCGGGATATCTTCGCGCGGCCGGATGTCCTTTATCGTCATCGCGAGAAATTCCTCTCGCGAATAACCGTAGTGTCTGATGGCGGCCGCATTCACGGCCAGGAACGAGAGGGTTTCGAGATCAAAGACCCACATCGGACTAGGATTGCCCTCGAACAAAGTTCGGTACCGTTCCTTGCTATCGCGCAACCTTTCCTCCGCCCGCTGGCGTTCGGTGATGTCCCTTATGAAACCGGTAAACATCGGCGGCCCTTCCGAGCTGGTCCGGGTGATCGCGAGTTCCACCGGGAACTCCGAGCCGTCGGCGCGCATGGCGGTTATCTCCATGCGCTGGCCAAGGACGGGCGCTTCGCCCGTGGCCAGGTAATGAGAAAGACCGTTCCGATGCCGCTCCCGTAGCGACGGTGGAATAATCAAATCCGCCAGGAATTGTCCGACGGCTTCGTGGCGCGAATAGCCAAAAGTTTTCTCCGCTGCCGGATTGAACTCAGCAATCCGGCCGCGATGGTCCATGCTAACAACGCAATCCAACGCCGAGTCCACAATCGCGCGCGTCCGTTCTTCGCTCTGGCGCAATTCCCCCTCGGTTTGCTTGAGCCGGCCAGTGCCGGTGTTTAGAGAAAAGATACCTAACGAGAGCGTTACCAAACTTAGAAACACTCCCGCCGGTAACAGTGCAAAAGCGGTGCTCCCGGCCTGGCTGGCCAGCTCGCGATCGCGCTCGAGGAGACGATACTCCTCCTCCTGCATCGCCTTCGCTATTCCCTTGATTGCGTCCGATAGTCTTATCCCTTCACGGGTGGCGATCATTTGCACGGCGCCAGGAAGGCCGCTCTCGCGTCCGGCCAGAATGACACTGTCTTCCCACTCAACCCGGCGGCGGATAAGCGCCTCCAATTCGGTTAGACGATGCTGTTGAGCTGGATTGTCCGCGGTCAATTTGCGAGCGGCGCGAAGATCCTCTTCGATCGCTGTTTTTGATTCTTCCCGTCCCGCCAAAACTCCTTCATCGCCGATAATGACGTAAGCGCGCTCCTGACTCGCCACCTCTGCCACGCCAGTCATGATTCCTTGAATCTCCTTCAGGACCTCCTGCCTTTGCGTGAGCGCTGTGTTGGTTTCCAGCATGCTTTTGGTAAAAGCGAAGGTGGCCGCTGCCGAGATCACCATCAGTAAAAGGCCGAACGCAAATCCAGCGCTGTGCCAGGCAGGTAACCACCACTGCAACCGGCCTTCACTGCGGAGGAGCGCTAACAACCCTCCGCCCAGAAGCGCGAAGGCGGCTTCACTGACCACGGCGGAAATTTGCATCCCCATGAAATTCCATTGGGGGCCGAGCAACATCTCCAGAAGAAATCCGATGAGAGGCACGGCTCCCACAAACAGGAGCGCTGCGCTCAGGCCGAGAACCGAAGAAAAACGCAATCGCTTCCGGGCGGATAGAGCCGCCGCCATCAGAGCGCCACCGGCGAGGGCAAAGAAAAGGGCGCTTCCCGACGAAACTCGGCCCGGGTGCAAAGCCTCGCTGGCAGCGTTACCCGTGAGCCATCGCTCGAAGGGAAGGTTCCAGCCGAAAAGATATTCTCCCAGCGTTAGCCCAGCCCCGAGCGCCACGATCGCCGCCATGGCCATCGCCCAAATTCGGATCGGCCGGGTCAGCCTCTTGCGCGACAGCAGCGCGAGCGCCATTCCGCCAAAGAGAAACCCCGCGGCCATGTTCGGGTTCATCGCCCGCGCGCCGGGGAGAACGCATTTCAGCGCTTCGATGTGCAGGAACCATCCGGCAAGCACCGCAACGCCGACGAGAACGAGGCAACCGCTGGCAAGACGCGGAAAGATTCGATTGAGCGGACTAATGCTCTTTCTCGGCAGATGCGCGCAACGGGTTTGCCAAGGGTAGGTCATCCTCCAATCTCCGCCCGGCGACCGCGGACCGCCATTGGCACAAATCCTAATTGGAGCGGAAAAAAGTCCTACGACTGGTTGGCCCGCACGGCTCCGCAAATTCCGCGGCTTCCAGCAATCCTAGCGCTCTGAGGAAACTAGTCCGGAACGAATCGCGTATCTGACCAGGCCAGGCACGTCGTGAATATCCAGGCGGGCCATGAGTTGAAGCCGATGGGCGTTGACTGTCTTGGCGCTGATCTCAAGCGTGCTGCCGATCTCTTTTGTGTTTTTGCCTTCGGCGATGAGTTGCAGGATTTCGCGCTGGCGGGCCGTGAGTTCTTCGACCAGATCTTGTGTCCCAGTAGTGCGCTGGAGATAGCTCTCCACCACGGTTCGCGAGATCGAAGGACCGAGAAAGGTTTTCCCTTGCGCGACGGCTTTGATGGCCAACTCCAACTCCTCCGCTGCCGCATCCTTGAGCATGTAGCCGGCAGCGCCGGAACGCAGAGCGCGCAAAACGAACTCTTCGTTCGCGAACGCGGAAAGTATCAGAACTTTCACTGCGGGAAAGTCCTTCACGATGCGCGGCAGGGCTTCGAGTCCACCCAGCTCAGTCATGGAAACATCCAGCAGGAGCACATTCGGCCCCTTCTTCTTGATGAGCTCCAGCGCCTCGCGTCCGTCGTTCGCTTCGCCCACCACTTCAATGCCGGGCAGCTTTTCAAGCAGCGCGCGGATACCTGCGCGCATAAGCGCATGATCGTCCACCAAGCCAATGCGAATGGTGCTCATGCAACTTCCGTGGTGGAGCCGGCTTCCTGCGAGATCAGTGGGAACCAGGCCCGGATTTCAGTACCTTTTTCGGGCACAGAGCGGACTTCCAGGCCGCCGCGCACGAGCAATGCCCTTTCCTTCATGCTGACCAGGCCGAGATTGGAACGCGCCGCCGTCCTTCGCTCAATCGCGCCCGGATCAAACCCCGCGCCGTCATCGCGCACGCTCAGCCAAAGTCGGTCAGCCTCGCACCGCAGATCGACGGCAACGTTCTTTGCGCCCGCGTGCCGGATGACGTTGGTGATGGCTTCCTGCGCGACGCGGAAACAGGCCGTTTGGATGGCGGGATCGAGCTCCAGACCCTCGACGTCGGCGCTGAAGGACATGCGCAATCTTGTGCGCTGCCTCTGCTGGTCCACCAGCCAACGCAACGCCGGCATGAGCCCGAGCTGGTCGAGCAATGGCGGGCGCAAATCAAGCGAAAGCTGCCGGACCTGTGCGAGCAGGCGATCGAGAAGGTGAATACTATCATCGAGCCGGCTCGTCAGAGCCCGGGGCATATCCGGCGCGATGATTTTCAGATTAAGCTTGGCCACCGTGAGAGTCTGGCCGATCTCGTCGTGCAACTCTCGCGCGAGGTGGCGTCGTTCTTCCTCCTGAACATGGAGCAGCCGGCGAGAGAGAAAGCGCAATTGATCGTTCGCTTCTCTCACTTTTTTCTCCGCCTGGTTGCGATCGGTGACATCTTCGTTGACCATCACAGCCCCCACGATCAGCCCCTCCTCGTTGCGGAGGGGCGCCACCGAGTTTTGGATTGTCTTGCGCTTGCCATCGTAAGTCTCGATATCAATCAACTCGTTCAGACTGGTCTCCCCCTTGGACAAAGCTCGCGCCGAAGCCCAACTCTGTGGGGCAATCCTCTGACCCGAGTCGTGCCAATAGCCCTTGGTTTGCTCCCATCGTTCACGGCCGCCCACGATCGTTCCGCCCCAAATGAGCTTCGACGCGCCATTAACTAGTACGATATCGCCTGCTCGATTAGTAACCGACACGCCCACTGGCAATGTCTCAAGAACCAGTCGCACAAGTTGCTGGCTGTCACGCATTGCCTCCTCCGCCCGCTGGCGCTCGGAGATTTCGGCTCGGAGCGCTTCATTGGTAGTGGCCAGTTCTCTGGTTCGTCGCTCGACCTTTTTTTCGAGCCCTAGATTCAGTCGCTCGATTTCGCTTTTGGCCCGTTTTAGCTCAGGGGTTTCGACAATCTTCCACTCCCCCTCTCGCCTGACTATGGCAAGCTCGTGTGTATCAACCACGTCAAAGATTTGAGCCGCGCTCGAACCGGCTAAGGGATAGCTGCACAAGACGATCATCCGTTGACCGGCAAGATTTTCGTCCAGGGTTTTTTCGTATTCAGAAAAGGCTTTCCAGTTCTCTGCCGTAAGCCAGGCCTCGTTGCCGTTAGCTCTCAATCCGGCATAACCTTTTGCCCGCGCGTCGGCGAGCTTCTGGTTCCATCCACTGAGGACCCGCTCGGCAATGAAAGCGCCGCCTTTGAGATACCAGTCCGTATGCGGAATGACTTCTATGTGGTCTGCCGAGGAAGTTTGCTGACGAGAAGACAGGAAACGAGGGTGCGGAACAATTTCCATGCGGCCTGCCTCCAGGTATCGATCAGCCTCGGGAACAACTTGTCGCAAAGCATTTCGCGCGTCTTCTTCACCTAGCGGATCAGAGACTACCCAGACACAGAACTCATTGTTTTCCAATCCCGCCCTGAAGTATGGAATCAAAATGTCGAGCAAGTCTTCTTTCGTCTCATAAAAGTGGCAAAGGTGCGCACCCCAAGGCACGTCCCCGATGACGCTGATGCCCGTTTTTCTCAGCTCGCCCACGTTGCAATTCGTGCTCATGGCCCGCTCGGAAGCTTCCGAACGTTCTCATGATAACAGATCGTGGGGTGCTACGGAAGCCTTTGTCTCACTTGTCCCTTAGGCGGCCATTGCGCCGTTCAAGGGCAAAAGAATCTCAACCGTTGCGCCTTCACCGGGGGAAGAAGTAATGCGCGCACTGCCACCGGCGAGAGCGGCTCGCTCCTTGAGGCCGAGCAACCCGAGGCTGGCGCCCTGCCGGGCGCGCGCCTTCGCGGAGGCTACGTCAAACCCCTTGCCGTCGTCGCGCACCAGGAGACGCAAGGAAGCATCGGTCCGGCGCAGTTCCACATTTAGCAGCCTGGCATCAGCATGCCGCACTGCATTGGTGATCGCCTCCTGCGCGAGACGAAAGCAGGCGGTTTGGATATGCGACGGAACGTCATCTGCGCGAGGATCAGCGGAAAATTTGAATTCCAGGCCGGCGCGCTTCGCCTGCTGATCTACATACCAACGCAGCGCCGGAGCTAATCCAAGGTCGTCGAGCAGTGGCGGCCGCAAGTCGAGCGAGATCTGACGCGTTTGCTGAAGAAGCCCTTCAAGGATGGCCGCATTCTCATTCACGCGCGCGACTAGATCGGATGGCACGGCTGCTCGAAGCATTTCCGTATTGATCTTCGCCGCCGTGAGAGCCTGGCCTATTTGATCGTGCAACTCGCGCGACAGATGCCGCCGCTCGCTCTCGCGCGCTTCCTCGAGCCGGCGCGCAAGCGAACGCAGTTGCGCATAAGAATTTTTCAACGCCTCCTCCGCCTCTTTCCGGTCGCGAAGGTTTCCTAACAACCGCTCGACCTCGATCTCGGCGTGATGCGGACCCAGAAATTCCTGTGGCGGAATGTAGTAGGGATTGTGGCAAACCATTCCGTCGAAGAAGACCAGCGGATGAACGCGGATCACATTCAGCATGGCCTCGGGCGTGAAGCGCGCGCGATTGTATTGGCAAATGCCCACAATCGGATGACTGCGAACAAGATCATTCACCTTTGCCTCAAACTCGACCAGTCGCTCCGCACCGGGATCGCCGTGGAGCGCCCATGTCATCTCAGCCACGACCCGCAAGCCTGAAAAGCCGGCGGCTATCGCCGCGTCGGCCGCGTCCGCCCAAAAGCGGAGTAATGTCTCGGGCACGAAATGCTCCTTGAGTGTCGTGTCCTGTCTGGTGGCAACGACCAAGCTCCCCGATTCGATGGAATCATCGACATCAATCCCCCTTTCCCGTAAGGCATCGATGACATCACGAGTTGAGTTCTCATCGGCCACATAAGCGCATCTTTCGCCACGGGCGAGCCCGATCCGAATGGCGGGAACGGCAGCGGCGAACTGCTCTTCTTTGCTCTGGTAGATCAAAGCGAGATGAGCATGCGGACCGATTTCCCGGAGCACATCAAGAAGTTCAGAAGAACGTGCGCTTCGGTCACTCATATTTCTCGCATCCTCTCGGGCCTCCAGTTGGCCATAAAAAAAGCGTTCCGCCTCGCCACCACAAACACCCTGCTGCCGTCCGCCTGTAGAGCGGTGCGGGAAGCCTACTCTGATAGTACAATCGAAATTCGAGGCGCGGCGGTCTGTATTAGCTTACATTTTTGTAATCTTTTCGGGTTTGGATTACGTCTCGATGGCCGCTCGTGCCGGATCCGTCCCACCAATTCGCGCGCCGCGAAGGCGGCCACGATCCAGATGAGAATGGAAAGCATGACCAAACGAGAGGCGTGATTGCTGAACATCATTTCGTTCAGCACTGATATCTCCCCCGCTCGTTCGAACAGTCTCGACTCAATCCGAGGAAGGCAGGGGGGACCTGCGGCTGCCCCCACGTCTGGATGCGTAATTCCCGCAGGCCGAATCCGCATACGCCCTGCTTCAAGAGTGGTATGAGCAAGAGACGAGTTCTGGTGGTGGACGACGATATTAATCTCTCGCGGCTCGCCGGCATGATCCTGGAAAATTCCGGGAAATATGAAGTGATGATCGTGAACCAATCAGCCCGCGCCTTGGCGGCAGCCATTCAGTTTCAGGCGGAAGTGATGCTTCTGGATGTTGATATGCCCGGGCTGGGCGGAGGCGATCTCGCGCGCGAAGCGGCGATGGATTCGCGCCTGCGCGATATCCCGATCCTTTTCCTGACCGGCCTCGTGCGCCGCGAAGAAACCCTCGATGGTCCAATCGAAAGCGGTGGCAGACAGTTCCTCGCCAAGCCGGTGGATCCCACGCAGCTCCTGGCCTCGGTGGCTGCTCTTATTCCTCAACTCGTGATGTCCTGAACAAGGCGACTGCGCGCAATCCATCAGCCATGAACGAAGCGACATTGAAAGAAGCGCGCATCCTCATGGTGGATGACGATGTGAGCAGCACTTGCCTGATGACGAATTTCCTCAATCGCATCGGCTACAGCCAGCTCCAGAGTCTTAATGATTCGACGCTCACCTTCGACGCGATCGAATCCTTCTCTCCCGATTTGATTCTGCTTGATCTCACCATGCCGGGACTAAGCGGCTTCGAAATTCTCAATGCCTTGCGAGCCGATCGGCGGAACGAACAAATTCCCGTGCTCGTTCTGACCGGCGATCCTTCCTCCAAAAACAAACGCCGCGCCCTCGCCGCCGGTGCGACCGATCTCCTGGTAAAGCCCTTCGATCCTTCGGAAGTAAGCATGCGGATCCGGAATCTTCTCCACGCTCACTTTTTGCGTCTCGAAATTCAGGAACAGAATCGCTTGCTCGAAGAGCGGGTGCGGGAGCGCACGGCCGAGCTCGAGAGGGCGCTGACAGATTTGCAGACCGCGCAACGGCAGGCGGTGCAACAGGAGCGGCTCAGCGCCTTCGGCGAAATGGCGGGCGGCGTCGTCCACGATTTTAGCAACGCGCTCATGTCCGTCATCGGTTACAGCGAAATGCTCCTGACGAATGCGTCGGCGCGCACGGACGAAGCAACAGCGCTCGAATATCTCGGCATCATCAATACGGCTGGCCGCGACGGCGCCCACGTCGTTAGTCGCTTACGCGATTTCTATCGCCCGCGCGACGCAGCCGACCTCTTCGAGCCGCTGGACTTGAGTGAGATTGTTTTGCAATCCGTTGCCCTCGCCAGGCCTCGTGGCGCGAAGCGCGAAAGCGACAAAGCGGTTTCGTTCCAGACAGACTTTGACAGCGATGTTACTGCAGCCGGGATCGGCGCCGAACTGCGCGAAGTCCTGACGAACTTAATTTTCAACGCGCTTGACGCCATTCCCGGCGCCGGCGTTATCACCCTTCGGACCTTTCGCCAGGATGGCGCGGCGATCCTCGAAGTAATCGATACCGGAGTCGGGATGACTCCTGACGTGAAGGAACGTTGCCTCGAGCCGTTCTTTACGACCAAGGGCGATCACGGAACCGGCCTGGGCCTGGCCATGGTCTTCGGCATCATCAAGCGCCATCAGGGTACGCTCGAAATCGAGAGTGCATCAGGGCGGGGCACGACCTTTCGAATTTCTCTACCCAGTCTGCCTTACTCCTTTGACGCAGCGTCCAACGCGGCGTGATTGGCAGCGTTGCCAATCGGGCCTCGGCAGGCATCGTTCGAACTGGCTACTACGCCACCGCCATGAACAAAACTGACCTGACCACATATCTCAATGACCACCATGCCGGGTCACTCGCCGCGCTCGAGATGCTCGATCACCTCGTCGAGACGTTCGAGGGCAAAACGCTCGGGCAATTCTTCAAAGAACTGCGCGCCGAGATTCAGAGTGATCAACGTGCCCTCGAAAACCTGATCGAGAAAATCGGCGCGGACGAAAGCGCGATCAAAAAGGCCGGCGCCTGGGTTGCGGAGAAATTCTCGCGCGCGAAGATCCGCGTGAATGACTCGGCCGACGATCAACTGGGATTACTGCAGGCGCTGGAGGCGCTCATGCTCGGGATCACCGGCAAACGCGCACTCTGGACCGCGCTGGCCGCTGCGGCTGAACGCGTCCCGCAACTGCGCGCTCTCGATTACGCAACTTTGGAGCAACGTGCGACCGAGCAACGCGATCGCGTCGAAGCGAAACGGCGCGAAGTCGCCCGCGAACTTTTTAGCCGGAGCTTATAGCAACGGCCCTGTGGGCCGTTCCGAAACGCCCCAGAGGGGCGTGGCTACATCGCCTGAATTTGAGATGCTTCGGGCCGCGGGAGATGACACACTCGCAGCTTGCGCAAAGAATCGATTGCCGGCTCCGATAACGTCCTGATAACTGCCACTGTTTCCGGCCCGGAACTGACCATTGCTTATCGCCCGCCCGGACTCAGCGATTCGCTTAACATTTTCATTGCGCTGGGAACGCACAAGGAAGCCGGCGCGGCGGTTCTTCCCTTCGCCCAACACGCCGAGGGTTCGACCGTGTTCCTGCCGTTCAAAGGCGATTTGCTTCTGTCCGCCGAAATCAGGCCGGGACGGATCGCCGGCTTCATTCGCAGGTGGGAACGCTGGCGATGGAATGACCGGCAACAAACCGACGCCTTCGAGATCACCGAGAGCAACGGCGAATTCGTTTTTCGCATTCCGAGAAAACTCCTGGGCAGAGCGGGGAAAATTGACGGCGCAATCTACGCGAAAGATCCCGTTGCCAATCACGGCTGGGGCTGGTTCTGGGGATGCTCCGATCGCAGCGTCCCGAGCGGCATGGGCGATAAATACATTCCGCATTATTACGAGCTCGATCTCGATTCGGAGCGGGCGCCGCTGGCCGTGCCGCGCGGGCGCCATGGCTCGGAAAGATCGCGCACCCGGATTTATCAACTGTTCGTTAGGCTCTTTGGCAATACCAACGAGACCCGCAAACAGAATGGCACTCTGGCCGAGAATGGCGTCGGACGGTTCGCGGATATCAACGACAGGGCGCTCGGCTCGATCCGCGAAATGGGTTTCACCCACATCTGGCTCACGGGCGTTTTGCAGCAGGCTACGGCCACCGATTATTCTGAAATCGGGCAGCCGGCGGACGACACTGATTTGTTAAAAGGCCTCGCGGGCAGCCCCTATGCGATCAAGGATTACTTCGACGTCTGCCCAGACTACGCGCGAGAACCGGCGGCACGCCTGAAAGAATTCGAACACCTGCTCCAGCGGCTTCACGCGCATGGTCTGAAAGCGATCATCGATCTCGTCCCGAACCATGTCGCGCGCAGCTATGCTTCCTGCGTCAAACCCGATTGCAATTTCGGCGCCTGCGGTTGTGCCGGCGCGGGCGATGACATCTCGAAATTCTTTGATCCGCACAATAACTTCTTCTACCTCACGCCGGACCACAACGGTCCCCCACTTCGACTTCCAACTTGGAAGGATGGAATGCCAATGAGTGCTACCTGCCAGGCTGTAGCGGCGGTCTATGACCGCCGAAATCTAAATGACAACGGCGGTAACAGATCGCCACTCCAGAAATGCGACGGACTTTTCGAGGGCGAGAGAACGTTCGGCCGGGTCACCGGCAACAACGTCGTGAGCTGGACGCCGCATCTCAACGATTGGTATGAGACCGTGAAATTGAATTACGGTTTCGATTTTACCGATCCGACGAAATCCGTCCGCGAATACCCGAATGCCTGGACCCCGGACAAAGAAATCCCCGACACCTGGACGAAGGTCGATCGGGTCATCGAGCACTGGCAATCGCTGGGCGTCGATGGATTCCGCTGCGACATGTCGCATATGGTGCCGCCGGAAGTCTGGTCATGGACGATCGCCCAGGCGCGGTGGCGGAAGCCGGACGTCTTTTTCATGGGCGAAGCCTACGATGACGACCCGAGCAAAGTGCCGGGAAGCGATCCGGTCATCGCCGGTCTTAACTTCGGCAGAGGTAACGTGCTGTTCGATTTGTTGAATGCCGGCTTCGACGCGGTTTACGATGCGCCGGTTTACCGCGCGCTGAAACGGATCTACGACGGATCCGGCTGGGCCAACGATATCGATCGTGAGATCGCCGATGGTTTTATCTGCAACAACTCGGTACGCTACGCGGAAAACCACGATGAAGTCCGGCTCGCCGCGGATTCGGAATGGGGAGGCGTGGGGATGGACGTTGGCCGCCCTGTCGCCGCGATTCTCTACGGGATGTCGCGCGGCGCCATCATGCTCTACAACGGCCAGGAAGTCGGCGAACCCGGCGCCGGCGCCGAAGGTTTCGGCGGCGACGACGCGCGCACGAGCATCTTCGATTACTGGTCGATGCCCCAACTGGTGAAGTGGGTGAACGGACATCGTTATGATGGCGGCCGTTTATCGCGCGAGCAAAAAGCGTTGCGGGCGTTTTATGCGCGGCTGATCAATCTTGTGGGAGAACCCGCCTTTCACGATGGCGAATTTTTTCCACTCAATCCGGCCAATTGCGATAACACCAGCTTCGGCCGCCTGCCGGGCGAACAAGCGAGCGGCCACTGGCTCTACGCTTTTCTCCGCTACGACATCGCAACCCAACAACGTTTTCTGGTCGCCGCGAATCTGCATCCGAAGATTGCGCTGGATCAGGCCCGTATCGTTTTTCCGAAAGAGGCGCTGCATTTTCTCGACCTGGACAACAACGGCCAGCAATCGAGGCTGAAGTTTAACGACCGGCTGTCAGAGGAGCGCATCGAAACCAGCGCGACGATCTCAGAAGCGATGAGCGATGGCGTTCCAGTCGCCACCGTCCCGCCTCTGACCGCATTCTATTTTGAGTTCGTGCTGTAGCCACGGCCCTGTGGGCCGTCAGATATCAAACGGGACGGCCCATAGGGCCGTGGCTACAAAGAGCTCACGAGCCCACCGCCAGAAGAACCGCCTTCTGGACGTGCAGCCGGTTTTCGGACTGATCGAAAATCGTTTGGGCGTTCGCCTCCAACGTGGCGTCGTCGATTTCCTGGCCGCGATGCGCTGGCAGACAATGCATTACGAGCGCGTCCGGTTTCGCGAGTTTCACAAGCGCTTCGTTGATCCAATAGGGTCCGAGCTCCGCTTCGCGGCGCGCTTCTTCGCCTTCCTGGCCCATCGAGACCCAGATGTCGGTGTAGAGCACGTCGGCTTCTCGCGCTGCCTCCTGTAAGTTCGCAGTACAAATGGCATTGCCGCCGGCGCGCCTTAGTGATTCTGCGTCGGGCTGATATTTCGGCGGCGAAGCGAGACGCAACTCGAAGTTCAACTTTCCCGCCGCGAATAGCCACGAGCGCGCGGTGTTTGAGTTGCCATCTCCCACGAAGGTCACCGTCTTTCCCTCGATGCTCCCGCGCTTTTCCTGAATCGTGAAAATGTCCGCCAGGATCTGGCACGGATGCTCGTAGTCCGTCAGCGCGTTGATCGTCGGCATCTTGGAGAACTCGGCGAATTCCTCGATGTCGCGTTGCGCGAACGTGCGAATGATCGCGCCGTGAATCATCCGCCCGAGGACGCGCGCGGTGTCCTTGATCAGCTCGCCGCGGCCGAGCTGAATGTCGTTCGGATTCAGAAAAATTGTTTCGCCGCCGAGCTCGCGGACGCCGACTTCAAACGAAACCCGGGTCCGGGTGGATGGCTTGGAAAAAATCAGGCCCCAGGTTTGGCCCTGCAAAGGAAATACCGTGTGCTTCCCGCGATTCTGCTTCTGCATGGCCGCGACGCGAAAGATGTCTTCCATTTCCGCGCGGCTGAGTTGCTCGATGCTAAGAAGATTTTTCATGTCTGGTCAGAGGGCCAATTCCGCGACGACGGCTTCGATCGCGCGCAGGCCTTCCATCGCCTCCGCCCGCGTGAGATTGAGCGCGGGCAGAAGCCGGACCACAGAAGTTGCTGCCGGAACCGTGAGCACACCGGCCTCATGCAATCGATCCACGACCTGAATCGCGGGCATCTTTTCCGAGCCGCGAAAACCGGGGGCATCGGCTCGAAATTCCAACCCGATCATCAACCCGAAGCCGCGCACTTCTTTCAGGACGGAAGGAAATTTTCGGATCAATCGCTCCAACTCCCCTCTCATGAAATGTCCGAGCTGTTCGGCATTGGCCGCAAGTTGATCGCGCTCGATGACTTCGAGAATCTTCAACGCCACCGCGCAGCCAAGCGGCGTTCCGCCAAAGGTGGTCGCATGGGTGCCGGGCGACAGAAGGTCCGCATATTTCTCGCGCACCCAGAATGCGCCAATCGGAAATCCGCCGCCTAACGACTTCGCCATCGAAACCGCATCCGGCGAGAACGGCACAGCCCCGGGAACGTTTTCGAGGATCCGTTGCCAGCTTTGAAAGCGGCCGGTCCGGAAATGACCGGCCTGCACTTCATCGAGAAGCAAAAGGATGTTTTTTTCGTCGCAGAGTTGTCGTAAACCAAGAAGGTATTCGGCCGTCGCCCGCGTGATTCCGCTTTCGCCCTGGATCGCTTCAACCAGGATCGCCGCCGTCTGCGGCGACATGGCGGCGCGCATGGCGTCGAGATCGTTGAACGGGACCTGGCGAAAACCGGCCACCATCGGCTCGAAACCCTTCTTCACTTTCTCCTGCCCAGTCGCCGCGATGCCAGCCAGAGTGCGCCCATGAAACGATCCGTCCGCGCTGATGATCTCGTACCGGCCTTGATCGTGTCCAAATTTTCGCGCGAGCTTAAACAAGCCTTCGTTCGCCTCCGCGCCGCTATTGCAGAAAAAACAGCGCCCCGGGCCGATCAGCCTAACGAGCGCTTCGGCGAGCTGGGCCTGCGGCTTGGTGAAATAAAGATTCGAAACGTGCAGGAGCTTTCGCGATTGCTCGAGCAACGCATCCGTGATTTCCGGGTTCGCGTGACCGAGCGAACAGACGGCGATGCCGCCGCCAAGATCAAGGTAGCGCTTGCCCGCCACGTCCCAGACGTAGCTCCCCTCCCCGTGATCGAGAGCGAGATCGAAGCGCGCGTACGATGGGATAACATTTTTTTGAAAAAGCTTCCTGATGTCGCTGAGCCGATCGACCTTGATCGTCTTGATCTCACCTGAAATTTCCATTTTCACAGGACCACCTCCGTTCCGACACCGGCATCGGTAAAAATTTCGAGCAGCACCGAATGGGGCACACGCCCATCGACGAACTGCACCTTCTCCACCCCGCTCTGAACCGCCGCGACGGCGCTATCCACTTTCGGGATCATCCCCTCGCCCACGATTCCATCCGTTTTCAACTGCGGCACTTCGCCCGCGCTCAGATGACTCATCAACGATCCCGGATCGCCCGGATCACGCAGCAATCCCGGCACGTCGCTCATAAAGACGAGCCGCCGCGCCTTGAGCGCAATGGCGGTTTGCGCCGCGGCGATGTCGGCATTGCAGTTATAGATGCGGCCGTCGTCACCCCGAGCGGTTGGGCTGATCACCGGGGTGATGCTGCGCCGGATGCATTCGCGCAATGGTTCGATGTTCACCTCGTACACTTGGCCGACGAATCCGAGATCGATTGGTTTGCCCGCTTGATCGTTAGGCGAGAATTTCCGGCAGCGGAAAATCTCAGAGCCAGCGAAGCCCCGCGCCTTGCCTCCGAGTTCCTCGATCGCGCGCACGATTTCAGGATTGATCTCGCGCGACAGCACGTCATCGACAAGTTTTACGGTCGCTTCGTCTGTCACGCGCTGGCCTTGCAGGAATTTGGTCTCAAGTCCCGCGGCCTCGACGGCGCGCGTGACCGCTTTCCCGCCTCCGTGAACCACGACAGGATTAATTCCGACCGCCTCCAAAAAAACAATCTCGCGCGCGACGCGATGCCGCTCCGCCGGGTCCGGCGAATCCATGAAGCTCCCGCCGTATTTGACCACGAAGGTCTGGCTGCGAAACCGTTGAATGTAAGGCAACGCCTCGAGGAGCGTTCCGGCTTTGGTGATGATCTCTTGCATTAGACTCTTCTGTAGCCGCTTCGCTGTGCGAAGCGTGAGCTCAGCGGCGCATCAGCCTCGCCCGACGCCGCCCACAGGGCGGCGGCTACAGAAGAGGCGCACATTTGAAATAAAAGCTGTTCCATAGCTAGCCGCCCAGCGACTTCGGATCGTTCACGTTCCCTTTGTTAAACTCCACATATTCCTCCGTCAGATCGGAGGCGTAGAGGACGCAACCATGCGAACCGGCATGCAAAAAAATATGCAGATCGAATTCGGGTTCGCCGACAATCTTCGCCAGCGTTTGTAATTTCGTCGTGGTCGGTTGGCCGCGCCGCAAAGCGAAAGTGATGGCGCGTTTTCCCGGCGCACTGTAACCGACATCGACTTTCGTTTCATCGACGGCGGCTGGGGAATACCCAATCGCACAGAGAACGCGACCCCAGTTCGGATCGCCGCCGAACCAGCTCGTTTTGACGAGCGCGCTGTTCGCCACTGCGCGCGCCGCTGCCTCCGCGTCGCCGCTCGTCCGCGCGCCGTGCACATGCAACGTAACGAACCGGGTGACGCCTTCCCCGTCGCGCACAATCATTTTCGCCAGCTCGAGCGTGACGTGATTCAGAGCGCGCTGAAATTTCTCGAGATTCTTCTTCTGTAGCCGCTTCGCTGTGCGAAGCGAATCGCCTCCGATGCGACGCGTTGCGTCGCCCACAGGGCGACGGCTACAGAAGACCGGCTGAATGCCAAGCATATCATTTCCCGCCAATCCATTGGCAAGTATCAGAACCGTATCGTTCGTGCTCATGTCCCCGTCGACCGTGATGCGATTGAAACTCTGAGCAACGGCGCTTTCGAGCGCTTCTTTCAAAACGGACGGTTCGATCGCGGCATCCGTCGTGAGAAAGCCAAGCATCGTGGCATGCAGTCCTGCCGGCGGGCGCTTGCCGCTCCGGCTCATCCCGGGCTGAATCATTCCCGCGCCTTTGCAAATGCCGCCGAGCCGCACGCGGGCGCCGCCCATCTCAAATTCCACCGCGATTTCTTTTCGGCGCGTGTCCGACGTCATGATCGCCTCCGCCGTTTCTCGCGCTGGCGCCAATCCTCTGGAAAGCATTCGCGCCGCCTGGACGACGCCGCGTTTCACATTTCCCATGGGCATCGGTACGCCGATCCGGCCGGTCGAACAGACGAGCACTTCCTTCACGGAAATGCCGAGGTTCCGCGCCGCGATTTCCGTCATCAACTTCGCATCCGCCATCCCGCGCGCTCCCGTGCAGGCGTTGGCGTTGCCCGAATTCACCACAATTGCGCGCGCCCGTTTTCCCGCCGCATGTTTCGCGCTGATCTTCACCGGCGCGGCGCAGACCTGGTTTGTCGTGAACATTCCCGCGACCGCAGCCGGAACGTCGGAAACGATGAGAGCAAGATCGGGCTTCTCACCTTTCTCCGATCCTTTGCCGGTTCCGATCCGCTTGATATCGCAAAACACAGCGGCGGCTTTGAAACCGCGCGGCGCGCAAATGGAGCCGGGAATCTTTCTTATTCTCTCGAACGTCTTCATGTCACTGAAGGCGACGCGGACAGACTCTGGGTAGCGCACGCGTCTCGCGTGTTGGTTGCGGCGTCTCGCCGCAACGGACTTTCTGAAAAGTTCGCGATGGCGAGACACCATCGCCAGCGCGCGAGACGCACGCGCTACCCAGAGCTTGAGAATGCGTCTTCACAGCAAGCCTGCGGTTTCTTCATACCCGCGCATCAAATTGAAACATTGGATCGCCTGACCGCTCGCGCCTTTGATGAGATTATCTTCGGCGCTCATCACAATGAGCCGGCCGGTGCGCGGATCGAGACGCCACGCGATCTCGATGAAATTCGAGCCAACCACGTTCTTGGTGTCGGGCAACGTTCTCTCGTCGAGCAGACGCACGAACGGTTCCTCCGCGTAGCTCGCGCGAAAGGCGGTCTCGACACGTTTCGGATCTTCTCCGGCCACGGTCGGGGCGAAATAAAGCGTCGTCAGGATTCCCCGGTTCACGGGAACGAGGTGCGGAGTGAACTGGATCCTGATCGCGCGATCGGCGGCGGCCGATAATTCCTGCTCGATCTCAGCGAGGTGGCGATGCTTCGGCACGCCGTACGGCCGCAGACTCTCGTTGCATTCGACGAACAAATAATCGAGCTCCGCTTTTCGCCCGGCGCCGCTCACGCCGCTCAAGCTGTTCGCAATAATACTGCCGGGCTCCACCAGTTTCTCGCGCAGCAGCGGAATTGCCGGCAGGAGAACGCTCGTCGGATAACAACCGGGGCAAGCCACCAGGCGCGCATCACGAATCTTTTCTCGATAAATTTCCGGCAGACCATAAACCGCGGTCGCCAATAAATCCGGCGCGCGATGGTCGTGGGCGTAAAACTCCCGGTAGGTTGCACTGTCTCTGATTCGAAAATCCGCGCTCAGATCGATGACGCGCGCGCCAGCGTTCAAGAGCGGCCCGGCGAAATCGACGGCCACGCCGTGTGGGAGCGCGAGGAAAACTACCTCGGCCGCTTCCGCGATTTGGTCGGGAGACGAATCGGTGAACTGCAACGTCTTCGCCGTCGAATGATGGCCGACCCGCGGAAAAACTTCTGCCAGATATTTGCCCGCGAATTGCCGCGAGGTCGCGGCCACAAGGTCCACCTGCGGATGCCGCAAAAGAAGCCGCACCAGCTCCTCTCCCGTATATCCGGAAGCGCCGACAACTGCCACCCGCGCTCTCTCCGCCATTTTCACAACGCGCAATGCGTATTACGTCTCAGTGCGATTGCAACGAAAGATTGATGATTGTAGCGGCGGTCTATGACCGCCGGCCTAGAGATTTCGGCGCTCATAGAGCGCCGCTACAGGGCGAATAAACTTTCCGCACGGAATCCGCCTCGCTAATCTCCGCCACATGGAACCGCTCTACTTCGTCGGCGTCGCAGTCATCGCGCTGTTCGCGTTGATTCTTTGCATCATCCTTTTCAATTTCTTCGGCCTCTGGATTCGCGCGCGAATCGCCAACGCACCAGTTTCACTCGGCAAAATGGTCGGGATGCGCCTCCGCAAAGTGCCGGTGGGAATGATCGTCGATAACCGCATCACCGCCGTCAAAGCCGGCATCGATATCCCCAGCGACCCGCTCGAAGCGCATTACCTCGCGGGCGGCGACGTCAATCACGTCATCCTCTCTTTGATCGCCGCGGACAAAGCCGGCATCTCGCTCGATTTCAACCGCGCCTGCGCAATCGACCTCGCCACGAAGGGTACCGGTAAGACCGTGCTCGAAGCCGTTCGCACCAGCATCAACCCGAAAGTAATCGATTGCCCGAACGTGGCGATGGGACGCACCACTATCGACGGCGTCGCGCAGGATGGCATCGGTGTGAAGGTAAAGGCGCGGGTGACGGTGCGTTCGCATCTCGACCGGTTCGTCGGAGGCGCCACCGAAGAAACGATCATCGCACGCGTGGGCGAAGGCATCGTCAGCTCGATCGGCACGGCGGCTTCCTACAAGGATGTGCTGGAAAACCCGGATCGGATTTCGAAGACGGTGCTAGCCAAAGGTCTCGATAGCGGAACGGCCTTCGAGATTTTGTCGATCGACATCGCGGACGTGGATGTCGGCGAAAACATCGGCGCGAAACTCCAGACCGAGCAGGCCGAAGCAGACAAGCGCGTGGCTCAGGCGAAAGCGGAAGTGCGCCGCGCCGCGGCGGTCGCGGTCGAGCAGGAGATGCGGGCGCGCACCCAGGAAATGCGGGCGAAAGTGGTCGAGGCCGAAGCGCTCGTGCCGCAGGCGATGGCCGATGCATTCCGCTCCGGCAATCTCGGCATCATGGATTACGTGCGCATGAAAAATGTGCAGGCCGACACTTCGATGCGGGAGTCGATCGCCGGCGGCGACAAACCGCGAACCGAAGGAGCGACCTAGAAAGTAGGAATGATAGCAGTAGCGTCGATTTTCGATCATCCGGTCATCCTCATCGTCGTCGTTGCGGCGTCGATTCTGCGCTGGCTCTGGCAAAAGTCGCAGGCCGAGAAAACGAATGCGGAGAAGCCGGCGGTTCCAGATGAGCCTGTCCCCCGCGCCGAGGCGCAAACGGAAGAAGAGCGCATTCGCCGTTTTATGGAAGCGCTCGGACGGCCGGTGAGCTCGCCTCCGCCGCCTCCGGTCCTGCCGCGGACCAGCGCACCACGCCAGGCGATGCTGCCGCCTCGGCCGCCCTTGAGATCTCCGTTGCCTCGGTTGAAAACAGTTCCGCCACCGCTTCCGCCGTCGCCCGCGCCGATCACTGGCGCATCGCAGCCCCGTCAACTGCCTCGGAGAATTTTCCAGCCTGCTCCGGTTCAGGACGCCGGCTTCGAGGTGCGCGATCTCGACGCCGCTTCGCTCCAGGATCCCTCACGCGCTGCGGTGAAGCCGCAAGAGAACTTGATGTTCAACCTGACTTCGCGCGAAGGCCTGCGAAGCGCGATTGTTTTGCGCGAGATCTTCGGGCCGCCTCGCAGTTTGCAGCCGCTCGATGCGATGAGCGGCGGTCTCTGACGTTTCGTCACAACGATCGAATCCGAATCCATGTCTCGGCGTGGCGTCCGCTCACCGGATCGGTCACGATAATTCGGTGCTCGCCGTCGATCGCCAGCGCGAAATCGCGGCCCGCTTCGGAACGGCAGATCAGCGATTCGCTTTCCCACTTGATTTGCATTCCTCCATTCGCAACCAGCGGAATGCGCCGGCTCGAAGGCACATCCGGATCAACGACGTAAATGCTCCCGGGCAACGGCGAAGTGATCTGGAGATCGTTGTCTGTCATCGCCAAAACGGCTCGGTCACGAATGCTATTCTCCGCGCTGCGAAACCAATCGGCGTACTCCGGTCCCAGCTGCACATTTCCGGCCGCATCGTAATCGCCCGGCGATTCGGCGGCGGGTAGGTGATCTTGCACAAATTTTTCGCGGACCCCGCGCGGATCGGAATCGGCGAGTAATTTGCCGGTAAGCGGATGCACGGACTGTTCCACGATCCCCGCCGGCGTCCGATACCAGCTCGTTCCGTAATTCGCGTGGAGGTAATCGAAAACGGAGTGGAGAATCGGCCCGGCGCCGGTCACGCCCGATACCTCGCGCATCGGCGCGCCATCGAAATTTCCCACCCAAACTCCGACGGAAAATTCGGGCGTAAATCCAATCGTCCAGTTGTCCCGGAAGTCGGTGCTCGTCCCCGTTTTGCAGGCGACAGGATAATCGAAGCGGAGCGCGGAGTTCATGCCGAAGGCGAGGGTGCGCGCGGAGTTGTCGCTCAGAATATCGGCGATCTGCCAGACGAGCTCAGGCCGGGAATAGCGGCGCGCCGAGGTTGGGCCGCCGTTGAGAACGCGCCAGGGCCGAAACTCTCCCAGGCGCGCGAGACTCGCGTAGGCGTTCGTCATTTCGAGCAGCCGCCCCTCGCAATTTCCGAGCGTGAGACCGAGCCCGTAAATCTCAGCCGGCCGGTTGAGTGTCGTTAGGCCGCAAAGGCGCAGGCGTTCGTGCAAGGCGGCGGGTCCGCCGGCAGCCAACAAAACTTTGACAGCCGGAATATTCAACGAGCTCGCGAGCGCGATGCGATATCGGACCGGCCCGTAACAGCGCCGATTGTAATTCTCCGGTCGATAAAAACCGTCGGCGGACGGAAAACTGGTTCGGACGTCCGCCACCATCGTGGCCGGAGTGGCGCCACGTTCGAGCGCGAGCAGATAGGTGAACGGTTTCAGCGCCGATCCGGCCGAGCGCGGCGCCCATGCGCCGTTCACCTGCCCCGCGCCGGGCGCAAAATAATTCTCGGACCCGACAAGCGCGACCACGTCGCCGCTGGCGTTATCGATCACGACGGCGGCGGCGTTGCGCACATTCTGTTCGCGCAACTGAGCGAGCCGCTCGCGCACGATTTTTTCCACCTGTTCGTTGAGGCGAAAATCAAGCGTCGTCTGGAGCTCGGCGGGCGGCGTTTCCGGCAGTTGCTGCAACACCATTTCAACAAAGTGCGGCGCGCGAAAGCGGCGTTGCGGCGGACGCAGCGCCAGCGTTTCCCTTATCGCGCGTTCGTAGCGAGCCGAATCGAGCTGGCCATTCGACAGCATTCGGCGCAGGACTGTTTCTTCACGAAGCCGAGCCGCTTCGGGCGCGAGGTGCGGATTGAGTTTCCGGGGGTTTCTCGGAATTCCCGCCAGGAACGCCGCTTCGGCGTCGCTCAAATCCGAGACAGGTTTGCCGAAGTAATAATCAGCCGCTGACGCGAGCCCGATGTTCAGGTTGCCAAAGTCGAGCCGGTTTAAATAGGCCGCGAGAATCCGATCTTTCGACCAGGATTGCTCGAGGCGCATGGCAGTGATGCTCTCGATGAATTTTGCCCGCAAGGTCCGCGGCCGGCGCTCGGAAATTTTCACGAGCTGTTGGGTGATCGTGGAGGCGCCGGAAATGATTCGGCCGTGGCCGAGGCCGGTGACGACGGCGCGCATGGTGGCAAGCCAATCGATTCCGTGGTGGCGGTAAAAGCGTTTGTCTTCGGCCGCGAGGACGGCGTCGATCACGTGCCGCGGCACTTCCTCGAGAGCCAGCTCGCGGCTGAAACGCTCGGCGACGCGCGCTTCGCGCAGGGGAATTCCGTGGCGGTCGAGAAGCGCGATGCTTTGCACCGGTGGCCGCAGCAAGGCGGGCGGAATCGGAACGAGCGTGAGAGCGAAATGCGCGGCGATGATTACGCACGCGAGCGTTGCGACAATCGACCCGGGATAAAATCGGCGAATCATGTTACGCCAAGGTTTTCGATCCGGGGAGCGCACGCTTGCAGCGTGCTGGCGATGGCGTTTCGCCATCGCGGACTTTTTCCTCGCTGGGCTCGACCCGTTGGCAGCGGGACTTGGAAAAGATTGTTTCGACAGAATGTCGAAACCAGCACGCCGCCGCAGGCGTGCGCTCCCCAGATTGCTGCCACGCTCCTAGTCACTTCAGCGACTCGGTGTGAACGCGCGCGGTTTCAGTCGTGCCCAGACGTTCGGGATGGTACATCTCTTCGATCTTGGCGGACGGTGCGATCGCATCGCCAGCAGAGATGACCCGCGCCAGATAACGCAGCGTGTATTGGCCCGGATAAAGCAGGTCGGCGAAAAAGAGCGCGCGATCGGTCCGCAACTCCCGATAGTCGCTCACCCATTCTGTCCCGACCGTTTCACCCGCCACCACCTCCTGCGATTTAAACGCGGGATTGATCGCTTCAAATACGCCCGGCAGCGGATCTTCCACGGCGAGATAGGTCGCGCGCCCTGGCACCTCGATATTCAGCGTAATGAGGACGCGGTCGCCGACGCGCAGATTATCCGCACCCGTAAGTTTGCCATCGTCGCCGAGTTTTGCGTAGCGCCGCGATATTGTGTAGCCGCGATTCTGCCGCGGCTGCTCGATCAGTTTCGGCCGGGCTTCCGCCGTTACTTCAGAAAAAATCTGGCCGCCAGTCTTGGTGACGCGGATCGGTTCGGGGGCTGCCTTGTTGACGATCGGAAACGTCGCGCTCACGAGCGGCTTGCCTTTGTTCACTGAGAATGGCGCGGCGGCTTTGTCCCACAAAATCTGGCCGGCCGCGTTCTTATCGCCAGTCTCGACCTGACGCAGATAGGAAGAGAGCGCGAGCAACGACCACGCGTTCGCCTGGGTCGTGCTCCAATGCCCGTTGCTTCGCCTGCGAAAGAGCTCGACCGCGAGCTCGTCCACGCGCGGTGATTTTGGCTGATGCAGCGTCCAGGCCATCAGATGGAGCGCGTTCTCGCGCGCGACCGAGCCGAAGAATTGCTCGACGTAAGCATCGTTGCCGGCCGGCGTTTTCAATAATTCGTCGACCATCGCTTTCGGACCTTTGCTTTCGATCACGGCGAGCGCGACCAGGGCACGATCTTCCGCGCTCAACTTCGCGCGCTTCTGAAACAACAAATCGTGGTAAGCAGGTTCCGGTTTGCCCGCGAGCGCGAGGGTGTAAACGGCAAGACAGCGATCGGAAAGTCCGTAGCCCGTAACGTCTTTCGCCGTGCCGCGAAGTTGTTCGCTGAGATAATTGAACACCTTCTTCGCTTCCGCCGCCGGCACCGGAAATTTTTGCTTTTGCGCGATGGCCAGTGCGAGCCCGCCGTAAGCGCTGCCCCACAACATTGGTTCGCGGCCGCCCGGCCAATAGCTCAGCCCGCCCGAACTGGTCTGCATCGAGAGAATTAAGTTAACGCCGCGATTCACAACCTCAGCAATCTCGGCATCGCTCTTCGCCAGCTCCGGCAACGTCGCGCTTAAACCGCGCACCATCAGCCAGGGCAGAAGACTGGAAGTCGCCTGCTCGACGCAGCCATACGGATAGTGGAGCAATTGCCGAAGAGATTCGCGCAACTCGATCACGCGCGTGTTCGCGACATTCACGTCCACGCGACCGTCGCCCTCCATGATTTGCGGATCGGAAATGCGGGCCAGCTCCGCGTCGTTGTTCTCGATCCGTTTGGTTTGCACTTCGCGGAGAAGCGGCGCCGGGTAATTCACGTCGAGCTCCGATTGTAACGCATCGGTTAATTCCCCGTTCGGACCGCCGGTGAAACGAACGCTCCAGCGCCACTTCGCATGGCCGGTCGCCACCAGTTCCGCCGGGAAATCGAGCGGGATCGATCCCTTGGCCGGCACATTCACATGGCGCTTCGTCTCGGTGGCTTTCGCCGTCGCATCGAGCTGCAATTCCACGTCGGCTTCACCGGCAAAATCAGTGGTGTTATGCAGGACGGCGCGCAAGACCAGTTTGTCACCGAGATTTCCGAAGCGCGGGAGCGAAGCCTCCAGCATGATGGGTTTGTTTATCTCGACGGCTGATTCGGCGGTGCCGAACTGGTTCTTCTTCGAGGCCGCGATGGCGATCACGCGATAGCGAGTCAGGCTGTCCGGCGCAACAAATTCTGCGCGCACCCGGCCTTGCCCGTCGGTGCGAAGGGTGGCGTTCCAAAACGCGCAGGCCAAAAAGTTTTTGCGCAGCCCATCGAGCAATGGCGGCCCGCCCTTGCCATCGCCGATCAGGTATCCCTTGTTCGCGAAATCGGATTCCTCGGCCTCCTCCTTCAATAGTGTCGGCAACGTCAGGCTTGTCTGGACGGCGAGCCGGCGTCGTTGATTGAAGAACGTGAGCGGGTCAGGTGTCTTGTAACCGGTGAGAGAAAGGACGCCTTCATCGACGGCGAAAAGTACGACCTCGGATTCGGCCGCCGGCTTTCCACTGGCGTCGAGCACTTCGGCTTCGATCGCGATCTTTTCTCCCGGCTTTGAAACCGGATTCGCCGGCTTCACGGTCACAGCCAGCTTGTCGTTAGGCCGCGCGACTTTTACTTCGCAATAGCCGACCCGATATTCGGGCGCCTTGATCTTGCGCGGACTGTCGCTCGCTCCACGAAGGAGCATGACCGACACAAAAACATTCGGCGTGTCGGTCTCCGTGATCGGCACTTGCACAGAAGGCGCGTTGCCGCTGAGGCGCGTGATAAAGGAACGCAAAACACGATCGCGCTCCACGGTGACGAGGGCGTCGCCCGCGATCGGCGTCTTCACAATAATCGTCGCGGTCTGGCCCGGCGCGTAACTTTCCTTGTCCGTCACGAGATCGATCGCGTAAGGGTTCCGATAATTCCAAACCGTTTCACCCGGTCCGACGACGTCGAAGGTGAGCGAGGTCAGAATGTCGTGGCCTTTCGAGTCCTTGCCGGTAGCTTCGAGCAAGTATTGACCCGGTTTTCCTGCAACAACATCGGAGAGCGTGACGGCGATCGGTTTACGATCCGGACCGATGCCGGGTGTGCTCGTGAGCTCGCGTTCCCATTCGACATGGAGCTCGGCTTTGCTATCGAATTCCGTCGTGTCGCCCGCGGCCGCGAGCCGATTTGTCTGCCAGGTGATGCGCGTCAAGCGCACCGTGGACTTAACCGGCGCGGTCAGGGTTTTGCCGTCCGATCCCACCGCGATGAGTTCGATCGGGAGGCGATCGCCTTCTTTCATCACAGAATCGAGCCGGCGCAGACCGAAGTAATAATCGGAGCTGTGTTGCACGAACGTCTTCGATTCGGAAACGGTTTGCTGGCTGAGATCGGTGACTTCGCAAAGCAACTTCGCGGCGCGCGGCTGCGGCGCTTTCGGATTGAGCGGAAGCTGGGTCGTGACCCGGGCGACGCCGTTCGCGTCTATGTTCACTTCACCCTGTGCATTGAACTGCGAGATGCGATCGAGCGCGCGGTTCAGCCGGAAATCATCGACCGCGTTGCAAAAGCCGAAATCAGCGAGGCCTTCGGGCTTGAAGGCATCGTCGCGCGCGACCAATGACCAGGTGAGCTTCGCTTTGACGAGCGGCTTGCCCATGAAATATTTCGCGGCAATCGGCAGGTCGAGGCGCACCGGTCCGGTCGCGATCGGCGGCGCCGGAATCGAAATCTCAAACGCGTTCGGCCGATATTCCTGCACTTGGAAATCGCAAATGCCGGTGAGCTTGTGCTCTTTCTCTTCATCCGCGACCACCACGCGGTATTTTCCAAGGCTGCCCGCCGGAATCTTGATTTCTTCCGCGAAGGAACCGAATTCCGAGAGCGTGACCGCCTTGTTAAAAATTTCGCGGTCGCGCGCGTCGGTTACTTTCACCGTCAGCTTTTTTCCGGCAGGCAGGGTCGCTTGGTTCTCATCGAGATTGCGCGCGATACCTTTGAGGTGAACGAGGTCGCCGGGTTTGTAGACGCCACGCTCGGTGAAAAGAAAAACGGCGCGAAGTTCCATTTCGTCTTCGCCGCTCTCGTCATTGACGCCGAGGCGGTAGAGCGGCACTGAGTTGTCGCTGCTGTTAATCGAGATGAGATGGCCGTCCTCGCCGCGTTGAGCGAAGACCCATCGGGCATCACTTGATGCCGGCAAATGCGCACCGCCATGCGCGTCCGTCACCGCTTTGTCCAAATTTTTTTGCTCGGTATCGATCAGCCGCAGTTGCACGCCCGGCAATGCGTCTCCGCTCGAGAGTGAAAAAACGTGGAGCGAAATTCCGCTCTTGTCCCGTTTCCAAACCGCGCCCAAATCCGTCAGTTGCACGACTGCTTGCGTGCCGACGCGTTTACCGTCGCCGGTCGCGGGATCGATCGATTCGGCGGTGAGCAAAACCGTTCCCGTTTTGTGTTCGCCCAGGATCTCGTCCCAATTCAACGGGAGCATTTCCGGTTTATCGACGCCGCTTCCGGCGCTCAGGTCCCGTTCCCAAATCACTTTCCCGGGCAGCTTTTCAACATCGACGCGGCTGTACATTTCGTCGGATGGCATTTCATCCGCGCGCTCTTCATATTTATCGTAGGCCTTGATCGCGACCGCGGTCGTATCGCCGGTGAAGAGCCGCGCGCTGACGCGAATCCGCGGCACGTTTACTGAGAGCAAACGGAAGCGCCTGGTCCCCGCGAGATGCTGGTGGGTCGCGAAGTCTTCGAAGACGAGCCGCGGCGCGATTCGTTCGAACACGACATCTTTGATCTGGGCCCGTTCGAGCTGGAAGGGCTGAAGCGCGGGCAGGCCGTTCTTGATCGCGACGCGATATTTTGCCCCGAGCGCGAACTCGCCCCTGAAGGTGACCGCATCTCCCTCGACGTCGGCTTTGAACTTCGGCGGCGCCGGCGTCACGGAAATCCAACGTGAAATTGTTTCCGGCGTGACTTCCGGCGCCAGCGCCTTGGAGAACTGGATGACAACGCGCCGCCCGGCGATCCGATTACTTTCAGCCGCGAGGTTACTGACGACGAACGGCTTCACCGTGCCGACGATGATTTCCTTCCGCGCGGGCAGCGTCACTTTCCATTCCGCGGCAGGAAGACCAGCTTCGACCATTAGTTTCCAATCGTTTCCGGGCGGAAGCGGTTTTGCTGGTGCCACAAAAAGAATATTCTGGCGAGCTGGGCCCGGTTTATCTTTGTCTTTCTCCTCATCCTCCTCCACCGGCGCCGCTTTCTCTCCCCATACCGACAAGTTGCGGTCATCGCTCTGATAAGTGGAAAAAGCGCGATCGCGATTTTTCGGATCGTTCGCCTGCTCGACCCGTGCCTCGATCTTCACTCCAGCGGCATTGGTGAAGCGGAAGAATTTCGCGGATGCCTCGGCTTTGACGTTCGCATTGAAAAGAACGAGCACATGCGGCGTAGCCGATGCGTCCTGAGGATCGCCCCCGCCGATCCACGAGATGCCTTTGACACGAAACGGCGGAGTTTCCACCGCTTCGCGCAAGGTCGCTTTGATTTCGCGTCCAGCCGCATCTTTCAAGCCCGAGCGCAGCGTGATTTGGTATTTTGTCCCGAGCGGCAGAATTCCCTTTGGCGCGAATGTCCCGCTCCGCGTGGTGAGCCAGATGAATTGACCTTCCACCGCCGGCGTGAAAACAAGCGGCGGGGTCGCGGCAGGTTTGCCGATCTGATCCGCCGGCACCATCTCGGTGGCAAATCGTAATTCGAAAGTGCTCGTCGCCTCGAGCCGGCGCGATGGAAGAAGAAGTTGAACTGTTCGCTCTTCGGCGAAAGTGCTGCTAGCCAAAGAGAAAATTAGCGCTACCCAAAATGATCGCATCATCTTGAAGCGAGCCTAGCACGCGAACTTGCTGTTATTTCAACTCAATTCGCCAAAAGCCCAGCGGCACGCGCGCGTAATTTCACTTGCGCGCCGCGCATCCGATGCGAAACGGTAGCGACACCGGCCGGCGTGGCGGAACTGGCAGACGCGCTGGACTCAAAATCCAGTACTCGCAAGAGTGTGTGGGTTCGAACCCCTCCGCCGGTAAAATGACGCGCAGGGCGCTTTCGGCTTCTCTGCGAAAGGCCGAGCTGGAAACTGTAGCCGCGAGCTGAGAGTTACCGCCCCAGAGCGGGGGCGTCGCCGTGATCCTGCCACTTCCTCACGTCCTCAGTGCGAAGCTGACCAGAATTGCGCGCTGCGGTTGCTTCGGCTGAATCTTCTGGAACCCATCTTCCTGGCATATTGCTGCCGACCGTTGGTGGGATGAAGACCAATTTCTTTTTGGATTTGGGATCGATTTTGACGTTAGCTGCCGCCGCGACCTGACCGGTTATGTTCAAACCCGAGCCAACCTCCAGCTTCATCGCCACACCGCCAGCGAGGAATTTGTCTCCCGCAACCGCATCAGCCGAAACTTTTTTCTTACCGGCGGAAATGACCAGCGTGTACTGGTGGCCTTTCAAGGCCGCGTTCGTTGAGTTGAACTGGACGACGTAATTGCCGGGCTTAAGATTTGAGGTCGCGAAGGCGCCCGTGGCGTTTGTCGCGCCTTTGAAGGCAACTTTGCCACCACCGTCAGATACGGTGACATTCACTGCCGGAAGCGCGCTGTAACCTACAGAGACCGCGATGAGAAAGAGAATGGTCGAAGCGAAGCGGAATATGTTCTTCATTCCGGAATGATATCGGGGAAAAGTCCCGGTGCCAATATTTTTGCGAGCCCTCCTAAAGAACAGCCAGGTCAATGGCCGACATCGCCATGGTCCTGCCACTTCCGGACATCCTCGAGCCGGATGTAGCCCTGGTTGCGGGCCGGGACTGCCTCAGCGGATCCTTTCTCAACCCATTTTCCAGGCATGTTGCTGCCGACCGTGGGCCGTAAATAAACCATCTGCTTTCTCTGGGCGGCGTCTGGCCCCACCAGGATCAGCCCGACTATTGAATTCGATCCCACTTCAATGTTTACCGCCACGCCCCCAACCAGACTGCCCCCAGAAATTCCGCCTTGCGATCCGATCTTCTTTGCCCCGTCAATGGCGATGGAGAATTGCATGTCCTTCAACTCAGGCGATCTCGCGGAACGGAATTCGAGGGTGTACTCGCCTGCCGGAAGACGGCCGAGGGAAAAGCTGCCGGCGGAATCGGTTTTCACCTGCTTCACCATTTTGCCTCCCGCTTTTTGTTTCACGATGATGTTCACAGTGGGAGCATTCCCGGCGAAAATCGCAGTAGCGGCAAAAAGAGCAGCGGGAAGGAAAATACTGCGAAGGATAGTTTTCATGATCGGATAGGATACCTCCGCGCCCCCGGGTAGCCAAGGTAAAAAGCGCCGGGACAAGGACGCTTGACCAGAAGTCAACGGCCGGTACCGCTGTCGCGGATGTTTCCCCCGGCCCCCTCCTGGTGGGGATCGGGAGCTCTCTGCATATTGTTCCGGAAATCGTCGCTGCTGACCCGGACGATATTGTGAGCGGCCGCTTCCTTTGAATCCGCATCCACCCAATGTCCTGGCATGTGACTGCCGACTTCGGCGGCTATCCAAACCATTTTCTTAAGCCCTCCTGCCAGGACTTGTCCGCGAACCTTCGCGCCCGCGCCCACCTCCACTGGGATATCGACTCCGGCCAGAAGTTTATCGCTCGTTAGGCCAGTTTGGTTTATCGGACGTTTTGTTCCTTCGACTTTGATCGAATACGAGGTGGCGACGATGGCTTTAGTCGTTGAAGCCATCTTTGTGTCTGCCGCTTTCTGCGGGCGGATCGTCAGAGTGTAGGAGCCGGCCGGCAAGCCTTCGAGAGAGAAGGTGCCGCGGGCGTCGGTCACGGTGCGCTTGGCCGGATTTTGTTTTACCACGACACTAACTCCGGCCACACCCTTCGGCCCCGAAGGTTCCGCCCCGTAAACGGCCGGCATCGCCAGGAGGACCGCCCACAACAGAATACCGCGGATCATGTTCTTCATGACTTCACAGAATAACGACTGAGTCTGCCCCAGCCAAGCAAAAACGCGGCAATCTTCCTGGTTCGCGCCTCCGCGCTATCGGGTAACCTGGTGCCGAATTCCATCCACGCTCACTGGATACGCATTGAAATGGCGAGCAGCCTTGGCTTCGGCCGAATCTTCCGCCACCCAGTGCCCCGGGAGATTGCTGCCGTGTTCTCTCGCTATCCAAATCATCTTCTTCAAGGCACCCGCCGCGACTTGCCCGCGGATCCTCGCGCCGGGTCCAAGATCGACCTCGACATTGACCCCAGCCAAAAGGTCATCGCTCGTTAGGCCGCTTTTATTCACCGCATGTTTTGCCCCTTCAATCTTGATCGAATACATCGTGGCAACGATGACCTTGTCCGATGTGCTGGGAATGTGTTCCGCCTTCCGCGAGCGGAACGTCAATGTGTAAGAGCCGGCGGCCAGAGCTTCGATGGCAAAATTCCCGCGGGCATTCGTGACCGCACTGTCACGGGGCCTTTGTTTCACGATCACGTCGATTCCGGCCACCCCTCGATCGGGTTCGACGCCGTAAATCATTGGCGCCGCAAGAGCGACGAGCAAAAAGACGATACCACGCGTCCTGTGCTTCATGACTTCGGAGTTTAGCACGCAGCTCCGTTCAAGCCCAGCAAAAAGGTCGCTGTTTCCAGATCGGGTTGTGATAACATCCTATGTGGCGCGCGCGTCTAAAAATCTGCGCTCACGAGTGGCGACGATCTTCGCTCTCGCGTGGCTCGCGTTTTCCGCGAGCGCGTTCCCCGCGGGTTTGAGCTTTGCTGGTGCGCCTCTTACTCCTGGCCGCACGGTCCGGGTGAGCGTGCCTTTGAGTGAGTTGGAGAAATCGTATGTCGCGGAAGGAGGCAACGCCGTGCCGTCCTATACAGTGGCCACGCTGGCCGTCCCGCGCGGGTTTGATCCAAAGAAAACGTGGCCCGTGCTGATCGTGTTCTCGTCAAGCGATCACCTATTTCCGAGTTGGTACGACCTGATGGTCCACTACCGTGCGACTGCGCTTGCAGAAGGCTGGGTCCTGCTCGCTGGCGATGGGCCGAAGCCACCTCCCGTTTTGGACAGCTCCGGCTGGCGGGCCGGTCATACCCTGGCGGCGCTCGATGCGTTGAACCGTAGCTTCGCCGGTTCCAGCAAATGGCCGGTTGTGTGCGCTGGTCAATCCGGCGGCTCGAAACGGGCGAGCTATCTTGCGCCGCTCCTCGCCGCGGGTGGTTATCGCGTCGCGGGAATTTTTCTCAACGGGATGAATGAGGAGCGAATCACGGAAGCCTACCGGCGATTCAAACCCGGCCACGACTTTCTCCGCACCCCTATTTTCTTGAGCAGCGGCGTGCACGACCTGATCGCCAAGCTCGAGCAGCAAAACGCCGTGGAAAATTCGATGCGGCGAACGGGATTCGTAAACATCCGGCACACGACCCACCCGGGCGGGCACGAAGTGAGGCCCACCCAATTGCAGGAAGCGCTCCGCTGGTTCCGAAAAGGAATGTAGCGCCCCGGCGAACTAGCCGGAACTCTTCGATTTCACCCAAGCGTCGACGAGTTGTTCGAGCATATCGAGCGGCACTGGACCGTTGGTCAGCACCACATCGTGAAACTCGCGCAGATCGAATTTCGCGCCGAGCTGCTTCTTCGCTTTCTCGCGCAGATCGAGAATTCTCAGCATGCCGATCTTATAAGCGGTCGCCTGGCTCGGCATGACGATGTAGCGATTGATCGAGTCGACGCAATCCGCCTCGGCGTTAGGCGTATTCTGTTTTAAATAATCGATCGCCTGCTGGCGGGTCCACTTTTTCGCGTGAATCCCGGTATCGACCACGAGCCGGCCGGCGCGCCAGAGCTCGAGCGAGAGCCGTCCGAAATCAGAATAAGGATCCTGATACATCCCGATTTCTTTTGGAGTCAGCTCACTGTAGAGCCCCCACCCTTCCGTGTAAGCCGTGAAGCGTCCGCCGAACTTCCGGAATTTCGGAATCCCTTTCAACTCCTGGGCGATCGCGATCTGCATGTGATGCCCGGGAATGCCCTCGTGATGCGCGAGCGATTCCAGTTCGTAGGTCGGCGTGTTCTTCATGTCCGACAAGTTCACGTAAAACATGCCGGGCCGCGATCCGTCCGGAGCAGGCTGATTGTAAAAGGCTTTGCCCGCCGAGCTCTCGCGGAATTTTTCCACCGCTTTCACCACAATGTCCGCTTTCGGTTTCGTGATGAAGAGCTCGTCGAGCCGTTTCTTCATGTCGTCGACGATCCTGGTCGCCATCGCGAGATACTTCTGCTGGCCTTCCTCGGTCTGCGGTAAATAAAACTGCGGATCTTCCCGCATGAACTTGAAGAAAGCCTGCAGGTCGCCTTTGAATTTGACCTTCTCCATGATCTTGCGCATCTCCCCGTGGATCCGCTCGACTTCCTTCAGGCCGGTCTGGTGAATTTGCTCCGCGGTCAGATTCGTGGTCGTCGTCCGCTTCAAAGCGAACTCGTAAAACTCCGCGCCATCAGGAAATTTCCAGACGCCCGCGTCGTCGGTCGCTTTTTTCTCCTGGTCCTGCAACACGGCGATCAATTTCGCGTAGGCTGGCTTCACGGAATCGACGAGCGCCTTCCGCGCGTCCGCGATCAGTTTATCGCGAGCCGCGGCGTCCAGGTTCTTTACCGCGCCAACTTTCTTCGTGAAATCCTCCAGCAAGGGACTCACCGGTCCCGATTCATCGAACGGTTGTCCTTTGATCACTTTCGCGGAGGCTTCGAGCACCAGCGGGAAAACGAATTTCGGCGGGATGACGCCATGCTCTTCGCGCGCCTTCAGGTTCACGATCAACTGGTCGAACATTTTCGGGATGCCATTGAGCCGTGCGACGTAAGCCTGCGCATCTTTTTCGTTATCGATTTTGTGGATGTTGATCAGGAAGGTCGGGATCTCGGAGTGAGCTCCGCCCATTTGATTCACCGGGTAATTGTCGAGGCGGAACTTGAAGCCCTCGGTATCGCGTTGGACCTGGAACTCGTAGATGTCGGAACTGAGCTGCGCCTGCTTGTCGAGCTTCTCTCTCGGAAACTGGCGCTTCAGCTCCGCGAGATTCTTTTGCGCGGTCTCGAGGTCGCGCTTCGCCGCCTCGTCCGAGATGTCGTTCCACTGATCGTTGTGCGTCTTGATGCCGAGCGACGATTCGATCTGCGGATGGGTCGCGACAAATTCGTCGAACGTTTTGTCGAGGAATTCATTGGCGCGCTGGGATTCAGTCGCTGTTGGGCTGGCGGGGGCGGGTGTCGGTGTGTCGGCGGCAAACGAGGTGAGGGCGCAAATCGCGAGCGCACAGATGAGATAAATCAGTTTTTTCATGTTCGGTAATGGAGAGGCGCTCGCCGCCACGAGCGCCGGTTGTCTGTTATTCTGTCGCGGCCTTTTCCGCGCCAAGCCCAGTATTCGCGCGAACACTTAGTTCCGCAAATCTCGCTTCCGCGCGCGGTTCACGGCGGATAAGCGTCCCGACAATCGCGCCCAGGAAACCGAGCGGAATGCTGAGAATGCCCGGATTCTTCAAGGGAAAAATCGGCTGTCCATGGATCAACGCCTTGGCGTCCATTCCCATGACGCTCGGGCTGATCATGATCAGCACGATCGAGCTGGCGAGGCCGACGAACAGGCCGGCGACCGCGCCGGCGGTGTTGAAGCGGCGCCAGAAAATGCTCAGCACGATCACCGGCAAATTGGCACTCGCCGCAACAGCGAAAGCGAGACCGACGAGGAACGCGACGTTCACTGTCTGGAGCTTGATGGCCAGCAAAATCGCGACGGCGCCGACCACAAAAGCGGTGGCCCTCGCGACGCGCACCTCTTCACCGGGACGCCGTTCCCGGCCGTGGTGGATCACGTTCGTGTAAAAATCGTGAGCAAAGCTGGTGCTCGCACTGATCGTTAGGCCGGCGACCACCGCGAGGATCGTGGCGAAAGCGACCGCGCTGATAAATGCGAAGAACACGCTGCCGCCCAAGGCCTCCGCCAACAGCGGCGCGCTCATGTTTTCGATGCTGATCTTGCCCGGCGTAAGAATCGTCGCGGCGCCGAAGCCGAGAAACGTCGTCATGATGTAGAAGACGCCGATGAGCACCATGGCCCAGACCACGGAGTGCCGCGCGGTCCTCGCATCGGGCACGGTGTAAAAGCGCACCAGAATATGCGGCAGACCGGCGGTCCCGAAAATAAGGGCCAGGCCGAGCGAGATCAGATCGATCGCGCCCCAGGGCGGTTTGAAGAGCAATCCCGGTTGAAAAAAGTTTCGCGTGACCGTCGCGCCATCCGCACCGGTCCAGCTCACATGGCTGATCGCTTCGAAAAATGCGCTGAAGCTAAAACCAAAATGTTTCATCACCAGGATCGAGAGGAAAATGCTGCCGCTCATCAGCAGCACCGCTTTGATGATCTGCACCCAGGTCGTCGCCAGCATTCCGCCGAAGACCACGTAAACGATCATCAGAATCCCGACGCCAATCACGGCGGTCTCATAGTTCACGCCCGGCAGGAGCAACTTGACGAGCGCGCCGGCGCCCACCATTTGCGCGATCATGTAGAAGGTCGACACGGTCAGCGTGCTCACGGCAGCCATGGCGCGGACCGGGCGCGCGTTTAGCCGATAGGCGAGCAAATCCGCCATCGTATATTTGCCCGCGTTGCGAAGAGGTTCGGCCACGATCAGAAGCACGGTCAGGTAGGCGACCAGCCAGCCGACTGAATACATGAAGCCGTCATAGCCGTTGAATGCGATCATTCCCGCGATGCCGAGAAAGCTCGCGGCGCTCATGTAATCGCCAGCTACGGCGAGCCCGTTTTGCCACGCGGTAATGCGACGGCCCGCGGCGAAGTAGGCCACGTCACCGCTCGATCGTCGCGCCGCCCAGTAAGTGATGCCGAGCGTGACCAACACGAACCCGAGGAACATCGCGAGCGCTGTTGTCATATTACTCGCCCGAACTGGTATCGGGCGCGATCACGTCCGCCGCCATCTTATCGAATCGCGCTGCGGCGCGGACATAAAGAGCGGCGATGATCCAGGCCACGAAGAACTGCGAAAGCGCGAAGAGATACGCGAGATTCACCGGACCGAAGACCTGTCTTTCCATAAAGGGCCGCGCGTAACCGATCAGCACCGGCAACGCAAAGTAATAGATGATGAAGAAGATCGTCGCCGGCACGATGAAACGCCGTTTCGCTTTGAGCAGGTTCCGGAATCGTTCGCTGGCCGCGAGCCGTTCCCAGTCAATCACATCCGGCTCTTCATCCGCCGTGCGTTCGTGCGCGGGCTTCGGTCCTCCGAGCGGCGCGATATCGGTGTCCGCGCCAATGATCGGCGTGGCATCGTGTGGATTTTTTTCGTTACCCAAACCCATTGCTTCCACTTACGAGCACGCCTTGCGGAAGAACAAGTGAAAGCTGCGCGGGCAAACTTCAGCGCCGCATCGTCATAGCGATTGCTCCCCGATCGTTGGCATCGGCGTCTTGGTTACCAAATCTATCCGGCCCTGAAACGCCCGGCCAGCCACTGAGCGAAACATAAGTTTCACTTTAAAGCACAGCTTACGAGTCGTGCTACACTCTGTCGCGCACGTGCACGTTGGAAGGAGACATCAATGCGGAAATTCCCGTCGTTTACCTCAGCTGTGAAACGAATTGTGGGTTCGATGGGCCATAAGCCGTTGACCGTCTCGGGGACTGGCGTTCCAAAGGCAGACATTCCCGGGATGGTTTCGTCCGCCGAAACGTCGTTCTACAGCGAGAGCGCGGCTCGCTACTTTGGAAGAGAAGGTGCAATTGTTGATCTAGGCTGCTGGCTGGGTTCGACCTCAATCGCACTCGCTCAAGGCATCCTAAGTCACGGCTCTAAGGCCGATAATTGGAACGAGAAAGTCTTCGGTTTTGATATGTTCCAATGGGAAACGTGGATGCCGGCTCACATCCCGTATTGCCTATACGAGCCTGGGGACAGTTTCCTCCCCGAGGCCCGGCGCCTCGTCCGCGAACATGGAGGCGGCCGAGTCGAATTGGTTCAAGCAGACTTGGAACTTTACGAGTGGAGCGGTGGCCCGATCAAACTCTTGCTCGTAGATGCAATGAAAAATGAGACTCTTGCGATTCAGATCCCGCGGATTTTTTTTCCAAGTCTGATTCCGGGAAGCCTCCTGATCCACCAGGACTTCAAGCATTATTACACTAGTTGGATCCACGTGCTCCAGTATCGGCTCCGCCAATACTTCCGATTTTATCGGAGCGTCCCGTGGGGGACGGCGGCGTTTGAATTACTTGCACCAATCCCGAGAGAGGCGGTCGATCGAGCAACGGAGTTCACCACGATCCCAGACGACGAGACGGATGCATCATTTCGTCACTCCCTCGATCTCGTAGGGCCGGACGAGCGCGCCAATATCGCGGCCGCCCATGTTATGCATTACGTCCACCTGAAGCGCAAGGACAGGGCATCTCAGATAGTGGAGCTTTACGGACCGCGCGGGATGTTGAATCAAGGAGAATTTCCCCAGGTGCTCAGTCTCCTTTGTCAAACGTAAACCCCATTCCTTAGGCATCCCTCTCCGAGCAGCCAATTGTTGGATCCTGAGGAATTTTCGGCTCGTCCAGAGTCATCGCTTCACCTCTGGAGCATGCCGTTCGCAAGAATAAGCAAAAGCACGCCGCTCCATCGCGACCTTACGAGATGCATAGCTGCCCGCGCGGATAGTTATTGCCTCCGGAGAGCAAAGCCACTGTTATGAGAGAGCAAATGCCTGCCCGTGCAGCCATCTCAAATCTTCTCAGAAGTTGCCTGCTGCTCCTCTGTCTACTCGCGCCCTCGGCTTGGATGATCGCAACCATACCGCCGCTTTGGCGTGACTACGACGCCTATGTCCAAGTGACCCACAACCCTCTACTCTCGACCTTTTGGGGACATGGTCCCGCCTATTGTTATATTGCGAAGGTTCCTCTTTTCGCCGGCGAGCAATGGGAACGATGGCGAGGGCGAGCGCCGGCCGTTCCCAGCCCGGAATCATCCGGGCCGCGGCTAACTGATTCCGGAATCCGGCTGCTCATCGTCGGCCAACACCTGGCCCTCTGCGGCGCAGCGTTTTATTTTATCGTCGCGGTCACCAGGCTATTTTGGGTACGCCTCGCGTTGGCCCTAGCTTGGGCGAGTAACGCGCTTTTCTACACCTTCGCGCACTGCGTCGGATCGGAAACGCTCAGCCTCATTTTCATTATCCTCCTCGTGGGGAAAGCGCTGCGCCTGATTCGGAGCGGTGACGAAGCGGCGTGGAGGGATTGGTATGTCTTTGCGATAGCTCTCTGCGTCTGCATTCTCTCAAGGCATCTTAACTTAATCCTCATCGCGTTTCTTCCCGCCACGTTCCTGCTTTCGTGGATGCTGCACTGCGCTCGTGGCTTCTTTACTTTGAACGACAAACAAAGGCTCGAGCTGCGGCAGCTCAGGGCGAGAGACCTTCGTCAGGCCGTCATCGCGACAGCTATCGGAATCGCGTGTTTTGCCATGACAACTTTTGCGGTCCATGGTCTTGCCCGAAAGAGCAGGTTTCATCCTCACTCCAGAATCGGATTCACCTTTCTCTGGCGATTGCATTTCCTGCAGGAGCTTCCGCCAGACGCGCGCGCCGCTCTTCTGCACAAGGTGGCCGCACGCACCCATTCCCCAGAGGTCCGCAAGCTCCTTACGCTTCTGGAACAGATGCTAGCAGAACGCGCTGACTTGATGACTACCGGACCATTCATGCAGAGGGCAATCGAACTGTTTAATGGCCCACTCCACTGGGAAGAGCTCGACCGCGCACTTAACCAGATGGCCTTTGCCTTTCTTCTGCCGCCAACAGCCGAATTGCTGCACGCTGCCAGAACAGATTTCGTCGCCGTCCTACGGATGCCTTCGACCGAGATTTCGTCCTCTTTGTTCGCAACCACCGCTTACTATTTCGACAATAAGGAACAGATGCCGGGCTGCGCAGAGCTGGTGACATTCCGCGGCAACGCGAGCGCGGAGAAGATATGGCAGCTTCAGTTCCAGCATCGTTATTTCCGGTTGTGGCAGGGGTTGAGCTACAATCGCGCCTTGGTGGCCTGGTTTGTTGCCCTGTCTGTTTTCGTCCTTACCGCTCGACGAAAGAAGCAGAACCCGAGAACCATCTTCGCCTTCGGAATTGCGCTCACCGCCGTCGGAATAACATTCGTCGCGGCCACCTGCCTGCTGGATGAATTTAGCCCGCGCTTTGGCCTGCCGATGTGGCAACTGCTTCTGCTCTCCCTCTACCTCTTCGTCGGAAGAACTGCCGGCCTTCTATTCACTCCTTCGAACAGCGAGCCGCAATCACTGTAGCCGAAGCGGGGTCGAAACAGTCCGCCGGGCAGCGTTATACCCCGAAACTTTCGGGGCTGCCGAAGCTGGGTTAAGCCCCGGCGGACTGTTTCTTGGAAATTACTTCGCCGGAATGCGCTCTCTGATCGCTTTCGCGATTGGCATCATTGTGGGCGGATCTGAATTCATCAGCTGAATCGCGGTGTAACTTGATTCAGGAAACATTTCGAAATTGGCTGCGATGCCTGGCGCGCCGCCATTGTGGCCTACACTGCGCTTTCCGCCAGAAGTGTTCTCCCCAAATCCATAACCATATCGGCCCCTCCCTCCCGGGCCGTCTACTTTACCAGTGGTGATTAGGTCGGTGCGCTCTTTGTCAAGCAGCCTGTAGCTCAGAAGGGCCTGCTGAAACTTCACCAGGTCTGGCGCGGTGGAATAACCACCACCGGCGGGACCGCCTTTTACTTCACGTGTGTTTGTATTGTCCTTTGCTTCTTCCAGCGGCTTCCCATCAGGCGACATTCTGGAATAACCAATTGCGAGATTAGGAGTCTCCTTGCCCGGTTCGTAGAAGCCGGTATTGCTCATGCCTGCTGGCTTGTAGATATGCTCCTGGACATAGCCGTAGTAGTCCTGGCCCGAGACCTTCTCGATAATAGCGCCCAACACCATGAAGCCCGAGTTGCTGTATTGAAACTTTTCTCCGGGAGGAAACAAAAGTGGATCGCTGGCAAAGAGCGGAATGTGCGCGGCGACTGTCAGAAGCTTCTCGCGTTGCGCCATAAATTTTTCGTTCCAATACATCCCCAAACCGGAGGTGTGGGTAAGCAACTGATGGATCGTCACCTTGTCCGCGACTTCCTTGTTCGGATAATCTGGCAGATGTTTGCCGATGGTATCGGTAAAGGAAAGTTTTCCGGCTTGGGCCAGTTGAGCGATAGCTACCGAGGTAAACATCTTGTTCATCGATCCGAGATTGAACTTGGTATTCAGGTCGATCGGCGCGTTCGTCGCCTTGTTGGCAATGCCGCCGGCCTTACTCGCGACAGTTACTCCATCTTTCGCGACGAGAAGCACGCCGGACAATTTGTTTTCGGCTGCCAGCGAATCAAAGTAACTCTGAAGCTCCTTTGCCACATTCGCCTCGGAATTGACTGAGCTGTCCGGCGCGGGCGACTGCGCGGAGGCGATCAATGCCGCGATCAATATCCCCAGCACAACTATAATTGTCCCTTTCAATTGGTTCTTATTGTAGGGCGTCTGTGTCAGACGCCAGTGCCGCGCGCTCAAATGGAACCAATGTTTAGATTATGAACAAAATGCGGCGTTGTCCGAAACGACACCTGCTGCATCGTGGCCCCTGAGACGTTGGTGCTGCCGTCGTCGCTATCGTTGTCGTTATCATTATCGTTGTCGTTATCGCTGTCCTCGTTATCGTCGCCGTTCTCATCGTTCTCGACAAACTGGTTCGGCGAGATCGTAGGGAGATCCTTCTGTTCGAGCTTGTCGTAACGCTGACGCACTTCCGGCGGCATTTTGTCGAGCTCTTCCTTCGTATCGACCGGGCCGCTGAACAGAAGCTTCCCCTGGGGATCCTTGGCCGTGACCATCTTCTTGCCGTTCACGTTTTCGATCTTTATCTCGCCCTGCGTATCGCTGAACACGATCGTCGCTTTCCCGAGATCGATCGTCGTTGACTTCATCGTGCCCTTGTCCCGACTGAACACGCGCATCTCGCGCGCGGACCGGCGCGCTTCATCGCGAGCACGCGCCATTTCGCGGCGCGTCTCATCGGCGGCGCGCCTGGCCTCAGCGCGTGCTTCGGTGGTGGCGCGCTCGGCTTCCCGCTGGGCATTTCTCACGGTCTCGCGGATGGAAGGACCCAGATCGCTCATGTCGCCGAACTCAAATTTAAAACCGTCCGGATTGTTCAGCATCCCGAAGTCATTCTGACCCGGGCGATGCCTGTCGAACATGTTGTTACGAGAAGGCACTTCCTTCTTACCAAGCTTTACCGTCACCTTGGTCTCCGCGTTCTTGCGCAGAATCGTCAGCGTAACATTGGTTCCTTCCTGATAACTCCGGACGAGCTTCGAGAGTTGATCGGGGTCCACCAGGATCTGGTCGTTAAACATCTTGATGATGTCGTTCTGCTGCACGCCGGCGGCAGCGGCCGGTCCATCCGGCACCACGTAGTCCACCACCAAACCGAAGCCTTTGGCCAGGCCGAGCTGCTCGCTTACGACACGCGGGACGCTCGAGGTTTCCACCCCGAGAAAAGTCACCGGCACCTTCGGCCCCTTGTCGCGGTCGCGATCCTTGTCCTTATCCTTTGGTGGAATCGGCGGGATTGGTTGGTTAGGCGGATTCGGCGGCGACGGCGGAGCCGGAGGCGTCTGGGCGAGACCCATGATCGGAAGCAGCCCGAGAGCTGCGATGATAGCTAACGTATTTGTTTTCATTGTTTGGTTTTGGTTAAGGGTGAGTCTTCTAATCCTGCTCATGATCGTGATCGTGCTCATGATCTTCATTACTGGCCGGAAATTGGAACGAGCGTGACTTCCTCGGTCGGATACGAAACGCGGAGCGACGCGCCGGTCTGCGGATTGTTCCATTGCATGGTCTCGCGTTTTTTGGAACGGAGGCGGCGCACTGGTTCGTCCGCGCCCTCGGTGAAATGCAGGCCTTCGTCGCGCGTGTCGTAAACCACCTGGGTCAAAGCCGAGGGAACAAAGTTGTCATCCACTCTCGCGAGCGGCGAAGAAGGCGCTGGCGTGATCAAGGCAAGACCTGCTGCCTTGCTCGACGGCCGATCGACATTCATCCGGGCCAGCATGAGAAACGTCGCCGCTGCCCCGAGCCCGAGCCCGAGCGCCCACCAGTTCGGACGAAAGCTCCGGCGCTTAGGTAACACACCGGCCGTCGCAGTCCCGTGCCCGGCCACTTCGGCCAGACCTACTTCAATCCGCGCCGCCAGGTCGGGCGACGCCGGCCGCGGACGCAGCTTCTTTAGTTCAGCTTCCAGTTCGGAAAAATCATTCATGGACAACAAAGTTCTTTTTCAACGACGCCAGCGCGTAGCGATAACGCGACGCCGCCGTGTTCTGTGAAATCTCAAGGGCGGCGCCGATCTCCGCGAAAGTCAGCTCGTTCCAGATTTTCATGACCAGCACCTCCCGCTGTTCCACTGGCAGAAGATCGAGAGCGGCAGCCAGCTCGCGTTGCGCGCCATCATCGAAATCAAATTGCGGCTCAGTGACCTGCTCCATGTCGGCCGAAGCAGCGGCCTCGCGGCGGGCGCGGCGGCTATCGCGCCGGAGAAGATCGAGCGCGACGGAGCGGACCGTGGCGTAGAGGAGCCCGCGATTTTCGATTGAATGCTGTTTGCGCCAGAACCGGACGTAAGCTTCCTGGACGATGTCCTCCGCGTCTGCGATCGAGCGGACAAACTGGCGGGCAAAAAGGACGAGCCCAGGCCCCAGTTCCGCAAAACAGACTTTCCAATCTTCTTCATGAGTGACGACATTCTCCATGACCTCTGAACGGTCTTTTAATAATCCAACGCCGCCAACCACGTATTTTGTCTACCGTTGACGAAAGTTTCCCGCGCTCGTGGAGGGATGACCTCAGTGTCGCCCAGAAGGTGTCGGACTACCCGCGACGCTGCGGGTTCTTGCACTAGCGAGGGCGATACGATACGATGCGTCATGAGCCTGACGGAGATCAAACAGTTGGCCACTCAATTACCTCCGGAAGAGTTGACGGCGTTGACCGCATTTCTCGTAAAGCGAGATCAGGCCGCGTGGGATGATCAGATGGATAAGGATGCCGGTTCCGGAAAACTTGATCGCCTCTTCGAAGAAGCAGAGAGCGAACGCGGAAGTGGTACGCTGCGCGACTGGCCGGATTGAAATCAAGAGCCACAGCGCGCTTCTGGAAACTCTACAGCGCGCTCCCTCCTCATGTTCACCAACTCGCCCGCAAGAATTACCGGCTGTGGCAGAAGGATGAGCATCATCCTTCGCTTGGCTTCAAGCGGCTAAAGGGCGGTTCCGCGAAGGGATTCTCGATCCGCGTGGGCGACCATTACCGCGCCATCGGGCAGCGGCTCGATGATGGCATCGAATGGGTTTGGATCGGCTCGCACGAGGATTACAACAAACTCTGAGATCCACTCTTCCAATCCATCTCAATCCCGTTAATCCTGTCCACTTACCTCCGCGCTTTCGCGCGTAGAAACTCATGACCGCAAAAGAAATCCTGGCAGAACTGAAGCCGCTCGGTCGCGACAGCTACAAGAAGGTGATGTTCAACCACGGCGTGAAGGAGCCGTGCTTTGGCGTCAAGATCAGCGAGCTGCAAAAGATCCAGAAGCGCATCAAGAAGGATTACCAACTTGCGCTCGACCTTTACGACACCGGTAACTACGACGCGATGTACCTCGCCGGTTTGATCGCCGACGACGCGCGGATGACGAAGAAGGAGCTCACGCATTGGATTGCAAATGCGACCCATGAGCCGCTCGCCAGTTCAACTGTGCCGTGGGTCGCGGCGGGCAGTTCCCATGGGTGGGAGCTGGCCTTGGAGTGGATCGATTCCAAGAAGGCACTCACCGCCGAAGCCGGCTGGGCGACGTTTCGGAGCCTGGTCTCCATCAAGGACGATTCCGAACTCGACCTCACCGAATTGAAACGACTCCTGGATCGGGTTCGGAAAACCATTCAGCAGGCGCCGGACGACGTACGCTCCTCGATGAACGGGTTTGTCATCGCGGTCGGTTCCTACGTGCAATCTCTTACGGACGTCGCCATCCAGACCGCTGAAAAGATCGGCCCAGTCACGGTGGAAATGGGCAACACCTCATGTCAGGTCCCCTTCGCGCCCGACTCCATCCGAACGGTGCAGAAACGCGGCGCCATCGGCAAGAAGCGCAAGTCGGCGAAATGCTGAACGCGAATTGTAGGGCGACAGATCTCTTTTGACAGGATTTACAGGATGAACCGGATTTGGGGATTCAAATTCCAGAAGTCCCTCCGCCTTCGTTCCCAAAATCCATTTCAATCCCGTTAATCCTGTCCAATTCCTCTGCCGCTTTCCCACGTTGGAAAGCGTGATCGCAGGGACTAGCATCTCTTCGGCATGTCGATCATCACGGCCATCATCCCCGCCCTCATCGTCCTGGATCTCATCTGGTGGTTCTCGGCGGATCGGCTATTGCGCAAAGCAGAATGGAAAGGCCGGGTGCGGATTCTGCACAGCCTCTTCTTCGGCTTTCAACTCGCAGCCTTGCTGGCCGTGATCGCTTCCCGGCAATCGGAGCTCTGGGACCATCTGCCAAGGTTCGTGACGACAGCAGTTTACCTTTGGCATCTGCTGATCTTACCGCTGTTGCTTCCGCTCCTGGCGATTGGTGCAATCGTCGCTCTCGTTTGCTGGATCATCCGCAAAATCCGAGCGCGCGAAACTGCGAATGCCCAACTCCATGCCGCTGGAATGAGCCGACGCGCTTTCCTTGCCGCCACCGCCGCTTTCACGCCCCAATTATTTACTGTCGGCCTGACCGCAATCGCCCTCCGGCAACTGGAACAATTCCGAGTCCGCCGAATGACCATCGCCATTTGCGGTCTTCCGCCCGCCCTCGATGGCCTAACGATCGCGCACGTGAGCGACATGCATGCGGGTCGATTCACTCGCGGCTCGGTGCTCCGCGAAATGACCGCGAAGGTCAACGATCTCCGTTCCGAGCTGGTCCTGGTAACCGGCGACCTGATCAACGGCGCGCTCCACGAAATCCCCGAAGGGATCGACGCCGTCCGTCGTCTCGATGCGCGCTCCGGTGTTTACATGATCGAAGGCAATCATGATTTGTTCCAAGGGCGCGAAGCGTTTGAATCGCGGGTGAAAGCTTCCGGCATTCCGCTGCTGATAAATGAAACCGCCCAACTCACCGTGCGCGGTCACCCGCTGCAGCTTCTCGGGCTGCGCTGGGGCGGTCCCATTTTCCGCCGCCGCTCCGGTTATGACGACGCCACCATCGCCGCTTCCTTCGAGGAACTACTGCCGCTCCGCGACCCGGAAGCTTTCCCCATTCTGCTCGCGCACCATCCGCACGCCTTCGATCCCGCCGCCACCGCGCAACTCCCCCTTACCCTTTCCGGCCACACCCATGGCGGCCAATTAATGCTGAACGCCGAGATGGGTTTCGGCCCGATGATGTTTCGCTACTGGTCGGGCCACTACACGCGAGGCGACAGCCACCTCATCGTCTCCAACGGCGTCGGCAACTGGTTCCCCTTGCGAACCCGAGCCCCCGCCGAAATCATTCACCTCACACTTCGGCGCGCCTAGATGATTTGTCCGGCGCCCTCTTTCCGGATCTCGCATCTCGCATCCCACATCTCGCAAACCGCATTTTTCTGAATCCAAACCGCGGGCCGGCCGCATCCATTCATTAGACGCCATGGAAACTTCATACCCAAAACCACCGCCTCTCAACGCCTCCGCCCTCACCAACGTGCGCACCTGGAACGCATTTTGTCACGCCAGCTCCTTGCTCGGCGTCTTTTTTCATTTCCCCGGTCACCTGCTCGGGCCGCTCATCATCTGGCTGGCCAAGCGCGGCGACTCGCCCGAGATCGATGCGCACGGCAAGGAAGCCCTCAACTTCCAAATCTCGATGCTCATCTACAACATTGCCGCCGCCTTCTTTTGCCTGATCCTGGTCGGCTTCGTTTTCCTCGCCGTCCTTTGGATCCTGAACGTTGTCTTTGCCATCATCGCCTCCATCCAGGCGAGCGACGGAAAGTTCTATCGCTACCCGATGACGATCCGGTTCATTCAATAATTGTAGGGCGAACGTCGGCCCTCGGAGTACCCACCGCTCACCGAGCTCAGCGGGGAAAGATCTCACACGACGGTCACAACGGTTCACGAAGGTTTTTCTTTAATCTAGATCGTGCTCGTGATCGCTCTTCGCTGCGGATTCCGTTGTGCTCCTTCGTGTCCGTTGTGCGAGAATTCTGTGCCCTTCGCAAACGCCCAAACGAAGCTGATCAATCAAAGAACTGAAGTGCTGAAAAAAAACCTTTCGGAACCGGGCCGTAAGGCGCGGCGACCGTCACCTCATCGTCTCCAACGGCGTCAGCAACTGGTTCCCCTTGCGAACGATAGACCCGGCGGAAACCATTCACAGCACTCTCCCGCGCATCTGACCGACTTCGCCTGGATCGAATGACCGCGTAAAACTTCGCGCGTTCTTCGGCAAAAAGCGCGCAGTTTACCGGAGAGCGTGTTTCGGCTATAAATGAGTACTGCCAGTTTCCCCGGAGGACCAATGAACCAAATCGCAGACCAACTTAACAAATCCGGCGCGACCGCATTTGTTCACGCGAAGCATCCGCGCTCCATTTGCATTATCAATTACAAAGGTGGCGTCGGCAAGACGACCGTCACTGCGCTGTTGGGACTGTATTTGGCGCAGGACCCGACGAAAAAGATTCTTTTATTTGATATCGATGCGCAGTGCAGCCTGTCTCTTGCGCTTGGCTTCGACCCAGAGGAGGTCAGCGAGACAGATCTCACAGTGTACAATTTAGTCGAGCCGAAGGCTTGGACTAAGCTGAAGCGAAAGAAGCTGGAAAATTATACGCGCGCCTTAAGGTCAAATTACCTGCCAAGGAACGTCCATGTCGTCCCGGGCTCTTTCAAAACTGATGAACTTGATTACGTGATCGCCAAGACTCTGCTCCAAGACGAGAAGCGCTATTTGGCGGAGCTTTTTCTTTATACCAAGCAATTGCTCATGAGCTTTGAGGAGGATTACGATTACGTTTTAGTGGATTGTCCACCCAACAAAATGTTTCTAACGCAGGCGATGCTTCGCGCCTGCTCCTTCTACCTGCCGGTCACGATCCCGGATCAGATTTCAATATACGGTATGCCACGTCTGATCCGCTGGGTATGTGAAATCTATCCGCCCGGGGATCGTCCGAAACTACTCGGCTATGTTCTAAATGCTTTGAACCGAAGCGGAGGTGGGATGGTTGGTAGCCAACAAAGAGCTCACGCCGACCTGGTGCGAAGCGTACGAACCTCTTTACAGCCAGATGAACAACACGTGCTGGGGCAGGATGCTTTAGTCGGAGTCCTGCCGCGACTCGATGTGATCGCACGGTTTTTGGGTGAAGACAAAAGTGCATTTCTAGACTTTGCAAGATCAACGTCTGCGCAACCTAGCGTCGAACAATGCGCAACCGCCATTCGGGACAAGGTCGTTGGTAGAATTGGAGCATTTCATGGCAACTAAAGAATTCATCATACGACCTGGAGAGGAGCTGCCGGGTAACATTGAGGCAGCATTTGTGCAGCTGCTCGGTGGCGAGCTGACTGCCAAGGCGAGACAAAGCGGGGGTAAATTTAAAGTCGTGCTCACTTCTCCGTGGCCGAAACCCCCTAAAATCAAAAGAGAAAAGAGGGTTGTTGATCAACAGTTAGTGAACCGCCTAAAAGCATTGGCAGAAGAGGACACGCAACTGGAGAATGAAATCGCAAAACTAAGCGGGCCAGAGATCCTCAAGGTAGCTACTCTACTTGACGTGCCCATGTCCAAGAGTTCAAAGCTTTCGAGCTTGCGCGCGCAGCTTCACAAGACGCTTCGTAGTGAAATTATTTGGAATGGCATCGCAGGCCGTCGGACGCCGACATTCGATTCTAACGTTTTGGAGTCCGCCCGCATTCTCGAGGAGCCAGAGGAAAAGCGTGGCAAACCAGTCGAGAATCCACAGATCAACGAATAGGATCTACCGGGTGGGTTTCAGACAAAGCGTGCGGAGGAACGAGTTGGATGAGCAAACGCAATAACACTTGATGAGCTTGCGATTGCTGGAACGAAAGGCGATTTCAAGGTGCACCGATTAACCCCGTTCGCCCCCAATCGAATTGTGTCTCCAAAAACCAAACAACTCACTAAACCGACGGTATTCTTAAGCCACAGCTCGACGAATCGTCGCGAATTGCTCGGATTAAAGCGCCTCCTCGATGAGCGCTCCGGTGGCATGATCGAATTTTTTCTTTCATCGGACGATGATAGCATCGCGCACGGCACTATCTGGCCAGCAGAGGTAAGAGCCGCTTTGGACAGGATGTCGCTCATGCTCATCTTCGTATCGTCCGAAGCGCTGAAATCTGGTTGGACATACTTTGAAGCGGGTTATGGACTTCACAAACTTCGAACCGCAAAAATCTATTGTCTTCCCGGCACCGACAAAGCGGCGCTACCGAGTCCATTCAACATCCTCCAGAATAGAAACCTTCATTCCGCGCGAGAGGTCGCGCTGCTCATGCGGCAAGTTAACGAGGTGTTCGGAGGTAAAATGGACGAATCTGTCTCAAAGGAGGCATTCGACCGGGTCTTTAAGAGACCTGCCCTTGGTCAAGTGGAAAGCGGACCACCATTCGAGGAAGTGGTTGAGTCAGTAACTCTCGAGACAGTGGGACCACATGATAGCATTGAGATATTTTCTCGCGTTTGTCGGGACCTCAGCTTTCCCGTAAGCGTTGTCGAACGCAGAGGATGGCGAGCCGCCGGGGAGAGATACTCAACTGGAGTGCGCATCGCTGTCGAGCCCCCGGATCAAGAGGAACTGCTTTCGGAATTCGAAATCACGGATGATGTTCGTAAAGCCGGAAGAGCGAGAGTGCTTGAATATTCAAACGGCTGGAGCCCTTTTAGGGAGCGCGTCGATTTGCTGAGCGAATCCACGATTCGCACGCTGCGCCAAATCGAGGCTCAAAATACGAGAATTCGAAAAACGAACGCGCGAATCGAACGTGAAAACGCAAAACTCAGGGCCGAACCGCGGCCATGCGAATTCACAATATCGCCTATCAACGTCACTGTGCCGATCACAATTATCGACAAGTGGATTGCGGAGGCGAACTCATCTGAACCGATAAGCGTCGAGATGAAGTTACGTAGTGAAGTCATTTTTGAACGCCAAATTGAAGCAATCAGCGCGAAAATACATGGATCGCACGTAGCGTTGCGAGAAGACGGAACACTGCTTTGGGCCGAGTTGATAGTCTCTACCTTGAGCGCCGAAGACGGTAGGATACGTCTCAATGCCACCGACGGGAAGGCGACCCGCCTCGCCAGTTTTCGTTTGCCAGAACTGATGAGCACGTTGATCGAACTGAATATCCTCTCGCTGCCGCCTCAGCGGGGTTCCAAGCGAAGGCGATAGTTCGACCAGCGTGCCCTTCTTCAGCATGGTGACGCTCGGTGAGCGGGTCGCCTTGGACGGCGATGATATCGGCGCTTTTGCCGGGCTCGACTGAGCCGGCCGGCGGCATTTTTGTCCCGGCGTTTTGCTCTTCAAGTTCGGCGGGCTGTCGCGTTGATTTAAGCTCCAAATTCCAAGCTGCAAGCTCCAGAGAAGCTCCAATAACCATGCTCTAAAACCGTCTGCCGAGCGCCTCTTCATGTTTGGAGCTTGATTATTGGAGCTTCATTCGGGGGCTGCTCGCCATCTCTCCGGCTATCCTCGCCGGCCTGACCGTGCATCTCTCCGCTACCCGAGCGACTTGATTCTCCGGATCTTGGATGTCGGTGTTTGGAGCTTTTGGCGAAAGCCAGCGTTCCCTGCGAAAATCTGCGGACCACATCATTCCGAGCGTCTTCCGTTTTGCCGTGCTCTAGTTCCTGATGCAGAAGAAACTTTTCTCGGCGCTCGGACTCGCGCCGGAAATCCTGAAGGCGATCGAGCGGATGGGGTTTGAAGAAGCTTCACCCATTCAATCGGCTGCGATTCCTGTCCTGCTGGAAGGCGCTGATGTCGTCGGCCAATCGCAGACAGGCTCGGGCAAGACCGCGGCCTTCGGGATTCCCGCGATTCAGCTCGTCGACGCCAGTATCCGAGCGCCTCAGGTGTTGGTCCTTTGCCCGACGCGCGAGCTCGCCGTTCAGGTCGCGGAAGAAATTGCGAAGCTCGCGTTTTTCAAGCGAGGCGTGCGCGAACTGCCGATCTACGGCGGCCAATCTTACGAGAGGCAATTCAAGGGCCTGCATGCCGGCGCGCAAATCATCATCGGCACCCCGGGCCGCGTCATGGATCACCTCGAGCGCAAAAGTTTGAAGCTCGACCAGATCAAGATGGTCATCCTCGATGAAGCCGATCGCATGCTCGACATGGGCTTCATCGACGACATCAAAACGGTCCTGCGCCAGGCGCCTGAGAAACGGCAAACCGTTTTCTTTTCCGCCACGATCCCGCGGCCCATTCAGCAATTGATTCAAACCTTCGCGCACAATCCCGTGAATGTCCGCGTGGAAGCCGAAGCGATGACGGTTCCGGCGGTTGAGCAGGTTTATTACGAAGTCGATCGCCGCTCGAAACTCGAAGTGCTGTGCCGGCTCATCGATCTCGAGGACGTGAAGCTGGCGATCATTTTCTGCGCGACCAAGATGATGGTGGACGAATTGACCGAGCATCTCATCGCGCGCGGCTATGGCGCCGACAAATTACACGGCGACATGACCCAGGCGATGCGCGAACGCGTGATGGGCCGGTTCCGCAAACGGAAGGTCGAGTTCCTCGTCGCCACCGATGTGGCCGCGCGCGGCCTCGACGTGGACGATATCGAGATCGTCTTCAACTACGACCTGCCGCATGACGGCGAGGATTACGTTCATCGCATCGGCCGGACCGGTCGCGCGGGTAAAGGCGGTAAGGCGGTCACGTTCGTCGCCGGTCGCGAAATTTATCGGCTGGAAAACATCCAGCGTTTCATCCGGAGCCGGATCCGGCGCGAAAGGATTCCCTCGGCCGAGGAAGTCGAAGGCAAACGCGCCACCGCTTTCGCCGAAGCGCTCCGCGAGACGCTGGAGAAAGGCGAATACAAACGGCACGACGAACTGCTCGATCGATTGCTCGAGCAGAATTACTCGCCGACCGACATTGCGTCCGCGCTGATCCACTTGTTAGGCGAAGACAAAGCGCGCGGAGCCGAAGCCATCCCCGAGGATCGCCGCGCCCACCCTCCTGCTCGTGATCATGATCCTGCTCATAATCGATCCAGCGGCCGTCCCGATCCGGCCGCGAAGGACCGGCGGGAGCGCGGCCGCGACGAGTACGAACGCCCCCGGCGGAACCGCAGCGAGCGCGCCGAACGCTCCGGTCCGCGTGAAGAAGCGGGCACCGTTTCGCACGAACCGGGCATGGTGCGCCTCGCCTTCAACGCCGGCCGCGCTCACGCCGTCCAGCCCGGCGATTTCGTCGGCGTGATCGCCGGTGTCACCGCCATTCCAAAAGGCGAGATCGGCGCGATCCATCTCCAAGCGACGAAGACTCTGGTCGATGTCGCCGAACCGAGAGTCGCGCTGGTTCTAAAGAAGCTGAACGGCATCCAGTTCAAAGGCCGAAAGCTCCTCGTCCGCGTGGCGAGCTAAAGCTGGCTCTGTAGCGGCGGTCTATGACCGCCGATCCGGTGCTATCTAGATAGGTGCTATGGCAACATTCCCGGCGGTCATAGACCGCCGCTACAGAAGATCGGATTACAGGATAAGCCACATTGAAGGATTCTCGCGTCGCCGTCGATCTACAGGTTCGCGGCAGAACGAACGGGCAGAGTGAAGTGAAACGTGCTGCCCTCGCCGAGTTTCGATTCGACCCAGATTCGGCCGGGATGTTCTTCGACCATCATCTTGGCAATGTAGAGACCTAGTCCTATGCCGCGACGGTCCTGGCTGTTGATCTGCGAGAAACGCTCGAAGATGGTTCCGATCTTCTCCGGCGCGATGCCCGCTCCGGTGTCGCTGACTGAAACCTGCACGTCTTTGCTTTCAGGACCGGTTCGCGCGCAGCTCACCCAGATTTGACCCTTGGCCGGGGTGAACTTGATGGCGTTTCCGATCAGGTTCGACAAGACCTGCACGACGCGGCTGCGGTCACACAGCACATCGTCACACCCAGCTTCAGATTTTGCGGTCAATGTTATTTGTTTGGAATCAGCATCTCGTTGGAAATCCCCGACGACTTCTTTAATGATTTCACTGATGTCATGCTTCTCGTAGTGGAGGAATAGCTTGCCGGCAGCTATCCGCTCGATATCCAGAAGATCTTCAATGAGCCGGAGCATTTCACCCGCGCTTCTCTTGATGGAGGCGGCGATTTCTTGCACATCCTTTGGCTCGCCCGGCTCTTCGGCCAGATTCTGGGCGGCCATCGAGATGTGATTGAGCGGATTTCTCAAATCATGGCTGACGATCGCCAGAAATTCTTCCCTGGTGGTGAGATCCGTCTTGGTTTTTCGGTGGCTCTCTTGTTCCCGGGATAATAGGTCGGCCGACGATTTGGCGGAGGCCTGATGATGGGTCCGGCCCATTTCGGTGGCGGCATCAGTGCGGAATCGTTCGGCGTCGATGGCTTCGTCCGAGGTTTCCCTTTCGACGCGCAGCCTTTCGTCTCCTTCCGCCTGGCGCTCGGCGCCGCTCCGGCCCGTGTCCGCTCTTCCCAAGTCACGCGAAGCATCGGAGTCGCTCCGACTTTGCCGTTTGGCTTTGTCCGCCACGACGCGTTCGGCGTCGCGATTGACGTCCGCCTGTTGCTCGGAAGCTGAACCTAAGTCGCGCTCACCCGGCCCTGGATGTTCTTTCTTTGATGCCATTTCTTGTCCCGAGCGGAAACGGATTCTAGCAATAGATCGCCGGTTCATCCAGCGAATTGAGCGGCGAGAATCGCGGCTCGCGTTTAGGTCATCCCAACTCAGAAACAAATCTGTGTAAATCTGCGCAATCTCTGGATCAAATCGCAACGAAGCTTCGCACAGCGAAGCGGCTACAGCGCCGGAATCGGAAAAGGCTAACGCGTCAGGCGAACCCGCTCGTGTTGCTGATCGAAGGTCACGACAAATTGAGTCAGGGTTTTTGCGCCGATATTGCCGACGTCGGACAAGGCGGGATAGGTAACTGTCGCGTCGGGAAATTCGTGGCGGCCTAACCGTACAACTTCCTTGATCTGCACTTGCTTGATCTCCATATCGCCGTTCGCGCTTCGGGCCCGGCCGACTACGACCGGCTCGGAGGCCTGCGTGAGTTTCTCGACGAAGGCGGTCGGGAGAACAAAGGCGCCGATCATGTTTCCGGAATCGAGATGGGCCTTGATCTTCGCGTTACCGACAGTCAGCTCCAAAAGCGGTATGCCATCCTGGCTTTTGTAGTCGAGAATTTCGGCGCCATCAGCTTTGGGCAGTTCGCCTTTTTCCACGCGCAGGACCTTCGCGGGAAAATCGAGGGTGACGAGATACTCTGAGAACACGCTGAGGCCCAGGATGCCGTCGATCTTCAGCGGGCGCGGCGAGTTCTTGAAATTCCGCGAGCCGGCAGTGACGTCGGAAAAACGAAGACTCCCGATCGTGATCGACTCGAGCTTGAACAGCTCCGCCGTTTGCGGGTTCCTGCCGGAGCCGTCAGTCGCCTGCGCTTGACCCGATGCTTTCAGGGCGAGCTTTTCTACGAGCGAGGAGTCGATCCGTGATCCCTGCGCGCCGGTGTCGATTCCGAACACGAACGGACCCTGGCCATTGACCATCACTTCCACAGTGGGCATTCCGGCCTCTGTCTGCATCGGGATCGCCTTGGCTTCGGAGGCGGCGGGTTTCTGGCCTTCCGAGGATGTGAGCCAGGAGAAGCCGGTGGTGAAGACCAATGTCAGGAGAAAGAGTTTTCGCATAGAGAAGTTGTGTTCGATGTCGGCATCAGTACTCAGACGCCGCCCGTGGAAGGTTTCGTCTAGGTGCCATCCTTTTTACGAAGGAACTTGGGCGATTTGGAAATCGCCCCTCGCTGGCAGAGCCGCGATTTTTTGCTTTATAAAGGTGTCCCGTTTTTCTACGCTCGCGAGCGTGAGTGGCGCAGAAAACGGCGACGCGTTGGAAATGACGCTGCGTGAGTTTGCCAGCGGGCAAAAACTCTTCAATCGCTACACGCTCAAAAAGGTCCTCGGCCGCGGCGGCATGGGAGTGGTCTGGCTGGCGCACGATGACGATCTCGAGCGCGATGTCGCGCTCAAGTTCCTCCCCGAGCTTATCGTGCACGACCGCGCGGTGCTCGGCGACCTCAAGCGCGAGACCCGCCGCAGCCTGGACCTCACGCATAAGAACATCGTGCGCATCTACGATTTTGTGCACAACCAGCAGTCCGGCTGCATCTCCATGGAATACGTGGATGGCGATACGCTTTCGAATCTGCGCGCGGACAAACCTAACAAGATTTTCGAACCGCACGAGCTGGCCGATTGGACCAGCCAGCTCTGTGACGCGCTCGACTACGCGCACAACCACGCGCGCATCATTCATCGCGACCTGAAGCCGGCCAACCTGATGGTGAATCAGCGCGGAGATCTGAAGGTCTCGGACTTCGGCATTGCGCGCAGCCTGAGTGATTCGGTCAGCATGATCACGATGGACCATGGAAAGAGCGGCACTCTGGTTTACATGAGTCCGCAACAACTCGAAGGCGAGAAGAGCAATCATCTCGACGACATCTACTCGCTCGGCGCCAGCGTTTACGAACTGCTCACCAGCCGTCCGCCTTTTACCTCGGGTAATATCGACCGGCAAATCCGGGAAAAGATTCCGCCCTCCATGACGCAGCGGCGCAAGGACCTCGAGATCGAAGGCGAACCGATCGACGCTACCTGGGAACGAGTCATCGCTCAGTGTCTGGCGAAGGACCCGGCGGGCCGGCCCCAATCGGTGGCGCAGATCGCGCAGCAATTGGAGATCGCTTCGCCGAAGACGCGTCGCGCTCAGCAGGCCGTGGTCGAGAAAGCAAAGGCCAGCGGCTTCCCCGTGATCCTCGCTGCGCTCAAGGCGCGACCGCTTGTCCTCGCGGGAGCGGTCGCGCTTGTCTGCGCGGTAGGACTGCTGGTCATGGTCCTGGGATTGTATTTCGCGTTTCGCAAACCGGCGAAACAAGTAACCACCTCACCACCAGTGGTCGCGCTGACACCTAGCGCTCCCGCGCCGGCTCCTGCTACCGGCACGGGCGGAGTGGTGCTCGATACTTCGCCGAGCGGCGCGACCGTGTTGCTAGGCGGCCTGGATGCGGGAAGGAGTCCTGTTACTTTCAAAGGAGTCCGCGCCGGCAAGTATCAGCTAAGAGTCTCAAAGGATGGGTACGTGCCGATCGAGAAAGAGATCGAAGTGAAACCCGATGAGTTCCTTGATCTCGGCACCATGACTCTGCAACGCGCCAAGTTCGTCACGGAGCGAAAGAAAGAGACTCCAGCACCTGAGCAAGCGGTTACGACACCGGCGCCACCTAATCCGCCGCCGCCGGCTAATACCCAGCAACCTGCTAACTCGCAACAACTGGCAATTCCATTGACCGACTTCACCGGAGGTTAACTATGAAACGAATCCTTACCTACAGTCTTCCTGTTCTGCTAGTGCTAGGCGCGCCGCCCCAGCTTCCGGCGCAAATGGATACGGTCATCAGAGCGCTGGTGGAGGGAGCCGCCCGCAATCGGCCGCCCCAAAACGCGCCGCCAACGCGTCAAAGGCAATCTTCCAACCGGGAATCAACCAAGCGGTCATCCGTCCGGAAATTCGACGGAACCTGGTTGGCTACCCAAAACAAAACAAACCCCGACGGCCAGCAGGTCACCCGGGCGTTCACCATGATAATCAAGGAGGGGAAAGCGACCAAGACCCTCGATTTCACCAACGCGTCGACGCCGGAGAAACCGTTCTATAACAATGTTTACGAACTGCGCCGGCGCTGGACCTACAACTCGGCGGATTGCACCGAGCAAGGCTCCAGCCTCACCGTCCAGTGGTCGGCGGGACAGCTATCGGATTGGACGCCGAAAACAATCCCGACCAACCTGATCGAGAGTTATGGCGCGCCCGGCGCAGAAACCTCTGTCTACACCTTGAAGGGCGACGAGCTGACCAGGATCAACGATCCTAACGGGGTAACCTACAAGCGTGCGAAGTAGGTTGCTTTTGTAGCGGCGGTCTATGACCGCCGTGGATTCATAACGAGACGCGTTCGGCGGTCATAGACCGCCGCTACAGGTCAACAGCTAAAGAACTCGAAGGAACGTTCGAAGCCCTTTAGCTCATAAGAGCCGGCGGGCGAACATTCGACCAAGGTATCGAGTTTCGCCTTTGCAGCCGCGCTGGTCAGCACGTAAACACCCAGCGAGCCGGCAAGCTTCTCCATTCGGAAAACGAAGTTAACTTCCATGCCCATCAGACTCTCCTCACTCGAAGAGGCGCCGCCGATGGCTACCCGCCCAAAATGCAACGCCAGACGAAAGCGCGGCTCCTTTTGTGCCTGGAGTTCCTTAAGCTTGTGGAGCGCGGCGGCAACATTCTCTGCCGCCTTTTCATCATCCTGCCAGTAAGCCAGGAAACCATCGCCGAGATATTTGTCGATCGAACCCTGGTGCGTTTCGATGACCTCTTTACAACTGGAAACCCAACCGCCGATCAGAGTGGCGAGTTTGTCGCTGACCATGCTGCGACTTAACGGAGTAAAGTTCTCAATGTCCGCCAGGAGAAGCCAGCACGGTTCGTCCGCGATTTCACGAATCGTGCGCTGCGCGAGGGTGGCCTGATATTCGCCCGACATTGCCAGCGGCTGGCGAAAGGTGAAGACCTGATCGCCGATCGTGATCGTGTCCTGATCGCAAAGTTGCACCGGTTGATGAACGCGCCGCTTGTTCAGAAAAGTGCCGTTAATGCTGCCGAGATCGATCAGCCAAAACTCGCCGATGTTCTGGACGTTGATGATGGCGTGACGGCGCGAGATTTTCGGCGAGTCCAGGATCACGCAACTTTTCGGCGAGCGGCCGATCGAACAATTCCCCTGGATCGGAATCCGCTCGCGTCCCGACGCTTCCAGCCAGGCTCCTTCCAGTTGTTCCTCGCTCACAAAGGCGTTCTAATGAGAATCGTTTGAAAAGAAAAGCATCGGGATTTTGGCTTGGGTGATCCGGCGGAAAATTGCACGATCGCACCATGCAGATCCTTTCTCGCCCGCGGTATTTATTTTTCACCTGCTGTCTCTTGTTCGCCGCCGGCACACGAGCGGAGGAACAGAAACCGGGGGACGCCATCCGCGCGATGGTGGATGCGGAAAGAAAATTTTACCAGACGGGGCAGGAGAAAGGCACACGGGCCGCGTTTCTCACCTACCTCGCGGATGACAGCATCGTGTTTCGGCCCGGGCCGTTGAATGGCAAGGAGGTTTGGACCAAGCGGCCGGAGAACGGGCTCGATCTCATCTGGGAACCAACGTTTGCCGTGATGGCACGCAGCGCGGACTTCGGATACACCACCGGTCCTGCAAAATGGAAGACGAGCAAGACGGAAACAAAGCCGCTCGGCTACGGCTACTTTGTTTCCGCCTGGAAGAAACAAAAGGACGGCGCGTGGAAAGTGGCGCTCGATGTCGGCACGGAAACGCCGGAGCCGACCGCGAGACCGGAATCTCTCCGGATGGTTTTTTCCGATAAGCTAACGAAAGGCGATCCAGATGCCGCACACAGGGCGCTGCAAGAAACCCAGAAGAAATTCGCGGAGGCGGCCAAAGCCGATTCCGGTCGGGCTGCGCTGGCGATGGCGGCGGATGATATCCGCGTTTACCGCGACGGGCACTTCCCAGCGGTCGGTCTGGCGTCTGCCGGCGGACTGCTTACAGCGCAAGGCCGAAAGTTGCTCTTGGAGACATTAGGCGGCGACATGAGCCATTCCGCCGACCTGGCCTACACCTACGGAAAATATTCCAGTGCCGGCGAAGGCAACGAGAAGGGACACTACTTCCAAATCTGGCAGCGCGATGACGCGGGCCATTGGAAGCTGGCTCTCGATTGGCAGCAGGCACTGCCCGCAAAGCAGTAGCGGAGCGCACCGCCCTGTCCTCGTTCCCAAGTTGCACTTGGGAACGCGCTGGATCCGCGAAGCTAAGCTTCGAAAACGGTGACATTCCCAAGTGCAACTTGGGAACGAGGACAGCGTTGCAAATTTTCTGAATCCAAATCGTGCGTTCCCCGCATCTCACTGGAGAACTCGCCACTATGCAGACGCTTTTCCAGGACCTTCGTTACGGTTTTCGTCAGCTTCTTAAGCGTCCCGGCTTCACTTTTCTCGCGATTGTTTCCATGGCGCTCGGTATCGGCGCCAACACCGCGATCTTCAGCCTGGTCGATACCGTCGCATTCCGTTCCCTCCCCGTTCGCAACGCGTCGGAGCTCCAGGAGCTCTACGGCACGTTGCACAACGGCGCCGACTACACCATCCAGTCTTATCTCAACTACAAGGATTACCGGGATCGCAACCAGGTCTTCTCCGGACTGATCGCCTATCGCATCGCCGTCGCGAGCCTGAGCCACAACGGCAACAACGAGCGCGTCTGGGGCACCATGGCCTCCGCAAATTACTTCGACGTCCTTGGCGTGCCGCCCCTTCTCGGTCGCGGTTTTCTCCCGGAGGAAGATCAAACCCCGAAATCGCACCCGGTCGTCGTGCTGAGTTACGGTTGCTGGCAGAAACGCTTCGCTTCCGACCCCTCAATCGTCGGCCGCACCGTCCTGGTGAACAACGTGCCGTTCACGGTGGTCGGCGTCGCGCGGAAAGGCTTTATCGGCACCGATGTCGCCTACTCCCCCGAATTCTGGGTGCCCATGATGATGGGGCCGGTGATCGAACCGGGCAGCAATTGGCTCGAAAATCGCGATAGCGACAATAGTTTCGTCGTCGGGCGCCTCAAGCCGGGCATCACCAAGGCCCAGGCGGAAGCCTCCCTGCGCGCCCTGACTTTCGAGATGGGGAAGGAACACCCGAAAGAGAACGCGGGCCGCGGCATCGAGCTGATTCCGCCCGGCCTGTTCATACCCGACATTCGGAACGGTGTCTTCGCGTTTACGGCCGTTCTCGGAGCGGTCGGTTTCCTCGTGCTCCTCCTGGCGTGTGTAAACCTGGCCAATCTCCTCCTCGCGCGCGCCACGGAACGGCGCAAGGAAATCGCCATCCGCCTTGCCGTTGGCGCAAGCCGGCGCCGGCTGATCCGGCAATTGATGACGGAGAGCGTCATGCTTTCGCTGGCCGGCGGAATTTTTGGCGTGCTGGTCGCGGCTGCGATCAATCGCGTGGTTCAGCGGGTCGATTTTCCGATCGACATCGCGCTCGTTTTCGATCTGCGAATCGATTGGCGCGTCCTTTCCTTCACCCTCGGCCTCTCGGTCCTCACCGGAATGCTGTTCAGTCTGATTCCAGCGCTGCAATCATCGAAGCCGCAGCTGGTCCCGGCGTTGAAAGACGAAACGTCGATGGCCGGTTTCCGGCGGTCCCGGTTGCGCAACACGCTGGTCGTCGCCCAGATCACGCTCTCGCTTGTGCTCCTCATCAGCGCCGGCCTTATCGTGCGAAGTTTGCAGGAAGCGCAACGGATGCGGCCCGGATTCAATCCCGAGAATGCCGTCGCGTTTTCGTTTGATGTCGGGTTGCAGGGTTACGACGAAACGAAAGGGCGCGCCCTCCAGAAACAGGCGCTCGAGCGGATCCGGGCCCTTCCCGGGATCGAGGCAGCCGCACTGGTCGACAACATCCCGCTCAGTCTCAATTACAACAGCTCGACGATTTACATCGAGGGCCAACCGCCCACTCCCACCAGCCAGCTTCCGCTCGCCATTCCCAGCTCGGTAAGCCCCGATTATTTCCGCACCATGGGGATCTCGCTTCGCGGCCGTGATTTCACCGACCAGGAAGAAAAGGTGGAAAATCGCGTGGCCATCGTGAACGAAACCTTCGCGAGGAAATTTTTCCCCGGTCAGAATCCGGGCGGAAAACGGTTCAATTTCAGCGGGGCGGACAAGCCGTTCTGGGAAATCATCGGCGTCTGTGGCGATGGCAAATACAACAGCCTCGGCGAAGAACCGAAGGCCGCGGTTTTTCGCCCTCAACTGCGCGACTACAATACCGCAGTGTCCATGGTCGCGCGGACGAAAGGCGATCCGAAAACGGTTTTGGGGGCGATGCAGCGGGAGATGCGGAGCCTTGATCCAACGCTGCCTCTCTACGGCATGAAGACACTCAAGGAGCACATGAAAATCCCGCTCTTCCCGGCGAAGATTGCAGCGGGAGCGCTCGGCAGTTTTGGTGTTCTCGCGCTGGTCCTGGCGGCCGTCGGGATCTACGGAGTCATGTCCTATGTGGTAGCCGGCCGGACCCGCGAGATCGGATTGCGCATGGCGCTCGGCGCGCAATCCGGCAATGTGCGCAGCCTCATTTTGCGGCAAGGGATGACGCTGGCGCTGATCGGATCGGTCATCGGACTAGCCATCGCGTTTGGGGCAACGCGATTACTGAAGAGCGTGCTATACGGCGTTGACGCGACGGACCCGATGACGTTCATCGGCGTGACTTTCCTGCTCGCGACCGTGGCTCTCCTCGCATGCTGGATTCCGGCGCGGCGCGCCAGCCGTGTCGATCCGATGGTGGCATTGCGCGCGGAATAGATCTTCTGTAGCCGCCGCCCTGTGGGCGGCGTGAGGGCGGCGATGCTCTCAGCTCACGCTTCGCACAGCGAAGCGGCTACAGAAGAGGCATGAGGCGCTCCTACCGCTTCTTCTCCAGCGGCCGCAAAATCAGATCGCCGTGCCAGTCGGGAGGGGCGACGCCATTTCGATAGGCGTTCAGCGATTCGACTGACGAGTTCACTCGCAGATTGCTGTAGGTCTGGTCGGGATTCTGCCAGCGCTCGTGCCAGTAGATCGCTGCCTTGATCCGCGGGTAACGCGTCCGAAACATTTCCAGCGCCTGAGCGACCCACTGCGGTTTGAGCATGCCCTTCGCATCGGCCGAGAATGGAAAATCGCCCGTGGCCCATTCCGCAATCATGATCGGCTTCTGCGGATCGAGCCCGCACAATTCCTTGTAGGGCCAATCGACGAGCGAAGGGATGTCCGGATTCGGTTCATCCTTGAACTGCTGCCCATAAACACTCATGCCGAGCCAATCGACATAATCGGACCCGGGATAATAAGCCGGTGCGAAGTTCCAGGTATCCAGAGGATAGGAGTAGTTGTTGGTGTGAAACATCCACTTCACGTTCCCGGCGCCGCGCGCCCGCACGCGATCGACCACGTAACGATAGGCCTTCTTGAAATGCTCCGGGCCTTCCCACACATCCGGCGTGTCACCGACCCATTCTTCTCCGCCGTAGAACCAACCCGACCAGGGGAACCAGTCGCCGTTCATTTCCACACCGAACGCCACGATCATCGGCTTGCCGAATTCGCGCGCGGAATCGCCCCATTTGTCGATGTACTCGTCCCACTTGCCGGCAACGATTTCGTTCAGGTTAAATTTGTCCGGCCCGCGATTCTGCGTGTAAGGCCGGTCCCACGGCGACCAGAAGACCAGCGGCATTGCGCCATGCCGCCAGATCACATTCAGATTTCTGGTGGGAAAACTTTGTTCACCCCAATAGCTCGACGAAGCAATGATCGCCTGGTGTTTTCCGACCAGGTTTTCAAATTCCTCGATCATTTCCAGCGTCACTTCATCTTCGGCGTCGCCGAAATCCATGAACGCGCCGGAGTAAGCGCCGTTGGCCGGCAGGAGAACTTCGACCGGAGCAGTTGGATCAAGGCGCGTGTTTTGCGCCTTGGGTTTCCGACACGCAGAGACCGCGACGCATGCCACGGCCAAAATGACGAATGACGAATGACGAATGACGAATGAATTCCGAATGCTCAAATGACGAAAGAATGACCGGCATCGCGCCCAGCAAAATTCAAACTTCGTCATTCCTTCGGCATTCGTCATTCGTCATTTGCTTCAGGCCCGCACCGGCACCGACGCCGTGCGTTCCAATTTTCCCCAGCCAACCAGCGCGCCTTTCACCGCGCGCAGGATCGCTTTCCAGATGACGTAGCTCAACATCGGCCGGTAGATCAGCCGCATCGGCAGGATGCGCCAGGCGCGCAGAATGGATTCACGCTCGATGATGCACGCCAGCGTCGCCAGGATCACATCCATGCTCAGGAACACGATCACGAACGGCAGCACCGCGCTCCACGCGCCGAACGGCAGTGACACGAGCAAAAACAAATCCACCATCGGCGTGATGGCGACGAGGATGATTTGGAAAAACCAGACGCTCGGCAGACTGAACCATCCGAGCGCCCGATAGTTCCAGTTGAAAACCATGTCGCGATGTTTCCAGAGACATTGCAACGTCCCGTAAGCCCAGCGAAAACGCTGGCGCGCGAGCGTCCTCACTGTCTCGGGCGCTTCCGTCCAGGCGATCGCTTCCGGCACGTAAACAATTCGCTGCCGATGCTTGTGCAGCGTCAACGTCAGATCGGTGTCTTCCGCCAGCGTTTCCAGACTGAGCCCGCCCGCTTCATCGATGGCCGATTTCCGGATCGCGCTGATCGCACCGGGAACGACCGTGATGCAGTTCCAGCGCGTGTACGCACGCCGGTCGAGATTGAAACCGCAGGTGTATTCGAGCGCCTGGCATTTCGCGATGAACGTCCGCAGGTTCCCTACTTTCGCGTGGCCCGAAACGGCGCCCACTTCATCGTTCGCGAAAGGTTGAACGAGCCGCGGAAGCGTGTCGCGCTGGCAATGCGTGTCGGCATCGAGAAACACCGCGATGCCGCTCCGCATGGCGGCGAGGCCGCGTTGAAGCGCGCGCGCTTTCCCGCGATTTTCCTGACGCAATAACCGCACGCGCGGATCTTTTCCGGCAACCACTTCGACTGCCAGTGCGGTCTCATCCTGCGAGCCGTCGTCCACGACGATGACTTCAAGCTCGCCGGAATAGTCAGTCTCGAGCAGGGCGCGCAACATCCCCAAGATCACCTTCTCTTCATTGTACGCCGCTACGATCACGCTGATCGGCTCCGAAAAATTCCCCGACCAGGTCCGGCGAAAACGCGCGGCGAGCCAGATGACGGTGAGAGTTCGCAGAACGACGAGCGCGGTCGCGACGATCATGAACGACCAGAGAAATTGTTCGGCCGCGTGAAAAATCCGGAATCCCGCGCCGGCCACGAAATGACTGAGCGTTCGTTTTCTCGTGTCGGTCGGTGGCATCAACGCATCGCGCGTCGTGCCCAGCAAAGTGGCGAGCGGGACGACCGAATCGCCGCGGGTATGGAGATAATCGAGAATCTTCGGGAGCGCCTCGACCGTTTGCGCTCGATCGCCGCCGGCGTCATGCAGCAAAATAATATTGCCGTCTCGCCGCTGCTGTTTCACGCGTTGCACGATGATGTTCGCCCCCGGTTGTGCCCAATCCTGCGGATCGATGTTCTCGAGCACGACGAGATAACCGAGCTCCTGCGCGAGATTCAACGGGGTGAGCTCGCTGATTTTCGACGGACTTGTGTCCGCCGCGTAGGGCGGTCGGAAAAGCGTGGTCGAACGGCCGGTGATGGTTTCGAGCAGAAGCTGCGTCGCGTTGAGCTCGAGTCGCACATGCTCCGGCCAGCAAAGCGCAAGGTTCGGATGGTAATAGGTGTGGTTCCCGATCTCGTGGCCTTCGGCGACGATTCGCCTGACGAGTGCCGGATATTGCTCCGCATTGGCGCCAACGAGAAAGAAAGCGGCCTTCACGTTCGCCGCTTTCAGGATGTCGAGAACTTCCGGCGTCCATTCCGGATCGGGCCCATCGTCAAAGGTCAGGGCAACCTGGTGCGGCGCGCCGGCGCCCTGGTGATAAAGCGTGGGGAATTGCGGGAATTTCGAATAGGTCGCGGTCAGATAACCCTCTGCATCGACCGCGAGCGAACGCGCACCATCCGATTGCGTTTCATCCACCGAGACGATCTCTCCCTCACCCAAGTCCGCGATCGTGTCGGTGCCCTTGAGCAATTCGAGCGGCTCGCGCGCGGCGGATTCGATTTTGAAATCAGGCGGAACATTGAGAGCGTCCCAGATCGCCACGTCCTCCGTGCCCAAACGATAAATCGCAAATCCGCCCGCCTTCACCTTTCGCACTTCGCGCAACTCATTCAGGAAAGTAGCGACATCGAGAAACCAGACGGAATGATCCTTGCCGGCGTCCTCGTAGTAGAAATAAGGGTTGTAGTGGGGCGCCGTGACCGTGACGGAAGCGACCTCGGCGAAACTCGCGCGACTCATCGCTTCCGGAAAACTGATTAGCTCGGCCTTCTTCGCGCCGCCGGTCCAATCATACCCGTAACTGCCGAGCGCGATGATCCATTGTTTGGACTCCGCGCCGTCCATCAGCACACTGAGCCAGCCTTCGAACCAGCGGCGTGAAGCGAGCGGCCCCGGCGGATCGATGTCGGAGGTTTCGTCAAAAAGAAGCGCGACGAAGCGATCGACGTTGTCCGACAACTCCTCGAAATCGATGTAATCGAGGTCCTGCCCGGGCTGCACGCAGAGCCAAAGCTGTTTGTCGTCGTAGTGCAATGCATCGGTGAACCGGTCGAGAAACAGGGTGATATCCTTTTTGTAAGCGGGATCGATCTGCTCCCAATCGACGACCACTCCCGCGGCTTTCGCTTCATTCAAAATGGCGAGGACTTTCTGGATGAAACGGTCCTGCGTTTCGGGAGGACTATGCGCGAGGTTCTCCACCGCTTCGGGTTGCCAGCTGTCGCCCACGAGATTCGTCAGGAGCGGCATAAGCGCGATTCCTTTGGCCGCGGCCAGCTTCGGGATGCGGACATCCGGATCGACTTGGAGATCGCCCGATCCATTGATCATGGCCATCCATTCGGGGCAGACGTGCGTGATCTGGGCGGCGTGTTGTTCGAGTGAGGTATAGCTGTAGGGATCGCCGTTGGTGTAGAAAGCGAGCCGCACCTCGTTCTTCGCCGATTTTCTCCGCGGATGCGCCGGTGGGGAAGCCGCAGGGCCGGGCGATTTCTTCGAGGCCATTCGCGCCGCCGCGAATTTCTCCCATAACGCCTGGTTCACCGGCAGTTTGCCTGCGGGATTTTCCTTTTGCAAAGACTTGAGCTGGCCCTTCAATTGGCGCAGCGAAAAAGGAAGATTCAGTTGCGGCGCAACGAAGAGGTTCTGCACGAAAAGGACCGTGCCGAAAAACGTGAGGATGCCGACAATGAGCAGGGCAAGACGGAGCCGCGGCCAGCGCTTCCCGGCGGGGTCGGAAAAAACGAACGGCGTCAGGGCCTGTGACGAATCCTCTTCCATTTCGCGCATCTTACCATGTCTCGCGCGAAAATGTGAAAACGCCTTCTCTCTGGGGAGCACCCTATAATGCTTTCGCTAGTTCCTGTGCGCGCTCCCGCAATAATTCCCTCGAGCGCGTCATCGCTTCTTCCCGCGTTATGGAGGGCGATGCCAGAGTGAGCACGCCGTCGAAAACTTCGAGAACCGTCTGATCCGCGGTCGCAGCCCCCGCGATCGCAAAGACGCGTTTTCCATTCTTGCGCGCGAGCCGCGCCACCCCGGCCGGCGCCTTTCCTTCCAGCGTTTGCCGATCGAGACTTCCTTCGCCGGTAATCACAACGTCCGCCCTTTGAATCGCCGATTCGAGATCGATAAATTCGGCGACAACCTCGAAGCCCGGGCGAACTTCAGCGCCGCAAAAACTCATCAGACCAAAGCCGAGTCCACCGGCCGCTCCCGCTCCCGGAGCTTCGCGAAAATCACAGCCAAGATCGCGCGCAACCACGTCCGCCAGCCGAGCGAGGGCGCGCTCGAGTATTTCAAGCTGTTCGGGCGTGGCGCCCTTTTGCGGGCCGAAGGTGCGGGTTGCGCCGCGTTCTCCGAGCAGCGGATTCCGCACATCCACCGCGGCGATGAGATGTAGGGGCGCTTGTGCCAAGCGCCCACCTGAAGAGAAGGCGCTTGGCACAAGCGCCTCTACATCTGGCCGAATAATCTTCGTCAGATTTTGCAACTCATCGGATCCACCGACCAGCTCGGTGTCCTCAGCAAAAAACCGGAATCCGAGCGCGCGCGCTAATCCGAACCCACCATCATTCGTCGCACTTCCTCCGAGCCCAATCAGAATTTCGGTCGCACCACGACTGGCCGCGTCCTTCAACATTTCGCCGACACCAAAAGTATTGGCGTGCAGCGGATCGCGCTCATGTGGAGCGAGCCGCCAGCCGCCGGCCGCTTCGCTCATCTCCATTACAGCGATCGTCTTTTCGCGCAGCCGAAAATAGCGCGCCGTGATCCCGCGTCCGAGCGCATCATGCGCGTCGCAATTCACCCACTCGCCCGCGCACGCCTGGGAGATCACGTCGGCGGTTCCCTCCCCGCCATCCGCCACCGCAATGATTTCGATCGTCGCCTCCGGCACCGCGTCGCGCAGTCCCGCTGCGATGGAGTCCGCGACCTCGCGCGCGTTTAGCGAGCCCTTGAATTTATCCGGTGCGATGAGAATACGCATTGAACTGGTCGTCATCCCGAGCCGCGCAGACGGCGAGGGACCTCACAATCGCAGTGCCGGTTAGCTTGCGCCTTCACCATACCGTTCGGGTCGTAGGCCCGATCTTTGCGCAAGCTAGCCGATAACCGGCTGCGAGGTCCTTCGCCGTCTGCGCGGCTCAGGATGACAAGCAAAGAACACCGCACACTTTCATTCACCCTCTCAATTTCCTCTCCAAAATCTCACCCACCAGGGCCGGGTTCGCTGTCCCCTTCGAAAGCTTCATCACCTGACCCTTGAGAAAATTCAGCGACGCGACATTTCCCGCGCGGAAATCCGCGACTGGTTTCGGATTCGCAGCGATCGCCTGATCGCAAAGTCTTTCGATCTCCGTCGTATCGCTCAGTTGCTCGATCCCTTTTTCGCTCACAATCGCCGAGGCGCTTTTGCCGCTCGCGAACATCTCCGAGAAAACTTCCTTCGCCTGTTTGCCGCTGATCTTGCCGCTTTCAATCAGGTTGATTAACTCATCGAGCGCAGCGGGAGGAATCGGGCAATCTGTAATCGCGCGGTTCGCGGCAGCCAGGGCGCTTTGCAGATCGTTCAGGATCCAATTCGCGACGCTCTTCGGTTTGCGCGCACCTTTCGCGGCCGCCTCGAAATAAGCGGCAAGCGCGAGATCGTTCGCCAGCACCGCTGCATCGTACTCGCTGACGCTGTATTGCTCGACGAAACGCGCCCGCTTCGCGCGAGGCAGCTCCGGCATTCTCGTGCGCACCTCCTCAATCAGCGTTTCGGTCTTTACCGGCAGGAGGTCCGGATCGGCGAAGTAGCGGTAATCGTGCGCCGACTCTTTCGTGCGCATTAGAAACGTCTCGCCTTTCGTGTCATCCCAGCCACGCGTTTCCTGCTCTAGTTTCTCGCCGCGCTCCAACGCCTCCGTTTGCCGCTCCACTTCATAGGCGAGAGCGCGCCGGACCGCGCTGATCGAGTTCATGTTCTTGATCTCGATCTTGGCGCCAAGCTCCGGCTGCGTTTCCGGCCGCACCGAGATATTGCAATCGCACCGCAACTGGCCCTTCTCCATATCGGCATCGCTCACGCCGCCGTAGATCAGGATTTGCTTGAGCGCTGTCAGAAAGGCGAACGCCTCCTCCGGCGAATTGATTTCGGGCTGGCTCACGATCTCCATCAACGGCGTGCCCGCGCGGTTGAAATCGATCGCCGTGTTGTTTTCGAGATGAAAACTTTTCGCCACATCTTCCTCGAGGTGAATGCGAACGAGCGACACCTCCTTTTCCGGCGTCGCGATATTTTTCTGCGCGTCCTTTGGATAGGCGAGGTCATGCAACGGCACGCTCCCCTTCGCGCACAACGGCAGGTCGTATTGCGAGATCTGATAGTTCTTCGGCATGTCCGGATAGAAATAACTCTTGCGATCGAACTTAGAGACCGGAGTGATGTCGCATCCGAGCATCAGCCCGGTCAGGACCGTGAGCCGGAGCGCTTCGTGGTTCATCACCGGCAGCGCACCGGGCAGACCGAGGCAAGTCGGACAGGTACGTGAATTCGGCGGCGCGCCAAATTCCACGGGACAGGCGCAGAACATCTTCGAGCGCGTCTTGAGCTGCGCGTGCACTTCCAACCCGATCGTCGTGAGCATTGCAGATTTCAGATTGCAGATTTCAGATTTGAAGCAGCCGATCTGCGCGATGTCACCATGATCGCGACCAACTCGTTCGCTTCAACAAGGAGAGGATCAACCCGTTTCGGCGGAAGAAGGTTTGCTTCAGAAATCAATTCTAGCCAAAGCAATGCCTCGTCAGCTTCTTCCAAGACGACGCCAATCTTAGCGATGAACTCGGCCTTAGACCGAGCGCGACAGGTTGCACGATAATTTGCCGCCACGGATATCCCGCAGCGAACGAGTTGATTCGCGATGGCGCGCCCTTCGATCGTCTTCGGCAGAGCGGCAACAAGTTTCAAGACGCGCAACGCGAATTGCTTGGTCCGATCCTTTAACTCTTCAGCGTTCATTCTGTTATAATCTGCAATTTGAAATCTGAAATCTTCAATTTCTTTTTGCCGCAAACTCCAGCGCCTTCTTCAGATCGAATTGCTTCACGCGCTCGACCAAGGTCGGGTCGTTCGCGGCTTCCAGGACTCGTGGGTGACGCAACAACTCGAGAAGCCTGCCTTGCGAAATCAACTCGGCGATCTCTCGATCGTTCCGCAGCGCCACGATCTTTGGATGTTCGCTTAACTCGACCGCGCCGGGGAAAGAAAGGAAACGCCGCGCACTCTCCGGATCCGCGCTAACTGTTCCGAGATCGTTGAGGGTTTGATAGACGGAGTCGGGCGTCACGTCGGTTTTCTTAAGGACATTGCCGACGGCGCCCAACTCGACGGAGTTCTTCAGGCGCGCGATGAACGTGGAGACGGAGTCAGCATCGAAGTCATGCAACGAGCGCGGCTCTTCGATCCGGACGGAATTCGTGGAACGCGGGGGATGCTTCGCGGTCTCTGCCGGAGGGCGCGCCTGCACCTGCGCATTGGCGATGGAACCGACGGATCGGATTCCCACAAGGATGAGCCAGATGAAAAACGCGCCGAAGCAGATGCCAGCCAGAGCGCCGCTCAGACCGTAAAGTAATCGCACCGGACGAGAGCTTTGTTGCGCGGTGCGCTTGAAGAGAATCGAGCCAAGACTTGCGATGACTCCGTAAACAACCAGGGCGAGCAGTGCGCCACCAATCATCGAAACGATGAAGTCGGGCCACTGCAGGATGGGTCGAAGAAGCGGCAGCAGCAGGCCGCCGCCGAAATAACCGGTGGCATAGGCGGCGACGATCGCGGCGCCCCGCATCAATTGCCGCAGGATGCCGAGACGCCAACCGCGAACCACTTCGAACAAAAGCAGAATGATCGCGAAAGAAAGAAAACCCGTCTGCCAGACCGGCGAGCCGGCAGTGGATTCAATTTCGGATTGCGGATTGTGGATCGCAGAGAGGAAGAGCAACGAATCGGGGATCGTTATCATCACCGCAAAAATCAAGGGTCTATCCCGGGGCGTCGTTGCAGCGAGGGACGATACTTGGGTGAGAGACGATAAAAAATCTGGCCATCGGCGGCGGGCCGCTCCTCGAGGGAACCTCGTTCCACAAGTTGCGCGATTGTCTTCGCAATTTGCGGGGTCCACTTCCGAATGCAGGTGTCGAGCAACCACCAATGAAGGATGCCATCGATTGTGTCCTGCGCGTCCGGATGGCGGCCAAGGTAATCCAGAATTTCCCGCGCAGGAGATCGAAGCAACGGATCGGCTGGCATTCGAATGGTGGCCAATCGCGTCTTCTTACCTTTTCGAAATGGCTCGCTGGCGCAGAGCATGATCGCAGAGAACGAGCGCTGCCATCGCTTCCACGATCGGCACTGCGCGCGGCAGGACGCAGGGATCGTGACGGCCGCGGGCGGACAGGGTTGTTTCTTCACCGGAGGCGGTGACGGTTTTTTGATCGCGCGCGATCGTGGAGGTGGGCTTGAAAGCAACGCGGAAGAAAATGTCTTCGCCATTGCTGATGCCGCCCTGGACACCGCCGGAATTGTTGGTCGTGGTGCGGATCTTTTCATCCCGCATTTCGAAAGGATCGTTGTGCTCCGAACCTTTCATGCGCGTCGCCGCGAAACCGGAGCCGATCTCAAAACCTTTCGACGCCGGGAGGCTCAACATTCCCTTGGCCAGATCGGCTTCCAACTTGTCAAAGACCGGTTCGCCCAGACCGGCGTCGAGACCGCGAATGACGCACTCAATCACACCGCCGAGCGAGTCGCCTTCGTTGCGCGCGGATTGAATTAGCGCCGTCATCAGCTCCGCGGCAGCGGCGTCGGGACAACGAACGGCGTTACGTTCGACGTCCTCGATCCGGACCGAGCTGCGATCGATGCGCGCGAACACTTCATGGATTTGGGTGACGTAGGCGATGATCTCGACGCTGCCCTGCGAGATTTTGTTTAGAACCTTTTTGGCCACAGCGCCGGCCGCCACGCGCCCGATCGTTTCGCGGGCTGAGGCGCGTCCGCCGCCCTGCCAGTTTCGAATGCCGTACTTCGCTTCATAGGTGAAATCGGCGTGCGAGGGGCGATAGGTGGCTTTCATGCCGGCGTAGGCCTCGGGCCGCGCGTCCTTATTCATCACCATGATCGAGATAGGGGTGCCGAGGGTGCGGCCCTCGAAAACGCCGGATAAAATCTGGCAGCGATCCGCTTCATCGCGCGGCGTGACGATGGCGCTTTGGCCCGGGCGCCGCCGATCGAGGTCGCGCTGAATGTCTTCTTCGCTCAACTCAATTCGCGGCGGACAACCGTCAATGACGACACCCACGCCGCCGCCGTGCGATTCGCCCCAGGTCGTGATGCGAAAAAGTTGTCCGAAGCTGCTGCCCATGTCCGGCAATGTTTAGCCCGCGGCGCGTAGAATAACAACGCAGCAAACTATGTGTCATCCCGAGGCAGGCGCAGCGCGCCGAGGGTCCCCACAAGCGCTCAATCGCTACCGCGATACATCACGCGTTCCCGGAAGGCGACGCGATGCGAACACTTGCGTGACCAGGATTGCAACTGGGAGGTCCCTCGGCGCGCTGCGCCTGCCTCGGGATGACAGCTGAAGAAGCGCGACCTAAATCGCGGCGAACGCGGTGCGCAGATCTTCGATGAGATCGTCGACTTTCTCCACGCCAACCGACAATCTCACCAGCGAATCCGTGATCCCCAGCGACGCGCGCATCTCCGGCGGGATCGATCCATGGGTCATGATCGCGGGATGATTGATCAGGCTTTCGACGCCGCCCAGGCTTTCCGCGAGCGAGAAGAGATGCGTGTTCTCCAGAAACCGGCGAGTCCCTGCGAGATCGGTCTTTAACACGATCGTGACCATTCCGCCGAAAGCGCGCATCTGCTTTTTCGCGAGAGCGTGCTGCGGGTGGCGCTCCAATCCGGGATAATAAATCTTCTCCACCTTCGGCTCCTTCTCGAGGAAACGCGCGATCTCCATCGCGTTCTCGCAATGCCGTTCCATCCGTAGCGCCAGCGTCTTCAATCCGCGCAATGCCAGAAAGCTGTCGAACGGCCCCGCAATCGCGCCGACCGCGTTCTGCAAAAACGCGATCTGATCGCCGAGCTCCTTATTTTCTCCCACCACGATGACGCCGCCCACCATATCCGAGTGGCCATTCAGGTATTTCGTGGCGGAATGAATGACCATGTCGAAACCGAACTCGATCGGCCGCTGCATCCACGGACTGGCGAAAGTATTGTCAGAAACGCTGATCGCCTTATGGGCGCGCGCGATTTTTGCGACGGCCTCGAGGTCGATCAATTTGAGGAGCGGATTGCTCGGCGTCTCCACCCAGACCATGCGCGTGTTTGGCCGCATCTCTTTCTCGACCGTCGCGGGATCGCTCATGTCGATGAAAGTGAAATCGAGATTCGCGGAGCGGCGGCGCACTTTTTCGAAAAGCCGAAACGTGCCGCCGTAAAGATCATCGCTCACGAGGATATGCGAACCGCTGTCGAGTCCATCGAGCGCCGTGGCCATGGCGGCGAGTCCGGAGGCGAACGCCCATCCGCGTGTGCCGCTTTCGAGATTCGCGATGCAACGCTCGTAGGCGCTGCGAGTCGGATTGATCGAGCGCGAGTAATCGTAGCCTTTGTGCTTTCCGGGACTTTCCTGGACGTAAGTCGACGTCTGATAAATCGGCATCATGATCGCGCCGGTCGATGGGTCGGGTGATTGCCCGGCGTGAATGACGCGGGTCGCGATGTCGTGCTGTTTTTTCATGGTCGAATTTTCTTTGCCGCGAATTGCGTTTTTCTGTAGCCGCCGCCCTGTGGGCGGCGTGAGAGCGGCCTAGCCAAAATCACCTCGCTGAATACCCGCGTCGCCCATAGGGCGACGGCTACAGAAGAAAGAGCGGCGTCGCGCGATTTCATGAGGGCATTTGGCGCCGGAGATACGAAAGCAGATCGCTGCGCGTGATGAGACCGAGGAATTTGTTTCCATCCATGACGATGGCAACGCGGCCGCGATCGAACACCTCGAGTAGATCGTTGATCTTCGCGGAGGGCGACAGCGTTTCCAGCCGATCCGTCATCGCAGTGTGGACGGCGTGATTAAAACGCTCGGGATCATGGTGCACTTTCACGAGCACATCGGATTCATCGAGAATGCCGACCGGCCTTCCGGTGCCATCCACCACGGGCACCTGCGAAACATCGGCGGAGCGCATGCGCTTCACCGCGGTAAGCAAGGTATCGTCGGGACCGACGGTAACGACTTCGCCGGCTTCGTAACGGTGGCTGATGAGATCGCTCAAGTCGCCATGAGCGGGCCGCCGCGCGAATCCTTGCTCGGCCATCCAAAAATCGTTGTACATCTTCGAGAGATATTTGTTGCCATCATCGGCGACAAAAGTGACGACGCGCTTCTTCTGCGTCTGGGCGCGGCAATAACGAAGCGCCGCGGCTAGAAGTGTGCCGGTCGAAGAGCCGCCCAGAATCCCTTCCTGCCGCAACAGTTCACGCGCCGTCGCGAAACTCTCCGTGTCGTCAATCGTATAGGCCTCCGTCACGCGCGAGAGATCGGCGATGTCGGGAACAAAATCTTCACCAATGCCTTCGACCGCCCAGCTTCCGGCGGTGCCGATGTTTCCCGTCTTTACATAATCGACCAGGATCGATCCGGCGGGATCGGCCAGGACCATTTCCAGGTTCGGCTGGACCCTGCTGAAAAAATGAGAGAGACCCGTCAAGGTCCCGCCGGAACCAACGCCGCAAACGACTGCGTCGAGATGGTGGCCCATTTGTTCCCAGATTTCCGGCCCGGTCCCGCGCTCGTGCGCGAGCGGGTTGGCCGGATTGCCGAATTGGTTGACGTAAAACGCACCAGGAATTTCCGTCGCGAGGCGCGCCGCGACATCCTGATAATATTCCGGATGACCGCGTGTGACATCGGATCGTGTCAGGCGCACTTCGGCGCCGAGGGCGCGAACGTGCGCGACTTTTTCGGCCGACATCTTGTCAGGGATGACAAGGATGATGCGATAACCTTTCGCTCCGGCGATCAGCGCGAGGCCGAGCCCCGTGTTCCCCGCAGTCGCTTCGATGATTGTGCCGCCCGGCTCCAGTTTTCCGTCGCGTTCCGCTGCCTCGATCATGGCCAGCGCGACGCGATCTTTGATGGAACCGGTCGGGTTCTGGTTTTCGAGTTTAACGAAAAGCTGGCAGAGCCCTGTATCGATGCGCGTGATCTCGACCAGCGGCGTATCGCCAATCAACGAGAGAATAGCGGGTGGCTTGTGAGGCGCGGTCGTTGGCGCGTGGGAAAGTTGGATCATATGGAAAAGAGACTGGAGAGGACCATGCTACTGCCCTCCGTCTACCATTTCGAATTGCTGTCGGCAAAGAATTGCTGAAGGACATCGAAGCGGACTTCGCCGTAGTTCAATGCGTAGCGGAGATCGCCGCCTTTATAGATCCACGTCGTTGGTATCCAGCTAAAAGGGAGATCGAGGAAGCGCTTGATCTTGCCGTCGCCGGTGCGCGGTCCGGGGTCGGCGAGAATGGTGACATTGGGTTGATTCGCGAGCTCATATTTCGCGAGCATCGCCCGGCCATCTTCGCCGCCATTCCAGACAGAAATGAAATAGAATTTCACGTCTGGATTGGCCTTCACGGCTTTCAGCCAACCGCCGCTTTTCAATTCCGACTGGCAGTTCGAACACCAGGGCGCCCAAAGATGGACGACGCTCAGACTCGGGGCCTTGATCGCTTCCACGACTTGCTGTTCGGCCGGCGAGACCGCGAAAATGTCAGTCGCCAAGAGGATCGAGAGCGCGACAGCAACTGAGATGAGGATTCTTTTCATGGGAAAGTCGCGGCGAAACGAAGGGCTGGCTTCGCGGTCACACCAATATGCGGACAAATGCGCGAGGCTCAAGGTATGGAAGGCCTATCATCCCGAGCCCCGCAGACGGCGAGGGACCTCGCACAGGCTCACCGAATCGCTTCCGCGAGGTACTCAACATTTACCGCCATCCGCGTCGTACAGGCGCAAGCAAACCAGTATTGCAACTGTGAGGTCCCTCGTCCCGCCACTGCGGGACTCGGGATGACACGTTTTTCGTCATGCCCTCCCTCCCGGTTGACCTACGGTAATCTCGGGCTAATATGCCGTCCCCATTTTCTGCGGGGAAGCTCCGGCGATGATCGCCTGGGCTAAAGACAGAAAAGCGGCTCCGCGCCGCAAGGAGAAAACTTACCGCCATGTTGCAAATGCAGGATTTACTCGCGCAGTCATATCGCGAGTTCAAAGAAGGTAGCATCGTCAAAGGACGCGTTCTCGAGATTCGCCCGCGAGAAGTCCTGGTTGATATCGGCTACAAATCCGAGGGCGTCATTCCCTCCGCCGAGTTCGAGGACATCGAGTCGATGGAAGTCGGCGACGAAGTGGAAGTCCTCCTCGAGCGCCTCGAAAACGACGAAGGCATGGTCGTTCTCTCGAAAGAAAAGGCAGCTTACCGGCAGAATTGGAACAAGATCGCCCAAGTCTTTGCGGGCGATGGATTGATCAAGGGCAAGGTGAAATCCGTCGTCAAAGGCGGCCTCATGGTGAACATCGGCGTAGAAGCGTTCCTGCCGGCGTCTCAGATCGACATCATCCCGCCGAAGGATTTGCAGCAGTTTGTCGGCAACACTTACGATTTCAAGATCGTCAAGATCAACGACGACCGGAAAAACGTCGTCCTGAGCCGCCGCGAATTGATTGAGCAGGAGCGGAGCGAGAAGCGCCAGAAATTCCTCGAAGGCGTGAAGGTCGGCGACATGGTCCAGGGCAGCGTCAAGAACCTGACCGATTTCGGCGCGTTCATCGATCTCGATGGGATGGATGGCTTGCTCCATATCACCGACATGACCTGGGGCCGTCTCGGACATCCGAGCGAGCTGCTCAAAGTCGGTCAGCCGCTCGAAGTGATCGTGCTCGACATCAACAAGGAGAAAGAGCGCGTTTCGCTCGGCCTGAAGCAGACCCAGAAAAATCCGTGGGACCAGATCGAAGAGCGTTTCCCGGCCGGCCAGCACGTCAAAGGCAAGATCACGAATCTCGTGCCTTATGGCGCGTTCGTGGAACTCGAAGAGGGCGTCGAGGGTCTCATACACGTTTCCGAATTGTCCTGGACGAAGCGCATCATGCGCCCGTCCGATGTCCTGACCCAGGGCCAGGAAGTCGAAGCGGTCGTGCTCGGCGTGAACAAGGAAGAGCAGAAGATCTCGTTAGGCCTCCGCCAGCTCGAAGCGAATCCGTGGGATGAAATCGAGAAGAAATTCACGATTGGCAGCCACGTGAAGGGCGCGATCCGGAACATGACCGCGTATGGCGCGTTCGTGGAGCTCGAAGACGGCATCGATGGCATGATCCACGTCTCGGACTTGAGCTGGACGCGGAAGATCAATCACCCGAGCGAAGTCTTTAAGAAGAACGACGAAGTCGAAGCGGTCGTGATCGACATCGACAAGGTGAACCAGCGAATCAGCCTCGGCATCAAACAGCTTAGCGACGATCCCTGGAAGGAAATCGACACGAAGTACAAGATTGGCGATCTCGTCACCGGGAAAGTCACGAAGCTCGCCAGCTTCGGTGCGTTCGTGCAATTGCAGGACGACATCGATGGACTCGTTCACATTTCGCAGCTGAGCGAAGATCACGTCGCGAAGGTGAAGGACGTGCTCAAGGTCGGCCAGGAAGTCGAAGCGCGCGTCATCAAGGTGGATAAAGTCGAGCGCCGCATCGGTCTCTCGATCAAGGCCGCGAATTATTCCGAAGAGGAACTGAAGCGCGAATCCGAAGCGTTCGACAATCTGCGCCCCGGCGAAGACATGGTCGGCCTCGAGAAAGCGTTCGAAGCCGCCGAGGAAGATTATCGGCCGGGCGAAGGTAAGAAGAAGTAAGGCGGCTTAGCGCATTCTTCTGTAGCGGCGGTCTATGACCGCCGACAACTATTGCTATAAACTGGTTCGGCGGTCATAGACCGCCGCTACAGGAAGAAATCAGCTCGCTACTTGCCCAGCTCGTAGAGATATTCCACGAACGACATCGCGGCGCCGTCGTAACCCTGGATCTTCGGGTTCGTGGATTCGATCACGTAATATTCATCCGGCGCATGCGCGCCGCTGCCGTGACCAAGACCGAAATGTCCCGACGCTAATTTCAACGGCTCGCCAGTGAAGACGAAACCGGGATACGAGCCGGCATTGCGCGGCCACATGACCGGGTTGATCCCGGCGCGTTTCAGCACCGCGATCTGCGCTTGAATCAAGGGCGCGCTCGCCGCGCTCTGCGTCGGGTCGTACCCGCCGCTCATGTTTACTTCGATGTCGCCGAAACCGCGCTTGGCCAGATGCGCCTTGATGGCCGGCACCACGTCCGCCGCTTTCATATCGGGCACCAATCGGAAATCCATTTTCGCCACCGCCTTATGCGGCAGCACCGTTTTCCCTCCCGGCCCGGTGTAACCGCCCACCAGCCCTTCGATGTTCGCCGTCGGCTGCGATTCCAGGCGAATATTCGCCTGCTCCCACGGCAGATCGTTGATCCAATGCTGCACGCTCATCTGCTTCTTCGCCTGCGCTTCGCTGCGAATCTTCGAAGCAGCCGCAATCATTTTCTTTTCCTCGTCGCTGATCGGCCGCGGCTTGGGATAATTATCGATCGCGATCTCGTTCCCATCTTCCGAGACGAGCGTGTTGAGGGCTTTGACCAAATGCCACGCTGGGCTGTCGACCATCGCTTTCAGCGAGGAATGAATGTCCTTCCCCGGTCCCCGCCCCCATTTCTCGCCAGTCGAAACCAGCTCCAACTCGACTACTCCCTTCGCGCCGAGGCTCACCGTGACGATGCCATCCAGGTCCTGCATCGTCGACGGCATGAAAACGCCCACGGTTTTCGCGAGCGCCGCCTGTACTTCCGGCTTGCGCACGATTTGTCCGATGTGCGGCGAGCCAATTTCTTCCTCGCCCTCCGCCACCATCACGAGGTTTACCGGCATCTTCTTGCCCGCGCCGCGAATGGCATGGAGCGCCGCCAGAAACGCCGCCTCCGGTCCCTTTTGATTCACCGCACCGCGACCGACGATCGCCTTTCCTAAGTTGGGTTTATCCACAAGCGCCGCATCCAGAGGCGGCGATGTCCATTCCTTGGGATCGAACTGCTTCACATCATACATGAAATAAAGCCCGACCGTTTTGGCCGCGCCCGCATCCAGCGTCGCAAACACTCCTGGCTTCCCGTCCGTTTGAATCACAGTGGCCTGTTGGAAACCCGCGTCCTTCGCCAGCTTCGCCATGTATTCCGCGCCTTCCGCAGAGTTAAGATTCTCCGCCGCGATCGACGGCAGCTTGATCCAATCCTGGAGACGTTTGAGCGCTTCATCGTGCCGCTTCGTGATCTCCGCTTTGATCGGCGCGAGATCGTCCGCAGCTCGGACGGTAACGGTGGTCGCGAGAGCGGCACCAAGGGCAACAATTGGGATTAACGCGCGGCGGTAAATCGTGGTCATGAAAAACATCTCGCACAAAGGTCACAAAGGATCACAAAGAATTTTCAAGAAGCGACGCCGTCTCTCCACGCTTCGCACAGCGAAGCGGCTACAGAAGAGCCGCTAAAATTCCGCGCTGCCCGGAGTGCGCGCGAAGGGAATTACATCGCGGATATTCGAGACGCCCGTGACGAACATCAGCATCCGCTCGAAGCCGAGCCCGAAACCGGAATGCGGCACGGTGCCGTAACGGCGCAGGTCCAGGTACCATTTGTAATCGGCTGGATCCATTTTGTGCCGGCGCATGTTTTCTTCGAGCACGTCGAGCCGTTCTTCGCGTTGACTGCCGCCGACGATCTCGCCGATGCCGGGAACGAGCACATCCATCGCGGTCACGGTCTTGCCGTCATCGTTCAACCGCATGTAGAACGGCTTGATCTCTTTCGGGTAATCGAAAACCGTCACCGGACATTTGAAATGTTTTTCCGTCAGCCACCGCTCATGCTCAGATTGCAGGTTGGCGCCATACTGGACCGGAAACTCGAATGTCTCCCCGCTCTTCTCCAGCAGCTCGACGGCCTCGGTGTAAGTGATGCGCTGGAACGGCCGCTCCATCACGAAATCGAGCCGCGTGATCAGTTCCTTGTCCACAAACTTGGAGAACAACCCGAGGTCCTCCGCGCAATTCGTTTTGATGTCGCGGATCAGATATTTCACGATCTCCTCGGCGACATCCATGTTCCCCTGCAAATCCGTGAAGGCCATCTCCGGTTCGATCATCCAGAATTCGTTGGCGTGCCGGGAAGTGTTCGAGTTCTCCGCGCGAAAGGTGGGGCCGAAGGTGTAAACCTTCGTGAGCGCGCAGGCGAATGCCTCCGCCTCCAGTTGCCCGCTGACGGTGAGAAAAGTCGAGCGCGCAAAAAAATCCTGCGCATAATCGATCGCGCCGTCCGCTCGTTTCGGCGGATTCTTCGGATCGATCGAGGTGACGCGAAATAATTCCCCCGCCCCTTCGCAATCGCTCCCGGTAATGATGGGCGTATGGACGTAAACGAAGCCGCGCTCCTGGAAAAATTGGTGGATCGCAAAAGCCAGTCGGCTCCGGACACGGAACACGGCGCCGAATAAGTTAGAGCGCGGCCGCAAATGCGCGATCTCGCGCAGGAACTCTGGGGTGTGCCCTTTCTTCTGAAGCGGATAGCTGTCGTCGGATGCGCCAACGATTTCGATTTCATCCGCGACCACTTCCCAACTTTGACCTTTACCCTGCGACGCAACCAGCGCGCCGCGCACCGCGATCGACGCGCCCGTATTCAAACGCTGCACCTCCGCATAATTCGGCAGCGTGTTCTTCGCGATGATCTGGAGATTGCGCAGGCAGGAACCGTCGTTCAGCTCGATGAACGAAAAGTCTTTCGAATCACGCCGGGTGCGGACCCAGCCTTGAACGTGAATGCCCGCGATGGGCGCGGCACTCTCCAAGGCGGCTTTGACGGAAGTGGCTCCTGGCATCCGGGAACTTTGCCGGGCGCTGCCGCTTCGACAAGCAAAAGGGAGAACTTTCGAATTTGCGATCGCTCAATTCTGCCTAGCGTGTGCGCTTCATTCATGCCCGCAAAACGCCTGCTTCTCTGGGATATCGACGGCACGCTCATCAGCACGGGCGCGGCCGGGCACAGCGCCATCGCGCGGGCGACGGCGGAGCGATTCGAGGGCGGCGAGTTGAACGGGATCGAAATCGCCGGGCGGACCGATATCGGCATCGCTCACCAGATCCTGGCGAAGTATGACGCGCCTGTGACCGACGAGAGCGTGAATTCGCTTCTCGATCTTTATGTTGATTTGCTCGCCGACGAACTGCCGCGCGGAAAGGGCCGCGTTTTGCCCGGGGTTCTGGAATTGCTCCAGCACGCCAAGAAATCGCCTAACACGACGCTCGGACTTCTCACCGGAAATCTCGAGCGCGGCGCGAAGTTAAAACTGGAGCAGTATCAGTTGTGGCATTTTTTTGCGTTCGGCGCTTTCGCTGATGATCATCACAATCGAAACGAGCTCGGCGCTTTCGCGCTCAGGCGCGCGCTCGAAAAAACCGGGATAAATTTTTCCGGTTCGCAGGTGGACGTGATCGGCGATACCGGCCACGACATCGCTTGCGGAAAGGCGATTGGCGCGCGGACGATCGCGGTCGCGACCGGCCCGTGGTCGCGCGCGCAATTGGCGGAGCATCGCGCCGACTTTCTCTTTGATGATCTCTCGAATGTGGACGAAGTGAGACAAACTCTCGGCTGGTGATCGATAAATGACGGCCGGGAGAGGGAGATCTTCCGAACCCTTAACCGTATGACCTTGCCCGATGCTCCCAACGTTCTGCCGCTTGAAGGCGAAATCGATTTGCACGTTTCCCCGCGGGTGGCCGCTGCGCTTGGCGCGATGATCGAGCAAAAACCGCCGCGGCTCGTGGTGGATCTTTCCCATGTCAATTACATCGACAGTTCAGGGCTGGCGGTGCTGATCGAAGGAATGCAAAACGTCGAAGCCTACGGAGGGAAGTTTATCCTGGCCGGCTTGCAGGAAAATGTGCGGCCGATTTTCGAAATCGCGCGCCTCGATCAGGTCTTCATCATCTTCCCTCACGTCGACGCCGCGCTGGCCGCGATCTGAGGAACACGGGCTTTCAGCCTGTGCGGCCAGCGGATATTTTATCCGCTGTTTTTTGCGGTCTTTGCAGCGGAGTGCAACTCCGCTGGCCGCACAGACTACAAGTCTGTGTTCCGATTTTGCGCGAGCGCGACTTCGGTGATGATCTGCAACGTCTGGGCGACGTTCGCGGAAATATCGAATCGGCCGGCAAGCGCCAGATTGTCGAGACGAGCTTGCGTGCGACGGGCCGGATCCGACCAAAACCGGAGCGCTGCATCGATCGCGTCAATATTGCGCGGATCGTCGATGACGGTGCCGTGACGGCCGGTTTCAATGATCTCGGAAAACCCGTTGGCGCGGGTAGTGATCACCGGAAGACCGGCGGCGAGTGCTTCGAGACAGGCGTTCGAAAATGGATCGTAAATTGTGGGCAGGAGAAAAATATCGGCGGCCGCGTAAAGCGACGGCATCTCGCGAACGACACCAAGAAACTTGACCCGCTCCGACCTGAACCTGCGACTTTCGCCGCGCCCGGCGACCAGCAACCTCATTCGTTTTTCCTGGCGCTCGATCGCATCAATTGCGAAGCCCAAGCCTTTGCGTTCCCAGCCGGAGCCGGCGAACAGAATCGCGATATCGTCCTTCCCCAGCCCATGAGCTTCGCGAGTTTTCGCTCGATCCTGCTCATCGCGTTGAATCGATTGAAGCGGAACGCCGTTAGGAACGACATCGATCTTCTCCGCCGGATACCCGTAGAAGCGCGTGATTTCCTCCTTCACCATCCGCGAATTCGCGATCACGCGTCTGGCGCCGCCTTTTGCGAAGAGCGATTTCTCAAGGGCGAGCGCGGCGGAATGTTTGCGATTGAACAAACGGCTAAGTTTTTCGAGCGGACCTCCGAAATCCGCGCGCCGTTCCAGCCAGGCGCGATGGACGCCATCGCCTGCGCGATAAACATCGCATCGCCAAACGCGCTCCAGACTCATCAAGACATCGCAATCCTTCTTGTCTGTCAGTTTTCCGAGCTCATCGGCAAAGGCTATCGGCGAGGTCGATCGGAGCCGAACGATCTGTCCAAAGTTCCAGTCGTCTACCGGCCATTCCGCTGCGGTGTAAAGATGAACGTCATGGCCGGCAGCGGCCACTCCCTCGGCCAACCGTTTCAAATACGTCTCCGCGCCGCCGGAAGAAAATCCGCGCCGGACAAATCCTATGGTAAGTTGCATTTGCGGGATAACGGAATGGGAACTTTACTTGGCTGCAATCGCCACAATACTTGTTAGCCGATGGTGGGTGAAACTTTAAACGCCCCTCCGCTTTTGCGTCCGGCGCCGCGCCCGGCCGGCCTCCTTCCGAAGCATCTACTCTACTCGATCTTCGCCCGGATCGGTGGATCGGGGCTCGACACCGACGCTTTCGAGACCTTGCGCGCATCGCATCGCGGGGGATTTCTGGGACGCGCGATCGCGTACGATAATCGCCAAAGCGAAATCCCGGCCCGGCTCATCTATTCGCTGCGCTGGCATCCGGTGCGCCTGATTTCATTTCTCGATCGCCCGTATTATTACGGGGCGAAAAAGAAGTATCTCGATTGGATCGCATCACGAGAACTGGCCACGGGCCGCTACGATCTATTCCACAGTTGGTCGGGCGATTGCCTCCAATCTTTGCGGGTCGCGAAAAAACTCGGCATTCCATCGATCGTGGAAATTCCCACCTGGCATCGCGACCGCGGAAAGGCGCCGGCAGATCGGACGCCGGCCGCGCCGCCCTCCGCGCAACCTTCCGGCTATCGCGCCTGGAAGGAGAATTTGCTGCAGACCCGCGAACGTTTTCTGGAGGAATATGATCTCGCGACGCTCCTCGTCGTTCTCTCCCAGAAAGCGGCCGACACCTTTCGCATCCAGGGTTTTCCGGAAGAAAAATTATTCTATCTCCCGCGCGGCGTGGACGTGGAGCGGTTCAAGCCGGGCGTCCGGCCACCGATCTTTCGCGCGGTTTTTTCCGGAGCCTTAATCGAGCGCAAAGGGATTCACCATCTGCTTGAGGCGTGGCATCGGCTCGATCTGAAGGATGCGGAGCTCTGGCTCGTGGGCGCAGTGCATGAGGAAGCGAAACCGCACCTGAAGAAATATTGGCGCGATAATATCAGGGTGACCGGTTTTGTGCGCGACGTGGAAAATTATTTGGCCCAGGGAACGGTGTATATTTTTCCCTCACAGTGTGAGGGCAGCGCGAAAGTCGTTTATGAAGCGGCGGCGTGCGGCCTTCCGCAGATCACCACCAGGGAAGCAGGCGATGTGGTGAACAATGATGTCGAAGGAATCATTATCACCCCGGGGAATGTCGATGAGCTGGCGGCGGCGATTTTGCGGCTCTATCGGGAGCCGGAAACCGTCGAGCGAATGGGTCGCGCAGCGCGGAAAACGGTGGTGGAGAATTTCACCTGGGACCATTTCCGAACGAGGTTGCTGGGCGCGTACGAACTTGCGATGCGAATGCGACGTTAGCTTTTCGTCCTGCTCTTGATCCTGATCTTTCTTGAACGGTTGGCCGCCGGATTAAGATCAGGAGCAGGATCATGAGCAGGAGTTAAAATGAAAATCCTCCTCCTCCAGCTCAAGCGAATCGGCGATTTGATCCTGACTACGCCGGCGATCGCTGCGCTTCGGGAAAAATTTCCCGGCGCTCATCTCTCGCTGGTCGTTTCGCCGGCCGTCTCGGAGTTGCTTCCGGCGATCGGCGGAATCGACAAGGTTTTGATCGTAAGCGGAAAACCAGGCGATGCGCTCGATTGGCTCGCGCTTTTCTTCAGCAGATTCGATTACTGCCTCGACTTCACCCGCAACGACCGCTCGTCGTTTCTGACGTTCCTGTCGCACGCGCGCAAGCGGATCACTTCAGATCATCCCAACCTGCGGACGAAATTTCGCGTGCGCAGCTACAACGAACTTGTGGAATCTCCCGTGAGCTCGCTCCATACCGTGGATTACCATCTTGGACTTCTTCAGCCGCTCGGGATCCACGACGCTTCCCGCGCCATTCGCCTCGATCTGCCGGAATCGAACGTGGAAAAGGCGGCGCAATTGCTCGCCGCCGCGCACGTGGCCGATGAGTTCGTGCTCCTTCACCCCGGATCGGCCCGGGCGGAAAAATTCTGGGAGGTAAACCGTTGGGCCGAGGTGATCGATCATTGTCTCGAGCGCGCAATGCCGTGCGTCTTGAGCGGTGGCCGGTCGCCAGCGGAGCAGGCGCAAATCAGCGCGATCAAAGCCGCGGCGAAATCCGACGAGGTAATCGACCTTTCCGGAAAAACCGATCTGCTCACGCTCGCGGCCCTCGTGCGCGAGGCGCGCATGCTCGTGACGGTGGATTCCGCGCCGATGCACTTTGGGGCGGCATGGGGCACTCCACAGGTCGTTCTTTTCGGCCCGACAAATCCATTCCATTGGCACCCCAGATCGGAATCTGCGATCGTTTTGATGGGTGATCTCGACGGGCCCGTGACCGAATTCCGGCCCAAGCAACGACCCTCGCCGATGAACCAAATCTCGACGCAATCGGTGATCGATGCTATGGAATCGCTGCTGTCGGCTCCGGCGGCGCCAGCCTTATGAGTGAACCGCAAGCCGTAGAAGCCAAGCCCTCCTTTTGGCAGACTCTTCGTACGAGCTGGGTCCCGTACAAGCGGCTCTTTGCCTATGTGAAGCCGTACAAGTTTCGCTTCATCCTCGGGCTCTCATGCGGCCTGGGCTTCGGACTCATCAGCGGCTGCATGCCGCTTGTCCTCGCGAACGTGATGGGAGCCGTCTTTCATGGAGGCGGACCTGCCACGCCCCAGCAGTTTGCGGATAACCCTTCGCTGCTGAACGCCGGGCCAAAGATCAACGCCATCTTTCTGACCTGCCTCTGGATTCCGGCCGTCATGGCGGCGCGCAGTCTCTGCGCTTACGGCAATTCCTTTTACATGAACTGGGTCAGCAACCGGGTGGTGACCGACATTCGCGACCAGCTCTTCAGCAAGATGGTACGGCACTCGATGGATTTTTTTAACAAGATGCGCTCGGGCTTTCTCATGTCGCGCATCACCAATGATACGCGTGGAATGCAGATGGCTGTCTCCACCGTCAGCAGTGATTTGTTCAAGCAGCCGATCTCGATCATCAGCGGCGTCGCCGTGTTGCTCTACATGGATTGGAAATTCACCCTCGTGACGCTCGTACTTTTTCCAGCCTGCCTCTTCCCAATTTTCTTTTACGGCAAGAAGGCGCGCAAAGCCGTGCAGTTCGAGCAGGAAGACATGGGGCAGATGGTGGTGACGATGCAGGAAACCTTTGCCGGCATCCGCGTCATCAAGTCGTTCGCGCGCGAGCAGCACCAGGAAGACCAGTTTCGCCACAGCAACAAACTGCAATTCGAAAACATGATGCGCATGGTCATGTCGATGGAAGCGGTCGGACCGATCGTGGAGCTCATTGCCTCCGCCGGCATCGCTCTGGCCCTGGTTTATATTTATGCGGCGAATCTGAGCGCGGCGCGTTTCATCGCGCTCAATGCCGGCATCGTGCTTCTCTATGAACCGATCAAGACGCTGAGCCGCATGCACGTCGTCATGCAGCGATCGATCCAGGCCACCGTAGAGGTGTTTGCCATCCTCGATTCCGAGCAGAGCGTGAAAGATTCCCCCGGCGCCATCGTCCTGACCCATTCCAACGGCTTGATCGAGTTCGATGACGCGACCTTCCGTTACGCAGGTGGCGTGACGAATGCCGTCTCGAATCTAAATCTGCGGATCGATTCGGGGAAAAGTTATGCGCTGGTCGGAGCCAGCGGCGCGGGGAAAAGCACAATCTTATCCCTCATCCTGCGACTCTACGATCCGACGAGCGGCTCGGTGCGCCTGGATGGCCGGGACCTTCGCTCCGTGACCCAAAAATCGTTGCGCGAGCAGATCGGCCTCGTCACCCAGGAGACGTTTTTGTTTCACGACACGATCTTCAAGAACATCCAGTTCGGCCGGCTCGACGCCACGCCGGAAGAAGTTTACGCCGCGGCCCAGACGGCATTCGCGCACGATTTCATCATGGCGCAGCCGCAAGGATACGAAACGACCATTGGCGACAAGGGTTGCCTCCTCTCGGGCGGACAACAACAGCGTCTTGCCATCGCCCGGGCGCTTCTCAAAAACGCGCCGATCCTTCTTCTCGACGAAGCGACGTCGGCCCTGGATTCCGAATCGGAGAAGCAGATCCAATTGGCGCTCGAGACTCTTGCCGCCGGTCGAACGGTGATCGCGATCGCGCACCGGCTCTCGACGATCCTTTCCGCCGACCAGATTGTGGTCATGGACGAAGGCGTGATCAAAGATGTGGGCACCCACCGTGAGTTGCTGGAGCAATCGGTCTATTACCGGCGGCTTTACGACATGCAATTCAACCGCGGCGGCGAGAGCGGCGGTTTGGCGGAGACCGGAGTCCTCGTGGAAGCGATCGGATAATTGTAGCCACGGCCGTGTGGGCCGTCTCTCAACTGGCTCATCAGATACGGCCCACAGGGCCGTGGCTACAGCGAACCGACTTCGCGAAATTTTGCGGCGCGTTTCGCGTGTTCCTCATCACTCAGCACCGGGTCGAAACGCGTTTCGGCCGGACATGCCGGTAGTTCCACCCACGACCGGCAACCGCCGTAAGCCGGTTTATCTGCCAATATCCAAACCGGCGCCAGCCGAAATACGCGTACCAGCGCTACATGCAGGCCGGACTGTTTGTAATCGAATCGTTCGCGCACGACCGATTCCTGCAAAATATGAAATGGCTCGAGCGCCGCAGCCGTGGACCAGGAAGAAATCTCCCTGCGGGCCACCAGCTTCGCGAAATACCGGATCTCGACCTCTCCCTCGTGCGCTTCCGGAATTTCGACGCTGGCACCTCGCACTTTCTCGACCTGTTCGTGAAAGAACGTCGGGAAAAGAAAGAACTCGGAATGGCGAAAGCCGAATCCATCGCGTCCCTCGGCAATCCCGCCTTTGCGCACCAGAACAGTCTGTTCGCCGCGGCCTAATGCCTCGCAGACCAGGGCCCATTCCTTGAAACCGACGCTTTCCATTTCGAGCCCCGCAAACTACCCTCCCCGCGATGGCGTTCAATATCGACCTCCACACCCATACCTTCTTTTCCGGGGATGGCGTTTCGAGCCCGGAGGATAATATCGCCGCGGCGCGAGAGAAAGGGCTGCACGGTTTTGTCATCACCGATCACAACACCTGTGACGCCATCACCTATCTTCTCGAGAAGGGACTCATGCGCGAGGATGGCTTGCCGGTCGATAATTTCCTGGTTATTCCCGGCGTCGAAGTCACGACCGCAGATGGCCACCTCCTCTGCATCGGCGTTACCCTGCCCTACTTGAAAGGCAAACCGGCGCGCGAAGTCTGCGAGATCATTCACGAACGCGGCGGGCTCGCCATTCCACCGCACCCCTACGATCTTTTCCGGGCCGGCATTCGTTTTCCCGTCCTGGAGACGTTGCCGATCGATGCCTTGGAAGTTTTCAACGCCGCTACCACTTTGCGCCGCTACAATCGCTACGCCTTTCGTTATGCCCAGGTGCGCGGCCTGCCAATGACTGCGTCGAGCGACGCCCACCACGCGGAGGCCATCGGGACCGCCTACACGATTGTGAACACCGACGATCTCTCCGTCCACGGCATCGTGACCCAGCTCGTGAAAAGCAACGAGCTCAACCAGAATTACCTCACGCCGCGGGACAGTGTGCGCAAGACCTGGAACAATTGGATGCGGCTGCGGCGGCGGAGAAAATTGCCGACGGCGACGGCGAAATTCGAGAACGGAAACGAGAAATCAGAGTAACTCGTGGCTGCGTACGTGATCGTTGAAATCGAAATTCTCGATCCGGCCGGATACGAGGAATACAAAAAACTTGCCGGTGCTTCCGTGCTCCAACACGGCGGTAAGTACATCGTCCGCGGGGGCGCGACCGAAGTTCTAGAGGGCGATTGGAAGCCGAAGCGCATCGTGGTCCTCGAGTTCGAATCGATGGCGCGCGCCAAAGGATGGCTGCATTGCGAAGAATATCGTGAGCCGCGCAAGATGCGGCACCGCGCCGCGCGGACGAATATGATCGTGGTCGAGGGCACTGAAGTCGCCTTCCGTTGACCTTTCTGGCCGAGCCGCTAGCGTCCCGGCGATGAATTCCGACACGATTGAAAAACTGCGCGCCGCGGTGCGCGATGTCCCCGATTTTCCCAAGCCGGGAATCATCTTCAAGGACATCACCCCGATCTTGAGCAGCGGAAAACTTTTTCGAGCGTCGATCGACCTCTTTCTCGAAAAATGCCGCGGCAAGGAGATCGACAAGATCGTTGGAATCGATGCTCGCGGATTTCTTTTTGGCTCGGCGGTCGCTTACGAGCTCGGCGTCGGTTTCGTTCCGCTCCGGAAAAAAGGCCGGCTTCCCTACAAGACGGAAAGCGCAAAGTATTCGCTCGAATACGGCGAGGCCGAAATGGAGCTGCACATCGATGCGATCGAACGGGGCCAGAGAATTGTCCTGATCGACGATCTTCTTGCGACGGGCGGAACCTCCGCCTCGGCGGTGACCCTCATCAAGAAAGTCGGCGGAATTCTCGTCGAAGCGCAGTTCCTGATCGAGCTGGAGTTTCTCCACGGGCGCAAGAAGCTGGAGCCCACGCCAGTCGTTTCGTTTCTGAGGTACTGAGCGGCATGTCATCCCGAGCCGCGCAGACGGCGAGGGACCTCACAATCGGAGTGCCGATTAGCTTGCGCCCCACAACGTCGCATCGATGAACGGCGCGTCTTTGGCGCAAGCTGATCGCTGTTTTAGTTGTGAGGTCCCTCGTCGTCTGCGCGACTCGGGATGACTGATTGTTGCGTCAGCCCTCGTGACACGCGCAACCACTGCCGCATCCCTGCTCCGCCACGATCACTTCCATCTTGATTTCCTGGAGCGCGATGTGGTCGTGGATCAAGTTTAGCAAGCCGAGTGCGCGTTCGTCCGGCATGTAGTCGCAACGAAGTTCGATCCGCGATGGTTTGCCCGCTAGCTCGGGATGCGCGGACGCCATCTCGCCGTCGAGCAGAAACGAAACGTAGGCGTTAAATTTTTCCTGGAGCTCATGCAGCCGTGCGTCCGAGCCATCCCACGAGCGCGACTCGCGCATCACGAGGAGGACCTCGTCGGTTTTCGGATCGTGGGCGAACAGGTCGATCACCGCCGGATTGCTGATGCCCGAAATCGATTCGCTCTCCACAGCCGTAATATCCAATTACAGGCGCTTGGCACAAGCGCCTCTACATCGGAACATCAGGGCATGAGGAAATCATGTTTGCTCGCACTACTGGGCGCTATCTCTCTGAGCAGGGCCTCGGCGCAGTTCACGCCAGTGTTGTTGCAAAACAATAGTTACTGGGCAGACGGCAAAGCGGAGTTCAACATCTACGACGCGCAGATTGCGCGTTACGGTGTCCCGCGCCCGTGCGAAGTGCTGCACATCCTCGTGCGCGAACCGTTCGATCCGAAACAATTCGTCAAGCCGGAAGGCTCGCCGCGGCCGGACACGATCGCGGTCCTGAAGCTCAACCAGATCCTTCATGTGCCGACCGGCCTTTATGTTTACCAGCAAATGCACTCGAACTTCTGGCGGGTCGATAACGCCCAACTCCTGAAGTTTTCCCTCACGAGCAACGATAGTTGCGGGAACACCTACAAGGAAGCGCGCCGCAATGGCGATCAGCTGAGCTATGAGTACCACACTTACTGGGACGGAATGGCGGAAGGAAAAGAGAACGTCACCGTGCCCGCGAACGGTTTTTTCTGTGACGAGTTACCCTGGCTGGTGCGCACGATCGATTTCTCCAAACCAACCGGCGAATTCGAAGTGCAGTTGGCCGGGTCGATTATTAACTCGAAAAAAGACACGATCGTTTTCAAGCCGGCAAAGATTTCCTTCAAATCGACCGAGCGAACAATCGACTGTCGCGGTCGAGCACGCCGGCGGGGCTGATCATTTCATCCTCGATCGAGACTTCCCGTATCTTCTTCGGGAATGGAGCGCCGCGGACGGCAGCCGCCTGAAAATGAAACGCAGTCTGAAAGTCGCTTACTGGAATTACAACAAGCCCGGCGACCGTGAGAAGGCGCTGGCCGATCCGATGTTGCGCCATCCCGATTAGGTTCCCAAGCGCTCCCTGTAGCCGCCGCCCTGGGGGCGGCGTGAGAGCAGCGGCATTCGCTCCCAACGCTTCGCACAGCGAAGTGGCTACAGAAGAGATCCGTGAAATCTAGCCTCAACCAACGGATTCCTCGACTGCGCTCGGATTGACGAATAACTTCGGGCCGTGGCGAAACGAGAGACTGGTCTAACTTTGTTGGGAAAAAGCGAGGCAGGTCTGCCTGCTTCACCCGCAGACGCGCGACTCGAGACATTCCCAAATCTTGCGAAAAGGAATTACCGGATTCGTTTCGAGACTGCGGATTTCACCTCGCTCTGCCCGGTCACCGGCCAGGTGGATTTCGCGCAAATCACGATCGAGTACGTTCCTGCGAAACTTTGCGTCGAGAGCAAATCGCTCAAGTTTTATCTGGCTTCTTATCGAAATGAGCGCGCGTTCAACGAGGCTGTCACAAATCGGATTCTCGATGACTTTGTGCGCGCCTGTGATCCGCGCTACGCAAGCGTGACCGCCGAATTCTCAGCGCGTGGCGGGATCGCGCTCACGGTGCGTGCCGAGTTTCCGAATAAATAGCCAATGAAACCGGCCGTCGTGCTGCTGAGCGGCGGCCTCGATTCCGCGACGACGCTCACGATCTGCATCCGTGAAGGTTTCGAACCTTATGCGCTTTCCTTCGATTACGGACAGCGCCATGACATCGAAGTGACGGCAGCAAGGCGCGTAGCCGAATCTCTTGGTGTGCGCGAACATCGGATCGCCGAGATCGATCTGCGCATCTTCGGCGGATCAGCGTTGACCGATGAAATCGCGGTGCCGAAAAATCAGACGGGCACAACCGGCATTCCGATCACGTACGTTCCGGCTCGGAACACCATCTTTCTTTCCTACGCGCTGGCGTGGTGCGAAGTGCTCGGCGCCGCGAACATCTTCATTGGCGTCAATGCCGTCGATTACAGCGGGTATCCGGATTGCCGCCCGGCGTTCATCGCGGCGTTCGAGCAGCTTGCCGCGCTCGCGACAAAAGCTGGAGTCGAAGGAAGCCAGTTCCGGATTCACGCGCCGTTGATCTCGATGTCGAAAGCAGACATCATCCGGAAGGGCGCGGAACTTGGCGTTGATTTTTCATTGACCCATAGTTGCTACGATCCGACCAGCGATGGACTCGCTTGCGGCGCGTGCGATTCCTGCCGGATCAGGCTCGAGGGATTCCGCAGCGCTGGATTGGAAGATCCGATTCCCTACGCCGGCAAGTGAAGCGGCTATTCGCCATCTTTGTTCTCACGCCGGCGGAGCAGCGGCTGGTGGTTCTCATCGTCCTGCTGCTCGTCGCTGGTGCGTGGTACAAACATCATCGCGATTTTAGTTACAATTCCGCGCCGCAGGCAACGCCAACGGCGACACCAGTGACCTCGCCCACGCCTAACGAGCAGTAATGTTGAAAGCCAAGGAGGGGCGGTTTGAAACCGCCCACCCATCAAGACGGCGGTTTCAAACCGCCGCTCCTTGTTAAGACGAGCGCTACAGCCCTGGAATATGTCCGTAACCGATAAAGTTCGGACTTGATCTGCCTTCCTCCGCTTTCGCCGGCTTGGGAATTTTGAAATCGAAAACGCTCACGCCGTAACGCGATTCGCCTTCGTAGGTCCGTCCATCGCTGGCGCCTACCATGATGCGTCCATTCGACCCTTTCTTGCGGCCGAGATAAATCATCGCGTGGGTGATCGGCGGATCGCGCTCGCCGGTGTTGTAGGTCCCGGTCCAAAATAAAAGGTCGCCGGGAACGAGCTCATCGAGTTCGAACGTGTCCTCGTGGTGGCTGTTGACCGCCTTGAATGTTCCCGCCTTGCGCAGCCAGACATATTGCTGGCTCGAATCGCGTGGCACGTCACGAATGCCGTTCTGCGTCAGCACGTAGAAAACAAAGCCGGAGCAATCCATCCCGCCGCTGTTGGGATCGGCTGAGCCGTATTTGTACTCGAGATTGCGCGTGGTCAGCTGGAGCGCCATGTCCGTGACGTTCCTGATGTGCTCCGGATAATTTTCGTAGCCGGTGATTTCGCTCGCCGGGATCGTAGCGGGCGCGCCTTTCTTTTTTGGCGACGGAGAGGCGGACGGTGTTGGCTTGGGAGTTCCACTCGCCTCGGGTGTCGCGCTGGGAGACGGAGAAGTTCCCGGTGATTCGGTCGGAGAGGGCGTCGGCGTCGCGGAAGATTTGCGCCTCTTTTTCCTGGGAGAAGCGCTCGGAGAGGATACCGGAGATGGAGTCGGAGAAACTTTCTTCTTTTTCGTCGAGGGCGATGAACTGGGTTCTGTCTTCTCCGCAGGAGTGGGACTCGCCGCCGGCTTTTTTCTGGGAGACGGTGATTTTTCAGGAGAAGCCGTCGGCTTCGGCGAAGGCGACTGCTCCGCTGTTGCTTTCTTCTTTGGATGTTTGCGTGGTGTCGGAGTGGGCGTTGGCGCAAAGATTTTCTTGAGCTTGTTGCCGAACGACTCTTCAGCGGGGGCGGTTGCCGCCACGCTCGCAATCATCGCGACGACACAAATAGCAAGAGTAGCTTTGAGGGTGCGTCGCATGGAGCGAGAAAGTAGCACAGCCCCGTTTGATGAAGAACAAACTAAGATGCTGTCATCCCGAGCCGCGCAGACGGCGAGGGACCTCACAATCGCTTATCTGCCGCCTTGCGAAAAGACCACGCCTCTGAAGGCAATGGCGTGGTTCAGGCGCAAGCTGATCGACATTTGCAAATGTGAAGTCCCTCGCCGTCTGCGCGGCTCGGGATGACAACGAATGATTGCGCCTCTCCGGCTACTTCTTCGCAAGCTCGGCCAGGACGGCTTTGTTCAGGCGAATGCCGGCATCCATGTTTTCGAGCGAGAAATTTTCGTTGGGCGAATGCGCGCGGCAATCCGCCAGCGCCAGTCCCATGAGCAATGTCTCCACTCCCAGAATGGTCCGGAACTGCGAAACGATCGGGATGCTGCCGCCTTCGCGAATGAGCGCTGGATCTTTGCCGAACGCCTGGCGCAACGCGCGTTGCGCCGCTTCTCCCACCGCAGAATGCGGATCGGTCAAATACCACGGGCCGCTGTGGCCGCGCGTGATTTCCAATGTCACACCGGGCGGCAAATGCTTCTCCAGATGCCGCTCCGCCAGCGCCAGAACCTCATCGCCTTCCTGGTTTGGCACGAGCCGGAAAGTCAGCTTCGCCATCGCGTGACTCGCAATGACCGTCTTCGTTCCCATTCCTTGGTAACCGCCGCCGATGCCGTTGATCTCCGCCGTAGGCCGGCCCCAGATTCGCTCGAGCGTGCTGTAACCTTTCTCACCAAAAAGAGCGGGCACGCCGGTTTCATCCAGGATCGCTTTGTCTCCATCGAGCGGCAATTCCTGCCAGGCTTTGCGTTCCCAATCTTCCAGCGGCTTTACCTTGTCATAGAATCCTTCAATCGCGACGTGCGCGTTTTCGTCATGCAGCGTCGCGAGCAAACGCGCGAGCGCTGTGACCGGATTGGCGACCGCGCCGCCGAAAACGCCCGAGTGCAAATCCATTTTCGCACTGGTAATTTTGACTTCGAGCGCCGTGACGCCACGCAAACCGTAACTCAACGTCGGCACTCCGCGCGCAACCATCCCGGTATCGGAGACGACCGCCACGTCGGAACGCAATGCCTCCTTATTCTCCGAGAGAAACTTCGGGAGATTGCCGCTGCCGATTTCTTCCTCGCCTTCAATGACGAAATGGAGATTGACGGGAAGATCGCCGTTCTGCTCGATCGCTTCCTGCACGCCGAAAATGTGGGAGAGAATCTGGCCTTTGTTGTCGGTGGCTCCGCGCGCAAAAACGTAACCGTTTTTCAAGACCGGTTCGAAGGGCGGCGAATCCCACAGCTCCAATGGGTCGGGCGGCTGGACATCGTAATGTCCGTAAATCATCACGGTGCGGCGGCCCGGCTGATGTTTGTTCTTGGCCCAGACAACCGGATGGCCGGCGGTCGGAACCAGTTGGGTCTCGAGGCCGATGGCTTGCAATTTTTTTACCAGCCATTGCGCGCATTCGGTCACTTTTCCGGCATACGCCGCGTCGGTCGAAACGCTCGGGAAACGGAGAAAAGAATAGTAATCTTCGAGATGGCTGGCGCGCATGGTGGCCAGACTAAACCGACTTCATCGCGTTTGGCTACCGCTACGTTTTGCGATTGTCCCGCGCACGCGCAGCCGCCAGTGTCTCGGCATGTCCTGGGAACCGCCGCGCAACGCCGACGCACAACTCGTCCGCGCGATCGGCATTCCCGGCCTGACCGCGAACATCATCAACACCACGATCGGCGCGAGCATCTTCGCCCTGACGGCGCTCATCGCACAAGGCCTGGGCGCGGCGGCGCCAATCGCATTCATCGCATGCGGGATCGCGATGACTTTGTTCGTGACCTGCTTCGCTCTCGCCGGCAGCCGCGTGTCGCTCACGGGCGGACTTTATGCATACGCCGAGGTCGCGTTCGGGCGCTACGTCGGCTTCATCACCGGTTTGTTTTTCTGCACCACGGCGCTCCTGAGCGTGGCGGCCGTCGTGAATTTTTTTGTCGGGACGGTGGTCGCTCTGGCGCCTTGGCTCGACGGAACTGTCGCGCGGATGGCGTTGATGTTTGTCGTCTATGCCGTGCTGGCCGCGATCAATATCCGCGGCGTGCGCGCGGGCGCCGGGGCCGTCGGCGTCGTGACCGTGGCGAAGCTGATTCCGCTCTTGGTCTTCGTAGCAGTGGGCGTTTTCTTCATCAAACCCGCAGCATTGGCCTGGCCCGGCTGGCCCGGCGCCAAAGCTCTGGGCGATTCCGTTCTGCTTTTGCTGTTTGCCTTTTTCGGCATCGAAGTCGCGCTCATTCCAAGCGGCGAGGTAAAGAATCCGGCGCGAACCGTACCCCGCGCGATCTATGTGGCGCTGACCATCACCACTGCACTTTACATTTTAATCCAACTGGTCGCGCAGGGAACGTTGGGACCGCGACTCGCGGACAACACGGCCGCTCCGCTTGCCGCCGCCGCTTCCACATTCCTGGGAAATTTCGGGCGGTTGTTGTTACTGGCGGGCGCAACCATTTCGGGATTCGGTTTCATCGCCAGCGACATCCTCAGCTCGCCGCGGATTCTTTTCGCTTTCGGTCGCGACGGAATTTTGCCGCGATGGATTGCTCACGTGCATCCGCGGTGGCGGTCGCCCGATGTCGCGATTCTGGTTTACAGCGGAGTTGCGTTTCTCCTTTCGCTGACGTCCACGTTCGCTTCGCTCGCGATCATGGCGAACGTGGCGGCATTGTTCCTCTACCTGATTTGTTGCGCCGCCGCGTGGGAATTGATGCGGCGAAATGTGCGGACGGAGAGCGAGCCCTTCAACTTCCGCGGCGCGTCGATTGTTCCGATCCTCGCGATCCTCGCCATCATTTGGATTCTATGGCACGCCACCGCCCGGGAATTCCTGGTGAACGGCGCTGTGTTTGCAGTGGGCACGATTCTCTATCTGGTGCAGTGGGCAGTCCGGAGGCAAACGGGGCGCCGCGGCTGATTCCGCCATATCTTGTGGTCGGCGACTTCTCCCTGTCGCTATCTAGTATTATTTGCTTGCTCTAGGCTCGGGAGCCGCCCTTATTAGGCAGGGCAAGCCCCGCTTCCTACATGCATCTACATTCGCTCGAACTGCTCGGCTTCAAATCGTTCGCGGACAAGACCGTTTTCGAGTTCCACGAAGGCGTCACCGCCATCGTCGGACCGAACGGCTGCGGAAAATCCAACGTACTCGATGCCGTTCGCTGGGTGCTCGGCGAGCAATCGGCCAAGGCATTGCGCGGCGGCGAAATGGCAGACGTTATTTTTAATGGAACCGAAACGCGCAAGCCGGTGGGTTTCGGCGAGGTCTCGCTCACGTTTACAAATTGCGGAAGCGAACTCGGCGTGGACTGGCACGATGTGCGCGTAACGCGGCGGGTTTATCGCGACGGGAACTCGGAGTATTTGCTGAACAAGACGGTCTGCCGTCTGCGCGACATCCAAAGTCTTTTTGCGGATACCGGCGTCGGCCGCAGTGCCTACTCCATCATGGAGCAGGGCAAGATCGATTTGATCCTGAGCTCGCGCCCGGAGGATCGCCGGACTGTTTTCGAAGAAGCGGCCGGCATCACCAAATACAAAACGCAAAAGAAGGAAGCGCTCCGCAAATTGGAAGCAACCGAAGCGAACCTGCTTCGGATTGGCGACATCATTAAAGAAGTGAAGCGCCAGATCGGTTCGCTCCAGCGGCAGGCGGGCAAAGCGCGCCGCTATCAAACGTTGCTCGCGGATTTGCAGGTGCTCGACACCCATCATTCGCGGCGACAGCTCGACGAACTCGAAACCGAAGCCGCGCGCGGCCAAGCGCAGGTGGCGGAACTTCAGGCGGCCGAACAAAGCGCGCACGCAAAGATCGAAACGAGCGAGGACGAGCTCGCCGCAAAACGCCGGAGCCTGGATGATATCGATACCGAGATTGGCGATGCGCGCGCGGAGGTCCAGCGTCTGCAAAGTGAGATGGCGGGCTTGCGCAATCGGATCGAGTTCAACCGGCAGCGCGCACAGGAGCTCGGCGAATTGATCGAGCGTTACGAGAACGACATCGCCGGCGCCGAAGCGAAACGCAGCGAGCAGGCATCGGAACTTCAGGAAGCCGACGCTCTCATCGCCCGGACGAACCAGCTCCTCGAGACGAAAGAAGGCGAAGTCGAGCAGCTCACGGAAACAGTGCGAATGGCGCGGAGTGAACGCATGCAAAGCGAGGACGAGCTCCAGACCTTGCAGATCTCGCTTTCAAAACTCGAAAACCGGATTGCGACGTTTGAGAATGAATTGAGCGGCATGACCGCGCGGCGCGACGCGACCTCGGAGCGGATCTCGGAGTTGGCGCGTCTGATCAATGAGGAGACGCTTCGAGTCGAAAAGGCGCGCGCGAATCTCGCGGCTGCGCGTGCGGCCATGGAAACGCAACGGCAAACCGCCGAACAACTGAAGGAAAGTTTGCGACAGTCGGAAGAGCATTCGCAACACAGCCACGCAGCCGTCGCGAAAGCTGAAAAAGAAATCGCGCGGGTCGATCGATTGATGGCTGAAAAACAAGCGCGTCTCGAGGTCCTGCGCCAAATGACGGAAGAAGGCGAGGGTTTGGAAAAGGGATCGCAGGCGGTGTTGAAAGGATTGGATGATCCCGAACGAATCCGGCCGGCGATCGCGGGCGCTCTTGTCGCCAGTTTGAATGTCGATGCGGAATTCATTCCGGCGTTGGAAGCGGCGTTTGGCCGAAGCATGCACGCGGTTGTGCTTCACAATACCGATCTCGCCGCCGAAATTTTCCGCAGCCTGACTGAAAAGGAATTGGGACAGGCCGCCCTGGCGATTCCGGAGTTAACCGCAAATCTCGCGGACACCTCTCCACCAACTCTGCCCGAAGGAGCATTGGCATGGGCGACCGAGAAAGTCGACGTGCCGGAAAATATGAAGCCGCTCGTCAGTCATCTTCTGCGAGATGTTGCGCTTGTCTCCGACCTGGCCGTCGCGGTATCGCTGAAGAAACGCGGGCCGGGCCTGCAATTCGCGACGCTCAACGGCGAGTTCATTTCCAGTTCGGGAATCATTTTCGGAGGAAGCGCCAAGGCCGCGAGCGATTCGCTTCTTGGACGAAAGGCTGTCCTGACGAATTTGGCCCGCGAGTGTGACTCGCTCGAAGCCGAGCGGAGCAGTTCCGCGAGAGCGCGCGATAAGGCGAACGAGGAGTTGGAATCTGCGATCGCCGCGGGGGAAGAGGCGCGGGTCGCGCACGAGAACGCGCATCAGAATCAATCCCAGGGCGGAATTGAGATTCTGGCGGCGGAACGGGCCGCGGCGGACGTGGAGCAAAAGCTTTCCAATCTTCAGAGCGAGAAAACCACTCTCGAGCAACAAGTGCAAAGCGCAGATGAGCGGATCGATCAGTTGAACGGCGAACTGGATTCGAGCCGGAAAATTTTCGAAGATGAACAAGGCCGCAAGATTTCCTCGGAACAGGCGCGGGAAAGTGCCCGAGCCGAAGAGGATGACGCGACGGAGAAATTGAGCGAGCTGCGGCTCGCGGTGGCGACCGAACGGCAGCGCCACGAAAGTTTGGTGCATCATCGCGAGCCGATGGCGGCGCGCGAAGCCGAACTGGCCGATTTGGTGGCGGCGCGGCGAAATGATATCGCCACTTATCAAAAACGGCTCGCCCAGCAAGCCCAGGAATCGCAGGAAGCCGAAGCGAAGATTTCGGAACAGGCCTCCCAACTGGAAACGGCGGAAACGCGCGTGGCGACGCTGACGGAAGAGCGAGGCAACCGTTCGGCGACGCTGAACCAACAGGAAGCTCAACTGCGCGGTTTGCGCAATTCGCTGAACGATCTGCGCGATCTGCGCGGCAAACAGGAAGTTCGCCAGACGCAGCTCCAGTTGCGCATCGAGAATTTGGTCGAGCACGTGACTCGGCGGTATCAGGTCGATTTACGCGCCTTTGCTGTCGACGCGTTTGCGTTCCAAAAAACTTTGAGCGTTGTCACCAAGCGGCGCGCCGGTGGATCGAGCGCTCCGCCGCTTGATGGTGATGATGCCGGCGAAGCTGCGGCAGCTCCACCATCGCCCGCGGAGCGGCCGATTCACCAAGATGAAAATCTCGAGCAGCTCATCGCCGACCTCACCCGCCAGCTCGACAACATGGGCCCGGTGAATCTCGATGCCGTCCACGAATACGACGAGCTGGAAGAGCGCTATCGGTTTCTCGAAACCCAGAACAACGACCTGATCTCGGCCCGTCGCGAGGTACTGGACGTCATCACCCGGATCAACAGCACGACGCAAAAGCTTTTCGCGGAAACTTTCGCGCAAGTGCGGATCAACTTCGGCGAGATGTTTGCGGAGATGTTTGGCGGCGGACGCGCTGACCTGTCGCTCCAGGATGAAAACGATCCGCTCAATTGCGGCATCGAGATCACCGCGCGGCCTCCGGGTAAACAGCTCCAGAGCGTGTCGCTGCTCTCCGGCGGCGAACGCACGATGACGGCCGTCGCGTTGCTCTTTGCGATCTACATGGTGCGGCCAAGCCCGTTCTGCATCCTCGATGAAATGGATGCGCCGCTCGATGAGAGCAACATCAACCGCTTCATCCGCGTCCTGGATCGTTTCGTTTCGCAAAGCCAGTTCATCATCATCACCCACAACAAGCGGACGATCGCCAAAGCGGATATCCTTTACGGCGTGACGATGGAAGAACGTGGCGTAAGCAAACTCGTCGGGATGAAGCTGGCAGCCGATCGCGGCAGTGATGGGGAGCTGAGGCGGACAGCGTCGAATGGCAATGGCAACGGTTCGAAGGCGCATGAGACGCCGCGCCAAGGTCAGTTCGCCATCTCCGGCGAAGCCGAGGAGCATCGCAGCGATGTTGCGGCAAGAAGGTAACGTGTCTCTTCTGTAGCCGCTTCGCTGTGCGAAGCGTGAGAGAATGGGTCGATATCTCTGATGCGGCTTCGGCGGCGGCGCCATCACCACGCTTCGCATAGCGAAGCGGCTACAGAAGCAAAGCGAAGCGGCTACAGAAGCAAAGCGAAGCGCGGCTACTGGAAAAAACACTTTGCGCCCCTTTCCCCTCAATGGCTAAATCGTAGATGCTTCAAACCGCGGAACGCAGCGCTGCGAAACAAGCGCCGCACGAGAAATATCTCGAAGCGTTCCGCATCATGCTTCAGACGCGCATCTTCGAAGATAAGCTGGCGAGCCTTTATCGCGGCGGTCTGATCACCGGCGGTGTTTACCTCGGCAAGGGTCAGGAAGCGGTCAGCGTCGCCTGCGGGCTTTTTTTGCAAAAGGGCGACGTCTTCGCGCCGCTCATTCGCGATCAGGCCGGGCGCTCGGCCTTCGGCGAGCCGCTCATCGATGTCGCGCGCACTTATCTTGGTTCGCGAAGCGGCCCGATGCGCGGGCGCGACGGGAATATTCATCGCGGTTGCCCGAAGATGGGGCAGCTCGCGATGATCAGCCACCTCGGCGCGATGGTCTCGGTCGTTGTCGGCAAATTGATGGCGAAGCGGATGAAGGGCGAGAAGGGTTTCGTCGGGCTAACGACAATCGGCGAAGGCGGCATGCAGACGGGCGCGACCCACGAAGGGATGAATATCGCCGCGGTCGAGCATGTGCCGCTGGTCGTCGTTGCGACAAATAATCATTACGCCTACTCCACGCCTAACGACCGGCAGTTCGCCTGTGCGGATCTGGTCGATCGTGCAAAAGGTTACGGTTACGAAGGCAGCTCGGTCGATGGCACCGACCTTGCGCAATGCCTCGAAGTCATCGGCGGCGCCGTGAAGCGCGCGCGAGCCGGCCGTCCCCCGCAACTTGTCGTCGCCTCGACATTACGCCTCGCCGGCCACGGGGAACATGATGATGCGAGCTACGTGACCGACGACATTCGGCGCGAGCCTTTCGCCCAGGATGCGCTCCAGCGGACCGAGCAGTTCATCCTCGAACGGGAACTCATGGATCGCGACGGCATACAGCAAATGCGAGCCGAACTCGCTACCGAAGTGGACGAAGCCGTCTCGATTGCCCAGCAGGAAGACGCACCCGTCGGCAGCGAAGAAGATTGGTGCGCCGTGTCGACGCGCGAACTGACCGACGAGCCGACGCTCGCGGAATGACGAATTCCGAATGACGAATGTCGAAACAATGACGAAACCCGAATGTCGAAATGAGAGCGCGGAGCGTAGTCCTTCGGGCTACGTCATTCTTCATTCATTCGTCATTCGTCATTCGTCATTCGTCATTTTCCTTTCATGAGCGTCACCTACCTCGAAGCGATCCGCGAGGCGCAGACGAAACTCCTGCGCGATGACGACCGCGTCTTCATCTACGGGCAGGACATCGCGGGAAAATTCGGTGGCGCGTTCAAAGCCACGAAAGGCCTGGCGGAACAATTTCCGGGGCGCGTCTTGAATACGCCGATCAGCGAAGACGCGATGGTCGGCACCGCGATCGGCGCGGCGATGGAAGGCATGCGGCCGATCGTCGAGATGCAGTTCGCGGATTTCTCGAGCATCGCGCTCAACCAGATTCTGAACAACGCCGGCACGCAATACTGGCGCACCCAAACCCCCTGTCCGATCACCGTGCGCCTGCCTTCAGGCGGAACCAAAGGCAGCGGCCCGTTCCACAGCCAGAGCATGGAAGGGATTTACTCGCATTATCCCGGACTGGTCGTGGTCACGCCCGCGACGGTCGAAGACGCCTACACGATGTTGATCGACGCGGTCGCGATCGACGACCCGGTCATCTACTGCGAGCACAAGTATCTTTATTACCATCTCAAGGCCGATGCGCTTCCGACGGAGAAATTGCCGATCGGCAAGGCGCGAATCGTTAGGCCGGGACGCGACATCAGCATCGTGACCAATAGCGCGATGGTCCATGAAGCCCTCGCGGTCGCGCAACTATTCAGCGCGGACGGGATCGAAATCGAAGTGGTCGATCTGCGCAGCGTGAAACCGCTCGATACCGATACCGTGCTCGCGTCGGTCGCGCGCACCGGACGTTTGCTGTGCGTCGGCGAAGCATTCCCGTGGGGCGGCGTGACGGCGGAGGTAATCGCACGCGTTACGACGGAAGGCTTTCATCTGCTCGATGCCGCGCCCGCGCGCATCAATGCGAAGGACACTCCGATTCCTTACCACCCGAATCTTTGGAGCGAGCATCGGCCGAATGCCAAGACAATCGCGGCGAAAGTACGCCAGGTTCTCGCCGAATAATTATGCCGAAAATTCCAATCACCATGCCGCAGCTCGGCGAATCGATGGCCGAAGCGACCATCGTCGCGATCAAGGTCCAGGCGGGCGACAAAGTTTCCGCCGACCAGGAGATCATCGAAGTCGAGACCGACAAGGCTGTCATGGGCGTGACGACGCCGTGCGCGGGTGAGATCGCCAAGATCGATGCCGAGGTGAAGGGGACGTACGCCGTCGGCACGGTGCTCGGTTATGTGGAGGCGAGCGACGCCGATGCCGCACGTTTCCAGAAGCGCGCGCCGCAACCGCCGAAAGGCGACGTGGCGAAGGAAGTTCCGGGTCGCGAAGAGGAATCAGCCGAACCGGTGAAGACGCAGAATGGAAGCGGTTCGCATTTTCAAATCGACGAGGCCGGCCTGCCTCAGGTTGCGGCCGGTTCGCATTTCCAGGTCGACCAAGCCGGCGTGCTGCCGGTTCCCGCGGGCACGAAGGGCGCGGGTTATCTTTCGCCGCGAGTTCGTGCGCGCATGGCTGAGCTGCAATTGACCCAGGCCGATCTGGCGGGGATCGCCGGCAGCGGCAACGCAGGTCGGGTCACCGTTAAGGACCTCGAGAAATTCCTCGGCGGAATTCAAGGACAGCCGGAGGAGAAACCGAGCGCGATCCGGACCGGCGTGGCTGATGCGATGCGGCGCAGTTGGACGCGGCCACTCGCGACGGTTGGCCTTTCCGTTTGTCTCGATCCCGTGTTGCGAGACCGCGCCAAGCGTGATCCGAAGCCGGGTCCGGCGCTCTACACGCTGCGCGCTCTCGCACTCGCGCTCGCGGAGCAACCGAACGCGGCCGCGCGCCTGATCGGCGGACGGGTGATTCGTTCCGAATCGATCGACATCGGCGTCGCGGTGGAAGCGCAGGACGGCATCATGGTTCCCGTGATTCGGAACGCCGATCAGACTTCACTCGCTGACCTAACGAGTCGCTATACAGAGTTGGTCGATCTCGCGCGACGGCGCCGGCTCAGTGGCGATATGACTTCGGGGGGAATCGCGTCCGTTTCGAATTTCGGCAGCTTCGGCTTGGAATGGGGCACGCCGATTCCTTTGCCGGACCAGACGCTGTTACTGGGGCTCGGCATGGGGAAGAAAGTTCCCGCGTGGGATGAAGGCAAAGGCGAATTTGTTCCGCGCACGGAAGCGCAGGTGACATTGAGCTTCGATCATCGCAGCCTGGATGGTGGAGGGGCCGGGCGATTGTTGAAGCGGATCGTCGAGCTGTTGGGAGAACCCGCGAAGCTGTAGTGTTGTAGCGGCGGTCTATGACCGCCGAAACGATTTGCGGCGAGGCATTCGGCGGTCATAGACCGCCGCTACAGAAGGCGAGGACGCTTGCGCATTAACTGCCGAACCTTAGGTTGCTTACGAATATGGATACGTCCACCGCCATCGATCCGAACATCACGATGCGTGAGCTGCTTGCGCAGTTTCCGGGCGCGCAGCGTGCGCTTTTTCGCAAGTACCACATCGGCGGTTGCAGCAGTTGCGGCTTCAGCCCCGATGAGACGCTCGCTGGCGTCTGCGCGCGGAACGAGAACCTGAATGTCGATGAGGTAACCGATCACATCATCGCCAGCCACGAAGCAGACCTGGCAATGCAAATCGAGCCGCGCGAACTGGCGGACCGGCTCGCAAATGGCGAACCCGTTTATCTGCTCGATGTTCGCACGCGCGAGGAACACGACACGGTGAAGCTGCCCGGCTCGCACCTTTTTACCCAGGATCTCATGCAGGAAATTGTGAGCAACGGATCGCGAACGGAATTGTTCGTGATCTACGATCACACCGGCGCGCGCAGCATGGACGCCGCGGCTTATTTTCAAGGGCACGGATTCGAGAGCGTGAAAAGCCTGCGCGGCGGCATCGACGCCTGGAGCGCGGAAGTGGATCCGAAACTGCCGCGTTATCACGTCGAACAAACATGAGCGATGACCTGCAATCGAGAATCGAGGAGGCGGTGAAAAATCCGCGGAACCTTGGCGAGATGAAGGACGCGGACGCGATCGGCACGGTCGGCAGTGCGGATTGCGGCGACATGTTGCGGATGTGGGTGAAATTCAAGGAGGAAGGGGGCCGCAAAGTGATCGATCGCGCGACGTTCCAGACCTTCGGATGCCAGACCGCGATTGCGGTGGCGAGCGTTGCCACCGAGATGCTCAGGGGCAAGACGATCGCGGAAGCGCAAGCGATGTCGGGCGAGGAACTGGCGGCGCCGCTGGGAGCATTGCCGCCAGTGAAGATCCATTGCGCGCAATTGGTGGAAGGCGCGTTGCGCTCGGCACTTTCAGGCGAGACGAAACAGGATCAGCCGATATTGGCGCCAACGCTGTTCGGCCAGCTCAGTGCCGGTCAGTCGCAACCCAAAGTTAAGATCGTTCTCGACCGGTAAAGTTCTTCTGTAGCCGCTGCCCTGTGGGCAGCGCGGGGCGTCGCGTTGATAGACAAACGTCGCTCTGCGCTTCGCACAGCGAAGCGACTACAGAAGAATGCGCTCGGACCGACTTTTGACCAGCTGCGAAACTGATCGACATTAAAAGCTGCACCATGCACGAAAATACCGAATTCAATTTGAGCCGCGACCTGGAGGCGATCCAGATCCCGAGCGGAAACAAGACCACGATCCCGGCCGGCACTCCGGGCGTCATTACGCAAACGCTCGGCGGCAGCTACACGATCGCCACTTATCAGGGCCTGGCGCGCGTGGCGGAGAAAGATTTGGATGCGCTCGGCCTGGAGAAGCCGGCTTCAACCAATGGCGCCGCCAAACCCGCCAGTTCGACGTCGGGAGAAGTCGATGAGAAAGCGGTGTGGGATCAGTTGCGCCAATGTTTCGATCCCGAAATCCCCGTCAACATCGTCGATCTCGGTTTGGTTTATGATTGCCAGCTCACCCAGCGACCGGAGGGCGGCGTGAAGGTCGACGTGAAGATGACATTGACTGCGCCCGGCTGCGGCATGGGTCCGGCGATCGCGCACGATGCGCAAAGCAAGATCCTCACGATTGACGGCGTGGATGAAGCGGACGTTCAGCTCGTCTGGGATCCGCCGTGGAACCAGAACATGATTAGCGAAGCCGGGCGGATGAAGCTCGGCATGGTTTAATTTTTCGTCGCGCGTTGACAGACTCGCCGCTCGCTGCTTCTATACGACTCCGCGTTCGCAAATTTTCCGGACGCGCGACCCAGAGACGATGCCCTCGACTGAAATTATTCTCACCGAAAACATCCCCGGCCTCGGCGCCGAGGCGGATGTCGTGAAGGTGCGCCGCGGCTACGCGCGCAATTTTCTCTTGCCGCAGGGCAAAGCCTACGAAGTGACGAAACGCTCGCTTCGGCAGCTCGATAATCTGAAGGCGAAACGCGCTGCCCGCGAAGCCGGGGAATTGAACGAGGCGGAAGAACTCTCGCGCCGGATCGGGAAACTCAAGGTTGTCTTCACGCTCGAAACCGGCGAAACCGGCAAGGCGTTCGGATCGATCACGGCGCAGGATCTCGTGAAGCGTTTGAAGAACGAGCTCGGCAACGAGATCGATCGTCATCGCATTGTGCTCGAGCATCCGATCAAGAGCACGGGCGAACATGAAGTGCCGATCAAGTTGCACCATGACGTCACCGCGAAATTTGTTTTCCAGGTAAAACCCGCGAAAGAAGAAGCACCGGCGCCCGAGGCGACTGGTGAGGTCACGGAAAAATCCAGACCGTTCCGCAAACGCACCGACACAAAATAAATGGCTACTGAACCATCCCTTCGGGGAGGTCAGCAGTCTCGTGGAAAAGCGGGCAATGCGCCCGGCCGAGGCTGGCCGGAAAAGAATGGCGGGCCCAACGGCGGCCAGTCATTAACATCTTCCTCGCAGGATATTCACAGAACCCTGCCGCACAGCATCGAAGCGGAGCAGGGCGTTCTCGGTTCCATGCTCATCTCGCCGCGCGAAATTATCGCAGAGTGCGTCGAGAAAATTAACGAGGAATATTTTTACGTTCCCGCCCACCAAACGATCTACGTGGTCCTGGTCGAACTCTGGAATGCAGGTCAAGGGATCGATCTAATCACCTTCACCCAGGTCCTGCGTGATCGGAACTTGCTCGAGACGGTCGGCGGCGCTTCGGCGGTGACGAGTCTTTTCACCTTCGTGCCCACGGCGGCGAACGTGACCTATTACCTCGAAATCGTCCGCGACAAATACATCCTGCGTCAGATCATCGCGGCCTGCACGGAAAGCGTCCGGCGATCGTTCGAGGAACAGGACGAGGTGCACAATCTCCTCGATGAAGTAGAGCAGAAAATTTTCTCCGTGGGGGAGGATCGCTTCAAAGGTCAGGTCCTCACGATGAAGGACCAGGTGATGGAGGCGATCGAGGCGATCGAGCAACTCTACGAACGCCGCGGCGGGATCACCGGCATTTCCACCGGCTTCGCGGAGCTCGATCGAATGACCAACGGATTACACGAGTCGGAGATGATCGTGATCGCGGCGCGGCCCAGCATGGGAAAGACGGCCCTGGCCATGAACATCGCTGAGCACGTGGCGATCAACGAAAAACTGCCCGTCGCGGTTTTCAGTTTGGAAATGAGCGGCCAGCAGCTCGTGCAGCGGCTGCTTTGTTCTCGCGCACGGGTGAATCTGCAAAAAGTGCGCGATGGCTTTCTAGCCGAACGCGATTTTCCCAGCCTGACTGCGGCGGCGTCGAAACTGGCCGAAGCGCAAATCTTCATCGATGACACGGCGAGCCTGAGCATTCTCGAGCTGCGCGCCAAGGCGCGGCGGTTGAAAGCGCAAAAGGATATCAAGTTGATCGTGGTCGATTATTTGCAGTTGCTTCGTTCCACGACACGGCGCGCGCAGGACAATCGGCAGCTCGAAATCTCTGAGATCTCCGCGGGTCTAAAGGGACTGGCCAAGGAGTTGAAGGTCCCGGTGCTGGTGCTGGCGCAGTTGAACCGGCAGCCGGAAGCGCGCACGGGCGGCAAACCGCGCCTGAGCGATCTGCGCGAGTCCGGCTCGATCGAGCAGGACGCCGATCTCGTTGGATTGCTCGTTAGGCCGGAGATCTACGAGGAGGATGAAGACGCGCGCGCCGAGAAGGCCGGCGAAGCCGAGCTGATCATCGCGAAGCAGCGCAACGGGCCTGTCGGCGAAATCGCGCTCACGTTCTTGAAGGAGTTCACGCGTTTTGAAGATCGGGCGCGGAACGTGAGCGAGCCGAATTAGCCCGCCAATTCACGCTCTTCTGTAGCCGTCGCCCTGTGGGCGACGTGGGGATCGCTTGGCAAGAATTGGACGCCGCTCTCACGCGTCGCACAGCGACGCGGCTACCGAAGAGTTACAGCGATTTCGCCGCTTCGATAACGTGCGCCGCATCCATTCCGAATTCCTTCATCACCTGATCTCCCGGGCCGCTCATGCCAAAGCGGTGCAGCGCGACCACTTTCCCTTCGAGACCGACATACTGATACCAAAGATGGGGCACCCCCGCTTCGATCGCCACCCGGCGCCGGCAGGATTTCGGCAACACTTCCTCGCGATATTCCGCTGACTCACGTTCGAAACGCTCGAAGCACGGCATCGAGACAACCCGCGTACCATCGCCAAGTTCCTTCGCAGCCGCCATCGCGTGCTGGAGTTCGCTCCCGCACGACAACAGAATCAATTCGAGCGTCCCGCTCTCGCGTTGGGCAATGTAACCGCCGCGCGCGACACCTTCGCGCCGAGTTTTTACATCGACTTCAACCATCATCGGAACAGCCTGCCGTGTCAGCGCGAGCAACGTCGGACCATCGATCCGTTGCGTCGCCGCGATAAACGCACCCGCCGTCTCCTCCGGATCAGCCGGCCGGATGACATCGAGTTGCGGAATCACGCGTAACCCACTGACGGTCTCGACCGGCTCATGCGTGGGCCCATCTTCGCCGACGCCGATCGAGTCATGGGTGAAGATGTAAATGTTCGGCAGCCTGGAGAGCGCGGCGAGGCGGATCGACGGACGGCAGTAATCGGCGAAGACGAGAAAGGTCGCGCCCGAGGCGCGGAAAACCCCGTGATACGCAATCCCGTTCATGATTCCGCACATGCCGTGTTCGCGAATGCCGAAATGGATGTTGCGCCCCGAGTGGTTGTCGCGGGTAAAATCGCCGGCGCCTTCGATGTAATTCAGGGTGGAGCCGTGGAGATCGGCGCTGCCGCTAATCAGGAATGGCATCGCTTTTGCCAGCGGCTGCAACACTTCGCTGCCAGCTTTGCGCGTCGCAATCTTCGCGTCGGCCGGAAACGCCGGGATCTTATCGGTCAGATCGGCCGGAACTTTTTTCTCGATCGCTTCATCCAACTGCTGCGCGAGTTCGGCGTTTTTCTCGCGCCACTCTTTGAACATTTTCTCCCAGCGTTTGTACTGACGAACCAGGGCCTTCTTGTGTTTGGCAAAATATTCGCGCGTTTCCTGCGAGACAAAGTAATGCTCATCCGGCAGGCCGAGGGCTTTGCGTGCCGCATCCACAAATTTCACGCCTGCCTCGCCGTGCGCCTTATTTGTCCCGGCGACTTCCGGAATCCCTTTCCCGATCAACGTGTTTGCGATGATCATCTGCGGCTTTCCGTTGTCGCGCGCTTTGGCTTTTTTCAGCGCCCGCAGAAAGGCCTGCATGTCCTGGCCATCGACCTTCTGAACATCGAAGCCATAAGCCTGAAAGCGCTTCGCGGCATCGTCGCTCTGAGAAACGTTTGCCATGGCATCGAGCGTGACGGCGTTGTTGTCATAAATCAGGATGAGATTATCGAGGCCGAAGTGTCCGGCGAATGAACTCGCTTCATGGGAAATACCCTCCTGCAAGCACCCGTCGCCCGCGAGACAGATGATGTGTTGATCGAAAATCATGTGCTCGGGCGTGTTGAATTTCGCCGCGGCCATTTTCGCTGCGACCGCAACCCCGACGGCGTTTGCAACTCCCTGACCAAGTGGGCCGGTGGTGCATTCGACGCCCGGCGTTTCAAAAAATTCCGGATGTCCCGGGGTTTTGCTGTGGAGCTGCCGGAAGCGTTTGATTTCTTCCATCGGCAAATCGTAGCCGCTCAGGTGCAGCCACGCGTAAAGAAACATGCTGCCGTGTCCGGCCGAGAGGATAAAATAATCGCGGCCGATCCAGCGCGGCTGATCGGGATTATGTTTTAACGCATACCCGTAAAGGACGGCGCCCATTTCCGCGCAACCGAGCGGCAGCCCGAGATGACCGGACTTTGACGCCTGCACCGCATCCATGCACAGTCCGCGCGCTTCGTTTGCCGCGCGCGAAAGAATTTCGAGATTTAAACTCATGAGAACGGGTATAATTGGCGTGTTCATGGAAACCAAGCGCAAAGCGGACTCCCAAACCGAATGAACCGGAATTCTCTCCTTCACATCATCGAGAGGCTCGAAGGTTTTCTGGGCAAACTTCCGGAAGCGATCCAGAAACCGGTCCTGCACGAGTTGACTCCACTGAAGGAATTATTTCTCCAACAGCGCCCGCCGCGTTTCGTAGTAACCGGCTCGAATAAACTGCCGCTTCAGGAAATTACCGCGACGCTGTTTTCCTGGGCGCCGCCCGCCGAATCGCACGGTGTCCTGATGGAATTGTTTCGCTGGCATGCCATGGACTTGCAAGGCCGCGGAACTGTCCATGTGCTCGACGCCCGAGGAGCGGAGGCGCGGACAATCGCGACTATCGAGGAGGAATTGCAAGATCAACCCTCGGACGTTTTCCTTCATTTGGCTGAGGCCGGTGCTTCCGCGGGGATGCCGAAGCGTGAGATGGATAATCTCGCCTCCTTCATCGCGGCGAACACAGCCGCGCGCACCAGTGCGAGAGTGGTGGGGATCGTCATGACCGACGAAGCCCAGCCGGCGCGCTCCGTTCACAATGGCGATCTCGGCTCGCAGGTGCCGGGAAAGATGCGCGCACGACTGCAAAGCGCGCTCCAGGAACAACCGGGAATCGGCGGACATTTTCTCCAGGTCTTCGAGATGTCGGGAAATGCGCAGCAGTTCATGTCGCTCCTCGCCCGGGAAATGCCGAATGAAGCTCGCGTGGAAATGGCGCGCATCTCGGGGGATCGCGCGGCGCAAAGCGAGATCGCCCAAACGCTCGTCAAGTCCACCACGGCCATTTGCGCCGCCATCGGCGCCCAACCGATTCCCCTCGCCGATCTGCCAATCCTGACCGCGCTCCAACTCGTGATGGTCTCCGGCATCATGTATATCAGCGGCCGCGAGAGAAGTCTGCGGGCTGCGACGGAATTCGTGGGCGCGCTCGGCGTGAATGTCGGGGCTGGAATGCTGTTGCGTGAGGGAACACGCGCGCTCCTGAAGTTTTTCCCGGGCTGGGGAAACGTCGTCTGCGGGATGGTCGCGGGCGCGGGAACCTACGCCATGGGGAGGGCCGCCATCGTCTACTTCTTGGAAGGCCTGTCGATCAAGGACGCGCGCCGGACCTATCTGTCGAGCCGCAAGAAACGTACGCGTGAGAAGCCGGCCAGGATCCAGGAAATTGAGGCTGGTCAGCCCGGTTGAATAACTTGTGAATAAATTCCGCGCCAAGGTGCGTTTTGTTAACATTTTTTTGTGAACAAAAGAGTGCTATTTGCCCTTTCGCGCGGTTTCCTGCGCACGCGCGCATGAAGCTCTCGGAGATTGATGCCACGCTTCGGGAAATCCGGGTCTCGCCGGTCAAGACGCTCGGTCAGAATTTCCTTCACGACCGGAACCTGGCGCGCTGGATTGTCGAAAAAGCTGCACTGACTCCGGAGGATTACGTTGTCGAAATTGGACCGGGACTCGGCGCGCTGACCGAATTTGTTCTCGCCTCAGGCGCTCGCCTTTTGGCGATCGAGAAAGACCAAAGACTCGCGGATTTCTTGCGACGCCGATTTACGAGCGAGCGGTTTGAAGTCCTCCACCAAGACGCGCTCGATTACGATGTCCGGCGATTGTTCGCGCAGCCGCGAGTTAAGGTGCTGGGCAATCTGCCGTATTACATTTCGAGTCAGCTCCTGTTGAAGTTCACGAGGCACCCGTCGCCCATAAGCTTGTGGCTGTTTATGTTACAAAAGGAAATGGCCCGGCGCATTTCAGCCTCTCCCGGGACGAGCGATTACGGAGCGCTCACGCTGATCGTTCAACTTCGCTATCGCGTGGAGTATCTGCGCACCGTGCCCTCGAGCGTTTTTCTCCCGAAGCCTGACGTTGATTCCGCCTTCGTTCGCATCACTCCGCGCGAGCCTGATGAATTGCCGCACCACGACGCCGAGACGTTTTTCCGGATTGTCCGCCGCGGATTTTCCCAGCGCCGCAAACAATTGCGCAATCTGCTTAAGGAAGAGATGCCTGACTGGGCGACCGCTTCGGCCGCGATCGGCTTCGATCCTCGTGCGCGCGCCGAGGAGCTCACTCTCGAACAGTGGATCGCCGTCTCCAATCTGGCGCCATCCGGAGTCGGCCCGGCGGAGATTTCGGTTGCTTCAGAGCGCTTTCCCGTGGTGGACGAACAGGACCGGGTCGTGGGCGACGCACCGCGGGGCGAAGTGCATGGGAATAACTTGCGCCATCGCGCCGTGCATATCTTCATTTTCAACGGTCGTGGCGAGCTCTTTCTGCAGAAGCGGTCCCGTTGGAAAGATCGCCATCCGCGGCTCTGGGACTCGAGCGCTGCCGGTCACGTAGATGCGGGCGAGGAATACGATGCGGCGGCGAACCGGGAGCTTCAGGAAGAACTCGGCATCAGCGCGGAGTTGAGCCGGGTTGCCAAGCTCGGCGCCACCGCGCAGACGGGCCAGGAATTCATCTGGCTTTACCAGGCGCGGCACGAAGGTCCCTTCAAGCTGCCTCCAGCCGAAATCGAGCACGGAGAATTTTTCCCTGTGGATGTCGTTTCAGCGTGGCTCAAAGCCCGGCCGGCTGACTTTGCCCCCGGTTTCGTGGAATGCTGGGCGCTCTTTGCTGTCGCCGAGCAATCAAGGAGCGGCGGTCTCCAGTCCGCCGAACGAAAAAAAGAAGGCGGTTTGTAAACCGCCTTTCCTTGTTCAGACAGTCGCGAAGCGCCTATCGACGCCCGCGCGCTTTGTTTCCCTTTGCCTGCTTCTTGCCGCGCGCAGTCTTCGCACGCGCTTTCTTTGCACTGATCGGTCCGCGAAAAATCCGCGCCGGCAAATTTCCCATGGCCGACTTCTTGAACTTCCGCGCCGCCCGCCGCGCGCCTTCCTTGCCGCCGTGCCCATTGTCGCTGAACAATCGAGTGACGGTGTCGCCGCCGCGGAGGAAATGCACTTGGAAGCCGTGGGTCTGCTTCTTGGCGCGGGCTTTCGTATCGATGCGGCGAATGTTTTCTTCCGAGTCAGGGTTTGCTCTTTTTTTCATGGGTCCTGTGCCTAAGGCATCACTCTAGATTGGCCGGGCGCAACTGCAAACGCGCGATGCGTTTTCAATGCTCGACCTTCCACGCTGCCGGCTGAGGTAGATGCCATGGTTGCCATTTCTTGTCGTATTCCGCCGCGGGCAAAAGGACATAACACGGATGCCGGCCCGTTCGCATCCAGGTAATGAGTTTCACCAAATCGGCTTCGGCCATCGTTGTACAACCGGCGCTGGGCCGATCGACTCCACGCCGAATGTGAAAAAAAATCGCGCTGCCGGCGCCGGGTAATGGCGGATCGGAATTGTGCTTGACCTCCACCAGCCAGCGGTATGCGAAATCGTTGCGCCGCATCTTTTGTTTCGCAAACCACGCGGGAGGATTCGCCGGGTCCGGAATCGTAACGAAGCGATTGTAGTCCGGGCTTTTTGCATCATCGACCCAGGCGTCGGCGGTGGTGACCTGATGGAAAAGGAAATCCGCGCCGGCAGGGAGTTGCGCGTCGTAAGTGTAGATCTTGCCGATCCGAAAAACGCCGGCCGGCGCACGCCCATCCCGCTCCGCTTTGCGCAAGCCGTTTTCATTTTGTCCTTCCAGACCGCTGCCCCACGCCAGGCCGTGCTTTCCAAACAACACCGGATAAGCCGGGGCGACCGGCCCCCATTTTTCGCCCGGCGCGCGCTCGAATAACTGCATCTGCCCGCGCATTGAATTCCAGTTCGGCGCTGTGCCGACGATTAACTGCGTGCAATCGTCGGGAACGCCGGCGCCGAATGCGCTCGAGGCGAGGAGGAGAAGCGCGCCGAATTTCAAGCCGTCAAAATTTATAAACATTTCCCAAACCTAGACGCGCATCTTATTGCTTCTGTCCAACTCAATCCGTGTTCGTGAAAAAAATCCTTCCCGCTCTTTTTCTGGCTGTCGTGGTTTTCGCTCTCTACGCGCCGTCGCTCCGGAACGACTTTGTCTGGGACGATACCGCGTTGATCCTGCGCGACCCGCTCATCCGAAGCTGGCAGCTCGTTCCCGAAGCGTTTCAGCATTTCCTTTTTACCGACGCGACGCCTTCCGATTTCTACCGGCCGGTGCAACGGCTGACGTATCTGGTGGACTACGCCGCCTATATTTTCCAGCCGGCCGGGTATCACATCACCAGCATTCTCTGGCATATCGGCGCGACGCTCGCGTTGCTTTTGTTAGGTGGGGAACTGCTGGAGTTATTCGGGGTGGAGGAACGCAAGCGGCGGCGCATCGCGTTTCTCGCAGCCCTTGCCTGGGCGATTCATCCGGTGCAAACGGCGGCCGTTGCCTACATTTCCGGCCGCGCCGATCCCCTGGCCGCCGCGTTCGGCTTCCTGGGATTGTATTGCGCAATTCGCGCGCTTCGCGCCGAGGCCTCGCGACACTACCTCCTCCTGTTCGCAGCGGGCGCACTCTTTCTTTTGAGTGCGTTGAGCAAGGAAACCGGTCTGGTTTTCTTCCTCCTTTGGTGCGCGACGCTGGTTCTAAAAAAGAACTGGAAGGAATTCCGACCGGCGGCCGTGCTCATTGTGTTTGTCGCTGCGATCTATCTGAGCCTTCGGCTGCCGGCTGAGCATGTCCCTGTGCCGGCGTTCCGCGCGCCAGCGCCATTGCTCGTTAGGCCGATCGTCGTCGCCCGCGCGTTCGCGGAATATACCGGACTGATTTTATTCCCCCTCAATCTCCATATGGACCGCGATGTGGAATCGCATCCGGAGGGAATGACCGAGCCGAGCATCCGCCAAACTTCGACGCGGGAGCTGCAGACGATCATCGGAATGTTGTTGATCGCCGCCGCGATCTATTGGATCTGGCGAAGCCGGAAACAGGATCCGGCGATTTTTGCCTGCCTCGTTTTCGCTGTCATCACCTACCTGCCCGTGAGCGGCCTCGCCCCACTCAACGCCACGATCGCCGAGCATTGGCTTTACTTGCCGAGCGCATTTCTTTTTCTCGCGGCGGGGCTCGCCATATCCCGATTGCGCATTCCGACGATCGCTCTCGCGGCCGTCGTCTCCGCCTGGTTGATATTCCTCGGCGTGCGCACCTGCCTTCGAACTTTCGATTGGAAAGATCAACGTACCTTCCTGAACCGAACCATCGCCGCCGGTGGCGATTCGTCGCGGATGCTGATCAATCTTGCCAGCCAGGAATTGCACGACGCCCAGTTGGATGCCGCGAAGAAGCATCTCGAATTGGCGTTGCTCAAGGAACCGAACCAGCCGCTCGCGATCATCAACCTCGCGGTGGTCGCGATTCGGCAGGACGCGTTTGTGATCGCGCATAAGCTGTTGGACCGCGCAAAAGAACTGCCGTTGGTGGACGCACAGGCGCATGAGCTTCTGGCCCTTCTCGCGTTCAAGGAGCATGACCGCGTGGACTTGATGCGGTTCCGACTCGCCTCGCGCACCGGCCCTCCGAACTGGCGAATCGAGCGACGCTATATCGAAGTCCTCGACCAGAGCGGCGCGACTCCGAACGCGATCAATGAGTTGCGGGCAGTCCTGCGCACCCAATGGTATCGGGCCGAGTCATGGCAGTTGCTCAGCGAACTGCTGGCGAAGATCGGCCGTACCCAGGAAGCAGCCGTAGCGAAGGAACAAGCATGGAACTACGACGTGCATCTCGACGCCCATCCCCCGACGCCGCAGCGCTGATCGATTACTGCTTTGCCGCCGCAATCGCTTCGATAAACGCCGGTAAATAACGCTGCGCCTTTATTTCGCCCACCCCGCGAATCTTTCGGCCCGCTTCCACGGACGTCGGTTTTAACCGCGCAAAGGCGCGCAGGGTCTCGTCGGGAAAAATGACGTAGGCCGGGACGTTTCCGTGTTCGCGCGCAAGATCGAGCCTGACTTTTTTCAACCGCTCGAAAACATTCGAATCGATCGGAACCAATTCGTCGAACGCGCCGGCTTTCGTCTTCGATTTGCGCGACGAACCCGAACCGGCGGAAGACGGCATGCGTTGCGGCCAATGCAGCTCGTAGTCCGTGCGGCCTTTCATCACTTCGTCGCCCAGAGTTGTCAGCGTGACCATCGGGTATTGCCCGCCGCTCGAGACAAGCATCCCCGCGTCCTGCAATTCGCGCATGAGCTGGTTCAAGTACGCCACGCCTTCGCTTTTCAACAACCCGTAGGTCGAAAGCTGGTCGAGCTGGGCCTGGATGATTTCGCGCGACCGGCTGCCCACGAGCGTCTGAACGATTCGCCCCCGACCGAAGCGCGGCTCCCATTCTCCATCCACGCGCATGGACATTCTTGCGACACCGCTCAACGCTTTCCGCACGATCAACGCTTCGTCGGCGGTCGGCGCCCGGCAGGGTCCGGCCGTCTCCAGACAGACATCGCAATTGCCGCACGGCGCCGGATCGCTCTCTCCGAAATAACGGAGGATCGCCTGCTGCCGGCATTTTCTTGCATACGCGAAGTCGACCATGAGCTTTAACTTCGCGCGATCGCGCCGCTCCTTTTCGCGGAGCTTGGCGGCGTCGAGCTTGAGCTGATGGCCACGTACTTCTGGCTTGAGCAACCGCGTTCCGCGGACACGCTTGCCCGGAATATCGAACCGATCGATGTACCCCTCGCGGTCGAGTACGTGCAGCGAAGAGCTGAGCATCATGTCGTTCCCCTCGAAGCTTAGCCGCGTTGCCATTTCCTTGATCGAGATTTGCAGCTCGTGCTTCTCGTCCATTTCGCGCCGCAGCATTTCGTAAATCTGGACGATCACTTCGAGAGGCGGATTGCTCCCTTCGATAAAAAATTCCTGCACGCGGGTATCGGCGTGATTGAAAAACAGGTCGCAGGTGGCGGCTTCCCCGTCGCGGCCGGCGCGGCCCGCCTCCTGGTAATACGCTTCGACGCTGCCGGGCACGTCGAAGTGCGCGACGAAACGGATGTCCGCGCGATCGATTCCCATCCCGAATGCGTTCGTCGCCACCACGATGTCGCGGCGACCCTGCATGAACTCGTTCTGCGCCTTCTCGCGCTCTTCGTCGCTCATCCCGCCGTGGTAAAGAATGCTCGAGATCTTCGCCAGTTTCAGCGTTTCGGCGACCGCTTCGACTCGCTTCCGGGTCGAGCAATAGACGATGCCGGTCTTGTTCTCGCGGATCAACGCGTGGAGACGCTCGTATTTCTGCGGCTCGTTCGCGACCGGCGAGATGAGCAATTTCAAATTGGGCCGGGCAAATCCGGCGACGAATTCACGGGGCTCGCGCAACCCGAGATGCGTCAGAATATCGCGGCGCACTTCCGGCGTGGCGGTCGCGGTGAATGCTGCCACTTGCGGGCGGCCGAGGGTTTCCAGCACTTGATTGAGCCGGAAATAATCCGGCCGGAAATCGTGGCCCCACATTGAAAGGCAATGCGCTTCATCCACCGCGAAAAGCGCGATGGTGCTTTGGCCGAGCGCCTCGAGAAACGACCGGCTGCGGAAACGTTCGGGCGCGATGTAAACCAGCTTGAATTCGCCGCGGGCCAGCGCGCGGATGCGTTCACGTTGCTCCTCCGGACCAAGCGAACTGTTGATCAGAGTGGCGGAAATACCGCGGCGCTGGAGAGCATCGACCTGGTCTTTCATCAACGCGATGAGCGGCGAGACGACGACCGTCGTTCCCTCCATGAGGAGCGCCGGGAGTTGATAACAGAGCGACTTCCCGCCGCCCGTCGGCATGACCACGAGCGCATCGGCGCCGCCAGCTATCGCGGTGATCACCTCTTCCTGCGCATCGAGAAATTCTCGAAAGCCGAAATATTTTTCGAGAACGTCGTGAGGGGTCATTGGGATTTCCATTGTGGCGGATCGAAGGCCTGCGGACAAGTGCGAGCAACCAAGGAGGGGCGCTTCCCAAACCGCCCCATTTCTCTTACGGTTTCGGTCCCGCAATGGCGGGATAAACCGCCGCTCCTTGATTTTGAAGATCCAATTCACGAAACGAAAAAATGGCAGTGCGCTTTTGAAATGCATTCGCAGCGATGACTCGACGACATGGCAGCGGCAGGACGGCGACTGCGCGGCGTTCTTCCCGTTTCATGATCTGACGCATTACGCCGTCGAGACCGAGCTCGGATTTAGCCGCGGTTTCTATGGTCTCATCGCGGCTGGGTGGGAGATCGCCGACACGACCGGAAAGGGCACGCGACGACCGTTGCCGCATGAAGCGGTCGAGGTGGAATACATTGTCGGCGCCTTAGGCGCAGAACGAGCCGGCGGCGCTATCAGCACGGCCGAAGAGTTCAATCAGCTCGCTGCGGCCTTCGCTAGCGCGCGAGGAATGCCATCGCCGCGAGTACTGACGGATGAAGAGTTGGCCAGAGTCCGGGCGCGCATCGACGAATTTTTTGTGAGATGGCGAACTCTCCAGCCGGGCGCGACGCTGGAGCTCGTTTTCCCGCCTCCCCTGTAGCCGCGGCCCTGTGGGCCGCGTGAGAGCGAACCTGGATTGCAAACTTTGTCCCCACGCGCCGCACAGCGGCGCGGCTACAGAAGAAACGCGACGCCGCTTTACGCTGTGCGCCCGCAGCAATTCTTGAATTTCTTCCCGCTGCCGCAGGGACACGGTTCGTTGCGGCCAACCTTCGGCACTTCGCGCCGGACGGGCGCGAGATCGAGTTTCAATTCGGCACCGTCACCATTCGTCGAAACGCCGTCGCCCGCCGACATCCGTTCGCCATGCCGGCCGGGAATCGGGCCCGTCGCGGTGGGTGCGTTCGGAGCGTGTTCGCGCAGGAGAAACTGCGGCAGAGTGGAAAGGAAGTTTTCGAACGCCTGCAGGTTTGAAGTGCTGCGGAAAAGATTGTGGAGCACTTCGTTCTTAATGTTCGCCATCAGCTCGACGAACATCTCGTAGGCCTCGGTTTTATATTCGATGAGCGGATCCTTCTGCGCGTAGCTGCGGAGATAAACACCTTCGCGCAACGCATCCATCGCGTACAAATGTTCCTGCCAGAGCCGATCGATCGCGTTCAGGATGATGTAGCGCTCGAGACTCTTCACCGCGGTCGGCTCTTCGTGACTCGATTTGCGCTCGTAAGATTCCTTGATCTTGCCGATCAGAAATTGCGCGTTTTCGTCGACCGTTCGCGTTTCGAACTGCGCTTTGTCCTTGGTGAGCCCGAGCGGGAAGGTGACGTTCACCCAGTTCAAAAGCCCACCGTAGTTTGGCTCCTCGCCCGCTGCGCCGGTGCCGAGGAATTCCTGCACTTTCCCGGGAACCGCTTCATCGATCACTTCGAAGACAAGCTTGCGCGGGTCGTCGGAATCGATCGTGTCGTTGCGCCAGGTGTAAACGACCTCGCGTTGGTTGTTCATCACGTCGTCGAAATCGAGGGTCCGTTTTCGAGCGAGGTAATTGCGCTGTTCGACGCGTTTCTGCGCGGTCTCGACCGATTTGTTCAACCACGGATGTTCGAGCTCCTGGCCTTCCTCGAGTCCGAACCGCTCCATGATTTTCGTCATCCGGTCGGCCGCGCCGAAGTTCCGCATGAGATCGTCCTCGAAGCTGACGTAGAAGCGCGAACCACCGGGATCGCCCTGCCGCGCGCAACGGCCTCGCAACTGCCGATCGATCCGGCGCGACTCGTGCCGCTCGGTGCCAATGACGAAAAGACCGCCGTTGTTCGCCACGCCTTCACCGAGTTTAATGTCGGTTCCGCGGCCGGCCATGTTCGTGGAAATCGTGACCGTCCCGGCCTGTCCGGCGCGCTGCACGATCTCCGCTTCCTGCATGTGATACTTCGCGTTCAGGACGTTGTGCGGCACTTTCTCGCGCTTCAGCATTCGGCTGAGCAACTCGGAGGCTTCCACGCTGACGGTGCCGACCAATACCGGCTGCGCTTTCCCGTGCCGTTCCTTGATCTCGTTGATAACGGCGTTGTATTTTTCCCGGCGCGTTTTGTAGATGCGGTCGTTGGCGTCCTTGCGCGCCACCGGTCGATTCGTCGGGACGACGTTGACGTCCAGTTTGTAGATGTCGTGAAACTCGGCGGCCTCGGTGTCGGCCGTCCCAGTCATGCCGGCGAGTTTGTGATAGAGCCGGAAATAATTCTGGATCGTGATCGTGGCGAGCGTTTGCGTTTCGCGATCGATCTGGACGCCTTCCTTCGCTTCCACCGCCTGATGCAATCCATCGCTCCAGCGCCGCCCCGGCATTTTGCGGCCCGTATATTCGTCGACGATGACGACTTTGTTTTCCTCGATGACGTAGGCGACGTCTTTTTCGAACAGACAATAGGCGCGCAAGAGCTGCGAGATATTGTGAATGCGTTCCGCCTGCGCATCGCAATGCTGCTGCCGCTCCACCTTCGCTTTCTCCTTCTCCTCGTCGGAAAGCGCTGGATCGAGATCGATCTCGGTGAATTCGCTGATCAAATCCGGCAGGACGAATGAATCCGGCTCGTCCGGATTCAGGAACGCGCGGCCTTGTTCGGAGAGATCGGATTCGTTCGATTTCTCATCGATCGTGTAGAAGAGCTCTTCCTTTAACGCGAACAGTTCTTCCTTGCGTGTGTCCTGGAAAAATTGCAGTTCCGCCTTGTCCATCGCCCGGCGCTTTTCCGGATCTTCCATCATTCGCAGCAGCGGTTTGTTCCGCGGCTGTCCAAGCTTCACCTTGAACAAAACGAGGCCGGCTTCTTCCATCTTGCCCTGCTCGAAAAGTTCTTTCGCTTCGCTCGCCAGCCGGTTGCACAACATGTTTTGTTTGCGCACGAGCTGATCCACCAGCGGCTTCCATTTGTCGTACTGATGGGTGGAAACCGTGGAAGGTCCGCTGATGATGAGCGGCGTGCGCGCTTCGTCGATCAGGATGGAATCGACTTCGTCAACGATCGCGTAATTGTAACCGCGCTGGACCTGCTGCTCGCGCGTCGTGGCCATGCCGTTGTCGCGCAGGTAATCGAAGCCGAACTCGCTGTTCGTCCCGTAGGTGATGTCCATCCCGTACTGCCGGCGGCGGTCCTCCGGCGATTCGTCGTGCTGAATGCAGCCGCAGGTCAGTCCGAGGAAGCTGTAAAGTTGACCCATCCATTCGGCGTCGCGGCGCGCGAGATAATCGTTCACCGTTACGAGATGCGCGCCTTTGCCGGTGAGCGCATTCAGATAGAGCGGCAAGGTCGCGACGAGCGTCTTGCCTTCGCCAGTCGCCATTTCGGCAATGCGCCCGCGATGCAAGACGATGCCCCCGACGAGTTGCACGTCGAAGTGCACCATGTTCCAGGTCATGGGTTGATCGCAAACCGTGAAAGTGTGCTGGCGCTCGGTCAGCCGGCGCGCCGCGTTTTTCACGACGGCAAATGCTTCCGGCAGGATTTCGTCGAGCTTCGCCCACTGATCTTGCAGCTCGGGAATGGCAGCCAGGTCCGTTTTCCAGGCAGCCGTTTTCGCGCGCAGATCATCGTCCGAAAGCGCTTTGAACTGCTCATCGAACTCGTTGATCTGACGCGCAATCGGCATGAGACGCTTGATCTCGCGCTGATTTTTCGACCCGAGTATTTTCTTTAAAATCCAGCCAACCATATTGAGGGAGGTAATATTGACGGATTTCGGTGAGAAACAACCGTGAGGCCGCGCCACCCTGGCTCAAATCTCACACAACGGTCACAAAGGGCGAAGGTGAAGAAATTTTTTATGCCGCCAAAGTTTCCGTTGTGATCCTTTGTGTCCGTTGTGTGAGGCACTCTTTGCCGCTAAGGTCGCCCGATGAAGAAGATCATTTCCACCAACGAAGCTCCGGCCGCCATCGGACCCTACTCGCAGGCGGTCCGCGCCGGTTCGTTTGTATTTTGCGCCGGCCAGGTTCCGCTCGATCCCAAGAGCGGGCAGATCGTGTCGGAGGACATCGCCGAGCAAACCCGTCGAGTGCTCGATAGCGTGACTGCGATCTTGAAAGCGGAGCAGCTCACCCTCGCGAATGTCGTCAAGACGACGGTCTTCCTGGCGGACTTCAGCGATTTCCAAATGATGAACGAGGTTTACGCGACCTACTTCAGCGACCAGCCGCCCGCGCGTTCAACAGTGGGTGTTTCCACCCTGCCGAAAAATGCGAAGGTTGAAATCGAAGCAATCGCTTTCGACGACAGCAATCAGTCGAGGGGCAAGACCGCGAGCGATACGTCGGGCTGATGAGCGAAGATTTGCTGTCAATTTTCCGCCGGACGGGCGCACTGCTTGACGGGCATTTCATTTTGCGTTCTGGACTGCACAGCCGCCAATTCTTCCAGTGCGCGCTGCTTCTCCAGCACACGACATTGGCCGCGGAAGTCTGCGGCCAGCTCGCGGATAAATTGCGCGGCATCGAATGCGACGCCGTCATCTCCCCCGCCCTCGGCGGGATTATCGTCGGGCACGAAGTCGGCCGCGCGCTCGGCAAGCGCCATATTTTTGTCGAGAAAGATGCGGGCGGACTTGTCTTGCGGCGCGGCTTCAAGATTTCGCCTAACGAGCGATTCATTGTGGCCGAAGACGTCGTCACTCGAGGCGGACGCGTGCAGGAAACCGTGGATATCGTACGCTCGCTCGGCGGCCAGGTCGCGGCGATCGGCGTGATTGTGGACCGGAGCGGCGGCCAGCGGCCGGACTTCGGCTGCCCATTCGTCAGTCTCATCGCAATGAACGTTGAGACATTTTCTGCTGATGCGCTTCCGGGGGATCTGGCCGGAACTCCTGCGGTCAAGCCCGGCAGCAAGTGAGGGAAATCCCGGATCAAAATAAACAAAATACGTATATTTTCTGTTCGAAATGGCCATTCCCCTGCTATAGAATCGCCCGTCGTGAAGATGAGCGTTATAATCCGGATGGCGAGTCGGGCGGCAGGTGCATTTTTGGCATTCGTCGCCTGCCCGACTTTCATGATTGCGGGCGATCCGGTCCCGCCGGTGCACCTCGCCAACATTTCTACGCGACTCGCCGTGGGCACTGGCAACAACGTGGTGATCATTGGTTTCATCATCACGGGTACGCAGCCGAAGAGAATCACCGTGCGCGGCCTCGGCCCATTATTGCCGGTAAACGAAAACCTGGCCGACCCAACGCTGGAATTGCATGAGCCATCCGGCGGGGTGGTAGTAAACGACAACTGGAGAGATACCCAGCAGGACGAACTAAAAGCGGCCATTCCGCCGACCAACGACTACGAGTCGGCCATCGTGAAGAGCCTTACTCCGGGCAATTACAGCGTTGTGCTCGCCGGTAAAGGGGGAACAACCGGCGTCGGCCTGCTCGAAGTCTATGATCTTGACCTGACGGTGGATTCGAAGCTGGCGAACATTTCCGCCCGCGGATTCGTCGGCCAAGGCGACGACGTCTTGATCGGCGGCACCATTGTTCTTGGGAACGGAACAACGACCGTGGTCTTTCGGGCGATCGGCCCAAGCCTGGTTGGCGCTCCCTACAACATTCCGAACGCGCTCCAGGACACAACGCTCGAACTGCACGACGGCCAGGGCGCCCTCATCGCATTCAATGACAATTGGCAAGAGAGCCAGGATGGCGGTGCCTCCATTCCGACGAACCTCCGGCCGTCCAATGCCCGTGAAGCGGCGATCCTGCGCCAGCTTAGTCCGGGCGCTTACACAGCGATCGTGCGCGGCAAAGGCAATTCCACCGGGGTCGGCTTGATCGAAGCGTACCAGATTAATTGAGACGGATATGCGAACTCTTCAGCGCCCAACCGTAATCGCAGCCGTCACGGCTCTCTTGTTCTGTGGAGCTGCAGCCACGCGCGCGCAGGTTAATGGCAATGCGACCATTAGTGCTCCCGCTCTGGTCTTTGGCCAACAGTTAACCGTCGGCACCTCCAGCCAGTTCGCCGGCGGCATCTCCTCTATCCGCTGGGCGAACAAAGAATTCATCAACAACTGGGACCATGGCCGGCAGATGGCGCCCAATTTCCAATTCTTCAATCGCTACCAATGTTATAACCCGTATGAGGCCGGTAGCTGGTTTGATGGAAAGTTGACCACCACGACCAGCAAGTTGTTATCACTCACCGCCGCCGGCAACCGCTTGGAGAGCACGACGCAAATGGCGTGGTATTTGCGCGAACGCGATAGTCTGAACCCTTTGGACTTCTGCGGTGATCCTAATTATTGGCTCACCTGCCCAGCTTACGCCGGCCCCTTATCGGACTACCGGGTCCACAAAACAGTCACCATCGGCTTTGCTGGTATTCCGAATGTTATCGAGTACCTCATGGAGGTGTTTATCCCCGAGCCGGTCTTGCAGGGCCTGAACAACCCGACGGCAGTTCTGCCTTATGAGTTTAACGCGGTTCGGTCCTACGATGTTGTTTCGAAAGATTATAGGAACATTCGCGAGCTCAGTGGAGAAGACGACCGCATCAAAGTGGTATCCACCGTTGATGGCAACTTTGCGATGGGATGGTACGCGCCGGAATTGCTCCAACCGTATGACGACCCCGGTACCATCAACTTCTGGCGGGTGGTGCCTCCAGATCCGTTTTATCGGGATCCGAAAAATCCGAATCTTGTCGACCTGGATTTTGCCTGCGTCCACGTTGGCAGCGTTAACCGGTACGCCAGCTTCAATGGTCCCGGATGGTACCCACAGGATCGGGTCTATCTCGTGATCGGAAATCTCGACCAGGTAAAGAGCGGACTGGCCAGTGTTCACTTACAGTTCGCGGCGCTCGACCCTGATGTTTATAATTGGCGCGATTACGTTGCAATCAATGGCTTGCCGTTTTCAACACAGGAGGAAGCGAAAAACCACTGGCTGACGCAAGGTCTCGCTCAAGGCCTTACCGCGTCGAAAACATTTTCCGCTTCGCAATACCTGCAGCTAAATCCCGATGTCGGTGGTGCCCCAAACTACCAAGCCGCGATCGACCATTACGTTACCAGTGGCCGTGGCGAAGGCCGAAGCACAGCCGCAAAACCGGCCGCCGGAATGCAGCACTCAATGGTGTTTACCGACCGCATCGTCAACGCTTCGGGTCAGAACGTTTTCGGCCAACTCGGGACTTCCAACCCACCCCGGATCTCCAGCCTCGATAACGTCGTCACGGAAGTTGCCGCTGGCGACTACACCTCGTTCGCCGTCCAGATCGATGGTTCTTTGTGGGTCTGGGGATCGAATCAATATGGGGCGCAAGGCGATGGGAGCAGCGGTGGCAACATCGCGAACCCTGTTCGCGTTCCGATACCCAATCGCATCACAACGCCCTTACGCCGCGGTAAACATGCTGTCGCCGTGGGCACTGGTGCATACGCCGCCATAGACACCGACGGTCAGGTTTGGACATGGGGAGTGAACTGGAATGGCCGCCTCGGTGATGGCACCACCACGTCTCGCTACACTCCGGCGCGAGTAAAGAAGAGCGCCGCGCCGAACGATTATCTCACTGGCATCGTAACGATCGCCGCGGGTGGAGGTACCATGGCCGCCATCGATGCCGACGGCGCAATTTGGACTTGGGGGGCAGGAGCGAACGGCGCCCTGGGGAATGGTCTTGCGGAAGACAAAGCCTATCCCGTCCAAGTGCTCGCCGCTGGGGTCGGCAATCAAGCTGTTCCTTTGGTCGGAGTGACCCAGGTGGCCTGCGGTTCGTCGGGGTTTTGTATCGTGCTCGGTCGAGACGGTACGGTTTTTGGCTGGGGCAACAATGTCTTTTCCCAGCTTGGCTTTGCCGCAGGCGGTGCTTTTTCGGTCGCGGTACCTATCCCTACTCCGGGAGGTATCGATGGGATTGCCGCAGGGTCTGCTCACGGCCTTGCGCACAGCACGAACGGAAACGTGTACGCATGGGGCCATAACGGTCGAGGCCAACTAGGCACCGGCTCTACTGGCGTCGCCCAGGCGCCACCCATTCTCATGAGCGTCGGACCGGATGGGATGAACAACATCAGCGACCTGGCTGCCGGACCAAATTTCAGCGTCATGGTCCGCTACACGGATCGCGCTGTTTTCGTCGCAGGAGACAATCAGTCGGGACAGCTCCGGATTTCCGGCAATCCCTCCAGCCAAAAGGTACCGGTCCGAAGTAGTTTTTGAACAACTTCCGTAGTCCTTTAGACCGGTCTTCTTACGAGGTAACTGCCAGCGGAGGGTCGATTGGGACCGCTTCCCGGTCGAGACCCGTTAGAGGCGTATAGTAGGTACAGCCTTCAAAAAAGTAATGCGTGACCTGGCTGTGACGAGTCAGAGATTTATCCGTTTGCGGGGCGCCGCCGTGCCAGAGATTCGCATCCCAGATTAGCGCCTGTCCTTTTCTGGGCAAAAATTGCACCGGCTCTACACCGCGTTCCTTGATCTGTGCCTCCCACGCTTTCTCGAGAAGGTGATAGTGTTCATATGGACCGTCCTTGGAGGCCAGCGGAGCACCAACATCTTCCGGCAGGATAACCGGCCATTTATGCGAGCCGGGATAATAAATGAGCGGTCCGGACTCCGGTCGGATGTCTTCGAGTGCGACCCAAACTCCACACATAAAATGAGCCGGACGAGCGCAGAAATGCACCAGGTCCGCGTGAATGTGTTGCTGGGTTCCAACGGCGAAATTGAGCGTTTGGAAGGGAAACGCCCTGCGTCCATAGAGCTCGCTCAGCAAATCGACCATCTCTGGATTGGTGGCGATCTTCCGGACGCTTTCATTCACAGTCCAGCCATTGGCCACGCGCACGCCCGTCTCAATGCCCATTTTCCACGCGGCAAAGTCGAAATGAGGTTGAAGCCCTTGCCAGATATCCTCCGCCAAAGAATTGATCTTGGTATCCGGGAAGTCGATCACAGCGAAACCGTCACGCTCCAAGTCCGCTGCGACGATTTCGCGCTTGAGCTCTTTCGTCTGGCCAGATGGGGCAATTTTTGTGGGCACGGGAATGAATCTGCCCGATCCAATGGCGCATCGCAAGCAGTGAGGCGTCGATAAGCAAAATGGCGATTGACATATCCGGCGTCCCCCCCCCACGATGCCGGTGGCTTAACTTTTGCTTCAAAAAACGGAGAATCGGACCCCGCTTTCTCGCTTTGTATTTCCTTATGACCTCAACCCGCGCGAAGAAAAATTTAACGGCTGTTGTTTCCGCTCTGGTCATGGCGGCGGGCACAATAGGCGCGAAGCCAGACCAACCGGACGCTCCTTCGCAGATCATCCAAATCACCTCGGCCTCTACCCTTCAGCAGGCCCTCGATACGGTTCCGGAGGGAGGAGTCATTGAACTGGCCGCGGGAACATACGCTGCGCCCCCTGGCGGCTTTACCATTTACCCCGACCTCAGCGGCGGCAGCAGAGGTTTCACCGTGCGCGCAGCGGCGGGCGCCTCAGTCCTCCTCACCGGCAATGGAAATACCAGGATTCTTACCTTCACGACACCGCGTCCCGTAAACTTTGAGCGCCTCAGTTTCGCGCACGGTTTCTCGAACGAAGAGTTCCATGCCGGAGCGATCAGCGTCTCCCATGTGCAGGCGAATTTTATCGACTGCGTCTTTTACAATAACGTCGCAAATCCTGCCACGACCGGCGGTGGCGCGGTCTGGATCGATACGTCGACGGTTTCCTTTCAAGGCTGCGTCTGGAACAACAATACCTCCAAAAATTACGCAGGCGCAGTCAGCGCCTATCAATCGCGCGTTTACTTTCGCGACTCAAGTTTCACTGGGAACCGGTCGAACCTTCCCGGGCATTCTACCTTTTCCGCTGCAGGCGCCATTCACGGAAATTCCTGCACATTTCGCATCGCAAATTGCCGGTTCGAAAACAACCAGGCCGGCCTTGGCGGGGGCGCAATTTACGTCATTGGAGTTTACGAAACCCCGGTAATGAATCTCGTAGTCACGGATTCTCTCTTCACCGGCAACGTCGCAGTCCGTGATCCCGGCGGCACAAGCCCCGATCCCACCACGGGCGGCGCCGTCTTCATGGAAGACCAGACTTACTCGCACTTCTACAATTGCCGCTTTACCAACAATAGCGCGCAGCAGGGCGGCGCGATCAGCAGTTATCGCGGGGTCACTGAAATCAAGAATTGCGTCTTCCAACGCAACACCGCCACAGGCAGGGCGCAAAATGGAGAAAGTCTTGGAGGCGCGATTATCGTGCTTTCGGACGACAATCCCGACAAGACCACGAACTTCGGAAAACTCAATCGCCCCTCGGCGCAAATAACGATCACAGATTCCCTCATTCAGGGCCAGGGACCCGGCGCGCCGAGCGCCCGGCAGGGCGGCGGGATTTTCCTCGGGGGTGACACGCACGCGGGGTTCGGCATCACCGTTGACAAAAATGGAGACCAGGCGAGCAACCGCACCGTTGCCACTTTGAAGCGAGTGGTCTTCGCCGATCTAGTCACGGTGGACGATGCCCAGAATGGCACTGGCGGGGCGCTCACCGGCGCTTTCGCGACCCTCAACGCCGATGCCTGCATCGTGATGAAGTGCAGCGCTTCCCAATACGGTGGTGGCTTTGAATTTGTTCAGGGGTCCGATGTCACCATCACCAACTCGACCTTTGCCCAGAACAGCGCGGGAGTCCTAGGTGGCGCGGTCACCATGTTTGGAGGCGCGCTTAACATGGACGCCTGCAACTTAGTCGATAATCGCCTGACCAATCCCGGCGGAGGATCGGCGTTCATGGCTTCAGCTCAGCCCGCCTCGGGGGCCCTGCCAGATTGGGAGGTTACCGGCACCATCCAAAACTGCGTGATCAGTAACAATTCCGGCGGACCAGCCACCATTTACGATGGCTTCCGTGCTGCCGCCCCCTTTAACCGCCTGCAATACAGCTCAAACAAAATTTATCCTTCGGACACGTCGGCATTTTTCATCGATTCGATTGGATCGAAAAGTGTGCAAGACATAAACGCAATGACTTTGACCTTCGGGGATGGGAGTACGGTCAGGAAGGCCCCGATAGCAAATATCGCACTCACTTTGCCCGCATCGGTCGGAGCGATTCTGATGGTTCCGCAAATGACGTCAGCGTCCGGAGCGCCCGGTGAAACGGTGCCGCTCCCAGCGTACATCGGCTATGCCGCAAGCGGTCCGATGCCGTCGCTGGATGGCACAGTGCAGAATAGCCTTTCAGGTATCGTGCAAACCTTCGTAAACAGCGCGCATACCCTCGCTGCCGGAGCAAGCTCATTCACCACCACTCCGCCTCCAGCGCTGGCGTTAAATGTGTCCACGCGGCTTCCAGTAGGCACAGGCGAGCAAGTCTTGATTGCCGGATTCATCATTCAGGGACCCAACCCAAAGACCGTGGTGATCCGTGCCTTGGGACCTTCCCTGCCGGTTCCAGGGCCGTTGCAAGATCCATTTTTGGAACTCCATGATGGCAGCGGCAAGACCATCGCAACCAACGATAACTGGCGTTCCACCAATGTTGGCGGCATTCTTACCTCGAGCCAAGTAGTGGACCTTACCGCAACCATTCCGCCCGTGAACGATCCTGAATCGGCTCTCATCGTGACACTCAATCCTGGCGCCTACACCGCTGTGGTCCGGGGCGCGAACAACAGTACCGGGATCGCCTTGGTTGAGGGCTACGATCTTGATCCGGATCCGGTTTCGAAACTTGCAAACATCAGCACTCGCGGCCTCGTTCAAACGGACAACCAGGTCATGATCGGCGGATTTATTTTAGGGGGAGGCCCCGGCGCGACCAATGTCGTCGTGCGCGGTATCGGACCGTCACTGACCGCTTTCGGGATCACCAATCCTTTGGATGATCCAATGCTGGAGGTGCACAACGGTAATGGCACAACCATCGATTCGAATGACGACTGGATAACAAACCGGGCGGCGATCGCAGCTACGGGATTGCAGCCGTCCAAGGATTTGGAATCTGCTGTCCTGATCTCCAATATTACACCTGGCGCCTACACCGCCATTCTTCTCGGAAAGAATCGTGGAATCGGAATTGGCGTCATCGAGGTGTACGTGTTTTAGCAAACACCGTAACCAGGTTGGGACCGATCCAGCGGCCTGAGCTTGGCATTGCAACACGACGGATTCCTCACTAGGCTGCGGGCGCGTGTCGGCACCATCCATTCCTCGGGCCAGCCCGCCTATCACGTCCTTCAAGCTGAGGATCGGCTGTGCGATCGTCTTGGGCATCCTGGCTGGGACCGCTTACATACTTTGGCAGCATCAGCCGCCCCCCTTTTGCTTCGAAGTCACGATGCAATCCGCGAGGTGGGGTTTGGCCCAGCTTTATTACGACATCGGTGCGGGGTTGAATGAACGCGATTCATCTCGAACCACCATTGAAGGCGGTAACCACCAGGCCGTCTTCCGGTTTCCTCTTCCACAGGGCAGGTATTCCAATTTGAGATTCGATCCAACGAATCGGCCACGAAACCACATGACGCTGACGAACGCCCGCATTGTGGACCGCGCCGGCCACCTGGTCCGTGTCATTCCGCCGAAGCAGATCAAACCGTCGCAGCAAATCGAAAACTTCGAGGCGGGCGAAACTGAGGTTTCCTTCACCACCTCCGACAACTCCGATGATTCGATTCTCGTTGTCGAACTCGGTGAAACGGTCAGCCTCGGAAATATTGTAAACCTCTCCTTCCGAAAACTGGCTCGGCGCTTTTTTATCGCGTTTTTAGTCGCTGGTGGAATCGGTTTTTTCGGTTTTGCTCTCCTGGTTTCCAGAGCGCGGCCTGGTGCACTCCGCTTGATGGCAAATGTTCTCGCATGGGGAAAAACTCATCGCTGGCAAATTGTCCTGCTTTCCGCCGGCGCCTCCGTGGTTCTTAGCTGTTATCCAGTCGTCTTTTTTGGCAAAAGTTTTCTCTCCCCCAACAATCATAGTCATACATTTCTCCTCTACGGAGAAATGCCCACGGTTCCAGGTTCCGATGAAGTGGAAACGGATGACGAGAAGGGCTCGGATCTCGGCTCCGCTATGTGGTATTCCTGGCCCACCTCCATTGTCGAGAGCCGCGCCTTGCTCGACCATTGCGAACTTCCTCTTTGGAATCGATACGATTCCTCCGGCCTTCCTCTTCTGGGTCAGGGACAATCGATGTTTGGCGATCCATTACATTGGCTGGTATTGTTAACTCGCGGCGCCGTCGGCTGGTGGGATGTGAAGTATCTCATCGCCAAGTTTCTCTTCGCCGGTTGTGTCGGACTTTGCGTCCTCCAACTTACCAGGCACCTCCCTGCGGCGGTCATTATGGCCGCGAGCGCTCCCTTCATAGGTTTCTTCTCCTATCGGTATTCGCATCCGGCGTTCTTTAGCATGTGCTATGCGCCGGCGATCCTGCTCTGTTGGTTCAAGCTCATCAATGCAACCAAACCTCGCGCGTTCGCCGCATGGCTTGGGGCGATGGTTCTGGCCGACTGGAGCATGATTAACAGCGGCACGGTCAAGGAAGCTTATATCCTCCTCCTCGCAATGAATGCTTGCGGCTTCCTCACTTTGTTACTGGCCGACTCGGTCCCGGATAAGTGCGCCAAGCTGTGCTATGCCATCGGCGCCCAAGCGCTCTTTCTTCTTATTGCCGCACCGATCTGGCTTACCTTCCTACGCACGCTGCAAAATTCGTGGACGACTTACGATTCCGGCGGCGTGTTTCAACTCCAGCCGAGTCTGTTTCTCGGGTTGTTTGACGACATCTTCTATCGTCAGTTCAACCGCGATGAACTGCATCTCGATCCTTCCAGTAATTTTCTAATCCTGTCTGGAGTCTTATGGTTTATCTTCAGTTCGCGACGCACAAACAGGCGCAAGCTTTCCTGGGGGCTTACTGCCACGTGTTTGGTCGGTCTCGCCTTCGCCTTTGGCATTATTCCCCCAGGGTTAATTCTTCGATGGCCTTTCTTTCGCAACATCTATCACCTGGATAATACGTTTTCCTGTGTCGCGATCGTCTGCCTCCTTGTACTCGCCGGCTTCGGTATCCGGGCCTTTTGGAATGACTGCCGGACGCTGGCTTACCGCCGCATTTGCCCCCGTGTTCTCATTTCCATCGCCGCTCTTCTGGCCCTTTTCCTCGGAACCACCGAAGCCGCGCAGCGTTCTTCGAGGACTTTGCTCAATGTCGGAGATCACATCCCCAAGTCGCATTTTTTTTGGGGCTACGCGGCATCGCTGGTCGTGGCCGTGGCTGCCGCCTTATGGGTCGGCAGTCTCATCATAAAAACCGGCCGCAGCCGGCTCTGGCATGTTTGTTCGCTGTCCTTGATCTTTGTTCTTCTCCACTGGCGACAGGGAATGCATCTGACCACTCCATTCGACGCCTATGTGATGAACCCAAAGCAGCGGACACAACTCATCGCTGATTCTTCCCCGGCCCTCGCCCTGATCCGGAGCCAGGC
>JBEEHH010000004.1:0-36090 GCA_041167325.1 Verrucomicrobiota bacterium | reverse complement strand
GCACTAGCATCATGTCTTCCCAAACCTTGCGTTTTTCGGAGGGCGACTGGTTTCGCAAGAGATACGCCGGATGATAAGTGATCATCAACGGCGTGCCGTTGAACGAGTCCCAGCGTCCGCGCAGTTCGCGCATCGGCGCGCGCGTTCCAAGCAGTCCCTCAACGGCAACGGCGCCGAGAGCGACAATCACCTTCGGTTTAATGATGTCGATCTGCTCCATCAAATACGGCCGGCAAGTTTGCATCTCGCGCGGTGTCGGCGGTCGATTTCCGAACGAACCGGCCGGGACGTCGGGCCGGCATTTGAGAACGTTGGCAATGTAAACCTCTTCCCGCGGAAAACCCATTGCCTTAATGATCTTGGTGAGCAATTGGCCGGCGCGACCGACGAACGGTTCGCCTTGCGCGTCTTCGTCCGCGCCGGGCGCTTCGCCGACGAACATGATATCGGCATCGGGATTACCGACTCCAAAGACTGTTTGCGTCCGCGAGCTCGCGAGGTTCGGACATTTGGTGCAAGGGCGGACGCGCTCTTGCACTGCCGCAAGCTTGTCGGTTTTTGCAACATCCTTCGCGTCATCGACGTCTTCCCTCCGCAGGCTTGGCGAAGGTGGGTCGATCTTTTGGTCACGAAGGTTTTCGGAGGTGCGAGCCGGCGCGATTTGTTTCAATGCCTCCAGAGCAATTCGCGATGCGCACGGACGATGTCCCGTTTCATCGCGCATGCGCTCGAGAGTTTGAAGAACCGTTTCGAGCGCCTGCGGAAATTGCATCACTCGCATAATGTGAAGTTTTGCGCGGATCGGCAAATGATTTGATGATGCACCGGTGAGTTCGAAGCTGAGCGACTACGATTATCTGTTGCCCGAAGCGCTGATTGCCAAGCGTCCGCTGCCGCGGCGGGACGAGTCGCGCATGATGGTGCTGCATCGTGACTCCCAGACAATCGAACATCGACAGTTTCGCGAGCTACAGGAATTTTTGCGACCGGACGACTTGCTGGTTTTGAACAACACTCGCGTTCTGGCCGCGCGAAGATTTTCGGACGACCACGCTGTCGAGTTCTTGTTTTTGGAAAAAGTCGGGCCGGCCCGCTGGAAATGTTTGATCAGGCCGGGCCGAAAGATGCGACTCGGTGCGACGATCAAGATCGACAACGTGACTTTGCGCGTTGAAGAAATTTTGCCCGATGGCGAACGGATCGTGTCGCTGGGCGAGGATGTCGATCTTTATGCGCGCGGATCGATGCCGCTCCCGCCCTATATCGGTCGCGAGAGCGAATCCATGGACGAACAGCGTTACCAAACTGTTTTCGCGCAAACACCAGGCGCGATCGCCGCGCCAACCGCCGGTTTACATTTCACACCGGAAATTTTGTCCGAAATTCCGCACGCCTTTGTCACGCTCCATGTCGGCCCCGGCACTTTTCGTCCCGTGCATTCTGAAAATATCGCGGAGCATCGGATGCACGCGGAATCGTTTTCAATTTCCGATGAAGCCGCTGCCAAGATCGACAATGCGAAACAAATCGTCGCCGTTGGAACAACAACTGTCCGCGCCCTTGAATCAGTCGCCCGGGAAACTCGACTGCTTAAAGCAGTCGAGTCTAACGAGTGCAAAATCTCACAGAGGTCAGGGGAGACAGATTTGTTCATCTATCCGCCATTTGAGTTTCAGGTCGTCGATGTACTGCTGACGAATTTTCATCTGCCGCGCTCGACCTTGCTCATGTTGGTGAGCGCTTTCGCCGGCCGCGAATTTTTGCTGCGGGCCTACGCCGAGGCGATTCGCGAAGGCTATCGGTTTTACAGTTACGGCGATTGCATGTTGATCTTGTAAGACCAACCACGAATTAACACGAATGGACACGAATTGGTGAATGACCGAAACGAAATGGATTTCTATTCGTGTAAATTAGTGTCCATTCGTGGTTAAATGAAGTCGGCCGATCAACCCAAAGGCGAACTCGTCATCCAGACGATCGCCATGCCCAAGGATACAAATCGCGATGGCGACATCTTTGGCGGCTGGTTGGTTTCGCAAATGGACTTGGGTAGCGCGATCCTGGCTGGAACAGTGGCGAAGTCGCGCGTTGTGACGGTGGCGATCGAAGGAATGTCATTCCTCAATCCCGTGCGCGTGGGAGACACCGTCGCCTGCTACGCCTGGGTTGAGAAAATTGGCCGCACTTCGATGCAGATCTGTGTCGATGTTTGGGTGACACGTTATCGGACGGGCGAACGCGTCAAAGTGACCAACGGCGTCTTTACTTATGTCGCGCTTGGACCCGACGGGAAACCGACGCCGGTGAAACGCGATTAGCGTTACGGCTGCGCCGGTGCGCTGTCAGTTTGATTCGCGATTGCACCCGACGCGGAAACGGTCACTGGCGAAGCCATCGGCTCAGACCAGGATCCCGGAACACTTTCGACACCCGATGAAATTTGCGGCTCACTCACCACTGCCGATTTCATCTTCGTCTTCAGCTGGCGATTGGCCGCTTTTTGAGCTCGGGCCATCGCACGCCTGTGCTGCTTGGTTTGCTTTGCGACATAATGGCGATAGGCCCTTTCGCGGCGAGCTTGCGCGCTCATCGAAACGCAGCCGCTGAAATCAAAAAGGACAACCAAGGACAGGAAGAGAAGCAGGGTTTTCTTGAGCACACGGTCGGTAGAGCACAAGGCGTGCGAGGTCCGAGCCGGACTGGCAGTTGCGAATATCTAGAGCAATTCGCGCACGTAGTTGACCGCGCGGAGATAAACGTGGTGCGGACCGCCGCGCAGCAGCTCCTGCGTCATTAGATCAACCGGATCGTTGCTCTGTGCCGGCATCATCTGCGGCAACGCGGTTTCATTTTCGCCGCTGCGCGAGATTTCCAGAAGATCCCCGCATTGCGTCGAAGCGACCCTGAACTGAATGCCGCTGGAATTTATCGTGACCTCGCCGATCGGGTCGCCTTCTCGCTGATGCAGCTCGATGTCGATCTTACGATTTTTCGCGTCCACGAATCGGCAGCTCCCGTTCCGTGCCGGCTCGTTGACCTTCCAATTTAATTGCGCGCCCAACCAGCCGAGCAAAAGGAGAGCGGTCGATTTAAATCCGGGCGCATAATCGATTTTCAGGTTTTCGATTGTGCCAACATGATGATGCGACGCGGGATGATCGAAAAATTGCGCGATCGCGTAGCGCACCTTGTCGAGCCGCGTCCAATTGAGATCGCAAAGCACGATTCGCTGTTTCGCTTCCTGTTGCGCGGTTTCGACCAGCCGCATCTGCGAGAAATCCTTCCACGTTTGGCTGTCGAAGATCAATCGGTTGACCCACGCCCAAAGCTGCGGGTCCATCGGATCGGGAAAATCGTCCTGCCACCAGAGATAAAGCGGCAGATCGGAATCGAGATGAGAAAAGACAATGCTCGGCAAAAGGTTTACGCACGGACCTTCCAGCGAAAACGAAATTTGTTCGGAACAAATTTGTTTACTCCCGGCGCGCGTCGCGTGGCAATGCGCATTGACCCAGGCTTCGACCCGGTTCTCTTTTGATTGTCGATTCGCTCCGATCACGAGCGCGCGGCAGGCATGATTCTCAGTGATCTTGACGATGAGTTGCGTGTTCTTTTGAAGCGAACCGGGCTTTTCGCTGTAAATGGCCAGATTAATCAGTGACGCGCGAGCCATCGCCCCTTCGCCTTCCTGCCAGAGTTTTTTCAGCTCCTTGTGGATCTTGCCGATCTCGACCGACTGGCCTAACGAATAATTTTCCGCGGCTGCCGGCATAATTCAGAATCTCCGCCAGGCGCGTCCATCGCGCGCCAGGAGTTCGTCTGCTTCTTCTGGTCCCCAGGAACCTGCTGGATAAAAGAACAATTCGGGTGCGTTCTTTTTTGCCGACCATGAATTTTCGATGATGTCGACGACCGCCCACGCTTGTTCGACTTCATCCCGGCGCGCAAACAAAGTTGCGTCGCCGCTCATCGCGTCGAGCAGCAAACGCTCGTAGGCTTCCGGACTCGCCTTGCCGAATGATGTGCCGTAATGAAAATCCATCTTCACCGGCTCGATCCGAAAACTCGTGCCCGGCATTTTCGCCTGCATCCGCAATGAGATTCCCTCATCGGGCTGGATTCGGATCACAAGCACGTTCTGATCGAGCGAAGTCGGTTCCTTGTTGAACAGAACGAGCGGCGCCTTCTTGAAATGGACGGAGATTTCCGTACCCGATTTCGGCAGGCGTTTGCCGACCCGCACATAAAACGGGACGTCCGCCCAGCGCCAGGTGTCCACGTGCACTCGCAACGCGACGAACGTCTCGGTTTTCGATTCCGGGTTCACGTTTTTCTCGGTGCGATAGGCCGGCACATTCTTGCCGTTGATCGCACCGTCGCCGTACTGACCGCGCACCACATTTTTCGCGATGTCGTCGGACTGCAAACGCCGGAGAGATTTCACCACCTTCACTTTTTCATCGCGAATACTGTCCGCGCCCAAGTCGGTCGGCGCCTCCATCGCGACCAGGCAGAGGAGCTGGAGCAAATGGTTTTGCACCATGTCGCGCATCGCGCCGGCGCCCTCGTAATATCCGGCGCGTCCCTCTACGCCGAGCGTTTCCGCCGCCGTGATCTGGACGTGATCGACATAGCGCGAATTCCAAAGCGGCTCGAAAATCGCGTTCGCGAACCGGAGCACGAGAATGTTTTGGGCCGTCTCTTTGCCGAGAAAATGATCGATGCGGTAGGTTTGATTTTCCGCGAACGCATTGCGGACCACGGCATTCAGCTCGCGCGCGGTTTCGAGATCCGTGCCGAAGGGTTTCTCGACAATGACGCGTGCCCAGCTCCCCTCGCGCGCTTTGTTCAAGCCGGCTTCCTTGAGATTTTTCAGGATCGGCTCGAATTGGTCCGGCGCGACCGCGAGATAAAAAAGCCGGTTTCCGCCGGTGCCGCGTTCGCGATCGATCTTATCGAGGCGTTCCGCCAAACTCTTGTAGCCGGCGGCATCGTGAAACTCGCTCGGGTGATAGAAAAGCGACTGGGCGAATCCGTCCCAGATTTCATCGCGGACCGGCTGGCGGGAAAATTTCCGCGTCGATTCCTCCTGTTCCTTGCGAAATTCTTCATCGGTTTTTTTGCGACGCGCGAAACCGATCACGGCGACGGCTGGCGGCAATTCGCCATCGGCCGCGATGTTGTAGAGAGCGGGAATCAATTTCCGCATCGTGAGGTCGCCGGTCGCGCCGAAAATCACGACGCTGCAAGGCTGCGGCACCGTGCGCGTGGTGAGACCTTCGCGGAGCGGGTTGGTTTTGGGAATGTCGGAAGTTTTACTCATCGAGCGAACGAGATGCGCAGATTAGACATATTTGCGAGGATTAGGTAAGCGGAAAATGAGCCGGCAGCGAACGCCTCCCGCGTAAGTGAGATAGTAACCGAGCACGGCGGCGCCCACGGCCATCGAACCGGCAATGCCGGCTGTTGCCAGCCACGCCGCATCGGGTCCCGTTGTGTGCCAGGCGTGCCAGACTCGCCAAAAGCCGTAGAGCAATCGGGCCGTCACAGCGAGCGTGAGGAACAGGGCCAACCAGCGGTTGGGCGTATAGTGCAGCGCTTGTGGCGTCTTCTCCCAATGGGTCAAAATCAGTCCGAGCAAACCGAGAAGGCAACCTCCCGTTAGGCCAACGAGTGAGTAGGTGAGCGCTCTCGGAATCCAAAGGCTCGTGATCGCTGCCACCCAGAGAAACAAACCGGTCGAGGCAATCATGGAAACCAAGTTGACCGTTGAGACCCATTTGCGGCCGAGACGACGTGCTGTTCCGGCGCGATAGCGCAGCACGAGCAACACCGGCATCGCCAGAACGAGCGCGGCGATAACAAGGAACGCCAGGATGAATGGAATCAGCGGCACGTTGTGAGTCTATGCCGGAATCACGCGTTCGCGGCGAGGATGGAGAATGGGAGGATAGAGGATGGAAACAGCAGGGCTATCCTGAACTAACGCTCCACCACACCGTCGTTTCACATTGTAGAGTTGGGCACGGTTTTGATGTATCATCAGTCGTGCGATCTCCTCAGCTCAAGCCGCGACAACCGTCGCTGTAACGCGATAGCATGGTTACTCTTCGCGCTTTTTCGAACCCAGCAGAAGCGGCCCTGGCAAAGTCGCTTTTGGATGACCATAACATCCTTTGCACCCTGGCCGACGAAAACGCTTATCTCTACGGTGGTGCGCCGCTTGCCATGCCAGTACGACTTCTGGTGGCGGAAGATCAGGCCGAAGAAGCAGATCGTATCCTCAAGAACCCAAACCGGGATTGTCCTGATTTTGAACCGAACGCGAACAATAGGCTGGAAGAAACCGTGGAGACAATCGCCGGAGATAAACTTCCAACACAACAACCGGCCGCAACGAACAATCCCTGGGAATTCCTGGCTATCGCAGCTTTGCTGTTATTACCTGGCCTCACGCTACTGCTGCAAAAGCATGAACTAATCTTGCTTGCGCCAGGCCGCCGGATCAGTCGGCATTCAATTACCATCCTTTCTTCGAGCGCAGCCCATGTGTTGGGAGCATCAGTGATTGCGGCAGCATTGTTGCTCACAATTTTGTTTTTCTATACGCGCCGGGCGATCACGCGCGAACAAGTCACGGCTGCGCTATCGCGCGAGGAGTAAATCGGTATTCCCAAGGCTGGCAGCTGTGCGTCACAAGTGTTGCCTGCGCGGCGCGCGTTGCTAAATCCCCGCGCGCTCCAGAAGGGAGTGTAACACCGTTTCGGCTTCGAAGAATTCGCGCGCGACTTGCCGGGCGCCGCGAGAGTGCCGGGCGTAGTCGGCATTGATCGCTTTCACGGCGTCAGCGATCTGACCTAACGAGTTAAAAGCGAAGAGGCCGTCGTGTTGCCCGAGAGCTTGGGTGAAACCGGTTTCCTGAATGATCACGGGCCGGCCGGCCGCGAGGTAACAACCGCTCCGGTCGCTAAACCAGCCGGTATTGAGGCGGACGTATTGGTCCTTGGCCACGGTGAATTCGCCTTTGGAACGACGGATGTAATCGCGGTAAAGCCGATAATCCGCGCTTAGATCGTGCGGGGCGCGGAAGCGCCAGCCGTTGCGTTCGAACTTTGCGCGCGCGCTTTCGTCCTTGATGTCCGTGGCGAGCTCGAACGGTTCGCCCGAGCGCTTCGGAGCGGCGACAAAGCGAAGGAATTCGCGCGATTTGCTCCAGAGATATTTCTCACCGCGCCACTCGATATCCTTTAAGCCGCTGGTGGACCAATTCGCCACCGAAGTGAAAACAGCGGCGGGAAGGGGACGGCGGGTTGTTTTCCAGAGGTCAGTCACGATCGGCTGGCGGGTCGGAAGCCACTTGAACTTATGAGTGGGAACCGGAAAAGATTTGGCGCCGACATTCTCGCCGAAGGTAAAAAGCGCATGGTGGCGTCGCAGATACTTGATCGTGGATCTTATTCCTTGATCGACTTTGATTTGTTCGACGCCGGGATCGCTTTCGATGTAAAGAATCCGGTTGCTCGAGAGGAGATCTTCATTGAACTCCTGGGTGCCGCAGACGTTCAGGATCGCGTCGGCTTCACGATAGAGTTGGCGGATTCTTTTTAGGGGGAGGCCGGCAGTAGGATTGCCGGGCAGGTAACGGGCGCAGAAACTCCAGCGGCGTTCGAAGCCGAATTCAGCCGCGAGATGGCCAAGGATGCGCGCGGCGTAATCGAACTCGTTGTTTACCTCAAAGGTGTCGGGGTTGTAGGGAAGGCGGGCGGAGTCTTCGATGTAGAAGACGTCGTGGCCGAGTTTTTGGAGGCCGACGATGTAATGGATGTGCTGCCAGATAACGCCCGCGATCGGGCAGGAGCCCATGAAGCCCATGACGATGAGACGGCGGCGTTTCATCGGAGATGAAATGCCAAATGACGAATGACGAATCGAGCCCGCGGGAAGCGGTGCGAGATGGCCGCAGCCCGACAGGGTGAGCCGCGGGAGCCGCGAAGCAATGACGAATGACGAACGAGGAAGGAAGGCAGAAACGTCCAACGTCCAACGTTCAACGTCCAACGTCGAACTAAGAGAGTCGGCGGCGCAGTAACGCCGGTGATTCCTAACGGCTGAACGTGCCTACTGCGAAGAAAGGGAACCAGGAAAAGTTTCGAAGCTGCTTGCTCTGGAGTTGAACGTTGGACGTTTTTGAATAAGTCAGGGTTCACGTTTGGCGTCGAACAATCCTCGCTCAACGGTCCGCTTGCTTGTTCCCATACAGCGCTCCGCCGAGCCAGGCGCACGGCAACGCGGTGGCCGCGATCGCGATCGGATACCAGGCGGGGCCGAGGTGCATCGGTATCGTGGCGACGGCGCCGGCGGTTCCGAAGACGGTTCCTATCAGTCCGAGAATCATGGCGTGGCGCATCGGATTACGCGGAGCGATCCTCGCAGCGAGGTAGCTGCCGAAGATCGTGAAGACGATTCGATAGGAAAGCGCCAAGGCATTCAAGCCGGGTTGAGGCATCGGGTCACCCCAGGGTGGGTAGACCTTGAGAACGTGAAGCACCTGGTCGGTGCCGAGGGAAAGGACGACCACGGCCAGGAAGCCGACGACGATGGCGGCGACGCTTCGTAAAGGATTTGATTCTTGCATTCGGAGTTATCGATCAGGACCGCGGAAGCGCTAGGGCGTTAGTTCTTTTGTGACAACCGCAGGATTTCCGGCGACGACGACATTGGCGGGAACGCTTTTGGTTACGACGGCGCCGGCAGCCACGACGGAGTTTTCGCCAATGGTCACGCCTTTCAAGATCACGGCGTTCATCCCGATCCAGACGTTGTCGGAAATGATGACCGGCATCGTGCGTAACTTCGGACGCGGCGGCCGGTCCTTAAAGAATGGGGCGAGAGCATGGGCGTCGATAATGCGCTGCGCGGGCTCGAGTGGGTGAAAGTCGGAATCGGCAATACCAACGTTCCACGAGATGAGGCAGTGCGAACCGATCTCAATCCGTTCTTCCGCCATGACGAGCGCGCCGTTCATCAAAGTGAAATCACCGACGGTGCAACTGCCGTTCACCCCGATGGCGAAAGAGCAGCCGGCATAACAGGAGACGTGATTGCCAAGAACGAGGGCGCGCGGCGCTTTGCTTTTAAGGTGGCGAAAGATTTGGGCGCTCTCGCAATAAAAGCCTTCGCCGAAGACGACGTTGGGCGGAATCGGTTCCTTCCACCAATCGCCCTCGACTCGCCCCTCCCGGTCGACGTTGCTCATGAGGGATAATTCCCGGAAGCGTAGAGCTTCGCGTAAACGCCGCCTTTCGCCACAAGCTCAACACCGGTGCCCTGCTCGACCACTCGTCCATGATCGAGCACGACGATACGGTCCACGCGATGAATTGTGGCGAGGCGATGCGTGACGATGAGCGTCGTGCGTCCCTGCATGAGATCTTTGATGGTTTCCATGATGGCAGCTTCAGTTGTCGGATCGAGCGCGGAGGTGGGCTCGTCGAGAAGCAAGATCGGCGCGTCTTTCAAGAACGCTCGCGCAATTCCTATGCGTTGTCGCTGGCCGACGCTGAGATGTCCGCCGCGTTCGCCGACCGGACTATCGTAACCGGCAGGCATTTGATTGATGAACTCGTCGGCCTGCGCGCGCCGGGCCGCTTCGTGGATTTCTTCCTCGGTCGCAGCCGGCTGGCCGTAGGCAATGTTCTCGCGAATCGTCGTGGAAAATAAAAGGGTGTCTTGTAACACGATCGCGATCTTCGAACGCAGCGATTTCTTGGTGATCGTGCGCAAGTCGCGGCCATCAAGTGTGACGCTGCCTTCGCTTGGGTCGTAAAAGCGCGGCACCAAGCTCAAGAGCGTGCTCTTTCCCGCGCCCGTTCCGCCGACCAATGCGACGATCTGGTTCGGCGTGATCGATAGATTGATGTCCTGCAGGACAGTTCGCTCCGGGCCGTACCCAAAACTGACCTTGCGGAATCCAAGCGCGCCGGAAGTCTCAGTTATGTTGTTTGCATTCGGCGCGTCGGCGACATCGTCGGCGCGATCGAGCACTTCGAAGCATCGCCGCGCCCCAGCCGTCGCGCCTTCCATCGCCCATGCCGTGTAGGTCAACGATTCAAGCGGCTGATAAAGCATCAGCAAATAAGCGCTGAAGACGAGAAGCGAACCGAGAGTCAGCGTGCCTCGAAGCACGTGCAGCGAGCCGATGTAATACATGAGGGCCGTCCCGATCGCGATCAGGGTGCCTATCACGAGGGCGCTGTTCACATTCGTTAGGGTAAGGCGCAGATTAGCCTGGAGGCTCTCGTGCGCGCGCTGGTGAAATTGCGAGACCTCGAAATCCTCGCGCCCGAAGGCGTGGACCATGCGAATGGCGCCCAGTCCTTCCTGCGCCTGGGCGAGCATCGCGCTGTCCTGTTCCTGAATCGAGGTGGACTGCATTCGGATGCGATGCGCAAAAAAATAGATCGCGGCGAAGAGCAGGGGAACGACGACGAGCGAGAGCAACGTAAGCTGCCAGTCCATGCGCAGCATGATTATGAATGTGCCGACAAGCGTGATGATCGACGCGAAAATGTTAGTGAAGCCCTTGTTGTAGATTGTCTGGATCGATTGCGAATCGTACGCGACGCGGAAGCTCGAATCGCTCGACCGGCGGGCATCGTGGTACTTGAGCGAGAGCGATTGCAGGTAGGCATAGAGATCGGTGCGCAACTTCAGGAGCGCCTGGAGCCCAACTTTTACGAACAGGTAATTGCTCGCGAGATTGAGCAGGCCCCAAAGAAGCTGGATCGCGACCAATGCAAGACAGAGCCAGGGAATTAGGCTGGGCGAATTGCCGAACCGCGCCTGCGGATTGTGCTGGAGAACGTCGTCAACGATGATCTTGAGTGGCCATGGCTTCAGCAGACTGAAGCTGATTGAGGCAAGCGATAGAATAAGTCCGATCGCTGTCTGCACCGAAAATGGTCGGTAATAAGCGAGGACGCGGCGGTAGATCGACATCGAAGATTATGATTGCGGAGTTCTCGTTTCCGATTGATCTAACGCGGATTCATAGCCGGCATCGAGGTCGAGAGATTCCTCGACTTCGCTCGGAATGACAATATGCATCATCTTCTAGAAGTTTGGTTCGGCTGGGTCCAGGACTGGGGTTATCTCGGCATCATTCTCCTAATGGCAATGGAAAGTTCGATCTTTCCCGTGCCGAGCGAACTGGTCATCCCCCCGGCAGCGTTTCTCGCCGCAGAGGGAAAGCTAAACATCTATGGTGTTGTGGCGGCGGGGACGTTCGGTTCGTGGCTCGGTTCTGCGGCGAGTTATTGGGTCGCACTTTGGCTCGGCCGGGTGGTGATCGCGCGCTTTGGCCGGTACTTTTTCTTTAATGAAGCAAAGCTCGAACGCGCTGAGCGCTGGCTGCATCGCTATGAGCTCGGCGGGATTTTCTTCGCGCGGCTATTGCCGGTAATTCGGCATCTCATCTCGTTCCCCGCGGGATTGATTCGCATGAATTTCGCGAAGTTTAGTTTGATGACGATCATCGGGTCCGCGATCTGGTGCTCAGTGCTCGCCTGGTTCGGCCAGACCGTGATTACAAGGGAGATGGTGGAATCGAAGAATGTCGGCGCGCTGGTGACAGCCGTGAAGCAGAGTCAGAACTTCCATTACATCCTGATTGCCATTGTCGTTTTGACGCTTCTCTACTTTGCCGTGAGGCGCCTGACCGCTCGCCCCGACGTGCGTTCGCGCTGACCCCGCTTTGTTCAGGAACGCGACACTTGTGTCGCGGGTTTCGCCCTTGTCAGCCGCCGCTCGCGCTGTCGACGGCGCTCTGCCCGAGGGCACAAAATTCAGCGACATGGTGGCACCTGAATTGCTGAATAAACCGGCACAACCTCTATGAAAAAGACCAATCAGATTCTCACGCCCCGGAAACTCTCCCTCGGCGATCTCATCCTTGCGGTGAGCTCCTGCACAAAAAACACCAAGGAAACGGTCGCGGCGGTCGCCGACCTGCTCGGCAGCGGCCAGGTCCGCGTCGAAAACAACGGCCGGTTTACCCGCGCCCGCGTTTGCTAGTCGCGATTCTCTAAAAAGCTTTTCAAAAAGCGTCGCTTTGACGGTTGATCCGCCGAAGCGGCGCTTTTTTGCGTACAAAACGCTTTCGGTTTCCCTTCCGGCTTTTATCTTGGCGCGGTGATCGAACGTTATTCCCGGCCAAAGATAAGCAAACTCTGGTCGGACCAGCGCAAGTTCGAGATCTGGCTGGAGATCGAGATTCTCGCGTGCGAAGCGATGGCAGAGCTGGGCCAAATCCCCAAGGCCGATGCCGCCGAGATCCGGAAGCGGGCGCGTTTCTCGATCCCGGAAATAGCGGAGATCGAAAAGCGGACGAATCACGACGTCATCGCGTTCCTGGAAAACGTCGCGGCGTCGGTTGGCCCGGCGGCCCGTTGGATGCACCAAGGGCTGACGTCCTCCGATATTCTCGACACGACGCTGGCGGTGCAGTTAACGGAAGCGTCGCGAATTCTGTCCGAGGACCTGGCGAAATTGAGAACGACGGTCGCGGCGCAGGCAAAGCGCTTCAAAATGACGCCGATGATCGGCCGGAGCCACGGCATTCATGCGGAGCCGATCACGTTCGGGCTGAAACTGGCGCTGATGTACGATGAGTTTGGGCGCGCCGAAGAACGATTGGTGCAAACGCGGGAGCGAATCCGAGTGGGCAAACTCAGCGGCGCTGTCGGGACGCACGCGCATCTCGACCCGGCGATCGAACGCAGGGTTTGCGAGAAGCTCGGGTTGAAGGCGGCCAATATTTCGACCCAGATCATCCAGCGGGATCGGCACGCGGAGTTTTGCACGACGCTCGCGCTCATTGCTTCGAGCATCGATCGCTGGGCGACCGAATTCCGTCATTTGCAGCGGACCGAAGTTCTGGAGGTAGAGGAATTCTTTGCCGAAGGACAAAAAGGCAGCTCGGCCATGCCGCACAAGCGCAATCCGATTACCGGCGAACGACTCAGTGGTCTGGCGCGGGTGTTGCGCGGGAACGCGGTCGTCGCGCTGGAAAATGTCGCGCTCTGGCATGAGCGCGATATCAGCCATTCCAGCGCGGAGCGTATCATCCTGCCCGATTCCTGCATCCTGCTCGATTACATGCTGGCGAAATTGAGCGATCTCGTGGAACGCCTGCAGGTCTATCCCGAGCGGATGCAACGAAATCTCGAGCAGAGCAAAGGGCTTTATTTCAGCCAGTCGATCCTGCTCGCGTTGACCAGGGCCGGCGCGGAACGCAAAATCGCCTACGAAGCGGTGCAACGCGCGGCGATGCGGACTTGGAATGGCGAGGGCTCGTTCGGCGAGAATGCGAAACGCGAACCGGAGATAACCGCGCGGCTATCTGAATCGGAGATCGACTCGCTTTGCTCACTCGACGTTCATCTGCGGCATGTCGATGCGACATTCCGCGCGGTGGGATTGGAATAGCGTTCGCGGCCTACGCGGCAGCCGAGTTCAAGACAAGCTCTGCGATTCGCGCGGACGCATCGAGGCGCACCTCGATGGTTTCGAATTCAGTGCCGCCGAGACCTCCCGATTGCGGATCGAGGGAGACGCGGACGCGATTTCCTTGCGGTTGCAGGACAAGCTGGGCCACTTCGAAGCGGTCGGATAATTCGACCGCCGCCACTTTGAACATCGCAACGAGCTGCATCGACATGGCCGCGCCCGTTTTCGCTGTGACTTCGATGGAGGCGTTTTCGTTCACGAGCGTGAGATCGTCAATCGCGAAACCATTGCGCGGCTGAATCGAATTCGCTGGCCGGCGCGTGGGGACGACGCGCATCGTCTTAATCAATCCTCGCGGATCGAGCTCGACGGATCCGATCTCGAATCCCGCCAGGAGATTTTCAGCCGAACCGGAAGCTGAGGGCGGGGTGAGCGATAATGTCGAGGCCGTTGGCTTCGCGCGAATCGTGTCGATCCGAAACCGCGGAGTCAGCTGCACTGAAATTACTTCCATGCCCAGGCCGAGCATCACCGCGCTGCCGTTCGCCGTGGCTAGCTTCGGACGCGGCGCAGTAGCCGGCGGCGCTTGCGGAACAGCATAAAGCGCCGGCTCGGCCGGACGCACATCCCGTGGAGTCGCGGGCGCCGCGGCCTCCCGCGGTTTGGCGATCTCAGGAGAACTGCTTGGTGGAACTGGCAACGGCGGTTCCGTTTTCGCCGCTTCCGTCTTAACCGGTTTTCTGCCGTTTCCCTGGCGCGCTGGCTTCGGATCAGAAGTGGCCGTCGCCGCGGGCTCGGTAGGCGCCTCCTTTTTTCGCGATGCGGTAAGTGGACCTTTGGCGAGAGTCTGCGTGACCAGCGCGACGAGCTCTTCGGACAGAAACGGCTTCGCAATTGTCGCGACCACGTTTTCGTATTTCTCCGCCGTCGCCAGCATTTCCGGAACGTGTCCGGACATCATCACAATCGGAATTCGCGCCGTCGCTTCGTTCTCGAGCAGACGCGCGCAAACCTGGTCGCCGCGCAAATCCGGCAGACTGTAATCGAGCAGCACGAGATCGGGAATCATCACCTCCGCGCGTCTCGCGCCTTCGCCTCCCGTAAAAGCAGTGACGATTTGCAGAGTCGGATCCGCCGTGGCCAGCGCGTCTTCCACGAAGATCAACAGCATCTCCGTATCGTCGATGACGACGATTTTCTTCCCTGATCCTGCGTGAACTCTGATCGGTTTTGGAACAGACGGCGCACGCGCTTTTGTTTCCCCGGGCTTTGGTTTCGTCTTTCGAAGTGCGTCGAGGAAAACGGGCTGCCATGATGCTTGAATTGTGCGAGGCGCGTCGATGGCTCTCGCGTTTTCTTCGACCCGGGAATTTGTCCAACGCATCAGCTCATGCAATGCGTCGGTCCCGCTCGAATTCGCCGCAGCGGCATGACAGATTTGACCATTATGAAAGTGGATCTCGCCGGCGGCTTCGTCGGACTTAATTTTGAACACTGCCGTCGCCATGTTGAGGCATTCGAGCGGAACAAGATCACGCAGATTCAGATCGCGCAGGGTGCCGCGCGAATCGCCTGAAGTGGCCTTCGTCCAGGGACCCAACAGGGCCTGGACGGCTGCGCCAAAATCGGCCAGCTCAAATGGCTTTTCGACGAAGTGAATCGCGTTCGGGCCATAACGTTCCGTGGCAAATTCACGTGGAACGCCGGAGGCGAGGGCAAGCAGACGCGCGTCCGGATGGGCCATCCGCATACGCTCGAGGAATTCCGCCGTCCCGGATCGCGGCGGATCGAAATCGATGATGAAAAGCTGGGGAGATATTTCGGTGGCGGCCGCCTCGGCTTCGGCCAGCGATTCCACCGCGCGGACGTGATGCCGCGGCGCAAATTTCTTCAGCGCGGAGGTAATCGCCGCGGCCAGCGCATCGTACTCTTCGACAAGAAGAACGCTAGGCGCTGTCCCGGCAGGAGATTCGTGGGATGCAGGCACGGCGGGAGCGACTGAGAAACGCGAGGATAGAAGGAGCGTTGCGCATGTCAAAGCAAAGCAAGCGCAAGTTGCGTGCCTTGGAGCTGGAGCCGGCATGCCCTCGTGCCGCCGGGGAATGGCGTTGCGGCGAATTGCCCGGCGTGAGGGCAGGCTGGCTCCAAGGGGGACTACTCGAAGCGCAAGGCGTCGATCGGGTCGAGCGCGGCCGCGCGCCAGGCCGGGTAAAATCCGAAGCCGATCCCGATGGCCGAGCAAACCACCAAGCCGGCAATCGCCCAGCCGTACGGGAAGATCAGGTCGGCCTGGAGCCAAACGGCGAGGAGATCGCCTCCGATAACGCCAAGGATGATTCCCAGAATTCCGCCGGCCTCCGAAATGAAAACGGCCTCGGTCAGAAATTGCCGAAGGATGTCGCGGCTGCGGGCGCCGATCGACTTGCGGATCCCGATTTCCTTCGTCCGCTCGGTTACGCTCACGAGCATGATGTTCATGATCCCGATGCCGGCGGCGACGAGCGCGATCAGGCTGATAACAAAGGCGCCGATCCGGACAACGTCAGCGACGGAAGTGAACGCGCTTTTGAGTGAGTCGTTCGAGTAAATTTCAAAGTCGTCCGGCTGGTTCGGCTTAAGGCCGCGGGCGATCCGCATTGCGCCGATCCCTTTGTCGAGGGTGCGATTATAGGTGTCGGTCGAGAACGATTGGGTGGCGATGTTTACGGTTCGCTTGGCCGATCCAAAATTCTCGAAGAAGCGCGTGATGGGCATGACGCAAATGTCGTCCTGGCTCTGGCCGAAGGCCGATCCCTTTTCCGCCAGAACGCCAATGACCGACATGGGATGTCCATTTATCCTGATCACTTTCCCGATGGGCGATTCATGCGGAAAGAGATTTTTCTCGATGGTCTTGCCGATCAGAATCACGTTGCGCGCCAGGTCGACATCTTCATCGGTGAGATTGCGGCCGTAACCGAGCGAGTAGGAATTCGCCGCGAGGAAACTCTTGTTCGACCCTGCGACAGTCAGCGCGGGCGGCGTTTTCAGCCCGTTGTAGGTGCACTGGCCCTTAAAGTCGAAGCACTTGAGGCAAACGTCCCGCGCGATCCCTTCCATCAGCTGCTGATACCGGATGGCCTGGGCATAGGAGATATTGCGACGGTTCTCGTACTTGTTTGCATTGCGGCCGCCCTGGCCGCCGCTGACGGGATACTTGGCGAACTGGAAAATGTTAGAGCCGAGAAAGCTAATGCCGCTCTCGATGGACGATTGCAGCGCGCCAATTGCCGTCATCACCGAGATCACGGAAAAGACGCCGATCGTGATGCCGACCATCGTCAGCCCCGAGCGCAGTTTGTTTGCACCTAACGACTGGAGAGCCATCGAGATGATTTCGCGGAACTGCATAATTAAGCCCTTGACGCTAGCATGCTACCTCGCATAAACCCTCTGGGGACGCGATGCCGAGCATCGGCAACTGCGTCGACAACCAAACTAACAACAAAAGAAAGACAAATATGTTCCTCATTGAAAAACTCTTGCCAATGGTCGATGCAGGCTCCCTCGCCGACGCCTTGTCGAAGTGGGTGAATGGCGTTCTGGCCTATTTTTGGGCGAACTGATCTGATTCTGTCGCCAGGGAAGTACGGGCGGTGAGATGCAGCGTCCCGCCCGTACTGCGTCCCGCCGAACAATCTCCTTTTACTCATACCTCAATGCAGTGACTGGATCGAGCCGGGATGCGGACCAGGCCGGGGCAAAGCCAGAGATCAAACCGGTCAGGACCGAGACGATCATCCCTATCAGCACGAAGCCGAGAGAAAATTGAATCGGGAAGGAGGGAAACGCTTTCGCGATGCTGGTGCACATCAGGAATGCGAGAATTAACCCGATCAACCCGCCCAGAATGCAGAGCGATGTGGACTCGATGAGGAACTGAAGCAGGATCGTGCGCCGCCGCGCGCCCAGGGCTTTGCGCGTGCCGATTTCTTTCGTCCGTTCTTTCACGCTTACGAACGTGATGTTCATGATGCCGATGGCACCGACGAAGAGCGACAGGCCGGTAATGAACAAACCCGCGACCGCGATCGAATTCTTCACCGGGTCGAGCACGCTCTTGAAAGCCTGTTGCTCGTTAATGCTGAAGTCATCCTTCTTCTCTGGCGGCAACGCGCGCACGCGCCGCATCAAACCGGTCAGCTCGTCCCTCGCATCCGCCAGCTTTTGCTTGTCGCGCACTTTCACCCGCACATCGGACTCGCTCTTGGCGCTGAAAAATTTCTTAAAAGTCGGCAACGGAACGATCACGATCGAGTCCAGGCTAAAGAGCCCGAGGAACGAACCCTGACGTGTGCCGACACCGAGGACGACAAACTGTTGTCCGCCGATTTGCACTTCTTTTCCGACTGGACTTTCGGATGGAAAAAGCGCGTCCGCCACATCGTAACCGAGCAGACAAACATTCGCAGCGCTCTTGGTTTCGAGCTCATTAAAGAAGCGGCCCTCGTTGAAATCGACCACGGAGATGAGCGGATAATCGGCGGTCGTGCCCTGGACAAAAATACCGGTTACCTGGTTATCTCCGCGTTTGACGTTCCGCAGAATGTCGGACGTGGGCACCGCAATGATCAGATTGGAGTTCGGCGTCGCGTCGATCATGCGATTGAGCGTTTCCGCATATTCCGTTTTGATCTCGCGCCGGTCGCGGTAGTTCCACCAATCTCTCATCTGAATCCACGGATGTTGCGTAACGTAAAGCACGTCATCGCCGAAAATCGCCATGCTCTTATCGAAGCCCGTCTGGATGCCGGCGATGGCGGTGCCCATTAACGTCACGGCCACGATGCCGATGATCACGCCGAGCGCGGTCAACATCGAGCGCGTCTTGTTGGACTGCATCTGCGCCAGCGCTATCTTCCAGCTCTCGCTCAGCTCGTAGATAAAGCGCTTCATACCTCTAGGTGAAGGCCAGGGTTTCGATCTCGGGCTGCTCCGCAGTGGCGTCGCTTTCGACCAATCCGTCCCGCAAAAACACGGTTCGGCGAGCATGCCGCGCGATGTCCGCTTCGTGAGTCACAAGAATAATCGTGTTCCCCTGCTGATAAAGGTTCTCGAGCAGCGACATGATTTCTTCGCCGGTTTTGGAATCGAGGTTTCCCGTCGGCTCGTCCGCCAGGACGATGGAAGGGTTGTTGACCAGGGCGCGCGCGATCGCCACCCGCTGGCGCTGGCCGCCCGAGAGCTCGTTAGGCTTGTGCAGCAAACGGTCGCCGAGGCCCACGTCGCGCAAACATTGCGCCGCCCGCTCTTCGCGCGTCTCAGAATCGATCCCCGCGTAAATCAGCGGCAGCTCCACGTTCCTCAAACTGGTGGAGCGAGGGAGAAGATTGAAAGTCTGGAAAACAAATCCGATCTCGCGGTTCCGAATCGCGGCCAGCTCGTCGTCGTCCATGGCTGAGACATTCTTGCCGTTGAATTCGTAGCGACCCGAGCTCGGCGTATCGAGGCACCCGAGCATGTTCATGAGAGTCGACTTGCCGCTGCCGCTCGGTCCCATGATGGCGAGATATTCGTTGCGATGGATCTGGAGCGAGACACCGCGCAACGCATGGACCGTCTCTTCGCCCATGACGTAGTGCTTGGTGATGTTCTCGATGTCGATGACGATCGGACCGCGCGGTCGAATCGTATCCGTGTTCAGCATAATCCTCGATCCGCAGGGCTGCTAGTGCCGGCGCCTACTTCGTCGTAGTCGTTTCCTTGTCGAGGACGACTTTCGCGCCCTCCTTTAATTTGCGGCTGATCGCGCTGTAGCTGCCCGAGATGACATCGTCGCCCGGCTGGACGCCGCTCTTGATCTCCATGTAGGTGTCGTCGGCGATTCCGGTCGTGACCTTGACCCAATGCGCTTTCCCATCCTTACCCATCGTGAAAACGCCCTTGTTGATTTTCTCGCGTTCCTCTTTCTCGGTTTTCTTCTCGAGTTTCTGATTCTTGAATTCGGCGGCGTTGTCTCCCTTTTCGCTGTCCGCCTGTTTTTGTTTGCGCTTTTCGATTTCCTCCGGACTCAGGTTGCTGTCGCCGGTGCGAATCGTGACGCTTTGCATCGGCACCGCCACGACGTCCTTGACCATGTTGGTTTGGATTTCGGCGGTGCAACTCAGGCCGGGACGTAGTTTGACGTCGTTATCGTCAATGTGGGTTTTCACTTCAAAGTTAGTCACTTCCTCCTGCGTGCCGGTGCCTGTGGTTTTACCGGTGTTCGCGATTTGCACCACGGTGCCGTGGAACTTGCGCTCGCCGTAAGCGTCGATCGTCACCAATGCCTTGTCCCCGACTTTCACGTTCACGACATCGTTCTCGTTCACGTCCACCCGCGCTTCCATGCTGCTGAGGTCCGCGACGCGCAGGACTTCGGTGCCCGCGAATTGATTCGTCGCGACCACGCGTTCGCCCTGCTTGCTGTTCAGCACGGTGACTGTGCCGTTGATCGGAGAATAAATCGTGGTCTTGGAAAGTTGATCGCGCGCCTGACTCGAGCCGGCCTCAGCCCGCTCGATTTCATGCAGCGTGCTTTCGTAGGTCGACGCCGCGACATCGCGCGCCGTCTGGGCAGTGTTGAATTCCAATTCCGAAATCATTTTCTTGGTGAAGAGATCCTGCGACCGCTTCAAATCCTGCTCCGTTTTGGCCAAGGTCGCTTTCGCCTGAAGATTCATCGCCTTTGCGCCACTGATGGCGGCTTGCTGTTGTTCGACCAGCGCCTTGTACGAATCTGGCTTGATCTTGAGCAGCAGGTCGCCTTTTTTCACCGCCATTCCGTCCACGACCGGCAGTTCGGTGATCTCCCCGGCGACCTCGGGTGAGATCTTTACTTCCACCTCCGGTTGGATTTTTCCGGTCGCCGAAACCGTTTGCACAATGGTTTTGCGCAGCGCCTTCTCGACCGTGACCGGGATCGGTTTCTCGCGTTTGCCGAGGATCGTGGAAACGACGATCCAGAGCACGATCAGCCCGATCGAACCGAAAATGATATAACGTTTCTTGCGGGAGCGCCGTTTCTTAGGCGGAGCAGTGGTGGCGGCGGCTTGATGCATTGTAGTCAGAGGGGGATTTATGACGGTGGGCGGAATAGTAAGACCTTTCAAAGCAAATCCCGTTCACTCGAAGCTGGGACAGACAGAATAACTACCGCCAATTATGGCGATATTGACGCTCATTTCCAATCAGATGCAACTGGGAGCCCCGGCGGATTCAAAATTAACGCGTCAAAATCCGTTCGATCGCCCAGGCGGCGTGTTCGGCAATGAGGGGCTCCGGGTCTAACGCCGCCGCTTCCAGAGCGGGCAGATCGGCACGAGTTCCGACGTTTCCCAACGCCACACAGACGTTGCGCAAGAATCCCCGGCGCTTGATTCGCTTGATCGGCGAGCGGCGAAAGAGCTCTCGGAACTTCGCGTCGTCCAGCGCCAGATAATCCCGCAGCGGCATTCCAATCGCAGGCCCGGCGGCAAATGCGGCCTCACGGGAGACCGACGCGAAACGATTCCAGGGACAAGCGTCGAGGCAGTCATCACAACCGTAAATTCGATCGCCGATCAGCGGACGCAGCTCTAGCGGAATCGAACCCTTGAGCTCGATTGTGAGATAAGAAATGCAACGGCGGGCGTCGAGCCGATGCGGCTCGGTGATGGCGCCGGTCGGACAGGCGGTGATGCAGCGGCGGCAACTGCCGCATCGTTCTGCTTGCGGCGAATCGACTGGCAACTCGAGAGTCGTGAGAATCTCCGCGAGGAAAAACCAAGTACCAAGCTTTGGATCAACCAGCATGGTGCTCTTCCCATGCCAGCCAGTGCCGGCTTCGGCCGCGTGATCGCGCTCGAGGACCGGGCCCGTATCCACATAGCATTTTTGCACGCCGCCACCATCGGCGAGGAACGCATCGAGCTGCTCCAGTTTCGAGAGCATGACGTCGTGGTAGTCCGCGCCCCATGCGTAACGCGCAATTTTTCCACTCCCGCGCTGCGTGATTCGTTCGCCCTGCCAATAATTCATCGCGACCACGATCACGGATCGTGCGCCGGGCAGGACTCGTTGCGGATCGCAGCGCTTCTCCTCACCGCGCGCGAGCCAGTCCATCTCGCCTTCCGCGCCGGCGCGCAACCATGCCCGAAATTCCTCGCCGTGCCGGGGCGGAGCGGCTGCGGCGATTCGACAGGAATCGAAGCCGAGCGCTCGGGCTCGCTCCACGATTTGCCGCTTCAGGCCAATTTCCTGTCGTGGTCGATTCAATGCTGGAAAAGTCGAAGTCACAGAGTCTCGATCTTCCTCAGGATCGCGTCTGCCACTTCGTCGTGCGTGAGACGCGACGTGTCCAATCGAACGTCCGCCGCCTCGCGGTAAAGCGGCTCACGGATTCGCCACAACTCCACCATCGTCGCGCGCGGATTCTCCGTCTGGAGAAGCGGCCGGGTCGCGCGCCGGGAAATCCTGCGGAAAAGGGTTTCCTCGTCGGCTTCGAGGCAAACCAAAGTCCCTAGCTCACGCAGCAATTTTACGTTGTCGGGCCGAAGCACGATTCCTCCGCCGGTCACGATCACGGCCGGTCCTTTATTTAACAACTCTCGAAGCGTCTCCGTTTCCGCCTCTCGAAATTTCTCCTCACCGAACCGCGCGAAAAATTCCGTGACCGGCAAACCAAAACGGGCCGACACCATTTCGTCCGTGTCGAAGCGCGGCAATCCGGTTTTGCGTCCGAGCGCTCTACCCGTTGAAGATTTTCCGGCGCCCATGAATCCGATGAGCACAATCGACTGGCCGCGTCCGGTCATCCCCGAAAGTAGCGCAACGGCGACAAAAAGCCCTTTACAACCCGGCTAGTTTTGGGGAACTGGAGCCATGGCCGAATCAGAATCTTCCACCTCGCTCGTTGCCATCATCATGGGCAGCAAATCGGATTGGGAAACCATGCGCCACTCCGTGGAAATGCTGGATGAATTGGGCGTGCCTAACGAGTCGCATGTCCTCTCCGCCCATCGGACCCCGGAGGCAACCACTGAATTCGCGCGCAAGGCCGCCGATCGCGGCATTCGCGTGATCATCGCCGGGGCGGGAGGCGCGGCGCATTTGGCCGGAGTGATTGCCGGTCATACCTGGCTTCCGGTGCTCGGGGTGCCGATGCATTCTGCTCTCAACGGGTTGGATTCGCTGTTGTCGATCGCGCAGATGCCCGGCGGCATTCCCGTTGGGACGCTTGCAATTGGAAAGGCGGGCGCGAAAAACGCCGCGTTGCTGGCCGCCAGCATCATCGGACTCAGTGACGAGAAGGTGCGCGGAAAACTTCAGGCGTTCCGACAGAAGCAGACTGACGATGTGCTAGCGCAGCGGGTTCCATGACCCGGCTTCTTCCTTCGCGAACTCCCGAAGAGCGCGCGAAGGCTGTGGCCACGACCACCGAGTTTCTGCGGAGCGGCGACGCCGTCGCATTGCCGACGGAAACAGTTTACGGACTCGCGGCCGATGCGCTCCGCGGCGAGGCCGTCGCCAAAATCTTCGAGGCAAAGGAACGGCCGCGCTTCGATCCGCTCATCGTTCATCTACCCGATCGCGCCTGGCTCGAACGCGTGGCCAGGATCGACGATGATTCGCGCGATCTGGTCGAGAAATTGATCGCGCAATTCTGGCCGGGACCGTTCACGGTTGTTCTGCCGCGGCGCGAAATCATTCCCGACATTGTCACGGCGGGCCTCGAGACGGTGGCGGTTCGCGTGAGCGCGCATCCAATATTCGCAGAGATCACTCGCGCCTTCGGTTCGCCTCTGGCGGCGCCGAGCGCTAATCGATTCGGCCGGGTCAGTCCGACGACCGCGCAGCATGTGCTGGAGGAACTCGATGGACGCATTCCGTTGATTGTCGATGCCGGACCAACTGCGCATGGAATCGAATCGACCATTGTTGCGGTGCGAAAGGGCCGAATCGAATTGCTCCGGCGCGGACCGATCACGGCCGCGCAGCTCGAAGCATTCGGCGAAGTCGTTCTCGCGACGGCCTCGGGGCGCCTTGAAGCGCCGGGCCAGCTTCCGTCGCATTACGCTCCATCCACTCCGCTCGTTCTATCGGACGACGCTACTTCGTACTCAGCGCCGGCGGACAAGAAATGCGGGCTGCTCGCGTGGCGTGCCGTCATCGGAACAAATGCATTCGCGGAAGTCAGGCAGCTGAGTTCCGGTCAGGACATGCGCGAAGCCGCCACCAATTTGTTTCGCTACCTGCGCGAACTGGACCGGCTGAATCTCGATCTCATCGTTGCCGAAGTCTTGCCGGAAGAAGGATTGGGCGCTGCGATCAACGACCGCCTTCGACGCGCCGCAAAGCGCTACCCTTGATGCGCGAGGCAGGCTTCGATGAAGCCTTTGAAAAGCGGGTGCGGCTTGTTCGGCTTGCTCTGGAATTCAGGGTGATACTGGCACGCCAGAAAATAGGGGTGATCGCGCAGCTCAATCAACTCGGCGAGCGCGCCATCGGGTGACGTTCCCGAAATGGTGAATCCTTTTTCGCCCATCGTTTCTCGATACTTCATATTGAACTCGTAGCGGTGCCGGTGCCGCTCGAGCACTTCACCGCCACCGTAGATTTTTTCCGCGACGGTTCCGTGCGCGATCTTCGTCGGCCACGTCCCCAGCCGCATGGTCGCGCCTTTGTTTTTCACATCGCGTTGCTCGTCCAGCAGGCAAATGACTGGGTCGGCTGCGTTTTCGTCGAACTCAGTGCTGTTCGCTTTTTCGAGGCCGCAGACGTTTCGCGCGAATTCAATCGTCGCCACTTGCATGCCGAGACAAAGCCCGAGGTAGGGCACTTTGTTTTCCCGGGCGAAACGCGCCGCGCTGATTTTTCCCTCGACGCCGCGCTCGCCAAATCCGCCGGGGATGAGAACGCCTGCGACATCTTTGAGATGGCCATCAACGCCATCCTGGAGCGATTCCGCGTCGATCAGCTTGAGATCGATGCCGCAATCCTGGCTCGCCGCCGCATGAGTGAGCGATTCGTAGATACTTTTGTACGCGTCCTGCAAATCGATGTATTTGCCTACGATGGCGATCTTCACCTGTTTCTTCGGACTAACGACGCGCTCAACGAATTTCCTCCAGTTCGTCAAGTTCGGCAGCGGCGCTTCGATGTGGAGCAGTTCGCAAACGAGATCGTCGAGACCCTCCTCATTCAACATGAGTGGCATCTCGTAAATCGTGTGCTTCACATCACGGGCTTCGATCACGCCGCGCGGCGAAACGTTGCAGAACATCGAAAGCTTCTGCCGCAACTCGGCGTCAAGTGGATGCTCCGTGCGACAAAGCAGGACCTGCGGTTGCAAGCCGATCTCGCGCAATTTCGCGATGCTTTGCTGGGTCGGTTTCGTCTTCAACTCGCCCGCCGCGCGGATGTAGGGGATGAGCGTGACGTGGACGTTCACCACATTCTGCGGACCCACTTCGAGAATGAATTGCCGGATCGCTTCTAAAAACGGCAGCCCCTCGATGTCACCCGTCGTGCCGCCGATTTCCGTGATCACGATGTCTGCTTTGCTTTCCGCGGCGACTTCGCGAATCCGGTTCTTGATTTCGTCGGTCACGTGCGGAATCACCTGGACGGTTTTGCCGAGATAATCGCCACGGCGTTCCTTCAGGATCACGTTTTCGTAGACTTGGCCGCTGGTCAGGTTGTTGTGGCGCGAAAGGACGCAGTTGGTGAAACGCTCGTAGTGGCCGAGATCGAGATCGGTCTCGGCGCCGTCGTTGAGCACATAGACTTCGCCGTGCTGAAACGGGTTCATCGTGCCCGGATCGACGTTCAGATAGGGATCGAACTTTTGGAACACGACCTTCAAACCGCGCAGTTCAAGGAGCGTGCCGAGCGAAGCCGCCGCCAGGCCCTTGCCTAACGAACTCACCACTCCGCCCGTGATAAAAATGTATTTCATTTCCCTTTCGCCCGACCTGTAGCCGTCGCCCTGCGGGCGACGCGACGGCGACCAACGTTGCGGGCTCGCTCCCGCCCTTCGCACAGCGAAGCGGCTACAGCTTCAGCGTCCTCCGGCGTGTCGACGCCGGGCGATCCGCTGCCAGTCATGACTACCTGAATTCTTACTCCATTCTCCAATGCGCGCAATTGCTCGAGGGATTCCGCGCGCTCCAGTGGAGAGGTTTTCCAGCGAACGAAGCGAAGCAGAAGATCGCGGGTGTAACCGTAAATGCCTTGGTGTCGAAAATGCAGACCAACGCCCTTTCTTGAAGGAATCAGCGCGCGCGAAAAGTAGAGCGCCTCGCCTCTTCGGTTCAGCACGACCTTCACTTGATGCGGCGAAGCGGCTTCGGCGGGATCGGCAAACGGATGCGCGGCCGTGATCATTTCCAGTTTGCGATCGCGTTGCAGTGCGCGCACGAGGCGATCGATCAGCCGCGGATCGATCAGCGGCTCGTCGCCTTGAATATTAATGATGTGCGCGAATTCCTTCATCTTCGCTGCGACTTCGGCGATGCGGTCGGTGCCGCTATCGTGATTCGCCGAAGTCATGGCAACTTCAGCGCCCCAATCGAAAGCCGCCTCGGCTATCCGGAAATCATCCGTGGCAATAATGAGCCGATCCAAACTCCTCGCGCGCCGGCAGCGTTCCCAGACATGTCGAAGCAACGGCTTGCCCGCGATCGGGTGAAGCGCCTTGCCGGGAAAACGCGTCGAGGCCCAGCGCGCGGGGATAATACCAACAGTTTTACTCATCTAATGAGACAGCCTTATAATGTCATCCCGACCCGCGCAGACGGCGAGGGACCTCACAACTGCAACGCCGGTTTGCTTGCGCCCTACAACGTCATCACTTTCGACGGCGTTCTCTTTGCGCAAGCTGGTCGATGAGCTGTTGTGAGGTCCCTCGCCGTCGCGGCTCGGGATGACGGCGTTCTTTTTCATCCGCTAGTTTTGAGAATGATCTCGGCCGCGTGCGCCAGATCGCGCGCGACCCAATCGGCGCCGCAGTCCCCTTCGCCGGCGCCATATCCGGTTTCCACCAGAATGGTTCGCACGCCGGCATTACGTCCACACTCGATGTCGCTGGCCTTGTCGCCCACGAACCACGAGCGAGCGAGATCCAGACGAAAGTCTCGTTGTGCTTCGAGGACCATTCCCGGAGCCGGTTTGCGTCGCGTCGAGTTTGTCCCCGGCAGATCGGGACAATGATAACTGCCATCTAACAAGCCCTCCCCGAGCTGCCGCCCGAATGCCGCCTCCACTCTCCGATAATCTTCCTCGGTGAAATAGCCGCGGCCCACGCCGCTTTGATTCGTGATCACGACAAGTTTGTATCCATTTGCCTTGAGCCGCCGGAGCGCCTCGGGCGCACCCGGAAAAACCTCCACATCTTCGGGATCGCCGCAGTAATCGACATCGCGCATGAGCGTTCCATCGCGATCCAGAAAAACAGCCGGCGCGGTCTCGTTAGACGAGACTGTCATTGTGAAAGCTCGCGACCAGTTCTTCGCGCGTGACCGTCGCCGTCCCAAGTTTGCCTATGACAACAGCGCTGCCGTGGTTTGCGATCTCGGCGGCTTCGCCGGGCGTTGCGTCGCAACAAAGCGCGAGGGTGAAGAGCGCGATCGCGGTGTCGCCCGCGCCGGAAACATCGAAAACCTGGCGCGCTTTCGTCGGAATATGATGAGGCGGTTTCCCCCGTTCAAAAAGCATCATCCCGTGCTCGCCCAGCGTAATTAGCAACAGCTTCGTCTTCCATTTTCTGAGCAGAATCTTGCCGGCCTCGAGGAGCGGCTTGTCCTTTTGCGGCGGATCAACCGGATCGCTCCACGGCATCCCGGCGGCGAGGAATGCTTCGTTCCGATTCGGCTTTACCGCCGTGACATTTCTCCACGCGATCGGATGCTGCGGGTTCGGATCGCCGGAAACGATCTTGCCGGCTTTGAGCGCGTGATCGCAGATCTGCCGGACGAGTTCCGCGCTGAGAAAACCCTTGCCGTAATCTTCGAAAATAATGGCGTCGAGTTGGGCGAGAGCGCCGCGGACGCTCTTAACGATCCGTGATACTTGCGCCGGGGAAGGGGAGCGAAGCTGTTCGCGATCGACCCGAACAATCTGCTGATTGCGCGCAATGATGCGGGTTTTCACGATCGTCGGGAACTCGGCGTCTTCGATTGTGTCGGCGGTGTCGATTCTTTGCTCGGCCAGGAGTTTGCGCAGTTGCCGGCCTCCGCGATCTGCTCCGATCATTCCCACGACGGCGACGTTCTTGATGAATTCCCGGAGATTGCGCGCGACGTTCGCCGCCCCGCCCGGATAGAAGCTTTCGCCGGTGACTTCGACTACCGGGACGGGCGCTTCCGGAGAGATTCGCCCGACCTTGCCCCATACGAATTCGTCCAACATCAAGTCGCCAATCACCAGAATGCGCTTGGTTTTCGCGCGCGAAAGGACTTCCTTCAGTCGCCGCGCATTCATAATGGTGGTTCCGACCGCGGGAAAAGAAATCCAGGCGAATGCCGCCAGCGGGCGACGTTGGTGCGATTCAGAGTCAAAATCTTAAGCGGGTAAATTTGTGCGGCACAGACTTCTGCTTAGTGTTAGCCATTAATCCTGAATACGAAGGCGAAATCAACAGTCGAAGCTCGCAATGATCTCATTCGCTAAAATTTCCAAACTCACAATCGCACTGATCGCGAGCCTCGCGCTCTGTGCCCACGCCGTCGAGGCTCCGAAGCGCGTGGACATTAAACAACTCTCCAAAAAGGTCGATGACGTCGTGGTTCCCTTGCCCAATGAGGTCTTCGGCGCGCTCAATAAACTGGGCGGCGTCAACTGGCGCGAGTATGTGCGGAACGACAAGGGGAGCAACTTCACGGAGCGGCCGCGCATCGCACTTTTGCTCGGCGCAGTGATTGCGGATGGCTTCATCGCGGTCCAGGCGGAGGACGCGCCCACTGTGAAGGAAATCGGGCAGCGCGTTCTGGCACTCGCCAAGGGGATCGGCGTGGGCAATTCGATTACGCCGCATGCCAAGGCAATCACGGAAGCTGCAGACAAACGAAACTGGGTGGCAGTCCGGCAGGAACTGGATCGCACCCAGAACAGCGTTCAACAGGCGATGAACGAAGTGCACGACGAAAAGCTCTCACAATTGGTCAGTCTGGGCGGCTGGCTGCGCGGCACGGAAGTTTTGACGGCGGTGGTGAACAAGCGCTATTCGCAGGAAGGCTCCGAGCTTCTCCACCAACCCGATTTGCTCGTTTACTTCGAGAACAAACTCCAGGGCATGCCGGAATTTAACCTGAAACTGCTTCAGGACATTCATGCGGCGCTGCTCGAGGTGAAGCCGCTCATCGATGTCGGCGACGCGCACATTTCTCCGGTGGCGGTCAAGAGAATCAACGAGATCACCACCCGGCTGGGTGATGCAATTACGAAGAAAACCCCCTAGCGGCCAATGACCCGAATTTTGAAAGCAGCGTGGCGGGCGAGCTTTGCGATCGCCATCGCTTTTGCATTCACGCCGGCTGGCTTTGCCTCGGTGGATGACGCGCAGTCGTTCGCGCTCCAGGCAGCGGAGCCTTACGTGAAGGAAGGTTTCCAAGTCCGCGAAGATTATTGGGGCGGAGATCTGGGCGTTGGTGAGAAAAAGGCCGTGCGCCAGCAATTGTTCAAGGGAAACGAATATTGGTTCTGGCTGGGGACCGAAGTGGAAGCCGCAAAGGTCTCCGTCCACGTTTACGATTCGGAAGGCAAACTCGCCGAGCAACCGGATGGCTGGCAGAAGGGACATTTCGCGGCGGCGCACGTCCTGCCGAAGAACACCGGCAGCTATTTTATCATCGTCGAGATCGAGCAGTCACCGGAAGAACGGACTCACTGGGCGCTTGTTTACGGATTCCGCTAGTGACATCTTCTCCCCAGGGAGCGGCGGTTCGCCACCGCCGGGGCGATTTGGAAATCGCCCTTCCTTGAAATGACTGAAACGCGCACGCTGCAGTTCGATAGCGCCCGGTCCGTGCAGTCGCTCTATGCGAACGATCTCAAACTCTTGAAAACGCTCGAAGATTCCCTCGGCGTGAAAGTCACGACCCGCGAAGGCTGGGTGAAACTCGAAGGCGAACCCGAGCAGATCGAGCGGGCCCAGCGCGTCTTCGAACAATTGGAGCAGGCGCGGCAAAAGGGCGTCGACATTCACAAACATGAATTCAGCTACGCGCTCAATTCCGTGGCCGAGTCGCGCCCCGACAATCTCAACGACGTGGTGGACGTGAAGATTTCGACGTCATCGCGCAAACCGCCGATCATCGCTCGCACGATCGGGCAGCGCAATTACGTGGAAGCGATCCAGAAACACGACATCGTCTTTGGTATCGGTCCCGCGGGCACCGGGAAAACTTATCTTGCCGTCGCCATGGCGGTGGCGGCGCTGAAGAAGGAACAGGTCAGCCGCATTATCCTGACCCGGCCCGCCGTGGAAGCCGGCGAGGCGCTCGGTTTTTTGCCGGGCGATCTCCAGGAAAAAATCACGCCTTATCTCCGGCCGCTTTACGATTCGCTCCGCGACATGATGGATCCGGAGGAGATCGAGCGCTCGGTCGCGCGCCAGACCATCGAGGTCGCGCCGCTCGCCTACATGCGGGGACGCACGCTCAGCAACGCTTTTGTGATCCTGGACGAAGCGCAAAACACGACCACCGAACAAATGTTCATGCTTCTGACCCGGATGGGGCCGAACTCGAAATGCGTCGTGACCGGCGACGTTACCCAAATCGATTTGCCTTCCAACAAGCGCTCCGGATTGGTGGAGGCGCTCCAGGCTTTGAAGAATGTGCAGGGGATTTCGTTCGTTTATTTTACCGAACGCGACGTGGTAAGGCACGAGCTGGTGCGCGCCGTCATTAGCGCCTATCAGGCGCATCGGTCGCCGGCCAACGTCGGCGGGATTTCAGCCCGCAAATAACGCTATGTTCGATTTCCTAAAACGCAGCCAGCTCATTAAACGCGGTCTCGCTTCGCGCAAACAACGGCGCCGCCGGAGCAAGAACGAGCTGCTCAACAGCCTTGAATACGCGGTCTGGGTGAAGTGGGTCATTTTCGCCGCCTTCATCGCCGGTCTGGCGTTCCTGATTTTCGGCGGACAGCAGCCGGAGCCGACGAAGAATTTCGTCATCGCGCTTCTGTTTTTCGCGACGGCGCTGACGCAACTTTGGATCAACCAGCCCACGACATTTCTTCGGAGCTCCCGGCTGCTCCTGGTCTTCGGCGTGATCTTCGTCCAACTCGCGGCCACGAAGATCCTGCTCGTCCTTTGCAACAGCGGCACCATCGCGTTTCTGCGACCGGAGATGGTGGGGTTGATCGCGCCGTATGCGTTTGCGCCGCTTCTCCTCAGTGTTCTGCTCGGCCGCAACCATGGTCTGTATGCGTCGGTCTTCGTCAGTCTTTGGAGCAGCATTCTTTTCGGCAAAGTGGACGCGCCTTTGCTCGTCTGCGGATTGATCAGCGGGTTTACCGCGGTTTATCTCACGCTCCAGGTGCGCCGACGCAGCCGGCTGATCCGGGCCGGTTTCGGAGTCGGGATCGCCATCTGGCTTTTGTCGCTCACTTTTGGCGGCATCGGGCCGATCGATTTCTTTTTGCCCAGCGGAATTGATTGGAAGATGATCGGGGTGCAAAGCGCACTCGCCATCGGCAACGGCATCGTCACCGCGACGATCGTGGGCGGCGTGCTGCCGATCTTCGAACATCTTTTTCAAGTCACAACCGACATTTCGTGGCTGGAAGCGTCCGATCTCAACCACCCGTTGCTGCGCCGGATGACGATCGAAGCGCCGGGCACTTATCATCACAGCTTGGTCGTAGCCAACCTCGCCGAGGCTGCCGCGGAAGGCATCGGCGCGAACGCGACGCTCTGTCGTGTTTGCTCGTATTTCCACGACGTCGGGAAACTGGTGAAGCCCGAGTATTATACCGAGAACATGAACTTCGAGCGCAACCCGCACGACGATCTCGCGCCGACTATGAGCGCGCTGATCATCATCGCGCACGTGAAGGAGGGCGTGGACCTGGCGCTGAAGCACAAATTGAATCAGCGGATCATCGACATCATCCAGGAACACCACGGCACGTCGCTGGTTTACTACTTCTACAAGCGCGCGCTGCAGCAGCAGGAAGACGCCCGCACCGGCGGCAAGATTATGAACCTTCGCGAAGAAGATGTTCCTGAAGTGCGCGAGGAAACCTTCCGTTACAGCGGACCGAAACCGCAGACCAAAGAGAGCGCCATCATCAGTCTCGCCGATATCGTCGAAAGCGCTTCGCGAAGTCTGGAGAAACCGACACCGCAAAAGATCGAGCAGATGGTAACGGAATTGATTGGCCAGCGGATCGCTGACGGCCAGTTGGTGGAATGCGATCTGACGCTCGCGGACCTAAACGTCATCGCGGAACGGTTTCGCTTCACCTTGATGACGATGCTCCACACCCGCATCGCGTATCCAAAACAGGACAGCAAGATCACGTCGATCCGTGACGAAACGTTACGGCCGGACGTGATGGTGGCCACCAGGAAACCGGAGAACGCGCCGCCGGTCTCGGCCGCGTAAGTGTGAGCGAAGTCGCTTTGGATCGTCTGCGCGGTTGGGGAGCCGACACCGCCATCGTTTTGGGCTCCGGCCTGAATGCGCTCGTGCATGAAGCGACGGCCGAGAACACGATCTCCTATTCGGAGTTTGGCGAACTGCCGCAACCGTCCGTTCCCGGACACGCCGGCCGGTTCGTTCGCGGGAACATAAAAGGCCGACCGATCGTTTACGCGCAGGGCCGCGTCCATCTCTACGAAGGACATTCAGGGCGCGACGTCACCGCCGCAGTGCGCCTCCTCGCCGCGGCCGGAATCAAAAAATTGATTCTGACCAACGCGGCCGGAACGGCGAATAAGGATTTTGCTCCCGGCTCGTGGATGATGCTCGCCGACCACATGAATCTCACCGGCACAACGCCGCTGCTTGGCAGCGCCCAGTTCGTCGATCTGACGGAAGCGTATTCAAGAAAATGGCGCGAAGAGTTCGCTCGGTCGGCCAAGTCGCTGGGCATCGTCCTGCATGAAGGCGTCTACGCCGGGTTGCTCGGGCCGCAATACGAGACGCCGGCGGAAGTGCGCATGCTGCGCTCGTTAGGCGCGGATGCGATCGGCATGTCCACCGTGCTCGAAGCGATCCAGGCGCGCGCTATCGGCCTGGAAGTCGCGGCGTTTTCCTGCCTGACGAATTGGGCGGCGGGAATCGGCACGGAGAATTTGAGTCATGAGGAAGTGCTGCAAACCGGGAAGGCGGCGGCCGGAACTTTCTTGCGCCTGTTGGACGACTGCCTCGGAGCGTAGGCGACTTCAGGGCCGGATCTCGATCGGCGTTCCATCCGGAACTGCCCGAAATATTTCTTCAATCTCGAAGTCAGTCACTGCGATGCAGCCCGCGGTCCAATCGGTCCGCCGATGAAAGGCTCCGATCCAGTTCCGCCCATTCGGGAGACCGTGGATCATGATGTCGCTCCCGGCAGAAAGACCCTGAGTCGCCGCTCGATCGATGTCCCTTTGTTCGGGATAAGAGATGTGCAAAGCGAGATGGTAGTCGCTGTCCGCTTTGTGAAAGTCGATGGAGTAAATGCCTTCGGGCGTGCGTTGATCTCCCTCGTACTCTTTCGCGCCGACGGGTGCTCGGCCTAACGCCACGCGATAGATCTTTAGCGTGGCATTGCCCCGCAAAAGTGTTAGACGGCGCGCCGATTTTTCCACAAGAATTCGGTCCGCGACAGCATCCCGAGACAGGGGGTGCAGATTCAGATAGGCCGCGGCCATCACGGCGAGCGCGGCGACGCAGAGAATCAGGAGAAAAGCCAGAAGCAGTTTTGAGCAAGCCACGCGACCTCGTTACTGCGGCTCGACCGGCCTTCGCGCCCGCGGCTCGCGATCTTTCGTCGTGGCGGTGCTCGGGCTCGTCACGAACGGACCGCCCTCGAGCGGCGCGCTTTCCGAGAAAGCGACGTCGGGCATATCGCTTGGCAAACCTTCCAGCGGAAATTCCTTTCGGAGCGGAAAGTAAGGGTAACCATCCCACATCAAAATCCGGCGCAGGTCCGGATGCCCTGTGAAGCGCAGGCCCATCATGTCGTAGATCTCGCGCTCGTGCCAGTTGGCTGTCGGCCAGATGTCGGAAACTGACGCCACTTCGCCGCTGTCTTCAGACACGCGGACCTTGAGGCGCAGATGGATCGCCAGCGTCATCGAATAAAGCTCGTAAACAATTTCGAACCGTGGTTCTTCGCCGAAATTATCTACGCTCGTGATGTCGACGAGGTAATCGAACGAGAGCTCATCCCGGCAGAATTTCGCAACCTCGTGCAGGTCAGCCGGCAGAAGAACGAAAGTCGTCTCGCCTCGAAATTCAGCCTTCTCCTGGATCTTGGGGCCGAGAAGTTTTCCGAGCGACGCGAGGAGTTCCGGCCCGGTCATGGGGAGAAAGGATGAGCGATGAAGGATGAAGGAGGAAACCGGGCGGTCATGCCAGCATGCCTTCGAGCTGATTCGTCATTTCCCGCTTCTGGTCGCGGAAGGAACTTTCTCCGGAAATCTTTTCCTGCAGCTTCATCAGACCTTCCAGCAACGCTTCGGGTCGGGGAGGGCAGCCGGAAACATAAACGTCCACCGGCAGGAGTTGATCGATGCCCTGAAGCACCGCGTAGGAGCGATACATTCCGCCGGTCGATGCGCAGGCGCCCATGGCGATCACCCATTTTGGTTCCGGCATCTGTTCGTAGATCCGTTTCACGGCCAGCGCCATCTTATAGGTGACCGTGCCCGCGACGATCATCACGTCGCACTGGCGCGGCGAGAACCGCATCACTTCAGCGCCAAAACGTGAGATATCGAAACGCGCCGCGGCCGTGGCCATCAATTCGATCGCGCAACAAGCGAGACCCATCGGCATCGGCCAGAGAGAATTCTTTCGCATCCAGTTCATCGCCGCGTCCAGACGGGTGAAGATGACGTTGCCTTCGATCTTCGAATCGTAGGCCGCGGGACGGATTTCGCGCATGGCGAAACACTAGGGTCGCCCTCCGACGCCGCAAGGAAAATCCAGTGCCGCTATCCCGTCGCCTGCAGCGGATACTCGGGCGTAATATTGACGTGGCTGGAAGCGATAACTTCGTGCACGATTTTGCCCAGCTCCGCGGCTTCGTAAGGCTTCGCGATCACGCCGCGGAATCCGAAATCCTGGTAGCGACTCATGGTCGCATCCATCGCGTAGCCGCTGGAAACAATCGCATTCACAGTCGGATCGATCTCGATCAGCTTCTTCAACGCTTCCTTGCCGCCCATCCCGCCCGGAAGCGTGAGGTCGAGAATCACGGCGTCGAATCGTTCGCCTGCCTCGAGTTTTTGCCGGTAGATATCGACGCCTTCCAACGCACTCTCCGCTTGCGTCACTTGGTAACCGAGGCGCTCGAGCGTGAACTCAACGAGCGCGCGGATGGCTTCTTCGTCATCCACAATCAGAATGCGGCCCGTGCCCGAAATGACCTGGTTCATCTGGCGCGGTGGCTCGACCGGCATCTCATGATGTCTGAGCGCAGGGAGATAAAGGGTAAAGGTGGAACCGAAGTGGACCTGCGATTCGACGCAGATAAGTCCGTTGTGGTTCTTGACGATTGAATAGGTGGTGGCGAGTCCCAGTCCGTTGCCCTTGGGCTTGGTCGTGAAATACGGATCGAAAATGCGCTTGAGAACATTTTCCGGCATGCCGACACCTTCATCGCGGATCGCGATCCGGATGTAATCGCCGGGCAGCAGATCGGTGATGGCAGGGGAGGAATCCGAGTTGTAGCTGAAGTTATCGCAGCTGACGCGTAGCGTGCCGCCATTGGGCATCGCCTGGTCCGCATTCACAACGAGGTTCGCGACGACCTGGCTGATCTGTCCTGGATCGATTTCCGCTGGCCACAGATCGGCGCCGAAAAGGAATTCGCTCCGGCTGTGCGTTCCGCGCAACGAGAAGCTGACCGTGTCCTGAATGAGTTTTCCGATTGACGCGGTTTTTTTGATCGGTGCACCGCCGCGCGCGAAGGTGAGAAGCTGCTGGGCGAGATCGCGCGCTCGCATCGAAGCGTTCTTCGCGTCGTTGAGCCGTGTTCCCATTTCGTCGTCGGGAGGAAGGAGCAGGGAGGCGAGGGAAATATTGCCGATGATCGCGGTGAGCAGGTTGTTGAAGTCGTGCGCAATTCCGCCGGCGAGCAAGCCGAGTTGTTCCAGGGTCTCGGCTTTGCGTCGCTCGGCTTCGTTGCGCTGACGTTCGGTGATGTCGCGGAAAACCAGCACCACGCCGGCGACTTCGTTCTTGCTGTCGCGAATGGGGGAGGCGACCTGCTCGATGACGCGTTCGGTCCCTTCGCGCGACCTCAAAGTCGCGTTCTCAGGCATGCTGAGAAGGATGGAATGCGCCTCGTTGCGATAACCGCTCTTTTGAGCGCGGGCCTGCGCGGCCAAATCAATCGCGATGTTGAAAACAGATTTCAGGGGTT
>JBEEHH010000003.1:0-72037 GCA_041167325.1 Verrucomicrobiota bacterium | reverse complement strand
CGCGGCGAGCTCGGTAAATTCCTTGGAGAAATGCCGGGAGTCGTGCGCAATCGCGATCTTCGGCTTCCCCTCGATCTTTTCCTGGGCGCGCCACTCGTGCAAATAAGCGACGAGTCCCTGCGTCGCGCGGCTGACGTTGAAAAAGTTCATCGCGTTCGTCCCAACACAGGGGAATTGCGGTCGCTGGTTTTCGCCCGCTTCGCCTCGCTCCGCCTTGGTCACAATTTTCCCGATGGTCCGTCCGCGCAGTCCGCCCGTGCCGAAAGCCAGGGTGCGATAAAAACGGTCATTGAGCTCGGCCCATTCTCCGGCTTGCGCGAGTTCCAAAACCGCCGCGGCATAGACCGGGGACACCGACGCTCCAAGCAGTTCCCGGATGTTGTCGGCTGCCGAATCAAGGAGCTTGCCCGCTCGAGTGGCCTCTTCTAACAGAGAAGCAAAATCAAAGTCGGCCGCGGCCATGCGACGCGAACTTTGCGGTGGCGTTCTGCCATTGCAATTGTTCTTTTCGATTGCCGGGCGCGTGGTTCAAAGGCTTAGTGGTCAGCGACCAGCCCGATGAACATCCACGAATATCAGGCGAAAGAACTGCTGCAAAAATTCGGTGTCGCGACCCCGCGCGGCAAGGCCGCGACTACGCCCGATGAGGCTGAGCAGGCGGCCCGCGAGCTTGGGACGACCGAATTGGTGGTCAAGGCCCAAGTCCATGCCGGTGGACGGGGGAAAGGGACGTTCGCGAATGGGTTCAAAGGTGGCGTGCACCTGTGCAAATCGCCCGCGGAAGCGCGCGAGATCGCCTCAAAGATGCTCGGTCAAACCCTGGTAACGCATCAAACCGGACCGGCGGGACGCGTCGTCAACAAAGTGCTGGTGGCGGAATCCGTGGAGATCGCGCGGGAAATTTATTTTGCCATTCTGCTCGATCGCGCGACCGCGGCGCCCATCATCGTCGCGAGCACGGAAGGCGGCGTGGAAATCGAGACGGTGGCGGAGAAATCACCCGAGAAGATTCTGCGTGAGAAAATTGACCCGCTCGCGGGGTTGCAGGCTCATCAAACGCGCAAACTGGCGAAGCAGCTTGGCTTCGAAACGTCCCAATTGAAAGCCGCGGCCACATTGTTCGACGGCCTGTATCGCACCTTCATGGCCTGCGATTGCTCGATGGTGGAGGTGAATCCGCTCGTCGTCACGCCCAAGGGCGAGGTGCTGGCGCTCGACGCGAAGTTCAACTTCGACGATAACGCGCTCTATCGGCATCCGGAGCTCGCGGCCTTGCGGGATATCGCGGAAGAAGATCCCCGCGAAGTCGAAGCTTCGAGGCACGGACTGAACTACATCGGCCTCGATGGAAATATCGCCTGCCTCGTGAATGGCGCCGGGCTGGCCATGGCGACGATGGACATCATCAAGTTTTACGGCGGCAGCCCGGCGAACTTTCTCGATGTCGGCGGCAGCGCGACTGAAGAGCAGGTCACAGAAGCGTTCAAGATTCTCGTCGGCGACAAGCGGGTGCAGGCGATCCTTGTGAATATTTTCGGCGGGATCGCGAAATGCGACGTGATCGCGCAGGGGATCATCGCCGCGGCGAAAGCCGTGGGCCTGAATGTTCCGCTCGTCGTCCGTCTCGAAGGAACGAACGTCGAGAAAGGCAAGCAATTGCTCAAAGAAAGCGGCCTTACTCTGATCGCGGCCGATGACCTGGCCGACGCAGCGGAAAAAGCCGTCGCGGCCGCGACGGCAAATCCCAAATGAGAAAATGAAAGCAACCAACATCGCATTTACCGGTATTCCGGTTACCGACATGAAACGAGCGCGCGCTTTTTACGAGGGGGCGCTCGGGCTTAAACCTTCAGCGAACTTTAGCGAAGGGGTTTGGATCGAGTACGAGCTCGGCGATGATACGCTCGCGATTGGAAGCGTAGGCGATCAATGGAAGCCGTCGCCTGACGGGACGAGCGTCGCGATCGAAGTGGACGACTTCGAAGCGGCTATCAAGGATTTGAAAGCGGCCAACGTCACGTTTGCCGCGGAGGGAATCGATAGTCCTGTTTGCCGCATGGCGGTAGTGCAGGACCCCGACGGCAACAAAATCATCATCCACAAGTTGAAATAGTCATGATCAAGGAAGTCGCCTTCATCGCCATTGCCGTTTCCGACGCGGAGCGCGCGCGGAAATTTTATCAGGAGACGCTCGAGCTGAAGCCAGCCACAACGGCAATGGGTGGCGCGTGGGTCGAATACGAGCTTGGGGCGACGACGATCGGCGTCGGTTGTCATCCGGCCTGGCAGCCGTCGCGGGACGGAACGACGGTGGCATTCGAAGTCGACGACATCGACGCAACGATCAGCAAACTGAAGGAGCGCGGCGTCGCATTTGATTTGGACAAGACGGAAACGCCGGTTTGTTGGATGGCGCAATTTCGCGATCCTGATGGGAACAAACTCGTCCTGCACAAGAGAAAGGTCACGTAGCTCATGGCCGTGCTCGTCGATAAAAACACGCGGCTCGTCGTGCAGGGAATCACCGGCAGCGCCGGCGGGTTTCATGCGCGGCAATGCATGGAGTACGGGACGAATGTCGTCGCCGGCGTGACGCCCGGAAAGGGTGGCCAAATGTTCGATGGCAAGGTACCCGTCTTCGATACGGTCTGGGAAGCGCGACAGCAAACCGGGTGCAATGTCTCCGTGATTTTCGTGCCGGCCGCAGGTGCGGCGGATGGAATTCTCGAAGCGGTCGATGCTGGCGTCGAGCTAGTGATTTGCATCACGGAAGGAATCCCGGTGATGGATATGATGCGCGTGAAAGCGCAAATGGCCGGAAAGCGAAGCCGCCTCATCGGGCCCAATTGCCCGGGCATCATTACGCCGGACGCCTGCAAAATCGGCATCATGCCGGGATACATTCACAAGGCGGGAAGCGTCGGCGTGATCTCGCGATCGGGGACGCTCACTTACGAAGCGGTGTGGCAATTGACCTCGCGCGGCTACGGCCAATCCACCTGCATCGGCATCGGTGGCGATCCGATCAACGGAATGTCGCATCTCGATGCGGTGAAACTTTTCAATGACGATCCCGAGACCGATTCGATGATTTTGATTGGCGAGATTGGCGGGACTGCGGAAGAAGAAGCGGCGGAATGGATCAAGACGAACTGCAAGAAGCCGGTGGCCGCGTTTATCGCGGGAGCAACGGCGCCGCCCGGTCGCCGCATGGGGCACGCGGGCGCGATCGTCTCCGGCGGAAAAGGAACGGCCGCGGGAAAAATTGAAGCGCTCAAGGCCGCGGGCATTGCGGTAGCCGAAACACCTGCGACGATGGCGGAGACGCTGATCACACGGATGAAAGGGAAATCATGACATTTTCGCCCGGGCTCGAGGGCGTCATCGCGAACTCGACACGGCTGAGTGACGTCATTGGCGATAAGGGCCAGCTCATTTATTGCGGCTACGACATCAATGAGCTGGTCGGCAAGGTCAGCTACAAGGAAGTCGTCTATCTGCTTTTTCACCGGAAGCTGCCGAACCGGAGCGAACTGGAAGCATTTGTGCGTGAGCTGCGCAGCCGGCGGCGGCTGCCTGAACCGGTGATCGATTTTCTGAAATCAGTTCCGAAAAATGCGGAGCCGATGGATGTGATGCGCACCGCGATCTCGATGCTGGGCCTTTACGATCCAGACATTGGCCAGGAAGCCACGCCGGAGATGAACCGGCACCGGGTCATCTCCATCACGGCGAAGATCGGGGTGATCGCGGCCTATTTTCATCGCGCCCGGAATGGGAAATCGCTTCCGCCCGTGCGCGATGATCTGACTGAAGCCGAGCATTTTCTTTATCTGATGTGCGGCGAGCCGCAGTCGAAAGAAGCCAGCGACACGCTCGATGTCGCGTTCATCCTCCATGCCGATCACGGCATGAACGCCTCCACCTTCAGCGCGCGTGTCACCATTTCGACGCTCTCGGATATTTATTCGGCGATCACGGCCGCGATCGGGACGCTGAAAGGGCCGTTACACGGCGGCGCGAATGAAGGCGTCATCCACATGCTGGAAGAAATCGGGAGCGAAGACAAAGTCGATGCTTACGTCGAAAAACAGCTTGCGGAAAAAAAGAAGATCATGGGGATCGGCCATCGCGTCTATAAGACGCTCGATCCGCGCGCGCCTCATCTGCAAAAGATGGCGATTAAGCTGAGCGAAAAACTGGGCGAACCGAAATGGATCAGGATGTCGGAACGGATCGCGCAGCTGATGAAAGAGAAAAAGAACCTGAACGCGAACGTCGATTTCTATTCCGCCACGGTTTATTATTCGTTAGGCATTCCGACCGATCTGTTCACGCCCATTTTCGCGATCGCGCGCTGCTCCGGCTGGTGCGCGCAGGTGCTCGAGCAACTCGAAGACAATCGACTTTACCGGCCCCTCAGCGAATACGTGGGCGAACCGGTCGGCAAGAAAGTGGTGCCGATCGACGAGCGGCCCTAGCGCGAAAGCAGCGATAGAGGCTGCTCGACATTCGAAATCGTCCTCGTTAGTTTCCAGGCCGATGAAAGCGATTGCGCTGCTGTTTCTGTTCTCCGTGGTCTGCCCCGCGCTGGTGCGCGCGGAGATTACCGAAGTCGAAGTCATCGCCGATCCTTTCGTTTACGGAGACTATCCGAAGAACTACCAGGAGATCGTCACCAACTGGCTGGCGACGAAACTAGTCGATGCGCCGAGCGCGCAGATTCAGTGGGTCAGTCCGCCGAAGCCGGCTGATCTGCCGGACAAGGGAGGCAAGCGGGTTTTCGGTTATCTGGTTGAGTTCAAAGTGAATTCCCGAAATCGATTCGGCGCCTTCACGGGAATGCAAAGGCACGGCGCGCTGATCCGTGATGGGAACGTGATCAAGGGGACCGGCTTCGGTTTCTAAGATGAGACTGGCTCGAAACGCGCGCACGAGGGCAGAGGGCGGTTTGGTTCTCTGGATCATCGTGGCCGCGCTGATCGGAGGCGCCCTCTGGTTTTTGTACTCGTCGCGCCGGGACGGCGAGAAGAACGCGCGCATTTTTGCGAACGAGGTCGTGCAACGCGTGGCAGTGAACTACGACGAAAAATATCTGCACGTGCATCTCAGCCCGGAGGCGCAGACCAAGTATTTGGCATCCTGGCGCGAGCGCATGCTGCAGACCTTGCGTCAGCTCGGCACCGTGAAGCAACCGATCGAAGTAAAAGGCGACGTGCAATTCAGCTCGGGCTTCTTCGACCCGCACGGCAACTTTCGCGCTGAGCTGATCTACCCAAACACCACCGCGGCCCTGGAACTGGTCATTACGCGCGGAATGACCGTGTGGCAGGTCGACGACATCAATCTCATCTGGACTCCAGCGCCGACGCCGACGCCCGCCGCGTCGCCCACGCCCGTCATACCGAGTCCGACTCCTTCCCCAACGCCGGCGCAAACGAAGCGCAAGCGCAAGGGCGGTTGAGCCGGCTAGTCGTTAGCTCAACAAGCGGTCCAATGAATCGACGCAGAGCTGCGACCACGTTTCCAGATTGTCGCGGCGCGCCAGCAGTTCGTCCTTCGTCAGAAACGCAACGTTGGTGATCATCGCTTCGCGTTTCTCGACCCGCGGCTCGGCCAGACGAAAAACATGGACGACGCCGAGATGGACCTGCCCGACTTCCGTGGTGTCGTCATTCAAAAGCGCTACGATCCGGTCTTCGAAAGGTGAGTCGATCCTGATTTCCTCATTCACTTCTCGCTCGACGCCGGCGCGATAGGCGGCTTCGTCCCAGGCAAAAAGCGATTCGTCGGAATCGTTCATGTGCCCGCCGATCCCGATCGAGCCTTTCGCCACGAGCCGTTGCTCGCCGGCTTTCTTCCCACGGACGTAATGCAGGACCGTCTCGCCATGCGCGATGAGCGCGTAGGGGATGATTTGTTTGTAACTGGGATCGTTTTCAGCCTGACCGCGGGCCAGAAAGAAATTGTTCCCGCGCGAGAGAAGCGCCGGCAGATATTTTTCCGGCTCGAAATTGAGGCCGTGAAAACTCCCCAGCTGATCGAAGAGACTTCGCCTAACGACCAAAACATTTTCATCCGGCTGGCTCATCGGGCGCAACCGCGGCTCAATACGAGTAGGTCATGCCGATCTGTGGCCCGAGCAGATTCAAACTTGGGTTCGGATCGGTCTGCGCGGCATTGGACAAATGCTGATAGAGAATCCCAGCGTTCCACTTCCAGTGATCGTTAATTTTGTAGGAGACGCCGACGGCGGTCAGGATGTTGAAAGTGAAATCCTGGCCTTGGGCCCCGAAGACGTTGGCGTGGCTGTCGATCCAGCCGAGGCCGACTCCGCCGGAAACGTAAGGAACGAAGCGCGCTCCCGGTTTCGCAAAATTGTAGCGAAAGCCGAGCGAGATTCCGTAATATAAATTCTCCGGCCCGCGCGTGATCGGTTCCACCATAAAAGTGGCGTAGATCTGATTGTAACCCTGCAGCCAACTGTCGCGTTCCTTGGTGCCCCAGCGCCAGCGCGCCGTAAAAAACTGGGCGGCCACATCGTAACTGTTTGGGTTGCCGATGATGCCTACCATGTAGGCGGTCTCGGTGGAGAGCTCGAAAGCCGGCGCATCGACGACGCTGTCCGGCGCGAAACGGGTCGAGAGACGATCACCCGCGGCGTGGGCGAGCGGGGCGCACCAGGCGGACAATGAAACCAGAACGATGATTGGCCAAAGCCTCATAAAAACGCGCTACGATATTGCGAGTCCCTTTAATTGCAATTTATCGCGTGCTCTGCCACGCTTGGCCTCATGAAATCCCATATCGCGGTTATTATTTCTTTGGCAATCATGGCGGGGCCGACGGCGCGCGCAGCCGATAAGGGAGAACAAATGGCTACTGATCTGTGGAAAGCGAGCGGGGGCGAGAATTGGTCCAAGGTCAAGGAGATCGATTTCACTTTCGCGGTGGAACAGGAAGGCAAGCAGCTTTTCAGCGCGCAACATCGTTGGAATGTCGCTGCCGGCACCGACGCGGTGAAATGGAAAGACAAGACGGGGAAGGATCACGATGTAACGGTGGAGCTCGCGACCCCGCCAAAGGAAGGCGAGGGGAAGGATGCTTTCGGGCGTTGGGTGAACGATTCCTACTGGCTCCTCGCGCCGCTAAAGATGCATGACCAGGGCGTGAAAGTGGAAGACGGCGGCCCCAAGGACCTCAATGGCGCGAGCTGCGAAACGCTGAAGCTGAGTTTCGAAAAAGTCGGCCTTACACCCACCGATCAATATGTTTTTTACCTCGACCCGCAGACGAAACTTCCAAAGGCCTGGGATTACATTCCGCAATCAGGACAGGGGATGCAGGCGACCTGGGAAAAATTCCAGACGTTCGGGGGGCTGAATCTCGCCACCGAACACAATTTCAACGGCAAGACGATCCGGCTCGCTGACATCAAAGTGGTGACGCAATAGCGGCCTCTTCTGTAGCCGCCGCCCTGTGGGCGGCGTGGGGTTAAGCCTCGCTGCATCTCGCGCGCCTCACAGAGGCGCGGCTACAGAAAACTCACGAGGTCAGCGGGGAGCGGGCTCTCCCATTCTTCGCCGCCATCGATTCGGATCATGGCGGAATGAAGCGCATGTCGGGGCAGGAGAAGCTTGCCCGCCAGCTCCGGCGTCCAACCTGTCTCGATGAACTCGAGATAAAGTTTTTCGTCGGGCCCATAAATCTTGTCGCCCACCACCGGATGGCCTAACGATGCCAGATGAACCCGGATCTGATGCGTGCGCCCGGTGCGAGGAATAGCGCGAATGACGCTGAACCGATCGCCGGCCATTCGGGTGAACCTTTCTTCGACTCGAAAATCCGTCTGCGCCGCCGCACCCGCCGGATGGATCGTTTGCTTCAGCCAAATGCGGGACGACTCGTGCGCACCCTGTCGCGCCAGCGGAGCGTCCACCGACTTCGACTCCCACTCCGGCCAGCCCCAAACGATCGCGACATATTCCTTCGCGATGCGTTGCTCCTGCATCAACAAGCCAAAGCGCCGCGCCGCCGCGGCGTTCTTCGCCACGAGCACGAGTCCGCTCGTTTCACGGTCGAGCCGGTTAACGATCGAAACCTGCCCGCCGTTCGCAATCTCGAACGCGAGCAGATGTTTGAGTTCACCCCAGAGGGTGCGGGCGCTGCTCGGTTTCGTGGGATGGACCAAGAGAAACGGCGGTTTCTCCACCACGAGGAAGTCGTCGCGTTCCGCCACGATCGCAAAATCGTGGCCGCGGTTTGCGCCGGTCACATCCGTGGCGGATAAAGCTTCCTTGATCTCGCTCCGGAATGTCACGCGGGAATATAAGACGGGCGAGCGGGCGGTGCACGCGCTCGACGGCGTCTCGCTGGAGATCGCGCGCAACGAATTCGTGGCGGTGAGCGGTCCCAGCGGTTGCGGCAAGAGCACACTCATTCATCTCCTGGCCGGGCTCGAGCGGCCCAGTGCCGGCGAAATTATTGTCGATGGCCTCGCGCTCCACAACGCCGATGACAACATTCTCACCCAATACCGGCGCCGCCAGATCGGGCTCGTCTTCCAATTCTTCAATCTTCTCCCGACCATGAACGTGCTGGAGAACGTCTCGTTCCCGCTCCTCCTCCAAGGCGCGCCGCTCCAGCAAAGCGAAGAGCGCGCGCGGGAGGTGATCGAGCTGGTTGGTTTGCGGGAGCGCGCCGATCATTTCATTCATCAACTCAGCGGCGGCGAACAACAGCGTACCGCGATCGCGCGCGCCTTGGTCCACCGTCCGTCGCTGCTCATCGCCGACGAGCCGACCGGCAATCTGGATTCCCATTCCGCCGCTGCCGTCATGCAGCTGATGGAAAAGATTGGCGCCAATGGTTCGACGACCTTGATCGTGGTCACGCACAGCGACGAAGTCGCCCGCGCCGCCTCGCGCCGTGTCGAAATGCGCGATGGAAAAATCGTGCGCGATTCCGGCTGCTAACGATGAACTTTAGACAGGATTCACGGGATTGGGCGGGGGCACAAATTTCTTCAATCCGGTTAATCCTGTAAATCCTGTCTATTCCCTCCGGTTCCACACTGATCTCAGACTTCCGTCTTCTGACCTCTGACTTTATTCTGGGTCCATGTTCCGTGAGGCGGGCCGAAGCTCGAACTGATCTATCACGTCCCGTATGCGCTCATCATCCCGGTCTGCATCGGTGGCGCGTTGATCGGGCACATTGCACTTACTCGCGCTCTGTTCCGGAAAGGGCAATGAGCCGGAGGAGGGATCACGGGCCTTTCAGTTGATTCACTGAGGAAGGCACAAGATTTGCAGCAGACGGCGGGGTTAGTTTCACCTCGCCTATGCTCGACCTTAAAGCCCCGCCCTCACTCGATTTCCCAGACGACCCGCTGAAATGGGATGGCTGGAGCAAATACAAGGCGGAAAATCCGTACGAACGCCTCTGCCTCGATCCGCGAGCGAAGCCGGGCGACGAAGAGATCCAGCGGCATTGCACGGCTCTTATGCAATGGTGGCAGAAGAAGCTCCGGCTCAAGAACCAGCCGAGCAATCCGCTGGCCCAGTTACTCGGGCGCGGCCTCGATGAAGCAGCGAGTTATCTCGTTCAAGCCCGGATGCAGCTGCTCGATCCGGAGCAGCGGCTTCAGATTGATGAGGAACTGGCGGCGCAGGTCCAGGAGGAGGCGCTGGCCGAATTCTCGAAGTACGTCGCCATCTCGATCGCGGGCAAAATTCTGACGCCCGAAGCCGAGGCAAATCTGTCGGAGTTCGGGCAGCGCAACGGATTGACGGAAGAGCAGACCCGCATCTGCATCGAAGAAGAGTTGCAGCGGAATAAGGCAAAGCGCGGGACGCGTGTCCCGCTGCCGGTTCCGCCTCCATCGCCGGTTGCCAGAACAGCGGGGACAGCGGAACAGGAATTCCATCGTATCCTGACCTTGAGCCATTTGGATTTGGGCGACGCCACGATGCTGGTCCGGCGGATTTTTGTGACGATCGCGGAGAACCTGGGCATCCCTCTCGAGCGCGCCGAACACCTCCTGGAGAATTACCTCGAGGAAGAGGAGCGCATTCCCGGCAAACCGCCCGCGGTGGGTCAACACATTCCCGTGCCAGTGCGAGCGGCCAATGGCACTTCGGCTGTACCGGCGAAAGAATCTCCGCCTGCTCCACGCATCGAGACGTTCGCCGCCAAACTAGCGCCGAGCCGCTCTCCCGCCGGATTCGTTAATCCCAGCGGCGCGCAAATGATGCTGATCCCCGGGGGCGAGTTCTTGATGGGAAGCGATGCGCCCGATGCCGGACCTGACGAACAGCCACTGACCCCGGTGACGCTGAGCGAGTTCTACATGTCACGCCATCCGGTAACCAATGCTGATTACGAACAGTTCGATCCCAGTCACAAACAGAAACGGATGACGGGCGCGGGCGACGATCATCCGGTTGTCTATGTAACCAGCCTCGAGGCGATCAAGTATTGTCAATGGCTCGGGCAGAAGGACGGGAAAAACTACCGGCTGCCCACGGAAGCGGAATGGGAATTTGCCGCGCGCGGGATTGACGGCCGGAAATATCCGTGGGGAAATCATGACCGACGCAGAGGATTCGCCAATTTTGCCGATGCGAGCACCACCTTCCCGTGGCGCGACCCGGAGGTGGAGGATGGATATCCGGAGACCTCGCCTGTGGGAGCCTTCCCGCGCGGCGCGAGTTTCTTCGGCGTGGAAGACATGGCGGGCAACGTTTGGGAGTGGTGCCTGGATTTCTACCAGCCACTGGCCGGCGCGCCGAAACGCAATCCGCGCGGCGTCGCGACAGGTAGCAAACGCGTTTATCGCGGCGGCAGTTGGAAATCGCGCTTCTCGAATCTGCGGGCCACAGCGCGCGGCTCGAATGCATCGAACTATTCCTGCAACGATGTCGGTTTCCGCATCGTCTGCGAATGCGCCGGCGGCAATTCACTTTAGAAAATCGAACCGGCGCTGTTCGGCCTTCCAGCGTCACCCACACCTTGCTGGGAATGACGAAGCTCCATAGCTTAGTGGAACATGGCGCACGACCACGATCTTTCCGAACACTCCTGCCAGCCGCCGAGCAATAATGCGGCGTTCGCCATCGGGGTAATTTTGAATTTGGGGTTCGTGGGAGCGGAGGTTTTTTATGGGCTCGCGGCGCATTCGCTGGCCTTGATCTCTGACGCGGGACATAACCTCAGCGATGTTTTTTGCCTGCTGCTCGCGTGGGGCGCGATGCATTTGACGAAATCGCCGCCGACCAGCCGGCGCACTTATGGATGGCGACGGTCGTCGATTCTCGCGGCGCTCATCAACGCAGTCGTTCTGCTGGTGGTGGTGGGAGGGATTACGGTCGAGGCAGTCCGAAGGTTCGCGCATCCGGAAACGGTGGCTGGTGGAACCGTGATGGCGGTAGCGGCGGTCGGGATCATGATAAACACGGCGTCGGCATTGCTCTTCATGTCGGGACGGAAACGCGATTTGAATTTGAAGGGCGCGTTTCTGCACATGGCGGGGGACGCGGCGGTTTCAGTGGGCGTCGTGATCGCGGCGTTCGCGATCCGGATGACGGGATGGCATTGGCTCGATCCGGCGGTGAGTCTGGCGATCGGCGCGGTGATTGTTTGGGGGACCTGGGGATTGCTGCGGGAATCGATCAATCTTTCGATGGATGCGGTGCCGGCCGGGATCGATCCGCTAGCGGTGGAAAATTATCTGGCGAATCTCGCGGGGGTGACGGCGGTGCACGATCTGCATATCTGGGCGATGAGCACGACCGAGGTGGCGCTCACGGTCCATCTCGTGATGGAGGAAGCGCCGCGGAACGATTTGTTCCTGCATGAGGTGGGCGATGTGTTGCGCGATCGATTCGGGATCGGACACGCGACGACGCAGATCGAATGCGGGAATTGCGATCGCGATTGCCGGCAGGCGCCGGTCCACGTGGTTTGAACTCCTGCTCGTGCTCGTGCTCGCGATCTTTTGCTTCCTGTAGCCGCGTCCCTGTGGGACGCGTGAGGTTGAGCGCAGACAAATAGATCGGCGTGTCGATTACGGTCGAAGTCAGGCCCGAGCGGCCCACAGGGCCGCTGCTACAGAAGAGAAGAGACCTCTCAACCTTCACGTTGATTTATCGATCATCTGTTTCATCTTTCGGACTTCCGATGAGGCGTTGCGTATTTTTGGTTTCAATTTTCTTGCTGATCGCGCTTGAAGCGCGGGCGCAGCAAAAAAACCCTCCGACGCCGGGACTCCCGGCCGATGTGACGCCCACGCCGTCGCCCCCCGCAGTGCCGGTGCCGAACGTGATCGTGGCCCCGCCCGCACGGTCGAACGGCAAGGTCCAGAAAAGCCTCGTTCGCATTACGGCGACAGAAGTGGAGCCGGACTACCGCGCGCCCTGGAATTCGGGCGGCGTGCAGCGTGGCATCGGCGCCGGGTTCGTCATCGAGGGCAATCGCATCATGACGAACGCGCACGTGGTGAGCAACAGCCGCTACCTCACCGTCGAGCGCGATGGTGACCCAAACAAGTATCCTGCCACGGTCTTGTTCGTGGCGCATGATTGCGACCTGGCGCTGCTCAAGGTCTCGTCGCCGGATTTTTTCAAGAACATGACCCCGCTGACCTTCGGCGGAATTCCGGAATTGGAATCGACCGTCTCAGCCTACGGCTATCCGCTCGGCGGCGAACGCATGTCGGTCACGACCGGCATCGTTTCGCGCATCGATTTCCAGCTCTACACCCATTCATCGATCGACTCGCATCTTGCAATCCAGATCAGCGCACAGATCAACCCTGGCAACAGCGGCGGCCCGGTAATGCAGGACGCGAAAGTGGTCGGCGTCGCGTTCCAGGGTTACAGCGGCGACGTGGCGCAAGGCGTCGCCTACATGATTCCGACGCCGGTCATCCGGCGCTTCCTCAAAGACATCGAGGACGGGCATTACGATCGATATGTCGATCTCGGCATTACGCCCATCAAATTACAAAATCCCGCCCAGCGGCATTCCCTGGGATTGAAGGATGACGATCGCGGCGTGCTCGTCGGCACGGTGATCGCGGCCGGGCCCGCGGCGAACAGCCTCCAGGCCGGCGACGTTCTGCTGACGATCGACGATCATCCAATCGCGAGCGACGGAACGGTGGAGCTCGAGGGTTCCCGCGTCGACATGCCGGAAGTGGTAGAGCGAAAATTCAAGGGCGACAAAGTGAAGCTCGATATTTGGCGAGATAAGAAACCGCTCACGGTGACCATCGAGCTCGGCACGGTCTGGCCGTATCTTTATCTCGCGCACGGCTACGACGTGCGGCCGCGCTTTGTCGTTTACGGCGGCCTTTTGTTCCAGCCGCTCTCGCTCGATTTGATCGATGCCTATCAGCCGACCGATGTCCGCATCCGGCATTACTTCGATTATTTCGTCATCGAACAAATCTATCTCGAGCATCCCGAAGTCGTCATTCTAACGAACATTCTGCCCGATCCGACGAACACCTATCTGGCGGCTTATCGCGCCAGTATCGTCGATGAGGTCAACGGGAAGAAAATCAGGAAACTCAATGATCTCGCCGCGGCTTTTGCGGAAAAGGCGGACCGCTTTGTTATTCGCATGATCGGTGACGGTCCGCCGCTCGTGCTCGATCCGAAGGAAGTGGAGTCCGCACGGGAGCGAATCAATAAGCGCTACAACGTGGTGGTGGAACAGAATCTGGAAGAACAGCCGTCGAAGCCGACGCCCGCTGATCAAACAAAAAACTGATGCGCGCAATTCATTTCCATCTCAGTCTTTTCGCGGCGGCGGCCCTGCCGCTCGCCGCCATGGCTGCGCCGCCCGCTCCGAAAGGCCCGGAAACTGTGGTGAAGCCGAAAGAGCTTTCCCTCGTGCGGGTGAACGTGACCGGGCAACCGTACGATTACGTGCGGCCATGGCAGAAGAAGGCGCCGTTCTCGAAACGCGCCCTCGGCGCTGTTCTTCCGCAAGGCCGCGTGCTCGTCACGGCTGATCTGGTCGCGAACCAGAATTATGTTGAGCTCGAGCGCGCGGAATCGGGCGAAAAAACCGCGGCCAACGTCGTGGTGGTCGATTACGAAGCGAACCTGGCGTTGCTCGAGCCCGTAGAGAAAAAATTTCTCGATGGCCTCACTCCACTCCAGCTCGCGCTCGATACCGTGGTCGGCGATCGGCTGGCGGCGTTGCAATTGGAATCGACCGGCGCGCTCGTCGTAACGGAAGGGTTAGTCACCACGATCCAGATGACGCGTTACCCCGCCGATATCGGGCAGTTCCTCACCTATCGCATCAGCATTTCGATGCAGTATCGCGACAACAGTTACACGGTGCCGCTGGTCAAGAACAACAAGCTCGCCGGTTTGCTTCTGCGTTTTGATTCCAGAACGCAAGTGGTCGACGCGATTCCCGCGCCGATTATTGCGCACTTCCTGAAAGACGCGGAGAAGGCGCAATACCGCGGATTTCCCTCAGCCGGTTTCGGCTTTTTCCCGACGCGTGATCCGCAACTGCGGAAGTTCGCCGAGCAAACGGGCAAGCCGGCCGGCGTTTATGTGACGAGCATCGAGCCGAATTCGCCCGCGGCGAAAGCGGGATTGCAGGTGGGAGACATCGTGGTGAGCATCGGAAATAACGAGATCGATCAAAATGGGAATTACGTCGATCCGCTCTACGGGAAAATCGAGTTCACGAACCTGATCACGGCGCGCGGATATGCGGGCGACAATTTGCCGGTCCAGATCCAGCGGGCGGGGAAACCGATGGAGTTGAAACTGGAACTCGATCACCGGAACGCGAATGACTACGTGATCCCGCCATACAATCTCGATCGCGCGCCGCTCTACTACGTTCTCGGCGGAATGATTTTTCAGGAATTGACTCGCCAATATCTTCGGGAATGGGGCGCGAACTGGCTGAAAGATGCGCCGCAGCGTTTCGTTTATAAGGACCGCTTTCAGTCCGAGCTTTATCCGGAAGGAAATCGACGGGTGGTGGTCCTGACCCAGGTCCTTCCCGCGAACACGACGATCGGGTACGACGACATCGCTTACCTCACCGTGAGGAAAGTCAATGGACGGGAAGTGAAGTCGTTAGCGGATTTGGCGGAGGCGGTGAAGCAACCGCTGGACGGTTTCATTAAGATCGAGACCGAAGAGGATCCGAAGCAGATCGCGCTCGAAGCCAGGCAGGTCGAAGCGGAGTCGGAAGCGTTGAAGCAAAATTACGGGCTACCGTCGTTGCAACGATTAGAGTAGCGGCGGGTATCGGATTTCAAGGAGCGGCGATTTCCAAATCGCCGTCTTTTCTTCTTTCGTTCGGCGATTTGGAAATCGCCGCTCCTTGGGGGCTCAATCTTCGATCTTCGCTGGGCGAGAAGCGCGAGGCTGCGCCAGGAATTTCGCGACCTCATCGCTGTAAACTTCAAACGGATTCCCCATCACCAAGAAATCCCGGTTATCGCAGGCGATGGAATCCCAATTGATCACGTAGGGCTGGTCGTGTTTCTGAAACCAGGCGACGGCTTGGGCGCGGCCACAGGCGCGCGTGTTCGCCGGCGGATGAAAGCTGGCACTCGGATGCCGCACGCTGTTGTTCCATTCACCGATCCGTTTCGCCGCGTTCACGCCGAAGAAGAGTCCTCTCTCCGGATCGATGTTGTGGTATTCGAGATCCAGGCTCTGGAGCCACGGATCGTCCCAGCCAATCCCTTCCGATTGCATGAACGTTTCCAGCAGCCACTTCTTCGTGATCCAATCCACGCCGCCGATAAGCGACTCGGGTTTGTTGCCCAGCGCTTCGAGGGTGAAACTCCAACTCTCGAGCAGCCAGTCGGTCTCTTCATTCGCCCCACTCAGTTGCGCGTGAGCGAGCTCGTAAAACTGCCATTGAATGTCGAGCGCCCCCATGGTTTTTCCATTTTCGAGCCGCACGATCCAGGCGCCGGTTGCATCGCGGGAGACATCGCGTGTGCTTTGGACCGCGTCAGCCAGAATAAGATTTTTCGGCAGCCGGCCTTCTTCGAGCAGCGACAACACGCAGGCGGTCGTTCCGATTTTTAGCGCCGTCGCGAACGGGCTCATGTTCGAATCGCCGATGAGCAAATGGAGCCGGCGGTACTTGCGGTAGTCGGCGAGCGGCTCGTCACGCGCGTTGATGATGGCGCGATTGAATTGCACCCACTGGTAAATGTCGTTCACGATGTGGTCGGCCCGCTGGCTCAACTGAAAATCGACGTGGATTTCGGGCTGGGGTAGTTGGAAATCGAAGGCGAGGGGATTTGCCTGCCCGACCCGGCCCGCGCCGGTGAAAATCTGGCGGGTGGCCAGGAAGGCGAGGAGCGTGCCGAGAACCAGCGGGGTGAATTGCGCTTCGCGTTTCATCAGATAATTTTCGTGGCAACCGAAGGTCGCGCCGGTGTTGTGATCGACGTTGTTCTTGATGAAGGAGACGCGGTCCGTCGCCTGCAATTCCACGAGCGCGGATTGCAGAAGCTGATCGCCGGCGATGTCGTAGGTCACGACGTCGCGCAGATGCAGGCACTCGGGCGACGCGTATTCGATGTGGCCCATGTCGAGATAGAGGCGGCCGCCGTTGAGGAGGAAACCGCCGTTGCCGGGCGGCTCTTCGTAATCGCGATAATGGAGATCGATCGCGCCGGCCCGCGTCTTTTGAAAAAGGAAATTTTTTACGCGCACCGGCCAGGCGTCGGTATGAGCGCGGCCGTCTTCGCCGCTGACCAGGCAGCCATACTCGGTTTCGATGCCGGCGACGCGATCCATCAACTGCAATGGTGTCGCGCGCTTGAAAAAGCGCAAGGCAATCAGAGATTCGAAAGCAAATGAAAGAATTTCCTGTGCGCAGTCCGGCGGCCAAGGTTGGCGAGTTGGTTTATTTCGGACGGATGCTCGACAAGATTCGCGTGCATGCGAAAGGCGAGCTGCCGGACGAGTATCAGGCGAATCTCGGGAAAGGGTTCGATGCGAAATGCTGCGCCTTTCTGCATGTCGATTACGCGGAGTTGGCGGAACGAGTGAGACAGGGCGCGAGCGACGCGGAGTTGCTGGAGTGGTCCCTCACGGCCGGACGACGGCCGAACGAAATGGAGATCGAGATGTGGAACGAGTTCATGCGCAAATTCGGCTGGCGCGATAAAGCCGGTGAGACTCTCGAGCGCCGGAAACGCGAAGCTGGAATGACAGACCGTGCCGAAATCGAAACGATGTTTCAGTTCCTCGACGCGGACGAAGGCAGACCTGTAGCGGCCGCTCTGTGAGCGGCGTCTTCGATCGCAGATAACGCTCCACTCACGCGCCTCACAGAGGCGCGGCGACGACGGGCGGAGCCGGCGGTTTGGTCCGGTAATCGATGAACTTCCAGACGCCGAGCAACGTCACCACGACGACCAAAGACGCGACCAGCTTTCTGCCGCGCATGGATCCGCTATTCCGAGAGCGTGTCGATCCGCTCGGCGAGACCGAAGTCCAGCTCGGTCAATCCGCCTTTACTGTGCGTGGAAAGAACCAGGCGCACTTTATTGTAACGGATATCGATGTCGGGATGATGTTCCTCATCCTCGGCCACTTCGGCCACCCCATTCACGAAATCGATTGATTCAGTAAAGTCGTCGAACTCGAACGTGCGCTCGATGTGCTTCTTTTCGAGCTCCCATTCCGGGATCTTTTTCAGACGGGCTTTCGCCTCGTCAGCTTTCAACAGATCAGCCATAACCGGGAACGAGTAACACCCTCAAACCGTTTTGCAATGAGGAATCGCGCAGCTTTTTTCGCTGCGGGGTGCAGCTACAACGCCAGGATTTTCCGGAGATTTTTTGCCGAATCGAAGGTCTCCACGGCGCAATTACGGGCCTGCCTGGAAACGCGCGGCCAATCCGTGAGCACTTCGTTCACCGCCGCTTTCGCTTCCTCCAGGCCGCTCACAAATCTGATGCCACTCTCCCGCGGCAGATATTCGGCCGCGCCGGTGTCTTCCGTGATGACGGGACGGCCCAAGGCCAGGAACGCCGCGGCGCGATCGCTGAGCCAGCCTGTGCGCCAGGCCACGTCCACACCTTTGATCGCGGTGAATTCGCCGGCCGCGCTCGCGATATAGTGGCGGTACGCGCGCGGAGTTCGCGCCACGCGATGCGGTGCAACGACCCGCCAGCCCCGCTCGCGCAGCCGGGCGATCTCCGGATCGTCATGGCTAAGATTCATCGCCAGCTCGAAACGCGCGGCCGGCACCTGACGCGGCAAGTCGAGATAAGGTTCGAACGCGAACTTCTTCGAGAGATCGGGAAACCCGCCCTCCACTTCCACGCTACCGCCCCAATACCATTGCCCGATCGTGGAGAATTTGTCTGAGCGTGGTCGAGGTTGCGGCTGGAGAAGTTCCGTATCGACCAGCGGAAAAAAAGTCTTCCACTGTAGCCGCCGCCCTTTGGGCGGCGTGCGCTTCGGTTGGGCATCGGGAGCCGATCCCCGCGCTTCGCACAGCGAAGCGGCTACCGGAGAAGCCGCTACAACCGCGGGCAGCTGGCAATCCGGTGCGCCCGCATTCAAGCCTATGGTCCAGAAATCATGGTGATGCGACTGGCCCATCTCCATTTTCGTCATCCAATAAAAAATCTCGCTCGGATCGAGGTCGCAAAAAATCCGGCGGTCGAATTCCAGCAGAAACGGCGGGTGCAGCGAGTAGCTGAGGTTGAGCAGCGTATTCGGACCCGCCAGACGATCGAGAAGTTCGCGTTTCGACATCCCGATGCAGCGCATTCGAGCGAGATCGTGGGCGTCATCGGCCGGCTTTTGATGCAGGAGGCAATAGGAAAGCTCCTGTTCGCCCAGCAGGCGCTGGAATTTGCGGATGCGCGATTGGTCTTCACGTTCATCGGCCGTCGCGGGCAGCAGCTCCAACCAGACCGCATCGAGACCGAGCCGCCGCAATCCGAGCATCCATTGGAGCGGCACGGAAAAATTCCCGCCGCCTTCCGGATATTTCGCGGCGAACCCGCAGCCGAGGAAAACAGTCACAATGCAGACAACAGAAAACGCCGAACGCCCAACGTCCAACGCCGAATATCGAATAGAGATGACGCATCCCTGAATTCAGGATTCAGCGTTCGGCGTTGGACGTTCGGAGTTTTCCCCATTGCTCTCGGTTGACGCTCTCAGGTTCCTCCGCAAATTACCTGCTCTTTCCGCACCCGTAGCTCAACTGGATAGAGCATCTGACTACGGATCAGAAGGTTTGAAGTTCGAATCTTCACGGGTGCGCCACATCTTTTCTCGGATTCGTTTTCGTCATTGCAAGAAAATCGCGTCTGCCCGTATAAGCCAGGTATGGCCGACAAAACAATCGAATCAAAATCCGAAGAGAGCGGGGGCAGCGGTCGGGAAAAAGAGAGTAACGGCGCCGAAGTGGCCGGTCGGAGCAGGCAATCACTCCAAACTTGCTTCAATTGCGGAGCGGAGAATTACGTCGATCCGAATTGGAGCTGGTTCACGTGCTGGAAGTGCGCGTTGAAAAAGCCGCTGCCGCTGCCGGGACATTAGCCATGGAAAAAACAGACAAACAATCCGAGGGACCGGGCGGGATCGGTCAGGAAAAGGACGAGAGCGAAGGCGCGGAAGTCGCGGGGCGCGGGAAGAGGTTCCTTTACACGTGCTTCAACGACGGCGCCGGCAATTATATCGATTTAGATTGGAAGTGGTGGACCTGCTGGCGCTGCGGCACGACGAACGAAATCATGTGACCTTCGAGGTAACCGGGCGAACCTCGATATACCCATTAGGGCCCGCAGCAGAGCGATCCGCACTGGCGAGAAAACGCGAATGTGCGTAGGCTCTGGCGCAATGAGATTTGTGCTTCTGTTTGCCACGTCATTTTTGCTGGCTGCTTGTTCCTCCGGGCCCGGTCCTGCGCCGCCACCGCCGGAGAACGCCGCTGAGATGAAAGCGGATGCGCGGGCGCGCGATGAGTTTGCGCGCAATCTTCCCAAACCCCCGGAGCGCTAGGATTGCTTATGAAAAAAATCGGCCTGCTCTTTTTGTTGTGCGGCGTGCTCTCGTTAACGGGGTGCTCCGACCAGTCTTTGCTTACCGACGAAGAATACAAGTCCATCAAAGGCCCCGCGCCCTATTCGCCGGACCCGATGCAACACATACCGGTGTCGCAAAACGAACGCCCTTCGGGCTACTGATTGGCCGCGGATCAGCCGAGTTCCTCAAACGCGCTCATCGCTTTGAACATTTGGTAGCGGCCGCGGATTTCGTCCATGGTCAATGTTCGCAACCGTTCCAAGCTGAACGCCTCGACGTTGAAGCTCGCGAGCACACTGCCGTAGATCACCGCGCGGCGCAGATCACCGAAGGTTGGCGTCCCGCCTGCTGACGCGAGGTAGCCGGCCATTCCTCCGGCGAAGGTATCGCCGGCGCCGGTCGGATCGTGAATGTCCTCGAGCGGGTAGGCGCCGCAGCTAAAGAACTCGTCCTCGCCGAAAAGCAGCGCGCCGTGTTCGCCCTTCTTGATCGCCACGTATTTCGGACCGGACTTACGAATCTGGCGGCCGGCCTTGATGAGGCTCGTTTCCTTCGTCAGTTCGCGCGCTTCGCTGTCATTCAAAATAAGCAGGTCCACCCGTGGCAGCAAGGCGTCGAGATCGGCGCGCGTGGTTTCGATCCACAGATCCATGGTGTCGGCCACGATGAAACGCGGGCGCTCCATTTGATCGAGCACATGCGCTTGCAACGCGGGCGCGATGTTGGCGAGCAACACGAAATCGGTTTCGCGGTACGACCGCGGCAGTTCCGGCCGAAAATGTTCGAAGACATTCAACGCCACCGAGCGCGTCTCGCGCGTGTTCATGTCCCAGGCGTATTCGCCCGACCAGCGGAACGTCTTGCCCCGGACGCGTTGGACGCCTTCCGCATCGATCTTGCGCGATTTCCAGAAAGCGAACTCGGTCTCGGGAAAATCGTCGCCGACGATGCCGACGAGTTTGACCGGCGAAAAAAAGCTCGCACCCAAAGCGGCGTAGGAGGCGGAGCCGCCTAACAAGTCGGCGTGTTCTTCGACCGGGGTTTTGACGGTATCGAGCGCAATGGAGCCAACGATGAGAAGAGACATAAATTAGAGGTCAGAAGTCAGCGGACGGAGGTCAGCAATTTTTTCGCCGAACGCGCATACTCTGCCGCATCGGGAGCTTGCAGCAAGCCGGAGACGATGACAACGCGGCGCGCGCCCGCGGCCAGGACATCCGATAAGTTTCCCAGCTTGATTCCACCGATGCAGAAAATCGGAATGCGAACGGCCTCGTGCACTTTTTGGATTTCGCTCAAACCAATCGGTGGATAATCCGGTTTGGTCGGTGTCGCGAAGAGGGGGCCGAAGCCGATATAGTCCGCGCCTTCATAGAAAGCCCGGATGGCCTGGTCGACGCTATGGGTGGATTTTCCGACCATGCAATTCGGGCCGGCAATTTTTCGCGCTTCGGCGATCGGCATGTCGTCTTGTCCAAGGTGCACGCCCTCCGCCGTAACGATTCGGGCAACCTCGGGGTGATCGTTGATAATCAACGGCACTCCGCTTTTGGCGGTAAGACGGTGAACGTCCGCAGCGATCGTCGCGATTTCCGGGTTCGGATGGCCTTTCGCTCGCAACTGGATGAGATCGACGCCGCCCGTGATCAACTGTTCGGCGACGTTCAGGACTTTCCCGATCTCGATGTAGCCCAAATCCAGGATGCCGTAGAGCCGGCTGCGGCTGAGATCGGCGGCAGTCAAGGCGGCGACTATTCGTGCAACCGCGTCGGCGTCGGTTTCAGCTCGAAGTTATTCGAATTCATGACGCGCTCCACGAAGCCGGTGTCGTATGTGCCGTTCCGGAACTCGGCATTGCGCATGATGGCGCTGTGAAACGGCACCGTCGTCTTGATGCCGGTAATGTAATATTCGTCCAGCGCCCGCCGCATTCGCGCGATGGCTGAGGTCCGCGTCGCGCCGATCGTGATCAGCTTCGCGATCATTGAATCGTAATACGGCGGCACAACATAGCCGGTGTAAGCATGCGAATCGATCCGCACGCCGCGGCCGCCCGGCGCGTAATAAAATACGATCCGCCCCGGCGACGGCTGGAAATTTTTCTCCGGATCCTCAGCGTTGATCCGGCATTGAATGGCGTGCAGGCGCGGCTGCGCATGCGCGACATGGGGCGAGAGCCGTTCGCCGGAAGCAACCAGGATTTGTTCCTTCACCAAATCGCAGCCGTAAACCTCTTCCGTGATCGTGTGCTCGACCTGGATCCGCGTGTTCATCTCGATGAAGTAATAGTGGCCCTCATTGTCCACGAGGAACTCCATCGTGCCGGCGTTTTCGTAACCGACCGATTCCGCCAGTTTCACCGCGGCGTGGCCCATCTTCTTGCGCAATCCGGGCGACATCAGCGGCGAGGGACATTCCTCGATCACCTTTTGGTTGCGACGCTGAATCGAGCAATCGCGCTCGCCGAGATGCACCGTGCGCCCGTGCTGGTCGGCGAAAATTTGGAACTCGATGTGGTGCGGATTGACGATCAGCTTCTCGATGTAAACCGCGCCGTTTCCGAAAGCCTTTTCCGCTTCGGTCCGCGCCGCATGAAAGGCCGGGACGAGACTGGCCTCGTTATGCGCCGCTCGCATCCCCCGGCCACCGCCGCCCGCGACCGCTTTGATCATCAGCGGATAACCGATCCGGCGCGCGACCTTGAGCGCCTCCTGTTCCGTCTCGACGATTCCGTCGCTCCCGGGCGTGATGGACACCCCGGCTTTGCGGGCGTGGGCCCGCGCGGAATTCTTGTCGCCCATCGCGTGCATCGCTCTCGAGGGCGGGCCGATGAATTTGATCTTGCAGCTCTCGCACACCTCGGCGAAGTGCGCGTTCTCCGCCAGGAAACCGTAGCCCGGATGGATCGCATCCACGTCGCCGACTTCCGCCGCGCTCATGATGCGATCGATCTTCAGATAGCTTTCCGAACTCGGCGGCGCGCCGATGCAGATCGCCTCGTCCGCGAGTTGGACGTGAAGCGAATCGACATCCGCTTCCGAATAAACCGCGAGGGTCCGGATGCCGAGCTCCTTGCAAGCGCGGATGATGCGCAGCGCAATTTCGCCCCGGTTCGCGATTAAGACTTTCTCAAACATGGTAGCGCCAGCTTCCAACTCGCGAATCAAAGGAACCCTCGCCACGGCGAGCGCTCCATTTTAGCGCACGCGGAAAAGGACCTGGCCGAATTGCACTGGTTTGCCGCCTTCGGCCACCACTTCGGCGATCACGCCTTTGGTTTCCGCTTTGATTTCGTTCATGACTTTCATCGCCTCTATGATGCAAACGACGGTTTCTTCCGTGACCTCTTTCCCCACGTCCACAAACGGCGGTGACTCGGGCGACCCCGCCCGGTAAAATGTGCCGACCATCGGCGAAAGGATATCTCGCAGGCCTCCGGCTTGTTCCGCTTGCTGGGCCGGAGCGGGGGCGGCCGCGGCCGTCGTCGCTGAAACCGCGGGTGCCGGCGCCGTCGCCACAGGCTGGGTAAAAACGGTTTGTTCGCCTGCGCCCTTTTGTAATTTGAGCTTGAACCCGTCCTTCTCCATCTCGAAGACCGACAAGTCGTTCTTCTTCATCAGGTCGATGACGGCTTTGATATCTTTAAGTTCCAAGGTGGCTCCGTGGTCGAGGCTGGGCGTTTAGGTAAAGCCGTTTCTCCCGCGAGGTCAAGCAAACGGTGATTCTGTAGCCGCTTCGCTGTGCGAAGCGTGAGAAATGCGGGGCTTCGTACCTACGCTGCCGCCGCATGCTCGTGCGCATGCTGCCGACGATGCTCCTGCTCGAGAAACGCCGGAGCCGCTGGCATAAGGAACATCTCCAGATCCTCGTCGTCGGTCACCGGAGTCATCGCGAAATCCATGTATGCGGTGTGCCAGAACGCCAAAATCACGCGGCATGCCAGGATTCGCAACCAGCTAACAAAACGCTCGTTAGGCCGGTTGATCCGATTGGCACTGCGCCATGGCAACAACCAGCGTACCCGCCCCGAAAAAATATTGCGAAAAATTCATTGAACAGGTTCGCGGGTCCGCGGCCGGACGCTGTCTAACGCGTGACAGAAAAAAGGAGTAATCAAATATGAATAGCATCGCTCTCTCACTTCCAGAAGCCCCGTTGGTTTTGTGGCTTGGAGGAATTGCAGTTGTGGTGTTGTTGGTCTGCCTGCCGCGTTTGCTCGGAATTGTTTACATTCCGCACACGCAGGTTGGCGTCATTGAAAAAATCTGGAGCGGCAAGGGTTCCCTGCGCGAAGGCCAAATCATTGCGCGGAACGGCGAGGCCGGTTTGCAGGCCAGGTTCCTGCGTGGCGGTATTCACTTCGGTTTGTATCCGTGGCAATACCGCATTCATAAGGAACCGCTTGTAGCTGTCGCCGAAGGCAAGATGGCCTACGTCTACGCCCGAGACGGTGTTCCGCTCGAGCCAGTTCAGACGCTGGGCCGAACCGTCGGATCCAATCACTTCCAGGACGCCGTCGGTTTCCTCGAAGCGCACGGGCAGCGAGGCCGGCAGCGCGGCATTCTCCGCGAAGGCGTTTACGCGATTAACCTGGCGCTCTTCGTTGTCATCACCGAAGACCGCGTTTTCTCCGGGCCGGTGCGTGAAACGGCCGACCGTTATGAATCCTGGAAAGCGCAGCTCGCAGCGGTGCGTGCCTTCGATCCGGTGGTCATCGGCGCCGGCGGCCAAAGTCATTTCCGCGCGAACCTCGCCGACACGAGTGCGAGCGAAGCCGGCGCGCCGCCGTCGCTGGCCGGGGTCAATCCCGACTTCAATCCGAACATCGACACGATCGGCGTCGTGAGTATCCAGGACGGACCGACGATTGGCTCCGGGGAAATCATCGCTCCCGAGGTCAAAGCGACTGCAGGAAAGGATCACAATTACTTTCAGGATCCTGAGGCGTTTCTCGCGCTCGGAGGCAAGCGCGGCAAACAATTGCAGGTGCTGACCGACGGCACTTTTTTCATCAACCGCTGGTTCGGCACCGTGGAGATCAAGGCCAAGACGCTGATCCCGATCGGCTATGTTGGCGTGGTGGTTTCCTATCACGGGGCCGCCGGTGATGATACCACCGGCGAGTCGTTCCGTTACGGCGAACAGGTCGAGGCCGGACATCGCGGTGTCTGGCGTTCGGCGCTCACGCCCGGCAAGTACGCGCTCAATCCCTACGCGGTGAAAGTGGAGCTGGTCCCGACGATCAACTTCGTCCTGCGCTGGATCAGCGGGCAGACCGAAGCGCATCACTACGACGAAGACCTGACCAGCATCGACCTGATCACGGCCGACGGTTATGAACCGCGTCTGCCGTTGTCGCTGGTCCTGCATATCGATTACCAGAAGGCGCCGTCCGTCGTGCAGCGATTCGGCGATGTGAAGCGGCTGATAACGCAAACCCTCGATCCGATCCTGACCGCGTATTTCCGCGACGTCGCGCAGACATCGCACATGCTCGACCTGCTGACGAAACGCGAAGAAATCCAAAGACACGCGACGGAAGAGTTGGGCGAACGTTTCAAACTCTACGACATCAATGTCGTCGCGGTCCTGATCGGCCGGCCCGAATCCCGCGAGATCGCGGCTGGGAAGGCCGACCCGATCGAAACGCTGTTCGACCAGCTGCGCATGCGGCGCCTGGCCGACGAACAACGCGCCACCTATGCGAAGCAGCAGGAAGCCGCGCAACAACAGATCGCGCTGAACGAAGCGGAAGCGAAAGCGGAACGACAGACCGAGCTCACCCAGAGCGCGATCGCCGTTGAGATCGCCGCCAATCGCGGCCAGGCGCAATTCGCCGAGGCCGAACAGTTGGCGAAAAAGCAGGTCGCGCTCGCCGAAGGTGAAGCGCGCTCCAAAGAACTGATCGGCAAAGGCGAATCCTCGCGGATCGCCCAGGTCGGTCTGGCCGAAGCCGCCGTCACATTGCAAAAAGTCGGAGCCTATCGCGACCCGCGTCTCTACGCGCTCAACGTCTTCGCGGACCGCTTCTCGCAGAGCGTTCAGCCACTCGTCCCAAGCCGCTTGTTCATCAGCAATGGCGGAACCACATCGGGCGAAGGCCAGGGCAACGGCAGCGTCCTCGAGACCCTGCTCAGCCTGATCCTGAGCGAGAAAGCCGGCATCAACATCCAAGAAAACGCTGCGAGCTCGAAGCCGCTGGAAGAATTCATCCGCCAATTCACTGCCAGCGATTCAACCGGGAATGGCGACGCAGTAAAGAAGCCGACGCCCGCCGAGAAGGCAGCGACCGCGTCGCGCTGACATAACGACGAAGTCCCTTTCGCGCTCGTCCAATCCGAGCGCGAGAATCAAGGAGCGGCGATTTCAAATGGCCGCTCCTTGCCTTCTTGCAGCCTGACTGCATGATCGCTACATCAGCATCGAAGATCTCGAAATCTCGAAGCCGAAATCGTCAGCCATTCCGCGCCATCGCGAGATCATCGATTTTCTCGCGCAAAAAAATCTGCGAAGACTTGGCTGTGCAGCCGTTTCAATTTCTCGACGATCGAGTCAAGTTTTGCTGTTAGTTGCAGGCGGTTGGCGAGAATGGCGGTAAGTTGAAAAACCGTTAGGGATCCCTAGAGAGCGCTAGGTGCTTGCATCCGCACCAGGGAACAAAGGAAAGCCGTACGCTGTTCGCAGGCGCCAATCTGCCTCCAAGAATGCATCTCTTATCGTCGGGTGATATGCGTCTACGGAAACGTCAGAGAATTCCGCGCTAGACCCATCGATCCGACAGCTCCATTCAACATCGACGTCCTTGGTGCGGATCCGTTCTTCTGGAAGAGCGTAACCCTGGCCGCGCCGCGGCTCGGTCCTCCTAAGCAGCTGCGCAAGAGTGATAGTGCTGATCCAGTGATACCTGTCATCTTGCTTAGCCGGCTGAAACACGGGCATTGACGCGAACAGCTTTATAGGAGAAACCGGAATCCAGCGGTTGTATTCTTGTACCCAATCGGTTGTTGAACTCGTTGCGGACCAAAAGCCGGGATGCGCGGCAGGTTGGCCCGGACTCGCCGGATATTTTGGCATCCCCGCACTAAACATCGATGGATGCGCCATCTCCTCAGAATGCTGATTGATCAAATGTGTTACCACCCCACACGAGATTGCGATGCAGTCAGCATCATTTGGGTCGTAAAAAACGCTCGCGGCTTTCGCCATTACTGCGGAAGCGAATTCCTCCGATTTAGTTTTGGCTAACAGGTCTAAGTGGCCCACAAGTCCATCGAATCCGGAATAATCTTCTAGTTGGCATACGGCTTCTACGTCTTTTCGGAATGTCGACCGAAGCAGGCTGTCGCCGGAAACAAACGCGATCACTCCGGATGAGATAGTCGATGCGTCGGCCTTGATCGTCTCTAACACGATTTTGTCTCTGAAGCCTTTTTCTGCGAGATCGTCGGCTGATTGCGGTTTCTCAAAGGGAGGCGTACGCCAACAGCTATCCCTTATGACGTTCACCCAATCGATTTGTTCGACCGGGGTTGCAATTCTCGACAGCGACAGTTGATCCAAGGTCTTCAAGAGGACCGCGCGAGCGCTTTCCTTGAGTGCAGTTTCCGTCGGCAAAGGAGGAATTTCTAGCGCACAAACCTCCTTTAACGTCTGTGAGTTCTTCTTTAGGTTTAGAGTTGCAGCTTGAGCGATTGCGAACTGCTGATAGGCGAGTTCTTCGACCACGACGTCGGGCACCCGCACGTCAACGCTTGTGTGGCTCCTCGATCGCTCGATCCATTGGCACAGTTTCCGGGAAATGGCTTCTGATGGTTTACGCGAGTACGCGACACTCGTATCGATGTACACGGTGTAAGCCGGCAGCTTAAACTTGGAGGCCATGGCGTTGCGTTGGAACTCGCCAGAGCGCGTAATTAGCTCGGCAACGGAAAACGACGGGTTAGCTCGCGAACTTTGCCGCGGATTTCTTCGAGGCCGGCGGGATCGTCGCGGCGATTAAGCGCATCGTTAATCAGGTCGGCGATGTCGAGCATTTCTTCTTCTCTCATTCCGCGGGTGGTGACGGCGGGCGTGCCGATGCGAATGCCGCCCGGTTTGAAAATGGGGTAAGTGTCGAAAGGGATGCCGTTTTTGTTCACGGTGATGCCGGCGCGGTCGAGGACTTCCTGCGCTTGCTTGCCGTTGATGTCCTTCGGCCGCAGATCGACGAGCATGAGATGGTTGTCGGTGCCGCCGGAGGTGATGCGATAGCCGTGCTTCGCTAATCCAGCGGCGAGCGCCTTGGCATTCACGACGACCTGCCGTTGGTAATCGCGAAACTGCGGCTCGAGCGCTTCGTGAAAGCAGACTGCCTTGGCGGCGATGACGTGCATGAGCGGCCCGCCCTGCACGCCGGGGAACACCGTCGAGTCGATTTGTTTGGCGAATTGTTCCTGGCACATCACGATGCCGCCGCGCGGACCACGAAGACTTTTGTGCGTCGTCGTCGTGACGAACTGCGCATGTGGAATCGGGGTGGGGTGCTGACCGCCGGCAACGAGCCCGGAGATGTGCGCCATGTCGATGAACAAAATCGCGCCGACGGAATCCGCGATTTGCCGCATCCGGGGGAAATCGATGATGCGCGGATACGCGGAGGCGCCCGCGGTGATCATGGCCGGGCGAACTTCCTCGGCTTGTTTCTGCAAAGCATCGTAATCGATCTGCTCGGTCTCCGCGCTCACGCCGTACTGCGAGACCTGGTAGAATTTGCCGGAGAAATTCGCGGGATGGCCATGGGTGAGATGACCGCCGTGGGCGAGGTTCATTGCCAGAATTTTGTCGCCCGGTTTCAGCATCGCGAAGTAAACCGCCATGTTCGCCTGCGCGCCGCTGTGGGGCTGAACGTTCACGTGTTCGCAACTGAACAGTTGCTTCGCCCTGTCGATCGCGAGCTGCTCCGCCGTGTCGACATTCTCGCAGCCGCCGTACCAGCGCTTCTTCGGATACCCCTCGGCATATTTGTTCGTGAGGACGCTGCCCTGTGCTTCCATGACCGCGCGGCTCGTGAAATTTTCCGAGGCGATCAGCTCGATGTTCTCGCGCTGCCGCTTCTCTTCCGCGGCGATCGCTTCGAAGATTTCCGGGTCGACTTTGCGCAGTCCGCCTCCCATCGCTCCCATGGACGCGGCGGAAGTGGGACCGGTCGCGGTGTCGTTAGGCTGATCTGCCATGGAGAAGGATGAGGTTCCGCCGCCGCGCGATTTCGCGGGCACCGCGAGTTCGCTTTGTTCTACGAACGCGAGCACGGTCGGTAAAGCGTTTTTAATCGTCGTCGCGCAGACGCTGTAAACATCGCGGGTGCATCCGATCGGATCGGGCACGTCGCGCCAGACGGTCATGCCCGGCTCCTCGAATTCACGGAGGAGATAGGTCTTGTCCGCGCCATGCGGGAAGAGCATGTGGATGGTTTCGACATGCGCGCCCGTCATGGCGAAAATGTGGGTCGCGCGCTCGACCAGCGTCGCCGTCAGCGGCTGGCTGCGGAGGTTCCGGATGTCGACGCCTTCCTGCTCGCAGACATTAATCGCGTGCAAACTCGGAGGCTGGCCGCGCACCGCATGGACGCCCGCTGACGCGACCTCGATGTCCTTGCGATTGCCGAGCAAGCGCCGGAAAAGCCCTTCCGCCATCGGGCTGCGGCAAATATTTCCGGTACAAACAAAGAGGACGCTTTTCACGATTTCGAGCCGGCGCGTTGCCGGCTTCGCAAAGTAAAATCAAACCGAATCAAGTCAACGCGCCGAGGCGCACTGATCGCGCTTTCGCTGGCGCAGATAAAGAAAAAGAGGCAGGCCAAGCGAGACCCCGACGAAAAAAGTCCCGAGCACGGGCGCCCAGAGATGCCGCACCCGGACGCGTGCGCCTTCCGCGTAGATAAAAACAAAGAGAACGAGGGCCGAAACGATCACATCCATGCCGAAGAATGCGCCGATGCGAAGGCCAAACAGTTCGCGGAAAAAAAGGGGCAGGTCGAGACCGTGCTGCCGCAACCACGGGATTAATTCGAAGTAAGGCAACGCTGTTCCGATAACGCAAAGTCCCAGATAGACATGGCGCAATCGCATTCCTGCACCATTTCCTAAATTGGAGTTAGTGTCGAGGCGCTCAGACTAGAGGAGCGGCAGTTGCGTCTCATCCTGCTCCGTACTCGCGAAGCGGACACCGAGCCCGATCAGTCGCACATTTTTTCCCGTTCGCGCAAACGCCTCGCGCAAAAGCAATCGGAACTGATCGAGCGTGGGCGTCAGCCCGGCGCGTTCGACGGTTGTGCGGGTGAAATCCGCGAATTTTAATTTCACGAAAATCTTCGTGACGGTTCGCGACGATTCTTTTTGCGCCAGGTCGGCCATCAATTCCTCGAACAACTCCGGGAGCTTTTCTTCGCACTCCACCAGCGTTTCCAAATCCGTTGAGAACGTCTCTTCGTTGCTCAGCGATTTGCGTTCGCGATCCGGCTCTACGGGCCGTTCATCGATGCCGCGGCAAAGATCGTAAAGCTCGATCCCGAATTTTCCGAAATGCTCCTGGAGCGCGACACGCGAAAGCCGTTGCATGTCCCCGCAGGTCACGATTCCCATTTTCTCCAGCTTCTGCCCGGTCACGTCACCGATCCCCCAAAGTTTGCGCACCGGCATCTTTTCCATGAACGCCGCGACCTCATTGGCTTTTACTTCGAACTGGCCGTTCGGCTTTTTCAGATCGCTCGCGATCTTCGCCACCAGCTTATTCGGACCGATCCCGGCCGACGCGGTCAACTTCGTCTTCCGAAAAATCAGTTGCCGGATTATCTCGGCGAGCGGACCCGGCGCGCCGGGATGCGCCGTGACATCGAGGTAAGCTTCATCGAGCGAGAGCGGCTCCACTAACGGGGTGAAGCGATGCAGGATCTCGCGGATGACGGCGGACTCTTTGCGGTAAACGTCGAACCGCGTCGGCAGAATAATGAGATTGGGACAGCGTTGCAGCGCCATGAAAGTAGGCATGGCGGAGCGGACGCCGAATTTGCGCGCCTCGTAATTGCAAGTGGTCAGCACGCCGCGCCGATCGCGCGCGCCGCCGACGCCTACCGGCTTTCCTTTCAAGGCCGGCTGATCGCGGACTTCAATCGCCGCGTAGAAGCAATCCATGTCGAGATGGATAATGGCGCGCGTGTTTTTCTCAGACTCCACAACCACAATGTTGCCCCAAGGAGCGGCGGTTTCCAAACCGCCGACTTTGAACACAAGACGGCGATTTGGAAATCGCCGCTCCTTGAAAAACATATCCGCAACCGCGATCTATCTTCATGAAGTTCACTTACTACGGCCACGCCTGTTTCTCGGTCCAAGCCGGCGGCAAGACGCTGCTCTTCGACCCGTTCATCTCTCCGAACCCGCTGGCGAAAGAGATTGATGTAAAGAAAATAGCGGCGGATTTCATCCTCGTGTCCCATGGCCACGGTGATCACATCGCTGATGTCATCGACATCGCGAATCGGACGAGCGCCGCGGTGATCGCTCCGTATGAGGTTGGCACCTGGTTCGAAGGCAAGGGCGTGAAGAACGTGCAATCGATGAATCATGGCGGCTCCGCCAAGACCGATTTTGGCCGCGTGAAACTCACCAGCGCCATTCACAGCAGCTCGATGCCCGATGGCTCGTATGGCGGCAACCCTTGCGGGTTCGTCGTCGAAACCAGCGACGGCAATTTCTATTATTCGGGCGACACGGCGCTGACCTGCGATATGAAGATTATCGGCGAAACCTTCAAGCTGAGCTTCGCCGTCTTCCCGATCGGCGACTTCTTTACCATGGGAATCGCCGATGCTTTACAAGCCGCCGATTTCGTCGGCGTGTCGAAATTCATCGGCGTGCATTACGACACTTTCCCGCCGATCAAGCTCGATCACGCGGCTGCCCGGGCGGCAGCGCAAGCCGCCGGAAAAGAATTGTTGCTGCCGGGTATCGGCGAGACGATCGCAGTCTAATCAGTCCGCGCTGGAAAAGGATCGCGGCGGGATTCCTGATCTCCGCTCGGAATGCCCGCCGCGTTTCCGTCAACCTAATTGTTACTGCTTTCTGGCGTCGCGCATTTCCTCCTGCGCTTTGCGCATGTCTTCGCGCGCCTTTTGGAGCGCGTCGAATTTCTGCTGCTGCGCCGGGGTCAGCACCGCGCGGATCTGCGTCCGGGTGGCGTCGCGGATCGTTTTTATCTTCTGCATCGCTTCCTGGCGGACGGCGATGACCTGCGGCTTCGCCTGATCGAGGATGGGCTGGATCTTCGCCTGTTGTTCGGGCGTGAGCTCCAGGTTTTTCGTCATGTGCTCGAGGATATTGCCGCGTTCTTGGTCGCGCCGGCTTTTCCAGTCCTGGCACGGACCCTGGGCGTGAGCGAGTGAGAGCGTGCCAAATATGGCGAGGCACATCGCCGTGAGAGTGAGCTGTCGTAGTTTCATTGTTGTTTCTTTCTTCTAATCGTTAGGCGGCTTCTAGACCGGCCACCTTGTTGAAGAGAGAAACCCGCAAGGCATCGCGAAGTTGCGGTTTGTCAGAAATAATTTCGTCTGGTCAGTGCCGTGACTGTGTGGGAGGTGGCAATTCCAGCCGGGCCGTAATCTCCTGGGTTCCGTCACTCAAATCGATGCGGCCATCGCCAATCCTCAACACCTTCAGACTAAGAGCAACGGAAGCGATGGGCGTATGAACGGTGATCCATTCGCCTTCCGCCACCTGCTGTCCATTAATGATCGCGAGACGTGGATGACCCAGCGAGATCGCCGTCACGTGAAGGAGATCAGCGCGCAGTTGGATGGTGATCGGCGCCGGCGTAACCTGAGAATGCCGCGAGGCGGAGAGACTCTGGGTCGAAACATTGAGGAGCTTACGGCCGGCTTCCTCGTAGCGAACGGCGGCCCGGTGGCGGGAGTAAACAACTCCAATCATCCAGAGTATCGCCGCCCCGAACACAATTCCCAGGAATATCGCCCGGCCATTGCCAGAGAATATCGAAGCGCCCCGTAGCCGCGACCGCACATCTGGTGCGGCATCGGACGGCTTGCTTTGAGCCGGTTCGGGCACCACGGAGTTGAGCAACCGTGGGGCGGGTCCTTCCTGGGGGAGGAGACGCATAACACTTGTTAAGCATCGTCTGTTCCACCGCCGCTGAATGGCCTGCTAGCCGCCAATCAGACTTGTCGCTTGCGCGCCCCGCCCGTAGAAGGAAGTGATGATTCGGGAAGCGCGAATGCGCGGTGCAAGCGCAACAGACGCCCAGGGTTTTCGCTTGCGCGGCCGCGAGGTCACCCGCCTCGAATCGTTCTGCGACGCGGTCTTCGGTTTCGCGGTCACGTTGCTGGTTGTATCGCTCGAGGTTCCGAAGAGCTTCACCGAACTGATGGAGACGATGCGCGGATTTCTCGCGTTCGGGGTCTGCTTCGCCATTCTCGCGATGATCTGGAACTCTCATTATATCTTTAGCCGGCGCTTCGGCCTCGATGACGGTTTCGTTAGGTTTCTGACCTGCGTGATGCTTTTCATTGTTCTGCTCTACGTCTATCCGTTGAAATTTCTGTTCAACCTTTTCATCAACGGAATGATCCTGGGCGGTCTCCGCGGTCAGCTCACTCACGACCAGGGTTCGGCGTTGTTTGTTATTTACGGGATGGGATTCGCCGCCATCTATCTCGCGCTGGCGGCGCTGTATCTGCATGCCTACCGCCGCCGCGCGGAACTGGAGCTCAATGAAATGGAGGCGCTCGACACCCGGTGGGAATTGTACGGGATGTTGTGCCATGCCAGTGTGGGCGTGGCTTCCGCCCTGGTGGCGTTGACGGCGCACTACGTGGACCTGGCCGGCTTCGTTTATTTTTCGCTCTTTGTCATCATGACGATCCACCGAACGATGCACGGCAAGAGGCACCGGGTTTTGAGAGCGCGAATGGTCGGCGTCGAAACGTAATTCGAATTACTGGGCGCACTCTTCCAGAGCAGCGGGATCTCCTCCGAGAGTCGCAAGTACTTCACCGGCGAAATGCAGCGAACCGGTCACGAGAATGCGTCCCCTTCCGGTTCGCGCCTGCCGAAAAGCGTCATCGAGCGAAGGCGCCATTGAGATCGGCAGCTCCGGAAAAAGATTCGCGCCGACCAGCGCGAGTTCTTCGCGCGGCATCGCCCGCTCGCTGCGGGCAGGGGGCAGAATCATCTGTTGAGCGATCGGCGCCAGCGCACCCAAGATCCCTGCGATATCTTTGTCGGCCAGCACGGCCAAGATGATTGTGGCGTGTTCATCGCCGAATTGTTCGCGCCAGGTTTTCGCAAGAACCGCGGCGCCCGCAGGGTTATGCGCGCCGTCGATGATGATTCGGTCGTCCCAGAATTGAAAACGCGCGGGCCACGCAACGTCCGCCAAACCCCGAGCGATTGCGCGCTCTTCCACCGCAATCCCGCCCAACCGCAGGCCAGCGATCGCAACCGCGGCGTTTTCTTTTTGATGCGCTCCGGCCAGCGCGACTGGAGTTTCCGTGCAGGCAACGGTTACGAAATGCAACGGCGCTTCACACGCCGCAACGCGCGCGCGGATCACCCTCTCCGCATCAGGTTCCTGCACGGCGGAAACCACCGGCACGCCAGGCTTGATGATCCCGGCTTTCTCGCTCGCGATTTTTTCCAGGCTGTTGCCGAGCCAGGTCTGATGGTCGAAACCGATGGGCGTAATCACGGAGACGACGGGCTGGACGGCATTGGTCGCGTCGAACCGTCCGCCGAGGCCGGTCTCGAGCGCGATCACTTCGCAATCGCGCTTCTTAAAGTGGAGCAGCGCCAGAGCGGTCGTGATCTCAAAAAATGTCGGGTGCGGATCCCAATTGCTGATCTTGTCGCGAATTCTGGTGAGCCCTGCGGCGACCTCGTCTTCTCCGATCATTTCTCCATCGACGCGAATACGCTCGCGATAACTGACGAGGTGAGGGGAGGTGAAGAGTCCTGTGCGATAACCCTGGGCGCGCGCGATGGCATCGATCATCGCGCAAACCGAACCTTTCCCATTCGTGCCGGCAACGTGAATGATGCGCTGAGATTTTTCCGGTACCTCCAGTTCTCGCAAGAGCCGGGAAATGTTTTCGAGCCCGAGCTTGATCCCAAATCGCTGGGTGGCGTAAAGCCACCGGAGCGCTTCCTGGCAGGCGGGAGACGGTCGCGGCGCCGGGGCCGCCGCCGCACTCACGACGTGCTGGAGAAATAGCTCAGAAACTGGACTATCTGCGCGCGCAATTTTTTCCGATGTACGATTTGATCGATCAGCCCGTGTTCCTCCAGGAATTCGGCGGTCTGAAAACCCTCCGGCAAATCCTGGTGCGTCGTCTCCTTGATAACGCGCGGCCCGGCGAAACCGATCATGCTTTTTGGCTCGGCCACAATGACGTCGCCTAACGAGGCAAAGCTCGCCATGACTCCGGCCGTAGTCGGATTCGTCAGAACGGAAATGTAGGGCAAACGCTCGCAGGCGTGTTTCGCCAGAGCGCCGCTCGTTTTCGCCATTTGCATCAGGCTCAACATCCCTTCGTACATGCGCGCGCCGCCCGAAGCCGAGACGATGATGACGGCGCAGCGGTTCGCCGTTCCGTATTCAATCGTGCGGGTAATGCGCTCGCCGACCACCGAGCCCATGGTGGCCGCGAGAAAGCTGAAATCCATCACGGCGATCGCCACCTTGTACCCTTCGATCATGCCGTAACCGCTCAAGACGGCGTCAGTCAGGCCAGTCGCATCCTGATATTTTTTCAACCGGTCCTTGTACGTGGCCATGCCCTGAAACTGCAGGGTATCCACCGAGCGCAGGTTCGCGTCCCGTTCGACGAAACTTTGGGGATCGAGAAGCTCTTCGATCCGTTCCCGGGCCGATTGGGAAAAGTGATAATCACAATGCGGGCAGACCCGCTGGTTCTGAGCCAATTCGATTTCGTGCACGACCTCTTTGCAGCCAGGGCATTTTTGAAAAAGCCCCTGCGGGATATCGCCGCGGCGTTTCCTTGCACCACCACCGCCGATCGGAGGTCTTTTGAAAATAGCCATGTCGTCAGGCGCGGGCGGCGGTGGCGGCGTGCACGGAGATGGCGCCCGCGCCTTTCAAGACACGCGCGCACTCGCTCAACGTCGAGCCCGTGGTTAATACATCGTCGATCAGGAGCACCCTTAACTCTCGCACGTCCGCCTTTTTTCGTAAACGAAAGGCGTCGCGCAAATTTTCCATGCGTTCGGCCCGGTCGTAGGCGGTCTGGGTGGTGGTGTAACGGATTCGTTCGAGGACCGGCCGGAGCGGCGTCGCGACCCGGCGGCTGAGCAACTCGGCCAGGACAGCAGCCTGGTTAAAACCCCGTTCGCGTTCACGCGCCGGATGCAACGGAACGGGAACGATCAGGTCGAAATGTTGGCCGCGGAGCCGCGCGTCATTCAAGTTTTCGCCGAGCCAGGCGGCGAGCGGGTAACAGAGATGACGTTGCCGCCCGTACTTGAATTCGTGGACGAGCTTGCGAACGATCCCGCGACTCCGGTAGGCCGCGACGGCCGCATCGAAATGCAGAACGCGATGCTCGCAATTGGCGCAACGGAACGTCTGCGTGATCGCGCCGGAAAAGGGCTCCGAACATTTCGCGCAGAACGGCGCGGTGATCCGCGGCGCCCGGCTGTGGCAATTTCCGCACAGGTATTCCGAGCGCTCGACTTCTCCGGAGCACACGGCGCAGGTCGCCGGATAGAAGAGCGAACTCAGCGCGGGGAGGGGATTAAACTTGGCGAGCGCCCGCATATTTCAACCAAACTCTGAGCAGGACCCAACTTGTGAGACAAACGCACAGGGGAATGATTCCGATGAGCAAACTCTTCCCCAGCCACGGCATCGCGAGAATTTCCCGGTGCGCGATCTTGTTGAAAACGCCGCTGCCCAGAATCCAGCCGCCGTGCAAACCGATTGGCAGCCAGAGCGATTGCGTGCGCAGCCGCGCGTGCGCCAGGATCACGCCGATGACAAACAGCGTGGTGAAAGCGGCAAGCAGAAGCTCCGGCTCGGCAAACTGGTCGAAAGAGTGGGCCAACGAAACGAATCCGGAAGTCCATCCGGCCGAAGTTGTCGTTTCATCCGGCGCCTTGAGAAAATGCACGATCGAGAAAATTCCGGCGCTCAATATTGTCGCGGTCCACGGGCGAGTGCTGCGAAGCAAGACGCCGAGAAATAATCCGCGGAAAAGCGCTTCTTCGATCAATGGGACGATCGCCGCCGTCAGCGCCACTTGTCCGATTGCGGGCCACGCCCATCCCGCGCGCAACGTGTAGACATTTAACCAGAGGAGAAAGATTTCGCAGCAGAGAACCGGCACGACCGAGATCAAAAATCCGATGATCAAATCGCGGGCCCAACGAGGATTGCGGGCGAGGGCGAGATCGCGCGGCCTCTTGATTCCGAGCCAGCGCAGAAAAGGCCAGAGAAACAAAAGCGCTCCGAGCATGAGCGCGCGATTAAAGAACGCCTCGAAATCAAACGTCGCGAGCACGGGAAAGATTCCGTGCGCTGTCAGCCATCGCGCGGCCCAGAAAAGAATGGGCGCAGCCAAGGCCCCGAAAAGAATGGTGGCGGCAAAATACCCGAGCAATCTGGCTGCGTCTTTCAAGGGGCTAATGTAAGATTCCGGCCGGATGCGTAGTCAACACATATGGAAGGAGAAGGACGCGGACGGGAAAAAGCGGGAAGTCCGGGTGACGAAGTTCGGAGGCGTCTGGCGTTTCCAGGCGAAGTCCGCGGACGAAACCGAGTGGACTTATTACGACCGTCCACTGCTCGAGGATCTTCAGGAGTTGAGGGATGTGGTCTTTCGAAAATACCAGCGGCGCCGAGCCTCGGCCGAAGATGTGGATTCGATCGAAAAGTTGCTCCGCGAGTACGCTGCGCATGAGTGATTCGAATTGGTGAAAGCGAAAAGATCGCGGCTGGACGTTTTCCTGGTCGAGCAAGGACTTTCCGCCAGCCGCGAACAAGCGCAACGCGCAGTCATGGCCGGTGAAGTGAGAATTGGCGACCGCGTCGTTACCAAATCGTCGGTTCTGGTTGGACCTGAGGACAAGGTCTCGCTGGCGACACGTTCGCCCTACGTCGGCCGGGGCGGCTTCAAGCTCGAAGGCGCGCTCGAGCACTTCAAGATCGACGCGAAGGGAATGGTCGCGCTCGATATTGGCGCTTCGACCGGGGGGTTTACCGATTGCCTTTTGCAGCGCGGAGCGGCCAAAGTTTATGCGATAGATGTTGGGCACGGGCAATTGGCCTGGAAAATCCGGAACGATCCGCGCGTGGTGGTGCGCGAAAAACTGAACGCGCGGTTCCTTACTCGCGAAGATGTCCCGGACGCGATAGACTTGTGCGTTATCGACGTTTCTTTCATCTCGTTGACTATGATCCTGCCGAACGCCTTTGACCTGGTGACTCCCAACGGAGTGCTCCTGGCGCTCATCAAGCCGCAATTTGAGCTCCAGGCCGCAGAAGTGGCGCACGGTGGAATCGTGCGCGACCCTGCGCTTCACGAAAAAGCACGGAACAAGATTCACGACTTCGTGGTCAACGCCGGGCACACCGTGCTCGGCATGGTTGCCTCCGCGATTACTGGAACTGATGGCAACCAGGAATTCTTCATATGCGTCCGACGAAAATCGGCCTGATCGCGCACACCGGTAAACCGGGCGTGGCGCAATTGGTCCGAGCGCTGGAAACCGAATTCAAGCGTTGCGAGCTGGCGCTTCTGATTGAAACGAAGACAGCGGAGGTCGCGGGAATGATATCGACTTACTCCGTCGCTGATCTGGGACGCGAGGCGGAACTTCTGGTTGTTCTCGGCGGCGACGGAACAATCCTTCACGCCGTTGGGCAGTTGGGAGATCTGATCAAGCCGATCTTCGGCATCAACGTGGGCTCGCTTGGGTTTCTGACTTGCGCGAACTCGGCGACCTACGTGGAAGCAGTCGAATGCATCGCAGGGGGGAAAATGGTTTTCAGCGATCGGACACTGCTGGAAGTAACAATCAAGAATCCGGGACAGGAAGTCGCACGCGCCAGGGCCTTGAACGACGCGGTCTTCAGCCGCGGCGAAGTCTCCCGGCTCATTCGGCTGAAAACCAGCGTGAACGGGGAAGCGCTCACGGAGTTCAACGCCGACGGATTGATCATAGCCACACCCACCGGCTCGACGGCCTATTCACTCTCGGCGGGCGGGCCGATCCTCGCGCCGGAATCGGGCGCGTTGGTCATCACGCCGATTTGTCCGCACGTTCTTACTAACCGCTCGATCATCGTCGATGAAGACGCCATCATCGAGATCGAAGTAACTGAGCGGGACCATCCGGTATTTCTTACTGTCGATGGACGCGAACCGCTGCCCGTAGCTTCAGGCGCCGTCGTGGAGTTCAGGAAATCCCAACGCGTCCTGCCGCTAGCCTCGTTGCCGGGCGTTTCCTTCTTCAGCGTCGTTCGCCAGAAGTTGAAGTGGACTGGCAGCAATATCTGACAGCGCAGCTTACTGGAGGTTGTATACCTCGACGAGGGCCGTCCCGGTACTGCCGCCACCCCCGCGAACGATCGCGGTATACGCACCACCATGGAGCGAAATATAAATGGCCGATTCCTTGTCGTTGGAAGGCTGCAACGTGGTGCCGGTGAGAATCGTTTCCTGGGTATCTTTCCAGTCATTGTTCGAAGCGATAAGAGTTCCGGAAGAATCCCGCAACTCCAGCATCGGATCCAAGAGCGGATTAGCGATGCCCAAGGCAGCCAATGATGGTCCCAAGGCCCGCACGACTACGGTAGTGCCGACCTGGCCAGTGCCACCAATCACGAATCCGGCAATGAGGACATTATCGCCGGTCATGACCAGGCCTCGCGTACTGACGTTGAGAAGCTGATGCGGCGCCGGCTCGACCGCGACAAACTGCGGAGTGTTAAATTTGCTGCTGAAAATGGTGGTCTTCGATGCATCCGGGGCAAACAGAAGCGTCGCGCCGGCGCCATTGTCTGCCACAACGAGGTTGCCCGAGGCATCGAACGCCAGGCCGTAAGGACGGCTTAATCCGGTGACGAAGCTGGTCTTGGTTCCATCAGGCGCGAATTTGAAGATTGTGCCCGACCCAGATTCGGAAACGAACACGTTCCCGGCATTATCCACCGCCACTCCGGCCGGGAATTTCAGTCCCGTCGCGAATGTGCTCTTTGCCCCGGCCGCCGTGAATTTGAAAATCGACCCGGCCGTAAAGTCCGCCACGAAAAGATTTCCGCTGGGGTCGAAAGCGATGCCGGCCGGTCCACTCAGCCCGGTGGCGAAAGTAGCTTTCGTCCCGTCCGGTGGGAATTTGAGGATATTGCCGCTGCCGGATTCCGCTGCAAACAGGTCACCGTTGGCGTCGAGCGCGAGGCCGACCGGGGAGTTGAGGCCATTAGCGTAAGTGGTCCCCGCGACATCAGGAAGAGTGAACACGATGATCGAATTCTTGCCCGCATCCGCCACATAGAAGTGGCCGCGCCCGTCAAACACGATTCCCTTCGGGCTGGAGAATCCCGAGGCATAAGTCCCCGGGGTCCCTCCGATCGCGCGGAGTCGAATGATGTTGCCTTCGTTGGTTTCGTAGATATCGCCCACGGCTCCGCGAGCGTTGGTGGCCAGGAGCGGTGCAATTGCCAGCGCGGCAGCGGCGGCCAGGAACAAAGGCATGAAATTCATTTTTCGCATAATGTGATAGAAGTTGGTCAATTTCCCGAGCAATCGGTTTTCGTCAACCATTCAACCCTTCCATTCGGAAAACGACGCGGCGTCCCGGAACATTGTCCGTTTTGAAGCTGCTTATCGCTTCTCGCTCTCGGCAATCCACTGCTTGATCTCCGGAATAAGGCGCCGTTTGAGATCGGCCCGGAACCGAATCTCTTCGGCAGCCTTTCTCACGTCGCTCCCCAAGCCCGCGGCCGAGTTCTTTTGCGCGTAAGTCTCAAGCTCCGCTGCTCGTGATTCATCCGAGAAACCTCTCATCACGCCTGACGCAAAACGGATTCGCCCGAGCGCATCGAGTTTTGCATCCAGATCCTTTTGGTGCGCTTGCGCAAATTCCCACGCCAATTCCGGTTGCTCCGCCGCCACGGCCACCTCGCGCACGAGCCGCGTGGCGCGCGATGCCGGCAACTCATCACTGAGCGAAAGCGCCAGCGTCTTTTTGGCCAGCTCGGGGTCAAGCGCCATTGCCATCGCGCGGTAGAAGTTTCCCTTCTCTTCGATGCTCTTCGTTTTCAACCCGAGCTGATGCAGCGTCTCCCACGTTTTCGAATCCGCGTAGCGGCCGACAACGCCAAAGACCGCCGCCCGAATATCCGGCGCGAGAGTCGTAGGATCGACGACAAACTTCTGGAAACGCTCACGCGCTTCCTTAACCACATCCTCATCGCCGAGATCGCCGAGTTTTTCGACGAGCTGCACGCGCAGCAATCCCGTCGCGACGTCTTCGCCGGGTTTGCGCTCCCAACCGACGCGCTCGAAGACCGGCTTGAGGATCGAGCGAGCATGCGCTTGAAACACGGGCCGATCGGCGTGTTTCCAAAGGAGGTCGTCAATGAAGCCGACCGCACCGGCGATTTGCTCCCACAAGGCCAGGTTGCTGTCGGCTCGCACTGCCTCGAGTAACTTGAAGTAATCGCGCATCGAGCCGCGCTCGGCTAAAACCAGCGCCCACGTATCGCTCACGAGATTCACTTTGTCGGCTTCGCTCATCTCTGCGATCGCCGCGACCAGCTTCTCGAACCGCGCCGGTTCATAGCTCACCCGGTAATTGCCGACTCCGCCCGCATTGAGCTTGACGTTTTGCGCGGGCGCGACGTTCGGGATCGGCGCCGATTTTTGTTCGAGCAGGAAAACCGAACCACGATCCGTGTTGTTCGGTTTCACCTCGATCGTGGCGATCGGGATTTTCCATTCGAATTGCGGCGCGGCCTTCTGATGCACCGTGAATCGCTCCTGGGTCGCGATGAGCCCCGCGTCCTTGGAAGTCACCGATACCAGCGGAAATCCCGGCTGCTCCGTCCAGGTTCGTGCGATCTCACCGACTGGTTTGTGCGACGACTTGGCGAGCGCGTTCCATAGGTCGGCGGTGGTCGAATTCGACAACTTGTGCGCGGTGATGTAGGCGCGGATCCCCGAGCGAAAATCTTCTTCGCCCAGATATGTCTCGAGCATGCGGAGGAACGATTGTCCCTTTTGGTAGGTGATTTCGTCGAAGGCGCTGTCCGCTTCGCTCTCGGTCTTGACCGGTTGTTGAATCGGATGCGTGGCGGAGAGCGCGTCGGTGGCCATCGCGCGCTGCTTCGCCGCATTCGCGCGAAGCCAGACCTGCCATTGCGGATTGAAATGGTCCGTGCACTTCGTGCCCATCCATGAGGCGAAGCCTTCGTTCAGCCAGAGATTGTCCCACCACGCCATCGTCACGAGATCGCCGAACCATTGATGCGCCATCTCGTGCGCGATGATCCTGAAGATGCCTTCCTTCGTTTCCTCCGATGAATTTTGGGGGTCGTAAAGCAGCGCGCTCTCGTAATAGGTGATCCCGCCCCAGTTCTCCATCGCACCGCCGAACCCGCCCGGCACCGCAATCAGATCGAGCTTCGGCAGCGGATATTTTTCTCCGAAGTACTCGTTGAAGTAACCAAGGATCTTGACCGCGCTTTCGAGCGCATAACGACCGGTCTCGGCTTTTCCTTTCGTCGTGATGACCCCGATCTTCACTCCGCCCGCGTCTGTGAAAATCGAATCGAATTCTCCCGCGCAAAACACCATCAGATAGCTGGCCATCGGCGGTGTCTCAGCGAAGCGAACTTCCTTCGCATCGCCGGCTTTTGTCTCGCTCTCGACGGGCATGTTCGAGATCGCGGTGAAGCTCCCCGGCACGGTGGCTGCCAGCCGGAACTTTGCCCGGAAAGACGGTTCGTCCCAGCATGGAAACACCCGGCGCGCATCGACCGCCTCCATTTGCGTTCCCAACATCCGCTTCTTCGCGCCGCTCGCCTCCTCGCGGTAATCCGCAAAGAAGAGTCCCTGTCCGCCCTGGTTTATCTTGCCCGCGAAATCGAGAGTGAGCTTGTGCGTTCCCGCCGGGATTTCCTTTGGAAATGTAAGCGTGGCCGTCTGCTCTTGGGCGTTGATCGCGATGGTTGCCGGCAATGCTGGTCCGCCACTCGCGCTGGCTAGTGTCGCCGACCCGATCGTAACCGCGTTTACGTTCAACGTGACGCTCTTCACCGGCTTCCGCACCTCCAGCAAGACAGTCTCCGAGCCGGTGAAGGTCAGCTTCTCGAGGTCTGGCTTGAGCTTGATGTCGTAGCTTTTCGGCACCACCTCTTTGGGAAGTTTGCCCGGGGTGTTCTCGAACTTGAACGGCTCCTCGGCCAGCACGGCTAACGGGAGGATGAAAGCAACCAACGCCGCGGCGAAACATGTTTGGGAGCGCATAAGACGGGCACGCTGCCACCGAGTTGCTCCAATAACAATTCAAAGATAGGGATGCAGATCATGCGTGTCGCCGCCATCTACGATATTCATGGGAACCTTCCCGCCTTGGAGGCGGTCCTCGATGTTATTCTGGAGGCCGAAGTAGATTTGGTCGTAGTCGGAGGCGATGTGGTTCCAGGCCCGATGCCACTCGAAAGCCTGCACTCTTTGCTCAGCCTTCCCATTCCCGTTCAATTCCTCCAGGGCAACGGCGAGGCGGCGGTGTTAGCCGAGATCGCAGGCAGGGATAGCAGCGTCCCCGAACAGTTTCGAGAAATGATTCGTCATTCTGCGCAGCAAATTCAGCCGGAATATGAACAGCTAATAGCTGGCTGGCCTAAGACACTCCGGGTCGAGATCAGCGGGCTAGGGGATGTCCTCTTCTGTCATGCTACCCCGCGAAGTGACACCGAGGTGTTTACTCGTTCGACACCTGAAGACCTACTCCTGCCCATCTTTGCCGGAGCAAGAGCGCCCTTGGTTATCTGCGGTCATACCCACATGCAATTCGACCGAATGATCGGCGACATTCGCGTCGTGAATGCAGGCAGTGTCGGAATGCCTTTTGGAAAACCAGGCGCTTATTGGCTCCTCCTGAAACTCGATGTTCAGCTACGCCAGACTACCTATGACTTCGGAAAAGCAGCTGAGCGCATTCGCGCGACAAGCTACCCCCAGGCCCAAGAGTTCGCCGCCCGCAATGTCCTGCAACCGCCCACGGAGCGGGAGATGCTAGAAATATTTACCAAGGCCGAATTGAAGTAAGAGCTAGCTGACCTCCAACGGTTAGCCGACTGCATGGCCTCCAAGTTCATGGGACAGAATAGCAATCGACATTTGTCGAGCACGTGGACAGCCTGACTGCGGTCGCCCGTAATTTTGAAATCTATGTCATTCGAACAATTGTCTTATCTCGCGCAGATGGTTGCCTCAGTCGGCGTGATTGCGTCTTTGATCTTTGTTGCTCTCCAGATCCGACAGAATACCGGCGCCCTCCAACGGAACGAACACAATTCCACGATGGCGCAATGGACGGTGATCCGCATGGCGATCGCCAAACACCGCGACATTGCCGAATTGATGACCGCCGGCTTGCACGGAGAGAGTGCTCTGGATGCCGCCGATCAACTGAGGCTGGAGCAGATGCTTCAAGAAAACCTCTGGGCCTCCTTCCACATTTGGGAGAGAACGCAGCGCGGTATTTTTCCAAAGGGCACTTTCGAATTGGCGGTCGGACCTCACTTGAGCGACCTGCTTAGAACGGAACGCGGCGGCGCCTGGTGGCGCGGCGCCAAACATACAGGCTTCATCCCGGCGTTCGTCGCTGACGTCGACGCGGTGCTCGCCAAGGACAACAAAACGTCCGTCGTGGTGTAGTCCAACTTGTTGATTCACTCGCGCCTCTCACTCACACTGCGTGCCTGTAGTCTATGTCACGGCTTGCCAGTCCGTTCCATTCTCATTTAGGCGCCAAAGTCGCGGCAGGGCGATTCGACATGACACATATCAATCATTATTTTGCCTGGTAGCTTGTTAGCGTACCTAGTTCTCGAAGTTGGTGATATGACCAGGCACAAACTCGACGATCCGATCTATGATCTGCGAGGGAAACTCTTGGACATCGGGACGAACGAGAACGACTTCGTCGTCTTCGGGTTTATTGATGAGGGTCGCGTGCACGTGTTCAGCAACAACCACTTGTTGAATACCAAATCGATGCAGCTCTTCGACGCGAATCCGCGCGATTCGCCGATGCCTTTGAGCATAGAATTCCGCACGGAATAAATGCGGACTAGTGGATATTCCAGAGGTTTCCTTTGTGTCTTGATGGTCGCGTGCGGCATGCTCTACGCGAAACCCTAAATTGAATGGTAATACGTTTTTTAATCGCGGCTCGGCCAGAAAGGGTGTCTGACGTTTAGGTATTAGTCTCCCGCACTCTATTTCTTCGGGTCGCAACGCACGATATAGAAACTCCGGCACAGATTCTAATCAGCGGTAAACGATGATCGTTGCCTCGCGGGTGATCTGATATGTGGTTCGAAAAGGACCGCGATCTGCCATCGCATTCGAATTCCGCAGAAGAATTGCATCCCCTCCGACAGCCCGCGCTTTCTTTTTCAGCTGTTCGATATCGTCACGAAGATTGCGCTCATCTCCGGTGACCTCCGCCATAGCGACGGCTGTGTAAGGGCGGGCCGGTTTGTTTCCCTCGGTGAAAACCGTGATCGGAAAATCGGCCGAACGTGCTGGCCGAACCGCGCGTGAGTCAAGGATTGCCAAGTCTTTGTTTGCTGTGCAGCTACAAAGGACAGCACCAAATAGTATGAGGGCATAGCGGGACTTCATCTCGCAAGTGTGGGCCTCCCCGAATAGAGCGCCAAGCCGAAACCTTCTTTTCGAGACTCTTACCTGGGCTTCGTCGCGAACGGAATGCGGTAACGCTCACGCAAAAGGCTTGACCGTTTCTTCGGGTTGGGAGGTTTCATTCAGGCGGCCTTCTGAATGGGAATTGCAATCTCCATACCGAAGCGGGAGCGACACCAATGGAGTTCATATGACATATATTGTATGATGTTATTGGAATGTGGGACGGACATGTTCATATCAGTATCCTACCCCAGACCGTCCGATTATCGCTCTACCGGAATCAAGCAACGCCCATATGGCGGATCGCGACCACGCTCGAAGAAATGGACGTCCCCGCCCGGGGTCGAACCTCGAACGTGGACAACAGCCGGCGGTTTTCCTAGCTTGTTTAGAGCAACGGGTTATATCCGGGCTGCGAATCGCGCCGATCCTGCTCCCAATGAGCGATCATTTCGGGCCGCATTGTGGGAGGGATTCGAAGGCGACGGGTCTAGCTAGCCCGCGTGTCTAATAGCCGGCCTTTTACGGCTCCCTCGGAGCAAAGATTCGAGCTGCGCTGGGTTCCTGCGGGCAGGTCGCCTAATATTCCCCGCCGCTTCCGCCATCGCCTTTAGCCAACCCGCTCAGAATAAGCAGTGCGACGGGCTTTTTTATGCAGTGCTCGTATTGGCTTCACCTGCGATTTTCTAACCGAAATTAGCTTGGTGGAGCTACTCGTCGGCGACGGTTGCGGATCGAGAAGGCGTGAATCGGGCCAGGCCGAACTCTTCATGGAGGAGCTGAGCGGCACGATCGGCGTCCTTGCCATCGATGATCACCGCTATCTTGATCTCGGAGGTTGAGATCAGTTGGATGTTGATGCCGCCTTTGCCCAGGCAGTCGAAGAGGCGCGCGGCGACGCCGGAGTGCGAGCGCATGCCGATCCCGACGACGCTGAGCTTCGCCACTCCCTTGGTCGTGAGCAATCCTGCCGCATGGACTTCGGTGACGATCGGAGCGAGCAACGCTTTCGCTGCCTCGAGATCGTTTTCGTGAATGGTGAACGAAATATCGGTCGTTCCGTGTTTGGAAACGCTTTGCACGATCATGTCCACGACGATGTTGTCCCGCGCGATTTCGGAGAAAATGCGCCCGGCGATTCCCGGTTCGTCACGCACGTCGTCGATCGTTAGCTTTGCCTGATTGCGATCGAGGCTAACGCCGCGAATGACCACGTCCTCCATGTTCGCCGTCTCTTCCTTCGCGATGGTGCCAGGCCCGGGGTTGAGGCTGGAGCGCACTTGAAACTCAATGCCGAACTTCTTCGCGAACTCGACGGCGCGCGATTGCATCACCTTTGAACCCGCGCCCGCCATCTCGAGCAGCTCATCGTAGGCAACTTCGTCGATTTTCCTCGCGCCCGGGACCACTCGCGGATCGCAGGTAAAGACGCCATCGACGTCGGTAAAAATCTCGCAGGCATCGGCATTCAACGCCCCGGCCAGCGCGATCGCGGTCAGATCGGAGCCGCCGCGGCCGAGGGTCGTGGTCTCGCCGTCCGCGTTCTGTCCCTGAAAGCCGGCCACGACGACGATGTAATCGTCGGAGAGCAATTCGTAGATTTGTTTCGGAGAAATATTCGCGATCTTCGCCCGGGTATGGGCGCGATCGGTGAGGATGCCCGCCTCGGCCCCGGTGAGCGAAACGGCTTTGCCGCCGAGCGCATTCACGGCCATGGCGGTGAGCGCGATGGCCGCCTGTTCGCCAGTGGCGAGCAACGCATCGAGCTCGCGTTCCGCCGGCTCGGGCGAGGTTTCGCGCGCGAGCTTGATCAACTCATCGGTCACACCTGCCATCGCTGAAATGACGGCGACCACCTTGCAACCTTCGCGCTGCGTTTCGAGCAAACGCCGGGCGACGTTCCGGATCCGTTCGGGTGAGCCGACGGAAGTGCCTCCATATTTTTGGACGATCAGGCGCATGGCAAAGCGGGGCCAGAATGAGAGCGAAGAATCACGGAACGGGATGGTTTTCGCTTATGTTGTGGCGGTGTCAACTCGCGCGTCAGATTAGAGACGATTTCAAAATTGAATTGTAGGGCGTTTCTGTGAAACGCCGATCAAAGGCGCGTCACGAGGCGTCTGACACAGACGCCCTACAAAGGCATGGTTTCTAAGAGCCGATCGCACGCAAGACATCCTGCTCATTCGCCGGCACCGAGCGCAGCGCTCCGGTGCGATCGCTCATCACTTCGGGGTCCTTCAAGCCGTGGCCGGTCAGCGTGCAAACGATTCGGCTCGCTTCCGGAATTTTCGTGAATGGATACACGGGAGTGCGCGCAGGATCGCAACACTTGAAGAGTCCGGCGATCGGCGCGGCGCTTGCCGGCTCGACAAAGATTCCTTCATTTGTCGCCAGCCATTTTTGCGCGGCGAGAATTTCTTCGTCGGTCACGATGTCGATCGCTCCTTGCGAATCGGCCACGGCGCGGTCCGCCGCTTCCCAACTCGCCGGATTCCCGATGCGAATGGCGGACGCCACCGTTTCCGGATTCTCGATGACTCGATGGTGAAACATCGGTGCCGCGCCCGCGGCTTGGAATCCGAGCATGGCAGGCAACCGCGTGGATCTTCCGTTATCTTGAAACTCGCGGTAACCGGCCCAATACGCCGTGATGTTTCCGGCGTTGCCGAGCGGAAGCAGATGCAGGTCGGGCGCATCGCCCAGCTCGTCGACGATTTCAAACGCTGCGGTTTTCTGGCCGGCGATCCGGTCCGGATTGATGGAGTTAACAATCGCAAAATCGTCGCGCGCGCCCAGCGTGCGCACGATCTGCAGCGCGTCATCGAAGTTTCCTTCGATCGCAATGACCTTCGCGCCATAGGCAAATGCCTGGAGCAATTTTCCGCTGGCGATTTTCCCGGCTGGCAGCACGACGACGCATCGAAGGCCGGCGCGTGCCGCATACGCAGCCGCTGACGCCGAGGTGTTTCCCGTTGAAGCGCAGATAAGCGCGCTGGCCCGGCGCTCGATCGCCTTCGACACGGCCACGGTCATGCCGCGGTCCTTGAACGAGCAGGTCGGATTAAGCCCTTCGTATTTCAGAAAGACTTCGCACCCGCGACCCACGATCGCACTCAGCCGTGGTGAAAAGATCAAAGGCGTGCCTCCTTCGCCTAACGACACGATCGGCGTCGAGCCCGAGACAGGAAGAAATTCCCCATAGCGCGCGATTACTCCCCTGCCCCGGCTGGCAGCAGTTTGAACTTCGTGAGATGCAGTCACTCGAAGAACAACTGTCGCATGGCGATGCCTTTTACAAGAAGCCGTCTCACGCTTCGCATAGCGAAGCGGCTACAGAAAATCCGATTGCGTCGCCGCTTCTGTAGTCTCACGCGTCGCATAGCGAAGCGGCTACAGAAAATCCGATTGCGTCGCCGCTTCTGTAGCCGCCGCCCTGTGGGCGGCGACAGGGCAATCGCATTTCGAAACGGAAAGTTGCCGCTCGCAGCTTGCGAGTTGAGTGTTGGCGCGATTCCATCAACCATCGACGCATCCGACATGTCCGCGCTCAGCAACGAAGATAAACTCCGGCTCCTCACGATCCTGCTCGAGAGCCGGCACGGCGATTTGCGCGAGCAGAATCTGAATCGCCAGGGCAAGGGACACTTTCACGTTTCCGGGATGGGCCACGAAGGTCTGGCGGCGCTCGGCGTCGCGATGGTGGAAGGCGATTACGTTTGCCCGTACTACCGCGACCGCGCGCTGGTCCTCGGCCGCGGAGTCGCATCGCGCGAGTTGGCGCTCGATTATTTTGCGAAGCGAAAAGGCCAGAGCCACGGGCGCCAAATGCCGTCGCATTACAGTTACGCGGCCCGCAAAATCTGGAGCGTCCCCACGCCGACCGGCTCGCAACTGCTCCCGGCATGCGGCATTGCCTGGGGCATCCAGCTCGATGGAAAACCAAACGTTGTCGTCACCACTGTCGGCGATGCGGCCACGCGGCAAGGCGATTTTTTCGAAGCCGTTTGTTTCGCGAAAGAACGAAAGCTCCCGGTGCTCTTCGTCGTCGAGGACAACAAGTACGGCATCAGCAGTCCGACGAAAAAGATCAACCCCCTCGCGCTCGATGTGCTTCAGCCTAACGACTGGCAGGAGATCGACGGCAGTGATGTCCAGCAGATCCACGACGCCGGCGTGAAGGCGTTTGAGTCGATGCGCGCCGGCCACGGCCCCGCGTTTTTCTGGGTCAACATGGAACGGCTCTCGAGCCACACCAGTTCCGACGACCACAAACTTTATCGGACCGCGGAGGAATTGGCTGAAGGCGAGAAGCTCGATCCCCTCCGGGTCTGGAGCGAGCGCCTGATCGCCGAAAGCGTGATGACCGCTGACGACTACGCCGCGCTCGACAAGGAAATCAAGGAGCGCATTCGCAAAGAATTCGCTGAGGCTGAGCGTGCGGAAGACCCTTCCGCCGACGAACTCGAGTTGCAGGTCACGGCTGAGCTGCCGCAACTCGATGACGAAGTCCTGCCGCCGGGCAAATACCGCATCGGCGATACGATCAACAAAACGCTCCGTCTCGGATTGGAGCGAAACGGCGATCGCATCATTTTCGGCGAGGACGTGGAAGATCCGAAGGGCGGCGTTTTTCGTCTCACCCAAAAACTTTCGACCGAATTCCCGAGGCAGGTTTACAACTCGCCGCTGGCCGAATCGACCATCATGGGTGTCGCGTGCGGTCTCGCTTCTTACGGCAAGCGGCCGGTCTTCGAGCTGCAATTCATCGACTTCATCGGGCCCGCCTGGAACCAGCTCGTGACGAATCTTTCCACTTTGCGCTGGCGCTCATTCGGCACGTGGACCTGCCCGGTCGTGATCTACGCACCGTATGGCGCATATCTTCCCGGCGGAAGTTTGTGGCACAGCCAGGCAAACGAAGCCGCGCTCGCGCATTTCCCCGGGATCAACGTTGCGATCCCGAGCACACCCGAAGATGCGGCGGGACTTCTTTGGACGGCGATGCACTGCGAAGATCCGACGTTCGTTCTCATCCCGAAACATCTTCTCTGGGCCGAACACGAATCGCGGGAACCGGTGCGCGCGGTGCCGTTGGGTGTCGCGCGAAAACGGGCGAGCGGCTCCGACGTGACGCTGGTCGCATGGGGAAACACTGTCGAGAAGTCGCTCGAAGCACTGGAGGAGATCGCCGGGGAAGTGAGCGTCGATCTGATCGATCTGCGCTCGATCGTTCCCTGGGATCGCGCCGCGATCGAAGAATCGGTCGGGCGCACCGGCCGTCTCGTGGTCGTCCAGGAGGACAGCGAAAATTGCAGCGTGGGTCAGATGATCGTCTCGCACCTCGCCGGCTTGCCGGAGATTTGGAGCGAGCTGGTTGCGCCGCCGATTCTCGTCAGCAAAACGAACGTCATGATCGGCTACAACCCAATCTACGAATACGCCGCGCTGCCGGATGTGAAACGCATCGTCGCGGCGATCAGGCGTTCGATGTCTTCCATGGAGACGGCACGCCCCCGTGCCGTTGTTGTACCCGATCGCGTCGAAACCCACCGGCCCGAGGGCGGGCCAGTTCCAAAGAGGCAAGCCATGGCAGATTCGAAACGCGAACAAAAAATCACGATCCCGATCATGGGGGAAGGAATTCGCAATGCGATGGTCGTGACGTTGCTCAAGCAATCCGGCGACGCGATTGCGCTGGATGATCCGCTTTGTGAAGTCGAAACCGACAAGGCCGTTTACCCAATTGAATCTTCATTTGCCGGGACCATGGGCGAATGGAAAACCGAGGTCGGCGCGACCGTGGAAATCGGCCAGGAGATCGGAACAATTCTGGCGGAAGGCGATTCGTTCGCCGATCAATTCGAAACGGCCGCTGAAGCTTCCAATGGCGCCTCCAGTCCTGTAGCCGCAGGTGTGTCGTCTGCATCTCCGCAGCCCGCACGGCTGCCACTGCACAAAAAATCTCCGGCCATCGAACCGGCGCTTTCGCCCACCATCGTCCGACGGCTTGGCCGCGTCGTTCCGGCGAACTTGCAGATCGATGCACGCTGGGACGCGGTTCGTGCCGCGCGCGATAAGGAAAAAAAGCGCGACAAGAAAAACGCCGCGTCGCCTTCCGTCATGATCGCGTGGGCGGTCGTTAGGGCGATGGAGAAACACGCCCCGTTTCGCCGAATTATTCTGGACGACGATCAAATTATCGAGAGTGACGAATTCGATCTCGGCATTGCCGTGGCGCTGGACGACGACCGGCTCGCGACCGCGGTCGTGACGCATGCCAACACGCGCGACTGGCCGGATTTCGTGCGGCGCTACAACGACACCGTCGAAGAAACCCGCGCGGGACGCGTCGATGCCGTGAACGCGCCGCTCCTGATCAGCAGCCTCGGCGCATTCGGGGTGCGGGCCGCGACGCCAATCGTCGTTCCGCCATCAGTCGGAACTTTGTTCGTCGGTTCGGCGCATTACGAAGCGATCGGCGACGGAAAGAAATCGCAGCCGGCGGAAGTCATTACGTTGTCGCTGACTTTCGACCATCGCGTCGTGAACGGCGCCGCTGCCGCGAACTTCGTCCACGAGATCAAGCAGCTGATCGAGCAATTCAAGATCCCAACAGCGGCGGAAGCGCCCAAAGCATAGCGCTTCTGTAGCCGCTTCGCTGTGCGAAGCGTTAAGAGCAAACGTGGCCGACCACTCACGCGGCCCACAGGGCCGCGGCTACAGAAGAGCTACTTCGCTTTCTGAATGTAATCCGCCACCTGCTCCTCGAGAATCTCGAGCGGCAACGCGCCATTCTTCAGCACGACGTCATGGAACTCGCGCTGAGCGAACTTCGTGCCCAATTCCGTTTGTGCGCGCGTCCGCAGCTCCTGGATCTTCAGCATCCCCACCTTGTAAGCGCACGCCTGTCCAGGATTCACGATGTAGCGCTCGATCTCCGCGGTCACTTCCTTTTCGCCCATCCCGGTTTTTTCACGCATGAAATCGATCGCCTGCTGGCGCGGCCAGCGTTTCGCGTGAATGCCCGTGTCCACCACAAGCCGCACCGCGCGGAAAAGCTCCGCCTGCAAACGCCCGAGATCGCCAAACGGATCGCCGTCGTACCAGCCCGCCTGCTTCGCCAGCCATTCGGTGTAAAGCGCCCAGCCTTCCTGATACGCGGTGAACGGAATCAGCTTTCGGAATTGCGGCAGCCCCTTCAACTCCTGCGCCGTTGCGATCTGCCAATGATGTCCCGGGACCCCCTCATGATAGGCCAGGGTCGGCATCGACCATTTCGAGATTTCGTTCATGTCGCGGAGGTTCGCGTAGAAAACGCCGGGGCGCGCGCCATCGAGCGAAGCGCCCTGGTAATAGGCGCCCGGTGCCGTCGCTTGTTTGAACTCCGGCACGCGGCGCACCTCGATCTTCGCTTTCGGCGTCGTCTTGAATAATTCCCGGCAACGCTCCGTGGCCTGCGTGATCAGGCGCGTGTATTCCGCCAATGCCTCTGCCCGTCCCTTGTCGTCGTTGAAGAAATGGAATTTCGGATCTTTTCCGAGCGCGTCCATCGCTTCGCCGATCGGGCGGCCGGCGAATCCATTCGCATCAAGGATGGCGCGCATCTCCGTTTCGATTCGCGCCACTTCGCGCACGCCGAGCTCGTGCACCTCCTGCGGCGGCAGCGTCGTCGTCGTGTTCCTGCGCAACGCGAATGCGTAATAGGCATCGCCGTCCGGCAGCTTCCAGACGCCGTCATCGGTCGTCGTCTTCGGCAGGACGCCGTTGAAGTAGTCGATCAGTTTTTGATAGGCCGGATAAACCGTGCCCTTGATCGCGCTCTCGACCTTTGCCTGCAGATCCGACCGTTGCGCGTCGGTCAAGCCGTTGATCTTCGCCGCCCGCGTCTTGAACGAGGTCGCGAGAATATTTTCCGCGGGCGGTTGCGCCACGAAACCGTTCATTTCCGCGAGGACCTTCTCGACCACAAAACGCGGCGGCAGGATTTGCTTTTGTTCGCGCACCCGGAGGCTTTCGAGCAGTTGATCGAACTTCGTCGGGACCGCATGGAGCCGCTGGAGGTAATAGTCGCAATCCTGCGGCTTCACGAGCCGGTGAATGTTGGCCATGAACGAGGGCAATTCATTCTGGACGCCGAAGAGCTGGTTAACGGGATAGTTATGCCACTGGTATTTTTCGCCTTCGATTTCGCGGCTCATGTACCACTCGAGAATATGAGTCGAAAGACGCTGGGACGGGGTCTGCTTCTCGAGCGGATACTGGCGCAGATCGGCCAGGTTTTGTTTCGCGCGGTCGAAATAATGTTGCTGATGCGCGGGGGAAACGTCACCGAGTTTTCCGTTGTGCCCGGTGATCCCAAACCGTTCGACTAATCCGAGCGATGAAAGCAGTTCCGGCTCCTCGAACAAGACCTGCGCGAAAACCTTTTCGTAAAAAAGATTCAGGCTCCAGGGCCGGAACCAGATGAGATTGACCAGGAAGATGGCCGCGACGAGAACCAACAGCGCCACGATCCGCAGCGTCCATTTCAAGATGCGTCTGAACATGCCGCAGTCTTGCCTCCCCCACCCTTATGCGGTCAATCCAAACTTCTCGGCGATGCGGTTACGCTGCCTCCGCATCCGCCGCGATCTGATGTAGTATGGTCGCATGCCCACAATCACCGAGCGCCGCCAAACTTTTCGCGAGCTGCACCGGAGCGGTTGCTTCGCGATCCCGAATCCTTGGGACATCGGCAGCGTCCGTTATCTCCAGCATCTTGGGTTCAAGGCGATCGCCACAACTTCGGCAGGTTTTGCGTTCTCGCGTGGCCTGCCGGATAACGCTGTGGGGCGCGACGCGATGCTCGCGCATATCCGCGAATTGGTGGAGGCGACGGACATTCCGGTGAATGCCGATTTCGAGAATGGCTACGCGGATGATCCGGCCGGAGTTTTCTCCAACGTGCGGCTCTGCGTCGCGACCGGCGTCGCCGGTTGTTCGATTGAAGACTCGACGGGGAAAAAAGAAAAGCCGTTGTATGAGATCGGCGCGGCGGTCGAGCGGATCGAAGCGACCCGCGCGGCGATCGGCGACAGTGGCGTTGTGCTGGTCGCGCGCGCGGAGTGCTTTCTTGTCGGCCGGCCAGACATCGATGAAGTGATCCGACGTCTCACCGCCTACGCCGAGGCCGGTGCCGATTGTCTGTACGCGCCGGGCCTTCGCACGCGAGAACATATGGCGGCGGTTGTGGCTGCGGTCGCGCCGAAGCCAGTCAATGTGCTTAACGGCGGACCGGTTGGCCTAACGATGGATGATTGCGCAGCGCTCGGCGTACGACGCGTTAGTGTCGGCAGCGCGCTCGCTCGCGCGGCCTGGGGCGGCTTCATCCGTGCCGCGAAAGAGCTTGCCGATACGGGGCGTTTTGATGGTTTCGCGGACGCCGCGCCATACGGCGAGTTGCAGGAATTCTTTTCAGCCGACGCGAAGCGGCGGACTTAGCCGATCGATCTACCCTTTTTCCAGAACGATCATCGCCATGGCGTGATGCTCGGTGTGGCTGAGCGTGATCCACACCGCGGTGACGCCGCGCTCTTCCGCCAGCTTCTTCGCGCCGCCTTCGAGAACCACGAACGGCTCGCCGCTCGGTTTGCGGTGAACATCGATATCTTTCCATCCCATCGCCTTCCCGATGCCGGTTCCAAATGCTTTCGAAACCGCCTCCTTCGCGGCGAAGCGCGCCGCCAGATGGCGCGCCGGATATTTCATCGATTGCGAATACTCGATTTCACCCGGCGTGAAAACGCGCCGAAGAAAGCGTTCGCCAAAACGATCGAGCGAATGCTGAACGCGCGCATTCTCGACCATGTCGACGCCAATGCCGAGCACACTCATTGGTTCAGATAGAGGGAAAATCTGGAAGCCAGGAAACCAGGAATCGGAAAGGGAATTCCTTTCATGGCATCAAGATTCTTTCCTGTCTTCCTGCTTTCCTAACTAATCCCATCTTCTCCTGGCTTCCTGGTTTCCAGATTCCATCATTGTTTCCTACTTTCCTGCTTTCCTGATTCATCCGCGGTAATTCTCCATCAGCGCCAGCATTTCGCGCACGGCGGTTTCGAAGCCGACCAACAGCGCGCGCGCCACGATCGAGTGCCCGATGTTCAAGTCCACCAGATGCGGAATCTTGTGAATGAGAGAAATGTTTCGGTAATTGATGCCATGTCCGGCGTTGACCTGCATCTTCAGTTCTGCCGCGCCGATTGCCGCCGCGCGTAATCGCGCCAGTTCCTGTTGCGCAATCTCCTCCGTGAAAGCGTTCGCCAGTTTGCCGGTGTGCAGTTCCACGATATCCGCCGCCAGCTCAGCGGCAGCATCGATCTGCTCGAGCGCCGGGTCGATGAACATGCTTACGCGAACGCCGGCGGCGTGCAGCCTTTTCACCGTCGGCGCCAGTTCTTTTCCATGGGCCACAAGATCGAGGCCGCCTTCGGTTGTGACTTCCTGCCGTTTCTCGGGAACAAGACAAACTTCGTCCGGCACGATGCGCAGCGCGATGTCCACAATCTCCGGGGTGTTCCCCATTTCGAAATTCAGCTTCGTCACAATGCTCTCACGCAACCGCTGGATATCACGGTCCTGGATATGACGCCGGTCTGCGCGCAAGTGCACCGTGATCCCGTGCGCACCCGCCCGCTCGCAGATCCCCGCGATCGCGATCGGGTCCGGCTCCGCATTTTTCGAATCGGGCATCGTCGCATAGCGCGCCTGCCGCAGCGTAGCGACATGATCGATATTTACCCCGAGCCGAAGCTGATTCATCGATAGAATAGGTTGCAGGTACCCGCCGCCGGCAAGTTCGAATCCCTTCCTGCGTTCCAGTCTACCTCTACCTCTTGATCCGATTTCTCTCGCTGTAGCCACGGCCCTGCGGGCCGTCCCTCCCAAACCTCGGGAACAAGGAGACGGCCCACAGGGCCGTGGCTACAAGTCGTGTCTGTTTTGTTATATATGAATTTGCCAGGCAGAGATGAGCCAAACCGCCGTTTCCATTGCCCGGGAGCTCTGCGTCAGATAGACTGTCGCTCGGACCCTCACATGAACTTCGGCCGTTACCCAAATTCCGAGTTAGATGAAACTTCTTCGTCTAATTCTCGTTAGGCGTTATTTGCGCGCACTATGAAAAAGATACTCTGGACTCTGCTTCTCATCGCACTTGCCGGCCTAGCAGCAGCAGGCGAGTCGAAATTCACCGGCAAGGACTCACCGTTGCGGACGTTGCCCTCGATGGACCAGCGCATGAAGTGGTGCGCGGAACCCAGCTCGGCCGCCGACCGTCTGGCGCGCTACGAGGCATTTTGGGAAATCTATAACGAGGAAGACGGTGATGATGACGTTCAGGGCCGGGCAGTGCGCCACTGCGCTTATACGCTTGCGAAGCTTTATCTTGAGACCGGCAACGCCGCAAAGTGCCTTTGGTTCCTCAATTGGCTGCAGGAGCACGACAGTGGATTTCTGCGATGATCACCCCAACGCCTAACCATGCGATGGAGCGAACGGCTGGCAGCCTTGGCTCCTAACGTTCCATGAAATTCCACCCGCAATCCGCAGCCACGCGCTCCCCCGCCAGCCGTCGCTGATCTTGTTCTCGTTAGGAGATAACGTGCGCTACATCGCTGTCGCCTTTCTTGCGCTCGCGGCTCTTCGCTGCGAAGCCGGCGACTTCACAGGTTCGGCCCTAGAGGTCACAGGAAAGCGCGGAAGCGCTGATCACCATGTCTGGGGGCGGGTCGATAGGATTGTGAGCTTGGTCGCACGCCGGCACCGGCTCATACCTGGCGCGACGAACCCCAATCGACCCGATTATCTTCTCAACGAGAAGATGTATTATGCTTACTATCCGACCAGAAGTGGGACGAATATTGATGTTACTTATCGTCGCGAAATGCACCGCCCTATTGAGATCGAGATTACTGAGATCGGAGTTCCTCGGCCGTCGCCCGCACATCTCGCGCTCCTGAGGGACTTGCGATATGGCTTATCGCGAAACGGCCTCTCAGTTAAGCGCGGTGAGGCGCACACTATCGTAACCGATTAAGAATGGCTACGTCCCCATCTCCTAACCATGCGATGGAGCGAACGGTCGAGGAGAAAGTAGAAAGGCTGAAGTAGAAAGTAGAAAAAAGAGAATCTCGAATGACGCACTTACAACGAAGTTTAATCGTCCTGTCGATTCTTGTGACTGGCTCCCGCCTGGTCTGCGGAGAGGAAACGGAGGAAGGGACGAAGAAGGGCATCGAAGCGCCTTCGCCTGACGGGCAATTTGCTTTTCGCTACACGGGGGAATCGGACGACGAAAAGAAAACGTATGATCTAATCGAGAAGGCATCGGGCAAACTCCTGAAGAGCGTCGCCGAGGCCGACTCCGACCCCGGCCCGAGCGCCCGGTTCAATATGGAGGTGCTCTGGAAACCGGACTCGAAGGCGTTTGCGCTCACGGCCACGCTCTGGAAACGCGGAAGCTACGTCGCGGTTTTTCTCCGAGCCGGCTCTACTTTTCGAGAGATCAAAATCCCCGACCTGGAGGCGGATATTCCGGAGAAGGTCAAGGGTGGGAAAAGTTACCCGCATGTCGCCGGGTGGAATTCGCAAAGCGCGACGCGCTGGCAAAAGGATGGTTCGCTCGTCGTGGAGATCGAAACCGTGATCGATGGCGAGGGCAGCATGATCACCGCGACCCGCACGGTGGTGCTGGGTTTCGATCGATCGGACAAAGCCCGGATCATCAAATCGACAATAAAATTCGTGACCGAGAAGGCATAAGACGAACATGAATGAACTACGGTATCCAAACGAAAGCAGAGCGTATCGCGAGGCGCGCGAAGCGTTGCTCAAAGAGGAACAGGAGCTTGTCGATAAAGTAAAATCGGTGGCGGAAAAACGCCGCACTCTCCCTCCCGGCGGACAGTTGAAGGAGGACTACGTCTTCCAATGGGCCAACGACGGGAAAGTGGGGCAGAGCGTGAAATTCTCCGAGCTCTTTGGGGACAAGAACACCCTGCTGCTCTACTCGTTCATGTACGGCCCAAACTGGGACAATCCCTCTCCTTCCTGCACGTCGCTGGTCGATGGGTTCGATCGGACCTGGTATCAGGTCAGTCAACACGCCGCGTTTGTCGCCATTGCCAAAGCCCCGGCCGATCGAATCAATGCGTGGGCCAAAAAACGTGGATGGTCGCAGATGGCGCTGGTCTCAGGAGCGGAGTCTTCCTATCAGGCCGATTACAAATGCCAGGGAGACTCTGATGATATGCAATTGCCGGTGATGCATGTCTTCAGGAAGCAGCAGGGAAAGATTTTTCATTTCTGGGGGACTGAAGGCATGATGAATCACGTCGACACGGTCTGGGCGTATTGGAACCTGATGGACTTTACGCCAGAAGGGCGGCCCGACATTCCGACTCCGCCGCAGAACTTCAGATCCGAATTCCTGGAAAAGAACTACCTGAATAAGGAGTAGCGAAGCGGCCAGTCCGTGAATCTCCGCCGGATGGATCGCGGTTTGCAAACCAGGCGCTTCGCATAGCGAAGCGGCTACAGTGAAAAAGGCTTGTCTCTCCCCCTCGCCTTCTCGTATCCAAAGGCGTGCCCCGACGAGCTGTTCTCATCTTCGCCGACGAAGCGCATGTCGAACTGGCGAGACGTTCGTTCCCCATCACCGCTGGGCCGCTCCTCAATCTCCCCGCGCTTGGATCTGAAATTTCGCTGGGGATTGATGTCCATCTTTTCACTTCGGCTGGTGATGCGGCCATTCCCGGTTGCCAGGTGCATCGACAGGCGGGCCGGAATTTCGCGGCGCGCTTTGAGAACGCGATCGAGAGGATCGCGCAGCTCGGCTATGACGAAGTAGTCGCGGTCGGCCGCGATTGTCCGAGCCTTCGCGCGAAAGATATCGAGCGCGCTTTCGCGGAGCTCGCGTCGAACACGCTCGTGCTCGGCCCCGATCATCGCGGCGGTTGCTATCTCATCGCGTTTCGTTCCACCGATCGGGAATTGCTGTGCGGCGTGCGTTGGAAAAAAAACACCGATTGCGCCCAACTTCGGAAACGCTGCGGAACAGCGCAGGTCTTTCTCCTGCCGGTGAAGCACGATCTCGATTCCTGGGCCGACATCCGGATTTTCGCGTGCACCGGCGATCCGCTGGCGCGGCTCGCGATATTTTTGCTCGGCGTGATCAGCGCATCGCGCGTCCGCCTCATCCATTTCGTCAGTATCGCGTCCCAGCAAATGCGGGTGCGCCAGCAAATGCCGCCTCCGGTATTGGCGGCCTGAACGCGACCCCGTTTTCGCGAGCAGAACCGCTCGCGCTGCCGCAACCGTAACCCGGCGTCGTCTCGTTAGGCGTCGCCAACTCAGCAAACTATTATGTTACATCCATCTTTTATTCCAAGTCTGGGCAGAGGACGCATTGCCGTCCGGATTGCGGTTTGCGCGCTCTGTTGCGCCTTCGCACTTCACCGCGCCGCCGCGGAAACTAAGTCCGACTCGGAGCGTCTCGAAAAACTCGAGCACGCCGTCGAGCTCTTGCAAAAGCGAAACGCTGAGCTCGAACAGGAAGTGAAGAGCTTGAAGAAAGAAAAGCCCACTGCGCCCGCTCTAAGCGAGACTAAGCGGTCCCGGTTTGTTCCCGACTCAAAATCGTACGTCGAGAAAAGCGAGACGACAGAAGAGAAGAAGCCCGTCTACGTCGTTCCAGGGGGTTCGGAGTACAAGTTAACGCTGGGCGGCTACATCCAGGCGAACTTTGAAGGCGGCGATGTCACCGCCTTTGAAGGGCGCTTCGGTCTCACCGCTTTGAAGGATCGATTTCGTCTCCGCCGCGCCCGGATCAACTTGATTGGCGACTTTGCGGAGCAATTCGATTTCAAGGTCGAAGGCGATTTCGAGCAGAGCGACGGGCTCTCGTCAGCGACGCGCACCGGTTTTTCATCGACGGATATTTTTATCAACTGGCATCGGATACCCGAAGCGAATTTCAAAGTGGGCCAATGGAAAGCTCCGTTTGGTCTGGAACAGATTACGCCGGATGCGACAATCTTTACGATCGAGCGCAGCTTGCCGACAGGGGCGCTCACCCCGGAGCGGCAGCTTGGCGTGATGCTTTGGGGTAAGCCGCTGACCAACATTGTGCCCGAGCAGAAAGATCTGGTGACCTATTACGCTGGCATCTTCAACGGCACTGGGCGCAATTTTAATGTCAACGACAACAACGAATTCATGTACGTCGGCCGGCTGGAGCTTCTCCCTTTCAAAGGCAAGTGGATGGGCCAGGAAGCCAGTTTGAAAATCGCCGGCGATTATCTTTTCAGCCGCGACGCGACCGGCACCAATATCTCACCGGCTTTGAACTTGAAAGTGAACGCCGACGGTTCCCTTACCTCTTTTACCCTCACGAGCCCGGACGAACGACATGCCTATAGCTTCGATGCGTGGCTGAAGGTAGGCCCCTTCGATCTGATCGCGGAGTATCTCCACGAAAACGTCCGTCCCCGTGGCGGAATATTTTTCCCGGAGTTCGACGCCAGCGGGTATTACGTGCAGGGAAGTTATTTCCTGATCCCGAAAAAGCTCCAGGCTGTGGTGAAGTGGGAATCACTCACTCCGGGCCAGGTGGCTAATGACAACATCCATTCCATCACTGGCGGGTTGAACTACTACATCCATGGAGATGGGATCAAACTCATGGCCAACTATGTCCATACCTGGTCCGACTTCCGCGAAGCCCATCCACAATTCGGGCCCGATCAATTCGACGAAGTCATCCTGCGTCTGCAGGTGATGTTTTAAGACTATGAGCACCATCAACGCCGAATCTGAAGTTCGTAAGCGCTATGCCGCCAGCGCACAGGCGCCGGAAGCGAGACTCTGCTGCCCGGTGGATTACAACGCCGAGTATCTCAAGGTCATCCCACAGGAAGTGATCGAGCGCGATTACGGATGCGGCGATCCCAGCAAGTATCTGCGCGAAGGCGAGACGGTGCTCGATCTCGGCAGCGGCACCGGCAAGATCTGTTTCATCGCGGCGCAAGTCGTGGGACCGAATGGGAGGGTCATCGGAGTCGATATGACCGATGAGATGCTGGAGGTCGCGCGGACGAATGCGCCGATCGTAGCCGAGCGCATAGGTTACGCGAACGTCGAGTTCCGGAAAGGCCGCATCCAGGACCTGGCGCTGAGCATCGATCTGCTCGATGCGGAACTGAAGCGACGCCCGATCAGTGATGCCGCTTCATTCCTGGCCGCGGATGAGCTCGCGCAGGAGCTGCGGGTGAAGAGCCCGCTCATTGCTAACGACTCGGTTGATGTCGTGGTTTCCAACTGCGTGCTTAATTTGGTCGAAGCGCACTCGAAGCGGCAACTCTTCGATGAGATCTTTCGCGTTCTGAAAATCGGAGGCCGCGCGGTGATCTCGGACATCGTGAGTGATGAAGAAGTGCCGGAGCATTTGCAAACCGATCCTGAGCTTTGGAGCGGCTGTATCTCCGGCGCGCTGACCGAAGAAGGGTTTGTCGCCGCCTTCACGGCGGCGGGCTTCTACGGCGTTGAGATTCTAAAACGCGATGAGAATCCATGGCAGACGGTCGAGGGAATCGAATTCCGGTCGGTGACAATCGAGGCGTTTAAGGGGAAGCAAGGTCCCTGCGTCGAGCGGAACCAGGCGGTTATCTACAAAGGACCATTCAAGGAAGTGCTGGATGACGATAATCACCGAATGGAGCGCGGGAAGCGCTACGCCGTTTGCGATAAGACCTACAATATTTATCGGAAGGCTCCTTACTCTGCCTCATTCGAGTTCATCGAGCCGCTAACGCCGATTCCGATGGAAGAAGCGAAGCCATTCGATTGCTCCCGCACTTCGCTGCGCCATCCGAAGGAAACCAAAGGACAGGACTACGGCGCGACGACCGATGCCTCGCAGTGCTGCGATGGCGGGAGCTGCTGCTAACACGGATTCGACCTGATGCTTCTCATCGCTCTCTTCCTCGCCGCTTGTTTTCTCGCCTACTCGAACGGCTCAAACGACAACTTCAAAGGGGTCGCTTCGCTTTACGGCTGTCGCGCGGCGAGTTATCGCACCGCGCTTAGCTGGGCAACAATTACGACCTTTGCTGGATCGATCGCTTCTATCTTTCTCGCGCAAGCATTGCTCAAGAGATTCTCCGGCAAAGGTCTGGTGCCGGATACGCTCGTGGGTTCGGAACAATTCCTCCTCGCCGTAGTTCTTGGCGCAGCGATCACGGTAATTCTCGCGACCTATCTCGGCTTTCCAATTTCCACTACCCACGGCATTACTGGCGCGATCGTCGGTTGTGGGCTGGTTGCTGTGGGTAATGGAGTGAACTTCGCCGCACTCGGAAAAGGCTTTGTCCTGCCGCTCTTGCTCAGCCCGATTCTGGCTATCGTCCTGGGCGCCCTCCTTTACTTCGTCTTTCGCAGTCTTCGCCTCGTCTGCGGCGTGCGCAAGGAATGGTGCGTTTGTATCGGGTCCGAGGAACGCGTCATCGCCCTGCCCCAACCAGGCTCGGCCCTTTCGATGCGACCGATTGCGCCGCCGATTACGCTCTCGATCGACGAGGAGGAGAATTGCCGCGAGCGCTATGCCGGTTCAATGCTAGGTCTAAGTGCGCAGCAAGCCATGGATGGCGCGCATTTCCTCAGTGCGGGCGTCGTCAGCTTCGCCCGAGGTTTGAATGACACACCAAAGATCGTCGCCATGCTGCTTCTCCTGAAATGGATGGATATTCGCTGGGGCTTCTTCGCCGTTGCCATCACGATGGCGCTTGGGGGATTACTCAACGCCCGCAGAGTGGCGGAAACGATGAGCCACAAGATCACCGCGATGAATCATGGACAAGGCTTTTCCGCAAACCTGACCACAGGCATTCTCGTCATCGCTGCCAGCTTTTTTGGTCTGCCGGTTTCGACGACGCATGTATCCGTCGGCGCTCTTTTCGGGATGGGCCTTACGACCGGACAGGCCAATCCAAGAGTCATGCTGAATATCCTTCTTTCGTGGCTTATCACCTTGCCGTGCGCCGCGCTCATTGCCGGCGCGGTCTATTTGATTCTTCGACAGTTATGAAGCTCACTGCCGACAACAGCTTCTCCCGAAAGTTGGCTGAGCATGTGTTACCGCTGCGCCATAAGAAGACGGAGATCCTCCAGATCAATGTGGGGAAGCTGTGCAATCTCACCTGCATCCATTGCCATGTGAACGCCGGACCCAAGCGCAGGGAAATCATGACGCGGGCGACGATCGATCAACTCATCGATTGGCTGGCCAAGACAGATATCCCAACGGTCGACCTGACCGGTGGCGCGCCGGAGATGATCCCGGACTTCAAGTATCTCGTCGAACGGCTGAAGGCGCTCACGCCGCCGCGCCATATCATCGACCGCTGCAATCTCACGATTCTGCTCGAGCCCGGCTACGAAGATTATGCGGAGTTCCTCGCCCGGCACGAGATCGAGATCATCGCCTCGATGCCATGCTATTCGCCCGCGAATGTGAACGAGCAACGCGGCAATGGAGTTTTCGACGCGAGCATCAAGGCGCTCCAGCTTTTGAACTCGTTAGGCTATGGCATCGAGCCACACCTTCCGCTTCATCTCGTTTATAATCCGAACGGCGCTTTCCTGCCCGGCCCGCAGGAAGAACTCGAAGCCGACTACAAGCGAGAGCTAAAGGACCATTTCGGCATTGTCTTCAACAAGCTCTATACAATAACGAACCTTCCGATCGCCCGGTTCGCGTCCTACTTGAAGAACAACAATCTGCTTGGGGATTACATGGCGTTGCTCAACGATGCGTTTAATCCGGCCACCGTGAATGGCCTGATGTGCCGCAACACCATCAACGTAAGCTGGCAGGGCGAAGTGTTCGATTGCGACTTTAACCAGATGCTTAAGATGCAATGGCATGAAGCCGGCCAGGGATTGCACTTATGGGAGGTTGATCCGGCTCAGGTAGAAAACCGCGCGATCCTTACCGGCGATCACTGTTTTGGTTGCACCGCCGGCGCCGGATCGAGTTGCGGCGGCGCGTTGGTGTAGCTGTAGCCACCTATCCCTACAATAGATCCTTCGGCGCTCGTTTGCGCCAGGCGATTTCGATCGCGCGCCGCAGCGTGCTCCTATCAACCGCTTCAAGCCGAACCGACGTGCTCCCTCTTTTTCCCCACGCTCCTTTCGCCGGCGCGAAAACCTTTGGATACGTTTTCACGAAACGCGCTTGTTCCTCCGGCGGCAGAATCACCATTCCGTGCTGTTGGTCCGGATAACCAAGCGTCGCGAAAATCTTGTTGTCCACACGAAAATCCGGATGCGCCATGTGCGCGCTTTCGGAAGCTTCCGGCAAGCTGAGCGCAATCTTACGAAAGTCGGCGGGAGTCATGGGCGGTAGGTCATGATGGCTACGTTCTGCTCACGATAAGCGGTGTGTTCGTGCAGAGACCAGCCAAGATTCGCGTAGAACTTTTCGCTATGCACCGTGTAGAGGTAGAGGATTGGAACCTTCAAGACGGCTGCCTCGGACATGATTCGGCGGACTAGCTGCGCGCCCACTCCTTGCCGCCGATGATCGGGCCCGACAAATACGCTGGCCAACCACGGGCTCAATTCCGGGCGCGTGTCCATGTCGTGCGACACCAGACTGGCCGAGCCAAGTAATACTCGATCGTCGAGGCCGATCACCGTCAGCGGAATGCGGTCGCGGTTCGACGAGCCCTCGATCCGCGTCAGGCGCGCTTCCGCGGAATCGCCCGGCCTCAGGTAGCCCCATTCGGCGTGGTGCCATTTTGCGAGCGCGGCCAGGAACTCCGGATGATCCGCCAGATATTCGATCGTCATGAGCAATTCACCGGCAATGTAGCAACTGTCATTGACGCTGGCTGCCATTTCTTTCACGCTCGGCCTTCATGAAATCTCTGGCCGTCCTTTTCCTGCTCTGTCTTGTTTTCGTTCTCGGATTGGCCGCGTCCGTCCGCGGGCAGGAAACTTCGCCATCTCCCTCGATCTCCGCGCCGGCTCCCTCCATTGCGCCTGATGCCGATCCCGCCACAGCTACCCGGGCCTGGCTCGATACCGTGCCGGCAGACAAACGCGCGAAGTCCGACGCTTATTTCGAAGGCGGCTATTGGTTGATTCTTTGGAATTTTCTTCTCGACGCCGCGATCTCGCTCCTGCTCCTGGGCACACGTCTCTCGGCGCGCATGCGAGATTTTGCGGAACGCACCACCCGCTTCAAGGCTCTCCAAGTCTCACTCTACGCCATCCCGTATGTGCTGCTCACCTTCGCCCTGACGTTTCCGTTGACCGTTTACCAACGCTTCTACCGCGAGCATGCTTACGGTCTGGCGACGCAAACTTTTGGACCCTGGTTTTCAGAGTTAATGATCGCACTGGGTGTTTCCCTGGTCGCCACGACCGTCTTGCTGATCGTCCTCTACGCCGTCTTTCGCCGCGCGCCCGGGACCTGGTGGCTTTGGGGCACCGGCGTGGTGGTCCTGTTTCTCGCCTTCGGAATAATGATCAGTCCGATCTATATCGAACCTCTCTTCAATAAGTACAAGCCACTCGCCGATAAAAAAGTCAGCGACGCGATTCTTGCCATGGCACGCGCGAACCAAATTCCGGTCACCCAGGTTTTCGAAGTCGATGCCTCGCGCCAATCCAATCGGATCAGCGCGAACGTGGCGGGCTTTCTCGGAACGACGCGTATCGCGTTGAATGACAATCTGCTCAAGCAATGCACCCTGCCGGAAATTCGCTCCGTCATGGCGCACGAGATGGGGCACTACGTCTTGAATCACATCACGAAATTTCTGCTCAGCTTTTCGCTCGTCGGCCTGATCTCATTTGCTCTCGCCAAATGGGGATTCGACTTCCTGGTCCGCCGCTGGGGCGATCGCTGGCAGGTTCGCGGCATCGCCGATCCGGCAGGTCTTCCCATCCTCTCCTTAATTTTCGCGGCCATCGGCTTTGTCATGACGCCGGTCAACCACACCATTACTCGCGTCGCTGAAGTGGAGGCGGATGCCTTCGGTATCAATACCGCGCGCGAGCCGGATGGATTTGCGAAAGTCGCGCTCAAACTCGGCACCTATCGCAAACTGGATCCGACGCCGATGGAGGAATTCATCTTCTTCGATCATCCCAGCGGCCGCGCCCGGATTCGCATGGCGATGGATTGGAAAGCGGCGCGCCTGCCCGCCGGCGGAACGGAATGATGCTGGAGCGCGCTCGATCGCGCCTATGCTCCTCCAGCGAGTTCGGTTTCGAGCGGATGATCTTTTTGGAATCTGCTTACGCCGAACACGCTGAAACCGATGATACGGCCTTGCTCGTCCACGCGCTTCATCAACGCATCGCTTCTCGTCGGCCGCATGTAACCGGGGGCGTCAGAAAAGGTCACTTCGAGGTAATCACCTTCAGGGTTAAACCACAGTTTTACTTTATCGACCATAATGTTTCTCCGGACCTGTTAGTCAATTCGCAGCTTCTTCGTCCGCGGCGTCCGGTTACAATGTTATGATGAAGGAGCCGGTGAACACTCCGGTCCCAGCAATCGCATTCCATACCGGTGCGCCGCGCTCCAGATCAACGGCCACGATTACCCCAATCGTATCTCGCCCATTGACCGTGATGGCGAAGCTGTCGTTCTTCGCTGTCGCCGGCCCGATCACACGGCCCCCACGGCCGTTGGAGCGCGTCGCTTGCGGAGCACCCTCATAGTTGGGTTCCATCTCCGGTATCGGCGACCCCCAAAGCACGCGCACATAAAAGTCACAAGGAAGGAATGTGTCAGAGAGAGAAGCGATCTTGCACCGGCGCGCCCTGACATAGTAAGCCCCGGTCGTCGGGAGCACCGCGCCGGCAACACTCGCTGGGCTCTCGATTGCGCAGCCGTCCTCCGGCATCATCGTGCCATCGGAAGCGACAAAATCTCTCAGCGTGTCAGCGGAGCCACCACTGAATCCAGTCATGGTTGCCGCATACATCCGATAGTCGGCCCCGGCGGTGAAGGAATACGCCTCCATATCTACTCCCGCCGGCCGTGTTTAGTGGCACTGTTTGTTTGCGGAGGCCCTGGGTGCCGTGCGGTCCTGATCTCCCGGCGCAGGGCGCGACGTATCAATTCGGAGAAGCTCACCTCCTCGCGTCGCGCTTTATCGAGCAGGAGTTGTTGGACCTCGCGCGGTAACAGGAACGTCACCGGCACACTGCCTTTTGGCAGCTTCGTTCTGGGCATGAAGCGATGTGTATTATTCCATCATACACCATGTCAAGGTTGAATTTCCTTGCTCAGCCAGATTCGCTGTGACACGGTCGGCGGCGTGAGAGACAAGGAATCAACCGCCATTACGATCACCCTTCCTCTCGCCCTCGACCGGGCTCTCCAGGCGCTCGCCGATCAAAAACATTGCGGGAATAAGTCTGCCGCGATCCGGGAAGTGCTTTACAAAGAAGCCGGCATGCAGGCGAAGCTTCGAATGCGCGAAAAGAAGGATAACGATTCGGTGACCAACGCCGAGCGTCGTTCCGTCAAGTACGGCTCTCGCCAAACGAAAAGCAAGAAGTAGGGTCTCTCCCGGTCATCATGTGCGGTGAAATTCACGAGACCTGGCGGGGGACCGAATTTTCGACACGAAATTCTGGAGCCTAGGGGAATCGAACCCCTGACCTCCTCAATGCCATTGAGGCGCTCTACCAACTGAGCTAAGACCCCGCGAGAATCTTGATTTTCGAGCGCCGACTTGCGATTTGCAACGGGTATGTTTGGGAATCAATCATATCAGCGGCGCCCCGGTCGTATCACGTTTGCAATGTCCGGACACCGAGATAGCATCAATCAGATGTTCGCCCTGCGAATTATCCTCGTAGCAGCGTTGGCCGCGATGATCTCTCCGGCTGCGGCGACCGCCGCAGAAAACACCACCGCGGTTTGGAGCGATGGTCACACCTCCTCGCTCACCGATGAAGAATTATTGCGATATGCTATTTCTTCGCCCGGCCCCGGATACCCTCAGGAGGCGCAAAAGAAAAAGACCGCCGGCAGCGCGCTCTATGAGCTGCGGATAAACAAAGCTGGCGCAACCACCGAAGTCATCATCGTAAAGAGCAGCGGCAGCACGGTCCTCGATAAGGCGGCAACGAGCGCTTTCAGGAAATGGCGATTTAAGCCGGCGATCTTTACTCGAGTTCGATTGCCGGTGAGTTGGTTCGTCAATCCCGTTCGTTCTTAGCTTCGCAATGCGCAGCCTAAGGTTGCTCTGCGCGGTTCTCGGACTCGCCCGAGTCGTTTCGGCCCATCCCGTCTGGATCGACACCGATGTTTCCATCGGCTCGCCGATTCGCGAAGTGGATGATGCCTTCGCGCTCGTCCTCGCTTTTCATTCGCCGGAAATTCGGATCGCGGGATTGAGTACGACCTACGGCAATGCGCCGTTGGGCGCGACCACGCGCGCCGCTCGGGATGTCATTCGTCAGTTCGGCGGTTCCGCAGGCTTTGCGGCTGACCAAGTCTTTACAGGGGCGGCATCGACCTCCGATTTTGGTCGACGAAGTGCTGCAAGCAACGCCTTGGCGGCCGCGTTGGAAAAGCAAAAAATCACTTACATCGCCCTGGGGCCGCTGACTAATCTGGCGACGTTCCTCCAGCTTCATTCCCGCCTGGCGCATCGAATCGAGCGCGTGATTTTTGTGGGCGGCCAGGCGTCACCAGACGATCTCGCCTTCGGACCGAGCCGATCCTTCCATATTCACGACGCGAACGTGTTCAAGGATCCGAGGGCGGCAGCGATAGTGTTGCGCTCGAAGATTCCGTTCACGCTGGTGCCAATCGCCACAGGTTCAGGTCTCACCGTCGATCGAGCGGATCTGCGCGAGCTGGAGAGAAACGGTGATGCCGGACAGTATCTTTCGAGCCGGAGCAGGATCTGGCTCTGGTTCTGGACGAATTTCGTCAAGACAAACGGCGGACCGATCTTTGATGCGCTCGCCATTATTCCAACGACGAAGCCGGGATTCCTCTCGATCGAGAAACGGTATGCGAAGATAGATGAAGCCGGCAGCCTGCTTGTGACGTCGCGCCTAACGAACGGGGCACGGCCGGTGAGCTATTGCACGAAGTTCGCACCCGCAACGAAGCGTTTCGTCCTGGACCGACTCATGACGCGTGAATAACAAGGAAGGGCGATTTGAAATCGCCCTCGGCGGCTGCAGACCGCCGCTCCTCGAAGCGCCATTAGCGGGCGACGATCGAGATGTTCGAGCGCGCCGCGGATTCAACGACTGCTTCTTTTTCGAGCAGGAGCGTTCGGCCCGCTTCGATGGCGATAACGCGCAGACGAGCTTCCGCCGCCACTGCGATCGTTGCAACGCCAACTACCGGGACGTCAAAGCGCATATCCTGATCTGGCTTTGCGACCTTGACCATGATCGCGTTCTTGCCTCCCAGAACACCGCCGCGCTTGATGGTCTCGTTGGTCCCATCGAAACCTTCCACGGCCAGGACCGTTCCGTTTTTCACGATAACGGTCTGGCCGATATCGAGCCGGCTGATTTCTCGCGCGATCTCGAAACCGAAAGCAACGTCGTCGTCTTCGCGCCGCGTCAATTTCCGGCCGGCGATCAATCCCGCCGGCGCGACGCAATCCTCCAGAAAAGAGGTGGCCGGCAACAGCGTGATTTTCGACCGCGCCAGCTCTTCGCCGATCGCCGCAAAGATGGATTCGGCGTTGCGTCGCTTTAGCCGCGCCAGGAGCAGCAGCGTTTTCCAATCCGGCCGCAGAGCGAAGAGGTTCTTCGGCGCAATCTGCCCGGCCATGATCGCATTCTCGACTCCGGAGCTCCGGAACGCGGCGATCAATTTGCCTAACTGGCCGACGCGCATCCAGTGGATTTCATCCACTTTGTCCGCGAGACGTTCGTCGGTTTCGTCCGTGAACGCCGTCGCGACAATCCGTTTCACGCCGGCCCGGCGCGCCGCATCGGCGAGAAGGCGCGGATAGACGCCGTTACCGGCAATAATTCCGAGCGCGTCTGGAACTTCCACGAGAATAGTAATGTAGAGGCGCTTGTGCCAAGCGCCTAACCAACAAGACCAGGCGCTTGGCACAAGCGCCTCTACATTAACTCCGCCGGCGGCGCTTCACGTGCAACTGAGCCAGCGCCTTTTGGAGCGAAGCTTGGACGGCGGCGCACTCTTCCGCGCCAAGATCTTCTTTCATCGCCTTTTTTGCCCGCTCGACCGCAGCCTCCGCCGCGTGCTCGTCAATCACCGCGGGCTCGAGCGCCATGTCGGTCAAAACCGAAACAGAACTTCCCGTGATCTCGACGAAGCCTTCGCCGATGGCCAGAAAAGTTTCCTTGCCGCCCTTGAGCACGCGCAGTTCGCCCGGGTTCAACGTCGTGAGGAGCGGAACGTGATTCGGATAAACGCCAAGTTCCCCCTCGGCCCCAGGCAAAGTGACCATCTCTACGTCCTCCGAGTACGCCGTCGTTTCCGGCGTCACGATCTCAAGTCTCAAAGTTGCCATCAGTCAGTGTCCATCATTCGACATTCAACATTCGTCATTCGGCATTCTGAATCATGTCGATGCCGCCCTTCATGTAGAAGTTCTGTTCGGGAACTTCATCATGTTTGCCATCGAGAATCTCTTTAAACCCTCGCACGGTCTCGGCGATAGAAACGTATTCGCCTTTCGTGCCGGTAAAGACTTCGGCGACGTGGAACGGCTGGCTGAGGAAGCGCTGAATTTTGCGGGCGCGCAAGACGGAGAGCTTGTCCTCCGGACTCAATTCGTCCATGCCGAGAATCGCGATGATGTCCTGGAGATCGCGGTAGCGCTGCAAAACTTTCTGCACGCCGCGAGCCACGGCGTAGTGTTCTTCGCCGACCACATCGGGGGCGAGCGACTTTGAGGTTGAGGCGAGCGGATCGACGGCCGGATAAATACCGAGCTCGGCGATCGAGCGTTCGAGCACGATCGTG
>JBEEHH010000002.1:0-71602 GCA_041167325.1 Verrucomicrobiota bacterium | reverse complement strand
ACCTCACCAACAAGCTGATAGGCCGCGGGCCCCTCTAAAAGCGGTAGCTTGCGCCACCTTTGATTTCGAAGCGATGTCGCCTCTGATCACATGCGGTATTAATTCGGCTTTCGCCGAGCTATCCCCCACTTTAAGACAGATTGCCCACGTGTTACGCACCCGTTCGCCGCTGAATTTTCCTCAGTATTGCTACCAAAGAAAATCCCGCTCGACTTGCATGTCTTATCCACGCCGCCAGCGTTCGTTCTGAGCCAGAATCAAACTCTCCGTAAAAATTTGGAGCCGGTGTCATTGCTGCCACCGGACAAAGTTTGTCGAGACACTCGCTAAAGTGCCCGAAATTCTGACCATTCTTGCCTGAAAGCGACTCGTGAGAGCCGAATCCAGGTTCGTCCGATCTTATAAATTAAGATTTCCTCGAGCCCCGAAGGGCGTTTGGAAAAATGTTTTAATCAAAGAAATTACCCATTCCCAAATTAGCTTAAGGAACAGGCAACCCCGAATTGCTTCGGGGCTCTGACGTATAACGCACAATTCAATTTTCGCTGACTTACTTCACCTTTTGGATCCCGCGGAAATTCCGTCGTGATGCGAAATCCAAAATCAAACTGTCAAAGATCAACGTTCTTCCATTTCGGTACAACGAACGCACTCCTGCCAACGATTGAAACAAACGTTGCCCTGAGCGAAGTCGAACGGGCCGAAGAGAAGAACACTCCGGGAACCCCGGAGTCCGCATTTCAGCGGGACAGCAACATATTGCGTCTCGGCCTTACGTCAACGCAAAATCTGCAACTTTTTCGAAGATTTTTCAAACGGCGCCTGCCGCCATTCGCGTGCTCGGCCTTCTTGGCGCTCCGACTCATCACCGGCCGGAGGGGGGTCGGCTCCGCGCCCGATTACGGCACCGCCACCCGCGGGAGATCGCAGTAAGGAAAACCGATGACCCGAACCTGATAAACGATGGGTGGATTGGAGATCCAGACCTCTAGATAATAGTCGCCATAAGGCACGTTGTAGAGGTAATACATGCCGTCGCCGCCCGTAGTCCAGGCCGATGAGCGGCCGAATGTCGGATGATTGAGTGTGACCTGAATCCCGGCAGCCGGGAATTGTCCGTTCCGAAGAAGCTGTCCGCGAACGGTTGTAGTCTGAGCTTCAACGCGAGATAAACAAGCGAAGCCGCAAGCGAGGATCGCGATCAAAAGGAAGGTGCGCATTTTCATGTTTTTGGCGTGGTGGTGGGGCTGGGCGTGGGAGTAACGAGCGCCGAAGGCAGAGAAGTGGGCTGCGGCGTTACGTTGGTCGGGGGCTGGTAGGGTGCCTCCGCGATTCTTTTTCCCAACTTGATCGGCTCGACGATCACAATTTCATGCGCCGCCTGGTTGGTTTCGAGTTTGTAAATCTTACCCGTACGATCAGTGGGATCGAGATGAATGGTCGCATTGCCGAAGGACTGGGCGGGTTGCCACAGCACATTCAATATCGGCATGTCCACCGTGCCCATATCATTCCGCTTAACCAAAACGTCCATCTTGAATGAGCCGTCGTTGCGGTACTCCACGGTGTTCGGCTGGATGTTCATGTTAACTTTGTCCGCCGCGAGAGTCTCTCCATTCTCGTCCTGGACGTAGCCCTTTACCCTCCAGACCTCGGAAGGCGAAGGCGGCGTCGGCTTTGGCCCAAAGGAAATTATAAGGACCAGGAGGAAATATATTCCGACCGCTCCACCAAGTTTGACCTGAAGACCTTTGAATGGGCCGGAAACGTCTGTGGTCGATGCGGGCAGAATCTTGAACAGGAGAATGGCGGGAATCACCGGCAGCAGAATCGCCGTGAAAATCCAGATTAGCTTTACGAGGTTCGGGTCGGTGGGCACCGGGGAGTGGGGTTACAGCTGTTTATGTTCACCCGTGAAACGCATGTCAATGTTAAATCTCAGGCTTGATATTTTCGAGCAGAGGCGCCGGTCACGCCCTGGCCTCGAAGCGGATCCGCCAACTGATCACTGACGTCCGACTTCCGGCCTCAGTCCAAGATGGCGGCAAAGGGGCGCACCGACGGTACGCGAGTCGAGCTACCGGCGTTGCGCGCTCTCGTCCCGTGCGTGCGAGCTGGCTCGCCGATCTCGCCAGACCGGCTACCGACTTCTCAAATCGACAAAATTCGCTGCGAACGCCGCTTTTTCTCTTGGCAAGTGTTCTCCCGCCCGATAAACACGCTCTCCGACGGCCCGACATAACGCCGCGCTTCGCCCCTCAACCCCAAAACAGAAAAGGAGACCTCCCAATGAACGATCGCGACCAGCGTCGTTACGACGCGGCAAAACGCGCCCAAACCTTCGGCGCCGAGAACGGCGCCGATTTCTCAGCCGGCAGCGAAGCAAAAACCCGCTTCACCAATCTCGACGCTGCCCTCAAGACGGTGGACGACGCCAAAGCCGGCCAGGCTACCGGCAGCGGCACCGCGAGCAAAGTCACCCTCATCGACGCCCTCCGCATCGATTGCCGGAACATCCGGCGCACCGCCATCGCCCAAGAGCAGCCCGGGTTCGACGACGACTTTCCCGCATCGGAACACAACGACTCCAGCGTCCTCACCGCGGCGGACGCCTACCTCGTCAGACTCGAAGCGAAACCCGACGACGATGCCGCTGCCCAAGCCGCCAAGACCGCATTGGTCGCCCGTTTCGTCGCGCACGAGCTGCCCGCAACGTTCGTGACCGACCTGCGCCACGACCGCGATGCGATCGACGCCGTGAGCGATAGCGTGGAAGGCAAACGTCAAGGCAGCGTAGAAGACACCAGCGTCATCGGTCTCGGTCTCATCGAAGCCTACAAAGAGATCCGTTTTCTAAACGCGATCATGCTCAACAAGTACAGCCGCGCCCCCGAGAAACTGCGCGCCTGGAAAAGCGCCACCCATATCGAGCGCGCGCCGGAACAAGAAGAAAAATGGCAATACCCCGGCGCCTGCTACGCCCAAGCCCTCATGAAAGCTAGTCAAAGAAATCTGAAGGGCTACTCATACCGCCCGAGCCTTCGAAACGCAGCAAATCACGTTAATCTGCAAATCATATGACATACAAGGTAGTACCTTTCACCGCTTCCATTGCGAGTGACGCCAATGCCTCAGCAGCGGCAGCACAGCTTGAAACGCTTATCCAAAGTTTTACATCAGAGGGCTGGGATTACGTTCGACTCGAACGCGTCGATACGTTTGTGGCGGGCACCGCTGGGTGCTTCGGCTTTGGGGCCACGCCAAGCCGCAGCATTTCAATCGCCATGGCCGTATTCCGCAAATGAAGTGGCTGTTGTTAATTCCGATACGGTTGTATTGGCGACTCTGGCCACTGGCTTGGAAGCGGAAGTGTCGCTTTGAGGAGAGCTGCAGTCGTTTCGTTTTTCGGTCGACCGAATTGGGCGGTTTCCGCGCGGGTCTTCGGGCACTGGTACTTCGTTATCAGACATGCCGGCCGGACCATCGCCGAAACAAACCATCTTCGCGACTTAACGTTGCCTGTCGGCAAACGATGTAACAACGGGAACTATATTATGGCTACGATACGATGTGCAGCTTCTGGATGCACTGCTACCGAAAAAAGTGGGCGCATATTCGTCCGATGCCCAAAGTGCGGAGCGTGGTGGTGCAGTAAGCATGGCACAAAGGGAAATTCCTGTCCTGGATGTCGCCATAAATATTTAGTGGGAAATTAGCGGCGACGCCAAAGCGATCAAATCATTCCGATCAATGACCCTCGAAGCCGCCGTCGAAGCAAAAGATGTGGAGAGTGTCAAAAATCTTTTGGCTTCTGGTGCCGACGCTAACGGAGTAGACCAATGGGGCTGCCCGTTGTTGATCCGGGCGATCCGCTTGGGGCAAACAGATATCGCTGTCAGTCTTATCTCCAGAGGAGCGGATGTCCACGCAAGGCATTCTGACAATTCGACTCCTCTACACTGGGCAGCAGGCGGAGGGGTGGCCGTGCCGGACCTAACGATTGCCAAACTTCTGCTCGCGAAAGGTGCCCAGGTCGATGCCAAAACGAAAATGGGAAATACGCCTCTAATCTGGGCGGCCAAATCCATAGAGGAGAGTGCCGTAGCTGTAGCCGAGTTGCTCCTCGCGCACGGAGCTGACTTGAATTGTGACGGTCAGGACGGGATTCCGCTTCAGTACGCTAAAGACGACGGCACATCCGCTATGGTGGACATGCTAGGCCGCCAGAGAAAAGTATCCCTGCCGGGCAATCGGGATCTCCGCGGACGAAGATGTGCAAAATGCAACAGCACGGACGTGGAGCAAACCGCAATACTGCCTAAGCGTGAAGTTTGGGAGTGCAATACCTGCAAACACACGTGGTCGATTTGGTACCCGCCCTACCAGCACCGGAATGAAAGACCCTGAAACAAATCTTTCTCAGGTGCTCTGCGCCCCTCCATCCGGCTTACGCCACCAGAATGGTTGCTGGATCGCTCAAGAAGGCCGCCGCCAGGAAGGCGTGTGTCGCTGACTAATAAGTCGACGTGCGCTCGCATCAACGTATTTTCTAACAGAGGTGAGCTGCCAATGAATACGTTCGAAAAATATTTCGAGGATTTCCCTGAATTTCTCGAAACCATTCTCGCATGGTCTCCCCATTACATCGTACCGGTTGCGAAGAAAGCGTGCAAGTTGTTGAAAACCCTGCCCGATGCACAGGCCTTTCGAGAGAACCCTGACCTTATCAAATACCGCAATTTTTTTAAGTTAAGCAACGTCAGCGTTCGGAACCGAAGGATCGCTATCGTAGATGATGCTACGCAACATACTTCTACGCTCCAAGAATATCGCCGGTATTTTGAGAATCTCGGGGCGACGGTTCGAACATTTTCTTTTGTTGGTCACGAGGCGGTTGTTCAGGGCAGTCGCTGGAAAGAAGATCCTCTGGCGGAAATTTGTAAATCTCTTCCGGAGCCAGTGTATCAAGAATACATTCTCCAGCAATCTTACCATTTGCTAAAGTCGGGCAACCATTTCGACCTGGATCACTTAGTTTTTGAGACTCCTATCACGGCTTCACAATTTGAACGCTTTTTGCAGGCAATTAAGCCTCTCGGGCTTCTGCTTTTTGTCGAAGATTACTTCCTAAAAAGTGCAACTCAACGATTCAGCTTAGACGACGTTAGCTTCTTCGACACAGTGCCGTACCTCGATCATGAGTCGATCGAATTGGGATCAGTAAGAAAGATAAAATTTTCTTACGATCCTGACAAAGGAAAGCTGTTTTTTAGTCCTTTGGTATTCCCTACGTGGAATTTTCATCTCTGTGATGTTGGCGCAGCATTATTTCACGATATCCCGTACACGCTCCCGTATCAATGTCCGGATTCTATTGATAAGACCAATCAAGGCTCGTTACTTCGAATTTATTACAATATTTATTTCGCGGCCGCCGTTTCCCTCGCTAAGGCCTTTGTGCAGCAGGATGGGGTTAGACAGCAACTCACGGGAGGTGTTAAGTTGCGACACAACGATTTGGACGCGTTGCTCGGAGTTGCTAACACGGCCAAACTCTTGACCGGGACGCGAGAATTTTTAGAGTCGCCGGACTGGCCGGAATTCCACTCCGAACGGGGCGTGCAAAAGGTCCGCCGTTCCCGTAATGGTCGCTACTCAGACTTCGGCGAGGTTGTTGATGATCTAAAGCGCGGGTACGAGAAGAAACTGGCCAAAAAGACATCGCGCGTAGGATTACATTACTACCTGCCGTATAAGCGGCTCTTTCGCCAGTTTCCGGACAAAGCGGCTCTTTCCGCCGGATTAGATTACTACTGCGATTTTGGAATAGTGGTGCCCGAAACCATTATCGATTCAGCCGGTGGTAGAATACTTCGGGCATGCCGCGCAGGTGAACCATCCTCTGACTATAGCTGGCGCCGAACTCAGGTGCTTATACCTGTCGCGATCGAGCAATTTGCGACAGCAACGGGGAAGACGAACACTGTTGAGGCGACGGCTCTAATGAAGCTACTCGCAAACTTCACGTTTGATTATCCGAGTGACATGTTCCATGAGCTTCATTGTCTGATTGGTGAGCCCTATATGTACGGGACTTTTGTGCGGGCTTATCATCCGCAACGGGCGGCACGAAAACCAAGTGTCTACGAGGCCGCGCGAATTTCTGACTTCTATCAATGGAATAAATCGGAGAGGACTTTTTCGGTTAAGAGAAACAAGCGACTGGTAAGCCAGGCGCAAGAGGTCTTCGACGAGAGACAAGAGATTCCGTACTCGGAAATCGTAACCTACTTCCGCTTCTTGGCGAAGGTTTACAATTTATTTAAAAAGCGACTTCTTTTGAACCGACCAGTCGACGCCTTGAACATGCTGGCGATCTGTAGAGAGGAGAATTATTTCTATTCTCATGTTTTGTTCAACATTAACATGGCGATAGAGGACCTTAGTTTGTCACTCGATGGCAACGAAGGAGCGGAAAATGCCAAGTATTTACAAGAGGCACGCGAGCAGGCGAAGTCAGCCGAGGATAAAATAGGCTTTGCCGATTCAATCGAGGAAGCGGTGAAGGTAATCAATGCACATTTCGGGTCTGATCTCCAATTCGCGGGGATATTGAGGCGATTTGGGAAGAATCGACGTCCGTTCACTGATGCGTTTAAATCTACTCTCGAAGCGCTGAGGGCAATTGTCGCAATGGAGGTGGTGTTGGCTGCAATACTTTCGGCCCGCACTTTAGAAACGACAAGTTATTTGGTACCTCTTCGAGATGCTCGGTTTAAGGTTGTGTTGAAGAAATTCGGCATTGCAAGCGACGAAGAGCTGAATTCACTGGTTCACGATTCCGAAAGCTGCGCTAAGGTGTCGCTTGCCTTATATCAACAAATTAGAGACGGCGTAGCAGCACTCCCTCGCGAAGAGCCTCTGCTAATGACTCGATTGAATATGGAAGCGCTTGAGCGAGCAAAGAACATCGCGACCCATTATGTTTATCGAAACCAGCTATCTAGGCTAACATTGCTTTACATCGACTTTAGTGGTCTACGAACGATACCCGAACCCAAAGAAGACGTGGTCTCCAGGTACTATAGAGTCGTGATACAAAACGCGCGGCGGAGAGGTGGTGAAATTCTCTATGGAGGGCGCGGCGGAGATGATGCCTTTACGATAGCTTTCCGCGACGTCGGCCCGTCATTGCAATGCGCCAAGGATATCAAGAAAGATTTCGCGGACGATCTATTCCTGAGCTCGGGACGCCGCGACGTAAAATTCGGCCTTTCGTTCGTGGTCTTTGAGGGCCTTGAGAAGGAAGAACAGATCATCCAATGTTGGGGGGACTCGAAAGATTGTTGCGAATTTAAGGGTCCGACGTTTCGCAATCACGGAAACTTATTGATCTCGGACAAAACGTTTCGAGCACTCAACACCGTTCATGGCGCCACATATAGTACGGTGTTTAAACCGTTAGTGGCGGAGAGTTTTAAGAATATCGTGCCTGTGCACTCCTATCGCGAAATCGAACCATTGACGCGAGTCTGACAGCAACAAAGGCGTAAGTTCCTCTACGAAGCGGCTGCTTCAGCATGGCAAACCCCAGCTTCGCGATCTAGTTCTTCGGCGCGAGTGAAGCCGCGATCTGCTCGAAGCGAGAATCGCCGCGGAGCGCATCCCATTCGAGGTCGAGACGCAGATCGCCATAGGAGGGTCCGTAAGGAAGTTTGGTCACGATCTCCAGCTGTTGGAGGGCGAGATCCTTCTCGCCCGTAAGCGCGTAGATGCGCGCCAGATTTGTAATGAGGGCTACGCCAACGGGTGCATCTTTTGCCGGCGGGAGGAGATCGCAGGCGGCCCAGCCTTCCTGGATCGCTTTTTCTTTTTCGCCTAACTGGGCGTCGATCAATCCCAGGACGCTGAGCGGTGTCGCACTGCCGCCTTGGGCGCGGACGATTTTCTCCGCTTCGACGCGGGCCGCCGCGAACGCGGAATGGGCGGCCGGCGCGTCCTGTTGCAATCGGGCGAGCAAGCCTTCGTACCACGCGCGCGGGAAGCGGAAGAAGGTTTCGGTGTTTTTTTCATTGCGACTGTTCGCGAGGGCGCGCGCTGCTGCGACCGGATCGCGTTCCCGCAGAGCGAGCGGGAACGAGAATCTCAAGGCTACCGCCGCCAGCGAAGAAGGCCCCTCGGCTTCGATCGCGTTGATGGCGGTGCGCAATGGCGCCAGGTTGGCCGTCGATTCGGCCGCTATCTGTTCTGGAGCAAGGCGAAAGCTCCGGTTCCGCGGCGCGATTGCCAACGCGCGCTTGCAGGTGGCGAGCGCTTCCGGGTATCTGCGCAAAAAGAAATAAGTCGTATTCAGTTCGTCGAGGAATGACAGATTTTGGGGATCAAGGCTCGCGGCCTGTTCCAAATTGCGAATGGCTTCATCCCAGCGCGCTTGCCTCCGATCAATCAAACCAAGGAACTCGAAAATCTCCGAGTTGTTTGGAAGGGTCCGTTGCGCCTGGGCCAATTCTTCGCGGGCTCGTTCGTAATCGCGATAACCCCAGTAGAAGTGCACCGCCTGGGCGAGATGCGTTTCGCCGGCGTCAGGATCGAGCCGAACCGCCGTCTTCACGCTCTTCTCGGCCAGCGCGAGCCGGGTCTCGGAATGATCGATGTTCGAGAGATAGAACAGATCATGGATGGCGGCGAGCTGGCAGTGAGCGAGAAGAAAGGCGGAGTCGCGCGCGACGGCTTCATCAAGAAGCAGGACCGCGTTGGAATACTCTTCTGGCGACGGGAACCTATCGCCGGCGTGCACAAGGTGTCTTGCCCGGAGATAAAGATCGTAGGCAGCGACGTCGGTGGTGGGTGGCTTTTTGATGGCATTGTTTTCCGTAGGGGAGAGCTTCGCGCGAAGCTGGGCGGCAATCGTTTTGGCGATTTCACTCTGGATGGCGAACACATCGGCCAGGTCGCGATCGTAGGTCTCGGCCCAAATATGGGTGTCGGTGCGAGCGTCGATGAGCTGAGCACTGACGCGGACACGATTTGTCACGCGCTGAACGCTTCCTTCGAGAACGTGGGCGACCCCGAGCGCGCTGGCGATCTCGCGCAGGTTGCGTTGACCCGAATCTCGATACTGCATCACGCTAGTCCGGCTGATCACTTTCAAATCGGCGACCTTCGCCAGGTCGGTGAGGATTTGGTCTTGGACGCCGTCGGTGAAAAAGGCGTTCTCCTTGTCGCTGCTCATGTTCACGAACGGCAGGACGGCGATGGATTTCGGAGGAATGGAGGGTTGAGCTCCAGCGAGACCGTCGGCGCTCGGCGTCGCAAGAGCTCCGCCCTCCAGATGAGGCGCATTGGATCGCAAGAGTTTGAAAACCAGCAGGGCCGCCGCGAAAATCGCGATGACAATGATTAGCGCGGCGAATTTCCGACCGCTCCATTGCGGAATGACTTCGTTAGGCCCGACGTCCTCTGTCCACTTCATGCCTTGCGGCGTCATCTCGAACGCCCACGCGATGACCAGCGCCACCGGAAATCCGAGGAGCACCAACACGACGACCGCGGTCGTGATCCCATCCGGCAGATGGAGGGCGGGGACGATCGTCGCCGAGACTTGCATTACCAGCCAGCCGACGACGGCATATGCCACGGCGACCTTGTAAACGTTACGCCGCTTCAGCTCGGCGAAGAAATTCAACGCGATCCCTCCAGCGGAATAGGCGCATTCGGAAGCCCGAGCGATTGCATGAGCGCCTGGTAACGCGGGTCCGTGCGCATCGGATCGAAGACGGGCGCCCATAACGCCTGACTGTCGCAAAACAATTCGCCTTGCTCTGAGCTTTCCCTCCACCCCTTTAACCGCTCAAGCGCTTCTTCGTTTGCTCCGAGCATTCCGCACCAGAACGCCTCCGTTACTTTATCGAGTGAGTAACGCCCGATTTTACCCTCCGTAACCAGCTTCAAAGCGGTCAGTCGTTCAGAAGGCCTCGCCACCGCCCGCACAAGCGCAGCAATTATCTCCGGGTTTTCGCTTACTTGCGCAGCCGCCGCCCGCGCCTCTTTCTCGGCTTCGGGGTAATTCGAGGTATAAATGTAAAGATAGGTTAAGTGGAAACGGGCGTAAGTGTAGTTGGGATTCCGGGCGATAACTATTTGCTCCGCCGCGATGGCTTCATTGTAGCGATGCAGGTCGCCCAACATCATGCCCAGCATGTAGCGAGGATTTGGCGCCAGCGGATCGAGTGCCACCGCCGCCTGTTCTTGTTTGACGGCGTCTTCGAGCCGGCCCATGCGAAGAAGCATCTGAGCGTACTGATTGAGCGTCTCGGCGGAGCCCGGATTATTTTCCAAGGCCGTCAGGTACTCCCTGGTCGCATTCGCAAAAACGAGGCGATCGCGCAGGACATTGGCGAGCGCGGTATGCGCCTCCGCCAAATGTGAGTCGAGAGTCAGGGCGCGTTCGGCGGCCTCCTGCGCCTGGGCAAGGGAGATCTGCCAGGGCGCCAGCTTGTACCAGGGCAAGAGTTCGCAGGCTTGTCCGAGGCCGGCCCAGGCCGCGGCGTAGTTTGGATCGAGCGTGATGGCCTGTTTGAAAAACTGGACCGCGCTGTTCAGGGCTGCTCCACGCTCGGTGATTCTAGCTATCCCTTTAAGATAGAGCTCATGAGCTTCCGGGTTCGCGGTAGCGGTCTTTACCAGCGGCTTTTCCCCGCCGTTACTCAGCGTCACCTTCATATGGGAGGCAATCGCCTTCGAGATTTCATCCTCAATCGTAAAGATGCTCGTCAACTTGCGATCATATTTTTCGGACCAAAGGTGATAGCCGGTCCGCGCATCGATTAGCTGGGACGTAATGCGCACGTCGTCGCCGACGCGTTGCACGCTGCCTTCGAGCACGTAGGCCACGCCCAGCGTTTCGCCGACCCGGCGCAAATCGACATTCTGTCCTTTGAATTGGAAAGCGGACGTCCGCGCGGCGACTTTCAAATCGGGAATTTGGGCCAGGGCATTGAGGATTTCTTCCGTGATGCCATCACTGAAGTCCGCGCTGCCAGTTCCGGCACTCATGTTGACGAATGGCAGGACGGCGATCGACTTCTCTACCGGGAGGGGCACTGAAAGGCCAGACGCTTGCGCCTGCTTGTTTCTTGAGAGCTGGAAGAGGAGCAATCCAGCCGCGATGACAGCAGCGAGGACTATAAAGATAATGAGTTTCCGTCCCGTCCGGCGCGTGATCGACTTGTCAGGGTCGACCTCATCCACTCGCATGAGTCCTTCGGGCGTAATCTCGAAGGCCCACGCGAGCACGAGGGCGATGGGGAAACCAAGCGCGACGATCACGACCAAACTTTGCAGCACCCATTCCGGTGTGTGAAACGTGGGTAAAATCGTCGAGGTGATTTGAATGACGAGCCAGCCGACCACCGCATACGCGACTGCGACTTTGTAAACATTGCGCCGCTTCAGCTCGGCGAAGAAGGAACCCGGATCCATCACGGCGATGATTTAGCGGCAGAAAGTAGGAAGTAGGAAGGAGGAAAGCTCAAATCGGAGGTCAGGTCAGCGAACAGAGGTCAGACGGAAACGCTGAAAAGCCGAGATCAGACAACGGGATGACCGATGGCTAATCGCGCGGGACTACGACGTGACAGGGGTCGAAACTTAGAGGTCGGGGGGCGGAGCTATTTCAAGGTGGCGTGGAAGGCGACATCGAGTTTGTCGCTTTTGCTCTCTCCCGACGTCGCGGAGCCGGTGATTTCCTTGCCCGCGGGGCTGTCCAGTTTCACGTCGAAGATGCCGGACACCGCAGTCTGCCGGTCTTTCATGTGCACACTGGTGCGGACCATCTTGCCTTCTTTCAGATGGAAGACGATGCCGTTGAACTTCGCTCCGTCGCGCATCATATCGAACTCGGAGGTCCATTTGTCGGCAGAGATTTTTTTGTCGCTCAAGATGAGGATGACTGGCTTTCCGTCGTCCTTTTGGTCGACGAAGGCAGCGGCGAACGTCAGCGCAGCGGTGGCGCCGTCAAAAGTGAGGGAGCCTTTGGCCGTTCCGCTCGGCAGGTCGGAAGCAGCGTGGAGCGGAGGACTAGTGAGGGCGCAAAGTATCAGCGTGGCGGCGAGAGCGGAGAAGCGGAAAAATCGTGAAATTGAAGTCATGCGTTAAGATTAGGTAAACGACCTCAGAAGGAAAGTAGAACACGCGCGGACGGGAGCCGCGCGGGTAGGCGGTAACGCAGCCAGGGTAGCTGGCGCGAGCGCGGGAGCGCGAGTGACCAAAGGAGAAACTGGTTCGCTCCGGCGATTCCGTCCTTCTGCGGATCAAAGGTGGGGCTGCGGGTCTAACCCGGCAACGTCGGGATGACAGGGAAGTGCGGCGTGGACGGTAGTTCCCTCGGCGCTAGAGATTATCTCCAAGGCACCACCGAGCTGATGCATCCGCTGACGCATACCTGATATGCCGACTCCGATCCGAAACCGTGAGTTTTTTCCTTCCAGGAGCCCCGTCGGAAGACCGTAGCCGCGGTCGATGATCGTGAGATCCATGTTTCCACCGATTAAAGCAAGGCACACCACAGCGCTTTCGCTTCGTGAATGGTGGTGCACGTTCGCCAGGCTTTCCTGGGCGACACGAAAGAGCGCGGTTTCGACTTCATGCGAGCATCGGTCCACCTCAGCGGGGCAATCGAATTCCACTTTAATGCCGCTCCGTTCGGAAAAGCCCCTCAAGTAATCCCGCAGAGCTCCCGCGAGCCCGAACTCTTCCAGCGTCGGCGGATGAAGGAGGTGGGCAATGGTCCGCAAATCCCGGATTGCCTTCGCGAGAACGGCAAGGCTGTCCGCGATGAGATTTTCCGAAGACCGGTCGCGGCCCTTCACTCCCCTTTCGAGCTGGCCCAGATTTATCGCGACCACGATCAGATCCTGAAGAGTGGAGTCGTGCAATTCCCGGGCAATGCGGCGGCGCTCGTCATCCTGCGCTTTCAACACCAACGCAGGGAGTTCGTGCAAAACAGCTTCGGCCCGTTTGCGGTCGGTAATGTCGGTCCCGAAACTCAAGACCGACTGCGGTGCGCCGTGCTCGTCCCGGAGCAATGTCCCGCGAGCGTCCACGATGGCTTCTTTGCCGTCCTTGCCCGCTTCGCGGATCTCGCCGTGGCATTGGCCGGTGACGAGCAACGTTTCCAACAATGGCTCGAGCGCCTCGGGGTCGCGGTAGATTAACTCGGGAATTTTCCTCCCAATGGCTTCGGCTGCCGTCCAGCCATAAAGATGTTCTGCTCCCTTGTTCCAGAACGTGATCTTCTTGTCTTCGAAGTTGCGAACGACGATGGCATCATGCGCCAGGTTCAGCAGGTTCGCCCGTTCGCGCAGCAATTGCTCGGCTTTTTTTGCCTCGGTAATATCGACCACCACGCCATGCATTCGGACAGCGGCGCCTCCTGAATCGCGCACGCACAACCCGCGAATGCGAACGATGCAAACGGAACCATCCGGGCGGATCAGTCGCTGCTCGATGTCATAAGGCTCATTCCCATTAAGAGTGCGAACGATAGCTTGCTTCAGGATCGGGCGATCGTCGGGATGAACGATCTCAAGGAATTCCGGGTAATTTCGCGGCGCCTCACCCGGTGACCTTCCGCTGATCCGGCACAATTCTTCGGACCAGGTGATTTCATCCGTCTGCACTTCCCAGATCCAGCTCCCGAGATGCGCCAATTCCTGAGCCTTTTCCAGTTGCGACTGCCGACTCCGCAGCCTCTCTTCGTTCTCCTTGTGATCGGTGATGTCCCTCGCGATCCCTGCCACTCGATGACTTTTCCCCGGCTGATTGCGGATCGGAAAGGAGTGGTCACAAATCCACCGCACGGAACTATCGGGCCGCACAATCCTGTACTCTGCCTGAGCGTTCCCCAGGCGCTGTTGCCGAATGTAATTTTTTACTATCGCGCGATCATCGGGAAAAATCGTCGCCAGGAAGGATTGGGGATCCTGCCGAAGAGCTTCACGACTTCGGCCCCAGATCAGCTCGTAAGCGGGACTGACGTAGAGCCACCTTCGGTGTTCGCCATCCGACGCGTCATGCTCGGTTTCATCAACGATCCAGAACACATCCTCACTATTCTCCGCGACCTGCCGAAAGTTCGCCTCACTTTCGCACCAAGGACCGTCCGCCCTTTTTTCTTCAGCGAATTGAGGGGTTGCAGACATCGTACCGAGCCGGGGAGCTTCTGCGTCTCCCACAGGAGGGAAACAATCGATTATTTGGGGAGGAGTCGTCAAGCTGTACTGTTAAATTAATTAATTCGCTGGTACTGGTTTTTTTACCGGCGCGGCCGCCGCCAAAAAGTGCCGACTCGCTCGGCTGTGTCGCACAAGATCGTGCGGGAATATCACGCTAAATGGCCGGCTACTTTTTCAGATTTTGCTGGCGCTCGCGGCGTTTTGGGGGACAATTCCCGGCATGACGAAATGCGCGCTTCTTGCGGTTGCGGGATTTCTCGGGCTTTGCGGTTCGCTGTCCGCTCAATTGCCGGATCAGATGCTGCTGGATGGAAACAATCCAAATCGGTCTCCCTGGGTTTCGCTTGAAGATCGAAATCAATTCATGTTTTCAACAGCTTTTGGGTCGATGCGGCAGACGGAAAGTTATCTGCCCGCGTTTAATCCCTCCGAGCCGTTGAGTTACGCGTATCTGCCTTCGACGAGTCGCAGGAACTCACTGGATAACGCGGTGGATTGGCGCGCGCCGGACAAGATCCAGTTCGGCGGCGAGATGGGATTCCTTTACGGGAAATCGAGCGGCAAATATGGCCGCGAAGATTTCTCGAGCTACATCATCGGCACCCTCGGGAACGACAAATTCTCCATCACCGCCGGATTCCTCCATCAGGAATCAAGCGGACGCTATCCGCGCTGGCGCCGGTAGGAATGTTTCGTCGGTTCGGATTCCCCCTGGCAGCATTGCTCTCGCTGTTTTTGGCGACGGCAGGAGCTGAGGCGGCGACGGCTCACATCACGTGGACATTCACATCCGGGACCGATACGTACGTTAATGATCAAACTAGGATCGCATTCCGGAAATCTGTTAGCGGCTTTCGTCGGGACCGGGCGGACCCTGCCAAAGAAGATGGCACCGCTTCTTTTGGTTATTCGGGGAAGCGCGGCGTCATTACCCTCTACTTGATGCATCGCGGCCCGCTGGGATGCGGAAAGGGCGAAGACTGTGCTGCCAGCCAGGTGGACTCGTCCCGTGCCGAGATGAAAAGCCTGTACGGCAAATACGATGTCGAGAATTCTTTTGGCCTTAAACGGCGCGGTAGCCCGGGAGGCCGCGGCGCGATGTATCATTTCCTTTCTTTCCCACGCGCTGGCGGCAACCCTGTTTTTTCCGAGGTCGGAGCTCTTGAGGTGGGCGAATTCGTTTTTTGTTATCGCGGAACTTTTATCGAGAAGGCTGGTCTCGAGGACCTGGCCGCCTTTCTGCGCGCACTCGGCGTGACGCGAGTTTGAGACGCGCTGAAATTGCAGAATGGGAATGATTGATTTGAACCGTTTCGAGCGACGACTGCGCTGCGTCCTATTTATCGTGCTGCTCGCGGTCGTGTCGCCGGTCAAAGTCCCCGGTGCGTCACAAGAAGAAAGAGAGAAGCTCGCGCTCGCGGCTAATGCGCGTGGCGAGAAACATCTTGTTAACAGGCGGTATAAGGGGGCGCTCGCTGCATTCGACGAAGCGATCGCCTTAATGCCTACGGCCGCGCCTTTCTATGCAAACCGCGCCACCGTTTGGCTACGAAAGCGCGACCGACGAAAGGCGCTGGAGGATTGCACACGCGCAATTGAAGCGGATCCGAAAAACGCGCGGTGGTCCGTGATGCGAGGCGCCATTCTCTCCCTGGAGGCTCGATGGAGGGACGCCATCGATGATCTAACGCATGCCATCGAACTGGAGCCGGAGGAATCAGGCAACTATCGGATGCGAGCCGGCGCATATCAATCTCTCGGCAACTTCAATCAGGCGCTGGCCGACTACGATGAACTAATCCGCCGCGAACCAGATAACCCAATGACGCTCGCCGATCGCGCGTATGCTCATTGTCAAGCGGGTGAGTACGACTTCGCCATTGCCGATTACACGCGAGTACTCGAGATGGAGCCTGCGAACGCCGAAGCTTTTAACGATCGGGGTGTCGCCCATGCCGGCGATGAGGATGACGCAGCCGCTCTCGCCGATTTCTCCCGCGCGATCGAATTGAATCCCAAACAGCCGCAATACTTTTATAACCGCGCGAAACTGCTGGTGCGTCGTGGAGATGATGCCGCCGCGAAGGCCGATTTCGACATCGTGGTGAAGCTGGCGCCAGACGCCGCCAAGGGATTTGTGCGCCGGGGTTTCATTCTGTCAAAGCTCTGGGATCTGAAAAAGGCAAGCATCGATCTCGAGAAGGCGCTTCGTCTAAATCCCGGCGATGCGAACGCCTACTTTAGCCGCGGCTTTCTTCGCCTCCACCAGAATGACATCGATGGTGCGCTGGCCGATTTCAACAAGGCTATTCAGATCGGACCTGTCTCAGCGGAATATCTGGCGAAGCGCGGTGATGCTTACGTTCTAAAAAAGGAGTTGGCTAAGGCGCTCGAGCAATACGATCTGGCACTCACGTTCGATCCAAAAAATGGCGAAGCGCATTTCGGGCGAGGCAACGTTTTCGCCGAGCAACGCAAGTTTCCCGAGGCGCTCGCCGAATTTAACGAAGCCGAGCGGCTCGCACCAAAGGAAATGGCGCTTTACCTCGAACGTGGGGTATTGCGTCATCGCATGGAGGACGACGAGGGTGCCATTGCCGATCTTACCAAGGCAATCGAACAGTCTCATGCGCGACTCGACATGGCTTTTCATGACCGTGGCAACGTCTACCTTTCTCTTGGACGGTATTCGGAGGCGATAGCGGATTACGACGAAACGCTAAGGCGGAGAAAGGAGCCGGACCGTGCTCCGAGCTATCTGCAACGTGCGACAGCTCTCAAAGCTCTTGGACGAAACGCGGAGGCCGACAGAGATAACGAAACCGTCCTGCGTCTCGCAGGCAAGAACGCCGAGCTTTGCAATTCATTTGGATGGTCGCTCGCGACGAGTCCTGACCCGCCGTTTCGCGATGGGCAAAGGGCCGTCCGTTTGGCAACACGTGCCTGCGAATTGACGAAGTGGGCGAATCCCTCCTTTCTCGACACACTCGCGGCCGCGTATGCAGAAGCGGGTAATTTCGCCGAGGCGATTCATTGGCAGGCAAAGGTCGTAGCCAAGACTCCCGCCCAGGATCCTAATATCGGCGGAATGCGGGAACGGCTGGCGTTGTATCAAAAACAAACCACGTATCATGACGCCCGCTAAAAACGAATCGATGCCGGGCGGGCGCGAGACGGAGATCAGAGGTCTGTTACTGTTTGTCGTAGACAGCTACGCCTTCGACTTTCTCGCCTTTCGCGTTGGTCCCGCTCAGGGTGACGGTGCGAGTTTTGCCATCGGCTGACACAGAAATTTTGCCGGTAGAGGTGACTTTTCCATCTTTCTTATTGGTCAGTTCCAAAGTGCGGTCGTCAATCTGTTTATACGAGCGCATGCTTGCCGTCGAGTCGCCCGTAACGGGATAGTCTTTCCCGTCGAACTTGCCCGTCCACTCGCTGTGCGCCGGTTTTCCATCCGCGTCGGTGCCGTCAACGGTGACTTTGATGCTGTCACCCGCCGCCGCGTAAACGACGGTATTATTCTTTGGCGCTCCGGGGCCGAGTTTCGATTTAGCCTCGTTGAGTTTCCAAGTGCCCATATGTGGGCTGGCATATACTGCTGCCGCCACGAAAAATAACCCCAGCGTCAATCCGATCGATTTGGTTTTCATGCCTGCTATTGCGCCAGACTCCGGTGGCTGAGTCAAGTGGTTCGGTTGCGGACGAGCGAATTCAAAGCAGCTTCACGACGTTGGATACTGAACCGCTTCTCAACATCTCTAATTACGTGCAGGCAGCGCGGGGCAAGCTGTCGAGGGAGGTGTGCGATTACTTCGAAGGCGGCGCGCTGGATGAGATCGCGTTGCGCGAGAACGTTGCAGGCTGGGAAAGGCTAAAGCTTTTCTATCGAGTCCTGGCCGGAGTAGGCGAACGCGACCTGAGCACGACGATGCTCGGACAACCAATCTCGATGCCGATCGCAATTGCACCGACGGCGTTTCATAAACTGGCGTGCGAAGAAGGAGAGATCGCGACGGCGCGTTCGGCGAAGACGGCGGGGACGCTGTTCATTCTGAGCTCGCTTTCGAACACTGCCATGGAAGCTGTCTTCGCGGAAGCCGCCAGCCCGCGCTGGTTCCAGCTCTATATCTATAAGGATCGGCAGGTCACGCTCGAGCTGGTGAAACGCGCCGAGGCCGCCGGAGCGGAGGCGATTGTTCTGACAGTGGACGCGCCGGGATTGGGGACTCGCGAACGCGATACGCGGAACCGGTTTCGATTGCCGGACGGTCTCGCGGTCGAGAATCTCGCGCCGTTGGGCAAAGGCCAAATGCCGGAAGTGCGGGGTTCTGGTCTGGCCGCTTATGTCCGAGAAAATTTCAAGGCCGACCTTGGGTTCGACGATCTGGATTGGCTGTGCGGTTCGACGCGACTGCCCGTGGTGGTGAAAGGCGTGTGCCGCGGCGACGACGCGCGCCGTTCGGTCGAGCATGGAGCGAAAGCGCTGGTGGTTTCAAATCATGGAGGGCGACAGCTCGACAGCGCGCCGGCCACTTGCGAAGTGCTGCCGCAGGTGGTCGATGCGGTTGATGACCTTTGCGAGATCTATGTCGATGGCGGGATCCGGCGCGGGAGCGATGTGCTGAAAGCGATCGCGCTCGGCGCCCGCGCGGTGCTGATCGGTCGGCCCGTTCTTTGGGGGCTTTGCGTTGCGGGCGAACAAGGCGCGACAAGTGTGTTGGAAATTCTGAGACGCGAATTAGATGAAGCGATGCTGCTCTGCGGCTGCACACGGATCGAGGACATCGGACGATGGCTCCTTGATCAAAAGTAGGAAGCGGGAAAGAAGAGGTCGGAGATCAGAGGTCAGAAGTCGGACAGTGGATGTGTTCGGGGCGGGGGCCGAGGCCGATGAAACGCGCGGGGATTCGACGCAGAAACGGGAACCATCGGAAGAGCCGGCCGATGAATGGGAGCCTGTCGCCGCTTCCGGATGATTGTCCGGTGACGCGGCGATGAACGAAGACCTGCAGGCGCTGAATCACACGCACCGGCCATTCTCTGCGCTTTTGAACTTCTTCGAGGTTAGCCAGCGAAACCGGCCCGGCTTTTAATTTCGCGGCCAGTAGATTCGCGGTCGCGACGGCATCCTGGAGCGCGAGATTGATGCCGACGCCGCCGGCGGGCGACATGGCGTGCGCGCTGTCGCCGATGCAAAGCAGACCTTCGCGGGCCCAGTGCCGCAGACGATTAATTTGCACGGTCAGCAATTTGATCTTCGACCAATCGTCCAGCTCCGCGACGCGATCCTGCAAGAATGGCACGATCTCCACGATGTCCTGGTGAAAGGTGGGAAAACCGCGCTGCTTGATATCGTCGAGCGTGCCTTTCGGAATGATGAAGCCGACCTGGAAGTAATCGCCGCGATCGAGCAGGACGAGCAGTTTGCCGCCTCGAAAAAATCCGAGCGACTGCTTCGGATCGCCCTCGCGTTTGGAAAGGCGCGTCCAGAGAACATCGATCGGCACGCCGAACTCGCGCAGATCCAGTTTTCCGCGCAAGTGGGTAATGGCATGCCGGCCATCGGCGCCGATGACAAGATCCGCGCGCACTATGCGTTCGCCATCTGGCGTCTTCGCGCGCACACCCACGACGCGATCGTTCTCAACGATCAGATCGGCAACTTCATGCTGCATATGAAGGGCGAACGTGGGGAACTGTTTCGCGCGGCCCGCGAGGAAGTTTAGAAAATCCCATTGCGGCATGAAGGCGATGAATTTGCAGCGCGTGGGCAGATGCGAGAAATCGGCAGTGGGAACGACGTGGCCGTTCATGACAGCGCGCAGCTCGCGCAGCTCCTGATGCGGCAGCTTGAGGAATTCATCGAGCAACCCGAGCTCGTGCATGAGTTCGAGCGTGGAAGGATGAATCGTGTCGCCGCGGAAATCGCGATTGAAATCGGCGTGTTTCTCCAGAACGACCACTTCCACCCCGGCACGCGCGAGCAGAAAACCGGTCATCATTCCCGCGGGTCCGCCACCGACGATGACGCAACGCGTTCGGATCTCAGAAGCCACACGATTATTTTAGATCGCAGGAGCGACAAGTGGCGAGCCTTGTCATTTTCGAAGAGGAGACCGATAGAAAATGATGGCAAAAAAAATGAGAGCCGTGCAGGTCCCGGAGGCGAAGGGACCGCTGCAGTTGGTCGAGCGGGAAATTCCGGAACCGCAGAGCGGATGGGTGCGAATCAAGGTGCAGGCGTGTGGCGTTTGTCACAGCGATTCGCTGGTCAAAGACGGGACGTGGCCGGGGATCCAATATCCGAGAATCCCCGGACATGAGGTCATCGGAGTGATCGATGCGGTCGGGCCCGCGGTCGCGGGATGGAACGTTGGGGAGCGAGTGGGCGTAGGCTGGCACGGCGGACATTGCGGCTACTGCGATAACTGTCGGCGCGGAGATTTCTTCGCCTGCCAAATCGCCCTGCTCACGACCGGGATTTCGTACGACGGCGGTTACGCGGAGTACATGACCGCGCCGACGCAAGCGCTGGCCCATGTGCCGGAAGATTTGTCTTCGGTGGAAAGCGCGCCGCTGCTTTGCGCGGGCATCACGACTTTCAACGCGTTGCGCAACAGTGGCGCGGGACCGGGCGATCTGGTCGGCGTGCTCGGGAATCGGCGGGCTCGGTCATCTCGGCGTGCAGTTCGCGACCAAGATGGGCTTCAAAACTGTGGCGATCGCGCGCGGAAAAGAGAAAGGGCCGCTCGCGAAAAAACTCGGCGCGTTCCATTACATCGACAGTCAGACTCAGGATCCGGCGGCGGAACTTCAGAAACTGGGCGGCGCCAAAGTCGTCATTGCGACTGTGACCAATGCCGACGCCATGTCCGCAGTGCTCGGTGGTCTCGCTGCGAATGGCGTGCTGGTGGTGATCGGCGCGGCTGGTCCGATGACTGTGAACCCGGTTCTGCTCCTAAGCAGTCGCGTGTCAGTGAAAGGCTGGTACTCCGGCACCGCAATCGATTCGCAGGACACATTGAAGTTCAGCGCGATGACCGGCGTGCAATCGATGAATGAAATCTTTCCGCTCGAACGTGCGTCCGAGGCCTATGAACGGATGATGAGCGGCAAGGCGCGATTCCGCGTCGTGCTCGATACGGCGAGCTAGGAGGACGCGGTAGTCTGGGCCGATTGCCGCTGCGGGATTCCGAGGCTGTCGAAGATCGTCCGCGTCGCGTCGGAGCGATTGAGCGTGTAGAAATGGATTCCGGCCACGTGGTTGTCGAGAAGATCGTGACATTGCTCGAGCGCGAAATGAACGCCGACGCGCGTGACCATTTTAGGATCGTCCTCGCATCGTTGAAGCGCCCGCAGAAGCTTTGCCGGAAAGCGCGCGCCGCCGGCCAGGTCCGCGATGCGTTTGCATCCGCTCATTGAAGTGATCGGCATGATTCCCGCGATGATCGGGATGCGAATCCCGGCCAGGTCGCACCGTTCGCGGAAATCGTAGAAGTCGCGGTTATCGAAGAAGAGTTGGGTGACGATGTAGTCCGCGCCGGCATCGACCTTCGCTTTCAGGTAGTCCATTTCCATGAGGCGATTCGGAGTCGATGGGTGCCCTTCGGGGAAACCGGCCACACCGATCCCGAAGCCGCGCGGGTCGGGATGCGCTCCGGTCTCGTTAAATTTTCGAATGAACTTCACCAGGTCGATCGCATGTTGGAAAACGTCGGCCGATTTGTCGTAGGCGCAGCCGCGCGGCGGATCACCCCCAAGCGCCAGAATGTTTCCGATGCAATTCTTCGCGTAGCGTTGCAGAATGGATTCGATCTCGTCGTGTTTGTGGCAGACGCAGGTCAGGTGCGGGATCGGGTCGAGCTTCGTCGTGTTCTGAATCCGCTCGACGAGATCGTGCGTCAGGTCGCGCGTCGAGCCGCCGGCCCCATAGGTCACACTGACAAAGTCCGGCCGGTATGCCTCCAGGTCGCGGATGGTCTGATAGAGGCTCTCCGCCGCCGCCGCGGTCTTTGGAGGAAAGAACTCGAACGAAAACGTGGGCGAATCCGCGCGGATGATGTCCGTGATATGCATACCTCAGAGCTTACGTACGTTCGTTCGGCTTTTGGTCAACCTGGTGACGTTCAAGCAGGTGGTCGTCCAAAATTAAGGAGCGTGCACCTAGGAACATGCCGAAACTTTACGGCTTTGGGCCAGCCAGTTTTTGAAAGCGTGGGTCGCTTCGCACGGGATCCCAAATTGGATCGAACCGGAGAAGCGCCGGGGTCAATGCTTCCACGGCAGGCGCGGAAAGCGCGTGTTCCAGCAGCGGAAGTGCGCGGTCAAATTGGCCCAGGACGAGGTAGGCGCGGGCGACCTGTTCTTCCTCACGTGGAAACTGCCACGCGTCCTTCTTCGTCGTCTCTAAGTTGGAATCGGCCAGGCGCTGCGCTTCATCGCGATGGCCGAGACGCGCTTCCACTTCGAGCAGCGCGCCGCGCAGGAAAAGCCCGTTGTCGCCCGAAGCGCGCAACCGGTTCAACTCACTTTCCGCCTGGAGCAACAGCGGTTGAGCTGCCGCGCGATCGCCTTTGGCAATCCGAAGATTCGCCAGAGCAAAATGGCCGACCGCGGTAAAGACAGGAGGGAGGTCGCTGCTGGCAAGCGCAGCTACGATCATCTTTTCGGCGTCATCGAAGCGGCGTTGCGCGATGACGACCGACACAATAAAACCGAAGCCGCGGTCGGTCGGCGGAAATTTTAAATGCTCGACGGTCTTCCAGCAGGTGTCGAGATCACCTTGGGCCAGATAAGTCTCAGCTCGCTGATAAAGAATCGCGGGGTCATTCGGGGTCATGGTCAGCGCGCGATCGAAGTAGGCGCGGGCCTCTTCGAACTTCCGAATGCCGCGGTAACTGCGGGCGATGTTCACCCAAACATCCTCGTTGAGAGGATCGAGCTTCGCCGCTTCCTGCTGGAGAGCGATCGATTCGTCCAACTTTCCCTGCCGCCGCTTCACCAGCGCAGTCCCGAGGACAATGATGGCGTCGTTCGGCGCCCTCTCGTGCGCAAGACTCAACTCAGCGAGCGCACGATCAAAATCCTGGAGACAGTAATAATAAAACGCACCCATGGCGGCGTGCGCGTCCGAGAACTCGGGCGCCAACTGAAGCGCCTTTTCCGCCGCGGCGCGCGCGCGCGCCAACTGCGGTTCCGTGTGTTCCGGATAGAAATATTTTTGCGCTTCGGTATTGCCCAATAGCGCCCACGCCTGGGCGTAGCCCGGATCGAGTTCCACCGCTCGCCGGGCAAACTTGATCGCGTTCTCCAAATCCTCGGCGCCCTGCCGGTTGAGAAGCGTGCGCGCATGCAGATAAGCATCATAAGCCTCGGAGTTCTCGGTGCCGCGCACGGCGATTTCCGCTTTCTCGCGCCCCGTCAGCCTGGCCTCCAGCGAACTGGCAATCTTTTGGGCGAGATCGGTCTCGACCTGGAAGACATCGATCAGCTTCCGGTCGTACGTTTCCGCCCAGAGATGCGAATCGTTCAAGGCGTTGATGAGTTGAACGGTGATGCGTACCTGATCCTTGGATTTCTGGACGCTGCCCTCGAGAATGTTTGCGACGCCGAGTTGGGTGGCGATGTCGCGCAGATTCGTCGGCGCACTCTTATACTTCTGTGTTGAAGTGCGCGAAATTACTTTCAGGTCGGCGATCTTGGCCAGGCGCGCCAGGATTTCATCCTGGATGCCGTCGGCGAAATAGGCGTTCGCTTTGTCTTCGCTGAGATTCTCGAAGGGGAGGACGGCGATCGATTTGGCGCTGGTAGGAGTGCTCGGCTCGTTAGGTAGCGGAGCGGGCTCGGCGGCTTGCCGCCGCGGCGCGAGAATGAATTTGTCGACACAAAAGTAACCGAGCGCAAGCAACAGGACGACGATAATCATGCGATCCATCCGCCGGGCCGTCTGCGGGGCGATCGATTGCTCGGGCCGCACGTCCTCGTCGCGCTTCAATCCTTGCGGAGTCATCTCGAAGACCCAGCTGAAAATCAGCGCGGGAATAAAGCCTAGCGCGAGCGTGATGATCAATCCGCGAAGTGCCCAAGGCGGCACATCAAATATCGGAAGCACCGTGCTCGCGACCTGGATGAGCAACCATGCGCCCACGAGATATAGCCCCGCCATGCGGATGACATTGCGCCGCTTCAGCTCGGCGAAGAAGTTTCCCGAGCTCATCACTTCTCCTCGGCGAACACTTTTGCGACAAGCACCTTGAAGCGCGGGTCATCGCGCAGCGGATCGAGCAACGGGTCCACCTTCAACCAGAGGAGATCGCCATTGTCGTGATGATAATTCTCCTCGAGCGACTTTATCGCAGACGCTTTATCGCCGAGTCCGATTGAGATAAGCGCCAGCAGGAAGTGCCGCACGTATCCGTGCTCCGCGGTTTCGTTTAGCTGTTTCAGAATCTGGAGAGCTTCTTCCTTGCGACCCGCTTCGGCGTAGGCGCGGCCCAGCAGTCCCAGCACATCAGGGGATGGATTAATCGCGCGCGCTTTTTCGAATTCTGCAATGCCCGCAGGCCTGTCTCCCTTTAGATAAATGGCGAGCCCAAGGTTCCAATGCGCGTAGGCAAAATTATTGTCCAGCGCAAGGGTCCGGCGCAGCTGCGCAATCGCTTCATCATAACGACGGGCCACCATCAGCGTAGAGCCGAGGTCCGCGTTGATAATGAGCGAGAGCGGATCCAGTTCGACCGCGCGCCTGGCTTCACGAATGGCTTCATCGAAACGGCCTTGCGCCACCAGCAAGCCGTTACTAAACCAATGATGGGCGGTCGCGTAGTTGGGATTCAGCTCGATCGCCCGCTCAAATTCCCTGGCCGACTCGCGAAAGTTCAAATCCTCAACGCAGAGCAATTGGCCCAGCGCGGTATGCCCCTCGGCGGAAGAATCGTCCAACTCGATAGCCCGCCGCGCGGCCGCCTTCGCCTTAGGGAAATATTCCTCGGGCTTGCCGGCGGAATAGATTGGAATCAACAACGCGGCATCAGCCTGCCCCGCGTACGCAGCCGCGTAGTTCGGATCCGCCGCTACCGCTTGAATGAAGTAGTCCAGCGCCGTTTTTAGATCGTCACCAGTGCGTTTGTTCCAGAAGTAACGGCCTTTGAGATAGAGCTCGTAGGCCGCGGCGTTCACGGTCGGCCGCTTCGCGATCGCGATTTTTTCCGAGCGGCTCAGCTGGGCCTGCAACGTGTCGGCGATGGTCTTCGCGATCTCGCTTTCCACGGCGAAGATGTCGGTCAGCTTGCGATCGTAAATCTCCGCCCAGAGATGGGCGTCGGTGAAGGCGTTGATGAGCTGCACATTCACGCGCACCTGGTCGCCGGTGCGTTGCACGCTGCCTTCCAGGATGTTCGCGACGCCGAGTTGCCGCGCGATCTCGCGCAGGTCCGAGGGAGCGCTCTTGAACCGCTGCGTCGAGGTGCGCGAAATCACTTTCAGGTCCGCGACTTTCGCCAGCCGCGTGAGGATTTCGTCCTGGATGCCCTCCGCGAAGTAGGCGTTGCTCTTCTCATCGCTCAGGTTTTCGAACGGGAGCACGGCAATCGATTTCTCGAGGGCGGCGGCGGCGGCTGGCACGGGCGGCTGGGCGGGCGCAGTCGCCGTCGCCGCCGATTTGCCGCGCAGAAATTGGAACGCAAACAGCCCCGCCGCGATCAGCGCCACCATGACGATTACAGCGGTTAACTTCCGTCCGGTCTTGCGCGTGATTGATTCGTTGGGCGGGACATCTTCCGCGCGCTTGATGCCTTCCGGCGTTAACTCGAAGGCCCAGGCTAGGATCAACGCAATCGGAAAACCCAGGAGAGTCAGCACCACTACTGCGCTGGTGATCGTGTCGGAAAGATGCAGCGCCGGGACCACGGTCGCCGCCACCTGCATCACCAGCCATCCCACAACCGCATAGGCGACCGCGACCTTGTAAACGTTGCGCCGCTTCAGTTCGGCAAAGAAATTTCCGGGATCCATTACGGCAAAGGTTTGGCGACAGTTGCTTGTATCCGACTGCGCAGGCAGAAACAGCGAAAAGTTTTTCTCGCTTCGGAGGTTGGCGAATTCGATTTGACGCCGGAGGAAGGCAAGAGCGGCAGGAAAGGAGCCGCTCAGAACGCCAGCATCCGCGCCGCGTCAGAGAGCGCGGCTTCGAGGCGATCGAGGTCGACCGGTTTGGAAAGAATAGAGATCGCACCGGACTCGGCGGCCAAATCATAGCCGGGCGCCCAGCCAGAGACCAAAATGACGCGGGCAGCAGGATCTTTCGCGAGAATATTGCGGCAGGCCGTAGCTCCGTTGAGTTTCGCCATCCAGTAATCCATCAGGACGACGTCCGGTTTGTATTTGTCGTAGGCCTGGATCGCCTCGAGGCCGGAGCCAACCACTTCAACTACTTCGTGTTGGCAATCCGCAACCATTGCGGCCAGCGTCGTTCCCACACTTCGTTGATCATCGGCAATAAGAACGCGCATGCCCTTTTAGCAGAACTTTTCATGCCAGACGCGTTCTTGTTTTTCGGCGGCGGCGAATTCGATCCAACGGACGAGAATCAGAGCAGTCTGACCGCAGTTACGGCGATGCGGCCGCCAAAACAAACGTCAACATCAGCGCCGGGCGCGCGATGGCGAAGTTGATAATCCCCGGCGAAATAGAGATCGCTCTCTTCTTCGTGCCGGTAATTGAGGGGTAGGGGATTTGGATCGAGCGGACACCAGACGACTTCCGGTTGCGCAGCATCGGCGGGAAGGTTCGGCAGGTTCACGTTGTAAAACAAGCCGGCCTCGATCGGTTTCGCTAACAGGTCGGCTAGAATGGGCGCGACCCACTGCGCTGCGCGCGCCCAATCGAACTCGATGCCTTTCTTGCGATAGTGCGATACCGCGATGCCGGGCCAGCCATGCAGCACCGCTTCGCGCACCGCGGCCACCGTGCCGGAGTAGTGCATGTCCGCTCCGAGATTCGCGCCGTGATTGATCCCGCTCAGGACCCACTTCGCGTCCGGAACAAGTTTGAGCAGGCCGAGGCGAGTGCAATCTGCCGGCGTCCCGTGAATCGCGAACCGGTTCTCGCCGCGCGGCTCGATGCGGACTCCTTCCTGCCAGGTCACACGGTGACTCACCCCCGACTGCGGCCCTGCCGGTGCGACGACGACTGGATCGCCAAGCGTTCGAGCCGCGCTCACCAATGCGTCGAGGCCGGCAGCATCAATGCCATCATCGTTGGTCAGGAGAAACTTCATTTGGAAAGCGAACGTCCAACGTCCAACGCCCAACGTCCAATGTCGAAGTAGGGAAGCTCGTCTCGGCAGCTGGCCGGGACGCAGTCATGTAGTGTGATATTCTCTCGCATGGACTCGGACGACCTCTCTTCGATTGATGCGATCATCACAGCCGCCTATGATGCGATCTCCGGATCCGCCGGGAAGAAACGCGATTGGGAACGGGAACGTTCGTTGTTCCTGTCCGATGCGCGTTTGATTCCGACAGCGATGAAAGCGGGCGACGCTGAGGTGGAACTCGCGCCGCAGTTTCTCGACGTGGATGCTTACATCGCAAGAGTCGAACCGTACTTTCAGGAAAACGGATTCTACGAAACCGAGATTGCGCGGCGGACGGAACAGGTCGGTCAAATCGCGCACGTCTGGAGCACGTACGAATCGCGGCACGCTCCGGACGATCCCGAGCCGTTCATGCGCGGGATCAATAGCATCCAGTTATTCCACGATGGCAAGCGCTGGTGGATCGTGAACATCTACTGGCAGCACGAGAGCGCTGCGGATCCGATTCCGGAGAAATATCTGTGAGGTAGTTGGTTCGAAGAATCTCCAGCAGCGCGGTCCGGACTTGCGTCGAAAGCGCGTTAGAGATAGAACCAAGCCGTGAAGTCGATAGGACTCGGTCTTGCCGCCGCATTGTTATTGTGGTTCGGAGGCTGTGCGGCCCAGCGGGAAACGGTGTCAACCAGCAGGACCTCGGACAAGAGGAACTCGCAAGTAGACACGACGGTGCTGGACCGAACACGTGACTCGAATGGGATGGACCAATCGTCGTATAACTCGATGAGCGGACCGCCGCGGTAGGGGACGAGCATCCGCCTAGCTTGATGAGTCTGCTTGAGCCGAGCTGCGCGGCTCGGCCGCGTCGTAAAGAGCAGCGTAGAGTTGATCCAGCTTCACCGGTTTTATTAGAAGGGCGAGCGCGCCCGACCCGGCGATTTCCTTCGGCCAACCGGAGACGAGAATGACGCGCGCGCCGGGATACTTCGCGATGATGTTACGGCACGCCGTGCCGCCGTTGAGCTTCGGCATTTGGTAATCCATCAGCACTACGTCGGGCAGATGGCGGCCGTAAGCCTGGATCGCTTCCAAGCCGGAGCCGACCACTTCCACCACCTCATGGTGGCAAAGCCGCACCAGCTCGGCCAGCGATGTTCCCACGCTCTTCTGGTCGTCGGCGATCAACACTCGCATCCCGCAACTTTCGCAGAACTTCACGTGGGAGCCGAATCATTTTCCTGTCTCTTCGCTATGCCGATTCGCGTGGTCTTGCTGAGCGCTGCGTTTTTGGTCATGGTCGCCGGATCATATGAAGCCGAGCTACGATGTCGTCATTCTTGGCGCGGGACATAATGGGCTCGTCGCGGCGAGTTATCTGACGCGCGCAGGGTTAAGCGTCCTGTTGCTGGAGAAGAATGATTACATCGGAGGCGCCACCACTTCGCAGAAAGTATTTCCCGATTATGAAGCACGTTTGTCTCGCTACTCGTACCTCGTCAGCCTTTTCCCCGAGAAGATCATTCGCGATCTCGGATTGAATCTTGAATTACGCCGTCGAGCGACCGGCTCGTTCACTCCTTGCGTCAAAGACGGCCGGCATGATGGCTTGCTCTTGAGCAATGTCTCGGACGAGAAGAGCGCGCAATCAATGTTCGAGCTCACCGGAAATCGGACGGAGCACGAACAGATGAAACGCTTCTATAATCTCTCGCGCGCCTTCGCCGAACGTGCCTGGGATTCGATGCTCGAACCGCTGATCGCAAAAGAGGAGTTCAAGCGCCGGTTCGAAATCGATGATGTCTCGCGCGAAGCCTGGCGCAGTCTCGCGGAAGAACCGCTCGGGCGCGCGATCGAGCGGTATTTGCAAAACGATTTGGTCCGCGGCCTCGTTTTTACAGATGCGAAGATCGGCGTCTTCACCCATCCTGATGATGAGACGCTCCTGCAGAATCGCTGTTTCCTTTATCACCTCATCGGCAACAAGACCGGCGAGTGGAAGGTTCCTGTTGGCGGGATGGGCGCGGTAGCCCGCGAGCTGGAAGAGACGGCGCGGAAAAGCGGCGCTGAGTTCCTGACGAATGTGGAACTTTGCGCGCTGAATGTGAATGGAAAGAAACGCGGCGTCGAATTTGAGGTGGACGGAAAGCGGCAGTCAGTTGATGCGCGATTTCTTCTCGTAAACTTCGGCCGCAACATTCTCGCGAAGTATGTTGGTCAACCCTATCAGCCCGACGCGACCGACGAAGGTTCCGTATTCAAGATCAACATGCTCCTGCGCCGTCTGCCGAAACTGAAAGCGAACCGGTATCCCGCCGCCGAGGCATTTTGCGGCACGTTCCATAGCTCCGAAGGCTACGACGAAATGAAGGTGAGCTATGAGCAGGCAGCGCAAGGGCGCTTGCCGGACAAGTTGCCGTGCGAAGTCTATTGTCACACGCTCACCGACGACAGCATTCTCGCGCCAGAGCTGCGCGCGCAGGGCTTTCACACGATGACACTCTTCGGGATCGATACGCCCTGGCGTTTATTTGCGCAGGACAACTCCGCGATGCGCCGCGCTGCCGAGAAGAAATTCTTTGAGAGCATGAACGAATGGCTGTCCGAGCCGCTGGAAGATTGTCTCGCCGTTGCGCGCAATGGCGAACTCTGCATCGAAAGCAAAAGTCCGGTGGACATCGAGGAGGCGCTCGGCCTCTTTCACGGCAACATTTTCCAGGACGCACCAACGTTTCCTTTCGCGGCAACCAAGGAACAAACCGGCACGTGGGGCGTCGAGACAGAATTCGACGGCGTGTTCTTGTGCGGCTCAAGCGCGCATCGCGGTGGAGCGGTCAGCGGCATTCCCGGTCATAATGCCGCGATGAAAGTCCTCGGCTTAACTGGGAAACGTTGAGTGAGTCCACGTCCCGCCGATCGGCTCGCGCACATCGATAGCTTGCGAGCCGTCGCGGCGTTGATGGTCGCTTGCGCGCATATTTGGGAAGGATTTCTTCCGTTCGCGCGCCAAAGTCAGGACGTGGCCGGAAAAACTTGGACGCGCTATTTTGAGTTCGGAATAACCGGCGTGGTTTTGTTTTTCGCGATCAGCGGATTCGTCATCTACGGGACGTTGCGCGGGCCGCGCGAAGGAACCGGCCGGCGCTTTGTCATCACGCGATTCTTTCGTTTGTATCCGGCGTACTGGGTTTCGGTGGTGGCGGGATTGGTTTTCATCTGGTGGTGGCAAGGTTGGGCAATCACGTCGGCGCTGGTCGCCGCGAACGTCACGATGGTGCCCGATCTTTTTGGGCAACCCCCAATCATGGGACTTTACTGGACGCTCGGAACGGAACTCGTCTTCTACATTTCGTGCTGGCTGATCTGGCGGCTTCATTGGCTCGACAACGCGCGAATCCTCGCCGGATTGGTCGTAGCGTTTTCGCTGGCCTGGCTCGCGGTCAAAGGCGCGAAGCAACTCGGCGCGATCGGCGACGATATCTCGGCTTCATGGAAAAATCTGCCGCGCCATCTGGGAATCATGTTCTGGGGCGCTTATTTCCGGATCGTTTACGACGAGACCAAAGGGTTTCGCGAATCAGTCCGGCGGAACCGGAAAGTTTGGATGCTCGCTGCCCTCACGCTGGTGATTGTCCTGATCGGCGGGTCGCGCCAATTCCGGTTCTTGATTCACCCGACCCGGACATGGTTCTCTTCCTATGTGGTGGCGCCCCTTCTGTTTTGCATTTGGGTGGGATGGCTTCGAGTGCGGAATCGCCCCTTCGCGTGGCTGGGACGGATCAGTTATTCGATCTACCTCTTTCATCTCGTTGTGATGGTTCCGTTAATCTCCTGCCTCGCGCTGGAAGCGAACGCGGCGCTGCGCGGATGGCCCCCCGTGGTTTACCTGATTCCTACACTGCTGGTCACCGTCGCGGTGAGCGCGGCGGTTTTCTATGCGATCGAATTGCCCGCGATAAAGTTAGGCAAACGTTTGGCGGGCCGGCGCGCGATTGATGTAGGGATGCAAGCGGCGCCCTGAGTGCTCATGAATAAATTCCCCTTGTTCGTAATTTGCGCGGTCGCTTCGGCGGGCGCGGCCGTCGCGCAGGACGCGGTGCCGCTTTCTCGCACAAACCGCTCGTTGATCCCGGTCCAGGACCAGCCTGCTGTTCAGTCGCGTGGCTTCACGAGCGCCGATCACATCAGCGGCGATTGGGGCGGATATCGCGAGCGGTTGTTCGCGTCCGGAATCGAGGTGTTTGGATTCTACAACAGCATTTACAACGGCAATGTCTCAGGCGGGATCCATCCGGGCCACGCCACCTATGTCGATGACGCCTGGCTCGGCTTTAAGTTCGATCTGGAAAAATTGGTGAACTGGAAGGGTGGCCTGTTTGTCGTGAGCGGAATCAATCGCAACGGCGACGATCTCACCACGAAATACGTCGGCAGCATTTTCTCCACGCAGCAGTCGGTCGGCGGTCAGCGGCCGTTCCTTTACCAGGTTTACTTACAGCAGAAGTTCGCGGACAAAAAATTGACGGCGAAACTCGGCCGCTTCTCCGCCTCGGACGATTTCAACGGCTCGCCGCTTTACGGCTATTCGGTGAACAACGGCATCGACGGCGACATCCGCAACGTTCTCTTCGACACGCGCTTTTCCGCCTATCCCTTCGCGGTGTGGGCCGCGGTGTTGCTGTATGATCCAACCCCGGAGTTCAACGCGAAGCTCGGCGTATTCCAAACGTCGGCGCGCATGTTTGAGAACGACGACAACGGATTGAACTGGGGCATCGAAGGTGAAGATGGGTACACGGCGATTGTTCAGGTCGGTTGGTCGCCGCAGTTCTGGAAGCAACCGGTTTATTCAATGTCCGCGGACAACAAAGCGCCGGCATCAACAACGATGAAGGGATTGCCGGGTCACTACTGGATCGGTTTCACCTATTCGGAATGGGATTTCTATCCTCGATTTGGCGGTGGCTTTGAAGACCACTCCTACGGCTTCTACGTGCACGCCGACCAGATGGTTTATCAGGAAGCGCCGGGAAGCGATCAGGGGCTGACTGTGTTTGTCGCGTCCGGTTATTATCCGCAGACTGAGATCTCGATCGTGCCATTCCAGGTCAACGCCGGGCTCAACTACAAAGGTCTTTTTCCTGGTCGTGATCGCGATCACACGATGCTCCATTTCATTTACGGCGACCTGAGCCGCGATTATGCGCGCAGTGTCCGCAAGCCCGGCGGCCACCTGGCCAAATCAGAAAAGGTGATCGAGATCGCCCATCGCTTTCAGCTCACGCCCTGGAGTTACTTCCAACCCGACATCCAATATGTTATCGATCCTGGCGGGACAGGGGACATTCCCAATGCGCTGGTAATCGGAGCCCAGATGGGCTTCACGTTTTAGAACCGGGACATCACGCTATGAACACTTCGTCTTCCGAGCATCATCCTCTGCCGCTCGACCCGCGGTTGGCGCCAAAACGAAGCATGTTCGTTTTGGATGACGGCCGGAACGTCTTCTTCGTTTTTTCGCTTCTCATCCTGCTCTTCGCGCTTTGGGGATTTTGCAATGGGATGATCGACGTGATGGACAAGCATTTTCAGGAGGAGCTGCATTTGAGCCTCGCGCAATCGGCCTGGGTCCAGTTTGCGCATTACCTCGGCTATTTTCTGATGGCGCTTCCGGCCGGATGGCTCGCGACGAGGCTCGGTTACAAAGGAGGCATCATCACCGGTCTGCTCATGGTGGCCGTCGGCGGCTTCTGGTTTATCCCGGCTACGCACATCGCTTCCTTCTGGGCGTTTCTCCTCGGCGTTTGTGTAATCGCCGCCGGCCTCACCTTTCTCGAGACGATCGCGAATCCTTACACCACGGTCCTCGGCCCGATCCAATACGCGGCGACGCGCATCAATCTCGCGCAATCATGCAACGGCATCGGGCTCCTTCTCGGTCCGGTCGCCGGCGGGCTCTTCTTCTATTCCAAGAACGCGGCGGGAGAAAGCACCGGCAGCGCGAACCTCTGGATTCCGTACGCGGCCATCGGCGTGATCGTCATCGTTCTGGCGATTATCTTTTATTTTTCCAACGTCCCCGAGATCAAGATGGAGGACGATTATCACTGCGACGATGCCACGCCGAACATCTCGCACTCGATCTGGACGCATCCGCATTTCGTCATGGCGGTGGTCGCGCAATTTGTCTACGTCGCCGCGCAAGCCGGCATCTTCAGCTTCTTCATTAACTACATGACGTCGCAGGTGCCGCCGATTCCCTCTTCGTGGAATGCGCCGAGCAGCGGCTCCGGTTGGTTCGGCGGCTGGTTCGAAACGCACGCGAACGGCGCGCTCGGTTTCAGCAACAAGGCGGCGTCCAATCTGGCTTCGTTAGGCTTTCTCTGTTTCCTGATCGGCCGTTTTACCGGCTCCGCGATCCTGAAGAAATTCGCGGCCCATTCTGTCCTCGGACTTTATTCCGCGCTCAGTGTTGTGACGTGCATCCTGATCTTCCTGAAATTAGGCTGGATCTCGGTAGTCTCGCTTTTCCTGACTTACTTTTTCATGTCGATCATGTTCCCGACCATTTTTGCGCTCGGCATTTTCGGTCTCGGCGAGAAAGCGAAGAAAGCGTCGTCGTTCATCGTCATGGCGATCATGGGCGGCGCCATTTTACCAAAGGTGATGGGATCGGTGGGCGACAAATACGATCTCTCGCGCGGCTTTATCGTTCCGATGCTCTGCTTCGCCGTCGTGGCCACCTACGGATTCTTGTGGCCAAAGCTTAGCGGCGCCGAGAGCATGCACGGCGTGTCGACCACGGGAGGACACTAGGAAAATGGCGAATGCCGAATGCGGAATGGACAATGGTGAGTGCGGCCTTTGAATTGAATCACGGGAAACTCGCAAGCGATCCACGCTTTGCGGAGATCGGCGCGGCGCTCGATGCGTTTTCTCCGATCGATTCCGACGAGACCTTCAACCGTTATTGTCGTGAAGTGTGCCGAATCTGGACCGGCCACTTTCGCAAGCGGGTCGGTGAAACGTCAGCGCAATTCGAAAAGTTGCTCGAGGCGATCGAGTGCCGGGGCCAGGGAGTGATCAAGACGGGGTGGGGCGGTGTCGTGATTACGCTCCATGAACATCCGCGCGTGGAGAAGTTCCTTGTTATTCGCGAAGGCGGATATCTCGGGCTCGAAATGCACCAGCAAAAAGACGAGCGCCTTGAAGTAAAAGAAGGCGCGGGGCTCATTCTGTGGCGGCGGCCTAAAGAGCGGGCGCTGACCGTCGAACTACTCAAGCCCGGCGCAAAGTTTCACCTGAAGCCGGGCATGGAGCATTGCCTGATCGGGACAGAGAATCTCCTCGTGTTCGAGCGTTCCATCGACCCGAAAGGAATGGATCAGGACTTGATCTTCATTTACGAACCGGAAACCTGATGGACACCGACTTTTACGCGTTCGGCGAGATCCTCTGGGATTGTCTGCCGTCCGGTCGGCACGCGGGTGGCGCTCCCTTCAACGTCACCGCGCACCTCGCCCAAATCGGCGTCTCGGCCTCTCTCATCTCCTGCATCGGCCAGGACTCGTTAGGCGACGAGATTCTGAAGGTGGCCCGGGATAAAAAAGTGAACACGCAGTTTATCACGCGCGCCCGAATCGGTTTGGGCACGGGTACCGTGCTCGTGACGGTGGACGCGAACGGCAACGCGACCTACGAACTGGTGCAGCCGGCGGCTTGGGATGAGATCAGAGTTCCAGCGGAAGCGCTCGAAGGCGTTTCAAAATCACGGGCTTTGATCTACGGCTCGCTGGCCGGGCGTTCGCCTTACAACTTGGATCAACTGGCTCGGCTGCTGGAGGTGAAGGGGCCGTTCAAATTCTTCGATGTGAATTTGCGTCCACCCTTCGCCGATCCGCCGCTGGTTATGGAACTCGCGAAGCGAGCGGACGTCCTAAAACTCAATGATGGCGAAGTCGGCCAGCTCGCCCATTGGTTGCGAACCGGCGATCTGGTCCCCGACACGCCTCGCAGCCTTGATGCAATCGCCGCCGCTTGCTCCACGATCGCGGAAGCGACGAACGCATCACACATTTGCGTCACGATGGCCGAAGAAGGCGCTGCCATGTGGGATCGCGGAAATCTCATCACCGCGCCGGCCCCGAAAGTTGTCGTGAAAGATACAGTCGGCGCCGGCGATGCCTTCATGGCGGGTCTGATGGTAGGACTCACTCGCGGTACCGACACGCGCAAAGTTTTGGAAAACGCGTGTCGGCTTGGCGCCTTTGTCGCATCGCATAACGGCGCGACACCATTATTCCCCGCGGAAATGGTCCAGCTTTTCAAAGAGACGTAGTCTCTGCGATGCGGCTCTGGACGATTCATCCACGTTATCTCGACGCGCAGGGGTTGGTCGCTGCGTGGCGCGAGGGATTGCTGGCGCAAAATGTTTTGCGCGGCGAGACGCGTGGCTACACCCGTCATCCTCAGCTCGCGCGTTTTCAGGCCGAGCCGCAGCCGGTAGAGGTAATCGCGGCCTATCTCGCCGTCCTCGCGAAGGAAGCAGGCCGGCGCGGGTACAGTTTTGATCTCGCCAAGATCTCCGAACCACGATTCGCCGGGAAGCTTGTCGAGACGCGCGGCCAACTCCTCTTTGAATGGCGACACTTGAAACGGAAACTGCGCGCGCGGGCACCCCGACTCTACCGGGAATGCCGAAGTCTTGCGTGCCCAAAAGCGCATCCGCTCTTTCGGATCGTCGAAGGACCGGTCCGGGGCTGGGAGAAAAGAGCGGGAGCGCGGCGCCCAGCCTAACGAATCCTTATTGGAGGTTGTAAACTTCCACAGTCGCGACCCCGGTGCTGTTGTTCTTCCCCCGCACGATCGCTGTGCCGGGACCGGGCGGTAACGTTGCCATTATGGTCGGTTCGCGGTCGTCTGTAGGCATGAGCGTGGTCGCCCGCACTTCGGCTTCCTGTGGTTGCTGAGTTTGATCGTTGATTTTCCAGTTATCATTGGTCGCCGTGATGGCTCCGTTTCCGTCGTGCAACTCAAGGGTCGGATCTTGCAGCGCATCCTGGATGCCCAAACCGGTCAGCGACGGCCCGCGAGCGCGGACGAGCACTCGGGCGTATCCGCTGCCGTTGGCTCCGCTCGCAATCAAACCACCGAACAAGGCATTATCGTCTGTATCGACGAATCCGCGGGAGCTGATGTTTGCCAACTGGGAGTTTGCGCTTTCCGCGAGATCATAGACTTCCACTACGCCCACGCCGGTTCCGCCACTCTCGCCCGAGAGAATGGCGGTGTAAGCCCCGGGACTTAGAGTCACCACAATGGCGGATTCGGCCTCATTCTTTGGCGCGAGTTTGGTGGCCTCGATCTCTGCCTGCTGGCTGGTCCCATCGGATCTGGTTTTCCAGTTGTCGTTCACGGCCAGGATTGTGTTGCCCTGATGCAGTTCCAACGTGGGATCGGACAAGGTGACGCCCACATTACTGAGCGAAGGACCAATCCCGCGAATGATGACTTGTTTCGAATCCGGACCCGTGATGATGAAGCCGGCAATGAGCACCTTTTCCTCGGTCAGAACCCGGACGCGCGTGGAGATATTGAGCAGCTTGAGCGAGGGTGGAGTAACCCGGGCATAATAGATGTCTTCTTCGCCATTAAAGGTGGCAGTGTAGGCGACGTTGCCGCCGCCATTGTCGGAAACGATCGTGATGTAGTCCCCCATCTTGTTCTGGTCCGGATAACCGATGAAGGGATTGAATGGTTCGCTTACCGCGACGTTCGACGACCAGGTGGCGCCCCCGTCCCGGCTGTAGGAATAGAAGAGCTGCGAATCGGTATCGTTCGCGGCGTTGCGCGAGTCCAGCCATACGACGTCGATCCGTCCATTAGGCGCGACAGACAGGGTGCCGAACCAATGCCATTTGTTGTGATTGATCGCGTCGTCGTTGATCCGGCGGGGAGCGCTGAAACTTTGGCCGGCGTTGGTGCTGCGCACGAACATCACGTCGCTCCCGGTGTTGAAGCCGAACGGCCTCACGCTCGCAAGAATGTAAATGTTGTTATTAGTGCTGCTGCCCGAACGATCCACTGCCAGAAAAACCTGACCCAGTATTCCCACCGGATTTATGGGCGCGCCGCCGGACACGAAGCCCCCAAGGTTGACCGCCGTGACTTGGTCGAAGCTCGGGATTACGCCGCCGTTCTTCGCATTACTCGAGCGTACACACCAGGTCTGACTCGTATTGGCATTGATGCCGCCAATAAAAAGATTGCCACTCGTATCCACGTCGAGTGTGCCCCACTGGGGAAAGTTGGGAATGTTGATCGGATTCATCCAGGTGAAGCCGCCATCGATGGAACGGGTGAATTGCCGGGTGCCGTAATTATTGGCTGCTTCGCTCCAGGACTGGTACTGGAACCCGTGTCCGCTGCTGTTCGTGTTATCGATCGTGAACCATTGCTTGTCGCCACCCGTCGCTGGCGCCAGCCGGCTCCAGGATTGGCCGCCGTTGAGCGAGCGCCACATATCGTCAAAAAAATTCGTGAGCAGGCTGAGATAAAAAAAGCGTCCGGTGTCATCTGAGGCCAAAACCGGATCGCTGCGGAAGACGTTATTTTCGAGCCTGCCCGGGAAGCTCCACGACACGCCGCCGTCGCTGGTGTATCCCCATCCGGCCTGACGAAAGTTGGAGAAAACGCTGTCGAATTGCCTCCAGCCGATTGTCATCTTGTTGGGGTTGGTCGGATCGACGGCGATCGATGGCTCGTTCGCGGCGTCGCCGGTAATGTTCTGGCCACTCGCATCGACATTCGCCTGATAACTGCTGAAAACGTCATGGCGCGAGATCATTCCTGGTGAAACATCCGTCCTAAAAATAAATACGGGCGGGTCCTCGTATCGTTCGAGCTCCACGCTCGGGAGTGGTTGGGGGGTCTGGCCCGAAGCGACGGAGATTCCTAGAAGCAGAATCACCCCGGCCAAAAAGCGCGGCTTCGACCTTCTCGAAGAGGTCAAGCTCAGCAAGGGCATGACCCAGCTTCCACCGAAAACGAAATTTCGCCAGAGGCGCGAATCAACCCACTTCCACTTCGGCCGGCAAGAGATGATCGATCATGTAGGTGCCGCGGTCGCCGCTGCGCTCGGACGGTTGGACCTGGCCGCGTGAATCGGTCGCGCGAGCGAAAAGCGTTTGCCGGCCGGCCTGCGCTGGTGTTTGCCATTGATATTCCCATAAACGCCACGCGTTTTTCGCCGCCCCGCCCAGAAGTTTCGCTTCACGCCAGCTTACTCCCGAATCGGCGCTGATCTCGACCTTGGTTATTTCAGCTTCACCGCTCCACGCGGCGCCGTAAACGCGGTAAGTGGAGCCCGCGGGAATCACCTCGCCGTTTTCCGGACGCGCGATCTCCGCTTTGGTTTGCTGTTCCGCCAAAGGGGCAAGCGAAGGCAGCGGGCCGCTGCGGTCCCAGTAAGTGTAATCGAGTGACTGATAGAAACCGTTGAATGGTTTGCTGGTGATGATGATTCGGCGCAGCCATTTCACCGAAGCCATCGCGTACCAGCCGGGCACGATCGCGCGCAACGGAAAGCCATGAGCGGCCGAGAGTTTTTCTCCATTCATTTCATAAGCGAGCAGGACATCTGTGCGCGCCTTGCCCAGCGGAAGACTCCGGCAAAACGAAATCTTGCCGGCGGGCCTTGGGGCTTTATCGACCTCTCCTTCGTCAGCGCCTTCCAGGATCACTTCGATCGCACCACCTTTTACCTTGGCCCGATCGAGCAGCGCAGAGAGTGGAATGCCGGTCCACGACGCATTCCCGACAGCGCCGAGTCCCCACTGCACGCCCTTCACTTTCGGTTCCAGGAAAAGGCGATTATTGCCGGCGCATTCGAGCGTGGCCGCGATCGTGCGAGACTCCATCGCGAGCAGCTCGTCATAAGTCAGCTCGTAAGGCGCATCGACTTCGCCTTCAATCTTCAAGCGCCAATCCGCGGCCGCGATTTTCGGAACCGGAAAGTGGCAGCGCACGTAGAACGACTCGTTAGGCGTGGTGAAGCTGCTCAAGCTCGAGAAAGGCATCTCGAGATTGAGCGGTTCCTGCTCGCGCACGATCAGGCCGCCGAAAGAGGGAGGATTGTCAGTCGGAGAACTCATAAAATTCCTAGGCGGTCGTTCTAGAACGCCCAATCGTTGACTGTCTCGCACGCGCTGCGTACGTTGAAATCACGTGAAGCGGAAATTTCATGTCACTCTGCTGGCCCATGACGAAGGTGTTTCGGTCAGTTGTCCTGAGTTGCCAGGTTGTCATTCGCAGGGTGCGAATGTCGACGAGGCTCTCGAAAACATTCAGGATGCAATTCAAGGTTATGTCGAGCTTTACGGTCAACCGGACACTCATTGCGAAATCCGAGAGATGGAAGTTGTGACGGCTGAGTAATGCCGAAACTTCCCGGTGTAAATCATCTGCGGGCAATTAATGCCCTACGAAAAGCGGGTTTCACCCTCGATCGTCAACCTCTAGACGTTTATTTCTCGATCGGGTATTTGGCTGCTTTCCAGGCGTGGAAACTGCCGGGCAAATTGCGAACGTCGGAGAAGCCCTCTTGCTGCAGGAGGCTTGCGGCGAGACTGGCGCGATATCCAGTCGCGCAATAAACAAGAACGGGCCGCTCGCGGTCCAGTTCGCCGGAACGTTTTTGCAGTTGGGGCAGGAAGATGTGAGTCGCGCCGGGGATGCGGCCGTTCTTCCATTCCGCCGGTGCGCGAACATCAACGAGCTGCAAACCATCTCGCGACGCCTGCAATTCGTGAACGGTCATCTGCGGCACCTCGCGCAGCGGATAACCGGCGTTCTGCCATGCCCTCATTCCGCCGACCAGATAGCCGGCGAATTTCGTGTAACCCGTGCGCACAAATAGCTGTGACACTTTTTCGGCATCACTGTCGTTTTCAAACACCAGAAGAATCGATTTTTCCGGATCGAGCAGCCATCCCGCCCAGATCGAGAGAATGGGGGAAGCGGCAATGTTGAGCGCGCCTTCGATATGCCCGCCGCCAAACGCGAGCATCGAACGCGTATCGACGAGCTGCGATTGTTTTTCGTCGACGAGTTGTTTAAAAGCTGTGGGCGCGATAGCGGGAATGATGGGCAGCCGACCAAGCACCTCCGGCCCCGCGGCGTTCACCTTCTTCATTCGCTTGTAATACGTCGGCTCCGGCGGCGCCGTGGAAAGCGCGTAATCGACAAAGGTCTGGCGTTCATTCCGCTGGTAGTACGGATTGAACCGCTTCTCATAACCCATCGTACTCTCGAGCCGCTCGCCAATCTCGGCGCCGCAGGGCGAGCCGCTTCCGTGCGATGGATAAATGATCACGCCGTCATGGAGTTTGCCGTAGAAATTCCAGAGCGTGTCGAAGAGTTGAGACGCGAGTTTGTCCGCATCGCGGCCGAGGAGATCGGGGCGGCCGGCCGAATTGACGAAGAGCGAGTCGCCCGTGAAAACTCCCCACGGCGATTCCGGATGGTCGTCCTCTGCGGCGACGTAGCTCACGTGTTCGGGCGTGTGTCCGGGTGTGTGCCGCGCGGTCAACACGAGCGAGCCGAATTTGAATTCGTCCCCGTCTTTGACCGATTCGCGATCGAAGCCGTATTCAGCGCCGGCTTCACCGCTCGCGTAAATTTTTGCCGAGCCCGTCCGGTCCGCGAGCTCGCGTGAGCCGCTGACGAGATCGGCGTGAATATGCGTTTCGAAAATGTGGGTGATGGAGACGCCGTTCTTTCGCGCCAGCTCCAGATAGATTTCGACATCAGGCCGCGGATCGATCACGGCCGCGATGCCTTCTTCATCATCCCCGATGAGGTAAGAGATGGCGGCGATGCCGTCCGTGAGAACGCGTTCGAAAATGAGAGACATAAGAATTGGCAGCGGCCGCCGCTAGTGCGGAACATTTATACAACGGGAGGCGACCGTCTGTCTTTCCCAAAAATGGCAGGGGTGGCGCGCTACGCCGCCGAGATAACTCACTTCGCTCGCGTTCGCACGGGATGCAGGGATGGATTCACGCGAGAACTGGTTTCCGTTTTCGGCGATGAAGGCGGATGCGCGGCGCGGTAACGCGTGGTGGCCAACCCCAGAAGGAAGGCAGCGAGAACAAAACAAAGCGTCCTCTTTTCCTCCGGCGTCAGAACAAAAATCTCCCGCCGAACGCGTTTTGCCGCATGCTTTTTCACCCGGCCCGTGGTCTCACGTGCAACCATCGAAATTTCCCTCGAATATTTTCGTCATAGAACCGCGCTTTCGACGGCGCATTCATGAGCGCTTCGTAAACGGGCGGCGAGACTTCGAGATAGCGATAGATCGCGCCATTCCGGAATTCGATCTCGAGAGCCCGCAGGCGTTTGCTGTAGCCAACCGCCGCCAGCGCTCGTGATTCGACCGGATCGCGCGAGATGTGGGAAATGATGCCGGCGTCATTCGGCGCCGTTAAAGGAGCGCCGCTTCCGATCGTGGCCGCGAACCAAAAGATCGCCGCCAGCGTTCTGGGGGAACTCCGCATGCGAAGCGTTGTAACAACACCGCGAGCGCGGGTCGAGCGGAGAAAGAGCTATTTCCCCAGCGGCGTCGTGACATCCGTCCCCGCCGGCGGAGTGAATTCAAACATCGATGCCGGAATAGGCGCGCGAGTTTCGTTCGAGTAAGTGGTGACGATGCGATCGCCGTTTGGCTGCACCATCTCCGTGCGAACGACCTGCAGTTCGTTGTTTATCTTGATGCTGAATGTCTGAAGAAATCGTTTCATCGATGGATTGCGCGGCAGGAGTTGCAATTGAAACCCATCAGCTTCCTTCGTGGCTGAGATGTGATAGGTCGCCTCCACGTTTTCGAGGTTCAAGCTGGCGGTGATGGCGGCGATCCCGGCGTCAAGCGGGGAGCGTTTGCCAAGCGAGTAATGCTCGGCGGAATTAAATTTCGGATAATAAATCCAGAGCTGCTGGCCGTTGCTCACCGTGATGCTGGGGGAGCTTCCCTTGGCTTCGCGCCGGAATTTATTCGGCGCTTGGAACCAAATCTTTCCGGAGCTGACGATCGGTTTGTTCAGCATGCGGACCGTTTTCTCTTCCTGAAAATCGGCCTGCACCTGGGGAGCGGCTGCCCGCTTTTCGCGAATGCGGCCAAGGAGTGCTTTAAGATCGGCGGGCGAAAGCGGCTCAGCGTGGAGCAGGGGGACGCATAGAAAGAGGACGAGGAAAAGGGAGAGGAAGAGCGATCGATGAGTGTGGTTAGACATTTTCAGGTTCTTTGACGCGTGCCCGCAAAGATTCTTCGCGCCACGACTTCGGTTCAGCCGCAGCGGCCGCTGGTAAAGTGAAAAAGATCGTCGCGGCCAGGCTCCAAAACAAGCCGATCGCACACGCATATCCCAAACCAGCGAGAGTGGGATTGTTCGCCGCGCCCAGCGAACCGAACCCGCAGATCGCCGTCAGGCCTGCGAGAATTACCGGCTTCACGACGCCGGCCACGTCGTGATCGAGTTTTCTCGCCTTTTGCCAGACCAGCAGGACGTAAATGCCGTAATCGACTCCAATCGCGAGGACGAGACGAAACGCCAGGACGTTGAGGAGGTTGAGCGGAATCGCGAGCAGTTTCATCGACGCGATCATCGCGCAAACCGCCAGGCCGAGCGTCCCGACTTGAATCAGCCAAAGACGCCAGTCGCGGTAAAGGAGCGCGAGCAACGTCGCGTCGAAGAGCGCCATCAGAGAGCTGATCAGAATCAACTGCCGATGCGACCACGGGACCAGATCGGTCAGAGTGAAACTCCAGCCGGAAAGGACCATGGGCACTCCGGCCACCGGCAGATCGCGATGGAGCATTTCTTTTTGTTCCTGGGTCGCGACCGGCGTGTTCGTGGTGACGAACCCGGTGGTGAGCAGGGGATCGTGCGCGAAATATCGGTCGATCAGGAACCACCAGCCCGACGATTGCGGCAACGCCGCGCGCCAATCAGGAAGTTGAGCCGCGGGCGACGCCGCGTTTTGCAATTGATTGAGAACCGCGAATGCGGATTCGAACGTTTCGCGGCTAAACCCCTCCGCTGCGATCGCCGCTTCGAGGGCGGCGCGGCTGGCTGGAAAATCCGCGGTTTGCAATTTTTGCCGGTTGCGTTGCAATCGCTCCGGCGACAACGCCAGCGCCGCGGGAGTGGAAAAGCTTTTGATTTTCCCGGCCGCCTGCAGCTCGCTCCACCGCGGCTCGATTTTTTTCCAGTAATCGTGCAGTTGCTGCGCGTTCTCGGCCTTCACCATCCCGATGACCGGCTCCCAACGCGTCGGCATCTTTTCCATGATGGTCTTCAGCGCGTAGCCGGCATCGCTGCGTTTCGGCTCCATCGAATGCGTGCTGGCGTCGAAGATGATGGCGGGTCTCGGAGAAAGTGCGATCGCCGCCAGAACGAGAAGGATCGGCGAGGAGATCCAGAGCATCTTGGCGGGGTTTGTGACGGTCCAGCGGACATAATTTTTAACCAGCGTGAACATCCAATCGCTGCGCGCCGCCGGACTCTTGCGCGGCAAGAAGAGGAAGAAAACCGTCAGCATGAAAATGCCCGCGAAGGCGATGCCGAGCGCGATCAGGACGCCGAGCTGAGTGAAACCCTGCGACCCCGCGAGCATCAGCGCCATGAATCCGACCGCCGTCGTTAGCGCGCCGAAAAAAATGGCCTTGCCCAGTCCCTTCACCGACTCGCTCACCGCTCCGGCATGATTGGTTCCCTCGTCGCGCGCCTGTTGATAACGGCCGAAGACGAGGATCGCGAAATCGACGCCGAGGCCGATGAGGATCGCGCAGAATCCCACCGTCACCATGTTGAGCTGGTGAAAAATGAGCAGGCCGGCGGCGAGCGCGACGAGGCAGCAGAGCAATAGCGAAAGACCCATCCCGAGCAACGGCAGCCAGCGCCGAAAGCCGGCATAAAAAACTCCGCTGACGAGCAGGATCGATCCGAGCAGCGTGATGACGATGTCGTGCCGCATGCTGAGCGAAATTTCGGCGACGTAAGCCGAACGGCCCGTCACCAAAATCTCGAGCGGACCACCATCCCAGCCTTCATGCGCGGTTTGCTGGAACGCTTTCACTTCGCGCATCAGTTTCTGACAATCGAACGCGCCGATCCCCGGCTGATTCGTCACCGTCAGGAAAACGCGCATGGTGCGGTCGGGCGAAGTGAGCGGCTGATCTTCTTCGATGGCGGCGTTGCTTGCAAACGGCTTCAAGGCAGGAGCGATCACGCCAAGAGGATCGAGCCCCAGTTCGATCTGGGGCCGCGGCGAACCTGCTTCTATCTCCTGGTGCAAACGGCGAAGCCGCTCAGCGATCTTCGCCGGTTGCAAGAGCGAAAGCGTCTCGTCGAAAACCGCCGGCTCGAGATTCAAGACAAGCGGAACGGCGATCGATTGGAGATCACGAACGCCTTCCGGAGATTCAATCGGAACGCCGGAGAGGACCCGTTTGCACCACGGTTGGGCGCGTAATTGTTTGGCGAATTGCGGCGCAAATTCCTCGAGCTTGTCCACGTCCTCCGGCTGGGCGACGAGCGCAAAGGTCAGTTCCCGCACCTGCGCGAAATCGCGATTGTAAACTTTCAGGCCTTCGACCGATTCGAACCCGCTCGGGAGCAGATTGAGGACTTCGGTGTCCAGTTTCATTCGGGTCACGAGGACGTAGATCGACCCCGCGCAGATCAACGCCACGGCCGTCCAGACTGCGGTGCGCCGCTGGGTGACAAGATTCGCGATGGTGGAATGAAGGGCCATGGATAAGTCGGGACCGCAGCCGCGACGCTCGCGTTTCAACCCGCGTGGGTCAAAAGCGGAAAATAAAAGTTTCGTCGCCGGCGGAATGGCGAACCATCGGCTTATCGCCCGAGGCCATGAGCTTTTCTCGCAGTTGCAGCCAGCCGCGGAGCCGCGGCGGCGCGTGGGCCATGCTCCCCGACCAACTGACGCCCGCCAATGGGCCCTTCACGCTGAAGAAATTCGCGTCCTGCCGGATTTCGATCAAAGCCACGCCGGGACCCTTCGTGAAGGTCAGCTCGAAATCGCCCGCTTTCGAAAAACGGACGAGCACTTCGCCGATCAAGGTGGTCCGTTTGCCGTGATACAAAAGCTGACCGTTGCGCGCCTGCCAGTCGCGCGCGGGTCCCACGAACTGGTGGCGGATCGTTTCGCAACCCGAGAACGCAAAGGCGAGGATTGCCAGAATCGCGATTGGACGAACAGGACGCGATCGCATTTTACGAAACAGCCTCCAGTTCTTCGGCCGGCGCAGACGCCACTTCCTTTTGTGGCACGAGGGTGCGCCGCGGACAAAGCGGGAGGTAGCGCTGCAGCCAGACGATGGAATAAAAAATCCACATCCGCCATTTGATCGCGAAACTCGTGCCGGCGTTCCCGCCGAGGACGGCGTTTACCGCCGGCGGAATCTGAAAAATATCCTGCGGATGCAAAAAGACTTCGATGAATTCTTTCGAATACCAGGCATCCACGAAGCGGAGATAAACGTCCATCGCCTTGTTGATGTTGCGCTCGTAGCGCGCGAAAAGTTTCCGCGTTTTCTCCGGACGGTCGAGCAGCTCGTGTAAAACATCGGCGGCCTGTTCGCCGGCGAGCACGGCGAGAAAAACCCCGCTGCTGAAAACTGGATCGATGAATCCGGCGGCGTCGCCCGCCAACATCCAGCGATCGCCGGTCAGCCGCGTGCTTCGATACGAAAAGTCGGCCGCGGTCCGCACCGGCGTCACCCGTTCCGCCTGGCTCATACGCCGGGTCAAAAGCGGCTGTTCTGCGATCGCCTGTTCGAGAAAATCTTCCGGGCTCAGGCCGGATTCCTTGAAGACTGCGCCGTCCAGGACGACACCGACGCTCGTTCGTGTCGCGCTCAATGGTATCACCCAAAACCAGCGGTCAATCGCGCGCACCATGCGAGTGAGCGTCCCGTCGCGGCCTTCGGCGCGTTCCATCCCATCGTAGTGCGCGAAGATCGAAATCTTTTGCAGATGCTCGTAGTTTTTCTTGAGCTTGAAGCGCGCACTCAAAAGCGAAGTGCGCCCGCCGGCATCGATGACGTAACGCGCCCGGATTTGTTTGGCCGCACCGTTCTCTTTCCGGGAGATCGTCAGCATCACCTCTTCGTCTGAAAACTTTACGTCATCGACGCTGGTTTCCTCGCGCACCTCCGCGCCGTTTTCCGCGGCATGGTCGAGCAGGAGTTTGTCGAAATCGGCGCGCGTCACCTGATAGGAGCGATCGGTCTGGGAAGCCAAGCCATCTTCGAAATAAAATTTTACGCCCTCTTCGCTGCAGGCGCCGTACATTTCGCCGCCGAATTTTTCCATGAAACCGGCCCGCGCGAATTTCTCATGCAATCCGAGCCGGGTGAACGCCTGCATGCTGAAGGGCAGAAGTGATTCGCCGATATGAAAGCGAGGGAATTTATCGCGCTCGAGCACTACGACGCGACGGCCGGCGCGCGCAAGCAATGCGGCCGCGGTGCTGCCCGCAGGCCCACCGCCGATGATCGCCACGTCATACATCTCGCTCATTCGGCCCTCATGGTAGCAAAGTTCCGGGCGAAGCAAAGGCTGGGGAAGTGGCGAGTGACAAGTGACGAGTGACAAGTCTCAGCAGGTGACGCTAAAGCTCTTTTGGTAGGTGGAACTTCGATTGGAATGCCGGGTAACTTGACCGTGGCATTTGCACGAGGACCGGGTGCGCCGCGGGATCGAGCCAGCGCAGCAATTTGACGATCTCGTTCTCCGGCATCGCGGTGCAACCGGCGGTGGGCGCGGCTTGACCTTTCCAAACATGCAGAAAAATACAGGAGCCGGCGCCCGGCCGCGCATCGCGATTGTGTTCGACGAAGATTCCCCATTTGTAGAGATCGTCGTTGCGCAACATTTGTTCGGAAGTTCGCCAATCCACGCGCGCGACTTTGGAGCGATCGACTAGCTGATTGTAGTAGCGCGAGCGCGAGTCATCGACGCCTTCGATCTGTTTCGAGAGCGCGAGGTAAGGCAGCCTCACCCAATTCGCCGAATGTCCCGGCGCGTATCCAAAGGCCGAACGAAGCCGAAAAATGCCGGCCGGCGCTTTGTTGTCGCCCTCAATCTTTATGGGCTCACCGCGTGCCTGCAGCGCGACGAGGCCGAGTCCCCAGGCGAGACCTTTTTTTCCGACCACAACCCGCACGCCCGGGCCTCGCGGTTTCCATCTGTCGCCGGATTCGTTGCGTTCGAACGCACGCAGGACGCCAGTTGTCGCACTCCAGTTGTCCGTCACCACGACGATGCACTGGTGGGAGCGACGCAGTGGGGCGGTGGCGGCGGCGCCGGTTCCGATCATCATGCCAAGCGCGAGACAGAGCAGGAAAATCAGGCGCGGCCGCATCGCGATGAAATAAGGCCAGGCCGGTTCGCGCGAAAGCAAATTGTGCCTGGGACCAAAGCGAAGGCCGGTTGCCAACTCGCAAGCGCGCGGGCTAAGATCGCCGCCGATGCCGTACGACGCATTTATCAGCTATTGCTCGGAAGATAAGAAAATCGCCGATGCAGTCTGCGGCACGCTGGAGGCAAACAAGATCCGGTGTTGGATCGCGCCACGCGACGTCGGGGCCGGACGGACCTGGAGTTCAGCCATCGTGGAAGCAATCGGTGACAGCGCCGTGATGGTGGTGATTTTTTCGCAGCACTCGAATGGATCGCCGCAGGTGATGCGCGAGATCGAGCGCGCGGTGCACAAGGGCGTCTCGATTATTCCCTTCCGCGTCGAGAACGTCGTCCCATCGAAGGACCTCGAATATTTCATCAGCAGTTGTCACTGGCTGGACGCGATGAATCCGCCATTGGAAAAACACATCGGCGAGTTGGCCGAGGCGATTCTGGCGCTGCAACGCCGCACCGCGCCGGCTCTCGAGGTCACAAAAGAAGAGCCGCCCAAACGATCGATCGCGCTGTGGGCTTCGATCGCGCTGGCCACGATTCTGACGATCGTCGGCGGAGCGTGGTTTTTCGGTCACAAAGGAACTCCGGGCGAAACGGTGAAAATCGAAAGTCCGGCGGAGGGCGCTTCCATTGTGGGACCAATCCTTCTCTCCTGGTCGACCAAAGATCTGCCCCCAGAAAATCTTTCCTTCGATGTGTCACTCACGCCGGCCGGCAAAGCGCCGGTCGTCCAGCGAACGGCGCGGAACTCGATCGTCCCGCAAGGCCTCGAGGGAAAAGTGCGCTGGAAAGTGCGGCCGCTCTGGCAGGCGCGGGATCAACCGGAGAAACTCGGCGGCTGGAGTCCCGAGCAGACGTTTACTTATTACCCGAGCGCGCTGAACCGGATCATCGCGACACACAATATTCATGTGGGCACCGCGGAACCCGACGGCTTTTTCGTCCGCCAGGAAGGCGCAGAATTGACCGGCTACGAAATCGATCTGTTGCGTGATCTCGGCGCGCACATTCTCGCGGAGCACGGCGTCGCCGGTAAACCCACCATCACCTACACCCGGCGCATTTGGGGCGAAGATTTCTTTCGGCTGCTCGAGCGCGACGGTGCGGTGGACCTGATTGCGTCCGCTATTTCAATCACGCCGGAGCGCGAGAAAACCTACGGCCTGCTCTTTACCCGGCCCACCTTGCAGTATCCGCAGACGATGATCGCGAAGCCCGGGGTCAAACCGTTCGTCGATGGCAAACTGGTGCTCGGGCGAGTGGGCGCGGCGGAGAAAACGACGAACGAAACATTTGCCCGCAAACTTCTCGGCGATACTGCCACCGAGCGTTTCGTCCCGTACGGCGGCAGCGGCGCCTACGATCGAATGCTGGCCGATCTGCTGGCGGAACGTCTCGATGGCGCATTGATCGACAAGCCATACGCGTTGCAAAAGGCGATGGAGCTCAAGCAATCGATCGGGGCCGACCTGGCCTTGACCGATATCACCCCGGAGATCGTTCCCGGAATCGAGCTCGAGAAAATGGGTTTCGCCGTCCGCAAAACCGACCGCACGCTTTTGCAGGAACTCGACAAGCAACTCACCGCGACCGAGGCCGCGCGCGATGGAGTCTTGAGCAAATCGATTCCGGGCTGGAATAAGTAGGAGCGCCGTTGAGCTACCAAGGAGCGGCGGTTTCCAAACCGCCGTTGGGGGCGATTTGGAAATCGCCCTTCCTTGGGTGCGGCTTCGCGCACCGAAGAGTCACACCACTTGCCACGCTCCCGGAACGGAACTAACAAAGCGCTGCGATGAAAACGATCGACCGCTACGTGGGCCGCCAGCTCATCGTGAATCTTCTCTTCGCGATCGCTGTGCTTAGCTTCGTCCTCGTTCTCGGAAATATTTTCCGCCGGCTCCTCCCGCTTCTCGTCAATCACGATTTGCCGGTCGAATACGTCGTCGGCTTCATCGCCTACGTCCTGCCGTTCTCGCTCATCTTCACCATCCCCTGGGGCCTTCTCACCGCCGTGCTCCTCGTTTTCGGGCGGCTCTCGGCCGACAACGAGTTGATCGCCCTGCGTTCGAATGGAGTGAGCATCGCGAGGATTTGCATCCCGCTGGTCGGGATCGCGCTCGTTTGCACAGCGGCTTCCGTTTGGCTCAACGTCCAGGTGGCGCCCGCCGCGCAGGAAGAAATGCGCGCTTCGGTTTTCAATCTCGCGACGCGCAATCCGATGGCGCTTTTTGGGAGCGACCAGGTGATCGACCAGTTTCCCGGCCGCAAAATCTACGTTGGCAAGAAAGAGGGCAACAAGCTGGAGAATATTTTGGTTTTCGAAACCAACGAGGAGTCGATGCCGATGAAGGTGACCCACGCGCGCGCCGGGATGCTCGAGACCGATTTACCGAACCGCCGCGTCCTGATGCATCTCTACAATGCGCGGTACCAACAGCGCGATGAAGTCGAGCCGTACGATCTCCGCCGGATGCGCGACGGAATCAACGTCGCGGAAGGAACGCTGCCGATCAGCCTGGAGGAACTTTACGATAAGGAAAAACGGCGGGCGAGCCGGTCGATGCTTTCGATTGAGCAGCTCCTCGAGCAGCTCAAGAACGACGATCCGAAAATGCGCAGCTCCAGCCGCACCGAGATCAACAAACGATTTTCCTTCCCGATGGCGTGTCTCGTCTTCGCTCTGGTCGGTGTGCCGCTTGGGATCACCGCTCACCGCCGTGAGACCTCCTTCGGATTCGCGGCCAGCCTTGTCATCGGCGTGTTCTATTTCCTCTTCATCATCGTGGCCGATACCCTCCGCGCGAACGCCAAGCTGCATCCCGAGCTCCTCGTCTGGTTCCCGAACTTCCTCTTTATCGGGCTCGGCATTTGGATGTTCCGGCGGTTGGCTCGGCAGTAGTTTTCAAACGCGCTTCGGCAGCAGGCGCATCAAGAAGAGCATCGGCCAACCCAGATACTTTCGAGCGCGCTCGAGCCGCGCGGCCAGATTTTCGTCCACGACATGCTCGCTGAAATGATCGAAGGCGAATCCAGCACGAACTGCGGCCATCACGTAATCGCTGATCTCATGCGGATAACTGGCCACCCGGATTTCCCGATCGCTCTCGGGAAGGCGAAAGCGCGCCTGAACGCCGCGCAACAGCATCGCCGGATGCATGCCGGAGACAACGACGTTGCCGGCCGGCCGGCAGACGCGATGCATCTCGTTGAATAATTTGTCCAGGCCTTCGATGTGATCCACGACCAATGCGCACAAGACGCGGTCGAAACTTTTCTCGGCGAAAGGCAATGGTTGGAAGAGATCGTGCAACTGAAAGCGGACGTTGTTTGCTCCCGCTTTTCCGCACGCTTGCGTCAACATTTTTGGTGAAAAATCCAGGGCGGTGACGCGCGCTCCGGCAGCACCCATGCGAGTGGAATGGCGGCCGGTGCCGCAACCAAGGTCGAGAATTTCCAGACCCCGGACATCTCCGAGCAATTCCTCCACCAATGGTTCTTCCAACGCGGGCAGCGGATTCGCGTCGCGATCATAAATGGCCGCCCACTGGTCGTAGCCGACGGAGGTCGGGACAATTTCCGAAAACGCTGGATCGTCTCGTTCCATTGCCTCTGGCGCGACAATTACTTCTGCGCCGGCATTTCGTCGCTGATGATGAAGAATTTCTTGAGAGTAGCGCTGCCGAAATTGGTCGTTAGGGCAACGTCGGCGGCGTCGCGACCGACGGCCATCACGATGCGGCCGATGCGCCTCATGTTGTGCCGGGCATCGAAGCTGTACCAGCGTCCGCCCAGATATGCTTCGAACCATCCGCTGAAATCCATCGGGAGGACGAGCGGCACGCCGATGTCGCCCATGTAACCGCTGATGTAACGGGCAGGAATGTTCATGCACCGGCAGAACGCGACGGCGAGGTGACTGAAATCCCGGCAGACGCCGTGAGGATCGTTATAAACGTCGAAGGCGGACTTGGAGGGATCGGCGAAATGGTAGCCAAACGTGATGTGATTGTGCACCCAACTGCAAATCGCCTGGACCCGCGGCCAGCCGGGAGCGGTCGCGCCGAAAAGTTTCCAGGCGATGTCGGAGAGTTTGTCGACTTCGCAGTAACGGCTGGTGAGAAGAAAGGGGAGGGTGTCGGGTGGGAGATCTTCGACGCGATGTTGGATGGCGTCGGGACATTGTTCGTCCGGCTCGCCGCTGTCTTCGATCAAGGCCTGGAGGGAGAAGCGCACGTTCCCGGCCGGCGCGAGGACGCGCGCGCAACGGTTGCCGTAGAGGTCGGTAAAATCGGTGAGCGGAATGTCTGGCTCGACGACGATTTTTTCCTCCGAGCGCAGATCGGCCTGGCGTGAGGGATGGACGTAGAGCATCAAAATCATCGGCGTTGGGCCGGGAAGTTCGAATTCAATCTCGAAACCGATTTTGATGATCATGGGATGCGGGTGTGCCGGGGGATGAAGCGCGCGGAAGATACTTCCGTCGGCGAAATAAGAAACCGATTTTATGAAGCTAGGCGCGCAAAGCGGGTCATCCCGAGGCTGGCGCAGCACGCCGAGGGACCTCACACTGACTCTGCCGGTTGCTTGCGCCAGAGCAACGTCCTCTGTGCGAGCGACGGTGCGCAGGCGCAAGCTGATCGGCTCTGCGACTGCGAGGTCGCTCGGCGCGCTGCGCCAGCCTCGGGATGACAGCCTAACTCGCAGAGCCGAATTGGGCGGTAATGGCGAGTCTGTCGCCGACTGCGAGGTGCACATCGCGCAGACGGATCTTGCCAAGCGGTAATGACATGAGGGGAAATTCCCGACCATCGATTTTTTCCAGATGCGGTTTGAGGACGCCGCACGCCATGGTCGCGATAGCGCCATCGCCAGCGCAATTGAGGCCGGAGATCCTGGCGTTCAGTTCTTCGTCGAGGTCGAGTTGGCCGGTAATTCGGATCGAGGCGTTGAGGAATAATTTTTTCGCGCACAAACGGACTTCTGCCGCGAGCGACCGGGAACTTTTCGAACGCAAGGTCAATTGGAGGCCGTCGATCGTGACACCGTGCTTGCCCGCTTCCGTTTTGGTGACCTGGGCGATAAGTTTTTCGAGGCCGGATTGTGATGCGGAGATTTCCACCGCGCCATCGGCCGCGTTTTCGATCGAGAGAACGATCTCGTCGTTGGAATCACGGCTCTGGGCGAATTGCACTGCACGCGCGGAGAGCGAAAGGTCGACTGAGGCGGGACCAATCGAAAGACTCGATGCGTTAACCGTGAGGTGATCGACATCGAGCGCCGGCATTGGTTTGCCAGAAAGGGAAGGAAGCGGTGGCGGATTGGCGCGAAGCTGAGCGCCATCGAGCGAGACATTGAGCTCCTTCAGGTGCGGGTAGGAAACTTCGCGCATGCTGACTGGATCGCGTGTGACGATGAAGAGTTGGCGCAGGCTTTCGTTGAGGAGGGACTGCAGAACCTCGGCGGTGGGAGGGAAGGTCTTTGCGAACAGTGGAAACATGCGAAGGGGGAAACGTCCAACGCCCAACGTCCAACGTCCAACGTCGAATTAGGAAGGATCAAGACGTTGTGATCCTTGATGACCTCTGTGCGAGGCATTCCCCGGCGTTGCCCCAACAAAGGATTTGCATTTCGCTACTCTCTGACTACGTTCCGCGTTCCCTTATGGCGAAAACGTCCTGGATAAATCGCAACGAACGCAAGCGCGCTACCGTGAAGAAATACGCGGCGCTCCGCGCTGAGCTGAAGGCGAAGAAAGATTACATCGGCTTGTCGCAGCTGCCGCGCGATGCCAGCCCCACCCGGGTGGTGAATCGTTGCGAGGTCAGCGGCCGCCGCCGCGCGTTCATTCGCCGGTTCAAGATTTCGCGCCTGACGTTCCGCGAGCTCGCTTCCGCCGGGTTCATTCCGGGCGTGACCAAATCGAGCTGGTAGGGATCCGGCTCGACGGGTTTTCGGGTGCGCCGCGCGCAACCGTCTCATGAATCTTCTGTCTTTTGTTTTTCTTGCGGCCGTTCCGTTGGCCGAATCGATCTCCGAACAGTGGGATCCGCCCACCATCATCCTGGGCAAGCTAGCCGTGATCTTCGCGCTGGTTGTGCTGAACGGTTTCTTTGTGGCGTGCGAATTCGCCATCGTTAAGGTGCGCGGCAGCCAGCTCGATCCGCTCGTGGCCGAGGGGAATCTTCGCGCTGTTTTTGCCCAGCATATCCGCACGCATCTCGACGCATATCTTTCCGCCACCCAACTCGGCATTACGCTGGCCAGTCTCGCGCTCGGCTGGGTGGGCGAGCAATTCCTGGCGCATATGCTGCAACCGGCCTTCGCGCTGGTGAATGTCCATTCGCACGCGCTCGTTTCGACCATCTCCATCACGCTCGCCTTCATCGGGATCACTTTTCTCCACATCGTTTTCGGTGAGTTGGCCCCGAAATATCTCGCCATCGGGAACCCATTACGGATCACGCTGCTGCTCGCCCGGCCGCTGGGCGCTTTTTACATTCTCTTCAAACCCGCCATCTGGGTGTTGAACAAGTCTTCGAATTTTTTCCTGCAGAAATTGCTTCGCATCAAACCAGTCGCGGGCGCCGAGCTGGCCCATAGCGAGGAGGAACTGCGCCTCATCCTCGACGAGAGCGAAAAATCCGATGAGGTATCCGAGCTGGGGCGCGATCTGCTCGTCAATGCGCTCGATCTGCGGCAACGCGTGGTCCGCGACATCATGACGCCGCGGGGCGAAGTGGTCTTTCTTGATCTCGAGGAGAGCTTCGAAGAGAACGTGAAGAAGGCGCTCGAATCGCGTCACACCCGGTTTCCGCTTTGCCGCGGACATCTCGATAACGCCGCGGGCCTCATTCACATCAAAGAATTGATGCCGATGATGCGCGATCCGCAGCCCGACTTGCTCCGCATCAAGCGCGAGTTGATTCCCGTTCCCGAAATGATGTCGCTGGAAAAACTGCTGAGCCTTTTCCTGACCAGGCACGCGCATCTGGCCATCGTCGTGGACGAATACGGCGGCACGGTCGGAATGGTGACGCTGGAAAACGTGCTCGAAGAAATCGTGGGCGATATCCAGGACGAATTCGATACGGAGAAGGCCGAGTTCCGAAAGATCAACGAAGACGAATTCTCGGTCGATGGATCGCTTGGTCTTTACGAGCTGCGCGATCTTGCCGGGCTGGAATTGGAGAGCGCGGATGTCAGCACGATTGGCGGTTACGTGACGCATCTCCTCGGCCACTTGCCGAAACAGGGCGAACAGGTGCGGATCGACAATTATCTGGTCACGATTTCGCAGACGGACGGGCGACGCGTGGGCCAGCTCCATTTCCGAAAGTTGAACGACGCCGAAACTTCTGGCGCGGCCACGAAGTCCGACGCGGCGGTTTAATTAAACTGCGCCTGGGCCTGTTCGATCGCCTCTTGGAGGCGGTCGAGACTGACGGGCTTGGTCAGGTGATCGAAGAAACCGGCATCGCGACTTCTGCGCACGTCCTCCTCCATCCCGAAGCCGCTCACGGCGATCGCCATCACGCTGCGCTTTTCTCGAATTCGCTTCACCAATTCGTGACCGCTGCCATCTGGCAATCCGATATCGCTGAGAAGAAGATCGAATTGTTCCTGCTCTGCAATGCGAAGCGCGTCCATCATATTTTCCGCGCCCAAAACCTGGTAACCAAGCCGGGTGAGGAGAAGTTTGAGCGAGCGCAGCGTATCGCAATGATCATCGACGACGAGGATCCGAAGCGCGCATTCGCGCGTCGCATCCCGCATCCGTGCGGACCGGGTGGCGACAGCGGATTCTTTTGTGCCGGCCGCTGCGAAAAAGAAGCGAGACCAGTCGGTCAGGAAATTTGATGGGTCGAAAGGTCTGAGAGCAACTTCCATCGGAGAACCCCGACACTAGACGGCTGTAAACAGCCTTGGTCAACGGCCATTGCGAGGGGTGGCAGCGAACTGTCGGTATGCGACGCATTTTCGGCAGATGAGGCGTGCTCCTTATTGTGTGACGCAGACTGTGTAGGAGAGGTCCCTCGCTGTCTGCGCAGCTCGGGATGACGACGCACCGCGGGTTCAGGATTTCGAGAGCTTCTTTTCCAGCGCGACGTGTTGCTCACGACGAAGGCAATGCTTCCTCGCGAGGCTGCGGTCGTGGCGCACAATCCGGGCTTTCCGCAGGGGAGCTGCGTTGTGTCCGAGCTTCTCCAGAACATAAACCGCGGCGCCGCGCAGCGAGGCTTCCGATTCAGGCGAGATCAGCAAATCACGCCCGAGTGCATCGGCCAGAAGATAGAGGGATGGCGTTGAACGCAGAATACCTCCGGAAACGATTATTGCTTTCGTCGGTCCTGTAGCCCGTTCGATGAGGTCGAGAATTTCGGCCAGTCGATAATAGACCGCGCAGGTTGTGCCGCGGAGGATTTCCGCCGCGGAACTCGCCTGACTCAATCCGACAATCGTGCCATGCAAATTCTCGGGCCACGTCGGCGCCCGTTCGCTGACCCAAAACGGCAGCACTGTGATTTCATCATTCGCGGCCGCGGAGCGGGAGAGCACTTTTTTTTCAGCGCGCGAAGTGTCGACCAGCCGCAGCTCACGCAGACACCATTTTCTCAAATTCCCGGCGTTACTCACCGCGCCGCCGAGAACGGTGCGTTCGCGATCGACCGCGTAGCGGAACAAGCCCAATGGCGTCGAGGTCGCCGGATTTTCTCGACACAGCACTCGCACCGCCGCGCTCGTGCCGATGTTGATCGCGACGCGGCCGGCGGCATCCGCGCCACAACCGAGATTGCCAGCGGCGCCGTCGCCGATCGCCGTAAAAAAGTTTATGTCGCGCAGCTCGGGAAATACCGACTGGCCGGCACTTGCGACCTCGCTCAACGTGCCGAGATGCCCAAGGTCGATCCGGCACGCTGCGCAGAGAGCGCTGTCCCAGCGGTTGGCGCGAAGATCGTAAAGTCCGGTGCCGCTCGCCATTGAAGGGTTGCATCCGGCGACCCCGAATAATTGTTCGAAGATCCATTCAGCAGGCGAAATCCACCGGGCGACGCGGTGGAAAGGAAGAGCGCGAGTGCGATGGAGCCAGCGCAATTTTGCCGGCCAAAACGAAGCGCGCAACATGCAGCCGGTGCGCGCGTGGATTGTTGCTTCATCGAGCTCGCTGCGCAATTGAGCCGCATCCGGTGCGCAGCGTGAATCGGCCCAGGTAAAGACCGGGGTTATGGCGCGGCCCTTTTTGTCGAGTCCAAGCAGGCTGTGCCAGAAAGCCGAGGCGCCGCCGGCAAGGATGGGAACGTTGCGTAATGAAGGAGCACGGCGTCGCGTCCGCAAAGTTTCTCGCACGCAGGCCTCAACCGCGCGGCGCAGCAAGGGCGGAGAAAGTTCCGCTCCTCCATCAGCGGAATAGTGGACGGCATACTCGCGGCTCGCGCACGTCTGCGGCAAGACGCGGCCTTTTTCATCGAAGAAAGCGGAACGCGTGGATGAGCTTCCGATGTCCATCGCAAGCACGAGGAAGTCTGGCGCGCGACGGGACATCGCCTTGCATTAGACGAAGTTCGAACGACGCCGAAAAGCTTTTTGGGATGGGGTGTAGCAACGGCCCTGTGGGCCGTTTGAGAATTACGCTGGGTCACCACACGGTCCACAGCGCCGTGGCTACACTAATCACTACCTCAAACGAGCGAGCAACGCGGGGCGGCGTTTGAGGTGAGCCGTGAGGCCCTCGATCGCCCGCAAGGTCGCCGGGCTGATGTGATGCTCCATCCCTTCGACGTCGTGTTCGATCACGCTTTCATCGACGCCGAGGAGCTTGAGGAAATCAGTCAGGAGATGATGGCGGCGGGCAATGTTGCGAGCGAGCGTTTCGCCGGCAGTGGTCAGGACCAGGCCCCGATACTTTTCGTATTTGAGGAGACCCTCTCCATCGAGGCGCTGCACCATGTTGGTGACGCTGGCCTGCGAGATGCGGAGGCTCGTCGCAATATCGACGACGCGGGCATAACCCTTGGTGTTGATCAGCTCGAGGATGCGCTCGAGGTAATCTTCCACCGCGGCGGAGCTGCGAGCGGCCTTGGTTTTCGCGGGCATGGCGACAAGAATGGGCAGGTCGCGGGTTTGGTCAAACAAAAAAACATTTTCTATTGACAGAGTGATAGTAACCGATAACTAAATTAGCCATGCCTAAATTTGAAGCCGAGCCGATTCATACCGAGGCCGGTTTCCATTCTCAGCCGGCTTTGCCAAGCTTGTCCGAGGTCCATCGGAGCCTGGTCGTCCCGGCATCGGCCAGTTTTTTCCGAAAGCTCTTCGCCTTTGCCGGTCCGGGGTTCCTGGTCGCGGTGGGATATATGGATCCCGGCAATTGGGCCACCGATCTGGCCGGCGGATCGAAATACAATTTCGCGCTTCTCTCGGTCATCATGATCTCGAACCTGATGGCGATTGTCCTCCAGGCGCTGTCGCTGAAACTCGGGATCGCGACGGGCCGGGACCTCGCGCAGGCCTGCCGCGATCACTACAGCAAGCCGGTTTCCTTTCTCTTGTGGGTGATTTGCGAGCTCGCTATCGCGGCGTGCGATCTCGCGGAAATCATCGGCTCGGCCATCGCCTTGAATCTGCTTTTCGGCATGCCGTTGCTCGTGGGCGTTTGCATCACCGGGCTCGATGTCCTCATCGTTTTGTTTCTCCAGAACAAAGGCTTCCGTTATATCGAGGCGCTGGTGATCGCGCTGATCTTCGTGATTGGCGGTTGTTTCGCCTGGGAGCTCGTCGTCTCCCGGCCTGACTTGCTCGGCATCGCCAAAGGCTTCATCCCTTCCGCGAAAATCATCACCGATCCCGGGATGCTCTATATCGCCATCGGCATTCTCGGCGCGACGGTCATGCCCCATAATCTCTATCTGCATTCCTCGATCGTGCAGACGCGCCGTTACGAACTCAACTCGGCCGGCAAACGCGAAGCAATCAAGTTCGCCACGATCGATTCGACCCTGGCCCTGATGTTCGCGCTCTTCATCAACGCCGCGATCCTGATCGTCTCCGCCGCCACCTTTTACACGCGCGGTCGGAACGACGTGGCGGAAATCCAGGACGCCTACAAACTTCTCTCGCCGCTTCTCGGCGTGACCGGCGCCAGCACACTTTTCGCGCTCGCCCTTCTCGCGTCCGGCCAGAACTCGACCCTGACGGGAACCTTAGCCGGCCAGATCGTGATGGAAGGTTTCCTCAACATCCGGATTCGGCCCTGGCTGCGCCGTTTGATTACGCGCGCGATCGCTATCATTCCGGCGATCATTGTCACGATCATCTCCGGGGAAAAAGGAACGACGAATCTTCTCGTCCTGAGCCAGGTGGTTTTGAGTTTGCAGTTGAGCTTCGCCGTGTTTCCGCTGGTCATGTTTACCGGCAACAAATTGAAGATGGGCGAATTTGTGAATGGGCTAACGATGAAATGTCTAGCATGGTTCATCGCAGTCGTGATCGCTGGGCTCAACGCCTGGCTGCTTCTCCAAACTTTCCGGAGTTGGTTCGCCTAAACCCACATGTACAAAACGATCCTGGTCCCAGTCGAAAATGCCGAGACGGACAAGACCATTCTCAAACACATCCGCCAGCTCGCCCGGCTGACGCATGCGAAGCTGATGCTCGTTCATGTGGCGGATGGATGGGCCGCACGTAATTTCGACCGGCTTGGACTGCAAGAGAGCGAGGAGATGAAACAGGACCGCGAATATCTCGCGGCGGTTTCCGAGGAATTGCGTGCCGAAGGATATGAGGTCAACGCGGTCCTGGCGATGGGAGATCCCGCGACGGAGATTATCAAACTCGCGCGGACGGAACCGATCGATTTGATTGCGATGACGACGCACGGGCACCGTTTGATCAGCGACCTGCTGCACGGAAGCACCGCAGACAAGGTGCGCCACGAAGTGGATGTTCCGGTCCTGCTTTTGAAGGTGCGGAAATGATGCGGCGCGTTTGCTGCGCGATCGCATTAACCGGTCTCGTCCAGATTATTTCTGCGGACGCTGAGGCGCCGCCGGACAAAAGCGGCTACAATTTATTTCGGCCTACGCCGGACGCGTTGCTCCGTGAGCTGGCAACCGATCGGCCCGACAGGACTGAGAATCCCTACACCGTGGACGCGGGCCATTTCCAGCTCGAGCTGGATCTGGCGAGCTATGCTTTCGACCGAACGAACGCAGGTGGCGAGAATCGAACGGTGCGCGCGCTGGCCGTCGCTCCTTTCAATATCAAGGTCGGTCTCTTCAACAACTCCGATCTCCAGTTCATCGCCGAAACGTTTACTGTGCAAAAGACAAAAGACCACGTTACTGGAACGCGCGAAACCATTTCAGGGTTCGGCGATGTGAGTGTTCGTTGGAAACTGAATATTTGGGGGAACGACGGAGGGAAAACCGGCTTCGGCATTATCTCGTTCGCGAAGTTTCCAACGAACCAAAATGGCCTGGGCAACAACGCCGTCGAAGGCGGCGTGATTTTCCCCCTCGAGATCAAGCTCGCCGAAGATTGGGATCTCGGCACGATGACGGAAGTCGATTGGCGCCAGAACTCGAACAACTCGGCTTATCACGCCGAATCCATCAACACGATCACCGTGGCGCATAGGATCGTCGGGACGCTGGAGGGGTATATCGAGTTTTACAGCAATGTGAGTGGCGAACGAAATGCGGAATGGATCGGCACATTCGATTTCGGGGCTACTTACAAGCTTACGCCGAACATCCAGCTCGATGCCGGCGTTAACATCGGCCTCACCCGATCAGCCGATGACGTGAACCCATTTGTCGGATTGACGGTGAGGTATTAAGGAAGCTGCGTGAAGGCGCTCTTCCTCACGAACGAATATCCGCCCTATGTCTATGGCGGCGCCGGCGTGCATGTCGATTACTTGACGCGCGAGCTGGCGAAGACAATGCCGATCGAGGTGCGCTGTTTCGGCGATCAGAAATCGCAGAAGGGCAATCTCTCCGTAATGGGATTCGAGCTCGATCCCGGCGCCTTCACTTGTCCGAAACCGTTGCGTTCCGTCTTTGGCGCGGTCCGCCGCTGCACGGATTTCAACACCACCAACATCGACGCCGATCTCGTGCATTGCCACACGTGGTACAGCCATTTCGGCGGGATCCTGGCCAAAATGAATTACGGCGTTCCGCTTGTCGTCACCGTCCATTCACTCGAACCGCTCCGGCCGTGGAAACGCGAGCAGCTTGGCGGCGGCTATGATTTTTCGGTTTGGATCGAAAAGACAGCGCTGGAAATGGCGGATGCGGTCATCGCTGTCTCCGCGCAAACCAAAGCGGACATCGAACGGCTCTTCAACGTTCGTCCCGACCGGCTTCACGTCATTTATAACGGGATCGATCTCGAGGAATATCGAAAGACCGATTCCACGGCAGCGCTGGCCAGATATGGAATCGAGAAACCGTTCCTGCTTTTCGTTGGCCGGATCACGCGCCAGAAAGGAATCGTCCATCTCGTTCGCGCGATCGAATTCATGAATCCGGATTTTCAGGTCGTGCTCTGCGCCGGCGCGCCCGACACGCCGGAAATCGCCAGCAAGATGAAGGAAGCATTCGAGAAGATGAAAGCGAAGCGGCCCGGCATCATCTGGATTGAAGAAATGGTGGATAAGAAAACCGTGCGCGAGCTGTATTCGCATGCCGCGGTTTTTTGCTGCCCGTCAATTTACGAGCCCTTCGGAATCATTAATCTCGAGGCAATGGCCTGCGAAACGGCTGTGGTCGCGAGCGCGGTGGGTGGGATCAAGGAGGTGGTGGCCGATGGCGAGACCGGGTATTTGGTGGCCATCGACCAAATGGACGAGAGTCCATTTGAGCCGCGCGATCCGCAGAAGTTTGCGCGAGATCTCGCGGCCCGAATCAATGAGTTGATGGCCCATCCGGATCTCTGCACAAAATTTGGGCGCGCCGGGCGAAAGCGCGCTGAGGAAAAATTTGGATGGCCGGCGATCGCCGCGGAGACGAAAGCGCTTTACAAGAAGTTGCTGGCAAGACGGGACCAATAAAGAACCATCATGTCATCCCTCGCCGTCTGCGCGGCTCGGGATGACAAGCGGGCCAGACAGTGGCACCTTGCGGCGCGTTTCCCGCGATTCCGCGGAATTCCCCTTATGTTTGTCGATCGAATAAAAGTTTTTGCCCAGGCCGGTGACGGCGGTCGCGGCTGCGTCAGTTTCCGCCGGGAAAAATTCGTCCCGCGCGGCGGACCCGACGGCGGCGATGGTGGCCGCGGCGGCGACATTATTCTTCGCGCCGACATCCACACCGATAACCTTTCGAATCTTTTCTACGAGCCGATCATCAAGGCCAAGAGCGGCGTCCACGGGCAGGGGAAGAAGAAACATGGCCGCGCCGCGCTCCCGAAGATCGTCAAGGTGCCGGTCGGAACGATTGTCTATCCGGCCCCGGCGCCGGTTCCACGCAACGATGATTACGAGACAGACGCCCCGAGTGGGAAAATTGTAGGGCAAGCGCACCGCTTGCCTCCTCTTGACGCTTCACTGCCGGCAGGCGGTGCGCCTGCCCTACAACAAGACGATGCTCCGCCGCTCGCCGATCTCGCGCATGACGGCGAGGAGTTCGTCCTCTGCCAAGGCGGACGCGGCGGCAAAGGCAATGTCCATTTCAAAAGCTCCAAGAACCGCGCGCCGGTCCAATACACCGAAGGCGAAGAGGGAGAGCAGGGACATTTTCTCTTCGAGCTTCGGACGATCGCAGACGCGGCGCTGGTCGGCTATCCCAATGCCGGAAAGTCGACCCTGCTTGGCAAAATCTCGGCGGCGCACCCGAAGGTCGCGTCCTATCCTTTCACGACGCTCCATCCCGTCGTCGGCGTGATCGATTTCGATGGCTACCGGCGCGCGGCGATCGCCGACATTCCCGGTCTGATCGAAGGAGCGCATCGCAACGTCGGGCTCGGGCACGATTTCCTCCGGCATATCACACGCTGCCGACTCTTGCTTTTTGTTCTCGATATTGCGGGAAGCGAAGGCCGTTCGCCGATCGAGGATCTGCAGAATTTGCGGCGCGAAATCGATCTTTACGATCCGCGGCTTTCGCAGCGGCCTTGGTACGTGGTCGCGAATAAAATGGACCTTCCCGAAGCCACCCAGAATCTGCGAGCGTTGAAACAACGCTTCCCCAACGTGGAAGTTATCCCGATCTCCGCCGGGCAATCCGAGGGTCTCGACGATTTGAAAGACGCGCTCGAGCGCTGGCTTTTTGCCGGGGTATCGCCCGAGCTTCGTGAGGAAGCGCCCCAAACCGCCGCGGCAGGCCACCGCGAATAACAGATGGACAACTTACGTAATGTCACTGACAATCGCGGCTCTTTCATGGGAAAACGAGTTGTAGCCAGTTATTGCACGACCTTCCTCAAGCCCGAGATGTTGCACATCTATCGGCAGGTCCGTTCGCTGCACGAATACGACACGTTCGTGATGACGAAAGCTCTCCAGAACAGCGAACTATTTCCTTTCAGCGATATCGAACTCATTCCGAAACCGCCCAGCAACCCGCTGCGGCATGGCTGGCTGAAGTGGGTGAAACAAAGGCCGCCGATCGTTTATCGCGGCGAATATCAAATGCTTTCCAATCTGCTGGAGCGGCGCGGCGCGGACCTCATGCACATTTATTTCGGCCACACCGGAGTCCATCTCCTGCCGTTTATCGAACGCTGGCAGAAGCCGTGTGTCGTTTCGTTTCACGGCGCCGACGTCGCCGAGAAAAACGATATCCGCGATTACGGCCCGAAACTGCGCGAACTGTTCGACGCGGTCCCGCTCGTTCTCGCGCGCTCGAAATCCCTCGCGGAACGGCTGCTGACTCTCGGTTGTCCGCCGGAGCGGTTGCGGATCAATCGGACCGGCGTGCCGCTTCATGAATTTCCTTTTGTCCGCCGCGACCCGCCGACCGATGGCCGTTGGCGTTTCTTGCAGGCGTGCCGGCTCATTCCGAAAAAAGGTGTAGCCACATCCCTGTGCGCGTTCGCCATTTTCCAAAAGGAATTTCCCAATGCCAAGCTAATCATTGCCGGCAAGGGTCCGCTTCAATCCCACCTCGAAGAGCTTGCCGAGGAACTCGGTATCTCCGGCAAGGTCCACTTCCGGGGTTTTCTGTCGCAAGCGGAGTTACTTGATCTCTACAGCACCTCGCATTTTTTCCTGCACCCGAGCGAGACGCCGCCCGATCAGAACCAGGAAGGCATTCCCAATTCCATCCTCGAAGCGATGTCGACGGGCCTCGCGGTGCTTGCCACCAAGCACGGGGGAATTCCGGAAGCCGTCGAGCACGGCCGGTGCGGTTTGCTCGTCGAGGAGCGCGACTTCGAAGCGCTCGCTACCGCGATGAAAAATATTGTCCGTGCGCCTTTCGCATTTCGGGAAATGGGCGCGCTGGCGAGTGAATCGGTCGCGGCAAATTTCGAGCAACGCGAACAAATCCGGCAGCTCGAAACCCATTACGACGAAGCGGTCGCGCTGGCCGCCGCGACCGAGCGTGTGTCGCTGCCCGAGACGCCCGTCATCGAAGAGAGATTTGCCGAGCGCGTGTCGGTGAAGTGAGTTGTCGCTGAAGCGGCGCCAGCTCGCCTATCCGCAGCCGGATTTTTTCAGGGGAAAGTTTCTTGTCATCCCGATAAAACGCGCTTTGGTAAGCGCGACGCAAGCGCCCCTTGTGTGGTGTGCACCGCTTCCGCGGCCGCCGCACCTACGGGAAACATCGGGCTGCTGCCTCCAAAAACCTATATTTAATGCCGCGCTGTTTCTCATTCCTCATTCTGGTCGCGCTCGCGCTTTTCGCGTTTGGCGGCCTCGCGGCGACCGCGATTGCTGCCGAACCAGCGCATGCGGCGGCTGAGGAGGAACATCACCTTCCGCTTAAACCGGATGTCCTTTTCGATGTCGGTAAATTGGCGGTGACCAACTCGATGGTGGTAACCTGGATCGTCGCGGCGGGTCTCATCGTTTGTGCGCAGCTCGCCACCCGCAAGATCAAACCGGTCCCGAGCGGTCTCCAGAATTTCTGGGAATGGCTCGTTGAAAGCCTGTACAATTTTCTCGAGAACATGATCGGGCGGGACCTTGTGAAAAAGACGTTCTGGTTCTTTGCCACGATTTTCATCTTCATCCTTTTCCTGAACTGGTTCGGCTTGCTGCCGGGCGTCGGGACCATCGGGTGGGGACATCACGATGCGGCGGGCGGTTTTCACATCGACCGTCCTCTGTTTCGCGGCGCGAACGCGAACCTGAATCTCACCTTCGCCATGGCGTCGGTGTTTTTTGTTTGCTGGATGATTTGGGCGGTTCAGGCGAACGGCATCGGCGGCGTGATCAAACATCTCTTCGGGCCAAAAGGCGAAACCTCCGGCATTCTCAAGGTCCTGATGGTCGTCATCTTTTTCATCGTCGGCTGGCTCGAAGTGGTCTCGATCCTGTTCCGGCCGATTTCGCTCAGCTTCCGATTGTTCGGCAACATTTACGCGGGCGAGATCATGTTGGAATCAATGAGCCACGTGGTGCCTTCCCTGGCCTGGCTGATCCCAATTCCGTTTTATTTTTTGGAGCTGCTCGTCGGATTCGTCCAGGCGCTGGTCTTCATGCTCCTGACCGCGGTCTTTACGCTCCTCATCGCGTCGCACGAACCGGGGCACGGGGAGGCGGCCCACCACTAAACACTTTCGGCGATCGGACCGTGGTTCCCGCGGAGGTCGCTCGATGAAACAACCAACAGAAAAAATATGATACTACCAATACTAGCGGAACTAACCGGAAGCCTTCATGTAGGACTGGCGGCCCTCGGCGCAGCCATCGGCGTCGGACTCATCGGCATGGGCGCGGCCTCGGCGGTCGGCCGTAACCCAGGCGCAGCGACCCCGATTCTGGTCCAGGCGATTCTCGCCATCGCGCTCGCGGAAGCGATCGTGTTCTACGCCTTGTTCCTGGTTCCGAAATAATCGGCGGGCGGCAGACGTTCGGGCGAACGGCTTACTAATATGAACATTGCAATTCTTGCTGCGGCCAGCACGGGCGACATGGTCCGTGAAGTGGGGGAGACCTTCGGGTTCGACCTGAAGATTTTTCTCTCGCAGGTCATCAGCTTCATCATCGTGGCGCTCGTCCTGCGGCGTTTCGCTTACAAGCCGATTCTCCAGATCCTGGAAGAGCGGCGGCAGCGAATCGCCGAAGGTTTGTTGAACGCCGAGAAGATCAAGCAACAACTCGCCGAGGCCGAGCAGCGGCACGCGGACATCCTCTCCAAGGCGAATGCACAGGCGCAAAAGATGATCGATGACGCGCGGGAAAGCGCGGAGCACGTGGGCGAACGCAAGCAGCAGGAAGCGATCGCGGCCGCGGAACAAATCCTGGCGAAAGCGCGGGAAGCAACCGCGATCGAGCGGGAACGCGTCATGGCGGAACTAAAACGCGAGCTCGGCCGTCTCGTGGTCAACACGACAGCAAAGGTAACCGGCAAAGTCCTGACCTCGGAAGATCAACGCCGCTTGCAGGACGAAGCGTCGCGGCAGCTTGCCTCCTAGCAACATGCGGCCATGAAGATCAACAAAGAAACGCGCCAGCTTTCGAAAGGACTCCTGCGCGCGAGCTTCACCGACGGCCAGCTCGATAGCAGCCGGATCGCATCGCTCGTAAAATCGTTGATCGAAAAGAAGCCGCGCAATTACATCAAAGTTCTCGAAAGTTTCAAACGCCTGCTGCGCCTCGAAATCGAAAAACGGAGCGCCACCATTGAGACCGCAACCGAGCTGGCGGCGGATGCGGGCGCGCAAATCGTGGCGAATCTGAAACGCAAATACGGGAGCGACCTCGCCGCAAAATTTGTGGTGAACCCAGAGCTGCTCGGTGGAATGCGCATTCGCGTCGGCAGCGATGTGTGGGACAGCAGCGTGCGCAATCGACTGCATCGTCTCCAACAGCAACTTTAACCCTAACTAACTATGAGCAGTATCCTCGAAGAAATCGAAACGCAGATCGCCGGCCTTAAAACTACGACGAGCAAAAGCAATGTCGGCGTTGTCCGCGAGACTGGTGACGGCGTCGCCCGCATCGAAGGCCTGAGCGACGTCATGCTCAACGAAATGATCGAATTTTCGAGCGGGGTCTTCGGGCTCGCGCTCAACCTCGAAGAAACCGAAGTCGGCGCGATCCTTCTCGGCGACCCGACGCAAGTCATGGAAGGCGACGAAGCCAAAACGACCGGCAAGCTGCTCCAGATTCCAGTGGGCAAAGGGTTGCTCGGCCGCGTGGTGAATACGCTCGGCCAGCCGCTCGACGGCAAAGGTCCGGTCAAATCGGAGGTCGCCTATCCGTTGGAAAAAATCGCGCCCGGCGTCATCAAACGCAAAAGCGTGAGCCAGCCGGTGCAGACCGGTATCATGGCGATCGATGCGATGATTCCGATCGGCCGCGGGCAGCGCGAATTGATCATCGGCGACCGCGCGACGGGAAAATCCACGATTGCGATCGACACGATCATCAGCCAGGCGCGCTTGAACAAGGCGGCGGAAGAAGGACGGCTCAAGGATCATCGCCCGCTCTATTGCATCTACGTTGCGATCGGTCAGAAGAATTCCAATGTCGCCCGTGCCCTCGCCATTCTTGAGAAGGAAGGAGCGATGCCTTACACGACGATCATTTCGGCGCCGGCATCAGACACCGCGACGAACCAATATCTGGCGCCGTTCGCCGGCGCCGCGATGGGCGAGTGGTTCATGGATCACGGCATGGACGCGCTCATTATTTATGACGACTTGTCGAAACACGCGGTTGCGTACCGGCAGGTCTCCCTCGTGCTGAAACGTCCATCTGGTCGTGAAGCGTATCCCGGCGATGTCTTCTATTTGCATTCGCGTTTACTCGAACGCAGCGCACGCGTCACGGAGGAAGCCGGTGGCGGATCACTCACCGCGTTGCCGATCATCGAGACGCAGGCTGGCGACGTTTCCGCTTACATCCCGACGAACGTCATTTCGATTACCGACGGTCAGATTTATTTGGAGACCGATCTTTTCTATCAGGGCGTCCGTCCTGCGATCTCGGTCGGGCTCTCGGTCAGCCGTGTCGGTTCCGCCGCGCAGATCAAGGCGATCAAACAGGTGGCCGGCAAAATTAAGTTAGATCTCGCGCAGTTCCGCGAGCTGGCGGCCTTCGCCCAATTCGGCTCCGATCTCGACGCGGCGACCAAAGCGCGGCTCGATCGCGGCCAACGCATCGTCGAGCTCTTCAAGCAGATCCAATACAACCCGATCCCGGTTGAAGAACAGGTCGCGGTGCTCTGGGCGATGCAGAACGGTTACCTGGATTCTGTCGCGATCGAGAAGGTGAAGGAATTTCAGGTGAAGCTGCAGGAATACCTTTCGACACGGAAGGTAAGCCTCCTCGCCTCCATCGTTTCGAAAGGTGCGCTCGACAAGGAATTGGAAGGCGAATTGGCTGCGGCGCTCGATGAATTCAAGTCGACCCATCCCCTTTCCTAAATGGTTTCGATGGCCATGCCTAAATCCTCTCCAGCGCAGCTCGATAATGTGGAATCCGCGATCTATTTGATTCGCGGGCAACGGGTCATGCTGGATTCGGATTTGGCGGCAATTTATGGAACGAGCACCAAGCGGCTTAATGAACGACTTCGGAGGAATCGCGAGCGATTTCCCCTAGATTTTGCGTTTCAGCTTACGGCCGACGAGTTCAAACGTTTGATGTCGCAAATTGCGACATCAAAAGGAGGCCGGGGTGGCCGACGGAAATTACCATGGGTATTTACTGAACATGGCGCGATTATGCTCGCGACGGTACTGAGTAGCAAAGTCGCGATTCAGGCCAGCGTCCGTGTCGTGCGGGCGTTCGTCCGTCTGCGTGAGATGGTGGCAGCCAATACGGAACTCGCGAGCAAGCTCAAAGAGCTCGAACGCCGGTTCGATTCGCACGACGAAGCCATTGTCAATCTTTTCGAGGCTCTAAAACGTTTGCTGGAACCGAATGCGAAACCGAAACGCGAGATTGGTTTTCATGTGCGGGAACGCGGGACGCGTTATCGGATGAAAAAAAGATTTTAGAAAATGGCTAATACCCAAGACATACGGCGCCGGATCAAATCGATCCGTAACACCGCGCAAATCACCAAGGCGTTGCAGATGGTCGCGGCGTCGAAAATGCGCAGGGCCCAGAACCTCGCGGTCGCGGGCCGGCCATATTCAACTTTGATGAACCGCGTTCTGGTTTCCCTCCAGCAGCGCACAGACTCGAAGCTTCATCCGCTGCTCCAGGTCCGCGAGGTCAAGAAAGAGCTCGTGGTCGTCATCAGCACCGACAAAGGGCTGGCCGGCCCACTGAACACGAACCTGTTTCGCGAAGCGGCAAAGTTCGATCACGAAAAGACCGTCTACGTCGTGTCGGGCGGGAAAGCGCGGCAGTTCCTGACGCGGACTCGGCGTCAGTTGGTGGCGGATTTCCAACTAAAGGATGCGCCCGCTTTCACCGAGACCAAAGAGATCGCCAAGTTTTGCGTCGAGAAATTCCTGAGCAGCGAAGTGGATAAAGTTTCGGTGCTCTACACGCATTTCATCAGCACGATCAACCAAAAGCCGGTCGTGCGAACACTGCTTCCGATTTCGAGCTTCGAATTGCCGCAAGTGCCGACCGAGGGCGCGACCCCGCAGGACAGCACTGATCCGATGATCGGCTATCTGTTCGAGCCAACGCCAGAGGGCGTGCTCGATGTCATGCTGCCCTATTATCTTCATTATCAAGTTTTCCAAATGATCCTCGATGCGCGGGCTTCGGAGCACAGCTCACGCATGGTCGCGATGAAGAACGCGACCGACAACGCGAAGCAGTTCATCAAGGATCTCACTCTCGAATACAACAAGATGCGCCAGGCGAGCATCACCACCGAGTTGCTCGAAATCTCGACCGCGCAGATGGCAGTCGGCGCCTAAACCAATTTATGAATAAGGGAAAAATCGTTCAGGTTATCGGTCCCGTGGTGGACGTGGAATTCAAGAGCACGGCCGAGCTGCCGCGGATTTATAACGCGCTCGAACTGGAATACGACGTGAACGGCACGCCGACCAAGCTCACTCTCGAAGTGCAGCAGCATCTCGGCGAAAACTGGGTGCGTACAATCGCGATGTCCTCGACCGAAGGATTGAAGCGTGGCATGCCGGTGAACGACACCGGCGGCCCGATCACGGTGCCGGTGGGCGAGGGGACTCTCGGACGGGTCTTCAACGTCACCGGCGACCCAGTCGATAATCGCGGCCCGGTTACTTACACGAAGCGTTACCCGATCCATCGCAAGGCACCGGAGCTGACCGACCAGGACACCGGCTCGACGATTCTCGAAACGGGCATCAAGGTCATCGATTTAATCTGCCCGTTCACCAAGGGCGGAAAAGTCGGCGCTTTCGGCGGCGCGGGCGTGGGCAAGACGGTCGTTATTCTCGAGCTGATCAATAACATCGCGAAAGGTCATGGTGGGTTTTCTGTCTTCGCGGGTGTGGGCGAGCGGACACGCGAAGGCAACGATCTCTACACGGAAATGAGCGAAGCCGGCGTCATCGATCAAAAGGACCTGAGCAAATCAAAGGTCGCGCTCGTTTACGGGCAAATGAACGAACCTCCGGGCGCGCGTCTTCGGGTTGCGCTTTCGGCTTTGGCAATGACGGAGTATTTCCGCGACGAACGCAACCAGGACGTCTTGTTGTTCATCGACAACATTTTCCGATTCTCGCAGGCGGGCTCAGAAGTCTCGGCGTTACTCGGACGCACTCCATCGGCCGTAGGTTATCAACCGACGCTCGCGGCTGAGATGGGCGATCTCCAGGAACGTATTACTTCGACCAAGAAAGGCTCGATCACGTCGGTGCAGGCCGTTTACGTGCCGGCGGATGACCTGACGGATCCGGCGCCGGCGAATACCTTCGCGCATTTGGACTCGACCATCGTGCTCGAACGCTCGATCGCCGAGCTCGGCATCTATCCGGCAGTCGATCCACTCGCCTCGACTTCGAAGTCGCTCGCGCCCGATGTGGTCGGCGAAGAGCACTACGCCGTCGCGCGCGGTGTGCAGAAAGTGTTGCAGCGGTATCGCGATCTCCAGGACATCATCGCCATCCTCGGCATGGACGAATTGAGCCCGGAAGACAAGCTCTCCGTGTTGCGCGCGCGGAAAATCCAGCGCTTCCTCAGCCAGCCGTTCCACGTGGCCGAGGTCTTTACCGGCACGAAGGGCGAATACGTTTCGATCGCCGAGACGGTCCGCGGGTTCAAAGAAATCCTCGATGGCAAACATGATGAAGTTCCCGAGCAGAACTTCTACATGAAGGGCGGCATCGACATGATTCAGCAGGAAGGTTGAACCGTTAGAAAGGTTACATCGTTACATCGTGAAATCTTGTCCGCTTCAACCCGCTTAACCGTCCATGGCGACCTTGAGACTTGAAATCGTGACGCCGGAAACAACGGCGTACTCGGAGGACGTCGAAATGGTGACGCTGCCTGGTTC
>JBEEHH010000001.1:0-414599 GCA_041167325.1 Verrucomicrobiota bacterium | reverse complement strand
ACCGGCTACCAATTGCAGCGCTTCGGCACCGAGCGCCTCGTCCCCGGACTGGTCGCCATCTCATTCACGCGCGAGCTCGGTCCGCTTCTCACCGGAATCGTGCTGGCCGCGCGCGTCGGCGCCGCCTTCACCGCCGAACTCGGAACCATGAAAGTGTCGGAGGAAGTGGAGGCCATCGAGGCCATGGGCATCGGCCCGTTACGTTTCCTGGTGGCCCCGCGCACGATCGCGCTTTGTTCGCTCATGCCTTGTCTCTCCACCATCTCCAACATCGCCGCCATCGTCGCCACCAGCCTGATCTGCCGCGCCTATTTTAGCATTCCATTCGTTTACTACCTCGACCTGGTGCGCGATTCCCTGCTCATTCGCGACATCGTTACGGGCGTGATCAAAAGCTTCATGTTCGGCTTGCTCATTGCCGCCATCGCCTGTTACCGAGGCCTGAACGTCAAGGGAGGCGCGGCCGGCGTCGGCTCCGCCACAACTTCCAGCGTGGTTACGGCCATCACCACCGTCATCGGCGTCGATACCCTCTACAACGTCGTTTACGTCGTCTTTTTCCCATGAGCGCGCCTCCCTCTTACGTCGTGGAACTGCGCGACGTCAAAATGAAGTTCGAGGACAAGCCCGTGCTTGACGGCGTCTCCCTCGCGGTCGATCCGGCCGAGCGCCTTGTCATCATGGGCCAGAGCGGCAGCGGCAAGAGCACCATCCTGCGCTTGATCCTTGGAATCCTGCGGCCGAACGGCGGCTCGATTTTTTTCAAACAGTTCGAAATCTCGCGCCTCAACCGGCGCAAATTGCAACAGGTGCGCACGCATATCGGGATGGTCTACCAGTATTCCGCCCTGCTCAGCTCGCGGAACGTGCGCGATAATGTGGCGCTGCCGCTCGAGGAATTAACGACCAAAAGCCGCGACGAGATCGATAAGATCGTCGATGAAAAACTCGAGCTCGTCGGGATGCTGGATGCGAAAAACGAAATGCCGTCGGAATTGAGCGGCGGGATGCGCAAACGGGTGAGTCTGGCGCGCGCGCTCGTCATGGAACCGGAGCTGATCCTTTTCGACGAACCGTCCGCCGGACTCGATCCTGTGATCGCCACCGTCATCGACGAGCTGATCATCAGCCTGACGGAAAAATCGAAGGTCACGTCGATCATCGTCACCCACGAAATGGACAGCGCGTTTCGCATCGGGACCAAAATGGCTATGCTCTACCAGGGAAAAATTATCGAACAAGGAGAAGCCGAGGAGTTCAAACGATCCACGAACCCCGTGGTCGCTCAGTTCTTGAGTGGCAGCACCGAAGGGCCGATTCTGGAAGGAAGCAAAGATGCAATTGCAACGAAATGAAATCCTGACCGGGTTCCTTGTCCTGGCGACGATCGCGGTCCTGACCGGGATCCTGATTCTGCTCGGCGCGCCCGGTCTTTTTCGCCCGCTCGTTACCTACAAAATTTATCTCGATAATGCTGCCGGGATTAAACTCGGCGCGCCGGTGTTGCTGGCGGGCCGCAAGATCGGGCAGGTCGAAAAATTGTATTCGCCGGTTTCGAAGGAGGACGCCGCCCGTGCCGAAGCCGCCGCTACCGCGCTTCATCCCGGCGATCCGACCCCGACGCCCACCACCGAGAAACCGAAGTACGAGGCGCGCATCGATGTCCGCGTGGACAAGGAAGCGTTTGTTTACAAAGATGCCAAGGCGCGGCTGATCACGCTCGGTCTCCTCGGCGAAACGGCGATCGATATCACGCAAGGCAACGACAGTTCCGGCCGCGCCAGCGATGGCGAAACCTTCGCGGGCGAACGCGTCCCCGACTTTGGCGAATCCATTTCGAAGATGCTCGACATCGTGAAGCCGGTCGCCACGGAAGCGACCGCGACGTTGAAAGAATTGCAAACGACGACGCAGAATCTCAGCCGCATCACCGACGAGAACTCGCAGTTGAACATGGGGCTGGCGCAGTTCCGCACCTTTGTCGAAAACCTGACGAACCTGACGGCGCGCGACAGTTCGCTCTCGATCGCGCTGAAGAACATCGAGAGAATCAGCACCGATTTGTCGAGCAACGACAACATTCAGATCACGCTGCAAAACTTTCGTGAATCGTCCGATAAGTTGAAAGGGATCCTGAGCGATCTGAGCCAACTGGGGCCCGATCTCAAAGTCAGCGGTGAAAACGTGAAGGAGCTGACCCAAACGGTGAAGACGCAGCCGTGGCGATTGATCTGGCCGAGCACGAAAAAATATCCTCAGGACGAGCAGGCGACCACATCGGACACAATTACCGTGCGCAAGCCCGCAAAGACGCAGCGGCGCACGTCGCCGACTCCCCCCCCGCGCACGCGGTAACGTCCGACAGACGTTTACGCTGTCATCCCGAGCCGCGCAGATGGCGAGGGACCTCACAAGCGCTCTACCGCTTGCGCGAAACAAAGAGCGTCTTCGTCGGACGACGCCGAATTCTTTCTTGTGTGACGCCAGCTTCGACTGTGAGGTCCCTCGCCGTCTGCGCGGCTCGGGATGACAGGCCTGCGCGTTATGTTTTCTTCTTCAGCCGCGCCTGCAGGAAGCTCATGACCGCAGCTTCTTCCGAGCGCAGGTCGCCGAGCTTTCGGGAAAGCGCTTCCTCGGTTTTTTGCTCCAGGCCTTCGATCACGCCGCCATCGAGATAGCTTTCGAGCACCGCCGGATGCACGTAGCACTTGCGGCAAACCGCAGCCGTGTTGCCCAATATCTTTGAAACGGCGGAGATCGCGTCCTTCACGTTCTTCTTCGCCTGCGTCTTGTTCTCGAACGCTTCCTGCGCATTCAAGGCCAGCGCGGCCAGCACCGTGCCGGCCCAGGTCCGAAAATCCTTGGCGGTAAATTCCTCGCCGGTGATCTCGCGCAAATAATCATTCACGTCCTGCGAGGTGATGTTTCGCTTCTCGCCGTCGTCGTCCACGTACCGAAACATTTCCTGGCCGGGCAGCTCCTGGAGTTGGCGAATGATTCTGGCCAGCCGCCGATCGCTTACCTTCACTTCCTGCCTCACGCCGCTCTTGCCTTTGAAGCTGAACTTCAGCTTTTCGCCCGCGACATCGACGTGGTGATTGCGCATGGTCGTCAGGCCGTACGACTTATTTTCCTTCGCGTATTCTTCGTTTCCGACGCGGATGAAAGTGCGCTCCAGGAGTTGCACCACCGTCGCGAGAACTTTGTTTCGTGGGAGGCCGCGCAGGGCCAGATCCTTGTTCACGCGCCGGCGAATTTTCGGAAGCGTTTTGCCGAAAACGAGCATGCGATCGTATTTGTTTTCATCGCGCGCTTCCCGCCAGCGCTCGTGATAGCGGTATTGTTTCCGCCCGCGCGCATCGCGGCCGGTCGCCTGAATGTGGCCATTCGCCGACGGACAAATCCAGACATCCTTATACGCTGGCGGAATGGCAAGACGACGGATTCGCAGCAGGCGCGTTTCGTCGCGAATCCGTTTGCCTTCCGTATCGAAGTATTCGAAATCGTCGCCCTTCCGTTTCCGAGAATATCCCGGCTGATCGTCGCTCACATAGCGAAGGCCGGCATCTTCCGCCACTTCGACCGGATCCGGCGCCACTTCGATCTTCGCGATCTTCGCTTTTTCTTTGCGGAATTTGGGAGCGGAAGTTGGAGGCACTCAACCAATACGTGCGCGGGAGGATCGGAGGCCGCAATTGATTGGGAAAAGCGCAGTGGAACCTCAAAACGGTACAGCGGCGTGTCATCCCGAGCCGCGCAGACGGCGAGGGACCTCACAAGCGCTCACCGGCTACCTTGGTGCGAAAGCCGGGCCTTCGGCGGTTATGACATTGGAGGGCGTAAGCTAATCCGCATTCCAACTGTGAGGTCCCTCGCCGTCTGCGCGGCTCGGGATGACAGCATTGAACGCCGAACTACGCGCCGTAGCTTTTCGTGAATTTCTTCCGCGACTCGGTCTCGGGCGCTAGAGATGGCGCCGGTGTCTCCGGTGCTTCCGCGGCGGCTGATTGCGACGGCGACGATGCCTCGGGCTCCGGAGCCGGCGTTGGCGCCGCAGCCGCGCCGCCGGCCTTCGTCTGTTGCGACACTTCCACAAACGCCATCTGCAAATTCGACAGCGTGTTCCGCAGCACAGCGCTCTCTTCGGTCGTCAAATTCCCGCGCGTCTTCTCCTGAATCATCGCGAGCTGATCGATGAACATTTTCGCCAGCTCCAAATTCACCTCGCCTTGCCCGGTTTGCGGGTTCGGGATCTGCCCGAGAAAAAGAGCGGCGTTCTGCGCCTGCATCATGACGAATTCGATGAAGCGCTGCGACATCTCGCCTGACTGCGTGTTGGTTTGGACTTCGGCCATGGTTTATAAATAATCGATCACGAGCAGGAGCACGAGCACGATTACGATCTCGCGTTGGACCTTTGACTCGTGCTCGTGATCGTGATCGTAATCGTTCTGCTTTATTTCCCCGGCGGCCGCACGGTCGCGAGCACGTACGGTTGGTTCTGAAAATATTTTGCGGCGACCCGCTTCACGTCCTCGATCGTGATCGCCTCCACTTCGCGCTCGAGCATTTTGTAATGATCGAATCCCAGTCCGTAGAGCTCATCGAGCGCCGCCATGTATCCAAACGAATCGTTGCTCTGATTCGCGATCTGTTGTTGTCCGATCATTTTCTTTTTCGCTCGCGCGAGCTCCTGCTCGGTCAGGCCGTCGGATGCGAGCCGGTTGATTTCCTCGAGCAAGGCCGTTTTCACCGGCTCGATTTTTTGCGGATCGGTGCCGACATAGAAAAGAAACACGCCCGGGACCAGGCCCTGCATCTGGCTGGCGCCGACGTAATATGCCAGGCCCATCTGCTCACGAATCCGCACGAAAAAACGCGAGCCGAGATCGCTGCTCGCTTCATCGATTAACTCCAGGGCGTACCGATCGGGACTGAACATGTCCGCGCCGCGATAGCCGGCCATGAGGACGCCTTGCGCTTTGTCCTTTAAGTTTTCGACCGTGATGGTTTTCGTGAGGGGCGTGGGCTGCGGCGCATCCGTCAACGCAAGGCTGCCCGGTTTAAGGCCCGCGAGCGCCTCCTCGAAAAGCCGCTTCACTTCGGCCGCCTTCACGTTCCCAAAGACGGAGATGACGCCATTCTGGCCGACGACATAACGATCGCGAAAATCCAGCAGGTCTTGCTGGCCAAGCGCGACGACCGACTCGGCCGAGCCCTTGCCGCGCAGCGCGTAAGGATGGTCGCGAAAAAGCGCCTCGCGCAAAATATTTCGCGCGACCGTGGTGAGTTGCTCTTCGTCTTCCTTGATCCCGGCGAGCTGCACCTCTTTCTCGCGCGCGATCGCGCTCTCCGGCATCGTCGCATTGAGCAAAACATCGGAGAGCAATTCCGCGCCCAGTTTCAAATCGGGCTGCGTGACATCGATGGCGACACTGAAGCTGTTGTTGCCGGCGTCGCTCCCCATGCTGCCCCCAACCGCCTCGATCGTGTCGGCGATTTCTTCGGCGGAGCGCGTCGTTGTTCCCTTGAGAAGCACCTTGGCCATGAGGCGCGTGATGCCGTTTGTCTTCCGCGTTTCAGCCAACAGCCCGCCGCGAAAGACCGCGGCCATCGACACCAGCGGAAGCCGCGGATCCTCCCGCACGAGAAGTCGCAGTCCATTTGAGAGCACGATTTTTTGAATCTCACCCGCGGCGATTGGTTGCACGATTTCACTGCTCGGCGCGACCGCTGCCTTTGGATTGAGTGAGATGAGGGTGAGGTTGTCGTCGCTGAGATATTTTTGCGTGACGCGCTGGATGTCCTCCGGCGTGATTTTCTGCACGGCCGCCAGATAATCGCGGGTGAAATTCAGGTTCCGCGTCAGGAACCAATTCGAGCCGAGGTCTGACGCCTGGCCGCGCATCGTGGTGAGCGAGCCGAGGTGATGGCTGAGCGAGATCTTCTTTGCCTTCGCCAGTTCTTCCGAAGTGACACCGGCCATTTTGATTTCGTCGATGATCTTTAGAATGAGGTCCTGCGCGGCATCGCGTTTGGCCGGCTCCGTCATCGCGTCGATCCCGAGCAATCCTGGATCGCCCGGCGTGTAGGAAAACGCGGAGATGCCGTAGGCCAGACCCGTCTCTTCGCGTACCCGCCGATAGAGGCGCGAACTGCGCCCATCGCCCAGAATCGTCGAGAGAATGTCCAGCGCCGGAACGTCCGGATGCGTGATTTCCGGAATGTGCCAGGCTAATGACAGACGCGTCAGCTCGGTGACAAACTCCTGGTGAACGACGCGCCGGCCCAGTTGTGGCGGCTCACTCGGGATGTAAACCGGCTGGAGCGATCTCGCCGGATGATCTTCAAACAAAGCGCCGAGCTTCTCGAAGACCGCTTCAGCCTCGACGTCACCCACCACGATGAAGGTGAGATTATTCGGCACGTAGCGCGCCTTGTAATACTGCATCACGTCGTCGCGCGTGAGCTGGTTGAAAATATCGAGCTGCCCGATTACCGGCAACCGGTACGGGTGGCGTTGATACGCCGTCGCGAAGAGAAGTTGTCCCGCCATTCGATCGGGATCATCCATCCCCATGGCAAATTCGCGCCGGATCACTTCCTGTTCCTTTGCGTACTCGGTCTCAGGCAGAGTCGAATTCATCATCGCATCCGACAAGACATCGAGCGCAACCGTGGTCCCGTTCTTCGGCACATCGATCCAGAAAACCGTGCGATCGAAAGAAGTGTAGGCGTTGATGTAACCGCCCACGTCCTGGATTTTTTGCGCGATCGCGTTGGCCGGATTGGTCTTCGTTCCCTTGAAAAGCATGTGCTCGAGGATGTGCGATAACCCGGCGCCAAGATGCGCGTTCTCGTCGATGCTCCCGGCTCCACACCACGCCTGCACGCTCGTGACCGGCGCGCTCCGGTCTTCCTGGACGATGATCGTCAGGCCGTTCGGCAGAATGCGTTTCTGCGCAGAACTCGGCGGGAACGTAATTCCGGCGCCGGTCTCCGATGGAGCGGCCTTAAGATGGGCGGTAAACATACGAACAATGAGCCGAAACACGCGAGCCGCGGCTTGATCTAGGAAAGCTTCGGCTGGGGCGCGGGCAAGCCAAGTGGAACATCCGGGTGCGAGCGCTTTTCCGGCTCAAACGGTTTCACAAAGGCCTCGTGGAAATCGAAGACATTTTTGAAATCCTCGATCGAATCTTCCTCGGTCTTCCCGAAAATCCCGGCGCCGATCAGATTGAAAACCATGTGGCCGACATCTTCCGTCGAGCGGACACCCCAGTAGGACAAAACCGTCACGACCATCGGTCCGAATTCCTTCAGCGCATAAGAGCGCACGCCCTCAAGGAGTTCCGGCCCGGCCACGTGGCGGACGGAAGCGCCCTTGGTTTTCTTCTGCTGTTTGGTCGTGTAATCGAGCGCGTCGCGCAGAAAAACATAGGCGTCGCGATGATAGCGCGGATCGCTGGCCACAATCGAATCGAGCGCTTCGGCGAATCCTATTTTTTGCATGATGAAACGCCCGGTCCCCGAGCGCCGCCTATGATAAGCAACAACGCCCGGACGAGCAAACTGCGAAATGGTGGAGGCGAGGGGAGTTGAACCCCTGTCCTCGAAGCTGTCTACGCAAGCTTCTACATGTTTATCCGGCGATTAGTTTAAGGGGCCAAACTTTGCACCGGCACACTGCCGGCCCCCGAGCGTCCACGAAATTCCTTCACCGCCCGGCGCGGTCACTCCGCCGAACGATTAGCCTGCTGTCCATGTTTCCAGCCGTAGCAGGCGTCCAACTGGAAACATCACGGTCAATTAAGCCGCGAGAGCGAGATCTTGGTGATCTGCGTTTATTTTTTTTGGTCCGGATTTTAACGAGGCCAACGAACCATCCTCGACATGCCGCCTGCGCTTCAAACTACGAGTCGAAGCCAGTGCGCCCCCTTATTTTCCCTGATCGAGAATGTATCCATGGCCGGCGATTCTGCAATCCCGCGACTCCAAGCGGAAAAAGAAATGCCTTGCGCCCACAAATCGTCTGCCGCACGAGTTCCCCATGCCGGAGCTGAAAGATTATGCCAGCTCCGTCGCGATCGTCGTCTCGAGTTGCGACGCTTTCTTCGATGCCTGGCGTCCATTCGCTTTCTTCTTCCGCAAGCATTGGAGCGATTGCCCGTTCCCGTGCTACCTCATCGTCAACCGCCTCCGCGTTCGCTCGAACTGGCTCCAGCCGATCGCGGTGGGACCTGATCGCGGGTGGGCCTCAAACATGAAGGCAGCGCTCACTCACATCGCGCAGCCGTATGTACTCTACCTGCAGGAGGATTATTTCCTGAACGCCGACGTGCGTCGCGCGCAGTTGGCCGGCGATTTCGCCTACGCTTTCGCACACGACGCCGCCTCCTTTTGTTTTTATCCCCGCTCGCAATTGGAACGTGATTTCGAGCCGTTGAACGAACGCTTCGGAATTGTGCCGCGCGATTCCGATGGGCGCACACGCTTGCAGGTGACTCTCTGGAAAAAAAGCGTTTTCGAATCGGCGATCCGGCCGGGCGAAACGGCCTGGAACATGGAAGCGCGCGCCAGCGAACGCACCCGCGACCTCCTCTCGCTTTCCTACATGCGGCGCGATCTCGTGCCGATCCCGTATCTGATGTCCGCGATTTCGCGCGCGCTTTGGACGCCTGAGGCCATCGCGCTCTGCCAAAAAGAAGGCCTCCAGATTCGTCCTCGTTTCCGGCTTCCTCACAGTGACGTTCCGTGGCGCCGCCGTTTCCGCCGCGGCGTTGGACGAGTCCGTTTGGCTGCCGCGCTCGCAGCGGCACGCCGGCAGGAGATCGATCTCGATGCTCCAGCGAAGTAGATTCTGCAAACAACCCGCCCCAGAGGCAATCGGAGGGATGGTTTAATTCGATGTTACCTCTAAGGCCCGACATTTGATGGAACCAAAGGATCACCGCAAGTCCCCTGGACCGACGTCGAAGGCCTTTCTCGCAGGACTCAATCGGGCGATCCTCGATTCCGCGCTCGATTGCATCATCACCATGGATTCGCACGGTCGCGTCGTGGAATTCAACCCGGCAGCAGAACGCGTTTTCGGATTCACGCGCGCGGACGCGGTCGGGCAGGAACTCGCGGAGCTCATCATTCCGCCCTCGCTGCGCGAAATGCACCGCGTCGGCCTGAAGCGTTATCTTGAAACGGGCGAGGGTCCGGTGCTCGGGCGCCGCCTGGAGATTGGCGCGATCCGCGCCGATGGCGCGGAAATCCTTGTCGAGCTCGCAATCACCGCCTTCCGCATCGACGACGAGCCGTTCTTCACCGCGTATCTACGCGACATCACCGAACGCAAACAAGCGGATGAGGCAAGCCGGCGCCTGGCCGCGATCGTTGCCTCCTCGGACGATGCGATCATCAGCAAGGACCTGGACGGACGAATCAGGAGTTGGAACGAAGCGGCTGAGCGCCTCTTCGGCTACAAGCCGGAGGAGGCGATCGGCCAGCCTATCACGATGTTGATGGCGCCCGATCGTTACGACGAGGAGCCGGGGATTCTCGAACGGATCCGGCGCGGCGAACGCCTCGAACATTACGAAACCGTGCGCCGCCGCAAGGATGGAACGCTCTTCGATATTGAACTCACCGTTTCGCCGATAAGGGACGAGAACGGGCGCGTCATCGCCGCTTCCAAGATCGGCCGCGACATCACGACCCGCATGCAACATCAACGACGCCGCGCCGCGCAGTACACCGTCGCCAGCCTGCTCGCCGGCTCCTCGTCGCTTACCGAGATCGGCCCGCTCATTATTCAAACCGTCGCGTCCGGCAGCAACTGGGTCGCCGGTTCCATTTGGTTGTGCGACGACGATTGCGCGACGTTGCATTGCGCTACGACGTGGCACGCGGGCGGGCCGCCTTTGGAAAAGTTCGAGCAAGTTACTTGCTCCACTTCGCTGGCAGGTGGAGCGGGGTTGCCGGGCCGCGTCGTTACCTCGCGCAAACCAGTGTGGATCGAAGATGTCGCACGCGATGATAATTTTCCACGGGCCGCGGCTGCGGTTGCGGCGGGCCTTCGCGGAGCGTTTGCTTTCCCGCTGCAGGCCCACGGACAGGTCAAAGGCGTCCTTGAATTATTCAGCCCGGAAACCGCGCAACCCGACGAAGATCTGTTCCGGTTGGTCGAAGCGCTCGGCAACCAGATCGGCCTCTTCATTCACCGACAGCAGATCCAGGATGAATTGCAGCAGCAAAAGGAATTGGCCGAGTCCGCGAACGCCGCGAAGGACCGTTTTCTCGCCACGCTCAGCCATGAACTTCGCACGCCGCTCACTCCGATCCTGATTTGGGCGGGCGGCATGGCGAACGACCCGGATCTTCCGCCGGAGATCGACGAAGGATTGAAAATGGTTTGCCGCAATGTCGAGCTTGAGGCCCGGCTGATCGACGATCTGCTCGACCTGACCCGCATCAGCCGCGGCAAACTTCAGTTACACCTGCGCAAATCCGATGCGCACGAAGTGCTCGGGCACGCCATGGAGATCGTGCGCGACGAGATCACTTCCCGAGAGTTGAGTTTGGCCGTCGAGCTCTTCGCTGCCGAACATCACGTCCTCGCGGATTCTTCCCGCCTGCAGCAAGTGTTTTGGAACGTCCTGAAAAACGCTTCAAAATTTACACCACGGCGCGGCGCGATCGTCGTCCGCACCATCAACCCGAAACCCGCCGCCTTGCAGATCGAGATCAGCGACACCGGCGTCGGCATCGAACCGGAACATCTCGAAAAAGTTTTTGACGCGTTCGAGCAAGTCGGGACGCGCCGGGAAGGATTGGGGCTTGGGCTGGCGATCAGCAAGGCGATTGTAGAAATGCACCATGGGTCCATCCACGCCTTCAGCGCCGGCCCCGGCAAAGGCGCAAAATTCGTGATCGACCTCGAGACCGCTGCGTAACGGAGCGCATCGTTGTAGCCACGGCCCTGTGGGCCGTCCTCTTCTGCTGCCTGTAGCCACGGCCTGTGGGCCGTCTGAGAAAAGACTTGTCCTCTCCTCCCGTCCCAAGAAAATTGCGGATTGAGGATGGCCCACAGGGGCGTGGCTACAACCCCCATGAAACGATTCGCCGGACGCCCGCCGCGTCTGACTTTCATCCACCAGACGGTCGACACTCCAGTCTGGTTCGTAACGTTTTGCACTCACCGTCGCCAGAAATGGCTCGCGTCCGATTCCGTTCATGCGGCGTTCGTCCAATTCGCCCAACGCGCTGCTGACGAATTCAACGTCGCGGTAGGCCGATACATTATAATGCCCGACCACGTTCATCTCTTCGTCTGCGGCGATCCGGAATTTGTTCTGGCAACGTGGATCGGCGCGCTCAAACAAAGCCTGGCAAGAGCAGCGAATCAGTTGAAGTCCGGCGGACAAATTTGGCAGGAAGGTTTCTTCGATCACATGCTAAGCAACGACGAGAGCATGGGACAAAAATGGAATTATATCCGCGGGAATGCTCTTCGTGCCGGTCTAGTCGAGCGAGCTGAAGACTGGCCATACCAGGGCGAAATCGTCCTGATCGATCGCGCGTAATTGTCCGCTGTAGCCACGGCCCTGTGGGCCGTCTCTTCTTAATATCCGATCCGATCCGAACGGCCCATAGGGCCGTGGCTACATCACCGAATCGGCCGCGCGACCAGAATCCCGGAATCGGTCCGATACCGCGCGAGATAACTCGAGAGCGTCGAATCGATCACGACCTTGCCGTAATTCCGCGGCGAAGAGGCGTGCATGAAATGGAGCGAGCCGTCCGCGGCTCGCAGCGCCAGCCCGACGTGCGACGTCGAATATCGACCCGGCCCGTCTCGCGAAATGATTCCAATGATGTCGCCGCTCCGCAGCCTTCCTTCGATCCCGGCCACCCGGTTTTTCGGAATCTGATAGAGCGGGCGGCTCGAGACCCGCGCTTCCATCTGTGCCAATGGCCCGAGCAGAGCGCGGTTCGATTTGAGATAACGGTAATGCTTCCAGCCCACCGTCATTTCGCGCGCCGAATGCTGCACGCTGCTCCCGCCAAGGCTCCGCGTCAGGTCTTCCACGAGCCCGCGGCGGTCGTTATCCGCCAGCCAGTCTTCCAAGTAATGCAGCCGCGAAAGATATTCGCCCGTGCATTGCCCGCCGCGATACCGGTCCACGTCGATGTAATGCAGCATCTGTTCCGGCGTCCAATTTTCCTCCGGCTCATTCAGCATCCGCGCGAACGCGAGCGCGTTCTCGTAAAACGTCCAGCAATCCATCCCGTTGAAATTCACCGACGGCGCCTCGATCCGGTTATCGATCTCGAGCGTGAACGATTTGTAGCGCGTGCCCACCAGCGCCCGCCCCACCGCCGCCGTCCGTTCCCCGATCGGCAGCGCCTTCCAATTCTCCGCCTTCGCCTTGCTCACCAGGTTGTCGAACCGGTCGCGACCTTTGAAGACCGTGCCGAACGGCAGGCGCGATTCCGCATTCGCGGTCGCCAGCGCTGACAGGAAAAACAGGATGCTAAAAATTTTCGCCATGGCGGTGAGGAATGTAGACAGGATTTACAGCATGAACAGAGCGTAACACAGGCATTCTGCCTGTGCGTCCAGCGGACATTCTGTCCGCTGCTACCCTTCCTTCAATCCTGTTAATCCTGTCCAAAAGAATGCAGGTGCGTCGCGGGTCGCGCTCCGTATTTTTTGATTCGTGCAGGACCTTTTTCAAAGCAGTGACGATCCGCAGGAAGCGCGAGTCAGCGCCTCCGCGCCTCTCGCCGCCCGGATGCGTCCACGCACCCTCGACGAATTCGTGGGACAGGAACACATCCTCGGGCCCGGCAAATTATTGCGCCGCGCGATCGAAGCCGACCGCCTGCCTTCCGTCATTTTGTCCGGCCCGCCCGGCACCGGCAAAACCACGCTCGCTCACGTCATCGCCGATATGACCCAGGCGAAATTCGAGCGGCTCAGCGGCGTCGAGAGCAACGTCGCCGAGATGCGGAAGGTGGTCGCCTCCGCGCAGAATCGTCTCCGCACTTCCGGCAAGAAAACGATCCTGTTCGTCGACGAGATCCATCACTTCAACAAAGCCCAGCAGGACATCCTTCTCCCCGACGTCGAGAGCGGAAACCTGAGACTCATCGGCGCCACGACCTATAACCCGTTCTTCTACGTCAACAGCGCCCTCGTCTCCCGCTCCCAGGTTTTCCAGCTCGAGCCCCTCAAGGTCGCGCAACTCGAAGAGCTGATCGATCGCGCCCTCGCCGACAAAGAGCGCGGCCTCGGCCATCACAAAGTGCAGATGGACGCCGACGCCCGCACCCACCTCGCCAAGCTCGCTGACGGCGACGCCCGCAAATGCCTGAACGCTTTGGAGGTCGGTGTCCTCACCACGCCGCCCGATAAAAACGCCGTCATCCACTTCACCCTCGCCGTCGCCGAAGACTCGATTCAGCAAAAAGCCATCGTCTACGACAAAAAGGGCGACGCCCATTACGACACCATCAGCGCCTTCATCAAAAGCATGCGCGCGTCCGACGAGAAGAGCGCCATCTACTGGCTCGCGAAAATGCTCCACGCCGGCGAAGACTTCCGTTTCATCGCGCGTCGCATCGTTATCTTCGCCAGCGAAGACGTCGGCCTGGCCGACCCCGAGGCGCTCCCGCTCGCCATCGCGACGCAGCAAGCCGTCGAATTCGTCGGCCTCCCCGAAGCGCGGATCCCCCTCGCCCACGCCACCGCCTACATGTGCCGCGCGAAAAAGAATCGCGAAGCCTACGAAGCCTTGGGCGCGGCTACTGAAGAAATCGAGTCCGAACAAACCTCCCGCGTCCCCGAGAATCTAAAGAACAAACACTTCCCCGTGAATCCGGAAGTATGAGGGGCCTAATGGGCTAAACGTAATCGCAACGGGCGGGCAAAAGTATCATTTTGCTTTTCTCGCACAGTTGCCTTTAACTCGTAAAAGTAATGGCTGTCTTACAGATCCCCGAGCCAGTCCAAGCCAGCTTGCGACTGTTTCAAACAGTAGATCAGTCGCTTATTGAACAACTTTACGCTGCTCTCAGAGCGGAGCCCCCACGGATTGGACCTAGCCAGCTGATTGACAGCGTCAGCAAAAAAAACAGCGGACTATCCAAACGAGACATAGGCAAGATTGTCTCGGCGATACTCAGTCTTCATTCAGGACTGCGGATGACGAAATTGTCGCAAGAAGATTTTCTTCAGGGGATCGTGGACTCGGAAGAACTTGCAATACCAGATGGTCAAAAAGCCGAGTTCAAGGAACGTCTAAAACAGTCTCTTGAACTGACAAGCCTCGCTATTACCGCCAAGGTAAACGATGTTAGGGGAGACCATGAACACACATTTACGGCTGCCAGAATTTTGACTGATTTGCGGCCAATATTCGAGTACGACAACATATCGTCGTCTATTGGCAAGCCAGCAGCTACAGTGATAAACCACATGCTTAAGATTGAGTACCTGAAGGGTCACGAACTGAAGGAGATGTTTTTCGCATTGGATACTCAGGATATCACAGATTTGCGTGCCGTTCTTCGTCGCGCAGATTCAAAGGCTTTGGCTCTAAAGGCTCTCATTGAGAAAGCCGGCATCCCATATCTTGAGGCCGAATAATGGAACTTACGATTAATCCGCCATTTGGCGCAGGCGGGACACTTCCAGTGAGTCGGGCTTGGCGAGCCAGCAGAACATCGCGTGCGAATGAGTGGGTCAAAGTGAATAGCGGTGATGCCGGTCGAAAATATCTGATCAAAGTCCCTCGTAACTATCCTGTCGCTTCTGTCCAGGGCAGTGCAGTAGACACGGCAACCGCGCAGATTTTTGAAGGCTTGCGCCAGAAATGGGAGAACGAAACGGCAATCGACTCTTCGGTTGCGAAAAAGTCAATGCATCCAGCATACCAGCGGATTATTGGAATGGGCCCGGATGTAATTCCGTTGATTCTCCGAGATCTCCGTCGCCGCCGCGCGCACTGGTTTTGGGCGCTCAATGCGATTACCGGCGACAGTCCAGCGGACGGCGAGAGTACAGTCGAATGTGCCATCGACGCCTGGATTCGTTGGGGCAAAGACCGCGGATTAATTTAGTAACGTGATGGCCGGTCTGCCCCATCTGGAGGCCTTGTTTCCGAACCTCCTCCCCGATAAATACGAAAAAACAAGTGAGCCGGACCCGCGTTACAACTGTATTGCTTGGGCTGCCGATGATAATCTGCGATGGTGGGAGCCGGTGGGAATGGCCCCTTACTATTGGCCGCCCAACGTCCCACTCGAGTACACACTCGCTAGTTATATTGAAGCTTTCGAGCAACTCGGATACGAGAAATGCGACGATGGCAAGTATACGCCGGGAATTGAAAAAATAGCGATCTATGTCGATCGTCATGGTGCGCCTTCACACGCGGCGCGTCAGCGAGGTCCGTTGAAATGGACCAGCAAACTTGGCGAGATGGAAGACATCGACCACGCCACATTAGATGAACTGGTGGGCAATCGATATGGCAACGTTGCTCAGTTCTTGCGGCGTCGATTGGGGCATTCCAGTACACTCTATCGGCTTCTGACGGTCGTGCTGCGTGTAATCCAGAAGTGTACGAACCGTTTATTTGGACGATAGAGGGCGAGTAGTAGCGCTTCCAGATTGCGGGCCGACACGCGCCCCCGGTTCGCAGGGCGCGCATGGTTTGCCGCAATGGCCGACCCTCCCTCGCGAATGGGGAGAGGAAAGGGGGTCAGTCTTAGAATCTCGGTATTCTACGCAGAGATCATCCGCCCACCGTAATACTCACCGACTACTGCAGTGATTTCAAGGAAAGTGACCTGTGACGAGCGACCCGCCTTCGTCCCGCAGCAGCGGGACTACGGCGAGGCAGGCAAGTGACGAGATCAGAAGGCGAGGATTCCGCGCTGGTCGAATGAACGTGAACGCGGTAAGCTTTCCTCCATGAAGCTTCCCAAGCTCACGGCGGTGATCGAACCCGAGGACGATTGGTTCGTAGCGACATGCCCGGAGCTGGGCGTGGCGAGCCAGGGGCGCACGATTGAAGAGGCCGAGAGAATGATCAAGGAAGCGGTCGAGATCCTTCTCGAAGACGCGGACGACAAGGAGATTGAGCGCCGACTGAATCGAGGCGTGAAAGTCACTTCGCTCGAGCCGGCGCATGCCTAAGCTGCGCATCCTGTCCGCAGGCGAGGTTTGCGATATTTTGCAGAAGCGCGGATTCACCCAATCGCGGCAATCGGGGAGCCACATCGTGATGCGCAAGCAAACGGCAGACAGCGGACGAACGGTGATTGTCCCGAATCACTCTGAGATTCGGCGCGGCACACTGAGAAGTATCATCGATCAAAGTGGATTGCCGCGTCATCTCTTCATGACCTGAGGCGACAAAGACAGCGGAATGTTGCGCATCCGGCCGCTCGATTTTGACCAAAGATCGAACGCCAGCTGCGCGACCTGTTTCTTAGTCCGCGTGAGCGCGTTCGGATGCCGCGACGGTCGGGGACCAAAGCGACTTTGCGATGACGCACGAGCAAACGACGGAAACGATCGAATAGACGAGCATTGTTTCATTCGATTGCGTTCGTTTGAGCATTTCCGCCAACCACGGTGGGTGTTCACCGTAAAGGCTATAGATGTTCAGGAATTGGACTAGCAGGAGAACGTGAATGGAAAGCTTCACGAGCAAGGAGATTGGTTGCGCCATCAAGAGCACGAGAAAGACGGAGGCGAGGAACAAATGGTTCTCATGGGCGGAGGTCATCAGCATGGGAACCGCCAGGGCCGCGAAACCAAAGATCTTCACGAATTTGTGAGAGAGCGATGTTTCATCTTCTCGTTCGATCCGATAGGCGTGCAGACCAACAAGACCAAGGACTACCGCGGCGGCGACGTACTTGGCAGGAAGATAGGGCAACACATGGATCCGATCGCTTACCGTAATCGGACTCTGGCCGGGATCCCGCAGGAAATAGGCAATGGGATACCAGATGTTCGTCATTTGCGCGGTCAAAGCCGGCATGATGTTGGTCACATTCAAATAAGATAACGGCAGGACCTGCGCGACGATGTGCCGCGGACGCGGGAGCGAATACGTAAACCAAATCTCATATCCCAGGAATAAGAGAGTGGGAGGAACGAGCATCGCAAGAGGACGCAGGTCGCGAGTTCTTAGGTAGCGGAAGAGCGCGTAGGCGAAAGTCGCCACGACAAGGACCAGCGCTTGCGGCTTCATCAAAAAGGCCAGGGCCAACGGCAGCCCGGCCAGCAGGTAATTCCTTGTTGTTTCACCGCGAAGCAACCAGACGCAAAGCACGACGCAAAAGGTGAATTGGAAATCGGCGTAGCCTAGCGAGAAGAGAGTCAGGAACCAAGGGTGCAGCCAATAGATCAAAGCGTAGAGCGGGTTCGCTCTTTGCCGCTTTAACAGGAGCAGCAAAAGGCAAAAGGAGCCGATGTCACAAACCAGGTTCGGCAGCTTGTAGATGGTAAAGAATTGCCATCCGCATTTCTGCACGGCCCACGCGCACAATTCGAAGAGCTGGTATTGAAACGGAAAGTAAATCCCATGATAAGTTTGAGGAAGACCTCCTTCGAGGGCCGCCTTGCCCCACGCGTAATAGGCGTCCATATCGAAGACGCCCATGTAGAAAAGCATTGGCCACCTCAGGGCCAGCCCGGCCAGAATCCCCAGGGCGAGCAAGACAGGCGTCAGTTTCCGCGTCGTCATGGCCTTATCGCAGCAGCGGAAGCAGCCAACGCTCTAGACGAAAGCGCATGGCGATGATAAGCAACGTCATCTGGCCGCCCAGGACAATGCTTTTGCCGAGGTTGCCGGTAACGGAGCTCACACCCGTTCGTTCCTTATAGTTCACCGGGATTTGAACGCACTTCAGTTTCATTCGGTAGCCGCGAACCATCATTTCGGGGCCAAAGAAATTCGAGTTCACCCGGAACGACGGCAATAACTTTATGAGCGCGTCGCGGCGAATCATGCGGTAGGTGCAGCCGACATCGGAAAGGTAAGTAGTGTTGAATAGGACTTCCAACAGCTTAGCCACAAACCAGTTTCCCCACTTTAGGAGAAAACCCATGTTCGCGCGCTGCCAGATGAATGTCCTGATGGTTCGCGAACCATAGACGATGTCGACATCATCTGCGTAAGCGAGAAACTTGTGCAAGTCGCTGGCGACAAAGGTGGCGTCCGGCTCACAGACGACAACCAGATCGCCGGTCGCTTCGGCAAAGCCGCGGCGGATAGCAGCTCCATAACCCTGGACCGGTTCATGGATTTCCATGGCCGATGTTTTCTGGACCTCTTCCGAGGTCCCTTCAATCGCGTTGTTATTGACGACCAGAATTTCGTCGACCAAGCCCAGCGCTTCAAAATCGTGGATAACCTGCCGGATGGAATCCTTCTCCCGGTAGGTCGGCAGGATAAGACTGACTTTGCGCTCCTTATACATTAGCGCTGCGCCACGACGAGCATCTGTCCGGCGAGTGGCCTCCAGAAGGAGGCAAGGTAGAGCTTCGTCATCCAGTAGGACTTCGGAATACGAGACTTGAAGCTGAAGGGCAGGAACCGCTTCTCCAAGGCGAGGATTTTGTAACCGCGCGAGAGAAGGAAATCGCTCACGCTTACGTCGGAGAATGCCCTTACATGGGTGAAGTCGTCCCAGTAACGGCGGTAGCAATAGAAGTAGTTCGGCTGAATCACGATCAACTTCCCGCCCGGCTTCAGGATGTCATCAAAGCGATCGAAGAGAGTGGAACACTGCGCGGGGGTCAGATGTTCGAGCAGGTTGCTCATCATTACCGCGTCGACGGAATGAGGTGGAAGATCCAGGGTCTCAATTGGATTGGCCTGCACGAAATGAACATCGGGAGCAGCACACTGCCGGGCGGTCTTATCATCGGTATCGACAGCATATTTGGTCTCCGCCTGGATTTGATTGATGAAGTCGCAGTAACCGGCGCCGACATCGACCACGGTGCCGGAAGGCTCCACGAATTTTTGGAGATACTCGCAGATTGCTTTCCACACCTCTTTCCTTGCGGGATGAGGTGTGAATCGTGTATCGAAATAATGTGGGTCCATGAGCGCGCCCGCGTTCGGGCCGCGTGAAGAATAGCGAATTGCCGTTGGCGCCCAAGCCGGTTTTTCGGGAACGTGATTGGAATGGCATCACAGGCCGCGGCCCAGCCGGGATCTCTCAAGAAACGTTTGCACCCGCGGCTCGCCCGATGGTTTTTCGATACCTTTCCGGCCTTTACTCATGCGCAGCTTCTCTGCGTGCCGGCGATCCTGGATCGGAAATCGATCCTGCTCACGTCGCCCACCGGCAGCGGAAAAACCCTGGCTGGGTTCCTCGGCGTGTTCGATTTTATCCTGCGCAAACTCGATGCGGGAACGTTGGAACCGGCGGTGCAATGCATCTATGTCTCGCCTTTGCGGGCGCTGGCTTACGACATCGGAAAAAATTTACGCGCGCCGATCGCGGCCATGGGTTTGGAGAAGCAGTTGCGTCTCCACTTGCGGACCGGCGACACCCCGGCAAGCGAACGAGTAAAGTTCCGGCAGCGACCGTCGCATTTTCTTGTCACTACGCCGGAAAGCCTGGCCGTCATGCTGGCGCAGGAAAGTTACGCCGCGCACCTGGCCGGTTGCCAATTCGTCATTGTCGATGAGCTGCATTCGTTTGCTGGGAACAAGCGCGGCGCCGACCTGACGCTCTCGCTGGAGCGGCTCGAGCGGCTCTGTAGCCGTCGCCCTGTGGGCGACGCGGGCGAGGAAGAGGCTACGTCGCTCTCGCGCTTCCCACAGGGAAGCGGCTACAGAAGAGGAAGTTACGACGCCCTCTGCCGCGTCGGGCTTTCGGCGACGGCGGCACCGCTCGATTTGCTGGCGCGATTTCTTGTGGGGGAAGGACGTGAGTGCCGGATCGCCGAGGCCCAAGTCGAAAAGAAATCGCTCGTGGAAGTATTTTCGCCGATCCGCCGAAAGCCGTATCCGCCAGCTGGCTATACCGGAGTACGCCTCTACGCGGAACTGGCCGAGCTGATTCGCAGGCGCGAATCGGTTCTCGTCTTCACGAATGTCCGATCGGCGGCGGAACAAGTCGGTTTGCGTTTGAAGGAATTGCTTCCCGACCTTTCTTCGCAGATCGAGATCCATCACGCCTCTCTCGATCGTAGCGTGCGCCTCGAAGTGGAAGATCGATTGAAGAACGGCGAACTTCGCGCGGTCGTTTGCTCGACGAGTTTGGAAATGGGGATCGATATCGGCGCGGTCGATCTGGTGGTGATGGTCGCGACTCCGAAAGGGGTTTCGCGCGCGATTCAACGCATCGGGCGCTCCGGCCATTCGCTCAACCGCAGCAGTCACGGCGTCCTGGTGGCGACCAACATCAACGATCTCGTGGAAGCGACGGTGACCGCGAGACTGGTTCGCGAACGCGCCTTGGATCCGATCCGGATCCAAGAGAAGCCGTACGATGTGGTAGCGCAACACATCGTCGGGTTGGCGGCCGTCGCGCCAATCACGGCCGACGAAACCTTTGCGTTGGTTCGTCGCGCCTATCCGTTTCGTGAATTAACGCGGGCGGAATTCGATGGCATTCTGCGGTATCTGGCCGGCGGTGGCGCTTCACTCGAAAAACAATACGTCGAAGTTTTCGGCAAAATCCGAATTGAAGAAGGCCTCATCTCGCTGGCCCATCCGCGAATTGCCCGCGAGTTTTTGGTGAACATCGGCACGATTCACTCCGAAGGATTCATTGATGTTCTGCTGGGCCGTCGGCGCCTCGGCTCCGTCGAAGAAAATTTCATCAAACAGCTCCAGATCGGGGACCTGTTTGTCTTGGGCGGCCGGATTGTGCGGCTGATCGATACGGGCGTGCAGGAGGCATACGTGGAACGCGCGGACGGTCTCCTGCCGACGGTGCCGCGGTGGAATGCCGCGAAGATGCCGCTAACCTCCGGGCTTGCGCGCGCTGTCCGGCGGCTCCGAACGGAAGTGGAGCAACGGATGCGGAAACAGGGGAAGGACGCGGCGACCGCTGATTGGCTCGTGGAGAATTACCAAATCTCAACCGCGAATGCGGAGGCGATCGTGGAGTTGTTTCGCGCGCAGCTCTCCATCTCCGAGATTCCGATCGGGCGCAAGCTGCTGATCGAGCTCTACCGCGAAGGCGATCACGCGCATTACTTCTTTCATTCGCTCATCGGACGCAGCGCCAATGACGCGCTGGCGCGGATCGTAGCGTTGCGGGTGAAGAATCGGATCGGGGGAAACGCGCTGGCCACCATCGATGATTACGGCTTCCTGCTCACGTTGCGCCGATATCAAGAGCTCCCGGTCGCGGAGTTGCGGGAATGTTTTACGCGCGCCCACGCCGAGAATGATCTCGCGACGGCGCTGCGCGGATCTGAGTTAGTAAAATGGCAATTCCGCGGGGTCGCGCAGACCGGTCTGATGGTGCCGCGAAATCTTCCCGGCCGGCAGAGGAAACAGAAGCAGTTGAGCTGGAGTGCGGAAGTGCTGTTTCGGGTCCTGGAGCAACATGAACCCAACCATCCGCTCCTGGTGGAAGCGTATCGCCAGGCGACTCACACTTTTCTCGATGCGGAGAGCGCCTATCAATTCCTCGACGATGTCCAGACGTACGTTTGGAAGCTGCGCGAATTGCCAGCCGTATCGCCGTTTTCGTTCGCGATCTATGCCAGCGTGATCAAGGAAAACATGATGCTGGAAGATCCGGCGAGCGCGATCGAGCGGATCTACCGCGAGATGTACGCGAAAGTAGAGAGCGCCGCTTCGCTCGCCTCGGCAAGGTGACCGAAAACGAAAAGGAGTGGATCTTGCGATCCACTCCCTCCCATACATGAGCGAGGCTTCTCCTTAGCTTTTGCTCTGCAAAATTATTTGGCCTGCGATACGACTTCGTTCAGCTTGAAGATCGGCAGGAACATCGCGATCACGATACCGCCGACGATTACACCGAGAAAGACGATCAAGAGCGGTTCGATGAGTGAAGTCAGGGCGTCGAGCATGGCCTCGATTTCTTCATCCCAGAAGTCGGCCATCTTTTCGAGCATGGTGTCGATCTTGCCGGTGGCTTCGCCTGCCGCCACCATCCGCAACATCATCGGCGGGAAAATGGCTTTCTTGGACATCGCGACGGAAAGGTTGTCGCCTTTTTCGACGTCGTCGCTCACCCCTTTAATGCTCGTTTCCACCACATGGTTGCCCGAGGCGCCACCAACAATGTCGAGCACCTCGAGAATTGGCACACCGCTGCGAATGAGCTGCGCGAAAGTGCGCGCAAAGCGCGACATACAAATCTTGTGCAGGAGCGGGCCGAAGATCGGAAGCTTGAGCTTCCAACGATCGGAAAACCGTTTGCCACCGGCGGAGCGGAGGAAGAACCGAAGACCAAAAATTATCCCGCCGGCGCCGAGGATCAGGAAGTACCATTCGCCACGCAGGAAATCGCTTACGTCGATCAGGAATTGAGTCGGCGCGGGCAACTTGGATCCGAAGTCCTTGAAAATTTCACCGAAGATGGGGACCACTTTCACGATAAGAAAAGTCGTAATCGCAAAGGCAATGCAGATGACGATGACCGGGTAGGTCATGGCGGATTTCACCTTTTTGCGAAGTCGTGCGCTCGCTTCGAGGAAGCCGGCCAGCCGGTCGAGAATCTCCGCCAGCAAACCGCCGTGCTCGCCCGCTTTGACCATGCTCACAAAAAGGCGGTCGAAAACGCGCGGATGTTTCGCGATCGATTCGTTGAAGGTTTCACCACCCTGGACCCGCGTGGTCACATCGCTGATGATGTTGCGCAGGTTGCGCTGGCGCTTCGAGTCGCATTGATCGTAAAGAGCGGTCATGGCCTGGACCAATGAAATACCGGCTTCGATCATGGTCGAAAGCTGGCGGGTAAAAAGAACGAGGTCAGTTTCCTTGACCGTCCAAGTTTTCTTGCGGGTCTTGTTGGCGGCTGCCTTTTGCTGAAGGGAGAGGACCATTAAGCCCCGGCTCATCAGACTGGTCACAGCGTTGTCTTCATTGAGGGCGTCCTGGATCCCGGAAACGATCTTTCCGGAGGCGTCCCGTGCTTGGTAGGAGAAGGTGATCATGTTATGGTAATTATATTCCGTATAGCATCTATGGTGCCAGCCCGGCTTCGCCCCGTTCGAAGGAGGACTTGAGGAACACGCCATTGCCTCTGATGCTCCTCAAGCCAAATGCCGATTGCCCAAGAACTTGACCAAGTCGCGCCGGGAATTTTTCTCTGGCACGTCTACGACAACACGGTGAAGGCCGATCTGTTCTCCACCGCCTTGAAAACGCCGCTCGGGATCTTTCTCATTGACCCGATCCCACTCACTCCCGGCGCCGAGGCGGCCCTTCGAACCTACGGCAAGATATCGGGAATCTTCGTCACCAACGTAAATCACGCCCGGGCCGCCGGCCAATTTGCGAATACGTTTGGCATTCCGATCCTTGTTCACGCGGAGCTCGTCGATACCGCTGACTTCCCGAATGCGACGGGCATGTCCGACGGCAAAACGGACGGACTTACCGGAATCGGAATCGACGGCGGACCCCGAGGTGAAATGGCGCTCCACTATGATCAGGGTGCCGGCACAATCGTACTCGGCGATGCGCTGATAAACTTCGAGCCACATGGATTCGACCTCCTGCCGGCCAAATACTGCCTGGACGCCAGACAAATGCGCCGATCGCTGGAGAAACTCCTGGATTACAAGTTTGAGCGAATGTTTTTCGCTCACGGGACGCCGATTCTTTCCGGCGCGCGGGGACGCGTGGAGCAACTCCTCGGATGATCGCAGTCGAAAAACTCCAAACGCCTCCGCCCTCGAGCGCGTTCACCCGTTTTCTCCGGCTGATTCGTTTTTCGCACACAGTTTTCGCGCTTCCATTTGCCCTGGGGGCGATCCTGGTCGCGGCGAATGGCCGGCCTGCCCCGCGGACCCTACTGCTCGTCCTCGTTTGCATGGTTCTCGCGCGCACCGCAGCGATGCTCTTCAATCGGTTAAGCGACTGGGCGCTCGATCAAAGAAATCCGCGGACGGCGAGCCGGCATCGACTGGTCGGCAAACGGGCCGCCTGGACGCTGCTCGCGGTCTGCACGGTTGGGTTCCTCGTGGCCAGCGCCGCCATCAACCGAGCAACGCTGCTGCTCGCTCCCGTTGCGCTTCTCGTCATTTTTTTCTATTCGCTGACGAAACGATTCACGAATGCGACCCATTTTTTTCTCGGCCTGGCGCTGGCCGCAGCGCCTGCCGGCGCCTGGATTGCGCAAACTGGAGGGCTCGATTTTCCTCCTCTGGTTCTAGGCGCAGGAGTGGTCTGCTGGGTGGCCGGATTCGATCTCATTTACGCCACGCAGGACGTCGATTTCGATCGCCGAGAAAAGTTGCACTCGTTAGTGGTTTCACTCGGTGTAGCGCAGAGTTTGCGACTGGCGCAGTGGCTCCATTTTTTCATGTTCATCTCGCTGATCGCGTTCGGCTTCATGGCGAAACTCGGGATCGCCTATTATGGAGCGATGCCACTGATTGCAGGCGCGCTTGTTTATGAACATCGTGCTGCGCGGCGACTTGATCTCGCGGCGATTAACCGCGCCTTCTTTCAGACGAACGCTTTCGTCAGCGCGATTTTCGTAGTCGCCGTGGCGATCGATCGTTGGCGCTGATCAGGGCTCGAGCTGCGCGATTCGTTGCGCATGGCGGCCGCCCTCGAACGCAGTCGTCAGCCAAATCCGCACAATGGCGAGCGCGGTCTCTTCCGCGATCACGCGTTCTCCCATCGAGAGGACATTGGCGTCGTTGTGCTGTCGCGAAAGCCGCGCGGTTTCCTCGTTCCAACAGAGCGCGCACCGCACGCCGCGCACCTTATTCGCCGCAATCGCCTCCCCGTTTCCGGAGCCGCCGAACACGATCCCGCGGTCGCATTCACCTTTGGCGACCGCTTCCGCCGCTGGGCGAATGAAGACCGGGTAATCGACGGGTTCCTCGCTGAAGGTGCCGAAGTCCTTCACCTCGTGGCCGAGCTGTCCAAGCAGTTCCTTCACCTTTTCTTTGTAATGGAAGCCGGCGTGATCACTGCCCAGCGAAATTTTCATCCTGAGATTTCTAATCCCGGCCGCGCCAGACTGTCGAGAGAAAGCGGCTAAGCGCCGTGAAGTTCCGCGAGCTGCTTCCAGATTTCGCGTTCGCGCTCGGTCAGCTTCTTTGGGATTTGAATCTGGGGCACAACAAAGAGATCGCCGCGCGTTCCCGCGGCTGTCGGAAGCCCGTGTCCGCGCAACCGAAAACGCTGACCGGCCTGTGTCCCCGGTGGCAATTTCAAGCGCGCATTGCCTTCCAGCGTGGGCACGTGCAGTTCGGCTCCGAGCGCCGCTTGCCACGGTTCGATCTTCACTTCGTGAATCAAGTCACTGCCTTCCACCGTAAAATCGGGATGCCGCGCCAGGCGAACGCGCAAAAACAGATCGCCGCTTTTCCCACCGCCCGCGCCCGCCTCCCCCTGACCGGCAAGCCGAATGCGTTGTCCTTCATGCACGCCTTTCGGAATCTTTACCTGGTAGGTTTCCACCTTGTTCGAATTGCTCCGGCGCAGCGAAACCGTGCGCTTCGAACCATGCAATGCTTCCTCCAGCGTGACCATGATGTCGGCCTCCACGTCGCTGCCGCGTTCAGCTCCTCTTGGTCGTTGACCAAAATTGCCGCCGCCGAAGCCAGCCTGGCGGCCGCCGCCGCCAAAAAATTGTTCGAAAAAATCGCTGAAGCCCGTGCCACCGAATTCAAACTCCACCCCGCCGCCGTCTCCGGCGCTGTATCTGCGGAATCCGCCTCCTTCCTGTTGCCCGCCCCAACCCGGCGGCGGCTGAAATCCGCCCGGTTGGTTCCAATTCGCGCCGAGCTCGTCGTACTTTTTTCGTTTCTCAGGATCGCCCAAGACTTCGTACGCTTCATTGAGCTGCTTAAACTTTTCCTCCGCCGTCGCCTTGTCCTTGCTGACGTCGGGATGGTATTTGCGCGCCAGTTTGCGAAAGGCTTTTTTGATTTCGTCGTCTGTCGCGGTCTTCGAAACGCCGAGTGTCTCGTAATAATCTCGGAATTGGACAGCCATCGCTCTGCGAAGGTCTGCGCGGTAGACCAACTGCGCAACCGCTTCAAAGAAATGGCGACCAAGGTTACCGGGACTCGCCCAGGTTGTCGCATTCGCTATCTTGCGGCATGCGCGAGGGATCGTCGTGGTAATGGGTCGAGCTTCGCGCCGGCAGCAATTGCTGAATCAACATGTGGCGCGCTTGCTCCAATGCCGGCGCTGTCCTCGCATGCTGCCGCCGCCGGTTTCCGGTGGGCCAGTGCTCAGCAAGATCATGCTCGTCGGTCAGGCGCCAGGCGTGAAAGAACCGGTGCTGAAGCGGCCCTTCGCCTGGACCGCCGGCCGGACGCTCTTCGGCTGGTTTGACGAATTCTGCCACTTGAATGAGATGGAGGTCCGCTCGCAGATTTATTTCGCGGCGGTCTGCCGATGTTTTCCCGGCAAAACCGCTGCGGGTGGCGATCGCGTCCCCGCGCCGGACGAAATCCGGAACTGCTCGAGCTGGATGAATGATGAGATCGATCTGTTGCAACCGCGGGTCATCATCCCCGTCGGCAAACTTGCGATCGCGCAATTCCTCGCGTTCGAGAAACTCGACGAAGTCGTTGGGCGCAGCTTCCAGATTCATCGCAAGCGCCGCGCGTTCGAAATAATCCCGCTGCCGCATCCCTCGGGCGCTTCTCCGTGGCACCGGATTCCGCCCGGAATCGGATTGCTCCGCAAGGCGATGCGATTGATTTCGCGGCATCCCGCGATGCGCGCCCTCGCCGAGCGCTAGTATCCTTAGATTCCTGGTTGGACAGCTTGCCCGCCGGAGCGAAGCGAAGGAGGGTTCTGCCCTCTTCCGAATGACCACTCAACACGTCCTTTCTCGCGCCGATCTTCCCGACTCCGATAAGTGGGATCTCACTCATCTTTTTCCCGGCGCGGATCAGTGGACCGCGGACTTCGCCTGGATCCAACAGACCTACTCGAAACTCACGGATTGGAAGGGCCATCTCGGCGAATCAGCCCGCACCCTGGCCGCTTGCCTGGAATTCGAGAAGACGCTCGACCAAAAAATCGAGCGCGTTTACCACTACGCGTCGCTTCAACTGGCCGAAGACGGCGCGAACGCGGAATACCTCGCGCGGATGGGGCAGTTGCAAAATTTGCTCACAAAAATCAGCGAAGCCGCCTCGTTTGTTGGACCCGAAATTCAGGCGATCCCCGACGAAAAGTTCTCCCGATTCTTGCAAGATGCAGCGCTGGCGGCGTGGCAAACGGCGCTGAAAAAGATCCGCCGGCTGAAACCGCATGTCTTATCCGAGCGGGAAGAACGGCTCCTCGCGCTCGGCAGTTCCGCGCTTGATGGCTACGACGACACCTTTTCGCAACTCACCGACGTCGACATGAAATTCGGCATTCTGACCGACGAGAAAGGGCAAGAGAAACCGCTCACGCAAAGTTCCTACAGCTCATTTTTGGTGAAGCGAGATCATGCATTGCGGAAACAGGCGTTCCATCAGTTCTACGCGGAATTTCAGGATCACCAGTTCACTCTCGCTTCGTCGCTGTCCTATTCTGTAAAGGCCGATGTCTTCCGCGCGCGTGCGCGAAATTATCCATCAGCGCTCGAAGCCTCTCTCTTCCGCGATGACATTCCGATCGCGGTTTATGACGGGTTGATTTCCGCCGTGCGGAAAAATCTTACGCCGCTCTTCCGGTATTATGAGCTGCGCCGGCGCGTTTTGGGGTTGGCCGAACTGCATTCCTACGACACCTACGTTCCACTCGTGGCCGAGATCGAATCGCAGGTCAGTTTCGACGAGGCCATCGAACAAATCCTCGGCGCCTTCGATCCGCTGGGGCCGGAATACATCACGACGTTGAGCGAAGGTTTGCGCGGCCGTTGGTGCGATCGTTACGAGACGAAAGGAAAACGCAGCGGCGCGTTCTCTTCGGGCAGCTTCGGAGCGCCGCCCTACATCCTGATGAACTACAAGAGCGACGTTTTTTCCGACGTTTACACGCTCGCCCACGAGGCCGGGCATTCGATGCACACCTGGTTGGCGCAACGATCGCAAACCTTCCAGGATTACGATTACCCGATTTTTCTGGCCGAAGTTGCCTCCACTTTTAACGAGGAACTTCTCACCCATCATCTTCTCGAGAAGACCGCCGACAAAAAAATGCGCGCCTACATCATCAATCGCCAGATCGACGATCTCCGCGGGACGCTGTTCCGGCAGACGATGTTCGCCGAGTTCGAGAAAATCATCCACGCGATCGAGGAACGCGGCGACGCCCTGACGCTCGATGTCTTTAAATCCGAGTATCGCGCCCTGCTCCAATCGTACTTCGGTGACGGCGTCGTGCTCGACCCGGAGCTCGATTTGGAATGCCTGCGCATCCCGCACTTCTACAATGCGTTTTACGTCTACAAATATGCGACCGGTATTTCCGCCGCGGTCGCGCTCTCGGAGCGGGTCCTGGCGAGGGAACCCGGCAGCGTCGACGCCTATCTCGCTTTCCTGAAATCTGGCGGCTCGAAGTTCCCGCTCGAGACTTTGCAGACCGCCGGCGTGGATATGACGACTTCCGCGCCGATCGAGAGTGCGCTTCGCCTTTTCGAACGCCGCCTGACCGAACTCGAAGCTCTTCTGTTGTAGCCACGGCCCCGCGGGCCGTTGAACTACGCGAGCCGTGCACACGGCCCACAGGGCCGTGGCTACACGCAGACCCCGCGACCCCGGTGGCAAGCGATTTGCTAAATAAGGAGGTGTGCAGTTTGAATGGCAGTTGCAAGCCGCCTGCGGCTACGCAGAGCTGGGCATGACGCGCGAGTCGCTCGCGGAACTCGACGCGATCGATCGCCGCTTTCAGAGTCGCCCCGAGGTTCTTCAGCTTCGCCTCCATCATCTCATGCGCAAAAAGAAGTGGGCGCTCGCGCTTCGCGTGAGTCAAAAGCTCTGTCGCGTGGCCCCCGATGCCGGCGCCGGATTTCTCCACGCCGGATTTTGCCTGCATCAACTCGGCAAAACCGCCGAAGCAAAGAATTTGCTGATCACGGGTCCGGTCGCCTTGCTGAAAGAACCGATTTATTACTACAACATGGGTTGCTATGAAGCGCTCCTCGGAAACGTGAACGACGCCGAAACCAATCTTCAGATCAGTTTCAAGATGGATAGCTCCTTCCGCGATCTGGCGAAAAAAGATCCGGACCTGAAAGCGCTCCACGCGGTGATCTGAGGAAACGCTCCGCTGCGTCCTTGAGCCCCAAGGAGGGGCGGTTTACAAACCGCCGTCAGGCAAGGGTGGGCGGTTTGGAAACCGCCCCTCCTTGTTTACGCAATGCTTCGCGCAAGGTCGCTTTCCCAAAGAATGAATTCGTTCTTTGTTAATTGCGCCTCAACTGGATTCCGGCGGATGTAGCGAACGCAGTTTGCGAAGTGCTCTTCGTCGCGCACGAGACGATCAAAGTAGTCGCGCTGCCACAGGGCGCCCGAGCGGCCAAGCAGCGCATTGATTCGCCGCGCAGTGAAACCTTTCCAACTCCGAATCAACTTTTCCAATGGCCATTCCGGATTCTGCACGAAGAGGGCGTGGATATGGTTAGGCATTACGACCGACAAAATCAGCACGACGCGCTCCGCTTCAAATTGCCGAAGTGTTTCTGCTACGATCTCCGCACATTCCAGCCGGCGGAGCAGGCATGCGCCATAACCCGCATCCAGCCACCGCTCAATCGCACCGGAAAACCGCTTATGATATTCGCGTTCCGTCTCAACACTCCACGGTTCCGGATGAACGCGCAGCCAAGTTGCGCGTTCGCCTTCCCATTGACTCCGCAAACGCGCCGGCACTGAATCCGCCAACCGGAATGTGATGAAATAAACCGCGCCTTCTTGCTGCCAGTGGGGAAGGCGATTCCCGGTGTGCCGGATATTCGCATACGGATTGAAGAAATGCAGCTCGTTCATTCTGGGGGAACCGACGAATTGTACCCACAGCGTCTTGCGTTTGGAAGCTTCAAGGAGCGGCGGTTTACAAACCGCCGACCAAAACGTGGGCGGTTTGGGAAGCGCCCTTCCTTGATGGCGCACACCAATCGTTGGACAATAATTGATGCAGCTTTCTGCCGGGCAACTTCGTGATCGCCTCGCTCCCCTTTTCGAGGAGAACTTCACGCGCTTCGGTGAGCTCGGCGCGGCGGTTTCTGTTTGGCAGAACGGAAAATCAGTCCTTGAATTGCACGGCGGATTTCGCGACGCGAAACGCGAGATGCCCTGGAGCGCCGACACCATCGTGTTGTTCTGGTCGGCTACGAAAGGTTTGGGCAGCGCCTGTTTGCTTCACGTCTTGCAGGAGCGCGCAATCGAGCTCACGCGCAGCGTCGCAGAATTCTGGCCGGAGTTTGCGCAGGCTGGCAAGAGGGAAATCACCCTCGCCCAATTGCTCTCGCATCAAGCCGGTCTCTGCGCCCTGGATGCATCTGTCGATGTGCTCGATTATCCCGCGGTCATCGCCGCATTGGAAAAGCAGGCGCCGCTTTGGCCGCCCGGAATGGCTCACGGTTATCATGCGCGCACCTTCGGATTCCTTCTCGATGAGCTCGTTCGCCGCATTGCTGAGACCACTTTGAGCGAATACTGGAGGAGCACGTTTGCCGAGCCGCTCGACCTTGATATTTGGATCGGCCTGCCGGAATCGAAGAACTCCCGCGCCGCAACGGTCTACGCCGCCAAAGCGGGCGGGACAGCAACGCCCCCGCAATTTTACCGCGACCTTGTCACGCCGGGAACGCTGGTCCGCAAGACATTCACTTCTCCACGCGGACTCCATTCCGTGAGCGCTATGAACAGCAGAGAAAACCGCGCGTTATCGAACGTTTCGTTCGGCGGAATCGGAAGCGCAGCCTCGCTGGGAAAATTTTACGCGATGCTGGCGAATGGCGGCGAGCTAGATGGCCATCGCTTTTTTGCCCCGAGGACAATCGCGCAAATGACGACGACCCTTGCATCCGGGATGGATCGCGTATTCCAAATGCCCTCCGCGTTCTCCGCTGGATTCATGAAAGATCCGTCGGAAACGCCGCGGCGCATTTTCGGGCCGTCGCCGCTCGCTTTCGGGCACCCGGGCGCGGGCGGCAGTCATGCCTTCGCCGATCCGGAAAACGGCATCTCCTTCGCGTACGTGATGAACCAAATGGAGCAATCGCTGTTGCCTAACGAGAAGTCACTGCGATTGGTGGATGCTATTTATCGCCCATCACGGTGACGACCACGTTTCGCCGATGCGGCGCGCGGCGGTGCTCGAAGAGAAAAATTCCCTGCCACATTCCGAGCTGCATTTGTGAATCCGCCACCGGGATCACTTCGCTCGATCGCGTCAAAACCATCCGGATGTGCGACGGCATATCGTCGGGCCCTTCCGAGTCGTGCTCGAAATAGGCGGCGTTTTCCGGCACGAGCCGGTCGAAGAATTCCTCCAAATCGCGGCGCGCGGTTGGATCGGCATTCTCCATGATGATGAGGCTGCAACTGGTGTGCTGGACGAAAACGGTCACGGTGCCCACGGCAATGCCGCTGCCAGCGACGATCTGCTGAATTTTATCCGTGATTTCATACGTGCCTTTGCCTTTCGTCGGAACCGTGAGTCGTTCTGTCTGCACGCGCATGGCCATCTCTCGACGCTAACGATGCGGCCACCACGCGCAATCAAGCGGAACTTTTTGCTTCGCACCACGAAATGATGGCTGATAGTCGAATGAACGATGTACGGCGATCTCGAGCGCATTCTTTTTGACGAAGGGACCATTCATCGCCGCCTCGACGAATTGGCCGCGAGGATTGCCGAGGATTATCGCGACCGCGAATTGACGGTCATCGCCATCCTGAATGGCAGCGTGATCCTGATGGCCGACTTGCTCCGGCGCATTCCCCTGCCACTGAAACTGGATTGCCTCAGCGTCGCGAGTTACCACGGCGGAACGAAGACAACCGGCGAACTGATTTTCCGCCAGGTGTCGCTTCCCGATATCGCGGGACGGCATGTCCTGCTCCTCGACGACATTCTGGACAGCGGCGTCACCCTGGCCACCATTCGCGAAAAAATCGAAAGCGTCGGCCCGGCCAGTGTCCGCATTTGTGTGCTGCTGGATAAAAAAAAGGCGCGTCTCCGCGCGGTCGACGCCGATTACGTCGGCTTCGAGATCGCCGATGAATTCGTGGTCGGCTATGGACTTGATTATATGGAACGCTATCGCAATCTTCCGTGCATCGGCGTCCTGCGAAAAGAACTGATCGCGCCCGCGGCCTGAACGGTGATGAAGCTGCACGTGCAGTTTTTCTCGCGGCTGCGGGAGCTTGCGGCAGCTTCGCAGATGGAATTGGAGCTCGCGGAGGGAACCAGGATCAGCGACCTGCTCGAGCTTCTTTATTCACGCGCGCCTGCGCTTCGCGATTGGGACAAGAGCATTCTCGTTGCCGCTGGAGTCGAGTTCGTCGGTCGCGATTACGTCCCGAAGCAGGACGAGCAGATCTCCATCATGCCGCCCGTGCAAGGCGGATGATCAGCGACGCGTCTTCCGAAGCCAAGGAGCGGCGATTTGCAACCGCCGTCTTTAAAGCGGGCGATTACAAATCGCCCCTCCTTGTCCGGATCAATCCCGGAAGTTTTTGAAGTTCGTGGCCACGCCGAAATCGCGGCTGCGGACGAACGCGATGACCGCCTGCAAATCGTCGCGCTTCTTTCCGGTGACTCGGATCTGCCGGTCTTGCAGCTGGCTTTGCACTTTGAAGCTCTGCCCTTTGATGGCGTGAATGATCTCCTTCGCCTTGTCGCCCTCGAGCCCTTGCTGAATCTTTAATTCCTGCCGCGCATGGCCGAGCGGTGAGATGGCGGGCTCGACCTGCTCCACGTTGCGCAAATCGACTCCGCGCTTGCTCAGCTTGCCGATAACGATTTCGCGCAGGCCTCGCAGACGCGAGGCGTCTTCGGCCGTGAGCGTGATCTTCTCTTTCTCGGCCACGATCTCCGCCACGCTTCCTTTGAAATCAAAGCGCGTCGCCAGTTCCTTGCGCGCCTGATTGAGCGCATTATCAATTTCCTGCGAGTCCACTTCTGACACGATGTCGAATGAAGGCATGGTCGATTTAGGATTTTCGATTTTCGATTGCTGAAGAACCTTGAGCCAATGCCGTTTCGATTCCTGCGTCAAGCTCGCGCCGTTGTGACGGTATTGATTGCCTCCGCGCTTTTGACGCTCACGGCCTGTAACCGGGCTGCATCCAAAGAAGAAAAAGCGCTCCGGGCTGAACTCCGCGAGGCGTTGCGCGGGCGTTCCTACGAGAAGGCCGCGGCGCTCGCGCAGCGCGTTTTGAAAATGAAACCGCAGGATGAAGGGACGCGGGACCGGTTGGTGCAGGCGCAATTCGGTTTGCGCGATTTCGCGGCGGTGAAGCAAAGCCTCGAAGAGTGGCGCCACGTCGTCAAGAAGCCGTCGCCAAATCTCGAGGAGTACGCCGGCGACCTTGCGCTGGAAGAGCATGAACCATCCGCCGCCTTGCGAGCGTGGAGCAAAGTGCTCGCGGCGGATCCCAAGAATATTCGGGTGCTGGAGAAGATCGCGCGACTCGAGCAGGCGCAACGGCATTGGCCGGAAGAAAACGCGGCCTGGACGGCGTTGATCGATTCGAAGGACGACGCGACGGCCCGGATCAACCGCGCACTGTGCCGCCGCCGTCTTCATCGCTGGCACGAGGCTTTCGAAGATTTGCAGCGCGCGCAGGCGCTAGAGCCGAACAACCCCGAAGTTCAGCGGGCCGGCAAACTTTTCGAACAAACGGGAAAGTTTCTCGGGGAGATTCGCGAGCTGGACGCGGCGCTCGCGGTCACGCCGAATGATCCGGGATTGTTTGCCGACCGGGCGCTGATGTTTCTGCGTTGCGAAGACTTCGAACTCGCGCTCGAGGACGCCGAGGCGGCAGCGAAAGCGGGGCCCTGGGCGATGCGGCCAAGATTGTTTCAAGCCATGGCGCTCATCGCCCGCGGCCGCTCCGCCGAGTGCGAAAATCTGGGCGTCGACCGCCGGATTCGGCTCGAGACGTTGACGCCTGAATTTCTCGAAACGATGGGCCGGCTTGATTCGGAGATCTCAGCGGAGCGGAACAATGCCGAACTTTATGTCGCGCGGGCCTGGCAGTTGAATGAGATCGGTCAACCGACGCTCGCCTTGCAAGACGCCGAACACGGGACTCAGCTTGATGCGAAGTCCGCGAATGCCTGCGCGGAAGCGAGCTACGCTTTGAATAAGCTCGGCCGCGGGAAAGAGGCGTTGGACCAGATCAAGCACGCGAACGACTTGGACGCGAATTTTTCCACGGCGTGGCAATACCGCGGCGAATTGGAAATGGAGCGGGGCGAAACGCTCTCGGCGATCGATTCGTTTTCGCACGCGCTGGAGACGAACCAAACAGTCGTGGCGCTGCAAAAACGGGAGCAATGTTACCGGCGGTTGGGTCTCCTCGTAAAAGCCGAGCAAGACCGCCGCGCGCTCGAAGAATTGAATGCGCGCGCCGCGAAATAGTTTAGTTAGTCTTCTCGATCCGGACGTTGCCGCTGCTCGCCTTCATCTCGAACGCGGCTTCGGCGTCCGAGCCGGTGACGGTATCCAACCTATGAACGTCGTCGTCCGGATGCGCTTTCTTCGGGTCGAAAGCGTTGAAGATTTTGCCGGTCGCCGCCCGCGCGCTGATTTTGGCGGCTGCGTCGCTGGGCAGAAATGCGCGCAGATTTGCGTTGGTGCTGGACATTTTCACCGAAAACGCGCCGGTCTCCCACCAATCGTAGCCGACATCCAGACGTCCGTTCACGATGGTGAGATCGAGGTCGCCAAAACAATTATGAGCGGCGAGCCAGCCATTGATCAGATGCGCCGTCGCGCTCCCTCCGCGCAAACCTTCCACCAGCAGCTCTCCATTCGTTAGGTCAAGCTGGGTTATCTTGACCGTGTGCGGCACGACCAGAATGTAATCGACGGTCCCCGAGCGATCGCTCACGGCGTTCTTTCTCGGCGGGAAAGTTGTGTTGATCGTGACGCTCTTGCCGGTCGCCTTTACGTCAACCACGATCCCTTTCAGGCGCTCTGCTGTGTAGGCTTTCTTGATCGCCTGAATGGAAATCTCCGCAGTGTCTCCGCCATAGATTCGGATCGATCCGTCCGTGTTGGAAACGCTGAGCATCGCGGTGGGCTCCAACGTGTATTTTTGCTCGACGATTTCTTCCAACGGTTCAACGGCGAATGCCGCGTGCACGAAAAACCAAAACATCGCGACCAGAGCGCAAAGCGCTGGAGCCCCCGCCCTGTGGGCGGCGTGAGACAAGACGTGGCCGCGTCCCCACGCTTCGCATAGCGAAGCGGCTACAGAAGAAATTCCCTCACGCTCATTCATAACGGAGCGCCACCATAGGATCGACTTTCATGGCGCGGCGCGCCGGAATGTAGCTCGCGAGAGCTGCTGCCAACACGAGGACTCCCACGACGCCGCCATAAGTTAGCAGGTCGGTCGCCTGCACTCCGTAAAGCATGGACCCAATCAAACGCGTCAGACCGACCGAAGCGAGAATTCCGAGAGCGACGCCGGTCAAAACCAAAGCAAAACTCTGCCGCAAAATCATTTGAAGCATATCGAGCCGTTGCGCGCCGAGCGCCATGCGAATCCCAATCTCCTTCGTCCGCTCCGACGTGATGTAAGACATGATCCCGTAAAGCCCCACCATCGCGAGCGCGAGCGCCGCGCCGGAAAAGAGGCCGAGCATCGTCATGCTGAAGCGCCGATTGTCGAGCGACGCAGAGACCAGCTGTTCAAGCGTCCGAAAATCCGTCGGCATTTCCGGGTTCAGCGCGCGGGCCTCCCGCCGCATCGCAGCGATCAAGCTCGTTGGATCGCCGTGGCCCCGAAGCACAATCTCGAACCGCGCGGCATGGCGCGGTCGTTGCAGATAATTTACGTAAACCATCGGGCGCGGCGCCGCGTCCAGGCTTTCGTCCCGCACATCTCCCACCACGCCGATGATGTGCAGCAATCGCAGATCGCCATCCATCCCGCCGAATTGCAATTGCCGGCCAATTGGGTCCTCGTTAGGCCAGGCCGACCGGGCGAGCGTCTGGTTGATCAGCGCGACGTGCGGCGAGTCCGCGCCGTCGGATTCCTGGAAGAGCCGTCCGCGAATCAGCGGAATCTCCATGCCTGCGAAATAGCCGGCGCTCGCGACGCGGAATTCCGCATTCGCCAGTCTCTTTGTTCCCCTCAGCGCGGCATATTGTGCGTTTAACTCGTCGAACGTCTCTGTCGTTTTCCCGCTTTCTTCCAGGATGAAGGTGCCGTTTTCGCTGTCGCCGCTGATCGGCAATACGTTGATTCCGCCGACCGCGATCACGCCTGGCAGGCCGCCCAGGCGCTCGAGTAACTGCTGATACATTTGCGCGAGCCGACGCCGATCGGCCGGCGATTCCGCGTCCGGCTGCGAGATGCTCATCGCGACCGCGCTCTCCGGTTGAAATCCGGGATTCACCTCGAGCAATCTCAGGAAACTCCGGCCCAGCAGGCCGGCGGCCACGAGCAAGATCAGGGTCAAGGCCACCTGCGCGACGATGAGAAAATTGCGTACCCGCGAAGTCGAGCGACCGCTCGACGTTCCGCGCCCCGCGTCCTGGAGCGCATCTTGCAATTGCCGCTGCGAGACGTTCACCAAACCGAGGACGAGCCCGACGCCTAACGAGACCATGAGCGAGAAGATAAGCACGGAAAAATTGACTCCGATCTGTCCGATGCGCGGGAGGTTGCCGCGATAAAATCCGACGACCAGATCGACCCCCCAAAACGCCACGAGCACTCCGAGCGCTCCCGCGCAAAGCGTGAGCAGGACGGTCTCGACCAGGAATTGCCGGGCCAATCTCCAGCGCGACGCACCCAGCGCCGCGCGCAAGGCTATCTCTTTGCGCCGGGCCGTTGCCCTGACAAGCAGCAGGTTGGTGACATTCGAACAAGCGATCACGAGCAGGAGCCCGACAGCGCCGCAGAGCACCCAGAGGACTCCGCGAATATCCTTCACCATTCGTTCGCGCAGCGGCGTCATGACAAAACTTTCGGCATCGGTGTTCGGCCCGTGTTCCCGTTTCAACTGCTGCCCGATGGCCGCAATCTCCGCGCGCGCCTGCCCGGGCGAAACGCCGTCACGCAGCCGTCCAAGGGCGCGCCAGTTGTGTCCGGTGCGCGACGGATTCGGCGGATAAATTGTCGAGGGGAGCCAGACGTCGACCTCCGGCGGAAAGCCCGTGTCCGGCGGCAGGACACCGACTACGGAGAAACTGTGGGCCGCGGAACGAAGGGTCTTGCCTTCCAGGTTCGGACGGCCCGCGAGCAATCTTTTCCAGAACCCGTAGCTGACGACCGCAACTTGCTCGCCTTCGATTCCCGGCTGCGCGGAGAAGAGCCGGCCAACCACCGGCGCCACGCCGAGGACCCGGAAGAAATCCTCCGAGACGGCGGAGATGTTTGTGCGCACGGGCTCGTTTCCGCCGGCTATCGCTTCGGTTCCCTCGCTGTATTTAGCAAGCGCTGCGAAGCTGCGGCTGCGCGCGCGCAGATCGTCGAAGTTCGGTTCGGCGAACGCCATTCCCCGGCCTTTCTCGTCGAGCTCACGGAGGGCGACGATTCGCTCCTGTTGCGGATACGGCAGCGGTCGCAGCAGAACCGCATCGAGCACGCTGAAGATCGCAGTCGAAGCACCAATCCCGAGGGCCAGGGTGGCGATGGCAATCGCGGTGAAGGCGGGAGTCTTGCCTAACGACCTGAGCGCGTATTTGAAGTCAGCGATCATGGTTTCGCGCGCGAGTCTCGGAAAAACATCAAGGAGCGGCGGTTTACAAACCGCCGTCGAAAAGATGGGCGGTTAGGAAAGCGCCCTTCCTTGGTTGCTATCGCCGATTGCGATCCTTCACTCATATCGCAACGCCACCATCGGATCGACTTTCATGGCGCGGCGAGCGGGGACGTAGCTGGCGAGAAACGCCGCGGCGCTCAGCAGCGCGATCACGACCGCGTAAATCGAGAGGTCATTGGCGCCGACACCGTAGAGCAACGTCGCCATCACTCGCGTCGCGCCAAGAGCCACGAGGAAGCCGATCACGATGCCGATGATCACCAGCAGCATGCTCTGGCGCAAAACCATCGTGAGCATCTGCGTTTTTTGCGCGCCGAGGGCCATGCGAATCCCGATCTCGCGCGTCCTTTGCGTTACACTGTAAGCGATTACTCCGTAAATGCCGATCGCTGCAAGGATCATCGCCACGGCTGCAAAGACTGCGAGCAGCATCATGTTGAAACGCGGTTGGGCCAGTTGCGTTGAAACCAGGGCCGTCATCGGCTTGAGCGTGGGCACAAACAAATCCTTGTCGACTTCGTGAACGGCTCGCTTCACTTCAGCTTGCAGACCTACAAGATTAACAGAAGCGACGCGCAGAACGACATCGAGGCTTCGCGTGGGGTCCTGGGGAAAGGGCACATACATCTCCGGTCCCGGCGGCGCGGCCAGGGAATCGTGCCGCGAATTGCCCACGACACCCACTACCTCGCACGGCGGCGCCTTGCCCTCACCGCGATCGATCATCACTTGCTGGCCGATGGGGTTGCGATCCGGGAAATGCTTGCGCGCGAAAGCCTCGTTGATCATCACTACCAAAGGCGAATCTTTCGTATCGGCGCGGGTAAAAGCACGTCCTTGCAACACGGGAATCTTCATCGCCTTGAAGTAGTCGGGTTTGACGATGAGATAACCGCCGCCAGGATGATTACCCAGCGGCAGCGGCGCCGCTCCGCTAACCATGAACGATAGATTGTTGATGTTCCCCGCTAGCGGCAAAGGGTTCGCCCCCCCAGCCGATTCCACGCCGGGAATCGCCGAGATTTTGTCCATGATCGCGTCATGCGTTCGAATTTGTTGATCGAACTCAGGATATCGCACGCGAGGCAAAGTCAGCGACATGGTCATGAGTCGTTGCGGATCGAATCCGGGGTTCGTCGCGCGCAGATTGAAGAAGCTCTTGATCAATAAACCCGCGCCGGCCAGGAGGAGAAGCGAAAGCGAAACTTGGGAGACGACGAGGAAGGCACGGAGACGATTGGTGTGGAGGCCGCCAGTCGAGCCTTTGGCACCTTGCTGGAGAGACTCATTCACCCTCGGCCGAGAAACCTGGAGCGCCGGCACCAGGCCGAAGAGCATGGTGCTGCCTATCGCGAGCACAAAGGTAAAGGCGCAAACGGTGAAGTTAACTTTGATCTGCGCAATGTGAGGAAGACCTTGCGGGCCGGCCGCGCCAAGGAGGTCCACGCCCCACCACGCTAACAACAAGCCGGCGGTTCCACCCATCAACGCCAGCAAGAGGCTTTCGCAAAGTAATTGCCGGATAACTCGAAGGCGGCTCGCACCCAAGGCAGTGCGGATCGCGATCTCACGGCTTCGCGATGCGGCTCGCGCGAGAAGAAGATTCGCCACATTCGCGCAGGCAATGAGAAGGACGAGCGCCACTGCACCTAACAGGATGAACAAGGCCGGACGGACATCGCCTACCACATCGGTATGCAAGTTAACGACGGCCACGCCGGTAAAATTAAGGTTCGTATCTGGATACTGCTTCGAAAGCCGGCCGGCGATCGCGCTTAGTTCCGCTTCAGCCTGTCGTTCGTGGACTCCGGGCTTCATGCGGCCCACTACGCTGATAAAATGCGATCCGCGATTGGTTAACGCCGACGCGACCAGGTACTGTAACGGAACAACGTAGTCTATCGCCTCATCTTCCACCGGGAACTTCCAGTCCGCGGGCATCACGCCGACTACAGTGTAGCTGCGGCCGGATAGTGTTACTGCTTGTCCGAGAACTTTTGGGTCGCCACCAAAGGCGCGTTGCCAAAGCGGATAGGTCAGGACAACGACACGTATCCCCTGGTCCTTCGCTTCCTCCTGCGTAAACCCGCGACCGAGGAGCGGTGGCACTCCGAGCACATCAAAAATCTCCGGCGTGATCGCGACCCCCTCGAGATATTGCGCGTCTTCTGCCTGCGCCAGGGTCCCCGCTGTCCGCGTATAAGAAGCTATCGCGGAAAAGCTCTGACTTTGGTCGCGCAAATCGAGGTAGTCGGGAAAGGAGTGAACGTTACCGCGAACCGTCCCACTGTCATTGGCGTAACGTCCCCACACCATCACGATCTGGTTCGGGTCCTTGAAGGGCAACGGCCGAAGCAAGACGGTATTGATGACACTAAAGATGGCGCTGTTAGCTCCGATACCCAGAGCAAGAGTAAGGACGGCGATGATGGCGAACGTTGGGGACTTCACCAGCATTCGCAGGGCGTATTTGAGATCAGTAATCATAGGCGTCCACTCATTTGGTTGTTAAGTCGAAGCAGCGGGAGCTGTCACTGCGCCTCAAGGAGGGGCGGTTTACAAACCGCCCACTGCGGCCACGCATTAAAGGCCGGCGGTTTGGAAAGCGCCGTTGCTTGAGGCGCATCTCCGTTTCTATGTCATACGACGAACCCATCGCGAAGCTGAATGATCCGGTTTCCGTAGGCCGCGTTCACATCCGAGTGCGTCACCTGAATAATCGTGGTACCCTGCTCGTTCAGGCTCTTGAACATCTCCATGATCTCCTTGCCCTGATCGGAGTGCAGATTCCCCGTCGGCTCATCGGCGAGGATCAGCTTCGGGTTTGCGATCATCGCGCGGGCGATACTGACGAGCTGCTGCTGGCCGCCGGAGAGTTGGCGCGGATAAAGGTCCTTCTTCCCGACGATGTGAAACTTATCCAGCGCGTCGCACACGATTGAATCGCGCCCGGCCTTGCTCACGTGCCGATAAGAGAGCGGGATGTCGAGGTTCTCGTAAACGGTGAGGTCGTCGAGGAGATGGTAAGCCTGGAAGACAAAACCGATCTTCTCGTTGCGGAGGGTCGCGCGCTCTTTCGGCTTCAGATTGTGAACGCCGACGTCATCGAAGAAATATTCGCCGCTCCAGGCGTGGTCGTGCATGCCGAGGACGTGGAGGAGCGACGACTTGCCCGCGCCCGACGGGCCCATGATGGAAACGAAGTCGCCTTCGTTTACCTCCAGGTTGATGTCGCGGAGGACGTAAAAGAATTTGCCCTTCGCGAGCGGATAAAAGCGTTCGAGGTGTTTGAGGTTGATCATAGATATAACTGGTTAGCTTCGCGCGAGAGCGATGGTCGGATCGAGGCGAGCCGCGCGCCGTGCTGGTAAATAACAAGCAACCAGCGCCACGAAGAGGAGCAACAACGGAATTGCGACGAAGGTCAGCGGATCGGTCGCCGCTACTCCGAAGAGAAGGTTGGCCAGCAAGCGCGTCAGGGCGAATGCCCCAGCCAGGCCGACAACGACGCCGATCACAGTCAGCGTCATGCCCTGGCGGATCACAAGCGCGAGCACGTCCGATCTCTGGGCGCCGAGCGCCATGCGGATGCCGATTTCCCGGGTGCGTTGAGCGACCGAGTAAGCCATGACGCCGTAAATCCCGATGGCGGCGAGGAGCAAGGCCGCGATGGCGAAGACGGCAAAGAGCTGCATTGAGACCCTGCGCGTGCCTAACGAGTTCATCACCACGTCGTCCATCGTGCGGACGTTGTAGATTGGCTGGTCCTGGTCGAGCGCCTGCACTTCGCGTCGCAAAGTGGTTGCGAAGGCGGCCGGATCGCCTGCGGTCCGAATCACGAGCCCCATGAAATTCCAGTGCGAGTCCTGGGCATGTGGAACGTAGATTTGCGCGCCGCCCTCGCCGGTAAGAGAGCCGGTCTTCGTGTCGCCGACCACACCGACGATTTCGCGCATGAATTTCTCATCGCGCCTCTGGCCTCGGAAAGCCGACCAGACGCTGAGGCGCTTACCGATGGCCGCCGTGGGCGAACCGAAGTGATGCTTCGCGGTGGTTTCGTTGATGATTACCACCTTCGGTCCGTCAGCATTGTCGCGAGGTTCGAAGGTGCGTCCGGAAAGCAACGGAATTTGGAGCGCGCGAAAATAATCGCCCGAGATGGTGGAGAACATCGCGTCCTTCGCTTCATCCACCGTGGGCGGCCGGCCTTCCGGAATAAACCCGCGTCCGATCGCATAACCACTCGCGTTGAGCGGAAGATTGACGCTAGCTCCCGCCGCTTGCACACCCGGCACCGCTGCCAGCCGTTCGTTCAGTTGCCGGAAAAATTCAACGACCTGCTGATCATCTTTGTATTTCGGACCCTGCAACGACAGGTTCGCGGTGAGAACGTTGTGCGCATTGAAGCCGGGCCGCACCTCCTGGAGACGGAGGAAGCTCTTGATAAGCAATCCAGCGCCGACCAGCAGCATCAGCGAGAGGGCGACCTCACCAATCAAAAGCAGGCTGCGCGCGCTGGTGCGGCGATGACCTTCGCCGCCGCGTCCGCCTTCTTTCAATGCGCTGGTGACGTCGAGCTTCGAGGCTTGAAGCGCGGGAACGATGCCGAAAAGAATGCCGGTTAACGCCGAAACACCGAGAGCGAACGTCAGGACGCGATAATCAATCCCGATCTGTTCGAGCCGCGGTGCGCCTTCGGGTAACATCGACATCAGCAAATCGGTTAACCAAATACTGAGGACGAGTCCCGCAATTCCGCCGATCGCCGAGAGCAGAATGCTCTCGGTCAGCATCTGCCGAAGAACGCGCGTGCGGCTCGCGCCCATTGCGGCCCGGATCGCAATTTCCTTTTGCCGCGCAGCGCTGCGGGCGAGGAGGAGATTAGCCACATTCGCGCAGGCAATGAGGAGCACGAATCCGACGGCGCCGAGGAGCGCAAGGAGGGATGGTTTTACCTCGCGCACGAGCCGTTCGTGGAGCGTCGAAATAAACACGTCCCAACCTTTGTTCGTCTCGGGATACTGCTTGGCGAGCTGCGCATTGATGGCGCTGAGACGAGTTTGCGCCTGCTTCAGATCGATACCGGTATTCAGACGCGCGATCGCCGACCACACACGGTTATCGCGCGGTTCATCCGAGAGATTGACCGCGGTCGGCACCCAAACCTGGGTTTGCTCCGGGTATTCAAACCCAGAGGGCATCACGCCGAGGATCGTGAGGGATCTTGAGCTCATCTGGACCTGTTTCCCGACGATGGCCGGATCCGATCCGAAGCGGCGCTTCCATAAGCCGTGGCTGATCATCGCGACGCTTTGCGGCCACCCTTTGTCGTCTTCGGGAACGAACGTTCGCCCGAGAACAGGCTGGATCCCGAGCACAGAGAAGAACCCGGTCGTCACACCGGCGCGCGGCACACGCTCCGGCTCCGCCCCGTCCGCACCAAAGTTGGCGGTACCGGTCCAGTAGGCGGCGGTGCTCGCGAAGAGATCGGTTTGTTGCGACCAATCAGTAAAGTCGAGAAACGAAATGTTGCTTTCGGTAATGCCCGCCGCCGCAGGATTTTTTCCTTCGATGGAGATGATGCGTTCGGCGTGCGGAAACGGGAGCGGACGGAGGAGCACGCCGTTTACCAGGCTAAAGATCGCGGTGTTCGCGCCGATTCCGAGAGCAAGCGCGAGGACGGCAATCGCGGTAAAGCCTTTGTTCTTGAGAAGCATGCGCAATCCGTAACGGAGATCTTGAAGGAGAGTATTCATTCGGAAGCGAGGGCTTTGATCGGATCGAGCCGGGCCGCGCGACGTGCCGGTAAGTAACAAGCAATCAGAGCAACAAGGATCAACAACAGAGGAATCCCGAGAAAAGTGGCGGGATCGGTAGCAGGAACACCGAACAACAAACTTGAGATGACCTTCGCGAGCCCCAAGGCGCCGGCCACTCCCACCGCGACACCGATGAGAGTGAGAACCATCCCTTGCCTGACAACCATTCTCAAAACATCACCCGCCTGCGCGCCGAGCGCCATGCGGATGCCAATTTCCTGAGTGCGCTGCGTCACTGAATAAGCCATCACGCCGTAAATCCCGACCGCAGCCAGAATCAGCGCAGCTCCGGCGAAAACAGTAAAGAGCAAGGTGGACGCGCGGCGCGTTCCCATCGACTGGGCGACCACGTCTTCCATCGTCCGGACGTTGTAGATCGGCTGGCCTTTATCGATGCTCAGCACTTCGCGTCGGACCGCGGGAGCCATCGATGCGGGATCACCGGTGGTGCGAATCACCAGCGTCATGAAACTCCAGGCGGCGTCCTGCGCATGCGGGACATACATCTGCGCGCCCGCATCGCGATCCAGGGAGTCCCCCTTGGTATCGCCGACCACACCGACGACTTCGCGCAGAAATTTTTCGTCGCGCCAGATCGTGACCCGCTTGCCGAGAGCGGCTTCGGGCGAACCGAACGACTGGATCGCCATCGACTTATTGATGAGGATCACTTTGGGAGCCTCCTCCGTGTCGCGATCGGTGAAGCCGCGGCCGACGATCAGCGGAATCTGGAGCGCCTGGAAATATTCCGGAGTGGTCGCGGAGAAACTGGCGTTCCGGGATTCCTCCGTGGTCATCGGACGGCCCTCCGGAACATAAGCGCGGCCGATTCCGTAGCCGCTGGCGCGGAACGGAAGATTCACGCCCGCGCCGACCGCCTGAACTCCAGGCAATGCCTTTAACCGCTCGATCAGAGTGCGGTAGAATTGGGCGCGTTGCGGCTTCTCTTTGTACTTCGCGCCGGGGAGCGAGATGGAGGTAGTCAGAACATTCTGCGGATTGAAACCAGGCTTCACTTCCTGAAGACGCAGAAAGCTTTTGATAAGCAATCCGGCGCCGACCAGAAGCATAAGCGAGAGCGCCACTTCACCGATGAGCAAAAGGCTGCGCGCGCTCGTGCGGCGAGTCCCTTCGCTAGTGCGACCGCCTTGTTTCAAGGATCCGCTCACGTCCAGCTTGGAAGACTGCAACGCCGGGACGAGACCGAAGACGAGTCCGGTCAGGCCTGAAATCATGATGGTGAAGGCAAGCACGCGGTAATCGAGACTCACTTCGCCAAAGCGTGGGCTATCGGGCGGGTTCAGAGAGATCAGGAGATCAGTAAGCCAGACGCTCAAGAGCAAGCCGAGCACACCGCCGATGATTGAGAGCAGCAGACTCTCGGTGAGCATCTGACGAATGATCCGCGTCCGGCTCGCGCCGAGCGCGGTGCGGATCGCGACTTCCTTTTCGCGCGACGCGGCCCGGGCCAGGAGGAGGTTCGCGACATTCGCGCACGCAATGAGAAGGACGAGGGCGACCGCGCCGAGAAGCACGAGCAGAGATGGGCGAACCGATCTGACGAGACGCTCCTGTAACAGCGCGAGGCTCGCGTCCCAGCCGGTGTTAGTGTCGGGATATGCTCTTGCCAGTTGCGCGTTGATCGTGCTCACCTGCGATTGCGCCTGTGGGAGCGGCACGGCGGCTTTAAGGCGGCCAATCACCGAAAAGGAGCGATTGTCGCGCGGTTCCTCCTGCGGATCGATTGGCGAGCTGAACCAGACTTGTGTGCCCTCGGGAAAATCGAAGGCCGCCGGCATAATACCGACCACAGTCCGGGGGAGGCTATTGATCATAACCTGCGTTCCGATGATTTTCGGATCGGAACCAAAGCGCCGTCTCCACAAGCCATCGCTCAGAAGCACAACGATCTCCTTTTTGGCCTGGTCTTCTTCGCGAAGGAAAGCACGGCCGATTGCCGGCTGGACTCCGAGCACGGAGAAGAAACTACTGCTCACGCCAGCGCGCGGCACCCGCTCCGGTTCGCTGTTCGGCGCGGAAAAGGTGGCGCTGGCAGTGTAAAAGTTCGCCAGGTATGAGAAGGCGTCGAGTTTCGACCAGTCGAGGTAATCGGGGAAGGAGACGTTACTGTCGGAGATGCCGCTCGGTGGGTTTCGGCCTTCGAAGTAGACGATCTGCTCAGGATTGGGATAAGGAAGCGGCCGAAGCAGGACGCCATTAACCAGGCTGAAGATGGCTGTGTTAGCTCCTATCCCGAGACCTAGAGCTATCACGGCTACCGCGGTAAAGCCCTTATGCTTGAGAAGCATTCTGAGGCCGTAACGAAGATCTTGGAGTAGTGTCGCCATAAGAGTTAGCCGCGATTGAGTGCGACCAGCGGATCGAGCTTGGCGGCGCGGCGCGCCGGGATGCTAAAGAGTCTCATGGTTCTCGTAGCGCAGTGATGGGATCGACTTTCATGGCACGTCGCGCGGGGAGGTAAGTCGCAATCACGGCGACGCTCAGCAGCAACAAAGGAATCGCGCCGAAAACAACCGGATCGGTTGGACTGACCTGATAAAGCAGGCTCCGCAAAATCCGGGTCAGCGCGAAGGCGGCGCCGAGTCCAAGCGCGATGCCAGCGAGGGTCGTCGCCATGGCGTTGCCAAAGACGAGCCGGAGGATATCGCCACCTTTCGCCCCGAGCGCGATCCGAATTCCTATCTCGTGGGTCCGCTGCGCAACGGTGTAGGCGATGACGCCATAAATTCCGACCGCTGCCAAAATCAACGCGAGCCCGGCGAAGGCGCCCAGCAGAAGCATGTTGAAACGCCGCTGTGCCATCGAATCGGCGAGATACCATTCCATGGTTTTGATCTCGGAGACTGGCTGATCTTTATCCAGCGCCTGGACTTGTTCGCGCAACGCGGCGCCGAGCGCCGTTGGCTCAATGACTGAGCGCACCACAATAGTCATGGCGGAAACGACTCCCGAAAGATAATCCGGCGCGCTTTGCAGGAACGGCACGTAAACTTCCGGCTTCACCTCGGCGTCTACGCCGTAATTGCGAACGTCAGCTACGACGCCGACGATCTCGCGCAAATCTTTCGGATTGCCGCTCAGGTCGAGGCGCCTTCCGATCGCATCTTCGCCAGCGAGATAGTGCGCCGCCATCGTTTCATTGATGATAACGACACCCGGCGCGGCCTCGATGTCGTAGCGGGAAAAGGCGCGGCCTTTCACGAGCTTCATTCCCATCGCGGCGAAGTAATCCGAATTGATCAGCCGATAGTCGGTCATGGGCCGTGTCCCCGGCGCGGCTTCGGGACGTCCTTCGACATCGAAGCCTGTCGAGCTGCCGCCGTAGAGCGGAATGTCGGTGACGACGCCGGCGGCGAAGACGCCGGGAACATTCCGCAGGCGTTCGAGCAGCCGGTCGAAGAAAGCGGTCTGCTCTTCCCGCTTCGGATATTTCGAGACCGGCAACGAGACAAACGCGGTCAGGACATGGTCGGCCTTGAAACCGGGATCGACCGCGAGCAAGCGCGAGAAGCTTCGAATCATCAACCCGGCGCCGACGAGAAGAACGAGGGAAAGCGCGACCTCGGAAACCACCAGGAGTGCGCGCATCCGTTGGCGGCGCGGTGAATCCGTCCCGCCGCGACTGCTTTCCTTCAAGCCTTCGTTCAGGTCCATCTTCGAGACCTGCAACGCAGGCGCGACACCAAAGACGAGGCCGGTAAGGAGGGAAACCGCCAGGGTGAAAAGAAAGACAGTGCGGTTGACCCCGATCTCACCCAGACGCGGAAGGTTCGCAGGTTTCAACGAGACCAGCACATCGAGACTCCAGATGGCGAAGAACAATCCGACCGCGCCACCTACGACGGCGAGCAGCACACTTTCGGTGAGCAACAACCGAACGACGCGCGACCGGCTCGCACCGAGCGCGCCGCGAATGGCCATTTCGCGCTGCCGACTCGCCGCGCGGGCCAGGAGAAGATTCGCCACGTTCGCGCACGCGATGATAAGAACGAAACCGACCGCGCCGAGAAGGACGACGAGCATCGGCCGGACATCGCCGACGATATGCTCTTGCAACGACACGAGTGTAACCCCGATCCCGGTGTTCGTTTTCGGATAACGTTCGGCCTGGCTTCGCGCGACCGCGTCCATGTTGGCGCGGGCCTGCTCGAGCGAAACGCCGGGCTTCAAGCGCGCGATGACGTTGATGAAATTCGTGTCGCGCGTCTGGCGTTCCGCCGCGCTAAAAGCGATCGGCACCCAGACCTCGGTGCGCGGGCTGGGAAACGCGAAGCCCGCCGGCATGACGCCAACGACAGTGTAAGGCTTGTCGTTCAGCGTAATCGTTTGCCGGAGCGTGTTTGGGTCGCCGGCAAAACGGCTTCGCCAAAAATCGTGGCTCAGAATCACGACCTGAGCGCGACCTTCCTGGTCTTCGTCCTTCGTGAAAAGGCGACCGAGCGCCGGCTGCGCGCCGAGCAATGGAAGGAGATCAGCCGAAACGCGGGCCCCGATGACGCGCTCCGGTTTGTCGCCACCTAACAAGTTGAAGCCCTTGCCGACATAGGTGCCGATGCGCTCGAAGACCTGGTTCTCTTCTTTCCACTCGAGGAAATTCGCGGGCGAACTCGGGGCGAGATCGAGCTGCGGCTGCTTGCCGAAGACGCGAACGAGTTGTTCGGAATGCGGATAAGGCAGCGGCCGCAGGAGGACCGCGTTGACGACACTGAAAATCGCGCTGTTCGCACCGATGGCGAGGCCCAGCGTAAGGATCGCGATGACGCTGAAGGCCGGTGACTTCGCCAGCATTCGAACCGCGTATCGAAGATCGTTCAGCATGATCTTATCCGTGACCCAGCGCGATCATTGGATCTGCTTGCGTCGCGCGCCGCGCGGGGATGTAGCTCGCGATGAGCGAGACGAAAGCCAGCGCGACCGTAACGGCGACAAAGGTGGCGAGATCGAACGCGCCGACGTTATAGAGCACGGCACGAAGCGCGCGACTGCTCATCGCGCCAAGAATTAGGCCAAGCACGGTGCCGATGAGCACGAGCTTCGCGGCCCGTCCGAGCACGAGGCGCAAAACATCCGCGCGTTGCGCGCCGAGCGCCATGCGCACGCCGATCTCATGGGTGCGTTGCACAACCAGGAACGACATCACTCCGTAAATGCCGACCGCGCCCAGAATCAGCGCCACTCCCGCAAAGACGCCGATGAGGAGAACCGAGAGACGCCGTGGCGCGATCGAATCGGAGGTGACTTCCTCGAGCGTGCGGACATTGGCCAGCGGTTGCTCCGAATCCAGCGCGCTCACTTCCTTGCGGATCGAGCGAACAAGAGCGCTCGGATCCAACGGGCTCCTCACCGTGAGAATCATTCCGCGATAGGCGAGCTGCGAATGCGAAACATAATATTCAGGCTTCGCCTCCGCATCGAGACCGCGGTGGCGGATATCGGCAACCACGCCAACCACCGTGATCCATTTGATTTTCGCCGGATCGGAATCGTTGAAGTTGATTCGCTTGCCTACCGCATCTTCGCCCGGCCAATATTTCTTCGCCATTGCCTGGTTGATGATCACAACGCCGGGCGCTTCGGTCGTATCGGCTTCGGAAAACACCCGGCCTTTTATGAGCGGCGTTTCCAACACGCGGAAGTAATCGCTCGTTACCGAGCGGATTTCTTCGTCGGGATGAATGCCAGTTTGTTTTTCATTCCGTCCCTCGATGTGGAAGGAGCTGTCGCTGTTGGTTCCGCTCAACGGCAGAATGGAGGTAAAGGCCACGTGTTGGACTCCGGGCAACGCTTTCACGCGTCGCTCCACTTCGGCATAAAAATCGATCACCGGTTTGCCGCGCGGGTACTTCGCCAGCGGCAGGGAAGTCTCCATCGTCACGACACCACGCGGATTGAATCCCGGATTCACATTTTGCAAACGCACGAAACTTTTGATAAGCAGCCCGGCGCTCACCAACAACACCAAAGCGAGTGCGACTTCGGCGACCACGAGCAGGTTGCGAATGCGATTGCGGCGAAGACCGGTGGTGGAACTACGGCCGCCTTCCTTCAAAGCCTCGGTCAGCTCGGGCTTGCCGCTCGCGAGGGCCGGGACCAATCCGAAAATGATTCCGGTCGCAATCGAAATGCCGAGAGTCACGAGCAGAACTCTCAGGTCGAGGTTCGCTTCGCCGATGCGCGGCACGGTTTTGGATCCGAGGGCCTGGAGAAATTCCAAAGCCCAAACGGCCAGGAGCGTTCCGGCAAAACCTCCCAGCACTGAGAGCAACACACTTTCGGTGAGCATTTGCCGCAAGAGCTGCCAGCGGCTGGCGCCCAGCGCGACGCGAATGGCAAATTCCCGTTCCCGGCTACTGGCCCGCGCCAGCAGCATCGTGGTCAGATTCGCGCACGCGATCAACAGCACCAGAACGACCGCGCCCAAAAGAATCGCGAGTGCGGTCCTCATCCCGCCGATCACTTGTTCGTGCAGCGAATAAATGCTTCCGCCGAAACCAGTGGCCGCCTCGTAGTTCTCGGGATAATCCCTGATCCAGGTCGCGTGCAACGCACTCAGCTCCGCCTGTGCCTGCGCCACCGACACGCCCTGCTTGAGACGGCCGATGATGCCGTAACTGCGCGAACCGCGCGACTCGATCTCGTTCTTGGTAAAGGCGATCGGCTTCCAAATATCGACGCGCTGCGCGAAGGTGCCGCCCTGCACGTTGAAGAGCGGCAACGGGAATTCGAATTTCGACGGCATGATGCCAACGACGGTGAAAATGCGGCCGTTGAGCGAAAGTTGTTTGCCGACGAATGACGGATCGGAGTTGAAACGGCGTTGCCAAAGCCGCGCGCTGATCAGGACGACGTTGTCGTTGCCTTCGCCGCGCTCGCTCTCGCTAAAGACACGGCCTGCGACCGGCTCGACGCCGAGGAGCGGAAATAAACTCGGCGTGACGACGGCGCCCTGCAAGCGCTCCGGCATGTCACCCGCCGTCAAATTGAGATCGACGTAATCAAACGCCGCGATGCGGTCGTAGCTCTTGAGAAGTTTTTCGTAATCCAGATACTCGGGCGCGGAAACCGGGATGCGATCGAGACCCTGGTTGGAAAATTTTTCCCAAATCAGAACCAGATTCTCGGGAGCTTTGTAAGGCAGCGGCCGAAGGAGCAGCGCATTCACCAGGCTGAAGACCGCCGTGTTCGCGCCGATCGCGAGCGCGACGGTAATGATGGCGACAGCCGCGAAGCCAGGCGCGTTAGTCAGATTTCGAAAAGCGAGGCGGACGGATTGGATCATAAGAATGACGAATGAATGGGCAAATGACGAATGACGAACCCACCCGGTCGCTGCCATTCGGGCTTCGTCATTCCTTCGACATTCGTCATTCGTGCTTCGTCATTTTCGTTATTCATAACGAAGCGCTTCCATCGGATCCAGCCGCATGGCCGATCTCGCCGGCAGGTAACAGGCCGCCAGTCCCACCAGAAACAGGATTAAAGGAACCACGGCGAAGCTCGGCGGGTCGTGCGCGGAAATGCCATGCAGGCTGCCGGCCAGCAGCTTGGTCAGAAAATAAGCGGTGACGAAACCGATCGCCAACCCCGTTAAGATAAGTCGCAATCCCTGGCCGGTAACGAGGCGTAAGACATCGCCGGTTTGCGCGCCGAGCGCCATGCGCACGCCAATTTCCTGGGTCCGTTGCTTGACTGAATAAGCCATCACCCCGTAAAGCCCGAGGGACGCCAGGAAAAGGGCGAGGCCGGCGAAGACCGTGAAGAGCGTGCCGAAAAACTTCCTATCCCAAAATGATTGCGCGAGGACTTCGTCCATGGTCAGGACGCGATAGATCGGCAGATCCTTGTTCACGGAGAGAACGGTGTTGCGCGCGATGTTCGCGAACTTGGCGGGATCTGTTTTCGTCCGAACCATCACGGAAAGGAAGCGATCCGCTGCCTGATCCTGCGCGAAATAGGCCGCGGGCATCGGACGCCGCTGGGTCAAGCGATCGTAAACGACCGGCCTAACGACTCCAACGATCGTGGCCCACTTTGGCGGTTCGCCCGCTTTGTCGAGCAGGCGTAATTGATGGCCGATCGGGTCCTGGTTCGGAAACCAGGCGCGCGCGCCGTCTTCATCGATCAACACCACGCGCGGCGAATCCTTCGTGTCCGCGATCGTAAAGTCGCGGCCGCGCAGGAGCGGGATGCGCGCGGTCTGGAGATAGCCGGGCGTGATCGTGAGCTGGCGCATCGTGCGCGCATCCTGGAGTTGTTTCGGTTCCGGCTCGCCCTCGAGAATGAACGCGCTCACGCCAATATTACCCGAGGCCGGCAACGAAGTAGTCGCACCGGCGGATTCAGCGCCCGGCAGATTCGCCAGTTTCGGAATGAGCTGCTCGAAGAAACGCGAGGGCGAATCTTTATCCGGGAATTGCGCTTCGGGTAATCCCACCCGGAACGTCAGGGTGCGGGAAGGATCCATTCCGATGTCTGTTTTTTGGAGATGCATGAAGCTCCGCATCATGAGGCCGGCGCCAATTAACAACACCAGAGCAAGAGCCACCTCGGCGACGACGAGGGAATTGCGGATCCGCTGGCCTTTCGCGCCGCCCCCTCCGGTGCGGCCGCCTTCTTTCAAAGCATCGACGAGATGCGGATGCGATGATTGGAGCGCGGGCAGCAAGCCAAAGAGAAGACTGGAGACGGCGCCGATGCCTAACGCGAAACTGAACACGCGCCAGTCAAAATCGAATCGGATCCAATAAGGAACTTCATTGGGCAAACCGGTGAGCATCATGTCCAGGCCCCAGACCGCGAAAAGCAAACCAGCCGCGCTGCCTGCCAGACCGAGGATGAGGCTTTCCGCCAAAAGCTGGCGGACGATCTGACGCCGGTTCGCACCCAAGGCCAGCCGGATTCCGATTTCTTTGCCGCGCGTTGCGCCGCGAGCGAGCAGCAGGTTGGCGACGTTCGCGCACGCGATGAGATGCACAAAAAGCACGGCGCCCATTACGAGCAGGGTGAGCGTCTTGAAATTCCTCACCATCTCTTCGCGAAATGGCGTCACATGAATGCTGCAACCGCTGTTCGTATCGGGATGCGCTGCCGCGATGCGTCCGGCGATCGCTTCCAGCTCGGCACGCGCCTGCTCGATCGAGACGCCTTTCTTTACCTTGCCAATCGAGTCCAGGAAGAAGTTGCCGCGACCGTGATCTTTTTCATCAAGCTGAAGCGGCATCCAGAGGTCGCAGATCTCGGGAAAACGCCATCCCTTTGGCATGACCCCGATGATGGTGACCTGCTTGCCATTGATCGGAATCGTCTTCCCGACAACTGATCGATCGCCGCCGAAATGGTTTTGCCAGATCTCGTAGCCGATCAGGGCGACGGGCGGCGCATTGAGCTGGTCCTCTTCCGGCCGAAATTGCCGGCCGAGGATCGGCTGGACGCCGAGGAAGGAAAAGGCGTCCGCCGAAATCTGGCCGCCAAGATAACGCTCCGGCTTGTCGCCGCCTGAGATGATGAAGGTCGCTTCCTGAATCGCCGCGAGCCCTTCGAGCGTTGTCGCCTGCTTTTTGAATTCCAGGTAATCAGGAAACGCCATGCCCGCATTCTGGTCGGGCAGCTTTGTGAAAAACTGCGAGATCGCGAGCAGCCGCTCCTGGTCCTGCATCAGAGGCATCGGCCGCAGGAGAAGCGCATTGATCGCCGAGAACATCGTCGTCGACGCGCCAATCCCGAGAGCAACGGCCAGAACCGAGATGATCGTAAACCCCGGGGTTTTTACGAGCATCCGACAGGCATATCTAAGATCTCGTAACATAGGACCCCAGAATTCAGATTACATGAACAATGCTTGCCTCTGCGCTTCTGTAGCCGCCGCCCCGCGGGCGGCGTGGGACGTCCTATTAACAAACGCCAGCGCTTCGCACAGCGAAGCGGCTACAGTATGCATAACTAACTAACTCGATTGGTTAAGCCGCCATCCGGTCTTCGACCACCCGGCCGTCGAAAAGATGGATTGTGCGATCAGCGTGCTCCGCAAAACGGGTGTCGTGCGTCACCATGCAAATCGTGGCGCCGCCCGCGTGCAATTCCTTCAGCAGCGCCATGACGGCGTCGCCGTTGCGCGAATCGAGGTTGCCGGTCGGTTCGTCCGCGAGAAGAATGGCCGGCTTGCCGGCGAGCGCGCGCGCCACGGCCACACGCTGTTGCTGGCCGCCGGAGAGCTGGCTGGGCAAATGCTTCGCGCGATGGCCCATGCCGACGCGCTCCAGCGCTTCGAGCACGAAACCCTTGCGATCGCTCGCGCCCATCCCGCGATAAGTCAGCGGCAGTTCCACATTCTCAAACACTGTCAGGTCGCCGATGAGATTGAAGCTTTGGAAGATGAATCCGATCTCGCGGTTCCGAATGCGCGCGCGATCTGGAAACGAGAGGTTCGCCACTTCAGTGCCCTTAAGTGAGTAGCTGCCGCCCGACGGGGTGTCGAGCAGGCCGAGGATGGAAAGCAGCGTCGATTTGCCGCAACCGGATGGTCCGGCGATCGAGACGTATTCGCCGGTTCGGATATCGAGGTGAATGCCGGAAAGGGCGTGAGTTTCCACTTCGTCGGTCAGGAACACTTTCGTGACGCCGTCGAGATGAATGAGAGTGTTATTTCCGTTCGCGCTAGTCGTGCGAGTGGGTTGTTCGTTGATGGTTTCGGTTGAGGCCATGGTGTTGGGTTGCTGTCGTGTCGTGTGTTAGTTATGTGTTAGTTAAGGCGGATCCGAGGTTGCGCGTCCATTGAGCTGGTATCGGAAAGAATGACCTGATCGCCGGGTTCCAGGCCGCTCAGGATCTCGATCGTGTTCACAGAGCTGCGGCCGAGCTTAACCGGCGTGCGGACCGCTTCGGAAGTGCCCGCGACCAATTTGAAAATGCCGACGGTGTTGTTCTCCTGGCCAAAGGCCGGCCGGCCGACGTAGATCACATTATCTAAACGTTCCAGCTCGATCGTTCCGTCTACACTAAGATCGGGTCGCGCACCTTTGGGCAGCTCGCCATCGATCGCCACATCCACGGTCACGGTCCCCTGCTCCACGGCGGGGTCGACGCGAATCACATGGCCGGCCACGATGCCGTTGCGCGTATCAATCGACGCCACCTGCGCGTTCTGGATATCCTTCGCCTGCGTTTCCGCAATTTTGACCTGCGCCTTGAGCTTCGTCGGATCCGCGACGCGCGCCAGGTTATCGCCAGGCTTGACCCGTTGACCGATCTGCACCGGCAACTGCTGCAAGACACCGTTCATGCCGGCTTTCACATGGAGTTGCTCCACTTGATCCACTTTTAGTTTTGCGAACTCCTTCGCTTGATCGACCGCGGCTTGTTTCGAGGCGATCTGCGGCTCAATCGAACTGCGCGAAAATTCCAGCCGTTTGGCTTCGATCGCGTCGCGATTGGCGAGCTCCGCTTCCTTTACTTTCGACGTCCTGTAAACGAGCTCCGAGACGAGGCCGTTCTTGGCCAATTGATCGTTGGTCTGCCGCTCCATCTTGGCCTGTTCATACTCGGAATGGACCCGCGCTGTGGTCGATTCCTGATCGAGCACCTCGCGCTGCAGGGTCGCTCGCAATGTCGTCAGCTCAGCTTCCACCGCCTTCGCTTTCGATTCCGCATCGCCGGCCGACTGTTCGAGTTCCGGGCTGGTCAATTCCAAAATAACCGTGTCGGTCTTCACCTCCGTGCCCGGCCAGACCACGATTTTTTCCACACGGCCTTCTGTGTTCGCGGCGATCCAGCGGATGTCCACCGGGACCAATGTGCCCAGGCCGCGGACCTGGCGAACCATTGGTCCGCGCTTGACCGTATCGATCCAGACCGTCGAACGATCGACGCTCGGCACCGCCGGCTTGAGGCGGGAGAGGGCGAAGGTCACAGCGATCAATCCCAGCACGGAGAGCCCGATGATGATGATCCGACGTTTGCGTTTTTGTTTGGCGACGTGCGGGCGCGGAACATCCATGGAATTGGTGGGTTGGGTGAAACCGCTCGGGCGAACGATGGTGGTTTCCGCTTTTACTTCCGAGCTTTGTCTCATCGCGATAATTTGTGGGGGTTAGATTGTCGCGAAGGAACGGACCAGGTGAACCAGCGCGTAAGCGCTATTCAGCAAAGGCACCGCGGCCGTTAACACGATCACGCTGAAGAAAAACGCTTCGCCGGCGAAACTCTGGCGCGCCTCGTTCTTAAAATAGTCCTGGCTGATCGCGCGAAAAGATGGCCGGCGCGAACCGAAGCAGCGACCGCCGATATTCGCGATCGACGTGCTCTGAAAACTGTAATCGGTTTTCGGAAGCGTCGGGCCTCGGCCTGTGTTGAATTGGAATGTTGGTTTCATATAACTGGTTCCTTCATTAGGATGCGCGAGGCACCCGAGTTGGATTCAAAATCTTTGTTGTTGCCGGCCCCTAATTGCAATGGCCGTGCCACGGGTTCCAACAAAGTCCTAACTCGCTGCCGGTTAGTTGTTTGAAAGGAGGCCGGAAGAACCGGGCCATTAGGAAAAGCTTCGGTTGTGGGATTTTGCTGTCCCGATTGCGGGACACGGAAACGCTACTGACAACCGCGTGTCATCCCGAGCCGCGCAGACGGCGAGGGACCTCACAGTCGCGTGAACGCTTCCGCGAAACGCGCCCGCAATGTGATGAAACGGCGTGAAATCTCGCGGAAGCGGTTCGACCACTTGCGAGGTCCCTCGGCGCGCTTCGCCGCCTCGGATGACATGTGCTATTTCGGCAAACGCAGGAGCGCTTCGCAGCCAGGGCCGGCGCGATTAGCCAGAGTCAATGATCCGCCGTGCGCCTCGGCAATTTGCCGGCTCAACGCCAGACCGATTCCTGATCCGCCCGGCTTTGTGGTGAAAAATGGGACGAACAAATTCGTCGGGTTCATGATGCCGGGGCCGGTGTCGCGCACAAACACTTCCACGCATTCCGGCATGTCGCGCCATCCGGTCGTCACCGTGCCCGACGTCTCGAGCGACGCTTCCGCCGCGTTATGCAGAATGTTGATGAGCAACTGTTCCAATTGCGCGGCGTCCGCTTCGATGGTCACATCCGCTCCGGCCACCACCCGAACGGCGATCCGCGTCTCGAGGCTCGCGACTCGCCTAACGAGTTCACCGAGATCGACATTCTCTTTTTGCGGAGGAGGCAGGCGCGCCAGCCGAGCGTAGGCCTGCATGAAACGGCTGAGCGATTCCGCACGCGTCGCGATGATGTTCAAACCGCTCCGGGCATCGTCCCGCCAGTCCGCTGGCGGCGGATCGCGCCGGATCAAGGTCTCCAGACTGCCGGCGATCGATTTGATCGGCGCAAGTGAGTTATTCATCTCATGGCCGATCACACGGACGAGGCGTTGCCACGCGTTGCGCTCTTCTTCGCGCAGAGTGCGGCTGAGATCGGTCAGCACGAGCAATTCATGAGGCAAACCGCGCTCGCGAAACGAACTTCGGCGCACGCCCCAGCGGCCGGAGCCACCGGGAAAACTTAGGGTCAGCGGCGCGTCCTGGTCAGCATCCAGACAGACATCGAGGCCGAGATCCTTGCTGCGCCGGCCGAGCAATTTGTCCATCGGCTGGCCTAACAAGTCCTCCCCGGCGCGATTCACGAGCCGGAGGCGGCGGTCCGGATCGAAGGTGAAAACCGCTACATCGATTTCCGCCATGATCGTCCGAAGCAACGCGGTGGCTTCAAACGCACCGAGGCGCTGCAAGCGCAGTGTCTCGCCCAGCGCGTTTATCTCGAGCAACGCTTCGCCGAGGGCGTCATCGGCGCGGGCGCCGCGCGCCCGGATGGAATAATCGCCTTCGCGCAGGGCCGCGAGAAGGTTAGTCATCGTCTGCAGAGGACGAACGATGTGTTCGCGCGCATTGAGAATGAAGCCCAAACCAAAACTCGCGATCAAAAGGGTGAGGGTCCATTGCACTTTCGGCGTGTGATCGCCGAACCAAAGAAGAACAAACGCCACCAGGACGGCGGGCGCGGCCGCGGCCAGAGTAAGCCACGTCAGGCGGCCTTCGTGCGTGAGGCGGTGCCGCAGTTTTTTGAACAGCTTCATCCGAGTCTTTTTTTTCCGGGGAGCGCACGCGACTCGCGTGCTCTTTGCGGCGACTCGCCGCAAGGTTTGGGGAGGCAGCCGGCGAGGTCGCCAACTGCGGCACGCGAGGTCGCGTGCGCTCCCCGATCAAAGTCCATACTGCTGCAGTCGCCGGTAGAAGGCGCTTCGGCTCAGCCCCAATGCTTCCGCGGCTTTTCGGGCATTGCCATCGAAACGGGAGAGCGCCTTTTTAATCAGGAAAGATTCCACTTCCTCCAGGCTCATGTCTTCCAGCCGCGGGGAATCTTCTCTTCCACTCGTTAGGCCGAGGTCGGTCACCTTTACCTGCTGGCCCTGCGCCATCAGGACCGCGCGTTCCACCACGTGATCCAGCTCGCGGACGTTCCCCGGAAACTGATGTTGCATCAGAACATCGCGCGCCGCTTCCTCGAAGCCGTTCATGGTTTTGCGATACCGCTTCGCGTGCTGGCGCAGAAAACTATTCGCGAGCAGCATGATGTCCTCGCGGCGTTCGCGCAGAGGCGGCAACGCGATCTCGATCGTGTTCAAACGAAAGAGAAGATCCTGGCGAAAACGGCCAGCGGCCACTTCTTCATGCGCGTTGGCATTGGTCGCAGAAACGATCCGCACATTCGCGTGCAGCGTTTTTGACGAACCGACGCGCTCGAACTCGCCGGTCTCGATCACGCGAAGCAGTTTCGCCTGCTGGTTCATCGGAACGTTCGCGATCTCATCCATGAAAAGCGTGCTCTCGTCCGCCAGCTCGAACCGCCCGGCGCGATCCGTCTTCGCATCGGTGAATGCGCCTTTTACGTGGCCGAACAATTCGCTTTCAAAAATTCCTTCCGAGAGACCTCCCATGTTCACCGTGATCATGCTGTGCGAAGCTCGCTGCGAAAGGGCGTGCAGCGCCCGCGCGACCAAGCCCTTGCCGGTTCCGTTTTCGCCGGTGATCAGAACGTTCGCGTCCGATGGCGCAACGCGGGAGATCAACTCGAGCACCGGCCGCATCCGCGGCGATTCCGCGATGATGTTCGGCGCGTTGCCGCGCAACAATTGATTCGCCGCCTCGAGACGCCGGCCTTTTCGCAGCGCCCCCGCGAGCTCGATCTGGGTGCGCACGATCGCGAGCAGCCGTTCGTTGTCCCACGGCTTCGGAATAAAATCGCGCGCGCCGCGTTTCATCGCTTCCACCGCGAGATCGATCGTAGCCCACGCCGTCATCACAACGATCGGCAGGGTATTGTCGAGCGCCTGAATCTTCGGAATCACCTCCAGGCCTTCCTGTCCCGAAGTGGTATCGCGCGTGTAATTAAGATCCATTATCAGGAGCGCGTAATCCTTTTTCTCGAGCGCTTGAAATATTCCGGCGAGCGAAGTGACCGCGTCGGTTTGGTGTCCTTCGCCCTTGAGCAAAATGCGCAGAGCCTCCAGAACATCGTTCTGGTCGTCGGCGATAAGGATGCGGCTCACGCGTTAACTGTGAACCGCGTTTTCACCTCCATGTCAATCGTGCCGCGCATCGCCGTCACGTCTCCGCAACCAAAATTCAGCGGTGGCAACGAGCGCTTGAGCAATGCAACGGAAATGACCAAACTGCTTCGCTTGGCGACTCATGATCCCACTTCTTCCGACGCGACGACGCCGCTGACGGGCGGCGGCACTCGCGTCATCGGCGGCTATGAGATCGAAGGCGAACTCGGCCGCGGCGGCATGGGTGTCGTTTACCGCGCGTGGCAGAGAAAACTGAACCGCATCGTCGCGCTCAAGATGCTGACCGGTTACTACGGGCCGCCGGAGCTAAAACGTTTTTTTGCCGAAGCCGAAACGGCCGCCGCTCTCCATCACGCCAACATCGTTCACATTTATGATGTCGGAGAACAGGATGGCGCGCCGTTTTTCGCCATGGAATTTGTTGAGAGTGGTTCGCTCGCGGACCGCTTGCGCGCGGCAGTTATGCCTCCTCGCGAGACGGCGCAGTTGTTGATCACGATCGCGCGCGCGCTGGAATTCGCGCATCAAAATCACGTCGTGCATCGCGATATGAAACCGGCCAACATTTTGATCGATCCGCAGGGCGTTCCGAAAGTCACCGATTTCGGAATCGCCAAAAATCTCACGGCCGCGAGTGCGATGACGCTCTCCGGCGCGGTGATCGGAACGCCCACTTACATGGCGCCGGAACAAGCGCGCGGAACGAGCCGCGATGTCGGCGCGGCGGCGGATATTTATTCGCTCGGCGCGATCCTTTACGAAATGCTCGCGGGCCGTCCGCCGTTTTTACCGGAGGAAAGCGACACCTCCATTGTGGTTCGCGTAGTCACGGAAACTCCCGTCTCGCCGGCGTGGCATCGGCCCGGGATTCCGCGCACGCTCGAAACGATTTGCCTCAAGTGCCTCGCGAAAGAACCGCCGGAACGCTATCCGAGCGCGGCCGCTTTCGCGGATGATCTCCAAAGATTTCTGGACGACCAACCGATCCTGGCGCGGCGCGCGTCACGATTTTTTCGAGCCACGCGCCGCAAGATGATCGCAGCCGGGGCGATCATCGCAGTTATCGCACTTAGCCTCTTCTTGTTCTCATACGCGCGATCGAAGTCCGCGAAACCTCCGCCGCCAAATACGGCGTCGACCGCGCTCCCCATTCCTGACAAGTCGATCGCGGTCCTGCCATTCGAAAACCTGAGCGCAAATCAGGAGAATGCCTTTTTCACTGACGGCGTGCAGGACGAAATCCTGACCGACCTCGCAAAGGTAGCCGACTTGAAAGTCATCAGCCGGACCAGCGTCATGCAGTACAAGAATATGGCGACGCGCAATCTTCCGGAGATCGCGCAAGCGCTGCGCGTCGCGCACGTCCTTGTCGGCAGCGTGCAGCGCGCAAGCAATCGCGTCCGCGTCACCGCGCAGTTGATCGACGCGCGGACGGACGCGCACTTGTGGGCGGAGCATTACGATCGCCCGCTCGACGATGTCTTTGCCATCCAAAGCGAGATCGCCAAGGCGATCGTGGAGCAATTGCGCGCAAAAATTTCGCCGACGGAGAAAGCGGCGATCGAACTGCCGCCCACCGTCAACCTCGAAGCGTACGATCTTTACAATCAGGCGAAGGCGTTGATCGCCACGAGCGCGTTCGGCACCGGTTTCGGGGACAAGCTGGATCAAGCCGCGCGTTTGCTGGATGGAGCCGTCGCAAAAGATCCGCGCTTCATGCTCGCGTATTGCGACCTGGCCCTGGTCCACGACTTCGCATATTTCAGCGGCGTCGATCACACTCCGGCCCGGCTCGCCCACGCGGAAGCGGCAGTGCAAAGCGCACTCCGCTTGCGCCCGGAGGGCGGCGAACCGCACCTCGCGCAAGCGATGCATCTTTATCAGGGCTATCTCGAATACGATCGCGCCCTCGCTGAGCTCGACATCGCGAGCCGCACTCTGCCTAACGACTCGCGTGTCTTCGAGTTGAAAGGCTACATTATCCGCCGGCAGGGCCGGCAGGAAGACGGCGTCCGCAGTTTGGAGCGCGCTTTGGAATTGGACCCGCGCAATTTCGCCACGCTTCAACAAATCGCGCTGAGCTACGAAGCGCTGCGGCGTTACCCCGAAATGGTGACCGCACTCGATCGCGCCTTGAGCATTGTTCCCAACGATGTCGATACCAAGATCACCCGCGCCCAGCTCCATCTCGATTGGCAGGCGAATCCCGCGCCGTTGCATGCGGCCATCAACGCTCTCCTTGCCGAGCAACCCGCGGCCGCGTCCACTTTTGCCGATAGCTGGCTGTACCTCGCGTTGGCGGAGCGCGACTTCGCCGCGGCCGGTCGTGCCCTCGAAGCGTTGGGCGATCATAATTTCGGTCCCGATGCGGTGCTGTTCAGCCGCAAATTTGGAGAAGGGTTGGTCGCCCGCGCGCGGGGAAATGCGGCCGAAGCGCAAACGGCATTCGCCGCCGCTCGCCGGCAACAGGAAGAGGTTCTACGTTCGCAAGGCGATTATGCGCCAGCGCTCTGCGTTCTTGGGATGATCGACGCGGGTCTGGGACGCAAAGACGATGCGCTGCGCGAGGGGCGGCGCGCCGTGGAGTTGCTTCCAGTGGAACGCGATGCGCTCAACGGCCTGCGGGTGCGCGAATTTCTTGCGATCATCTACGCCTGGACTGGCGAGAAGGACCTCGCGTGCCAGCAACTGGCGGCGACCACGAAGTTACCTGCTTCTGCCAGCTATGGTCAGTTGCGTTTGCATCCCTATTGGGATCCGCTCCGGGGCGATCCGCGTTTCGATCAGATCGTCGCCTCGCTCGCGCCGAAGGAAAGCAAGCAATAGGCAAGGCCGCTCCCGGCGACCACCCATACGACTCGTTAGGTGCTTGCCTATTCCGCGCGGATTTGACACAGCTATTCGCCGCCACCCGCAAGGTGTGGCGCCAATAGTAAACGACAAAAGAAAGACACAATATGGCTGATGAAAAAACGGGTAAGAATCCGGACAAGGAAGGCGGGGCCGGTACAGAAAAAGAGGATGCCGCTGAAGTCGGCGGTCGCCGGCACCATCGGCTCCTCTATACGTGCTGGAATGATGGCGCAGCCAACTACGTCCACGGCAACTGGCGTTGGTTCACCTGCTGGCGCTGCGGTTCGCTGAATTACATGTAATTCAGCAGTCGATCAAAACGTGAAGAGCAGGGTTCGACGCCCTGCCTTCCGTCGGGTTGATCTTCAAACCCAAAGCCGGCGATCGAACGTGCGATACTGGATCGCTTCGCTCACATGATCGGGCGTTATGTGCTAGGCTCTGCTGCAAATTGGCGACGGTGCGCGACACTTTAGAATGCGGTCTTGCGCGCGTGCGCTCGGGTTACGTCAGGGTCAACTCTTCGGCGGCCAGTCCGCACCGGTGAGTTCCGGCGGTAGCTGCGTAGGGTCCTGCGGATAGATCAGCGAGAGGTCCATCGGCGACTTTGACCCGTGAAGGAACTCCATCTCCTCCGGCGCGCCAATAATGAGCCAGAGGGTTTCGGCGCCGGTGTCGTTGAATACCTGGCGCAACTGGTCCGGCCCGATCAACACCCCGCCATATTTCGGCACGGTCAGCGTCTCGTTGCCCACTCGCATACGACCAACGCCTTCCAGCACGAAGTAAAATTCCTCCGCGCGGATATGTTTGTGCAACGTGTTCGCACTCTGCGGCGGCAACCGCCAAAGACGCGCGCCGAGGTTCTCGCTTCCGGTACGCTCCAGATAATCAGCGTTCGGGATTCGCATCAGGTTGGAAGGACGCCAGGAGAGCTCCTCCGGCTTGATCAGATGGTAACGTTGGACGGTTTTCATTTGGCTAACTACCATTCCACTTGCCGCGGCGTGAAATCCAACTGCCCGTTGACGAGAAAGATTTCCCAAGACAGTCCGACGATCAGGACTGCGGCGATTGTCGGCCGTTCTAAATATCCGCGCCGGGATGGCTTTACCTGAATTCGTCGCGAGGCGGAGTGAAGACCTGAATCTCCTCGGTGGCTTCGATGATTTCGATGCTGTGCTCGACGTTGGCGGGGATGACATAGCTGTCACCCGACTCAAGCTCATGTTCGGAGTCGCGGGTCAGGACGCGAGTGCGGCCCGAGGCGATATAGCCACTTTGCTCGTTCGGGTGAGCGTGGAATGGAATGCAGTTGCCGGGACGGTAATGCATCTTCGTTATCATGGATTGGGGCCCAATTGCCAGAAGGTCGAAGGCAACATCAAATGACTTTCGTGGCTTGGCTTCGGTGGATTTTACGACATTGATCATGCCGTTATCATATCCCACGGCGGATTCGGGAAAGACTCAGAACCACACAAATCAGACCGTACAGATCCTGGGGGTGCGTAGGTCAGGCTCGGTCGAGCTTTTTCACGAGAGCACCGAGTACCGTCACCGCGTCCTCAACACGTCCCGACCATGGTAAGCCGCAATTCAACCGGATGAAGTTGTCGAATTGCCTTGAGTCCGCGGAAAAGACCGAACCGGGAGCGATCGAAATGCCCTGCGCTAGCGCATGAGCGTGCAATGTCATCGACTTGACCTTCTTCGGTAGCTCGATCCAGAGGAAGAAACCACCGCGCGGGCGAGAGAGACGTATATTAGGCGGAAAGTATTTCGCGACGGCGTCGGACATCTGCTGGACTTGAGACGCATAGGAACGTCGCAGCCTCCTGAGGTTTCGGTCATAATCTCCGTCCCGGAAAAAATCTGCTAACGCGAGCTGCTGGGGCGTGGCGGTCGTGACCGTGTTGCTGGTCTTGAGACGTACGATCTTGTCGTAGTACCGCTCGCCCGCCGCCACCCAGCCAACACGCCAGCCCGGTGCTAGCGTCTTCGAAACAGATCCACAGTGGAGGACGAAACCTTCGGTATCGAAACCCTTCACCGCGCGTGGGCGGCTCATCGGCGGAAACGGCAGATCGCCGTAAGTGTCGTCTTCTATCAGCGGCACCTGGTGCTTCATCACCAGCTCGAGCAAACGCCGGCGATTCTCGGTCGGCATGCAGCTTCCGAGCGGATTGTTAAAGCTCGGTGCCGAAAGGACAACGGCAATGCGCTCACTGCGAAGCGCTGTGGCAAGTTGCGAGAGATCGAGCCCGGTCCGCGGGTGGGTCGGGATCTCCAAAACGCGCAGCCCAAGCGCCTCGATCGCCTGCAACACTCCGAAGAAGCTCGGCGATTCAAGCGCAACGATCTCTCCCTGTCTCGTGGTGGCACGCAGTGACAACGACAGCGCTTCCATCGCACCGCTCGTGACGACGAAGTCCTCGGGAGATAGCTGACATCCCCAGTGCAACGAACGACGCGCCAACTGATGCCGCAGTGCGTCGCATCCCGCAGGATGCGAATAGCCCAATGCCGCTGCGCGAGCGCGGCGGCAGGCACTTGCCATCGTACGGTTGAGCTGGGTGAACGGTATCAGCTCAGGACCGGGCGTCGCAGCGCCCAACGGTAATATGTCTGGGTCTGATGCGATCTCGATGATGCGCGACCTGATATCGCCCGACCTGATCCTGGTCGGACGTTTGCCAGGGCGAGACGGCTGGAGCTCGCGGATGTTGAGTAAGGAGCGCGGCGCGACAAAGAAGCCGCTCTTGGGGCGCGCCACGATAAGTCCGCGATTCTCGATCGCAACATAGGCCTGCGCCGCGGTCGAAACGCTCACACCATGTCGAGCGCTCACTTGCCTCAGGCTCGGCACCCGTTCGCCAGCCGTGATATTGCCAGCTTCAATGTAGCGGATGATCGAATTGGCGACTACTTCGTAGAGAAGTGGTTTGACACGCATATGGGTGCACGGACCGCACTATCGCCGGGACGGATGTGGCTCATTGCGATTGTCCCGTGGTAAATCGCTTGATCTGACCCGACTCATTCAACCGCTCATACGCCTCTCTCGCGGCGCGCGATACTCCAAATGGTTTCGTCGTCCATAATTCAAAGGAGCGCGACCAATAGAGGGGAATGTTTGGAACACCGCCGATAATTCTATGTGGCACGCCGCTCATTAACAAGGGCCGGCCGAGCACTTGCGCGTCGCCACCGAAACTTCACGCGCCAGAGACTCTCGGAGATTAAGACCACAGCTAGTTCGTGGTATGGGAACTCTTCCAGTGCGATGCGGCGCACGTTTCAAACCCAAAGCCGGCGATCGAAGGTGCGATACTGGATCGCTTCGCTCACATGTTCCGGCGTGATCGCATCGCTCTGCTGCAGGTCCGCAACGGTGCGCGACACTTTAAGAATGCGGTCGTAAGCCCGCGCGCTCAGGTTCAACTCGGTCATCGCGACACGAATCAGCTCCTGCGATTCGTCGTCGAGTTTGCAATGTTGTTTGATCTGGCGCGGTCCCATCCGCGCGTTGCAATTGACCTTTTTGTCGGACTGGAATCGCGCGTGCTGACGTTCCCGCGCGCGCTGCACACGCTCGCGAATCGCATCGGAACCTTCTTCGGTTCGCGTACTCGAGATATCACGGTATTCGACCGCGGGAACTTCGATGTGCAGATCGATGCGATCGAGGAGCGGCCCCGAGATTCGCTGGCGATAACGCTGGACCTGGATCGGACCGCAGCGGCACTCGCGTTTCAAATCGCCAAAGTAACCGCAAGGACAAGGGTTCATCGCGGCGACGAGCATGAACTCCGACGGGAAGGTCACGCTGCCAGCGGCACGGGAGACGGTGACTTTTCCATCCTCGAGAGGCTGCCGCATCACTTCCAGCGTCGAACGTTTGAACTCCGGCAGCTCATCGAGAAAAAGCACGCCGTGGTGCGCCAGGCTCACTTCGCCGGGCTGGGGAATGGCGGAACCGCCGAGCAAACCGACATCCGAGATGGTGTGGTGCGGCGAACGAAAAGGCCGGGTGGAGACGAAGGCTTGTTCGCCGCTGAGCATTCCGGAAATGCTGTGGATTTTTGTGCTCTCGATCGCTTCTTCGAGCGACATCGGCGGCATGATCGTCGCGATGCGTTTCGATAACATCGATTTTCCTGAGCCCGGCGGGCCGATCATAAGAAAGTTGTGGTCAATTCCTACTAATGGCTGGAATGTGCCTTCTTGAAGGCTTCGAAAATCATTTCGCCGAGCGCGCCGCCGCGCGTGTTTCTGTATGTCCGCTACTCCTCTTCTGAGCAGTCGAAGGGGGATTCTGTTCGTCGGCAGCGGGAGCTTGGAAAGAAGCGCGCGCGCGAGCTCGGTATCAAGATCGACGAGATATTGTCCATTACGGACGAGGGCATCAGTGCGTTTCGCGGCAAGAACCGAACGCACGGCGCGCTCGCCGGCTTTCTCAAGCAAGTTGAAGAGGGAAGAGTTCCTCACGGTTCAGAGCTCTGGGTCGAGAATTTAGACCGGCTGAGTCGCGACTATCTGACATCCGCGCTCACGGTCTTCCTGCAGATTGTCAACGCGGGCCTGACGATTGTCACGCTAGACGACAGAAACGAGTACAACCTGAAGACCCTTAATAGGAACATGGGTCATCTGGTGACGTCGCTCGTCCACATGTCCACCGCCCATGATCACTCCGCGATCAAGAGCAGTCGCGGCAAAGAGAACTGGGACGGCAAGCGCAAGAATATCGCGCACGTGAAGCTCACGGCGCTCGCGCCTGCATGGCTAAAATTGGCGGCTGATCGCAAGAGCTTCGAACTCATCAAAGAGCGTGTGGCGATTGTACGATGGATATTCCAACAGCGCGCTAAGGGCATCGGGGTATTTCGGATTGCGCGGCAACTCAACGACCGCGGCGAACCTGTTTGGGGTAGAGGCAAGAGGGCGGGCTACCAGTGGCACCGGAGTTACATAGTGAAGATCCTCGCCAACCGCAGCGTTCTTGGGGAATTCCAGCCGCACAAAATGGACGGCGAAGAGCGCGTGCGCGTACCGGCGGGTCCTGCCGTGCGCAACTACTTCCCGGCGATCATTCGCCAGGCCCTCTTCGATCGCGTGCAGCAGTTGAAGCAAATCGACACCAAGCGGCCCGGAAAAATTGGCGACAAAGTCAGCAACCTCTTCACCTGGATTGCTCGGTGCGGCCGAACCGGCAAGCCGGCCGTTTACGTCGACAAATCCGGCAAGCGGCGGAAGCCCAAAAAACGGAAAGGCACGAAAAGGAAAGCCCCTGGAAAACGGAAAACCGGCAAACTGAGCGCCCGCACCAACTACAAATACTTACGGACCGATGGGGTACTGGGTGACGGACGGCGGATGGTGGGCTGGCACTACGACGATTTCGAGATGCGTTTTCTGACTGGGGTTGGTCGCCTCGATCTCAATCAAATATTCGGATCGCAAGACGATACCGCAACCACCGAAATGGAGTTCGCGCTCGCCGCTGCCAAAGCGCGGGTCCAGGAAACGGAGTTGGAACTGCGGCGCCTCCTAAAGATACTCCAATCCTACCGCAAGAAAGCGCCCGAGACAGTGCTCGATCAAATGACTAAACTAGAGACGGATCGCGCCAATCAGCGTCGTGAGGTGCAGACTGCCACGCTTGCACTCGATAAGGCCCGCCAAGCCGCGGCCGACGCCGCCAGGTTCTCAAATAATTTCAAACGCCTCATGACCGAGCGCCGTGTGCCCGAAACACGGCTCGCGTTGCGGAACGAAATACGGAACATCATCTCGCGGATAGATGTCTACTTCGACATCGCCGAAACAGCAGCAGAGCGGCGGAAACGCGAAGCGTTCGCGGCCGCAGTCGCGAAGATGCCCAAGGGCATAAAGGTCATCGGCGGGATACCATCTTCAAAGGCGCCGGCGCGGCACATGGTCGTGACCTTCGCGAACGGGGTGCGGCGCACCATTGCTCAGAGCCACGATGGGAAAGTTCTCGTCTACGAATCTAACAATACCCCTGCCGCGTTTGAGGTCGTGGAAATTCCTCGCCGAACCAACTCTTTCAAAGCGGTAGATGATAGCGACAAAGATTCGTAAACGCAGAAATCGAAGAGCCAAGGTACGGACCTGATTCGGAAGACAAATTCATCGTTTGCTCGCTGCGCCCATTAGCCGTTCCCATTCGCCGAGGGTCCCCCGGTAGCCGAGCGTGCAGGCGGTCTGCCAGCTCAGCCGCGCTGCTACTTCGGTCCGTTTGCCGCTCTTAGTATCCGGCATGTTCCGGTATTGACGGCGGGCGACAAAGATATGCAGGGCGAGCGGGTCGGCCTCGGCCCGCATTTCCTCCAGCGCAGCCTCGGTTTCACGGAGCGCTGCGCTAAGGTTATTCAGCGCATCGTGAAGCAGATTTGCGTGCATAGTGTTCAACCGAACATATATGCCGAAAAAGATCAATTTTGTTCGCGCTCAGATTGCGCCCTGGCATCTTTTCGACTCCCAAATCGGCCGTCCGCTAGGCGGCTGTTCGAAGCGATGGAGTGGCGGCGGCGACCGGGAAAAGCGCAGGCACTGCGGAGCGGGCCTTCTGCGCTTGCTGCTTCATCCATATGTCCGTGATGTAGGTCTGCAACCCTCGCATGTTGCATCGACCGCGCAGTATCCGATCCGCGACCACGCTTACCTCTTCCGGAGTCAACATCATCGACACGCCCATATCTGCGTGGATTCTCATAATTCGGTTCACTATCTCGTCGTGGCCCGGTGCTTGAAGTTCGATCATCGAAGACGACAACCGCATGAGCAGTTCCTCTGGCAGACACTGCTGCTCCCAGATTCGGTCGGCGATGGACATTTGCTGCCACCCCTCGTCCGGTGATCGCGACGCCTGAGCCTGATACATGTGCTGGAACGTCCCCGCGCAGACGATGAAAGTTCTGTCGCGGAGGATTTGCGCGATTTCGAGCGACCATCCGTCCCAGCGCTCCACAATGCCAGACAGGAGTCCCATGACTTCATCCAGCAAGTGCCGCCCATATTCTGAGTTTTGTTCCTGAGGCCGCAGCTTGTCGATTTCGTCGATGAACACGATCGCACCATCGGCTCCCTGGTCCTCTAGGAATCTCGCGAGTTTTAGCGCAGTCGGTACTTGCGATCTTCCGCCCTGCGGCAGCCAGGAACTCATCGTTGATTCGAAGAGCGGGATCTTGAGGCGTTTGGCCAGCGAACGGACGAGGAAGCTTTTGCCCGAACCGCTGGAACCGATCACCAGAGGGTGCAGCGAGGGCGTTATTCCTCCAGCCACCAATCCAGAACGCTTCGCCTGATACAAGAGTTCCAACTTTGTCGAGGCAGCCTGTTGCGATCGCGTCAAAACCGGTGGCGGCCGATGCACTACGGGTTCCGCCAGCGAACGGAAGAATGTTTCGAATCGCGCGTGATCAAATTTCAACCAAGGGCGACCGCCACTCTGGGTGAAGCTCATCCAATATACCGAATCCCGGGGGCCTGCTGATTCCCAATCGCGCGACCACGCGATTACAAAATTGTTTTCCAGGTTCGGATACTGGCTTGCGCAATGTTGGAGGAGCTCGCGCAGCCGGGCCACCGCCTGAGGTGATTGATCTCCGGCGAGCAACGCGACGATTTCACAGAGCATCAGCGCGTCGTGGCGAAGCGGTTCCGTCGATATGGGTGTGTTACGCTCGGCAAAGATCTCCAGCGCGCGGCACCGCAATCCGAACATGCTCTGTGCTTTTCGAAGGAGCTGATCAACCTCTTCCCTGGTACTAATGGTGTCGTTCTGGAATTGCTTCGTTAGATAAACCGAAAATTGGCATACCTGCCGCCCGTACCATTCGAGGGCCGCTTCAGCGTCCAAATTCCTGAATTTGAGGTAGGCGGTATTTCTCTTCATGCCTGGAGAGATACCGAGCCCCTCCTGTCTATAAGTGGGCCTTTTCGATGCGAAAACATTGAGATTTCCGATCTCTCGGTGCCAAGGCGTCTCGAACGGAGCGGCGCGCCCGAGATGCACGCTCGAAATTTGTTCGAGAAAACGTTAGTCAGTGAACCCGGCGCGGGTCGCGAAGGTACCTTGGCGTAGCGACTGGGTGGCTTTTTCAATCGTCGTGAGTACCTCGCGCATCAGGGGATTGGGCGGGTGCCTGTAGATTACGCCCACCTCCATCGCCTGAACACGAGGATGCAATGGAAGCCATTTGACGTTTGGCGGGCTGAGATGGCGCGCGGATTCCAATAGAAGCGCGAACCCATAACGCGCTACAACGCCCCCAAGGATGTCTGATGGATCCTCAAACTCGGGTCCGGTTTTCAATTGAATGCCATGCGGTGCAAATAACCTTTGGAGATCCTTCATGTACTGCGGGCTGTCGGTAGCCTTGAAAGGCAGAAGAAAATCGGTCTCGAGTTGCTTGATCGGAACGTGCGGGTTTGCTGCAAAATCGTGCTTGTCGTGCACCACACATTGGAGGTCGTAGGTCACGAGACGATTGAAGCGGATTGACGAACGACTCGTGTCCAGGGGCTTTACAGTGAGGGCGCAACTGATCTCTCGTTTCCCCAACTGAGTGATGCATTCTTTCACTGACCGCTTGCAGGTGACGATCTGTTGGTTCGGAAAGACCTGGTTCAGCGCGGGCAGAACAAGCGGGAGAACCTCTGTCGTTGGCGATTCCGCGTAGCCAATATTGATTCTCGGTCGGCAATCGTCACCCTCGCGCCCCGCGCGGTTTAGCATCCTGTCGAAGTCCACCAGTACCGACTCGGCGTCTCGAGCGAGCCGCTCGCCAGCCTTCGTCAGCTCGACCCCCGCCGAACCCACGCGATGGAAAAGCTGCACGTTTAGATCGCCCTCAAGAGCTCGGATCGCGCGACTGATTTCGCTCTGCGTGACGCCGGCCTCCCCTTCCGCGGCGTTCATGCTTCCGGCATTCGCCGCCGCCAGAAAGTATTGCAGGTGGCGCAGATTGAATCCTTGCCCCAGCCAAGCACTGGTGACGCCCTTATACGTCCGCCGCATAGGGGTAGGCGAAGGACGCCGGGGCGCGGAGTTGAAGGTTTTGCGACGTTCTGATCATGAAAACGATTCCAGACAAACTACCGGTCACGATCAACTCCAACTCGGCCTCACTGGCAGCGGTAATCTCATATGAGAACCCCGACGTGGTCGAGCGAATTGTGCGTGAGCACCATATGGCCCCGGCCCAGGCCGAGTCCATCTTTCGCGACACGCTTCGCTTCCTGTACCTCGCCGGGGCGACGGATGCGAAGCACATAGCTCCAACGAAGAACATCGATATCGGCTGGCACGCGTTCCTGATGTTCACACGCGACTACGCGGAGTTCTGTATGACGAACTTCGGAAAGTTCATCCATCATGCGCCGCGGCGGAGCAGTGACGCGCCGACGACAGTCAACTCGCTCGCGGTAACCTTCGAACTGGCGCGGAAGATCTTCGGGCCGGGCCTGTCAGACAACTGGGCTTACGACATCCGCTCCGCGGAGTGTCAGCCTTGCACATCGCGGTGCAGCCCTGACACCGGCGGCGGCGGCGACGAATGCACACCGGATTCGGGCGACTGACGCCCACTGCAAACGTCATGGGGATCAAAAAACAGGAAGGAGGTGAAAAATGTCAGACTGGAAAATCGTTTCCGAGGGTAGCGGCTCGGAGTTGCTGATGGGTGCGCTCACATTCGGATTATCGACACTCGATGGCCATCGCGATTACACCGTAGAGAACACCGAGACTGGGGAAACACGAACCGTCAACGCTCGGGATCCTGAGGAAGTCGGCCGAATGATCTCGCGTGGACAGTTCAGCGAGTAGAGAAAATTGATAAATATCGCGTCGCCCGGAGCCATGGTGGGCTCCGGGCGATTGTATTGGAAAAGGTTTGAGTTCTAAGCCCGATAGACCGCATTAAACAGGGGTGATAAATCCGTCGGATACCCCTCCGGCTGTTTCTTCGAAAGCGGCTCGATCCCCGGAGGAATTGTTCCCCCTGGTCGACCTCTGTCGCGTAGGAAAATTGAAGGAGGTGGGCGAATGGATCGCGGCCGGCAAGCCTCTTGACCCTCCCCTAAATGCCAAGCGCAGCCGGCGACAGAGTCCGCTCGAAGTGGCGATCGAAAAAGGATTTTTTGCTCTCGCCGAACTCCTGCTCGACGGCGGTTGCAATCCTCTGGCCAACGGCAACGCCCTTTGTGACGCGGTTCGCCGCAAGGAACCGGAAATAGCGAAGCTGCTTCTCGAGAGGGGTGTTCCCGCGGATTCCGTTCATCTCTCCGAGGTTTTCGATGCCGGCCGCGAGATGCTCGAACTTTTCCTCGCACATGGAATCGATCCCACGGCCGAGCTCGCCTACTACGAAGCGCTCTGCTCAAAAGTCCATCCGCTTTTGTTCGTCCTAAAAGAATTCAAGGATCGATTCCCGGATCTCCAGCGCCAGGCGGACATGGCGCTCTCCTACCATTGCGAAAAAGGGAGTCCGCGAAATGTCGGCCTGCTGCTCTGGGCGGGAGCGCGACCGGACGCTCCGGTACCCGACCCCAATTATATCGATGACGAATCCACGTCGTGCGCCATCGGCGTCGCCGTGCGGCAAGGGCGCGTCGACGTCTTGAAACAATTGAAGACGCAGAATTATCCCGACATTCTTCGCACCCTGTTCGCAGAAGTATGGATTCGACCATCCGTACCATTGATCGACTACCTCGCGAGTCTCGGCGCACCGGTTAACACCAAAAAGAATGGCGGCTGCGAAGCCATTGAGCACCTGTTGTGGCGCATGGGATTCCGATCGCCCGGCTACTCAAATTCCACCGAAGTAAGAGAGAGTCTCACCATGATCGAGCACCTATGTCGGCTTGGTGCGAAGTGGGTGCCTGACGAGGATGAATCGCTCCGGAACAGACGCGATCGCTTTCGTAAACTCGAACCTCAAAACCTGTTCGAGCTTTTCCGAATCTTCAAAGAAACCGACGCGGCGCCGGTAGAGCTGCTTGATTCGATTCTCGATTCGCCGGCGCTCAAGAAATCTCTCGGCTCGCACCTCCGCTCGATCGAGCGGCTGCTTCATCCACCACCGCCAAAAGCCGATGACGCGCCGGCTGGCGCCACAGGAACGGACACCAAAGAAGTCGCGCCGCCGCCCACTGTCGCTGAGATGCGTAAGCGCGCGAAAAAGTTGCTGCTCGATGTTGTTCGTCAGGAGCCTGCGCTGCATTTCACGCGAGACTCGACGGCATCAAGCCACGACGCCAAGCCGTTGAAAAAGCGACTCGGAATGCCGAAGGATGACGATCGAGAAGTGCAGCCGATCGTGGACCAGGTCTCGCAACAACTGAACAGCCAGCTTCACTCATTCCAAATACACGTGGACTGGTGGGGACGGGCGAATTGCCGTGTAATCGCGACTCTGGCGAAAGACGCCGAATGGTCGGACGCGCTGAAAGAGGCCTGGAGTTTCGCGGAGAAACCCAACGAGGCTCTCTTGACCGATCTGGCGCTCAACCTGCGAGAACTCATCCTTTCCGGGACGATCGGTTCCGATTGGGTGACCGAGAAATCCATCACTTACAAAATGGGTCGGCACGGCCGCGCCCAGATGCTGTCGCCGTATTTGCAGGAATTGGAAAATAAGACCGACCTTGCTTTCAAATGGGAGGCGGGGGAGAAGCGCTGGCCGGATCCGCCGCTATATCGCATAACGCTGACCGATCGTCCCCAACCATGGTCCGAAATCGCCTCCGCTCTCAATCCGAAACTCGACGTACGCTTCGACGAATGCCGAAAGCAAGATCTCGACGCCGTGCAACGTTTCCTCTACGACGAATTGCTCAAGGCCGAGCCAAAAGGAGACGTCCCATTTTTCCTGCTCGCGATTTCCACACGCCAGGCGCTCAGCAAATGTTTGCCTAACCTCAAATCGGGCGGGACGGCGGCGCGATTTTTTCTCGACCTGCCCATCCATGATTCGCTGATCAGGTATTATGATTTCCGCGACAACGCAAAGTGGTGGTTCGTCGCCTTTCAGCCAAAACAGGATTGGGCGACCACACTCGCCGCGATTCGAGAGGAGGTTTCGCGTCCCGGGCTGGCGGAGCAATATGGAATCTCACCCGATGCGGCAAAACTTCTTGGCTGGATACAAGGTCTTCCTGCCGACCGTTTCACCGGCCCGTGGACTCCTATCGTGGAGGAGGCGCTGGATAAATGGATCGGCATTTCATGTCCGTGGTCGGAAGAGAATTTCCCCGCCTACTTGCAGATGCTGCTCGATGAGATCAACCGACGCACGGAATACGATCTGGCTCTCCAGCCGTGGCAGCAGCACGGCAAAATGAAATCGCGGATCCGCGTCTCGAAGAAACAATCCGATCTCGACGATCTAGTGAAGCGGGTTCAGTGGCTCGCCCTGCAAAGAGGTTCAACGCTGCAAGCAAATGAGGCGCGAGAGAAGATCGAGAATCTAATCGCCCCGCGAGAGTGACCGCGGGCAGGACGGGAACGCGAAGGAAGTTCCTTTAGCGACTGTCCAAGCTCTTCCAACCTGCATCGCTCGTGTCGGTGCATGTGGCCGCAGTGCAATATTCCAATTTCAGAACGGGATGGATTTCCCAGTTGTTGTGTCGTTTGAGATGACGTCCGAGAAAATGTTCGGAATCAAACATCAGCAAGCCGGTTACACGCACTAATTGTCGCCCTCGTACGTCGATCAGCGGTTGCAGCTTTGCCCTAGAGAGGTTGGGGTGATCGAGTCGCACGCGTGGAGTAAACTCCGCCGTCTCGGAATCTGCTTCGTTCGCGGTCAGCGTTGGTTTTTTTATCGTCGGATCCACTAACACGATGTGGTTGTCCGTGTCCTTGACGGCAGAGAGTCCGCAATTACAGCTCTCCTTCGAGCCCGGTCTGGCGACCAGCGCATAGGCCACCACAGTTATTTTGCGGCCTTCGCCTAGCCGGGTTAACTCGGCGCGGCTCGTAGTTTGCCGGGTGAAGTTCTTCGGGTCGGGCCGGTCCTTCATCCATTGAAGTTTTTGCAGAGTCGCTCTTTTATTGTCCGAGCGAATGTTCTTTCGCCTGTTCAAGTTCGGATCACCGCCACGACCTTCATCCGGACAATCGCGAATGCCCCCAGCACTGGCCGAACGCTTCGCGGTCGAGGTCTTGGCGCGCGTCCGGTGCTGCTGCGCGTCAACGGTTGAACCGAAAACGAAAACCACGAGAAAAAACGACACCAGAATTTGTTTCATACGATTCGCGCTTCGGCGCTTAAGGTCTCGGGCGCGGCCATTCTGGACAAATTCCCTCAGAACGGTAAAGCGGGAAAAGTCCTGCACAGCGAGTACAGGGCTTCTCATCGCGATCTACGTGAGCATTTCAATTTTCGCCAGTAAATGCGCGTCGGGGAACTAGGAATCAAAACTCCTGATTAACCGGGCGAGGAGGTACATCTTCTCGGGGTGGACGGGGAGGCGGTAAGGGGCGTGGATTGTGGCGGTGTCGAGTGCTCGACGATCCTCCCCTGCTCACGCCCCGAAGCTTGTTGGGTTTGATCGGGCACCCATAGGCTGCATATCGGCAGTACTTGCACTCCCACGTGGTGCAATACGCAACCGGGTCCTTATACCACGGAATATCCCTCTTTCGCTTTGCGTCGACTTCGGCGACGAACGTAGTGCTGAGAGGGAGAATTCGTATCTTGAGCCCATGTAGCCGTCGGCGCGCCTCTCGGGCGTTCATATCGACCATCCCCGCAATGCGCATTTTGCGGCCAATCCAAGCAGTAGTGAGACCTTTCACGTTGACGTGTCGAGCTTCGCGATTAGCCGCGTGAGATCGCATTTGCATCAAGACATGAATTGGGCTGACTTCCGTTTGGCCAATAACCACGAGATTCTCGACCGTATGACGAAGTAGCTCATCAACGGTGGTAATTTGAGGAGGCTTTTCCCGCTGCCTTACCAGTGCCTTCTCCAGTCGCTCGCGTAGATCACTACTGTCCGAGAGTTCCGCAAGGACTCGCAGAGGAGCGACGATTTCCTCTGCTCGGCTGTCGTGCTGGGGGAATAGGCGGCCGTATGTTTCCGCGACAGCTTGAACGCTTGAAAACGCCCAGCAATGCAGTTCGTCTCGCAACGCCAACAACCGCTTCGGGGAAAAGGTCTCCTTGGGTGATCCCTGGCGAAATTCGCGCGGCATCGTCGCTGTCTCAACGCGAAGCATCCGGGTTAGAAGAATTTCGTCCGCTCCGCTAGTGTTGGTGATGACCTTGACGCCGTACGAATTGACTTTCCGCGTCGTCCCGTTCGCCATGTCCGTCAGTAACTTAATTGAAGTGTGCTTGTTGTAGCTGACCTTCAAGAACTGAGAAAAATCGCCGAACTGCGCCGAGTCTTTCCCGTTGCGTTTTCCGATTGCTTCCAAGTCGTCAAGTACGGTTAATCCGCGGGCCTCATCTACTTGGCGCGCGGCCGTAGCCGGTGAAACTTTCCCGATTATGCAAGCGTTGCAGCAAAGTTGAGCCATCTGTTGGCCAATCGCGGTCTTGCCGCTACCGGCCGGCCCGCAAACGAATATCAGCGGGACGCTGTCGAAGATCTGCTGCACGTATGTGAGCACAACGCAGAATGCGAGGATCGTGTAGTCCTCGTCGCGCGGCAGATAGATTGCACTCTTGAGAGCGGCCAAAATATCTTCCAATAGACTTTTCAATGGTCGCGGCCGCGAACGCCCAGCCAAGTAGCCTTCAATCGACGGCCATCGCCATGTTGCCCAAGGATTCACCCGTGGCGGTTCAGTAATGACGAGGTCATCCAGCCGCCACACGCGATTCGCGCGTGGGGTACCCTTCGGTGCCCGTGCAAGATGAGCGGTGTGTACGGTCCTGTCCGATCTCAACACTACTGTTTCAGTCCGAAAGGTCTTGTGCGTTTCTTCTACGCCTTCGCCGCGTGAAACAATCTCTTTTCCTTCAACCACAGTTTGCGCCGTGTAATAGAGGTGCCCGCCATAGTAGGCACCGTGAATGTCCACCGGTTGAAAGGAAGCACGACCGGATGAGTTGTTGCACCCAGGCGTAGCGCCCTCGAATCCTGGAAAGCTCAACTGATCTTCGACGAACATTGTGCGAGGAGATACGACGACTAGTGGCCGTTGTTGCCGCTCTGGTAGTCGTCATTGAGGCCGTCTACGTAGGTCGTCCAGATCTTCGCGTGATCTACTCCTTTGACCCAGGAATAAGCCTTGCGAACGGTCTCTTCCTTGTCATGCAAAACGCGCGCAGCCACCTGGATACCCGCAGGGTGGTTTTTAATGTACTCAGTCGCGACGATGTGACGAAATGCATGCCCACGAAACCCGTATGGCGCGAACTCAGGTATGTAATCCGCGGTGAGCTCGCGGACCCGATCCGAAAGCTCGGACACGAAACGAACAGGGTTTTCGGTGCCATATCTCGCGTTCGGAAAAACAAGATCCATCTCGTCTCCCCAACCCAGTCGGTCCCGATAAACGTCGATGTAATCGTCAAGATATTTTGCGGCAAAATCGGCGACCGGATAATCGTATCTCTCCTTGCTCGCAGTGCTGCGGAAGTTCTTGAACGCCTCACGAGGAAAGCGTACGAACCACCGGCCATCCCGGCGATAGAGATTACTGGTGTCATCACCGGGCTTGTAGCGCATCTCGGAGAAGTGACGCGCGCGGAGTGGATTAGATGCTAACAAAGCAATCAGTGCTATGTCGCGTCGCATAGCTGCATGCGCAAACCGTTGAGCATAGACAGTAGGAACAGCTTCGTTTAAGCGCTTGAGAAGCAAAAAAATCGCTTCCATCGGATGCTGGAGATCAAGGATCCGGCTAATCGGAAAATAGGGATTTCGAGACATTTCGATCTCAGGTCCGAGTTCTTTGGTCTTGTTGTTGCAGAACCGGTGCATTTCGATGCACATATCCCGGAACTTCGCGGCCGGCGTCCCGACTTTGTCGCCAAACTCCCCCGCATGCTGAGTAAGAAAACCATGTTCAGAATGCGTCATGATCCGCACCGTCGCTAACGCGTGGAGAGCGGCGTTGCTGTGAAATCCCCCGCCTCGTTGCTTCTTGAAGTCGAGATAGCCGATCAGCAGGAGCGGATCGACGAACCATGCAAGGCTCGGCTTTGGATCGCCCCCGAGGTTCAGTTGGGTTGGTCCAGAGTGCTTGTTTACGACATATCCGAAGAACATCGCGCAAAAGTCAACAAACCCGCTAGACGTAGGACACGCTCCGTCTCTACGGATTCGCCACTTCCCCTTGGCGAACCTTTTTAATTTGAGAACGTCTGGGTAGTCGGTTGTCTTGTAATATTCAACTCTCTCAATCTCCGCGAAGAGTCCTTTCACCAACGGGTCATTGCGCCGTGCAAGATTCTTTTCCTCGTTCTTGAGCCGCCCTAATAAGAGGCGGTACGGCTCCTTCATATTCTGTCGCAGAAGTTTTTGGTAAGGACTGAGATTCTTCCCTTCGGTGGCTCGACGGCGAAAGCCCGTCGTATTACGACAAAATCGCACTAGCGAAGCTCGAGGAAGACCGAGAATGTCCTCGACTGTCTCGATTTCTTTTTGACGGTCTGGATGTGAACGCAGGCCCAATATCGGAATTGGCTTGGGACGAATATAGGTTGCCCCCAGCGGCTTCGATCTGATGTGGGTCTCGTTGACCCTTAGCCAACGGTAAGCAGTGGCCCTCGAAACGCCAGCCTGCAGCATTACATCCAAGGGCTTGAGGCCTTTCTTTTCGGCGGCCCGGATGACCGTGGATCGGAAATCAAGTTCCTGGGCTCGCAATTCTAACTGAGCGAAGGCCGCGCGCAGGGTCCGGAAGCGAGATTTTAGACTGTCTTCGCTCGACCGCGTACACCTTTTACCATCCTTACCGACTTCACTCAGAGCCGAGACAACCGTGCCCAATGCCTCTAAGTGCGTGGCCTCAGACAGGTCCTTGGCGGCGAAGTTATCTTTGCGTCGGCCCAAGATTCTCATCCACATCTTGAGGACACTGGCACAATTCGCGATGGTGCTCTTCGCCATACCCTGATCCTTGAGCAAAGCCTTCAGTTCCTCCTCGAATTCGGCGTACGTGACCGTGTTAACTAAAATGCGCCTATCGGCCGACGTACTCGGCTGCGTTTCGGCTGTGTCCCCCGGCGGTTGTGGGCGGCTGTGGTTGTCTGATTTGTGTTCGTTCATATATATGTTGTTTCTACAGATACCCAGATGCGGAGCCGTTCGGCCTGTCCGATTGGCGAAAGTGAGGTGACAAAAATCCAGTTAGACGGTTGTCCCATTCCCACTAACTGCCGGGGACTAGACACCTTTACGCCTGCGAGTGCGGTCTCCGGGACGAGTCCCGAGCAGTCCCCGCCAAGCAGTTGGTGGGCACAGATTCGTAGCAAAAAACGCAGGTGCTTAACTCTTACCAAGCCAGCTTGCGCTACTTTTACCAAGCCCCCACCGCAGTAAAGCACTTGTGTTAACGCCTCGCTAAACTGTAAATTATTCGATACGCGACGAATGCGTGAGATAACGAGTCGCCTCAACCGCCAAAAGGGGCGTCTCACTTTGTTCTTTAGTGTCGAACCAAACATGAAGGCGCCTTCTTGGTAAGCAGCGGGACGCTTTTCGATTAATAGCTGCCTCTGTGAAAGGAAGTTAACCCGGTTATCGTCAGCGCCACTGATGTATGTCGGAGTTTGGGGCGCTTGGTAAACACCCTGTTGCTCGCCGCGCGTTATTAACCCTCGAATACCGGGGACACAGGTTAGAAGTCGCGAGCGCGAAATCACGCAATTAACCACAGCGGCCAGACCTACCGGCCGAAAGTTGGATGGGTTGTGACGCAGCGATTTGATGAAAAGCCTATTGTGGCTTTTCGAAGCGCTTCCCAAGTTTTTTTCGAAAGTTTTTGGCCCCGTACCAAAACGAGCCGACAAAGGTGCTGTCGGAATGCCGCGAAAAGCGACCCGGAGTTGTTCGGACCACGAATGATCTGAACATCGCTGACCTAAGATTAGCTCCCGGATGGCCACAAAAACAGTTTATCACGCTTTTTGCAAGGCGGACCGTTATTTTATAATTTCCATAAATGACGCTTGACTTTTGCGTCAGAAACGGTCACGCTGGCGCGGTAGGGCCGGGCGGAAGACCCCCGCACGCGGAAGGGGTGGTGCGGAGGGGATTTACTGTCTAAGGGCGCCCTTTCGAGCGGAGGGGTATTTCGAAAAAGCGGGGCCGGTATCTGTCCGGCCATGAATTCGAATTACCCTTTAGCCCGATTCCGCAACGTCGAGCCCGCCCGCCAGCAACTGTTCGTGCGCCAGTGCGGGGAATATGTCGACTATGTGCTTCAGCAGTTTTCGTCACACCCTCTGGGCGAGTCGCTCCATCTCGCCCACCAAACGTACCGCCTGAAATGTCATGCCCTCGACTGCCTGGCGTATCGCGCGAGCGCTCGCGCTACGAAAGACCGCCTGACGGAGCAGGAGGCCGGCGAACTCGCGCGGAACGTCTGCGCGGCGATTCAGGGCATGTTTTGGAGGGACGTCGAGGCCCTCAAAAAACGCTACGAGGCGCTTTCATTGCGCCAGGCAGACTCCCTGATGATCGCGCGCGTCCAAGACGTTTCTGCGCTGCACCCCTGCGACATTCGCGGATGGGATACATGCTCTGAGGCGCCGCTGAAATGTGACGTCGTCGTGATCAATCGTCGCGCGCTGAATGTGCCGCTCGCCGAGGCCCCTGCGTTGGAAGAAAGGAAGTCGCCGTCATCGCAAATCGCTTTGACGAAATCGCAAATTCTCGCGGAACAGGAACTGTGGCACTTCTACCGTTTGCACGGCACGGATCCGATCGTCGCGGGAGTGCACACACGACCAATACCCCTTGTCGTGGCGCCGACCGGGGTCGGGAAGACCGCGCTGGTTAAACACTTCGCGGCCAGCCACGATCTGCCGCTCATCGAACTTGATCCCGGATCGTGGATTTGCAGTGGCGCCTATACCCGGCCTTCGACCTTCGAAACCCTCGGCGCATGGATGGAAAAGAGTTCGTTGGGCGTCATTCTGATCGATGAAGTGGACAAGTTTGGATCCGACTCGGAAGGGAGCGCTTGGTCCAGGCATGTCAGGCAGGAAGTTTTCAGTCTTCTCGACAAGCGTCTCAGCGGAGTCGCCAACTGGGAGGAGAAGCACACCGATCTGCTCGATTACTTTTTCGTTGTCGGCTGCGGGACCTGGCAGTCGGTCTTCTCCCGCAAATCGCCCGTCGGATTTGCTTCTGAGACGCGGGATCTCAAGGCGGACATCGGGAAGCAGGACGCAATTCCTCCTGAACTGCTGTTTAGATTTAATTCGCGCCTCATCTATCTGCACCCTCCCACACGCGATGAATACCGCGCCCGGATCGCCGCGATGCACAATCGTTTGGGAATGTCGCTGCCCCCTGATCTGGATGACCTCACGAGCGAAGCAGAGGCCTCCGGTCAGAACACCAGGTGGTTGGAAGGATACCTGAGCGACTTGCTCCGGCGCCGCGACCTGGCGCGCAAGCGAATTGTAATGGACTACCACGCGCCGCAACTGGCCGAGAACACCTGCATTTTTGACGGGAGAGACCTGCCATGAGCCAAGCGTCATTTCCGCTCGCGGTCTCGATCAGGAGCATCTGCGCGTGGTGTTCGCGCGTCCTGCGCGAGGGTGTCGAACCGCCGACTCACGGAATCTGTGACGCGTGCATCTGCGGCTTGTGCGACATCACCCTCGAAGATCTCGCCGCGCGCCGAGCCGAATGGGCAGCCGAGCTTGCCAGCGGCGAAGTAGAGACGAAGCCCTCAAGTGAGTATCAAGGCGTCGCGCAAGTGAAGTCGGACGCTGATCCGGAGCACAAAGCCTCGAACCCGGAAACGAAAATTCTCCTCACCGCGGACCTTCACAACAACCGCTCCTGGTTTGAATGGTTACTCAGCGAAGCTACTAAGTATGATCTGGTCTCAATCGCTGGCGACTTTCTCGACATGTTCGGGAAGGACGAGGGCGGTCAGATCGACTATCTGCGCCAGAAATGGCTGCCGGCCTTTACCCGAACCGGAGTGCCGCTCGCGCTTTGTACCGGCAATCATGATCATGTCGCGCTTACCTGGCTTTCCTATGTCCATCGCCCTCCTCTGATAGTCGGCGACGGCGAGACACAACTCTTGACCTTCGCCTCGAAGCAAAAGCTAGTCGTAACGACTTGCCCTTATTACAGAACGTTCCAGGAGCGCGATTCCGTCATGGCCGGTCTCTGGCAATACGGCGCCCGCCTCCGGGGTTCGGAAAACGCCCCCTGGTTGGTTCTTCATCACGAACCTCCGTCGGCGCTGTGCCCAAAGGGTACGATCGCGACTCATTGGCTGGGATTGCGCATCCAGGAATATCATCCCGACTTTGTCGCATGCGGGCATTTTCACGAAACCGCTCACTTTTCCTTTGGAGTGAAAATCGACCGCACCTGGTGCTTTAACGCCGGCCAGCGGCTCGATGCCCCCCGGCCCAATTACATCGTTCTCGATCTCTCTGCTCGCACCGCTACCAGGCGGAGGATGGTGCCGGTGCGCCACACTCTCTCATGGGTTGAACGCGTTGAGACTTTGAGCCTTTAGTCATGCTCTCCGGAACAATGCGAAAAGAAATTGGGTGGTTCAAAGTGCGCCGTCCGCGACGCCGGTAAACACTGCCGCAGCCGCAAATGGATTATCCCGGAAGGACGCAAGAGGATTCACAGCAGGTGCGATTAGCTGGATGGCGAATGCCTCAACGTTTGTGAGACTTGATGTGGCAGACTATCCCTGTGTTTAATACGCGGATGAAGTCTGTTTCCCTCCCGATGTTTTACCTGAACGACGCACTTACACCCATCGACGTGCGCAGGATCTTAGCGCTCCTCCAAATTGGTTTGGAGGAGTGCGGGAAAGAGTGGCCGGAACCAACGGAGCAGGATTTTTTCGACGCTCTTAAAACGATTCCACTTGATGAAGGCGTATTCGCAGGTGGGCGGGCGGTCTCGATATCGGCGTAGGGGCTGATCCGGTCGGAATAGGAATGATTTTCGATTCCCGCCCTCTTTATTGCTCTTTGGGAAATGCCCTCGTCAGCGCATCCCTGGTGAATCCGTAAATTCCCGGCTCCTCACTTTCGCGCGACCCGGCGACATTCACCACCTCCAAGCCAAACATCCACACGAACTCCCGCAGGATGTCGCCGACGTCGTAACGGAGCGCGCCCGATATGTGAAGACCCTTCTTCCGTGTTTTCTTAGCGTAGTCGGCAGTTTCTTGGGAGGCGCCGGTCAGTTTGGGGTCGAACGTAATGAGCACAGTTCCATCGCTCTCTCGCACGTTACGCTGGGTTCGCGCCAAAGACTCTGTCTCGGCGGTTTCAGTTAGGTTGTAGCGGGCCGGAATTGGTCCATCCTCCGCCATTCGTCCCTGTGGACACCAACCGCCATGCTCGATGCCGCGTTCGATCGCCCAGTCCAGTGCTGCACGATCGACCCCAGTCTGGCCGCCGGAAATGATCTTGCTTATTCTGTGACTAACCCACGGGTAGGGGCCGGCCCTTCCCTCTAAGGCAAGAGCTTCTGCAAAACTCATCGGGGCCAACATCCAATGAATCTATCATCGGCTCCCCAATGCAGCTACCCGTTTAACTTTTCGCGCCGCCGCGGGAAGCTCGATGTGCGGCGCGGATCTTTTCCATTAATGCGTCCTTGCCGCGGCTGGGCAGGGGCTTCTGGGATCTTCGCACTGGAGGCGGGATTTTGAGAATCGCAGCGAGCGATTGGATGTCCCGAGGTGCCAGATGTTCGCATACGGCATGGGGGCTCTTGCGAATGCAACGTTGTTCCGATTTGAACAGCCGCCGCCATCCCAGGTCCTTGTATTTTTCCGCAAGGTGTCGGGCTGATGATAAGGGCTGATCGGGGTGAGTTCGCCAAGCTGTCATACGCTTTCAGATACTGTTGAGGTGGGGCTTGCCCTTTACGGTCCGTCGCGATTCGCGTATCCTGGGAAGCAATGAGTGCAGTGCCTGAATCCGTTCAGCGATGGCTGGACTTTCTGAGGGTCGATCAAGAAGCCCAGAACATTCAGAGTGCGGTCGCGGTTAGCCTGGCCAAGCTGCGCGAAAACGGCGCCGTTTCGCGGCAAGACGCTAAGTCGCTGATGCTGCTGGCTCAATCGCTCAATCCACGCTCCATGCCGGCGGTCGTCACTGAATGGATGGACCACGTGCGGCGAGACGGCAACCACTCGCCCTCGGGCCGAAACGATCCTGTCCACAAAGGACTTTTCACCGCCGACAGTAAGCTGGCTGCAGAGTTATGCGCCGAAGCGTTTTCCGTTTTCCGTTTGTCCGGTGGACAATTACCACCAGTGCTCGACGAGTTCGAACCCGCAACGCCCATCAACCGTTTGATTTCTATTTCCCTGGATTCATCGGAATGGTTTGCGGGGCCATCCGAGAGCAACGCCGTTTCCCGTCTTCCTCCGGCCAAAACGGCCCTAATCTGGGATTACGTCCCGCTGCGGGATCGGTTAGCCTCCGCGCTCCGTCAGATCGAACGCCCCTAGCCCTTAGCAACTTCGGCGAATCGCTCCAAGCGGCACGAAAGCCCAGCGGGATGATTTATCTTGTCTCACGGTCATAACGGCCTCACTGGGGACCGGAACCTTCCAAAATGGTTCCAGTGACAAAAACTACGTCTCCCGCCAGCGTCCTCCGTGAGTGGGCGATCCCGATCGGGTTCCTCGCCGCAGCTTTGACGTTTTACATTTACGGGACCACCCTCGGCTGGAAACAGCCAATCGGAGGGCCTCACGAATTTCGGCAAGCACAGACAATCCTCCCTTGCCAGGAGATGGTAAAAAGTGGACTCGCGCTCTCTTATCAGACGCCGGTTTTGGGTCCGCCGTGGGAAATCCCGTTCGAATTTCCCCTCTATCAGTGGGCAGTGACGATCGTAAACAAGGTCGCGGGCGTCTCCATAACCGAGGCCGGTCGTGGCGTCAGTGTTTTATTTTTCCTGTTAACCCTAATCCCTCTCGACCTGTTGCTTCAGCGCCACGGGATCGATGGCAAAGGACGGATGATTGCTCTCGCCTTTTTTCTGGTCAACCCATTTTACATTTTCTGGGGACGCAGCGTGATGCTTGAGTCAACGGCGCTATGTCTAAGTGTGTGGTACTATTACTTGGCGACCCGCCGCGGGCAGGGAGGTTGGAGTGGCCTAGCGGCCGCAATCTGCGGAGCATTGGCCGCTCTTGTTAAAGTGACCACGGTGGTGCCTGCTTTGGTCGGCGTTGCCGTCATGCTTGTCAGTAAAAACCGGCGCCTTCTGCCTGATATCCAGGCGGCAGCAGGCGACGGACTGATACTCCGCAATCAGCAGATTCGTGCCCGTGGTGTCGCACTCCTGAAACACGTAATTCTCTTCCTAGTGATCCCCGTGATAGCGGGTGCCGTTTGGACGCACCTCGCTGACGGCTACAAGATAAACAATCCGATCGCACGCCATCTGACGAGCGGTGCACTCAGCGCATGGAATTTCGGCACGTGGACCCAAAAGCTAAGCTTGGCGACCTGGACTGTGATCGCAGGCCGGACGGGCGCGCTCATCTCGTACAATGTTTGGGTTTGGCTGGGCGTTATGGCGATCCTGTGGGCTTCGAGACAGCGCCAAACGATAGACCTCTACGCATTAATGTTCGTCTCCGCTCCCCTAGTTTTCACTAATCTCTACTACGAGCACAGGTATTATTTTTACGCCAACGGCGTCTGGCTTCTCCTGGCGATCGCTATCGGGATCGCCGACTTGGTGAAGCGCCATCCCTTTTGGAACGGCGCCGTGCTCATCCTTGGCATAAGCATGATTATGTTCTACTGGCGACTGTACAAAGTCGAGCAGGAGACTTCCTACACGGGGCGGCAAGTCCAATGGAAGGCAACTTTCGCTGATACAAAACCAGACAGCGTCATCGTGATGCTGGGTTTCGACTGGTCGGCCATCATTCCGTTCTACGCAGAGCGCAAGGCCCTCATGATTCCAGAGTGGGAAAACCTGCAAGAGGCTGATGTGCGAAAAGCGCTTATTGGTTTGAAGAATTACGAGTTGGCGGGGGTGCTAATCCATGAGCCCTCTCGATATGGCGCACAACACCTGTTACAGACGATGCATGAGGTAGGGCTTCACCCGACGAGGGTACAGGTAGTGCAATAAGACTCCTAGTTATTGGCCGCTGCTGTCTGTAGTCGCCACGCCTCGTTGCCTTCCCGTGGGCGAAAGCTAGCTCACGGTATAATGCGGACTATTAATCCTACACAAGGTGTGCGACCTCAATTTTCACCCCCTTGAGCTTCTCCGATTCGATTAATCGTCGAACTTTCGGCGACACGAGAATGGCTCGTTCCGGACGTAAGAGTCCTCGCCGCACGCCGATAAACTGCCGCGAGCAGATGATATCCGCATCACCGCGAGAATCGGATTTGATCGAGACCTCGGAGAGAAGGTTAAGTCCAAGAAGGTCACCGATGGCACAGCGGCATTCGTCCTTTTCATCATCCAGAAACGGCTCAAGACCCACGTGAGTCGGCGCAGCGATTTCAGCACTGGCGTGCGAACATTGGAGCTGAAACCAATCCGGGGATTCCGCACTAGATGACGGATTGGAACGGATAGGCAACATCTCGGCTCCAGTGATTCCATGCCGATCAAGTGCGTCTGCCATCCGCCGTGATATGACGACTTCACCGGCGATTGTGCTGCTGATGTCTTTGCCCTTCGGGATCCTGTTCACTTGGAGAAACAGCGGCGTGAATTGTTTCGCGCCGGCGCCGCAGCGCGGACAGGCTGTTGATGCATCGTATTTCGTTCCGCATTCCTCACCTGCGGGTTCGAACATTGAGGTAATCTTCATTTGGAAAAGCAAAGCCGTCTCGAGATCGGCTTTGCTGTACGTACGGATTATATCCCAACCGTGGAAGAAGGACCTGTCCTGCTCGCGATTTAGGCGTTCTTGAATACGTCCCACTTCAGGCAACCTGGGATCATCGCCAGCAATTCTTACAAGCCGCACCCCTCCTGCTTTAAGTTTTTTACCTTCGTCAGGCCGGAAAAGCTGATCGGCGAACTCTTCAACCACTCTAAACTCGAATGTTTCGGTCATGTAACCGGTTGTTGGAACCGCGGGCGAAACCTTGTCGTCGCGAATTTACGGACTCGACCGCTCCAACCAGCGAGATAGCTGCACGGTAATTAGAAAGTGATAAGGCTCGCCCTTCGCGAGGCGTTTCCGAATTCCATCGACCGTCCCAAGTTGTTCCAGGAACGGCACCCCTACAGTTTCAATAGCAGCGATGATGTGCTTCAGCTTGTCAGGCGACACGCCCGTGTCCTCGAAATTGCACGCTTCCTCGAACGCCTGTCTGTCGGCCACAAGTTCAGATAAACGAGAGACGATGTTACATTGATGTTCCTGGGGGAAGTCAGTCGACATGATCGCTTTCACGGAAACTCCGAGATTGACATATATCCGCGAACCGAAATTAGACTTCTGAACATTCAGAAGACCAACGCAATCGTCGGTAACGTAGTACCACGACGATTTTCGCTTAGTAAATCCGCGAGGTTTGAGGACGGCGCCAATCGCGAGATCCAACTGTCTCTGTTCTGCGGTCACAGCCGATCGACTAGCGGCAACCGAGAAAAGTCTCGGCGTGCGCAATCTTGGTCCCCCACGGTCCAGAAGTTGCCTCTCGAAGGCTAGTCAGCAGCTCACAGGCGCCGGACGCATCTCCAAGGCTGTGTTTGATCGCAGCCAAATAGATTGACGGCGGGGGATATCCGGAGCTGCTCCGGCTCTGGTCCGTCAGCAATCGTTCAATGGCTTCGAGCGAGTGCATCCTGTCGAAGAACGGCAGCGCATGCTCCGTAAGCGCAGTCAGAATTGCTTCGTTGGTTGCCATCGTTTCTCTAGGCCACCACTGGTCGCCGACGCCGAGCAGGTGGCCTATACGAATGCGGACGGTTGCGCGGGGCTCAACCACGTACGAAGGCAGAGGCTCTCCCCAGCACGCAGTGTAGGCCTTCGGGTAAACCACCCCCAGATTCATCGTGACAAGGTCGTTGCTTTTGCTGCACTGCAGGTCGATAACGTCCACGAACTCGCCGACCGCTCGGTTCCAAACAGATCGGCTACGTCGAAACCCGGCGGATTTCAGAACACTGTCGATAGCGCTTGTAAACTGTTTCATCCTCCCGGGGCGTAATCGATTTCATTCGAAGACTCAAAGAGTCTGTAAACCCCAGCTACAACTGATAGCTATTGAGCTATGAACAGATCGTGCAACCGCTCCCCATTGGGATCGTTGAGTAGAACGTCTTTGCCATCTTTTTCGTGCCAAAGCGCAAGCGTCCCACGATCATTCGGATCTTCGATTTGACGGTCTCCATCTAAGACCACGAGGAATCCAAAAACGGCCGCTTCGGCGGACCTGTTTGCAACCTGCGCGACACGGTCGCGGTCTTCTGGCGGCAGCGCTTTGTACCAGTCGGACAAAGCCCGCAAGCTTGGCTTGGGACTTCTCCCGGCGGGTCCTTCACTCAAAAGTTGAATTGTGTCATCCACCGCCCCCTGGAAGACAAACCGCCGAATAGCATCTACAAACTTGGCAGCGTTCATTTCTTTGGTAATAAATACATCTCTTTGTTCAGTTTGATCAATTAGCCCCTACGATAAGATGCTGTGGACAGTTCCTGCGGCGTTCGCGGCGGCGTCGAACAACACCAGCTCGTCCGGCTTTGGAATCATGTGCTCACACGACTCATGCCATTTCCACAGCGCATCAAAATGAGGGCTGAATGCGTCGACGAATTTCTTCTTCTGTTCGTCCGATGCGGCGTCGATATAGGCATCCAACTCGACATCGTCGCCGATACTCCATTCCTTCGCCAGTGGAAGTAAATGTCGAAACTCCTCGGGCACTTTCGTCGCATCGATCTTTACCTTGGGATTGTCTGCGTAGCGTGAAGTAATTTTCATTGGCCTTTAACGTTAGGTCTCTTCATAGGCGAAACTCACGTTCCGATGAGCGCCCGCGAATACTGACGCGCGCGCCGTGACATAGCGGATAGTCACGCAAAGTCTGCTCGATGCCGGCGAATAGACGCTCCCCGTCGGGGCCATACATAAAAAGTGTCGTGGCCGCCGGCCCAGTCTCAGTGCCGTCAAAGTAACCAAGCTGTTGTCGCTCGAGAATCGGAGTCAGCCGATCCTCGATGGTGGAAGTATCGCACTCCTCATAAACGCTGTCTGGCAGGTTAACGCCATCGAGGTGCACAAACACAGCTTCCTCTGCCTGCTCCGCAGCTTTGCTCGGCGGTTGAGTACCAAACATATCGTTGAAGAAGCGCATATGTGTGCTGAGACCCGGAATAGGGCCGCCGGACGCCCCGTCAATGGCTATTTAGCAATTGGCCAAAAAAGCATCAACCGCCGTATGAATCTCCGTCTGTTAATCGGCGGGCTCAACGTCTTCGATTAGCTCGGTCGGCGGAGCGAGAGCTTCGTCAGCCACGAGAATAGCGCTTCGTTCCAACGCTTCTGCCAACGGTTCAAAAAACAGTCCGATGACTTCTTTATCGTCTCCACGCGCATATTGAGCAGAAACAAGCCGGTAATTCCCCGGAGACAACGCGAAGGATCTCCCCGCGGCGGTTTCCTCCGGACCTTGGACCAACACCTCTCCGGCCACCACGAGAAAGGGTACTGCAATAACACGCTGATAAGATGGACGCGGTTCGTACTTACCAACGCTGATCTCTACGTCGGCGAAACCAAACTCAAGGAGCGTTCCAAAACTTGCTACTGACTTACGTCGGGCAAAACCCTGCGCGGAATGTCCCTCCGTCCACGCGCAACCGGGAAACGGCACACTTTGGTCGAAAACTAAAAACTGGCTGTAAGAAAAGTAGATCTTGCACGTCAGTAGAGTTTCGGTGCTCAGGATCATCATCTCGTGTTCTGCCTAGGAACCGCGGAACATCCAGTCAAGAGGTAGTTCGCAATTGGCGGCGAACATCGTTCCCGCGCGCGCGAAGGGGTCCAGTTTGTCGACCGGGACCGGACGTCAGTTTTATCATTATCACGATCAAAAGAGCTTCGGCATTGCAGCGATACGATTTTGCAACGAAAAAGGCTTACCCTAGCGATCGCGTTTCCTTTCCAACTTGTATCGCTCCCCGCCCTCCTCGCCTCGCCACTGGTACAGATAGACGGAATCTCCTACTCCTGAGACGAGCGCTTCTGTCTCCAGATTTGCCGGTTGTTGGGACAACCGGTCGAAGCGCAAGCTTACCTCCCAATAGGCCCGACCGTTATTCAAACGCCACTGTCCACTCCCATCGAATAATCCCGATTGATCGCTTCCCCAGAATACCGATTTTGGCAGCGATCGGGCAGTGAATTGGTGATCGGCTCGAATTACAAGTTCCGCCCCATCCGGGTTAGTCCATGTGCCGATCAGGTCCGCATCTGCCGGCGGCCTTCGGCAACCAGATAGGATCGCAAGAGTCACCAGATAAAGGATAAATACGGGTTTTTTCATTTGTTGCACACGAAGACTCAAAGAGCCTGTGAACCCCCCGCTACAGTTGATAGCTATTGAGCTATGAACAGATCATGCAGCCGCTCCCCATTGGGATCGTTGAGCAGAACATCTTTGCCGTCTTTTTCGTGCCAGAGCGCAAGCGTCCCACGATCATCTGGATCTTCAATTTGGAGGTCGCCGTCAAGCACCACTAAGAAATTGAAAACGGCAGATTTCGCCGCCTGCCGGATGATCTCTTCAACACGGTCGCGGTCCCCCTGCGGCAACGCTTTGTACCACTCCGATAACAACTTCAAATTCGGATCGGGCCTACGTCCGCTCGGTCCTTTTCTCAAAGTGCGAATCGTGCCATCGACAGCGGCTAATTGGAACACGACACGACGAATAACCTCTACAAACTTGGAAGCGTTCATTGTCGAGCGCAGAACCCGAAGAATTCTTTACGGCACCGCCAGCGCGATAATTTCGGCACGAGTCAGTTTTTCCCGGGGCTCTTTTTCAATGGTTCCGACCAGAGCAGCCGACTCGCCCACGCAAAACTGGCTGATGTTATACGACATCGGAAAAACCTCGTCGACTCGCAGTCCCAAAAATGACGCCAGAGCCTCTGGCCCTCGTTCAGTGCTATCAAAATCGTGGTAGCGAGCCATCGTAAACCATTTCCCGTTCCGGAAGACGGAAACGGTTAGGAAATGTTGCGTCAGACGCGGGTTACGCTCATCCACGTTAGAGACTGTTGCCCAGAAACTCGCTCCATTTGCTAATCGAATCCGCGTGCCTACCAATCGACCCGTCATCGTCTTAACTGGCGTTTCCTTGATTGGCCGCACGGCTGTTTCACCGAGTTGATCGACATTTGCATATTCCCAAACTGGAAACGCTTCTAAATCGACAGCCGTCAAATCTTCTACTCGCTTCAGTTCGTCATTCATAGGCCTCCCGGAAAACCTTCTCTAACCATTGCATCATAAAGGTGCGTTCCATTCTTTGCATCAAAGGCTTTCGTGTAGTCTCCAAGGTCTTGAAGCATCTGCCTTCGAGCGACAGGCGAAAGACCCTCGTAAAAACTGGTTCCTGCCTGACGAGGAATAATTTTATCGAGACCGCTATGGAAGGCGTCATGCATGGATTTCGGAAGAGGTTCAAGTATCTGCTGCATGTCTCCTCCGAGATACTTAGGCCACCCATGATGGAAGCGAACTGCATCGGCGGCCAACACCCGCTCACTGTTTGCAACGATGGAAATTGTAACGTCGGCTGCCTCGTGCTCGATGGCCTTTTCGATGGCCACCTTTGCGGACGTCTCGAGGGCGGCTTTTTCTTCTCCGACCACCGGAACCAAATTGGAGAGTGCGTCTAGCGCGAGGATTGGGACCGCGGCCGCTCCAATGACTTTCTCTCTCCAGTCATCGGCGTTGTCGTAAATCCAGAGGCTGTCTTTGATACCCTGGATGTTCAGCAACGTGTCGAGCAGTGAACCGAAGAAGCCCTTGCCGGCCTTCTCCGCACAGAGGCCAAACGGATCGATCAGCGAGGCTGGGTCGCCGTTCGCATAGGCGAACCGGTTGAGGGAAGCGGAGCTGTTGATCGAGCCAAGGACGCTGTCCTGGTTGATAAAACGCTTGATGAGCGGCGAGTAGTACCGCGCCCGCATGTAGAGAAGCCCGCTCTCATCGGTTTGAACTCCGTATTGCCCGTTGAAGAGAAACGAAGTGGTGAGCGCCGCGTCTTTCTGGAGCACCTCGCCGTAGGCACCGTAACTTGCTCGCCCGATCACGGCACCGCTGGCGTCTGTCATCGCGACCGTGCTGCCGCGTGAGTCGTAGTGATAAACGCGATAGTTGGACCCGGTCTGCTCCCCAATCAGGCCGATCCCGTAAATGTAGTGAGTCACCGTTCCGTCCGGCAATATCTTGACCAAAAGCTGATCAAGGGCGGGCCGCGGGTTAAAGATGTAGTGGGTGGTGCCGGCAGCAGAGGTGAGAGAAGTGCGGCGATTCTCAGCGTCGTAACCGAAAGAAAGTCCCCCAGCAGAAGTGAGGCGGTTCCGAGCGTCGTAGGTGAGACTCGAAAATGGGGGACTGACGCCAAGCGGTCCCGAGGTCAGATTTCCGCTGTTGTCGAACTGCGTGCTTTGGCCATTGAAACTCGACAGCCTATTGTCGACGTCGTAGGTCATAGCCAAATTTTCCGGAACCAAACCCGGTACGAGAAGCGGGTTGGTAACCGACGACGTGATATTGCTGGTGTTGTCGAATGTGATCGCGCGCGTCATCACCGCGTTGCTCGAACCGTCCGTGTCATCGCGCGAAGTCAGGCGATCCGAAAGGTCATAGCTAAACATGGAATTCAACGTTTCCGATTGAAGCCACGGCGCGGGCGTGGTCGACTCGGACGTAATTCGCCCCGCTACATCCCGTGTCAGCGTTTCCGAAGCGATCATGTTACCGCTGGAATCGGTATCAACGATAGAGAGCAACCGGTCGTTGAGATCGTAGCTACGCGTTTCCACGGTACCATTCGGCCGCGTTGTCGTAGCGAGCCGTCCGGCCTCGTCATAGGAATAGCTTGTCGTGTGACAGACAGCGCCATCCCATGTATAGACTCCGGTCATACGGCCGGCCGCATCATATCCGTAGGAGACGCTATACCCATCCGGGTAGATGATGGTCGACAGCTCCCCGATATCATCATTCCAGTAACTGATGCTATTGCCGTCGCCATCGGTGAAGTTAATCATTCGGTCCACGGCGTCGTAGTCGCGCGTAATAACCTTCGATCCCTCCGTCACCGTGACTAACCGCCCTTTGACGTCGTAGAGGCGGTCGATTTGGGACACCGGATCGGTAGATGTCACAAGCCGCAGCGCGTTGTCGTAGACCAGCGCCGTCGTTGTACCGTTGGCGTCGACAATGCTCGATGGCTGCGACGTGCTCGTTGGTGAGTCATAATTATAGACAGACTGCTTGCCGAGCGCCGTTTGGATTGCCGATAAGCGACCTGCTGGATCCACTGTGAGCCCGGTTGTCGCATTACCCGCATTCGTGAAGGCAATCCTGAACCCATTGGCGTTCCAAGATTGGCCGGTCACGAAGGATTCTGGATTCTGGACGCCTGTAAGTTGGCCGACAGGATCTAGTGAGTATGTAGTGGTTCGTCCCAGCCGGTCCGTTTTCGAGGTCACACGCCGGAGGGCGTCGAACTGCACCGTCTCAGTTACGTCATACGCATCCTTTACACCGGTCGGGAGGTCTCGGTTGTCATAGGCAACTTCGGACACTTTGGTACCCGCACTGTTGTAAGTCGCGATTTTGTTGCCTGCGGCGTCGTAGGTGAATTGAGTCGTGTGACCGAGGGGGTCGATAATCGCCGTCACGCGACCGGCGGGATCACGCGTAAACTCTGTTCTCCTCCAATAGCCAGTCGTTACGGCAGTGATCTCGTTCGAGGGATTATGCTCGTACTGCGTTACCCCTCCCGTGGGATCAATCTTCTGCAACAGCATCCCATATTGATCGAAGGTGTAATTCGTGACCCATCCGAGCGGATCGGTTTCGGAGCTCTTGTGTCCCAAACTGTCGTAAGACCAACTCCATGTCGGAGGGAAGGGTCCGTAAAGCGCATCCGGGCAGATCGGCGGCGTCATCGTCAGCATGTTGCCCATCCCATCATACGTGAAGCTTGTGGTGAGCGGCGGGGAGGTTGGCGTGGGCGTGTTCGTCAGGGTGGCGATCCGGCCCGCCGGGTCATATTGGTAGGATTGAAGGTTGCCGGTGCGATCCGTAAACGTCGCGGGCAGCCCGCTCGCGTAGGTGAATGTGTCAACGCCTCCACCTGGATATGTCACCGTCAACACCTGTCCGCCGGCGTTGTAAGTGAAAGTGGCTGTCTGCCCTTTTGCATCGGTAGACGACAACACATTGCTGTTAGAGTCGAACGTGTAGGTTGCCGTTTGGTTTAATGCGTCGATGACGTGGCTCAGGTTACCCTGTGCATCGTATTGCATCTGCGTAACAGCGCCGCTCGGGTCCGTCACCGTGCTGACATGCCCCTGCGGGTCATAAGTGTAAGTCGTGGTGTGGTCCAATGGATCGGTCGACGTCAAACGCTGACCGGCCGTATCATATGTATGCGTCGTGGCGTTGTTGTTCTCGTCGACTACCTTCGTCAGCAACAACTTCGAGTTGTGCGTGTACTTCCGCGTGAAACCGTCCGGTTTCGTAACAGTCGTAATGATATTGCCTGGACTGGAGGCGGTGTCGTACTCGAAATAGGTACCTCCATTCATGCCGCCCGCCTGAGCGATTATTCGGCCCATCTCGTCGTAATCGTTGTAAAAGAGGATGCTGTTGCTTGCGAGATCCTCAGCCTTAAAGAGCATTGCGTTGGGGTTTTCGGCAGAGGGTTCGCCCCACTGATAGGGCGCTGCATAGAAGCCGCCGGGCCAGCGATAGCTAAACCTGGTCTCGTTGCCATTCGCGTCCGTCACGCTGTAGAGGAGATTCCAGACCATCTGAAGTGTTGCCTGTCGCCCCTGCCCGTCGCTGATTGCGGAAATGTCCCACACTGCCTGTGCTGTGAAGGCATATGCCAACTCCAAATACTTGCCGCTGCCGCGGTCGGTAATGCGCGCTAGCCCGTGCGGGCCGTAAGTGAGGTCAATGTATTTGCCGGATTTCGAAATCCACTGCAGCGCGCCTGCCGCGTCAAAGTTGTACCGTGAGTGGTCGTCTAATGTCAGGGTATACGACCCGTCGGCGTTTTCGACGAGCGAGTGACGGCGCGCACTCTCGCTTTGAGAGCTAAACGTTCCGGTCGAGCTTCGCTCAAACACTTCCGTTCGATTCGGCGTCCACGCGACAGTCGCGGTCGTCGACGAGACAGTGAGCGCCGCTTGATAGTTGTGGGCCCATCCGTCCCCGAGGACGCTGTGTGTCGGAGCCAAGCGCGTCCGAAACTCGATAGTAAAGTCGATCGGCAACGCCCCCTGCACCGAAATTACAGTCTTATCGAAAGTCTGAACGCCGGTAGCAGTATCGACGGGGTCACCCCATTGGCTGTCGGCATGGTCGCCATCGCTACGCTGCTGGAGCGTAGCGGCGCTATTCATTCGCTCGGGAATCCCCTCGACCCAGTACGCCAGATCCCCATCGATCAAGTAGCTCCCTTTTACCTCGTAATACTGATCGTTGTAGGCGCGGTCGTAGTCGTACGCCCCCGCCGCTGTCATCATCTTTCCGGTGAATTGAAGGGCCGAATCGTAGGGTGTCGAATAGATCGCGTCGTCGCCGAAGCTTTCCATCGAGCCGGTGCTGTCAGTCCGCCAATATTGAGTCCAACCCGACCAGGCGGCGCCAGGCGCACTGTTGTCCGGATTAAACTGCCAGATAGTCAGGTAGCCGGGCCAAGTTCCCGTAACAGGCCAAGAAAACATTCCGGCATTACCGGTGGACAAAGTCGCGAGGGAGATAACCGCGACCAGGAAGAGTAAATATTTGCGTAATTTCATAGTTTGGAGCGGGTGTGAGGCCCTGCCGAGAGCGTGGACATAATTCATTTTCATAAGTGAAGTTCCGATAACGGAACATCGGTTATGATCTATTAACGGAACTTTGTAAAGCCCTTGATTCGAAAAAATTTGCGCTCCAGTATCGAGTGCATGAAAAAGGACCGTCCGCCGCCGCTCAATGTGATTGGCGCCGAGGTCCGCGCGGCCCGTCTCAGAAAGCATCTCTCACAGGCAGAAGTCGCGGAAATGGTCCATGCGCACGGTTGGAACGCGCCGCGCACAGTGATTGCGAAGATCGAAATGGGGATTCGCTGCGTGAGCGATTACGAACTGGTGACCCTCTGCCGCGTGCTTGAGGTCACTGCGGACTACCTGATTCGTGATGCGCCCACCAAGATGCGGGCGATTTTTGCGAATTCAGGGAAGTGATCTCGTCGATTCCTACGGCACGGCGCCCTAGGCGAGAGGCTCGCTGTGATAGACCGGAAGAAGCGTGTTGAACCATTCGGCAATTGTCGAAGCGATTCGCTCGCCCTCCGCGATCGCCGGAGCGCGTGCCAGCATGCGGCCCAAAACAATGTTCAACCACAAATCCGCAGGCAGAGATTTGAGGACTTCGGGCAGCTCGTCGCGGGCGATGTTGGTGTTCTCCGCTCCCCGATTCCAAGAAAACCCTTGCTCGGTCGCCTCGATCGTTCCGTTGAAACTGAGATCCGGCCACCCCTCATACGGATTTGTGAGAACGGCCTTGTTGTTGAGCATCGCGGTGTGCAGCCAGCGCAGGTTTTCCTGGTTTTCACACCAGGAGACAAATTTGATCCAGTCGTCCTGGTAGTCCGTCCTCTTGTCGGATCGCTCGAGGTAGAGGCCGAAAAGAATGTGCTCCTGATTGACCCGCGCAAAGAACTTTGATTGAAGCGAAGGATGGTTGAGGCCATAACGCGAAACGCTGGCCCAGTGCACTTCTGGCCGGCCGTAGATCGACCATGAATTAAAAATCTCCTTCGCTTCCAGGAGCCTGGTGACAGCTCCGCCGAGCTGTTCGCGCGATCTCCAGTGTGTTCCGGTGACATCGTCAGAGAAATCTTCGGGACGCAATCCGCGAAAAAATTCACCAAATGATTTCGGGGTCCGTTTTCGCTTTTGCGCGGCAGCGTCGGTCAATTCCTTCTCCATGTTGCGAAGAATCTTGGCCTGTAGATCCACCGACGTGTTCACAACCTCTCCGGTGTCCCACCGAATTCGGAGCGAATCGCCATCGATTGATACGACCTCGAAGAGTCCCCTTCGATTCTCGTAGCGCTCGCCTACGCGGAACGGATGGCTCGGTGTTTCGCTCATTTAAGTCAGGGGATTGCACGCATAGCATATCCACTGAGCGTTGATCCACCAAGCCTGGGCCTGCCCGACAGGAAAACGCTCACAGTCGGGGCCAGACGTCCGGGAAGCGGCGCTCCAGATCGGGAAGCAAATCGCCGAAACTGCGAAAGCCGTCGCGCTCCAGATCCGCATTGCAGGCAACCCGATTGGGTTCGATGCCAGCCCCGCCATGGATGCAATAGAGGATCGCGCTCTGAGGCGGCAGACGTCCCAAACACATCCGCGCGAATCTGACGCGGCGCCTATTCAACGGGTTGCCCGATGCGAGAACGGGATAGAAGAGCGCTTTTTCAAGGTAACGAATGATTTGGACTGTCGTTGTCATGCCTCCTTTATACGCAAAACAACCCGGTTTTTTCTGGAGCGCTGCCTTCCAACGACTTATGCCTCGTCGGAGCGTCGCACAGGAACGTTCCGTTACCGTTGGCCGAATATCACTCGGTTAGCTTGAAGTTTCTTAAATGGCACCGCTGAATTCCTCAGGAAGGGATTTATCGGCTGGCCAATAGACGTACGCCTTGTGCTTAAACCGCGGCGCGCTGATCAAAGCGAGCACCATGCCTTCTTTCCCGCAGAGCCGTTTCAGTGTCTTGGGTTCAACGTTGACAGCCTGGACGCTGTTTTCGTGACAGGCAATCATTCCAGAAATGTCATCCCCTATTCCAAAGTGTACTTGACCGCCGGAGAGCAGTCGACCTTCAAGCCGTTGCGCGTGCAGGGAACTCGGCGTCAGTAGGTGGATGGTCCACCACAACTTCTCGGGATCTTTTTCGTACTGACTGGCGATCGTTGTGCGGATGGAGATTTTCGAACCGCTACGAATCAGGCTTTGGATCCTTTCTCGCTCGAGATGATAGAGTGCCGCGTAGCCAACTTCGTCGCGCGTCCCAAAAACCAAAACCAGGTTCGACCGCTCGCTCCATTGGCGGTCCGCGTTGGGAATCGGTGGCGCGAGATCGGGTTCCGCCTGGATCAGCTTTTCATCCCACGCGGCTACGTCTCGGGGCTGGCATTTCTTCCGCAGTTTTTTAATCGTCGCATGAAACCACGGCAGCACATCCTCCGGATGCAAGCGCCAAGGAAGGGTCTTTTGATACCAAAGGTACGTATGGCCGACGCAGTGATGCCACAAGCTCGAGTGAATGCGCAGTGTGTAGATGTCGCGACCGTCGGAGTTGGTGTCTTCGGCAACGTAGATGGCCATTATCTCAGGGTCCTGAGAGAGTACGACGTCCAACGTGACACTTTCGAATTTAGCTCGCGGAACGTACTGAAATGGAGGCTTCAGCAACCCGCGCGTGTCTTCAAGAGCCCGGTGGAAATCGTCGTTCCTGCGACACAGAAAATCTGTCCATTGTTGAGCACCCGTCTTACGGGCGTGCTCATACAGTCGCCACTACTGCGCGCTAAGTTGCTCGTATGTCGATTTCCGTGCGAAGGCATCGACACGGAAATCAAAAGTTAGCGGCAGCCAGAATTCCGATTTCGCCGGCTCTTTCACCGCGCGAAAACCGTTGCAGACCCGTATCCAGCATGGTTGCTCCCATACCGCGCGCGGAGCGCTGAATTCAAAGTATTCGGGCGAGTACTTCGCGAACACGTCGGAGCTACAGTCTTCGTTCGTCATCGCGTTGGCAGCAAAATGGTATATCCAGTTGCATCAATCGGGTCAGCCACAAACCCTCGGAGAAGGCCGCAAGTCCGACAATAATCATTGTGAACGCTACTAGCTGCGTATCGATTCAATAAACCGGGCGCGCGTATTTTTCACGTCAACGCGCGACGGCTTCGGCAGTGCTTCTGGATGGGTGTGGCAGTTCCCAATGTAATGCCGCCGCTTCCAAAAGCATTTCCGCAGATCCCGCTTCTCCAGCGATCGATCGGGTGTGAATCGATGGCGGCTCCGATCGTCAGTAGCATACCCACCGGTCCCTTGCCGAATTGTGATCGTGCCACGGTCATTGGGCGGCGAGCAGTTTACCGGACGAAAGCCCCCTCGGATAACCGATCTGTTGATCAGCAGGGTTCGAGGGCCGATTCTGACAGTGGGCATTCAACAGGGACCTGCACGTGGCACACAAACGGCAGCACTTCGTTTCACAGCATTACCTGCGGCAGTTTCGAATCGGCTCGAGCGAGCAAGTCGCGATCGCGACAATTGATCCGGTTCGCATCGTCGGTGCCGGCGCAATTAGTCGCCAATGCCAGGAGGATTATTTTTACGGTGACGACAAGGCTCTCGAGCAACTGTTCGCACAGTCGGAAAACGACATCGCGCCTGTCCTCGCTGGATTAAGCACGAAGCTGGACTTCAATGGCCGGGAGCTCGTCGCATTGCGACTTCTCGTGGCCCAACTACACATCAGAACGAGAAAAGCAGCCGAGTCCGCGAAGGTTTTCCCGAAGCATATCGCCTACAAGGTCATTAAGGCCGCGATAGAGCGCGGCGACCTGCCGCCTCCTCCAAATGGCAATTGGACGGAGGACATGATGGACTTTAAAGGCGTGCCGGGCTTTCTGTTTCAAACAGGAACAATTCCATGCTGGCTGGAGATGCAAACATTGGACTGCAAGCTCTTGCGCGCTCCCGCTTCCACAAGTTTCATCACCAGCGACAACCCCGTGGTTCTTCTGAATCAATTCGCGGTCGGCGCGGATCCGATTCGCTCCTTTGTCGGCTTCGGCCAGTCGGGCTTCCAGCTACTGCTGCCGGTATCGCCGGGCCTGTGCTTGTTCTTTTACGATCCGAAAGTCTACAAGGTAGGAAAGCGAGGGAAGCGGCTTCTTGATGTGTCAGTTAGCGACGTGGAGATCATCAACGCCCTCCAGATTCAGGCTGCGGAGAAATGTCTCTACTTTCACGAAGAAATTCACGGCGCCGATGTCTTGCGCATGATAAATCGCTACGCCCCGCTAAGAGTCCCGATCCGCGAAAACCTCAAAGAATACCCTGGGCGAAACGAGAAAGAGCGGTTTCTCCACCTTCAGCGGCCACCACCAAAACTTCCAGGGGATTGGGAATTCTGTCGTTATCGCCGCCGCATCGGAGCGCGACCGGGCGAGAGAAGAAACGCCGCTTGGACGGCGACGATCGCCGAGCTCATGGAGGATATCAGGCGTGATCCTAAGGGGGGCGGGATATTTACACGCCTCGGCCGAATACTTGGAAGCGACATTTCCGGCACCGCGGACGGATAGGATCAAACATGCCGGGTCCGCGGTTCAGCATTGCAAGCCGACATTAGTGACTGATCTTTCGCTGCGGTCGCGCCGGCAACCGATCATCAAACAGTGAACGTCTTTCGCCTCCACATCCGACCGAATGGCGGAATTGCTGACTCTGCATTCTCGTTTGCCTATTGTCTCGACGAGCAGGTGTTGGGAGTGGGATGGCAGACTTATTCCGACAGCGTCGCGCTCAGTTGGGAAGGATACCTCAAGGAGGCGATCGTCCATCACGACGACGGAGATCTGTCCCGGGTGCGATATCTGAAACGCAACGTCAGGAAAGACGACCTAATTTGGACTCGCTCTCCGACAGGAACTTACTACCTCGCGAACGTGAAGTCTGAATGGGAGTACTTCACGAACGCTCGAGCCGAGGACGCTGATGTCGTGAATGTCGTAAGATGTGAAATTTTAAAGGTCGGCTCGATCGACGAAGTGCCCGGTAAAGTTGTGAATTGCTTTCGCGCGCAACGGACCATTCAGGCGATAGACAACGAACCCGTTCGCCTTTACTCACAGCATCTCTGGAATGCGTTAAGCGGGACGCAATACTACGCCGCTCGCGACCTCCCGGCCGACAGCCTGTTCTCTTTTCTGACGCCTGAGCAGACGGAGGATGTGATTTTTATCTATCTGCAAACGCTCGGGTGGCTCGTGATTCCGCATTCGCGAAAGGCGGACACCATGAGTTTCGAGTTTTACCTGATTCATCGCGAGACGAGGGAGCGAGCGATTGTTCAGATCAAGACTGGCAACACGCAACTGACCGTCAACGAGTGGGCAGACAGAGCGCAACGCGTTTACCTCTTTCAATCCAGCGGGCTTTACGCCGGCGAAGCGCAGCCGTCAGTGACGTGCCTTCTGCCAAGCGACATCCGGGCCTTCATGGATCGTCATGCAGACATCTTGCCTGCCAATATCAGGCACTGGCTTGCCAGATGTGGAGTCACCTCTCAGGCGTGCGAGCCGTCAGTCAGCACTGCTGTCAATGCAGTCACGGCAACGCTTTAGTTAGCAGATTCGCCGTCTCAAGCCGCTTTCAGCTTGCGGACATTTCTCCTCGCCGGTCAATTGGGAAGGTTGGGTTTGCGCGAGGCATCGGCGCCCGTTCTTCCCCCGCGAGCGAAGCGACATTCTGTTTTAAGCGGACAACGCTCAATGCATGGCTGCTGAGCTCGGCAGACCGCAGCGGCCAGATCCAAAATCGCCCAGTTTATTGAGCGGCAGTCCGTCCCATTTACAACAAGCCGCGAAAGTCCCTGTAAATAGGGGTCATACCTAATATCAGCGAGTGTTCGCGGCCCAAAAAAACGTTCCAACACGCGAGCCATATTCACATCGAGGAGAGGCTCGCGCTTGCCAAAACAGAAAAGGAGTATCGCATTCGCCACGTATTGACCGACAGCCGGCAGAGCTTCGATTTCAACGCGGCTCCCTGGAAACCGGCCGCGTCGGCTGACCATAAACCTCGCCAAATCACGCAGTCGGGGAGCCCGTTGCTGAGACAATCCTATCGGACGTAAAGTGGCTTCGATGTGTTGCTCTGTGCTATTCGCGAGAGCGGCCCAATTCGGGTATGTTGCGATAAACAGTGGCCAGAAAGCCGCGACAGTTTCAGCCCGCGTGCGCTGGAGGAGAACTTCGCTGACGATCTGATGGTAAACAGACGCGCTCGAGCGGCGCCAGGGAAACATTCTCCGGCGGGGACCCCACCATTCCAAAAGCGCCGACCGGAAAAATTCGATTTGTTTACTCGGTATCCGACGTCCTGCTACCCGCACGAACTCACGCGGGTGGCGGCTCATTGCGTAGATAATTGCGGCCGCGGTCCGAAATCCTTTGCCCGCCAGCCACCTGCTCGATTAAGCCCAACGCCTGAAGGCTTGGGATGATTTCGGATACAAGTTTTTCCTCGTCGGCTCGCCCTAACTGGTTAGCTAATGTCTCGCGGCCTAATGGTCGAGTTTGCCTTGCCAATAACCGCAGCAAATCCCAGCCAACTCGATCTAGTCCGTTGCGGTCGAGCCCTTCTTCTAGACGTAATTTTTCAAGAGCCCCTTCAAGCGTCAAGGACTCGAGCGAAACGGTCATTTTCCGCTCGAGCTTCTGTGCCAGGCGCTCTGCTTCTCTCGGGATGCAACGCGAAAGGCGCGCTATCCCAAGACGGATCTCGCTCGGCCATTCGGCCCACGCTGGTTTCTTTACCGCGAGCATCTCCGAAACTTCCTCCACCTTGTAGTCGTTTAAGTGAATAGGATTGCCGAACCTGGTGCGAAGCGCACGGTCAATCTCGCTGTCGCGCGTGGTGGCGGCTATGTAAGTTGCCCGCGGGAATTTGCAGATCCGGTCACGAAGCCGAATATACCGATCTTTCGGTTCAGTAAGCGTGAGTAAGCTCTCCTGGGCGCGCCCCTTCACAAGGTGAATCTCATCAATAAAGATTAAGCATTCAGGGTATTCATGCTCGGGCAATCCCTGGCTGCCGACTGCCGTTATCTTAGGTCGTTTGCCGGACGCTTCGAAAGCATTGTCCGCTTGTGCGACCACGTCCGCGTCTGTGCGAATATTTGTCCCCACAAGCTTCACAAACGTAACGTCCAACAGTGCGGCGATCTTGTTGGCCAATGTCGTTTTCCCGGTACTTGGATTACCAGTAAACAAATAGGCATTCACTAGATGTGGCGGACGCTTGATAAGCGCATCCACAAGATCATCCCGGAGCTTTTCGATCGCCTGGCGATTGCCTATAAAATCAAAAAAGGCAGCGTCGAACGCGGCGTGTGCTTGCGTAAGCGCTTCGAGAGGCGCCGGCCGTTGATCCTCAATCGGTTCGATCGGTCCCGGTGACACCGTCTGAACAGGAGCCGGCTCAGGGAGGTGGTCTATTGCCGTAGGCGACGCGGGACTGTCAGGCTCTTTAACGGCCGCGGCGGGCGTTAGAGGAGGTAGAACAGCCGGCGACGGTTGGTCACCACAAAGATGACGAATCATCGTTGCCAGTGTTTGCTGGATCTCCAAGTAAACACCCGAAGCCGTCGTGGTAAGGGCCGAATTGGCGTCCTGAAACGAGACAAGCGCATGCGGCTGCTTACTCGCTAGGTTATTAATGCTCTTCCCTCCATGATGCACGATGACTAGAGCTTGCGAATTATCCCTTCGAAAATCACCAGAGAGAGTTTTTGACAGAACGAATCGCTCGAACTTGTTCCACTGGTCCGCGTCACCATTAAAGGAGCCGCGCGACAGCCGTAGGCCTAAATGAACTAATTCCGCAAGCAGCAATCGCTCTGGCTGAGCCCAAAATGCACCGCGTCCCTTGGAATTATCGTGCAAACAATACTCCAACAGGTGGTCGAATTGGGTTGCGGTCGCTCCCGCCTGCGCCAAGGCGTTTTCGATGTCGGGCTGTCCGACCTTCAAATATTTCGACTCCAGCACAACTGGTCGAATCCATAACTGATCGTCGCAAACTTGCAGGTGTAGACTAACGAGATCGCTTCGCTGCTGAGAAGCAACGTCATCGCCGTCGCCTGATTGGGAGCGACCGGCTAGTGTCTCGAGAACGCTGTGAAATGGATCAACTTGCAATAAGAAGCCCACGGATTGCACAACGCCTTCTGCGCTAACTGTCCAATGTGGCAAAACCGCCTCGCTACCCGCCGGTTGCCAAACGAGCCGCTGGATGAGGTATTGGCCCAATGCGCCTTCGGCGGTCCTGCCCGTTCTCAAGAATTCATCGCCAAGTGTCAACCCAGCTTCCGACAACTCCCGCAGGAGGGCTTCTGGCGCAACAACGAGCCCGGTTCCGTCTAGCTGCGCCTTCAGGCCGGCTGATAAGGATTGACTTACCCGGGCGATTAAGAAATGCCCGCGACCGAATTCTAACGTGTTGGCATCGTCCAAACTAAAAAGGCGATAAGTCCAAAGCGCTGTCCCAGGGTTGTGGCGCACATACTCAATAAACAATCGAGGATCCACCTGCCCGGCACTACACAGCGTCCAGTTCGCCCGAGGGCTGCCGGATACGTCGAGGCTCGTGCCCCAAGAGACCTGCTGGTTGGGAGGTTCAAAGATGTTCAACAACGCGACCGTTGCAGTGGTCAGATCGGCGATAGCCGCGGGAGCATCCAGCGCGCTCGCAACCTCCAGACCGGAGGTTGTAAACTCCACTGTTCCGCGGCGCGCCGTCGGCGCAGACGACGAATGAGAACCACCCCGAGCTTTCGACTGAAAATCGACGCGATGCGATCTCGGTAATGTTGCAAGGTCGATAGGTTCTTGACCAAGGGGCGGTCCATGGTGCCAACGAAGGGGAAGGTCCGCTTCGTATGCTAAGCGCTCCCCATCCGCGTCACGCTCAATTTTTGCAACGGTATCGTAAACACTTAACCCACCCGGAACCTTGATTCTTAGCCGATCATCATCCGTGCTCTGGCCGTCCTCGCGCAGGAGCTCGTCGCGTAAAACTTCAAATGTTCGCTGCGAACAGTCGTCCAAGGAGAGCCTTAAAGTCTGCCGGCTCGGATAAGCCAGGATGTATTGCTTTAGTGTTTGGGGGAGAATCTCCGCGTCAACACCGAGCGGGCCGGTTTGTGGGTCTAAGCCCGCACGCCGCAGCCACTCGACCAACGACGCTTCAGGCAGACCGGATTGGCTTTGCTGTCGGTACAGCCATAACCAGTGAGGATCTCCGGTCGGAAAAGAGATGGCGTGAGCGGGTTGAAGCTGTCCGTCCACAACTGCCCCTAAAGCAAGTGGCTGCGCCTCGACAAGGACGTGAGCTAGCGCGCTAATGTCGTCCTCTAACAGCCGTTCACCGAGACATTGCTGGATGAAGAAAAGCCGAGCGAGAGTGATCGGATGGTACGGCCCAATCAACTGTGCTATTGGTGCCATAGCATTTGATGTAAATAGTAGCGCCGAATCGACACACCACGCGCGCCAACGCCAGGTATTTGGAAATTCGGGCTGCTTCGCAGCGTGCAGTAGCGTGACGGCTGCCCGTAGGTACTCGCTGAGCACTCCTTGGTCCAGCATGCCGATCACGCCTTTTCGGGCGAGATTAACCTCGTCTACAGATTCGCCGTCAGCTAATTCGAACTGCTGTGCAAGCGCCTCTAGGACAGCCGCACGCGCAGTAGCATAGTGCGACATTTCAGGCGGGGGCGCGCCGATGGTTGTTGCAGGCTCGATCTCGTTTCGCCACGCGTTTGCTTGTTCGTTAAGATTTAGCGTTGGACTCTTGAATAGGTACGTCTCCGCGGTCGGTGTTGTCGGCAACTGACCGTGAAACTCGTTGGCCGAGCTTATCAACATCGGCCACCATCCGGATTGGATATTCTGCTGATGCAACTCCCATTCTTTTATAGGCTTGACCGTTTCTTTCACTAACAGCTCGCTCGGCGGCAGGCTCTCCCCGCTTTTGATTACACCTAGCTGTTGTTTCAATTGTTTGGCTCCGCGCCCGCCATGTGCCCTCAGCAAAACGCCCGTCGTAGAGTCCTCCCGGGGGCCCATATCACCCTTAAAGTCGAAGGTGATTATTGCGCGGTGGTAGATCCCGTGTGCGTCCGGCCAGGTAAAAGTAATATCGGTCCCCTCCACGGCGTCGACGTTCAACACAAATTGGCGACAAAGACTGTCTGGGATCTGCGTCAGCGCAGATATTGGTTGTCGGCTGCTCTCCCCCGGGCGGACGACCTCAAGTTGGCCTTGCAGCCCACAAATAAATCCGTGCAACACGACCCGCCCCTGCGATGGCAGCACGATGTGTTGTGAAACCTCATACCGCGTGTTGCCATTCTCGTCTTTCGAGCGCTTGCGTTTCCCTGCTCGCACGGGCGCCTGCGAACTGGCTACAATTAGTGGATAATCTTGGCAGCATTCCCACAGCGTGATAGGCCCTGAACTAATACGATCTGCACTACTACTTGGCCCGATGTAAAAGCGGGTGGCCTGCTTGCCCTCGTTCTGTAGAGGAACATTGACATCATGCGGTCCCGCGCCGCCTGGAAGCGCGCTTGTCAGTTGAAATGGGGTGCGATTAATTCGCGCAAAGAGTTTCCACGGAGTGCCAGTCGCCGCTGCCGTAGACGCCTCTTGTATGAGTGCTTGGCCGAATTGGAAACTTGCTATGACGGACGCAGCAGCACCAATATTTCTATCGCGCGAAATGACTTGATTGCTGCCGATGGTAAAAAGCTGGAAGCCTTTCCCCGCTCTGATCGAGCATTCAAAGCTGAGCTTTTGGTGGCTAGGCCCAAGCAAGTTTGCCAGGTCGTCGGCGGTCAGAGTGTCCCAATTTGTGCGGCTCTTTTCGAAGACACTGCGCCACGCGCGCACCGGGTTCTCGGCATCGCCGGGTTGAAGGTGTCTAAATTCATCCGCAAAGAACTGGACTGCTCCCTCGATGGCCGCCCGCTTTGATGGATCTGGCAAGTAGTGTGTTTGCGCGACAGAAAGAAATTGAGCTAGCGCCTCGTCAACACCGTCATCTAAGAATCGCTCTACGAACTCCTCCAACAGCACTAGGACGGATTCGCGGTCCTTCTTGTCTTTCCGGAGTGTGCGACCCGCCAGATGTGCAGGAAAGCCGATTTGGAAGCAGATGTCGGCGTATGTAACATTATTGTTCTCAAAAGCGTCAAGCTCTCGGAAAAAGCGAAGGCTAGCATCCACTTCCCCGGAAAGCTCATCGCGAAAGCGGTTGATGCAATCAGCTACTTCCCGTTGCGTGCCGCTTAAACCCAAACGGTTGATAAATTCGTCCCGCACGTCTCGCCAGCGCACTCCGGGAAGTTGACAAGGACGCCACGGGAAACCCGAAGACCAGATCTGTCGCACCGTGCCCGCCCCCGCGCTACGGATCGACTCTTGAATACCGCGAGATTGATCGGCGCTGACTAGTGCCGCCCAGCCGTGTTGCCGTTCGGCCGTTAGATCGTCTGCATTGCAACGCTTAACATTCGGAGGCAGCGCACTCGGTCCTCCCTCGCTCACTAACAAAAGCTGGTATTGTGAATCCCATTGAGCCGCGATCCCTTCTAATAGAAAATCGGGTAAGCCACCGATCAGGACACGAGTCGGATCATGTGATCGTAGATATGTTACAAGCGATGAACGGAAGGTTTCGGCCAAGATCCCCATGATGAATCAAAAACTGTAACGAGGATTTAGGCTGGCGGCCTCAGCAGCATCAGCGCTTGACTGTAGCAGCCCCAACGTGAGCAACTGGAGCTTTAGGCCTTCAAAATCCTCGGGATTGGACCGGAAATCAATCCCTAGAGCGTCGAATACGTCCAGTAAATCGCTTAGCTTCGCGCTCGTTCCAAACTTGCGTCGTGATTGGGAGCTAACTAACTGCACGAGGAGCGCTAGTAACTGTGGGCCTGGCTGTACCAGTACTCGCCGTGCACGTCTTCCTCCCTCGCCGCGGTAAATGAGGTTAAACTCATCAGGAAACTCTGGGTCTCGGTCTACCTTTCTTGGCGCCCCCAATGCAAAAGCCACGTACTCGAGCGCATTTTTCCCAAAACCACTTTTAAGAGGCTCATAATCAGGGCGGATATAACCGTAGACCCTCTCAATCAAATCGACGGTATTCGCCGTGTTAAGTATTCTTGCGACAGCATCCAGCGACGATTGGTTTGCTACGAGCCAGGCCAACCAATCATTTAGTGGCAACCGGCCTGCGCCGCTATCGCCCGGCATCGCAAGCTTCACTGACGAAAACATTCCGCTGGCAGGCGGCAAAGAGGGGTTGTTAGCGCGTCGAGAGTCCACCTCGTACACATCCAGTTCTTGTCTCACTTTGGCCGCGTGAGCCGTATTCAATGGATCGAGGCCTTGGTTTAGCAACCGTTGATACAGGTTCGACAGCTCTAACAAGATGGACAATTCAAAGCGACCTCGAACGTAATTCTGAACGATCGGCGCGAGTTGGTTTAGCCATTCGTTACTTCCTCGCAATACTGGTCGGCCAGCAAGCAGACTATCGGTTAGCGCAGGCAGTGGCACAACAGAGCTGTTCGCAAGACTCGATTTTGCTGCATGCGCAGCAGCGGCGGTGACCGTACAACGCTTCAAAAAAAATAGTGGCAACCAGAGTCGCAATGTAGCGGTCAACCAGCGCGTCCAAAGCACGCGCGGCAAAAGAGACTCGATTGAGATCAGCGCGTCGATCGCCTCCCCGAAGCTATCACATACCGGCAGCGGTCTACTTGGCGCGACCGAGTAGTTTTTGAGAAGCGGACCAACGTGGAGAGGCAGTGGATCAGGGTCAAGCGGACTATAACCCAGGGATGTAGCAGGCCGTAACAATGACATGGTAAGCTCTTTGAGGGTGTCGCCGGGCGTTCCATTGCGAAGCTTGTCCTTTAATGAAGAAGTGCGACCGGCGAATTCAGTCTCGTCGGCAAACGAAAGCGCCGGTCGAAATTGATCGTTTAAAAAGTTCGGCAAATTCGCCTTGATATTCTTGTAGTAGCTAAGTGTTGGAACAACCGGCAACAATGTGGGATGAAACTCATTCTTCCGTTGCGGGGACCGGAGCAAGCTCATTACTGCGTCCGCGAGTTGGTCGTTGTTCACGTGTCCAATTCGCTGGAGTTGCAGGTTAGGCGCTCCATCGCGTAACCAGCGGGCGCGAAAATTAGAAGGTTCAATCCCAGCGAGATCCTTCGCTCGAAATGGCTTTAAGCCAAATAATCGCGCCTGGATATCCAAGAATAAATCTTCGGGGCGAACATATTGCGGCGAGCCGGCGTCGAAGACGCTGTTGTCGAAAGGCTCGGGGCTCGGTCTTTTAGGACTCGGCCGCACTTGGTCCGCAAAGTTCTTGACGTTGAAAGCCATGCTTATTTTGTGCGAACTTGGACTTCCGTTGCGCTGATGAATTCGAACTCGAGCGGCGGGTTCCCCAGGAATTCAACCGACTCCAAGTTGCGGAACTGCCCCCGCTTGACGGTAAAATCTTCGCGCCAGGCCTGCATGAGCTTGTCAATGGCAGGCGAGATGTTCCATGCGGCAACGCGCTTGATGTGTTTTCGCCAAGCGTCGATGAACGTTGTCGCAGTCAACAAGACGCTCGAAGAATCAGTGGGAGATGTTGAAACCTGCAATGTTAGCCGGTCGTTGGCTGGCCACCTGGGGTCGTTGCTTCGACCCCGTGCACCGGCCGGCTTCAACTGTAGCGATCCAACAGAGGCGACAAACGAAGGTACAAGTTCAATCCTGTTCTCGCTACCTGCCACTGATTGCATCAGGTCGCGCAATGTAGTTTGTCCGCTCGTCGCCGGAAGCGGGCGGAGCGGTTGGAGAAGGAGGCTCAGGTAATCGGTTAGACTTTCAGCATCCGGAGTTTCGCCAAGCGCTGTCCCTGCTAGCCGCACGAATATTGTCGATGCCCATCGGTAAACTGCCGCAAAAACCTTCGCTGGATCCTTGTGTGGAGGAATTATTCTAGTCGCATCCTCAAGTCTTGCGAACAGGTCTCCCAGTTCTCGCTCCAAGCCAGTCTGATGCTCCGCGCCTAGTTGTCGCAAATCCAACACCTGCCCATCCGTCGAAAGCGAATGCTTTGAGCACCAAGCGTTATCTACGGAGGGGTCAAAGTGATGTAAAATGCCATCAGCCCCAAGCAACCGAAGAGGCCCGGCTTGCTTGGCAAAATCCCGATCAACAGTCCGCAAGGCGAGCGCAACCGTTTTCCCGATTCCATTTAACGTCTGTAGCTTTTCACAGATCCATTCGTCCCTTCGATGGTGTTGGCGGTCCAAAACCAATCCGGTGGGAGCTGCCCTGCCGAAGAGATCCTGGTATACTCGGTGCGAAACTAACTCGATTAACGACTGTTCATTTTTTGGTTTAACCGGCGTTCCGGAAACGCGTTTTTCGACCCAGTCGCAAGGGTGCAATTCTTTGCCGTTTTCTACGAAATCTGAGGGCGTTCCGACAAGTACAGTCGATACCAATCCCAGCGCCTCGCGAAGAACAATGCGCTGCCCGCTCCAAACTTCCGCGTGCCTCAGGATCCTCAGAAATGATCGCCGCCGATCGGGGTCCCGCAGCCAGTGCGCATCTGCAATCATTGGACAAAATTCACGCGCCAGGCATTTGTCGCAGGCCGCGTCTTCCCACCTTTCTTGCGCGACCGCTGTCGCGATGACCTGATCGAAGAGGCTGCCGTCGGTTTCAGCCCAGGGATTCCCGTTGCCGCCGCTGTGCAATATTGATTCGTGATCAAGCGGCCAGACGCGGATTTCGATTTCCCTGCCGTCGTGGCCTACTTTCCAGTGTGCATTAGCTGCGATTGACGTTTCTTGGCTCTGTTTATCAATGTTTTCTAAAATCGGCAGCAGCCACTCATAGGGAGGCATGGCCCGCGCGAGTCGCGTGGCGCGCAAGAGCATTCCCCTGTTTGCGCAGGCAACAAGGTGGGCGCCCGATTCCGCGCAAAGCGAGAGGCTTGCGAGCACATCTTCGGCAGGATCAGAACCGATCTTTTTCGGGATCGAGATGTCTTGCAACAACGCGATCTCACCGTGAGGGATTTTTTCCTGAAACCAATACGAAACAGTACCCCCGTCGTGTCCCTTGGAAGAGTCGAATACCAAAGGAAGCGAGGCTTGCTTAGCATTCGAGTTGAGACGCCGAACGAATGCACCGACGGCTTCCGATTTACCGTTACCCGGTCCGCCGATAAGAAAATACCAAACAAGGTGTGGCGCGCCACCCCAGACCTCGTCGGCGAGCGCCGACATCTCGTCATGCAGCGGCGTACTGCTGATTAGAAGCGGCGGGGGGCTTCCCCAGCGCTCCGGGCGACCGATACTGTCGTCGCGTTCAGCGCTGTAATTTAGCAGGCCCAGGGCGAAATCATTGCGTTTCATTCGCCGCCTTCAGGAATCGAACAAGTGCGCGGCCTAGGGCGTCGGCCAATAGTGGCGGAACAGCATTGCCGACCTGCGTATAACGTGGGCACTCTTTGGTTCGGAGTTTACCGCCGGTTGTATACTTACCTTGGAATTCGAACCAATCTGGAAAGGATTGGAGTCGCGCCATTTCCCTGACGGTCAGGATGCGCGGTTCGGAAAAATGCAACATGTCATCGGGCAAAGTGGTAACCGTCGGTGCGGGGGCCGTCGGAGATAGGACATAAAGCGTTCGCTTGCCTGTTTTGTGGACCCCTCTTTCGTCGGGTGCCAATATTTTCCCTTTTGTACAGTTGTTGATTAACCACCGAAATTTTTTAACCGTTTCGGGCCGATGGTTCGCCAGCCGATGGCTATTGGGCGCTACGCCGTTGAGGCTTCCGTGCATTAGTTTTTGATAGGACGATCGAGGCGCCTTGGACGAACCTTGTTTATGTCCGGGCGAATCAACACAGGGCGACAGCGACACTCCTGCAGTTTGCAAGTCTCCAAGTGCCTGTTTGGCGCCCACCGGTGTTCTTAGCTTTCGTTGATCCAGAAAGCGCTTTTGCAGCATCCTTAGAGCGTCAAACGGCGTTGTGTCGTCTCCTGGGTCGCCGAGATATGCGACAAGAATAAATCTCGGTCGGGTTTGTGGAACCCCAAAGTCACGCGATAGAATCGTTTCCGTCCAAACGTTGTACTTTAGCTGCTTAAAGCATGAGGAGATCAATTCCGCGTACGTTTGGACGGGCGCCGCCAGGGGCTTTTTGTTGGCCGCTGCCGAAAATGGCAATGTAATCCCCCTCACATTTTCCATCAGCACAACCTTCGGCCGGAGGATCGCGACTAGTTCCAGGTAGGCGCGGAAAGCTTGATTCCGCGGATCTGTCTCAATGCGACGGCCAAGCGTGGAGAACCCCTGGCACGGCGGTCCACCCGCCAGAAGCGTTATTTTTCCCCGCAATAATTGCAGTTGAGAGCGGTAGTTTTCGAGAAGGGACTCAACTGATATCGCGGCTTTAGGCAACCATTTCGGCCAATCGAAAGTCGTCGCGGCTTTGCCGCCATTGACAAGATTGTGCGCTAAAGTAGAGAACGCGTTCTCCTCTTTTTCGACAGCAAATACCCCCTTCCAACCGGCATGCATCAGACCCAAGGAAAGGCCGCCACAGCCTGCATAGAGGTCGATAAATGTTCGAGCAGATTGCACTGCGCGGCGAGGATTAGCGATCATTTCAGATCCGAGGTGGTTTGTTGTTCATAAACTGCGCCAAGCATCGTTCGTTGACCGGGGAGCCGGTAATTCACATCGGATTTCGAGGTTCTACGGGTGCGCATGGGGATCGAGTCTAAAAACGACACTACATGTATCGGGATCAACCGTCGATGAGGAGCCAAATTGGTGGGGGCGATTAACATCAATGGGCCACGCCGTCAGTAACGCCCAATTTTTTGGACCTGTGATCATGCCGAGGAATTTGTTAGGGCTGATTTGTCGCTACGAAAGCGAAATTTCGATATTTTTGAAACAAAGCGGCCCCGTTAGGTGGAATGGCCTATAATATTAGGAGGTTGTGCCCGCCGGCGACGGCGACTTCGATCGCGCGCTTTACGTGTCCCTGCCCTTTCACATCATTGAAATCAACTTCGTAATTCTTGTGCGTAGCGAAGAATGAAGTGAGGTCGCCGTAAGTCGGCGCGATCAGCGATTCACCGCGAATGAACTCGAAGGTCTCGCGCAAATTGTGCACGCCGTAAACGGTGATGCCTTCCACCATTGCGGCTTCATGCGCGTTGGTGGCCGGAACGAAAACGGCCTCTTTCTTTTGCCGCCGCGCTTCGAGCGCCACCGGCAAAACACCCTTCACCGGACGAACGCCGCCATCGAGGGCCAGCTCGCCGACGAAGCTGAACTTTTCGAACGACGAGCCGTCGAGTTCTTCCGCGACCGCGATCATTCCGAGCGCGATAGGCAGATCGAAACTCGGGCCTTCCTTCTTTATGTCGGCCGGCGCGAGATTGATGGTGGTCCGTCCGCGCGGCCAGTGATAGCCGCTGTTACTGATGGCCGTCGTCACGCGGTCACGGCTCTCCTTTACCGCGGCATCCGGCAGGCCAACGATGATGATCTTCGGTTCGCCCCTGGCTCCGTTGACCTCGATTTCCACTTCATAGGCATCCACGCCATAGACCGCGGCGGAATAGATTTTGGCCAGCATGGGGGACGCAAAGGGTGGCAGAGAAGGCCGCAGAGATAAAGTGGAATTCCGAAAACCGGTGCGCGTATGCGCTTTGGATTGACACATTTTGCCGAAAAGCCCGATCCGCCGCTTAATCGCTAGAAATAAGCGGGTTAGAACCCCCGATGAGTATTATTGAACAAGACCCGTCCAGACGCTGTCAGAAATGCGATAATTAATATTTAACGTTGTTAACTAGTTTCTAAAATGTTAAAACGAGAAATGTGCGAGTCCCCGGCGAGGGTGACCACGGGAAACCTGCTCGCGCGACCCCTTTACCTCTTTCATGAAAAGTTATATGGCTGCTGAAGATAGCGATACTGGAATAAAAATTTACCTGCGCGAGATCGGGCAAATCCCGCTCCTGACTCCCGACCAGGAGATTGAACTCGCCGCGAAGATCAAAAAAGGCGACCGCGAAGCGCGTGCCCTGATGATCCGGTCCAACCTGCGGCTCGTGGTCAAGATCGCGCACGATTACGCGAACCTCGGTCTGCCGCTGCTCGACCTCATTTCCGAGGGCAACATCGGTTTGATGAAGGCCGTCGAGCGTTTCGATCCCGCGAAAGGTGGCAAGCTCAGCACCTACGCCGCGTGGTGGATCAAGCAATCGATCAAGCGCGCGCTGGCGAACCAAAGCAAAACGATCCGGCTGCCGGTGCATTTGGTCGACAAGATTTCCAAGATGCGCCGCGTCTCGCTTCAGATGAGCGAGGAACTCGGACGGGAACCGACCGATGACGAGCTCGGCGAAGAGATCGGCATTGCGAGCGGAAAAGTTTCGCAGCTCAAGACGGTCTCGATTCGCCCAGCGTCACTCGATGCGCCGATCAGCGATGACGATTCCACCGAATTCGGCGAGATCGTCGGCGACGAAGAAGCGCAAACGCCGTTCGAGTTGCTGCGGGACAAGAACCTGCGCAACGAAGTCGGCGGCCTGCTTGATGTGCTCGACGATCGGGAGCGGAAGATCATTTTCTCGCGCTTCGGTCTCGACGGCGGCAAGCCCAAGACGCTCGAGGAAGTCGGCAAGAAATTTGGCGTGACCCGCGAGCGGATTCGTCAGTTGCAGAATATCGCGCTCTCGAAACTGCGCCGCGCGCTCAGCAAGAAAGAGCGGCCGGTGGACGTCGAGTTGCCGGTCGAAGCATAACGCGACGCAATTAGAAAACTTCAAAACGCGCGGATGGGAAACCTCCGCGCGTTTTTGTTTCTATTGGGCCTGCCGCAACTGGATGCAATCCACCTTGTCCCGTCCTCCCAGCAAATCTGTCAGGATGATGAGATTGTCGCCGCGACTCGTCAGCTTCTCCCGGCGGAGATATTTGATCGCTGACTCGATCGTGACATTGGGGTCCTGCGCGAACTCGAGCATCACCGGATGCGTTCCCCAGCTGATCACGATCTGGCGGAAAACTTCCTCGTTCGAAGTGAACGCAAAGATCGGCGCGTTCTCCGGGCGAAGATTGGAAACATAACGCGCCATCGTCCCATGGTGCGTGAACACCACCAGATTGGCGCGCTGGAGTGAATTCGCCAGGACGACCGCTGAGGCACATGTCTTCTGGCGAGCGTCCTCGAGAATGGCGTCCTTTCCATAACCAGCGCCGCCGCTCCGCTCGATCCGGCGCGCCACCCGATCGAAAACCTTCACGCACTCCACCGGGTAGCGGCCCATCGAGGTTTCGCCGCTCAGCATGATCGCGTCGGTTTGTTCGAAAACAGCATTAGCCACGTCGGTGATTTCTGCCCGCGTCGGCACCGGATTCTCGATCATCGATTCAAGCATGTGGGTTGCGACGATGACCGGCTTGCCGATCCGCAGGCAGCGCTTCACGATCTTTCGTTGAATGATCGGCAGCTCTTCCATCGGGCATTCGATCCCGAGATCGCCGCGCGCGATCATGACCACGTCTGCCGCGTCGATCATCTGGCCGATGTGGCGGACTGCGGATTGATCTTCGATTTTCGCCACGATTCTTGCGTTGCTTTTCGCTTTCTTCAAAACGCGACGCAGTTCCTGGAGATCGCTTTTCTTGCGGGCAAAACTGAGCGCGACGAAATCGACCTTTAGCTCGACGCCGAGCGCAATGTCTTCGAGATCTTTCTGCGTCAACGGCGGCAGATTCACGCGCACCCCCGGCAGGTTGATGTGGCGCCGCGAACCGAGCGTACCCGGCGTAAGCACTTTACACCGGATGCGGTTGCGCTCTTTTTTCAACACAAGCAAACGCATGACTCCGTTGTCCACCAGGACGACATCGCCGACCGAAATGTCATTAACGAGGCCGTCGTAGTTTACGTCGACGGAATATTTCTCCTCGCTCTTCGCCCCGCGGACCGTGAACTCGAGAATATCCCCCGGCTTCAATTTCAGATTCGTTTTGAGCTCGCCGGTGCGGATGGCGGGTCCCTGGGTATCGAGGAGAATCGCAACCGGCCGTGGAATTTCGGCGGCGATCGCGCGGATCCGCGGCACGATTTCACGCACCCACTCGTGCTTCGCGTGACTCATGTTCAACCGAAAAACATCCGCCCCGGCCAGCAGCAACTCGCGCAGTGTCTCGGTTTTCTCCGTGGCCGGCCCGAGCGTGCAGATGATTTTCGTCTTGCGCACGTCCGCCAGAATTAAGTCTGCCGGGCCAAAAGCAAGACGCTTTTCTGGCGGCGACGCGACGGGACGATCTGGCCGCGTACAACAAGGTCCATGTTGTTCTGAGCAACCGTGCGATTGGCGAGAGCTATTAGCTGGGCCAACCCCAACTGATCATCAGCACCTCAGTTCAGCTCCCCCGGCCGCTCAACGAAGTTCGGGGCTACGAACATCCGATCGTTGCGCAGCATGAACTTGCCAGGTCGCACCTCGACGCCTTGGTCGGGATAGTCCTCCAGTGTCCAGAAGTGGTTTACCATGCTGCGCCGGGTGAGCTCCCGGTTATTAATCTTCCCGCCGCCATGATAGAGCTGCGCGTGCCAGATGAAGACATCGCCTTTTTGGGGACAGAACCCGTCGGATTTGAGTCTACGGCTCGCCAATTCCTGATCATAATAGGCATCGAATGCCGGCATCTCATCTGGCACCGCCCAAATGCCGCCGGGGCTGAACTTATATGCCGGAATCTGATTGCTCTTCGGATAGTAACTCAGGGGGCCAGAATCGGGGTGAATGTCCTCCAATGCCAACCAGGTAGCGACCATCTTCCCGAACGTGCGAGGCGGCATGTAGAACGTGTCGATGTGCATCCGCTGCTCCGTCCCGTGAACCATGTTGAGGCCGTTGAACAGAAGCGGCGTGGCACCGAGTAGCTCCGCGAGAACTCCGTGCAGCTTATCCGAGTAGAGTAGATCCAGCACCCGCGGGTCGTAGAGGTAGAGGTGGTTGAGCTTGTGTTGAGATTCGCGCGCCGCCGGATCAACATTCCTCACGTATGTCTCGATGTAATTGGCGGTGCCGGTGAAAGCCGAAACGGTCAGGTTGTTGTAGATCGAACGATCGGACCACGCCCGGTCTACAGCGGCGTTCACCGCTGCGACCTCGTCGTCGGTGAACAGCTTGGGCAGCACGAGGTAGCCGTTCTCGAAAAAGGACGAAAGTTGCTCTTCACTCAGCAGCCCTGTGTGGGTGACAGGATCGTTGTTTTTGGCGCGCGCAAAATAATTGCATGGTGATCTTAGCGGGGATTTTTGCTGTGGAGGACTGACTAGCCGACATAAACGCGACGTTGTGGTCGGTCAAGCTGAACGCGGGACAGCCCTGCACGCGCACGAGTTCGATCTCGGCGCTGCGCGACACACCTCGTCCAAGCGGGTAAATCGCGCGCACGTAGTCCAAGGTACGCGCGCGGCTCGGGATCGGAACGGCTACGGAAGGTTGTACACTTCGACTAAAGCCGTTCCCGACTTTCCGTTCTTGTCGGCGACGATAGCGGTGTATGCGCCCGGCGGAAGTGTGGCCACAATCGCAGACTCGAGGGCGCTCGGCGGCGAAAACCTAAGCGTCGTCAGCTGCGCTGCCTGGGTGGCATCGTCCTGCCAATTGTCACTTTGGCGCAGGAGCGTTCCGTAGCTGTCGAACAGCTTGAGAGTTGGATCATCGAGCGGGCTCGAAATGCCCGCGGCGCCGAGCGAGGGTCCAAGTGCGCGAATGACTACTCGGCCCGGCCCTTGAGCACCGCCCAAGATAAACCCGGCGATCATCACGTCGTCGCCGCTTCGTACCATGGCGCGCGAGCTAATGTTTGCCAAAACCGAGGACGCAGAAGAATCAAGCTCATACAGTTCCACCAAGCCGATGCCTGTGCTGTTGCCCTTGCCTCGCAGAGTAGCGGTATAGGCGCCCGGTAGAAGGGTAGCGACAATCGCGGACTCCAGGTTGTTCGTGGGTGGGATGGTCGAGGCAATGATCGCTTGTTCCTGCGTCGATCTCCAATCGTCGTTCGAAATCGGCGCCATTTGACCGTTCAACTCCAGCGTTGGGTTAGCCAGTGCTCCGCTGAGGGTGAGGGAGGGTCCCAGCCCGCGAATGATCACCGTCTTGGGCGAGATGCCGGTGATGATGAATCCCGCGATCAACGCGTTGTCCCCAGTTTCTACCCGCATGCGCGTGGAGATGTTCAACGGGCGGGATGGGATCTCAATCACGTTACCGGTCGAGGCACCGTAAACGCCGACCGGCTCGATCCGGTTGACGCCGAAAACATTTTGCTCGGTGCCAGGACCAGCGCTCGCCGCTGATGGCTGAACGATGTTGTTCGAGGCATTGAAAAGGTAGACGCCAAAACCGCCATTCCCGATTATCGCGCCCCGGCTGGTTACCCCGATCCAGTTGCCGTACATGGCATTGTTTGTGGCATCAGCCAAGACAACGCCATGGTTCACCTGGCCGACGATCACGTTCTGGCGAATGATGTTCCCCTTCGATTTCGACTGAACAGTCACACCGCTTGTTTGTGTGCCGATGGCCTTGGTTTCACTGGCATCGGTTCCGATCAGGTTACCTTCGACGTGATTGTAGTTGCTGCCGTCCGGCCCGGGCCATTCATCGGTTCCAATCGCAACGCCGCCGAAACCATTGCCAGAAATGACGTTGCCAGCGTAGGGGCCGCCAATCGGACCGCCGACCCAGTTATTAGCCGCGCCGTTGGCGATCAGCACGCCCAGCTCGCCGTTCGGAATCACGTCCGTACCCGCAGCATTAAGGCCGATCATGTTCCCGAAAATCCGGTTATTCGTCGCGGTCGCACTCAACAACTCAACGCCGGCGGAAGCATTTCCCGAGAGCACATTTCCCGGCCCGATCAGCGTTTGCTCACATCCCGCTCCGAGAAAGACGCCGTCGGAATCGTTGCCTATTCTGCCGGTGCCGGTCGGATCGGTCCCTATGAAATTTTGCTCGATGACGTTGTTCCTGGAGGTGGAGGTGGTCGGGGCAGTGATGTCAAAGCCGAGGGTAATCGCGTTATGAACGCCCGAGATCGTGTTGCCGCGGATGATGTTGGAATTGGACTCAATTCCGATGCCGCGACACAGCGGCGCCACAGTGGTGTTCTTGAAATAGGTGCCGGGGACCGGCTGGGGAGCGAAGCCGATATGGTTGTTTGCGATCAAGTTCGAATCAGCGCCTTTGAAGATGGTGATCGCGTTCGAGCTGTAGTTGATAATGCGGAAGCCCTGAATCGTGCTGCCGCCGCCGCCGGGAAGACCCGCGACAGCAGGAACGACGGTGAAACCACTCGCGAATTGATTGCAGTTGATCCGAATCAGAGGCGGCCCTGCGTAAGCGGGGTTACCAGACTGAGTTCCGGCATTGATGATCGTGCGCCGCGCGACGTAGAGGGGCTCGGTCAGCGTGATCTCGATCTCGCCCGTAGTGCTGCCCGGGATATTGAAATTGATGTAATTGATATCTGCACCCTGGTAATTCGCCTGATAAATCGCCCACGTCAGCGATCCCGGGAGGTCTTTCGTGCCGACACCGGAGGTGACGACGAACGTTTTGCTTGCCCCTGATGCCGGCATGGGCAGGCAAATCGAGGAAATCATGGCTGCAATGGAGGCGAAGACGAGAGAAGGTGTTCTCATTAGTTGAAGCGCTCATAAGAGCAGCCTGTGGGCCTAAATTATGGTTTTTATAACCGGACATGGTTCCGCGGCTCGACTCGAAAACCTGCGTGTTCTCGCACGAAGCTGGCCGGAGCATTTTGACGATCGCGGCAACAACATAATAATCGCCCGCCGCGGTCCGGACTTGGTATTGCCTCCGATAGCAGAGGCGTTCATTGCGGAAAACCGGCGCCCGACTGGCAGATACCTCGTCGGTCACATCGGGGCGATTTGGGACGAGGCAAGATCAATTCCTCCTCCCGCACCTGCAATGCTACGGCTCTACGACGCGATGTTGGGCAGGTGAGATGGTCCAGCGGCGGCTTGCCTATCAGGATTGTTTCTCTAGACTCGCCGCTCCATGCCAGCGGCACTTGCTCCACGTCTGACTTCGATCCTCGCCTGCCCCCAGTGTGGGTCGTCCCTTCAGTCCGGCGCATCTACGCTTCAGTGCCGCAAGTGCAGCTCCGAATTTCGCATGGAACAAGGCGTGCCGATTTTCGTTGCCGGGGAGGTGGAAATCGCGCGCGATCACACCAGCAATTCGATCGGCGCTGAATTCGAAGCCGTTCTCCGCGAGGGGGAGGATTTTGTCCTCAACATTGGCGCGGGGGGGACCGCGGTGCGTTATCCTAATTGCGTCGAGTTCGAACATAAAATTTTCCGGCACACCGATGTCGTCGGCGACGCGCATCATCTGCCGTTTCGCGACAACGTTTTCGATCGCGTCTTTGCGTTTAACGTTTTCGAGCATCTGACCGATCCAAAAAAAGCGGCGGAGGAAATCCTGCGGGTGCTGAAGCCGGGTGGCGCCGTGGCGGTGCACACGGCTTTTTTGCAAGCGCTCCATGAAGAGCCGTTTCATTTTTTCAATGCCACGGAATTCGGCGTTCGCCAATGGTTCTCCAATTACGAAATCGAGGCGTGCCACGTGAGCGGAAATTTCGGCCCCGGCGTAATGCTGGCGTTCCTCCTCTCGACCGTGGTCGAAGCAGCTCGAACGGCCGATGCAACTTGGAGAGAACAAACTCTTCTGAGCGAATCGACTATCGGCGAATGGGCGGAGTTTTGGAAAACGCGAGGCGAGCAGCCACCCGGCTTTAACACCTTGCAGCATCTTCCCGAGAACCTCCAAAAACGTATTGCCGCCGGTTTCGAACTGTTGGCCAGGAAGCCAGCGACGCCGTAACCGGAAACCTCAGCCTTCGCGAAGCTTTGCCGCGAGGCACTAATCGGATAAAATTTACGATTGTGGAGTCTGCTGCTCAACCGAGACCTGCCACCTTTCCGGCGAAGGCACAGTATTCGAAGAAATTCCATTTTTGGCTCGATGAACCCGCGGACTGGAACCTGAGAGTACGCCAGCTCAGGATGTCGGGCTGGTGCGTGGCAAAAAGTGGTCCGCCCATTACCGCGATCCGCGCCAGGCTGCGCGACCAGACCTTTGAGGGACGTTTCGACCGCGAGCGCGCCGAAGTCGGCGCATACATAGGGATGCCCGATGCGCCGCGCTGGTGCGGCTTCACCATCGATGTCGAAATTCCTTTCGGAAAAGGACGGCTTGAATTGCAGGTAGCCCAGGGATCTGATCCGTGGCAAAAGGTTTTCGCCACCGACGTCCGAGGGCCGCTCTTCATCAGCGCAGCGGAACGTGAGCAGCGCCGCGAAGCCGATCTCGCCTACGCGCCCGCGCGATATTTTTTTTGGTTCGACCGTCCCGACCGTTGGGACCGACCAACTTCCACGCTCTACATCAGTGGCTGGGCCATCGACCGAAGCGGTAAATGGACTCATGGCATCCGTGCGCACGTCGGGTCGCGGAAATACGACGGACATTTTGGTATCGAGCGGAAGCATCTCGCTCAAACGCATCCGGGCTTGCCGTCGGCCTCCCGCAGCGGCTTCGCCCTTGCCGTTCCCTTGCCCGCAGGAAAATCGACACTCCTTCTCGAGTTGAAAAATGCGAATGGCTCATGGCATCCGCTCTTTAGCCATCCGGTGGTCGGGACAAACGAGGGTGAAAGCGGTGCCTCCGTACCTCCTGAAGGAGCGATTCATTTTGAGCCCGCGTCGCCTGCACGGTTCGCGTTCTGGTGTGATCAACCGCTGGATTGGGAAAAGCCGGCGCGTGAGCTGCGCGTCTCCGGGTGGTGCGTCACGGCGTACGGCGAGCCGATCACGGAAATGCGCGCGCGCGTCGGAAAGGACATTTTCCCTGTCCAGTACGGGATCGTTCGTCCCGACATTGGGGCGGCGTTTGAACTCCAACCGAACGCGCGGCGAAGCGGCTTTTCCACGCTGGTGACGGTGCCACGAAGCGACGCCACTTTCGTGTTGGAAGGGCGAGGTCCCAATGGCGCGTGGGAAGAAGTTTTCTCACGGCGAATTGGCGGCGGAATAAGCCGGGCGGGGAAAGAGATCTGATGCAAGAAACCCGCACCGCTCCCCAGCCTCTGCCTGAACCAGGCGAAGACTACCTCTTTCGTTTCGACGCGCCTCTCGAGCCGATAGTTTTCGGCGGCGAAGTCGCTCTTCACGGCTGGCTCCTTCACCGCGAAGAAAAACCTACTCTCGGAATTCGCGCGTTGGTGAGACGCCGATTCCATAAGCGCAAGGAATTCCGCGCCCGCCGCAAACGAAACCGGCCAGAGGTCGCCGCGGCTTTCCCGGACACGCCAGGAGCGATGGCCAGCGGATTTCTCCTGGAACTGCGGTTGGGGCTCGGCCGGAACAATATTACCTTTCAAGTCCTCGATCACGACCGGGTTTGGCGGACGTTTCATTCCGCCAGCGCAGTGGCCGTTCCCCTCGTGTTCGCGGACCGGCTTGGCCTCTCGAATCTCCGGATCTTTCTTCTCTTTTATCTAAGACAGTTCTTGTCGCGCTCGGCCTCGCGCCTTGGGCATTCGTCGCCTCCGCCTTGCCGGCTCTCAGCCGAGTTGAGGCAATCACCCCACCTTGCAGCGGAGCCTCCGTCTCCCCTGCGCACGCGACGCGTAAACCTTTTTGCGACGTCCAAGTCCAATCTCTTCATCATCGAGATTGCGGAGCTCGCGGCAGCTGGATTTCGCGAGATCGGTTGCGAAGCCGCGCTTCTTCTGGATGAGCTTCCGGAAGAAACTCCGCCCGAGGACACCCTTCAGATCATCGTCACGCCACACGAATATTATAATCTTTTCCTTAGCGAAATGGTCGATCGCCGGCGAGCGAGGCAACTGACGCGCGAGGCAATTCTTCTCTGCACCGAGCAACCCGAAACGCATTGGTTCGAGAGCAATTTGCGGTGGGCCATTTATGCGCGTGGCGTCGCCGATATTAATCCACTCGGAGTCATGGCCTATCGCGCCCGCGGATTGCGCTGCCAGCTTTTGCATCTCGGCCATCACTCCATCCTGGCCGATCGCGAGAATGTGCCCCACCGTGCGCGTGACGTCGATATTACGTTCCTCGGATCGCTCACGCCGCGGCGGGATCAGTTCTTCGCCGAAGCCGCGCCGTTCTTTTCGACAAAACGTTGTCATCTTCGCCTGGTTCCCCTCGGTTTCGCGAAGACGAAGCTGACCAAAAGCTACCTCAGCATCGAGCGGCGAAACGAACTGCTGAGCCAGACTAAGATCCTGCTCAACGTGCACTACTCGGACCAAAAGTATTTCGAGTGGCATCGCATGCTGGTCGGATTGGCCAACGGCTGCTGCATTATCACTGAGACCTGCAGCGGTTACGGCGCGCTCGTCCCCGGCAAACATTTCATCATGACAGAGCCGGAATATCTCATTCCCTGCTGCGAGTACTACCTCGCTCATCCCGATGAATGCGAAGAAATCGCCCGGCAGGGTCTGGAGTTTATCCAGAAAGAACTGCGCCAGGACCAGGCCTGCCGCGCGTTTCTGCAAGAAGTCGAGGCGGATGCCGTTCGCGAATTAGAGCGCTCGGATCGGGACGATAAGACGATGCCTGTCGTTATGGCGAACGACGCCCCCCCCCATCCGTTGCCACCGGAACTGACGCGCCTGCTTTCAGAACATTCTGGCCGGTTGCTCTGGCGAGCGGTTGCGGATGATTTTCGGAATGCGTGGAAACGGCTCAGCAAGTCGCTGGCGCGCATTCGCGAGAAACCTCGCGCCAAACCCTTATCGGAAAAGGAAGTCCGCAAGGAGGTTATCAACCGGCGAAAGAATTACCAGTCGCGCTGGCTTGAGCAGGAAGCAGCCAGCGTGAAAAATGAACCGTTTTTTCAGCTCCACGAAAACGAGGCCTTCACGCGCTGCGGCGAACCGAAACTCTCAGTCATCATTACACTCTACAATTACGCGCACTTCATCGAGGACTGCGTGGCGAGTGTCAGCGTCGCAGGCCGGAAATTCGCCCAATCGCTCGAAGTTCTGATCGTCAATGATGCCTCTACCGACAGCTCTCTCGCGCAGGCGTTGCGCTGTCTGAAAAAGTTCGATCTCCCGATTCGCATTGTGGACAAGAAATGGAATACCGGTCTGGCGGATGCGCGAAATATCGGCGTCAGCACGGCGCGGGCGCCGTACGTTTTCATACTCGACGCCGACAACCTGATTTATCCCGACGCACTCAGGCAGCTCTTCGAGGCTATTTCTAAAGGGGATCATGCGGCCGCCTTCAGTATGCTCTGCCGATTCCGGGGCACTCCAGCAAAACGCGTCGGCCTCCTTTCCTACTTCGACTGGGACCCGCAAATCCTGGTGCAGTATCCCTACATCGATGCGATGGCGGTGTTCCGCCGGGACGCGCTCCTGGAAGCCCCTGGTTACGACAATGAGCTAAACCAGATCGGTTGGTTTGGTTGGGAAGATTATGATATGTGGCTCCGCTTTGCCCAGAAGCACGACGACGTCGCCTTTGTTCCAAATATCCTCTGCCTCTACCGGCATCATGACACCTCGATGATTAACACGACCAATCTCTTCGAGCTCGATCTGGTGCACCATCTTATCGAGAAATATGGCGACCTGGTCGAACGTTTTGAGCCTCGTGAACGCCTCTTCGGAGTGGACCGGAACAAGATCCGTTTGGCCAAGAAGCCGCTTTCAGCTGCTGCCCTCCGGGATGTGAAGCCGGCGCAGAGCTCTGTCACCTCCACCCGCTTTTTCGGATTATGAAACGCTATCGGTCCTCTTAGCCTGGCGTCCGCGCGGCTTTCGCGGTGGGACCGCGAGATCGAAGCCGGGCAAATCGAGCGAGAGATTCGGATTGTAGAAGGGATCGCACAGGAGCTCGCTGCCCCATTTGCGTTGCATGAAGGTGGCCTCGCGCAGAAATTGCACCTGCTCAGCCACCGTCGCCTGATGCCCGCGCGAAGCCGATTCATGATGAATCAGGTTCGCATACGGCGTCCAAATATTGCGGAAACCGGACCGCCGCAATCGCAGACAAAAATCGACGTCGTTAAAACTGATCGCAAGATTCGCGTCATCGAATCCACCGGCGTCTTCGAAAACTTTCTTGCGCACGAGGAGGCACGCGCCCGTCACCGCGGAAGAATCCTGCTGCAAAAAGGCGCGGTTGAAATAACCCGGGTGTCCTCGCGGGACTCGGGGAAAGGCATGACCGGCGACTCCACCCAAGCCTAAAATCACGCCTCCGTGCTGGAGCGTTCCATCCGGATACCAAAGCCGCGCGCCAACTGCGCCGACTTCAACGCGCAAAACATGACTCACCATTTCGCGCAGCCATCCCGGCTCGTTCGCTTCGACATCGTTGTTGAGCAAGGCAAGCACAGCCCCCTTCGCGGCACTGACGCCACGATTAATCAAGCGGCTGAAGTTGAATGCCCCATCATCGCGCACCACCTGCGCATCGATTTCCTGCTCTAGCTCGCGCAGAAATTTCAGCGTCGCCGGGTCGGTCGAACCATTATCGACGACGACGAATTCGATCGAGGGATAATCGGTCTTTTCCCGGACGCTAGAAATACATCGCTCGAGCAAAGGTAAACGGTCGCGCATCGGAATAACGATGGAGACGGTGGGAGGCGGATCGGGCACCTCGTAGACCACGCGATGCGATTCGACATTCTCAGGACAGGCCTCCACCCGTCCGGCGATGCCGCGCCTTTGCAAATGATCGGCAATGGCGCGTCGCGCGGCTTCCTTTGCATACGGCTTCGCGTCGACCACGGCCGCCAGGCTCCCGGCGACCGCACGCCAGTGATAAAGAATGCGCGGGATATGCCGGATTTGCGCCGGCGCCAGCCGTTCGATGCAACGTAAAGCCAGATCGTAATCCTGCGATCCTTCGAACCCTTCGCGGAACCCGTCGATCTCACGCAGAAGATCGGTGCGATAAACCCCGAGGTGATTAATGTAGTTTTGCCCCAAAAAAAGTTCAGGGTTCCAATCGGGCTTGAGGAACGGATTTGAGCGCACGCCGTTGGTTTCTATCTTGTCTTCGTCGGAGTAGATCAGGCCCGCGTCCGGGTGCTGCTCGATTTCGAGCGCGACAAAGGCGAGCGCTTCTGACCGCACGAGATCATCCTGATCGAGCAGGGCGCACCATTCTCCGGTCGCCAGGGCGAGAGCGGAGTTGGTGCACGCGGAAATGTGACCGTTACGCTCGCGAAAAGTTAGTTTGATGCGGCTGTCGTCGTTTCCTTTTTGCTCGAGAAAGGGACGGACCTTTGGGTCGGTCGAGGCGTCATCCGCGACGCAAAGCTCCCACCGCTGGTAAAGCTGGCGCTGAACCGATTCAATCGCCGCGTCGAGCAGCTCGAGGTCCGGATTGTAAACCGGGAGCAGAACGGAAATCAGTGGCTGTCTCCGCAGGCAGCGAAGATTTCGCTGAAGCGCGACGGCATCCACGGAGTCAAAGCGCGCTATCCACTTAGGATAACCGGTCGCGATGCTCCAATCGCGCACCTCGACCCGTGGCGCGAGATTCGCCAGCAAGTTCTCGAAGTTGCGCGCGAATTTTTCCAGGGTGAAATGGCGCGCGAAAGTCCGGCGCGCGCCAGCCCGCAGCCGCGCCACGAGTTGCGCATCAGATACACATCGTTGGATGGCGCGGGCGAGAGCTTCGGGATTTTCGGGAGGAATCAGCAGGCCGTTCATCTCGTCTCGCACCCACTCCGCTATGCCGCCGACGTCAGCGCTAATAACAACCTTCCCCAGACTCATCGCTTCGAGAATCGTGATCGGCATCGTCTCGTCGCGCGAACAGCAGATCAAACAATCCGCCGCCGCCAGCAAAGCGAGTGAGTCTGCGTGATCGTGTTCGCCGGCGAACTCCACGCTGCTCAACTCCGCCGCGCTCGCCTTGACTCTCTCGACGAACGGCAGATCCAGCTCGCGTCCCACGACTTTGAATCTGGCCGCAGTCCTCACCGTTTCAGGAAGTTTCCTGATCGCTTCTACGAGAATGTCCTGGCCTTTGCGCGGTTCGATACTGGCCGCGGTGATGAAGGTGAAGTTTTCGTTGTCTGTTTCGCTCGCAGCGTCCGCCACGGCCGGTATTCCGTAGGGCACCACTTCGATCGGCGTGCGCGTGATGCCGTGGAAAATCCGTGCCGTCTGTTGCGTAGGGGTCACGAGCAGCGTGGCGAGCTCCAGGGTCGGTCCCATCTCCGCGATCTGCCGAATCAATCGGACCGCCACGAGTGTTTCGTGCAAATACCAGATCGCCGGCTTTCCTTCCAGATGCGCGGCGCGGACGGCCGGCCAGCTGATGATGGTGTTCGCCACCACCACATCGAATTGCGCGGCCAATTCGCGTAGCTTCTCATGGCCCGATTCCTCAAGCAGACCGGGATGAATGATGACCGTGATGCCGTCAGCGAGGAGCAGATCAGAAATCGGTCCGGGCTCCGGTGCCACTACCGCGAGATTCCATCCTTCCTTCCGCAACCACCGCACCAGATGAAGCAGTTGAATCGGTGCACCGGTCAGCGTGGTCTCATGGGAGACGAACAAAACTCTCGGCCGCGGTGTCGCCGATTCCGTCGTGGTGAACGCGCTCGCCACAGATCAAGAGCCGCGCTGGGCCGCGGTGAATGCGTGAGAAGGCATCAGCTCATCGAGCACTTCGTGAAACTGAGCGCCAAAACGCTCCATCGTGAAATTACGCTCGTAAGTTTCGCGCGCTCTCGCTCCGAGCTGGCAGGCCAGGTCGCGATCTTCAATTAAACGACGAATGGCGGCGGCGAGAGTGGCCGGCGAGTCCGGCCTAACGAGCAGGGCATTATCTCCTTCCACGAAGACCTCATCCGCGCCGCCCACCGACGTGACGATGAGGGCTTTCCCGAGACACATCCCCTCCAGGATTGCGACGGTGGGCATCGCTTCATCGCGTGAAGGGCAAACAAGGACATCCGCCTGCGCGACCAGTTCGATTGCTTCCGCGCGGTTCAGACCGCCCTTCACCGAGAAGTTTTTCACCGTCATCGCGACGGTTGCGAGTTTCGCCCAATAATCCGGATCGAGGATACGGCCGGCGATTTGAAAGCTCCCCGCCTCCTGCACACTGCGCGGCAGCGACGCCAGCGCCGCCACAAAAACATCCTGCCCCTTGCGCCGCTCCATTCCGCCAAGAAGGAGAAAATGAAGCGGGTGCTTCGGCGATTTGCTCGTTTCACTTTTTTGCGGGCGAAGATCCGGGATTGCGTTTCTTACACATCGAACCGGCCGGTCCGTCAACGATCGATAAAACGCCGCAGTTTGTGCCGATGGCGCCAGGAGCACGTCGGCGAGAGGAAAGGTTACCGGCAATTTCGCTTCCAGCCCGATGCAATATCGGCCGACCGATTCGGGTTCGTGCAACCACCAGGCGACGGGGATGTTTTCCTTCTGCGCTGCCTGAACCACCGCCCCACTGCGAATCGTATTCGCGACGACACAATCGAAATCGCGCGCGAATACTCCGAACGACCAGTGTCCTGTCTCGACGAGCGGATCGATGATAACCGTGATGCCCCTCGTTTTGAATTCGTCGATGAGCGGCCCAACTTTGGGTGTCATCACCAGCACGAAATCGCCGTTTTGCTGACACCACTCCGCGGCATGAAGGAGCATCAGCGGCGCCCCCGATAGAGATAGATCGTGCGAAACAAAAAGTAGATCGCGCCCCGAGTGAACCGCATTTCGCTGGGCGCCGGCCACTATTCGAATGGGTGGCGGCGAATCGGGATAAAGCCAATCGCGCATGTTATCGGGGAAATAAGGATCGTGCGTCGCATAACGTGGCCAGCGCTTGAGCAAATAAATCGAGGCCTTGTCTCGCCGGCGCGCGGTTGCCTTCTTTTCCTCGACCGCGATGGACGCGTGCCCCACATGATTCAAAGTCGCGTAGGGCGTATAAACGCAGCGCAGGCCGGCTTCGCGAATCTTGAAACAGAGATCGATGTCGGAATGCGCGATCGGCGTGTTGAGCGCGTCGAAACCCCGGAGGCGAAAGAAATCCTCGCGCCGCATGGCGAGGCACGCTGCCGAAAGCGCAGCCACATCTCGCAATGATTGCGCCAGATTAAAATGCTCCGTGGATTCCGCGTCGCGTTCATGGAAAGCGGTGCCGGCTAGTCCACGCACGCCCATGACGAGTCCGGCATGTTGAATTTTTCCCGTCGGGTAGAGCAACTTGGGCGCGACTGCACCCACCTCCGGATTCTCGAGCGGCTCGATCACATTCTGAATCCAGTCCGGCTGCGCCGGCTCGACATCGTCGTTGAAAAAAATCAGACGCTTTCCGCTCGACGCCTCAGCGCCCAGATTGCACTTGTCGGAAAAATTGAATGGCTTGTCGTACGAAACGAAGCGAACCGTCGCGTTTTCCGGCTCAAGACTCTTGAGCGATTCGATCAGCTTGCTCTTCGTTACGATCACGATTTCCAGGTCGGGGTACTTCGTCTTGTGCGGCAGGTCTGAGAGGCAAATTTGCGCGCGGGAGCGCGAATCAGTTGGCACAATCAACGAGACTCGCGGCCAGGATTGGATCTTCAAGCGGGCCCGATTTGCGGTAGGATACTCAATGATTTCCGCCGGCAGATTCCGTCTCCGCATCGCGTCCGTCAGCGCCGCGAGATTTGTTTTGCGCGCGTCCGGTTTGCCTCCCACCGAGCCAGACTCCGCATGTTCACGCCAATGATAAAGGACATGCGGGATATGATGAATGCACCGCGCGCGTTCCGTGGCGCGCAAGGCGAAATCATAGTCCTGCGAAAGATCGAACTCCTTCCGAAACTCTCCGACTTGATCGACGAGCGATCGCCGGTACACAGTGAGGTGACCGATGTACATGAAGGCGCAGAGCAGCTCCGGACTCCACTCCGGCTTGAAAAAGGGTGAGTGCCGTTCGCCTCGCTCGCTCCATCGATCTTCATCGCTGTAGAAAATATCTGCCTCCGGAAAATCGCCGATCGCCCGGGCCACCTCAAACAAGGCAAAGGGCGCCAGCAAATCGTCGTGGTCGACACACGCGATGAAATCGCCGGTCACGAGCTTCAGCGCGTGGTTCGTATTTTCCGCGATCCCGAGATTCGTTTCGAGCCGCTCCAGACGGATTCTTTGATCGCGGGCAACCCAATCTTGCAGCGTCGCGAGAGTTTCAGGTTGATCGGAGCCGCCATCGACCACGCAAAGCTCCCAGTTGTGGTAAGTCTGCGCGCAGACAGACGCGAACATTTCAGCCAGGAATTTTCCAGACGTATTGTGAACCGGCACAAGCAAGCTGATTTTCGGGCGGACCTCCAACTGCGCGGAAACGGAGCGCTGTTCTTCCAAAGCGAGGGCATTCGGTTCGTGCTCGATGATCCAGGCTCGATACCGATCTGGGAAGCGTCCCGGATCAACTGGGAGCGCTCGTTCGGGCGTCGAAACAGGTTCGCGTTCCCTGGCTTCCAGTTCTTTTAACTGCGCCGCCGTGGCCTCGTCGGTCTTGGCCCGATCGGCCAGCATCGCCTGAGTCGTTCGTTCCAGATGGTCAATCACTCGCGCCTGATGGTCCATGATTTCCTGGACCTTCCAGCGATCGGCAAGAATCGAATCAAACCAGACTTGTCGCGTTTCCAGCGCTGCCAGCGCACGGCCCGCTTCTTCGAGACGAGCTTGCGCGTCTATTCGCGCCGCGACCAACCGGCGCGCGATCACCAAGTCCTCGTTCCTGTCCTTCCGATTAAATAATTGCTTTAGGAACTCGGAAGCCGGAAGTGCTTTCGCGAGCGAAGTAATTCCCAATCCGATGCCATCGGGAAATTCCGTCGCCGGTCGCGCGCCGATCCATTCCGTCCAGACGGCTTTCGGGTTATCCGCGCGTTCGAGCGTTGTGCCGTGAACGAGAAGTATTCCGTTCGGAGAGAGCTTGGATTCCCAGCTCGCCAGATCGGCTCGAATCGCGACGCCGCTATCGCAATCATCGATCAAAAGCAGATCGACACTGCCATCAGTAAATTCCTTCGCCGCTTCCGCCGGCGATCCATCGAAGAAGCGGGCGAAGTCGCCGTAAAACTCCTCTGCGTAATCCTTGCCCTTGAGCCACGCAAGATCATCGACCTCGTTTTCGCCAGCCGGCTCCCTCGGCACGGCGAGGCATCGGCATTCCAGGTTCTGTTCGCGCACCGCCTGACAAAAGGTAAAAAACCCCTCGCCATCTCCGAACCCAAGCGAGACGATCGACTTCGGTTTCGCAGTCGCGACGAGATCGTAAAGCAACGGCAGATGAAATCGCATCGGACCGCCCGAATAAAACTTCGGCTGAAATCCGCGAAGGCTCGGGAGTTTGTCCAACATGAAGCGACTAAAATGCGGCGACTAAGCTGATGTGCAATGGGAGTCTAAGGCAAGCTCCCGCGCTCACCACCTTCGCCGGCGAGGCGTTTTGCCGCAGGGCGGAGAATAGGTAACGTTCGCCGATGGAGCACGATCGCATTCGCTCGCGCCGCTGGACTACCGATTCGCGGCCGCGTTATTGGTGGCACCGGCTGCCGGGGATGGATTTCGTGCCGCCGATTTACTCCGACCTCACGGACGAAGAGTGGGGCGTCATCCGCGATTGGTTCGAGGAGACCGACCAAAGCGGACAGATCGGGGAATGCGTTGTGCCCCTCATGTCGTTCCTGCAGGGCCTGATCATGGGGAACCGGGCGGATCGCGTTGTCCAACTCGGGACCTGCTCGGGTTATTCGATGCTGCTGATTGGTTTCATGCTGCGTCGCATGGAAGCTCGGCATGGATTGTTCACTCTCGATCGCGATCCAGAAATGGCCGCGACTTCTCAACGCTGGCTGAGCCGCGCGAGCCTCGATCCTTTTGTCCGCATCGAGATAATGGACTCGGCGAATCCAGACGCGCCGGCCACCGCCCGGCGATATCTGGAAGACGCGCCCAACCTGATCATTGTCGATAGTTCCCACGAATACGCCGCGACCTTGAGGGAGCTCGATCTCTGGTATCCTGCCCTCGCGCCCGGCGGTTTGATTTGCCTCCACGACACTAGCCGCTTTGCCGAAGAGTTCGATGTCACCCACGACGGCGGCGTGCGCCGTGCCTTTACGGAATGGCGCGCGGCCCACCCGGAGACGGAAGCAATTCTGCTCAACGGCGAATCGCGCACGATGGAAGGCCGGCGTCCGCTTTACAAAGACGCGTGCGGTCTCGGGATTCTGCACAAACCAACGATGCCGGATCCCGCGTCATGATCCGCGCTTGAGTGTGAAGAATTTTTTTCACTGGGCGGTGCTCTGCATTCTCCTCTTCGTTCTTCAGGAGGTATTGTTTCGCGTCATCTTCCCGCTCCCCGAGGTCGAAAATTTTAACCGCGTCAATTATGTGGGCGCGTCCCCGCAGACCAAAACCGCGTCGTTTCTGGGGCAGCGGACGCCGGCGATGCACGCCACGTTTCGATGGAACTCGAAGCCGGACGGCACCAGCTACGAGAGTCACCTGAATCTTTACGGCTTCCGCGACGCTGATTGGCGCATCCGGCCGGATCGCGACAAAGAGCGCGTCATGTTTGTCGGCGACAGCCTGGTGGAAGGTTTCATGGCCACGGACAAGGCGACGATTTCGCGGGGTTACGGCCGCGCGACCATCGAACGCCAGCGGGCGGTTGAGGCGATGAATTTCGGGATCGGCGGAACTGGAATCGATAATTACCTCGATCTGATGCGGGACGCCGTTCCGCTCTTTCGGCCGCAAAGACTCATCGTGGTTCTTTACGCCAACGATTTCCCCCTCAGCTCCGCGCCACGCGAGATCGGCCCAACCTTCACGCCGATTTTCATTCCTGCCGTGATGCCTCGAAGTCTGCTTATTATTCGTCGGGCTTGGCGCCGCGAAGTCGTGCCTCGGCGCTGGCATGAGCGGCCCACACTTTTCGTTCCCGTCGTTCCCGATCCACTAAACAGTTGGTCGCAGCCGCCTGCGGAATATTCCAGGGTAGATCCGACGCTCGCCGACGCGATGCGAAAGGGAGAATTCAATCCGTTCGCTGTCGACCTTCTCAACCGCGCGGAAAAGGCGCTTCGACAACCGATCGAGCCGGCCGAAGTGTTGCGCCAATTCCAGCAAATCGCCCAGGGTGCGCCGGCCGAACTTCGGATCGTTTATCTTCCCTTCTCGACGCAGGTCTCCGATTACTACGTTCCGTTCCAGGAACAATATGCGCTGGAAAAAGGAGTCCACTCACTCCTGGGACCGGAATACCAAATCCATAGCCAGGCGATCGCAAAATCCTGCCAGGAACTCGGCATTCCATTTCTCGATTTGACTCCGTTGCTCAGAAAAGCCGAGGCTGACCAGGAGCACTTGTACTGGAATTTCGACGAACACATGCGCGGCTTCACCTATCTTCGGGTCGGCGCAACCATCGAGCGGTGGGTTCACTCAACCGAAAAAATGGAACGCCTTATTCTGCTCAAATGAGTGCCGCGACCTGAGCTGGACAGATGCATCAAAGCTCCTATGACAAGATGGCTGAGTTCTGCCGGGATTATCTCGGGGCGCTGAAGAACTCTCCGCTCACGATCGTCGATCTCGGCAGTTGCGATTACAATGGTTCGTATCGGGCGTTGTTCGACCGCGCACCGTGGCGTTACGTCGGCGCCGATCTTCACGCCGGAGAAAATGTGGACCTGGTCCTGCGCGATCCATATCACTGGCGCGAACTAAAATCGGAAAGTGTGGACGTGCTGATCTCGGGCCAGACCTTCGAACACACCGAGTTCTTTTGGGAGACCAGTCTCGAAATTGCCCGAGTTCTAAAACCGGGCGGACTCTGCTGCATCATCGCGCCGGCAGCAGGGCCTGAGCACCGGTTCCCGCTCGATTGCTGGCGGATCTTTGCCGATGGATTTCGCGCCATCGCGCGTTACGCCGGCCTCGAAGTGCTTTACGCCCGCACCCAGTGGGAAGAAATCCCGCAGTACGATTCGGAGAGCAACAAGTGGCACGAATCGATCCTGATCGCCCGCAAACGCGCCGAAACATTATCCACCAAATCGCGGCGACGAGTTTTCGCAGCACTAAAACGCTGGCTCCATCCGCTCCCGCGAAAAGTCGAGTCCCTCATCCAAATTTTTTACACTGCCAACGGCGAGCACAGCGAAGAGGCTTCCGTCATAGCCGGCGTGGAACAGGGCGATTGGGAAAGCATCCTTATCACTCTGCCCTCCGGCGCCGCGGCGAATCCGTTGCGCATCGATCTCATGCGGACCTTCGATCTCGTCGATATCTCCGAGCTGCGGGTCACGACGCCGGCGCGCGAATATTTTGTCGCGACGACCAGCCGCGATTTCGACCAGATCACGCTGGCCGGCGACGCCGAGCGCTTGCCGCATCCCGATTTCCTCCGGCTGCGCATCACCGGAGCTGATCCGCAGCTTTTCCTGCCAGTTCTAAATGTCGGCGCCGGAGAACATCCGCTCCAGGTGCGATTACAGCTCCGCGTTCATCCATCGGCATAACGAAAAGCGCGGCCCCACGACCGGCCCGCGTCCGTTCTGAAAAGATATTACTTAACCTTCGCTTGGGCAGCCTTCGCCAGCTCAAGATGCTTCTTCAAAGTGGGAAGCGTCTTACTCGCCCAAGCCTTGACGTCGGGATCGCTGCCGTCTTTGGCTTCCTTTTCGAACTCCGCTACGTCCTTCTCATGGTCTTTCACCATCGCGGCCATGTAATCCTTGTCGAAGGTCGCATCGCCCATCTTCTCCATTTTTGGAGCGGCGTCGTCGAGGCTTACTCCCTTTTTCTTCGCCAGGCTTTTCAGCTGGTTGTTCGCTTTCGTGTGATCGGTCACCATCCGGGAGCCGAAGCTCTTCACGTCGGCGTTCTTCGCTTGTTTCTGCGCCATTTTCCCCATCTCGACTTCCATCATCCCGCCTTTGGCCGCGGCTTGGATGAAGTTCTTGTCCTTGTCGCTTAGGGGAGCGGCGGTGCTGGTCTTGTCGGACTTCGTATCGGATTTTTTGGTCGTGTCCGTCTTCTTGGCCGCGTCCGCCTTGGGTGTTTCCTCGGCGCCGTAAGCGGGAACGCTGAGGCATAGGCCGCCTCCAACTACGGCTACTACTGCAATTCGTGAGAGTAAGGTCGTTTGTTTTTTCATAAGAATGATCTGGTTGTTTCGGCCGGGGTTCCGGCAACTAGACTTCGCAGCACTCGGTTTTCTTGGACGTGGGTTTTCTTGTCGTCCTAACGATCCGGCGCTTTGCGGCTATAGGAATTTTCGACGCGGCTGGCGACATCGCGATAGCCATAGTCCGCTTCGAAGATTTGTTTCATGGCGGCGACCGATTTCTCCCCGTCGCCCATCAGCTCGTAAACCAGGCCCAGATTGTAAACGACTTCCTTTTTCATCGCATCCATCGAAGTCATTTCCGCGGCTGCGTCTTCCAATTGTTTTGCCGCGAGATCGAGCATGCCCAGCTCGCGATAACAGCGACCGAGCAGGTTCATCGATTTTACCCGCGCATTCGGATTCTGCCGGGCCCGCTGCAATTCCGGCAGCGCCTCGCGAAACTGGCCGGCCTGGAGGAGATGTTCGCCTAGTTCGTAGCGTACTTGCAGATCGGTCGGATTCCGCTCGGCCCGCTTGCGCGCTTCGCCGATCAATAATTCGGCGCGCTCTTTTCTGGCGGCGACCAACGCCTCGACTCGCTCGCGATAGCCTTCATCTTGCGGCCCGTGCTGGCTGAGAAATTCTTCGTGCTCGACGATCTGTCGTTCCGATCGCGTCCTCTCCAAGTCCGACACTTTCCTCACGAGCGCGCCATCGGTCCCGTTCGTGAGGTCTGCCGCATATTTATACCAGGCGATGGCGTTCTCGAAGTCTTCCTTTTGTTCGTACAACACGCCCAACCGCCGCGCGAAATCCGCGCTCTGCGGTTCCGCCTGGTGGCGCGCATACGTCTCCTCGATTTGCTGTTCGAGCGATTCGCCCGTCAACGCCATCCGGCTCTGTTGCTCGAGCGATACCGCTGCTTCCTTGTCCTTGATCAGGTCGCGATAACTTTCGGCCTGGGTCCAACCGCCCGTCTTCATGGAAGTGTGCGCAGATGCATCTTTCGCGAGCCGTACCGCCTCCGCGTCAATCGGATCGATCTCGGTAATCTTGTTGTAAACTTCCGTCTCCTGCGCGCTGTCGCCCAGCTCATGATAAAGCCGACCGAGCTCGCGCAGGATTTTGGTGTCGCGCGCTTTCTCTTCGAGCAACGTCCGGAGCGCGAAGACGCCGATCTCCGGCCAGCCCGCAGCCACCGCTGCCTGTTTCAAAACCAGGTTGGCTTGGCGATTGTAGGGCTCGTCCTCCAGAACTTTTTCGATCAATTCCACCGCGCGTTTGGGATCTTTGTTCAGTTCGCGCTGGGCCTTCATGATGGAGATGGCCGAGGTGGAAACATGGAAGAACGATTTTTTCTCCGCTTTCGCTTTGGTGATTTCCGCCCGGCGCAAAAGTTGCCGGCCTGTAAGAAACTCCGGCTCCTGTTTCAGAATCCCCTGCAAGAGCGAGATCGCGTAACCGAAATTGCGCAGCTCGATCGCCGCGACGGCCTTCAGCCAGTGCGAGCGCAGTTGCTCGCTCAATTCCTTTTCGGTTTTTACCGGCATCAGCTTGGTTCCTTGTGATAACTTTATGCCATGCTGTGCCGCAAGCGGGAAACAACTCCGTCTCAACGACCAGGCTTTTCTTTCGTCACTGACATTGCGTGACTACTCAGAAACGTGCGGATTTCGGATACACGTTCGTCGCCAGCCGCGGGATCATCTTGAGTCGTTGAAATAGCGAACTTGGTTCCCGAAGGAAATTGACTGAGTTTGTTTTTCAGGTCTTCCATCGAGTCCAAGTAATACTGCGCGACACTCGCGTGAAAGCGTGGCGGTGGCAGGTCAAAGGAGATGGTCAAAGGTTGCTCATCCCAGGACCTGAGGTACCGATCAAGTTGCTGTTGAATGTCTCGAACGCTGCTCAAACCTGAGAGGCTTTGCAGCTTTGTTCGATCAGTCAACCAGTTGCGACCGGTTGCTAGAGCCTCCAAAAGATGCCGGCCTAACTCGAGTTGATTTAATCGATGATCTGGCGCGTCAACCGGGGTGAAGCTCAGTTCGGATTCATGTCCCACCCATTGCTTGCTCCAGCGCTGATAACGCCGCGAAAGCGCCGGCTCCGCCTCAGGTGATCCGAAACGTCCGAGCATCGTCGCTGCATCCGCCGCCACTTCTGGATCAGGGTCATCAAGAATGTGAAGTCCCAACTCTTCGAGCATTGGATCATAGTGGACTGCTGAAAGGGCGGTGAAGAGCCTATGGTTGCACGCGCTGAAGCCCCCGCCGCGAGCTGCGATAGCTTTCTCAATCCGAGGGCGGGCCAACTGAGGATTGATCCGCAGAACGTAAGCAAGGATCGGATTTTGAATCTCGCATGCCCACGTGCCGACATTGGCGTCCAGCTTCTCGATAATTTGAGGCAGAATCGCAGCGGTGGCATAGCGAGCTATCAGCGACGCAAGATTTCGTGCGGCATCGAGATCGTCATTCTCGGTGAAATGGTCGCCGAGTGCTTTATCTACTTCTGGAAGCGTTTCATCCGGTAGGATGCCGATCTCTCCTGCGTCAAAGCGCGGCCGCGGTCGCGTGATTTCCTGAATGACGATTGGGCGCGCACTTGCCGGGTCGAGGTCGAACCAACGTTTGAGCGCGTTGAGGGTAAGCCGTCGTGATTCGTAGCGATCTTTCCCGCGCTCCGAGAAGCCACGCGGATCTTGGGCCCATTGTCTGAGAAGCGGAAGTAGCGCCGGGCTTGCAATGTCCTCCCAGCGATCGGAAAGCAATTTGTTCTGGGCCGCGATCGGCAGTTCACCGAAGATCGCAACCAACTGATTGACAAGCGCGTCGACAGTCGGCTTCGGCAACGTTTTCAGAATCCAAGCATCATTCACAGCGGTGGTCAGGCTGACGGCTAGCGCGTGACCTCGCTTGTTCGGGAGCGCCCGAAGCAACTTCTCTAAGACCTTCTGTTGTTCCGACGGAGCAACGTCCCTGCCCGCGCCATCAGAGTTAACCACTCCCAAGGCATAGAGGAAAGTCTCGCCGATCGGATGATCGGGGTCGGCCAGCGCGTCTTCAAGCGCCGAGCGCGCGATCTCGCGTTCGGGCGAAGTGACAAGGCCGAGGAAGCACTCAAAATCGAGACCGCCAGGATCCTCCCGCATATGCTTCGCTAATTCGCGGGTCGCTTCCGCTGTTCCGAGAAAACGCAGTGTCTCCAGCGCTTTGCGTCGCGGATCGGTCGATCTTTCCGGCTCCTCAGACTTTGGAGGAGCGGACGCCTTCAGTGCCGCCAACGCTTCATGATAGACACGCTCTTGCCAGGCGCGGTCCACGGGGAGGATCTTGAGCGTGATCTCATTCGAGTTTGCGGTAACCGGCGAAGTTCCGGACGGACTCTTGGAATCTGCGACTTCTACTCTTTGGCTCAGCACCTTGAGTTTGTATTCTCCCGGCTTGGTGAAGCGGACCCATTCGTTGATGTTCAGCTCGATGGCCCACGGTTCTGAAGTCAGAAACCTGTAGTTCGTCAGACCACCGCCCATGCAATAGTCACAAGGAGGTAACAGATCAATTGCTCCCCCCGCAGGAGTGATACTGAAACGCTCAAACTCCATTCGACCGCTGCGATCGTAATGCGCTTCATTAAGCTGGTAGTGATCCTTGATGCGTGTGCTGAACGAGAGCTTGATCGGAATGGTTTCGCCGATGCGAAACTCGCGTTGATTATTCGCCAGTGAGAGCTGGAGCAGAACCTCCTGGCCGTCCGACGAGCTGCGTTTGGCGCACCCCTCAATGACGCCAATAGCCACGAGCAGGAGGAACAGACCCGCCCCTCTCATCAGAACAGATCCAGTTGCGGCTTCTCCGGAACGACCGGCGTCTTTTTGCTTCGACGCCCCTTCACTGGTTTTTGGACGTCGGCGGTTCCATTTGGTTTTTCGAGATGGGAGAGAATGTCTTTGGCGCGGTCGAGAATCTCTTTCGGCACCCCGGCTAATCGCGCGACATGAATCCCGTAGCTCCGATCTGCGCCGCCGGGAATGATTTTGCGCAGGAAAATGATCTGCTCGTTCCATTCGCGCACGGCGACGTTGAAATTGCCGACGCCTTTCCGCTCTTCGGCCAGTTTGGTCAGTTCGTGGTAATGGGTCGCAAACAGGGTCCGCGCCTTGATCTTGTCGTGCAAAAATTCCGCGACACTCCAGGCGATCGATAGTCCGTCGAAGGTCGACGTGCCTCGGCCGATCTCGTCCAGAATCACCAGGCTGCGCTCGGTCGCGTTGTTCACGATGTTCGCCGTTTCGTTCATCTCGACCATGAAAGTCGACTGGCCCCGCGAGAGATCGTCGTTTGCGCCGACGCGGGTAAAGATGCGGTCCACCAGGCCAATCTCCGCGCTCGACGCCGGAACGAAGCTGCCGATCTGGGCCAGCAAGACGATCAACGCGACCTGCCGGATGTAGGTCGATTTGCCGGCCATGTTTGGCCCGGTGATAATCGCCAGCCGCATCCGTTCTCCATCCAGGTCTGTGTCGTTAGGCACGAACTTTTCCTCGGCAAGATTCTGGTCCAGCACGGGATGTCGTCCATCGCGGATCACGAGCCGGAGCGACTGGTTGAGCGCGGGCCGGCAATAACCGAAAAGCCGCGCTGTCTCCGCGAGCGCGCAAATCACATCAAGCGTCCCGATAGCCGCCGCCGTCTGTTGAATCGGCGCCAGCTCGCGAAGCGTCTCTTCGCGCAAGATTTGGAAAAGCTGATACTCGAGATTTCTCCCCTTCTCGTCCGCGCCGAGGATTTTCAATTCCATCTCCTTTAACTCGGGAGTGATGAAACGTTCCCCGCCGACGGTCGTTTGTTTGCGCACATAACGCGCCGGCACGTTTGCGAGATTCGATTTCGTGATCTCGATGAAATAACCGAAGACAGAGTTGAAACGGACTTTGAGCGATTTGATCCCGCTCTCCGCGATCTCGCGTTCCTGGAGCTCCGTGATCCACTTCTTGCCGTCGCGAGACGCTTGCCGCAATTCGTCCAGGTCGGCGTTGAATCCATCCCGGAAAATCCCGCCCTCTTTCAAGGCGATCGGAGGATCGTCCAGCAGCGCGCCACCGAGCTTTAGGGTCAGCGCCGGCATTTCCTGGAGCGAGGCGAAGATTTCGTGGGAGAGGCTTTCGGCCTGGGACTGTTCGAGACTCACCGGCTGGAATCCCGGGCCGCCTTTGCCGAAGTCGGCGCGCTCGATCAGTTTTCGCACCTCCGCCTTTAATTCTGGGATTTGAGCGAGCGACGTTTTCAACGCGACCAGGTCGCGCGCATTCCCGGACGCCTGGCTGAGCCGGCCCGAAGCGCGCTCGAGATCGCGAATCGATTTGAGACAATGGCGCAGGGCCGCGATCAAGTCGGACTCGTGCAGCAGATTTTCGATCATCTGCTGGCGCCGTTCGAGTTCGGCGAGATTGCGCAACGGCTGCAAAATCCAGCTCCGCAACTTTCTCCCGCCCATCGGAGTGATGGTCCGGTCGAGCGCGGCGAGCAGGCTCGTGTTCCGCGCGCCGCGTGATTCGACCAGCTCGAGATTCACCTGGGTCGCGGCATCGAGCAGGACGTAACTTTCTCGCGGATCGCAACGCAGCGACGTGAGATGATCCACTTTGCGCCGGAGCTGTTGCTTCAGATAATGAATGATCGCGCCTGCGGCTCCGATGGCCGCCGGCATCTCGGTGCATCCGAAACCGTCGAGCGATTTGACGCCGAAATGTTCGCACAAAGTGAAGCGCGCGTGTTCCGCGAGGAAGGCGAAATCGTCGTAAGCGAGCGCGCCTTCGATCTCGCCGAACTGCGCGCTCTGCCGCTCGCTCACCAGTAATTCGGCGGGCGAAATCCGGGCCAGATCGTCCATGAGGGTGCTGGTGTCGCTCGATTGGGTGACCCGAAATTCGCCCGTGCTCAGCTCCGCGTAAGCAAACCCGAAGAGCCCATCCTGAAAATAGACGGCACCGAGATAGTTCGGCCGATTCGATTTCAGCAAATCCATTTCGCTCACGGTGCCGGCGGTGATGATTTGCGTGATCTCGCGGGTCACGATCTTTCCCGGCTGCGGCTCGCTGGTTTGATCGCAAATCGCCACGCGCCGTCCGGCCTGGATCAATTTCGCGATGTAACCGGGCGCCGCGTGGTATGGCATGCCGCACATCGGGACGCTGTTGCGGTGGGTCAGGGCGAGGTTGAGCAACCCGGAGGCTTCCTTCGCGTCCTCGAAAAAAAGCTCGTAAAAATCGCCGAGCCGAAAGAGCAGCAACGTGTCCGCCGGCACGCTGGCGCGGAGCCGCTGGTACTGCTGCATCATCGGAGTGAGGGCGTCCGCCATGGTCTGAAGATGAAATCAGCGGCCCCCGATTGCGAGCCGGAACTCAGACGAATTGGGTGTCTTCGGTCGCAGTCCGTTCTGCAAAGAACGAAGCCCTGGCAGTTCTGTTTCAGCGATGCGGTTGCTCCGTCGCAGTTTTGTTTCGATCCACGACCTGGAATGTGAAAGCATCCGCGTCTCATTATGAACCGAACCGTCCTGTTGGTTTCTTTCCTTCTCACTCCGCTTTGCGCATTCGCGGCCGATCCGCCGGCGAAACCGCCGCTCACTCCGGCCGATAATCTCGTTATCGACGGCATCCCACCGATTCCGGGCGAACTGCCCGAGCAGGTCGGTCGCTACACCGAGTCGCGCGCGGCTGCGATGCAGGATTGGCATCCGACCCGCGCCGAGATGCTGATCACGACGCGCTTTGGCGACACGAACCAGCTGCATCACGTCACTCAGCCGGGCGGTGCGCGCACCCAGCTCACGTTTTTTCCGGACCGCGTCGATGGCGGTTCGTTCGAGCCCACCAAGGGCGAGTATTTTATTTTCACGAAGGGCGCGGGCGGAAACGAGTTCAACCAGAATTATCGCTACGATTTTGCGACGGGTGAAATCACCTTGCTGACCGACGGCAAATCGCGAAACAGTGGACCGAACTGGAGCAATCGGGGAGACCGCATCGTGTACACCTCCACGCGCCGCAACGGCGCTGACACCGATATCTACGTCGAGTCGCCGATCGATCCGAAGAGCGATCGCAAGCTCGCGGAAGTGAAAGGCGGCGGCTGGGAACCGGTCGATTGGTCGCCCGACGATAGGCAGGTGCTCGTCCTCGAAGGCATTTCGATAAATGAAAGCTACATCTGGATCTTCGATGGACAGACCGGCGAGAAAAAGGAAATGACGCCGCGTCCGGCGGAGGGTGCGGAGAAGGTTGCCTACTCCACCGCGCTCTTCTCGAAGGATGGCAAAGGGATCTTCGTCACCACCGATCGTGAATCCGAATTCCAGCGGCTCGCTTACATCGATCTTGCGAGCGGGAAGCACACCTATCTTATCCCGGATACGAAGTTCGATGTGGACAGTTGGGACTTGAGCAAGGACGGCAAGCAGCTCGCCTACACCCTCAATGAAAATGGGGTGAGCACGCTGCACATGATCGAGGTTGTCGCCGGCAACGGGACAGTAACTGTCGGCGCTAAGAAAGAACCGGCGTTCAATCCGCCTCTTCCGGCGGTAGTCATCTCCGGCCTGCGCTTTCATCGCGATCCAAAGCAAAGCCTGCTGGCCTTCAACGTCGCCGGCGCCCGATCGCCTTCGGACATTTATACTTGGTCAACTGCCGGCGGAAAAAACACGACCGCGCGCTGGACCGCGAGCGAGACCGGCGGAATTCCCGCGGCCCGCTTCGTGGAACCGGAATTGGTGACATGGAAAACTTTCGACAGCAAAGAAATCACCGGCTTCCTCTACAAGCCGGACCCGGCGAAATTTCCGGGCAAGCGCCCGGTCATCATCAACATCCACGGCGGGCCTGAGGCGCAGTACCGTCCAGGTTTCCTGGGCCGGAATAATTATTTCATCAACGAACTCGGGTGTGCGGTCGTTTTTCCAAACGTGCGCGGGTCGGCGGGGTACGGAAAAACTTTTCTGAAACTCGACAACGGATTCAAGCGCGAAGATTCCTACAAGGACATCGCGGCGTTGCTCGATTGGATTCCCTCCCGCCCTGAGCTCGATGCCGCCAGGGTGATGGTGACCGGTGGTTCTTATGGCGGGCATATGACGCTGGCGGTGGCCACGTACTATGCGGACCGGATTCGCTGCGCGCTCGACGTCGTGGGGATTTCCAATCTCGCGACGTTTCTCAAGAACACGGAGAGCTATCGCCGCGACCTGCGCCGGGTGGAATACGGTGACGAGCGCGATCCGAAGATGGCGGAATTCATGGAGCGGACTGCGCCGGTAAATAACGCGCAGAAAATCACGAAGCCGCTCTTTGTTGTCCAGGGCGCGAACGACCCGCGCGTTCCGAAGACGGAAGCCGAGCAAATCGTCGCCACGCTAAAGAAACAGGGAACGCCGGTCTGGTTTCTCATGGCGAAAGATGAGGGCCACGGATTCGCCAAGAAAAAGAATGCCGACTTTCAGTTCTACAGCACGGTGCAGTTCATCCGGGAATTTTTGCTGAAGTAGCCAGGGAGGGGCGGTTTGTAACCGCCCGCTTCTTCCCTGACGGCGGTTGCAAACCGCCGCTCCTGGGGGGCGTGCATCTAACGAGTCGATGTGGTGCGATACTATGAGGTCACCCTCACCCTCGCACGTCATTGAACAATCGAATTACCTGCTTTGCCCTGCTCTTCATCTCGATCGTTCTGGTCGGCAACGTCCGCGCTGAAGAGGCGTTGCTGCCAAATCCAAAACTTACGCCCGGCCGAGTGGCGCGCAGCGACGCAGACCGGCGTGGCGTAACCGCGCAAATGGAGCGGAAAGTTTTTGCGCGTTACCGATTGCCCTGGAGCAGGCGCCCGGAGTTTAAGATCGATCATCTCATCCCGCTGGGATTGGGCGGCGCCGATAGCATCGACAATCTTTGGCCGCAAAGTTTGCGAGCGAGACCTTACGGCACGGATCGGAAGGAATTATTGGAGGAAGTTCTCCAGAGCCGGATCGCGAAGGGACAAATCACCCTCGCGCAAGCGCAGGAGCAAATCAGAACGGACTGGATCGACGCGTTTATCGACCATCTGGGGATGGTCTATCTGCGGGACGAGAGATTGAAAGGCCAACACCGGCCGCTTCAGGAAGAAAACTTACCGTAAACGGCGAGCAGCGGATATTTGCAGCGGTTCCTGGTCCAGTAGTCGCTGGCGAAACCGGTCTTCGTCCGAATCACCACATGGCCGGCGCCATTGCTGCCCTCTGCAAAAACCAGCACAGAGCCGATCGGCGCTGCGAATTGATCGCGCACCGATAAACGTTTGAAACCGAAATCGCGCACCAGCTCTTCGCCGGCCTGCGAGGCATAATTCGTCTTGGGATAGGATTTGATCACGCCTGAAGCGACGAGCGCTTCTTTTACGGCCCGCCAGCAGCGTGCTTTCGAACGCGCATTGGCGCGTTCCTGAGCAATCGACGCAGCACGGCGCAGGCGGGGATCCAGGCGCGAATCAACAGTTGCATCCGGATGAACGACCGGCACGTTCCAGTAATGACGCATGATCCGGGCGGAGCCGGAGGTGCCATCAAAGGACCGATAAAAGAAGCGCGAGTCGGAAGGCGAGAGGCCCGCGGATCGCACTTCCGTTGTGGAGATTAGGAGCGCGCAGGCCGACAAAAAGCCGAGGAAAATAAAACGTTGCACGCACTGTGTGTATGCAAGCCTCGTACCAGTGTGACAAGCCTTTTTTCGAGCCATTGGCGAACTTTTTTGTCGTTACGGCCAATCGACAAAAGATTCGTAGAATTATGAGAAAATGAAGCAAAAACTGTAGCGCTTTCCACCAGATCGAATTGCTCGCATCGATCTTCGGCTTTATCTGAAACTGATTCAATTCGCTCCTACGACATGGCCCAATTTCCTGAAGAACAAACCAAGGATGGAACTTTCGAACGACAGGAGGATGCGTTCCGCGATTGGGTGCGACACGACCGCTCGACACCCTACAAACCGGAGCGCGGACGATATCACCTTTACGTTTCGTTCGCATGTCCCTGGGCGCATCGCACGATTATTCTGCGCAAGCTCAAGGGGCTTGAAGACGCGATCGGGATGACCGTGGTCGACCCGGTGCGTGATGAGCGCGGCTGGGCGTTTCGAAATGGTCCCGGTCACTCGGAAGATCCTGTAAACGGCTTCGAATTTCTCAGCCAGGCCTACGGTGCGACCAATCCTATTTATCGGGGGCGCGTCACGGTGCCGGTGCTCTGGGACAAACAAAGCAAACGCATCGTGAGCAACTCCGATGACGACCTGCTGCGCATGCTGAATAGTGAATTCAGCGAGTTCGCGAAGAATGATTACGATTTCTACCCGGCGGATCTTCGGCGTGAGATTGACGCTCTCAACAAGGTCGTCTACGAGCGCGTCAACAACGGAGTTTACCTCGCTGGTTTTGCCACGCAGCAGCGGCCTTACGAGCGCGCCGCAAAAAAATTGTTTGAAACGCTCGACGAATTGGATTCGCGTCTCGCATCACGGCGCTACTTGTTAGGCCAGCGCATGACGGAAGCGGACTGGCGTCTCTTCCCCACCCTCATTCGCTTCGACGCGGTCTATCACGGGCACTTCAAATGCAACCTCCGACGCATCGTCGATTATCCCCATCTCTGGCCATACCTGCGCGATCTTTATCAGTACGACGGCGTGGCCGAGACCGTGAACTTCGATCACATCAAGCGCCATTACTACATGACGCACCACGAGATTAATCCGACGCGGATTGTGCCGATTGGACCGGCGCTGGATTTGTCGGCGCCGCATGGACGCGACCTGCTGGGCGCGCCTGGATAATTCAGCCGGCGACCGAGTTATCCCTTGGCGTAAACGCCAATCAGCGGACGGCGCGAAGGCGTCTTTGCGCGGAAATCGCTCACGAAACCGTTCTTCGTGCGGATCTCGACGTGGCCGGCGGAGCCTCTGGCGCTGTAAACCAGCACCGAACCGAGCGGCGCCGCGAACGGATCGCGGACGGAAAGTTTCTTAAAGCCGAAATTGCGCACGAGCTCATCGCCTGCCTGTTTGGCCAGGGCCGTCGTCGGACGCGAGCTGATGACGCCGGAAGCGAGAAGCGCTTCCTTCACGTAATGCCAGCAGCGCGATTTCGAATGCGCATGGGCTCGTTCGTCGGCGATGGTTGCCGCGCGAGTCAACTTGGGGTCGAGGCGCGGATCGATTTTGGCGCTCGGATAAACGAGTTTCTTTTTTTGATACTCATCAACGATCGGGGCCGAGACGGTTTTGCCGTTTCGGTCCTTGAAGACGAACTGCGGTTTAAAAGTGAGGTTTTCGGTTTTGGCGGCGGACGCCGAAACAGCGAAGGCGCCACCAAGAATAACGGTAAGGAGAAGGGTAATCTTTCGCACGGGAGCGCCCTCTATCGACTGGAATCGAAGCCGGGGCAAACGATTTCTCGAGATATTTTTCACAAAAAAAGTAAATGTAGGACTGGACCAAAATGACCGGTGAGATTTCACTATTTGGAAGTCAGCAGATACGGTTCCGTTTCGTTGAAAACCTGCTATTTCCGGCGAATTATCTGGATGGAGAATCGCGTCGCATCAGCCGGGAATTGGGCCCGCCCCGCGGTACGATGCGGCTCGGTTTTCCTTGCCTTCCTTCTCTCCGCAGGCTGCGCCGGCCCCGTCAAATCGCTCTATCCACCTGCCGCCGGGGAAAGGACACGACCGATTTATGTGATCAACCATGGGGCGCTCCACACCGGCATCGCCGTGAAGCGATTAGATATCCCGCCAGGGGTGTGGCCGGCTAATCGAGATTACGCTCGTTCCAAATATCTCGAAGTGGGCTGGGGCGACGATGACGGCTATCGCAAGCCTCTCACCGCTGCCATCGCCTTGAAGGCCCTGGCCGGATCGAGACGAACGGTGCTGCTTGCCGACGGGTTCAGCAGGATAGGTGAGAAAGTCAACGCGCCGCGTTTCACGGTGATCCAGGTTGATTTGTCCGTTCGCGGCTTCGCCCGACTATGCCAGCACATCGAGAAAACCTACGCTCTCGACGAAGCCGGCCTCCCAATTCGTCTCGAAAAAGGCTGGTATCGGGCCCGCGGCACTTATTCGGCATTCCATACCTGCAACACCTGGGCTGCCGAGGGATTGCGTCAGGCTGGTTGTCCGATCACGCCGGCTTATTGTCTGATGCCGGGTCCCCTGCTCTCGCAGATCCGCCGTTTCGGGCGCGTCCTTCACTCTCCCCAAACCTTGTAGAGTTCTCCTATTGACAGTCTATAGGAGAGCCGTCATCGTGCTCCTACAGATTATCTATATGAGCGCACGCGACGATGAATTCACGGCCGATCTTCTCCACGGAACTCTCGACCTCCTCGTCTTGAAGGCGCTGGCAGCACAGCCTCTGCACGGGCTCGGGGTTTCTAATCGCATCAACCAAATCACCAAGGGGACATTCGACGTGAAGCCGGGATCTCTTTTTCCTGCTTTGCATCGGATGGAGGAGGCGGGCTGGCTCAAGGCCGAATGGGGCGAATCGGAAAATAATCGCCGGGCGAAATTTTACAGCCTGACCAAAGCAGGGCGCCGTCAGCTCGAGACGGAAACGGAAGATTGGCAGCGCATCTCGGTTGCCATCGGCAGCGCCCTCCGCGCGACTTGATCCTGAAAGCTGACTGATGAAGCGACTATTCTCAAGAATCGGGAGTCTGCTGCGCAACTCAACTCGGAAAGACCAAGTGGAGCGAGAGCTGACAGAAGAGGTCGCCTCCTACGTAGAATTATTAATTGAGAAAAGAATGAAGGAGGGTTTGAACGAAACAGACGCGCGCCGGGCCGCGCTGGTGGATCTCGGCGGCGCTGAGCAGGTAAAGGAACAGGTGCGCGATGTCCGCATGGGGCATTTCTTTGGGACCCGGTTGCAGGATTTGCGTTTCGCGTTTCGAACGCTACGCAAAGCACCGGTGTTCTCATTGACCGTCGCGTTGGTCCTGGCGCTCGGGATTGGCAGTACCGCGCTCATGTTCACGATCGTGAACTCGGTCTTGCTGAAAGGCCCGCCCTTTTCAGAAGCCGATCGGCTCGTGATGCTCTGGCAGGATTTGCCGCAGGAAAAACGGGTCTCGTTTTCCACGCGCGAGTTCACGGTCTGGAGTCAACAAACTCAGCTCTTCGAAAACTTCGCGGCCATGACCGGGAACGGCTTTACAATCACGGGCCGCGGCGAGCCCGAGCTGGCGATCGGTCAGCAAGTAACGCCCTCGTTTTTCCAGGCGCTCCGCGCGAAGCCGGCGCTTGGTCGCACGTTCCTCGAAGCGGAAGGCAAGAGCGGCCAGGATCGCGTCGTCATACTCAACTACGCTTTCTGGCGGGAAAAATTCGGGATGCAAGCCGACGCGCTCGGCCAAACCCTGACGATGAACGGAAAGCCCTACACCATCGTCGGCGTCATGCCCGAGAGCTTCGATTTCCTGAGGCGCGAAATTAAACTTTGGGTGCCCGCTGCGTTGGACGCGCCGATCTATCAGGAGAATCTCGATGCGCATTTTCTGCGCGTGATCGGCCGGCTCAAGCCGGGCGTGACCGCTGAGCGTTTGAAAGCCGAGATCGATCTGCTCCGCACGCGCGTCAACGCCGCGGATGATGACACCGTGCGTCGGTTCTACGCGGTGAGCCTCAAGGAAATGATCTCCGGCAATCTGCGGCGGCCGCTACTCGTCCTTCTCAGCGCCGTCGCTTTCCTCCTGCTCATCGCGTGCGCGAACGTCGCCAATCTCATGCTGGCACGTGCGAGTTCGCGGCAATCGGAAATGGCCATCCGCAGTGCGATGGGCGCCAGCCGGCCGCGGTTGATTGCACAATTGCTCACCGAAGCGGCGCTGCTTGCGTGCATTGGTGGCGCGCTTGGCATCGGCTTCGCCGCGTGGGGTCTCGACGCGTTGAAGCATTTCGCCAGCGATAATATTCCCGAGCTCCTTCACGCGAAGCTCGACGGCTGGGTCCTCGGCTTCGTCCTGTTGATCTCCGCCGCTTCTGGAATCTTCTTCGGCCTCGGCCCCGCCTTCGCCGCCTCCCGCACGAATTTGCAGGACGCACTCAAAGGAACGACGCGCTCCAGCAGCAGCGCTGGGGCGGAACGCACGCGTCGCGCGCTCGTTTTCGCGGAAGTAGCGCTCGCGTGCGTGCTGCTCGTCGGTTGCGCGCTGATGTTGCGCAGCTTCATCGCGCTCGTCCACGCCGATCCCGGATTTCGTCCGCAGAATGTCGTCGTCGCCGATGCCGCGCTCATGCAGGACCGCTATCCCGACGCCGAACGGATGATCCGCTTTTATCACGACGCGCTGGCGGCAGTTCGCGCCCTTCCCGGCGTCGACTCGGCGGGAGTTGTGACCCATCTGCCCTTCGGCGGCAACAGTTGGGGCAACAGCTACGAGATCGAGGGCCAACCCGCTGCCGCCGGCGTGCAATACAACGCGCAGATTCGTCCCGTCAGCCCCGGCTATTTCGTCACGCTTCAGGTCCCACTCAAGCAAGGCCGCGATTTTACCGAGCGCGACAACGAAACCGCTCCCGGCGTCACGATCGTGAACGAAGTCTTTGCTCATCGTTTCTGGCCTAACGAGAGCCCGCTCGGAAAACGAATCCGTTTCGGAAAAGATTGGCTCTCGATCGTCGCCGTCTGCGGCAGCATCAAACACAGCGGCCTAGACGTCGCGCCCGACGCCGAGATCTATGTTCCCTACCCACAGACGCCCGCCGGCGCCCTTACCTTCGTCGGCCGCCAGCTTAATTTCGTCGTGCGCTCGACCGCTCCCGCCAGCGTCGCGCCCCTCTTGCGCGGCCTCATCAGTTCGCGCGATCCCAACCTGGTCGTGCACGTCAACACCATGGAATCGCTCATCAACGATTCGATCGCGCAGCCGCGCTTCCGCACCTGGCTCATCGGCGTCTTCTCGATCTTCGCTCTCATCCTCGCCTGCCTCGGCATTTACGGCGTCATCGCCTATCTCGTTACCCAACGCTACAAAGAGATCGGCATCCGGATGGCCTTGGGCGCGACCCGCACCAACATCCTCCAGCTCATCCTCGCGCGAACGTTCAAGCTCACCGCGCTCGGCATCCTCGCCGGCCTCATCGCCGCGTTTTTCCTCTCCCGCTTCCTCAGCTCCATCCTCTTCGGCGTCACCGCCCACGACGCCGTCACCTTCATTGCCGTCCCTCTCTGTCTCATCGCCATCGCCCTGCTCGCCGGCTACCTCCCCGCCCGCCGCGCGACGCGCGTCGATCCGGTTACCTCATTGCGCTACGAGTAGACATCTCGCTTCGCATAGGCAACGCCAGCTTGCCGAAAACGAGGCGAGCGCGATAGGCTCGCGGGCATGAAAGCATTTCGCCATTGGGCAGGGGCTGTCGCCGCCGCCACAATCTTCAGCGTTGCAAATTTGTCAGCCAAAGAGCCGTCGTTCGAAGGATTGGGTTCTTACACTCGAAGAATCACGACGGAGTCGACCCTAGCTCAGAAGTATTTCAATCAGGGGCTCGGGTTTTATCACGGGTTCAACCATGGCGCGGCGATTCGCGCGTTTAAGGAGGCGGCGCGCCTCGATCCGAAGTGCGCGATGGCGCATTAGGGGATTGCGCTCGCGAACGGGCCGCACATTAATTTTCCGTTGGTGCCGCCGCAGGCGGCGGAAGCAGCCTGGAAGGAATTACAGCTCGCGCAACAGAACGCGGAGAAGGCGTCGCCGGTCGAGAAAGCTCTCATCGAGGCGCTGAGCCATCGCTACGCGAATCCGCAGCCGGCCGATCGCAAGCCGCTTGATGAAGCTTACGCGGCGGCGATGCGTGAAGTTTGGAAACAATACCCGAACGATCCGGATGCCGGTGCGTTGTTTGCGGAAGCGATGATGGATTTGCGGCCCTGGGACCAATGGACGCGGGACGGTCAGCCGAACCCGGGAACGGATGAAATTCTGGCGACGCTCGACGCAGTCCTGGCGCTCAACCAGAACCATCCGTTCGCGAACCATCTTTACATTCACGCGGTCGAAGCGTCGCGAAATCCCGAGCGCGCGGATGTGGCGGCTGATCGTCTGCGGAATTTGCAACCGGGCCTTGCGCACAACGTCCACATGCCATCGCACATCGACATCCGGCGCGGCCGATGGCAGCAGGCGATCGACACCAATGTGAAAGCAGTCGAGGCCGACAAGCGCTATCGCAAAATCGTGGGGCCGCCGACCGGTTTGCTGCCGGTCTACGCGGCGCACAATCGGCACATGCTCGCCTACGGCGCGCTAATGACCGGCCAGCGCGAAGTCGCGATGAAACACGCGCGAGCAATGGTCGCGGAAATGCCAGCGAAATTCGTGAAGGAAAGCGCGGCGTTTGCCGACGGCTTCTTCGCAGTGCCGCTCGAAGTGCTGGTCCGCTTCGGACGCTGGGATGAAATCCTGGCCGAGCCCGACAAGTATCCGCCGAACATGCCGTTCGTCCGCGCCTTTCATCACGCCGCGCGTGCGACGGCTTACGCGGCCAAGGGCGACACCGTGAAGGCGCGGCACGAGCAGGCGCTTTTTGTCGAAGGCGCAAAGCTGGTGCCGAAAGAAACCCAGCTTGGCAATAACATGGCGCCTGCGGTCATCTCACTCGCGAGCCATATGCTTGAAGGCGAAATCCTGGTCGCAGAAGGAAACGTCGACGCCGGCGTGGCAGAGTTGCAGACCGCAGTGAAAGAGGAAGACGCGTTGAAGTACGACGAGCCGCCGGCCTGGATGATCCCCATTCGCCATTCGCTCGGCGCTGTTTTGATGAAAGCCGGGCGCTTCGCCGAGGCCGAACAGGTTTATCGCGATGATCTCGCGCGTTTGCCGGACAATGGCTGGTCGCTCTTCGGCCTCGCCGAAAGTTTGCGCGAACAAAAGAAGAACACCGACGAAGCCGCCGCGATGAACGCGAAGTTCGAAAAGACTTGGGCCAAAGCCGACACGAAAATCACCACTTCGTGCCTGTGCCAGGCGAAGAAGTAACGCAGTAATCTTCTGTAGCCGCTCCGCTGTGCGAAGCGTAGCATGGGACTGCTAGTAGAACCCCTCGCGCTGTGAAGTTATTTTCCTTGTTCTCCTTGGTGGCTGTCTTTCTTGCCCTCTCGTTCTCACAAGCCGAGACACCTTCGCCGACTCCTACCGAGCGAAAATCGCTCAGAGAAAAGACCGACCAGGAATTGGTGGAACTCCTTACCGGCCGCAAGTTACCGGCGCCGCCGGACCCCTACATCAACTCAAAGGATCGGATAGACCCATCGCCACTCGACCGTGCATGGGAAATGCCGCCGGCAGAGGCAGCGTTGGCGTTGGTCTCCGATCACATGAAGCACAAAGTTTCCCTAAAGATCGACGACCCAAAAGCGGAGCCGCCAAAGAAAGGGGAGATTGGCCTGCGCTGGGTTAGTGGCGGTCATTATGGACCGCCGCGGCACGGCGTCACCATCCTCAAATACGATGGTTACAAATCACAGCTGCTTGTTTCGGAAGTGGAGCTGAACGGTGAGGCTTCCAAGGATGAAATCGAAAAGGCGGTAATGAAAACGGATGCACATAAGTTGAACCGGCTGGTCGCGCGGCAGACCTACGAAATGCTTTGGTGGCTTGGACACGTCCGTGTGCAGGGCGAATCGAACATTCCTGGCTTTGCGCAGGTACCGACCTATCCAGACGTTCCAACACGATTCTGGATCGAGCCCGGCGGCATCGTGTTAAAGGGCTTCGAAACGGACTTCTTCCACGCGTGCGGAGAATGCCTCGCTGCCGGGAACAAGGCTGCCTACGCGGAGTTCGCCGAATTTCTGCTTCTTCGACTCCTTAAACGCAGTGGAATCCAGGACCGCTATCCAATGCCCACCATCGGGCGGCACATCGATCGGAACGATGACGAAAATTTTCTTCACACCTCGCCGCCGGAGAACGCGACCGCTCTTCAGCATTGGATCGGGCGACTGATCGAGATTCTTCGCAATCCGGAGCGCCAGGAGTTGCACAGCACGATCATGGAGAGACTCGTCCCGACTTCCGAGCCGCTTCGGTATTCGGATCCACGAATCGACGACGCGATGCTCGTCGTCATGCATCGTGGGCTAGAGGCTAGCGCGAGACTGAAACGCTTGGAAGATGAGCCTGACGGCGGCGTTGACCGAACGAGAGAGAGGCGTCGCCTTAGCGAATCCGAATCCAATGCATTCCAAGCTTTATACAGACTCGGATTCCATGATGCGACCAAGGCTTTCGATGAATTTTTCGCGCTGGCAAAGAAGCCGGCGGAAGGACACGCGCAGCAAGAGGCGTTTCTGATTGCAGCGGCCTCCATCGCGGGCAGACATCCTGATTTACGACCCCCACTCGCGGAATATCTCACCGAGAGACTTTCGACCGAGAAAGACAGCGTGCGCTTGAGGCCGCTGTTTCAGGCGGTGTGGCGAGCCGACGTGCGGGAGCTCACCCCAAGTCTGGAGAAAGTGGCTGCCGGGCCGCCCCCTGACTCGGATCCACGGATAACGGAAGAGATCGCGCGCGAGGCATCTCAGATCCTGACAGCATGGCGGGAAACCGACCCGCTTACCAAGACGAAGATCGACGCCCTCCTGACCATCCTTCTCGGAGAAGGCGCCTCGATCCCCGAAGTTCTGAGAGCCGAGTTTGAAGCGCTCTCCCCGGAGAGCAAATTTCAGTTGCGGCAGTTCATAACATGGCTGCGCAGCGCCGACGCCAGCATTCAACACCACCATCTCGAAAGCACGTTCACGCCCCAAATGCCCCTACCGGACATTCCGTACGAACAATAAACGAGGTTCGCTGGAAGACAGCGGACGCTACAACGGCGGTTTGAAAACCCCCTCTCCTCGGCTACAGCAGCGTCGCCTGCTTTGGTTCGGCGGCTGTCACGCCACCGAACTTCTTTACGAGCTCATCCAGCTTCGCGACGTAATAGTCGATATTCTCGTCGCGGTTTTGCGGATCAAAATCGCTGGCCAGTTTGGCCGCCTCATAAGCCGCGACCTTCTTCGGCGTGGCTTTGACGTAGTAACTGATCTGCTCGCCCGGCTTGTAAGCGCGCCCGCTCGCGAGGGCGAGCTCGTAGGCTGCGGCGCGGTTGCGCGCGGAACCGGCAATCTTCGCGCGATATTTATCGAGCGAATCCTGGAGCGTGTCGGTTTTCATCAGCATGTCGATGTTCCATTCGCGATCGCGGATCTTCTTCTCAAAATTTTCCCGAAGTTGCGGGATCGATTCCGATTTCCCTTCCATGATGAGCTTGATCATTTCCTCGAGAAAAACGCGCTGGAACTTTTCGAGACCGCGCGACTTGAGCGCGCCGCCTTTGATGATTACTTCGCCGTCGCGGGTGAGCAGCGCATAGTTCTTGGCCTTGTAGCTGAACATCGCTTCGAATTGCTCGTCGAATTCGACTTCGATCCCGGGCGGCAGCTCTTTTGCGAGTGCGTCTCGTAATTCATCGGGTTTTGCGTTCGCCGGCGGGACAAAATAAATCCCGTCGGTATCGACTTCGATGACCTGCGCGCCGCGGGCGTTCAGCCAGTCGATCATCTTCTGCAAAAGCTCGCGCCCGATCTGGGTGACGCGGGCCGCGGCATCGAAATCGGCGAAGTGTCCCTGCGCAAAGCCGAGATAGCCGTAAAAGCTGTTGATCAAAATCTTGAAGGTGTTTTGGAGCGCGTGGAAATATTGCTGCTGCGCCCTGTCTTTCGCGGAGCGCATGCTCGCCTTCGCTTCGAGCCGGAAGGTGCGCAGATCGGTGAGCAAACTTCGAAAGATCTGGAGCTGATCGGTCACTGGAAAACAGTCGAACTGCAGCATGACGGAGGGATAAAGCGACGCGATATCGCAATGCCAGACGTTGCGCGCGACGCCGGTGAAAAAAATCGCGGTGTAACCGCCTTCGAAACCGCGCACCATCGGCATCTCGGGAATGGAATGGCGCTGCCGGTAATATTCGCGGAGGAAGAGCGCGTTGATGCGGGTGGCGTTGCCGCGCACGATCACGTCTTGATAGTTGTAGGGAAAAATCTGCGCCTGGATGAAATAGCTGGGGCTTAGGAGGTCAGCGACGGCGCGCGTTTCGCGCACGGCGCAAAGGGCGCGCTGGCGGAGGCGCTCGGTGTCTTCGAGATAAGCGCGCTGCAGTTCCTTGCCGCTCAGCGAGGAAATTTGCATTTCGTCAGTCAGCCCGAAATGCTGCGCGACATCGATCCGCTCGAAGCCTGAAAGGCTGCGCAAGCCGACGTCGTAGAATTGCGCGAGCAGAAATGTATCGACGAAGTGCCGGCCATCGACGGTGAACTTCGGATAATCGATCGTCTTCTCCGCGATCTGAAGCCGCGATGGACGCGAGCGCAGAAATCCGCCGCTGCGTCCCCAATCCAGTTTCACCTTCGCCTTGCGCGCGCGCGCCACGAGGTACGGAAGATCGAAGCGAAAGAGGTTGTGGCCTTCGATCACATCGGGATCGCGTTCCTTGATGATCGCGGTAAGGCGCTTGAGCGCGGCCCGCTCCGATTCCTCAATGTTCGCAGGATCGACTACGATCAACTCTTCCCAGCCGCTGTTGTCGGAAAGCGCGATGCTCATGATGTGATCGGCCGGCTGCGACGCGTCGGGGATTTCAGTTTCGCCGCCGATGAAAGAGAGAACTTCGAGCTGGAGCCGGCGGAGTTCTGCGAACGGCAAGCCTTTGAAGAGGGTGCGTCCGGTGTGAGTAAGGTAATGCTGCACCGGATCGCTCAGCGCGAAAAAGCTGCGGCCCGCGGCTTTCAGTCCGTTGCGGAGAGCGATCAATTCCTTCCAGCTATTAACCGTGACGCGCCAGCCGTAACGCAAATCGCCGGCGAGCTTTTCGGCGTCGATATTCAGGTCGGTCACGTCGGAGTCGCACCAGACGAATGGGTGAAAGGGCTCGATGTCGGTCGTGGTCGAGCCATCTTTTTCCCGGCGATAAACCTTGACGGTTCCAGTGTCACCGAGCTCGATCGCGACGATGCGCGGCGTCGGGTCCGATCCGAAGAGGAGCGTGTTTTCCTCGAAAGCCATGGGCCGATAAACCTTCTGTCATTCCGAGCGAAGTCGAGGAATCTCTTGCTGCGGCTCTACCGATTTAACGTTGAGAGATGCTTCGACTTCGCTCAGCATGACAGGATGAAGATTCGTTTTCTCACTTTCGCGCTCGCTCTGGTTCCAATTCCGCTCGTTGCCCAGCAAACTCCGCAATCGATCGCCGACGCCGAATTGCCATCGCTCCTGACCATCTATAAAGACCTTCACAGCCATCCCGAGCTCTCGACCCACGAAGAGCGCTCCGCCGCGATTGTGGCGAAGGAACTCAAGGCCGCCGGCTGCGAAGTGACCGAGCACGTCGGCAAGTACGAGCAGGCCGGGCTGCCCTGCTTCGGCGTGATTGGCATAATGAAAAATGGCGACGGCCCGACGGTCGCCATCCGCACTGATCTGGACGCGTTGCCGGTTCGCGAAGAAACCGGCGTTCCGTACGCGAGCACGGTCACGACCAAAAATGACGCGGGCCAGGACGTCGGCGTCATGCACGCGTGCGGCCATGACATTCACATGTCCACCTTTATCGGCACGGCCCGCGCGCTCGGGAAGCTGAAAGACAAATGGCACGGCACGATAATTTTCATCGGACAACCGGCGGAGGAAACGGTGGGCGGCGCACGCGCGTTGTTAAAAGACGGGCTCTACACCCGGTGGCCGAAACCGACTTACGTGCTCGGTTTGCATGACGACGCAGAGATCGCGACCGGCCAGATCGGGGTCACGGAAGGTTATTGCTACGCGAATGTCGATTCCGTGGACGTGAGCGTAAAAGGAATGGGCGGGCATGGCGCGTATCCGCACAAGACGAAAGACCCGGTCGTGCTTTCGGCGGAAATCATTAACGCCTGGCAGACGATCGCGAGCCGCGAGACGAATCCGCATGACGACGTCGTGGTCACCGTCGGTTCCATTCACGGCGGGACGAAGCACAACATCATTTCGGATGAAGTAAAGATGCAGTTGACCGTGCGCACTTATAAGAAAGATGTGCGCGATGTCGTCCTGGCGGCGATCGATCGGATCGCGAAAGGCTGCGCGACCGCCGCTGGTTTGCCGCCGGACAAAATGCCCGATGTGAAGGTGCGTCAGAATGAATTCACGCCGGCTACCTACAACAACCCCGAGCTAACGAAACGAGTCTCGGCCGCGATTAAGGTCGCGATCGGCGCCGACAACGTGATCCTGAAGGATCCGACAATGGGCGGCGAGGATTTCAGCGAATACAGCCTGCCCGATCATTCGATCCCGGCATTCATGTTCAGTGTCGGCGCGGTCGATCCGGCGAAGGTCGCCGAGAGTAAGAAACCCGGCGGGCCCACGCTGCCGAGTTTGCATTCGAGCAAGTTCGCGCCCGTGCCCGAGCCGACCATTCGCACCGGCCTCATCGGCATGACAAGCGCCGTGCTCGACTTGATGAAGAGATAGGCGTCCTTCCGAAACCAAGGAGCGGCGATTTCCAAATCGCCGACCTATTTAAGTCGGCGGTTGAAAACCGCCGCTCCTTGATCCGCCGAAGGCGGCTTACTTCATCCGGACGTTCTTTCGCAGAAACGTCGGCACATCCAAATCCTGGCCCTCGACGATCGTCGGCTCGCTTTTCTCAAAACGACCGCGCGTGACCGGCTCGAATTGCATCACTTCCTGTTTCGCGTGCGGCTTTTTTTCAACGACCGGCTTTGCCTCTTGGAACGGCACTGGCTTTTTCTTCGGAAGAATGACGCGCGGCTGTGGCGGCGCTTCTTCGAGAAACGGATCCTCAGCCGCTTCAGCAGAGGGAGCTGGTTCCGGTTCGTAAGTTGCCGGTTGGTCGGCCTGAATTAATTCCGGCTCAAGCGCGGGCGGTTCGACAATCGGCAGAGGTTCCTCCGCGACAAACGCAGGCGCAGCTTCCTCGCGTTCTTCCCAGATTGGCGGCGCTGGAGGCACTATCGGCTCAGGCGCCGGACGCTTGGCGAGTTTCGCCTTGCTCACCGGCTTCGCAGGTGCTGGCGCGGCTTCGTCATCCGACGAAAGCGAACTGATCAAGGTCACGCTCAACCGGTTTCCCATCCGTCCGTCCACGGCGGTCCCGAATAGAATCTGGGTGCGATCGCTAATGTGACGCCCGAGTTCCTGCATCAGGATCTCGACTTCCGTCAGCGTCATGCCCGGCCCGCCCGCGATCTGGACGAGAACATGCGACGCATCGGCCAGCATCCGCGCGCGATCCATGAGCGGATTTTTCAGCGCCTGCGTTAGCGCATCATGCGCGCGGTTATCGGAGTCCGATTCACCAAAACCAAAAAGGCAACGGCCACTCGGACTGCGCAGCGCCGCGAGCAAATCGTCGAAGCCGATCCGAATCAGACCCGGACGCTGAATCAAGTTCACGATCGAACGCACACTCTGGCTGATCGTGACATCGGCAGCGGCGAACGCCTGATGAATCCCTGCTTTCGGCGCAACCATGTCCCCCATCCGATCGTTCTCGAAGCAAATGACAGCATCGGAATTTTCGCGCAATTTCACCAGCGCTTCCTGCGCCTGCGCGGTGCGGCGTTTTCCTTCGAATGCGAACGGCATCGTCGCGAAAACAACGACGAGCGAACCGGCTTCGCGCGCCACCTGCGCAACGGCGGGCGCAGCCCCGGAGCCGGTGCCTCCGCCGAGTCCGGTGCAAATAAAAATCATGCGCGCGTCCGTCAGCGCGGCTCGGAGTTCGTCAGCCGATTCGTAAGCGGCATTGTAACCAACCTCGGGATCGCCGCCCGCGCCGAGACCGCGCGTGACCGTGCGCCCGAGCTGCACTTTGTGCGTGGCCACCGAGCTGGCGAGCGATTGCACGTCGGTGTTGATCGCGATCAGATCGGCCTTGTCGAGGCCGTCGAGCATCATGCGATCGAGGACATTCGAGCCGGCGCCACCGACGCCGACGACCTTGATCGGGATTTCTTCCTCCGCCTTTTCCGGCAGGCTGTAGTTACGGCTAAGTTGAATCATAGGCGCGATGGTTTTGGTTTGCGTTCATTAGCTGTCATCCCGAGCTGGCGAAGCGCGCCGAGGGACCTCACAATTGCAATTCAGGCTATCGCCAAACAACAGGCGTGCTGTCACGCGCACGCGTGTTGTTTCGCGGAAGCGACTGAGCGCTTGTGAGATCCCTCGCCGTCTGCGCGGCTCGGGATGACAAATCATGAAGAGCGCGGCTTTCACGATCTCATCCCACTGAAGAACTTGCCGAAAATTCGTCCGATGCCGCCACGCGGCCGCCGGTCGATCTGCATCGCTTGCGCGTATTTGATCAGCCCGATCGCCGCGGAGAATTGCGGGTTCTCGAAAGCGCTCGTCAGGCCCGACATCGTCTGGGCGTGAGCAACGCGCGCCGGCAATTCGAAGACTTCCTCGGCCAGATGATCGATGCCGTTCAAGTGGCTGCATCCGCCGGTAATGAAAATGCCTTCGCCGATGTAGTTGATGAACGGTTCTTCTTCGAGCTTGCGTTTCAGCAGCTCGAAGGTCTCGCGCAGCCGCAGATGAATGATCGTGTTCAGCGTCTCGCGCTCGATTTCCTTTCCGGCAAAACCCGAATCATCCTTGAGCAGGACCGTTTCGCCCGGCAGACAATTGCCGAGGGTGACGCTGCCTTCTTCGATTTTTAATTTCTCGGCCCGCGTCATCGGGATCCGCAGCCCCATCGAGATATCGTTCGTGATATGATCGCCGCCGACGCCGAGGACGCCGCTTTGTTTGACCGCCCCGTCCACATATAAAATGTAGTCGCTCGTTCCGCCGCCGATATCGATCACGAGCGCGCCGAGATTTTTCTGGTGCTGCGTCAGCACGACCTGCGCGGAAGCGAGCGCGGTGAAGACCACGTCTTCGACTTCGAGCGGCAACTCCTTTATGCAGCGGATCGTGTTTTGAATACGCGTCCGCACCCCGTGGATGATGTGGAAATCGGCCTCCAGTTTTTGCCCGAGCATGCCGACGGGATTGAGCACGCCATCCTGACCATCGACGTGATAATGCTGGATGATGGAATGCAGGAATGCGTTGTGCGCGGGAATGCTGACTTCGCGTGCGTTGATCTTCACATCCTCGATGTCCTGCTCGTCGATCTCGTCGCGCTCTTCCGGAAGCGAAACTGAGCCGCGATTATTGAAGCTCTGGATGTGCGAGCCGGCGACACCGACGTAAACGCTGCGGATCATCACGTCGCTTTTCGTCTCCGCGTCGACCACCGCTTCGTGCACGCATTTCATGGCCGTTTCGAAATCGACGATCTCGCCTTTGCGCACACCGCGCGACGGCGCCTGGCCCACGCCGAGAATCTTGATCGTGCCGTCCGGCCGGCCTTCGCCGACGACGACACATATCTTCGAGGTGCCGATTTCGAGACCAACCATCAAATCACTGCTTGCCATTTCGCTTGCTCCTTTCTCGACCGGCATCCGGGACTGCTTTTCGCACGGGAGATTTTTCGGGACGCGACTTTGACGGCGCCGATTCGGTTTTTGTCATTGGATGAACGGGGATCGCCTTCAATATTCTCGGCTCCGCGCCCTCGGGGTCGATTGTGTCATTGATTACTTCCACCGAATTCTTCGCGAAAGTCACCGGAATATTTCGCTGCACCAGCAGATTGACGGTGCCGAGCTCCTGCTTCGAATCGTCGCAGTAAACGAGGAACTGCTCGAGGCGCTGCAATTGCGTCTCGAGATTATCGAAACCGAAGGTGACGCGAGTATGGTTCTTATCCGAAACGAGCAGGCAGTAACCTTTCGAGACATCGATCTCGCGGATTTGAAAGCGCGTCTGCATGAAGCTGCGGGTGCTCAGTCGCAAAAGCTCGAGCGCCGACTTCGCTTCGAATGATTCGACGGTTTTTCCCGCCTCGAGCGATTCGCTCGTGCATCCCGTGATCAGCGGCAGGCCGAGATATTCAGGCAACAACTTCTTTTCTTTCATGAGAACCCCGCGCGCGTCCACCAGAAAAGCGACCTCGGAGGCAAATGGATCGGAAATTGTTTTGTCCGAAGTGATCCAGGCGATCGGTTTGCGCTCGACGATTCGAATGTCGATCTCGCCCGGCATCTTGCGCATGACCTGCACTTCATCCACCTGCGGCAATTGCTGGAGGCGATCGTGCACCTGCGCGAGATTCACGAGAAAAATATTCTCGCCCTCGTGCAAATTGGAGGTCTTGAGAATCTGGTCGCGCTGCAGGGTTCCATCGGTCTGCACTTCTATCTGGCTGAGTTGGTAATCGGGATTCTCGAAAAAGAAACGCTTCGCTCCGAACCGGACTCCGAGAACGAGAGCGGCGCAAATCGCGCCAGTCAGCGCGATTTTTGAAACGATGACGAGGACGCGCCGATTGCGATGCCGGGTTGCCTTGTGCGAACGCACTCTGACATCTAGGAGATGCTGCTGTCGGCGTTGCCGCGTGTTGGAGACACGCTCGTTTCGCGGACGGAGGCGTTGATTCTTCGCCTTCATCATTTCGACGACCCTCGCTTCCCGGATAGTTCGATGATTCGCGCGCACAACTCCGCATAGCCGATTCCGGCGGCGGCCGCCGCTTCCGGAAGCAAACTCGCCTCCGTCATTCCCGGGATCGTGTTTACCTCCAGAACGCTCGGCTCGCCTTTCTCCGGAAGCATGATGTCCACCCGCGAATAAACCTGGAGCCCGAGCGCGCGATGCGCCCGCAAAGCCAGGTCCTGGATCGCGCGTGTTTGCTCTTCGGAGATTTTCGCCGGGACAACATGCTCCGCCCCGCCGCCGCCGCCGGGATTCAGAAATGGATACTTGTTCGTGAAATCGTAGAAGCCGCCTTTCGGAATGATCTCCAAAATCGGTAGCGCCTGATCTCCGAGGATTCCGATCGTCAGTTCGCGACCGGCGATAAATTTTTCCACGAGAAGTTCGCGGTCGTACTTGCCGGCGTCGGCAACGGCCGATTCGATTTCGCGTTCGTTTCTGATGATATGCACACCGACCGTCGAACCTTGCCGGGGCGCTTTGATCACGAACGGGATGGGAATGGTCGGCCGCTGTCCCAGCGTGATGATCTGCCAATACGGCGTCGTGACGCCGTGGCGTTGAAAAGATTCCTTGGAGCGAATCTTGTCGAACGCGAGTTCGCTCTCGGCCACGCCTTCTCCGGTGTACGGAATGCCGCGGGTTTCCAGGATTCGTTGCACCTGACCGTCCTCTCCGAACGTCCCGTGAAGGGCGATGAAAGCGAGCTCTACATCGGCGGGCAACTCGAACTCCGCGCCTTTCACATCGACTTCATCGACTTTCGCGCCTAACGAGCGTAAAGCTTTGGCCACGCCGCGTCCGGTCGCCATGGAAACGTCGCGCTCCGAGCCCGGTCCGCCCATCAACACCGCAATCTTCTTTGGCAGCGCCTTCATGATTGCCCTTCAAACCTCGGTGACGCCGCGCGTTTGTTCTGGGGAGCGCACGCGACTCGCGTGCCGGTTTTGGCGACTCGCCGAAACAATTTTTGGCCGCGGGAAAAGTTCGCGATGGCGGGGTCGCCATCGCCAGCACGCGAGTCGCGTGCGCTCCCAGGAACAAACTTCACGCTTCCTCCCCCACGATTTGCACTTCGGTTTCCAATTCGATTCCGCGTTTGGTCCGCGCCACCTCCTGGATTTTCGCGATCAACTCCAACACCTCGCTCGCGCTAGCCCCGCCATCGTTCACGATAAAATTGCCGTGAACTTCCGAGACGCGCGCATTTCCCACCCGCGTGTTCTTCAGTCCCAGCTCATCCACCAATTTCCCCGCTGGAATTGTCGCCGGGTTCTTGAAAATGCATCCCGCACTCTTCGCCGCCGGTTGGGTCGTCCGGCGTTTCTCCTGCGATTCATCGAGCCGGCGCTCAATTTCTTCCGCTGCCGCGGGCGTCCCCTTAAAAACCGCAGAAACCGCGTAGTTGCGTTCCAGCAAGGGAACATGCCGGTAATGAATCTCGAGTTCCGACGGCGTTTTGGTATGGGCGTTGCCTTCGCTATCCAGATATCGAACGCTGACCACATTCTCGAAAGTCTGTGCCCCCATCGCTCCCGCATTCATGCGGAGTCCGCCGCCGACGACGCCTGGAATTCCCTCCATCCATTCCAAGCCCCCAAGGCCCGCGGTTTTTCCAGCATAGGCGACTTGTTTGAGTTTCGCTCCGACGCCCGCCGTAATTTCGTTGCCGGAAGCTTCCACCTTATCGAACTCGCCGCCGTTCGGATGCACGACGACGCCGCGGACTCCGCCATCGCGCACCAGCAGGTTCGAGCCGCGTCCGATGATAAACAGCGGGATGCTCTCGCTGCGGCAATACCGGATCAGTTCGGCAAACGCGGTTTCCGTCCGCGGCTCTACCCAGAACTGCGCTGGCCCGCCTACGCGCAGCGTCGTGTGCTTCGCCAGCGGCTCGTAAAGGCGCACATCGCCATCCTCGCCGACGATGGCTTTGAGCCTTTCGGCAATCACGAGGTCGGCGGCGAGAAGCGAAAGCTGCTCATGAATGTTACCCGCGCCCAGGCTCAAAATCAGATCGCCTGACGCAAGCATGTTCCCGACATCATAATGAACGCGATCCAGGCGCGGCTGATAGCTCGCGCCGCCATGACCCTGCGCCGTGATTTCATCCGCGATGGTTTGACCGGTGATGCCGGGAAGCGGCGCTTCGCTCGCGGGATAAACATCAGTCACGACAACCCGATCGGCGCTTTCGAAGGCGCGCCCGAATTCGCGGCGCAACGCTTTGGTTCGCGAATAACGGTGCGGCTGAAACATCGTCAGGACCCGGTTGCGTCCCGCTGATTTCGCCGTCGCCAACGTCGCCCGGATTTCGGTGGGATGATGCGCATAGTCGTCCACGAGCAGAAAGCGCTCGCTTTGATATTTGATTTCGAATCGCCGGCGCGCGTGTTCGAACCGGCGCAGCGAAGCGGCGATTTTGTCGAAGGGAATGCCGAGCTCCGTGGCGAGTGCAATCACGCCGAGCGCGTTACTCACGTTGTGACGGCCCGGAACGTTCAGCACCGCGTCACCGAGCTTTTCTCCCCGGCGATAGATGCAAAAAACGGAAGTGAAATCCTGAAGATCGATGTCGGTGCCGCGGTAATCGGCATTCGACGCGAAGCCGAAGGAGATGGAACGCGGTCGCTTCCGGCAAATCCTTGCAGCATGCTCGTCATCCGCGGAATAAAAAACCGAGCCGGTCGTTTGGTCGAGCAATTGGGAAAAGACGGTTTCGATCGCGGCGAGGTCGGCATAAAAATCGAGATGTTCTTCCTCGATGTTCAGGATCAGTGCATGTTCCGGCCTGAAAAAACGCAGCGTGCCGTCGCTCTCGTCGCCTTCCGCGACAAAATATTCTCCGCGCCGGTCCCAGTGCGCGTTCGAGCCGAGCAGCGGAATCTCCGCGCCGACATAGTGCGACGGATGCACGCCGCCTTCGCGCAAGACGTGCGCCGCCATCGCGGAAGTGGTGGTCTTGCCATGCATGCCGGCGATCACGATCCCGCGCTTGCCCGCCATGATGGCGGCGAGCGCTTGCGCGCGCCGCACGAGCGGTTTGCCGGCAATGCGCGCGCTTGCGAGGATCGGATTGTCCTCCTTGATCGCGGAAGAATAAATCACCAGCTCGACGTCGGCGGCGTCATCCGCCCGATGTTGCGGGTGAAAGTGGAGGCCGAGGCGCTGGAGCCGGTCCGTCTCGAGCGAGCCGACCTTGTCGGAACCACTCACGTCGTGCCCGAGCTCGAGCAGCAGGGCCGCGATCCCACTCATGCCGCTCCCGGCCACGCCGATCAAATGGATCCGATGATGCTCGCGCGTGAGCATCTGGGGCAGATCGATTTCAGAGGCGAGCATCATGATTGGATTGCGTATACCTTTCCATCGTTTCGACCACGAGCGCGGCTGCGTTTTTCGGCGCGAGGCGCGCGGAATTTTCCGCCATCCGCCGCAGTTTGTTCGGATCGTCGATCAGCTCCCGAATTTTTTGGGCGAGCAAATCGCCCGCGAGATCGGATTCCTTTAGAATGAGAGCCGCATCGGCGCGAGCGAAAATCTCCGCGTTCTTCGTTTGATGATCTTCGGCCGCGTAGGGAAAAGGAATGAGAATCGCGGGCAGAGAAAATGCCGCCAGCTCTGCCAGGCTCGCCGCGCCTGAGCGCGCGATCGCGAAGTCCGCCGCGCTGTAAACTTCCTCCATCGCGTGATGAAACCCAGCCACGTGCGCCGGAATTTTTTCGCGCAGATAATTATCGGCCACCAAGCGTTCGTCGCGCGCGCCGGAAAGATGGATCACTTGAATGGACGCACCTTGGAGCAAGGGCAGCGATTTGATCATGGCCTGATTAATTCCGCTCGCGCCCTGGCTTCCGCCCATGACCAAAAGCGTAAGGAGATCTTCGTGCAAACCGAGGCGTTGCCGCGCGATGCTTCGGTCGATCCGCTGGAGTTCCTTGCGAATCGGCGTGCCGGTCACCTCGGTGGGAACCTTCGAGAAGTAAGGCGCGCATTCCTTGAACCCGAGCAGAACGGCACGCACCATTCGCGCGGTGAGCCGATTCGCCTTTCCGGGGATCGCGTTCGATTCGTGGATGAACGTCGGAATGCCGCGCATTTTTCCTGCAAGCACCGGCGCCGTGGAAGTGAATCCGCCCATGCCAAGGATCGCGTGCGGTTTGAACTTCCGATAAATGCCGCGACAAACTCGAAGGCTTTCGGCGAACCGGCGGGCAAACCCGAAAATCGCCGGCGAAAACGGCGAAGGCAGGCCGATCGTCGGCAGCTTGTGAAAGCGGAATTCCGCGCGGCCCGCGAGCGCGAGCGAATCGATTTCCTTTTCGGAGACGAAAAGCAGCACTTCGTGACCACGCGCGCGCAAAACTTCCGCGACGGCGAGTCCCGGAAACAGATGGCCGCCTGTGCCACCGCATGCGATCACCGTGTTCATCGAATAGGACCTATGTGACTTATATGACCTATATGTCGCATCAGATTCTCGGTGTGGTGCGCGCCCGGATCACTGCGCGCTTTTTGTTGCCGGGTTCGAGCACGCCCTGGCGATAGATGTTTAGGAGCAACCCGATCCCGAAAAGGCACGCGGCCAGGTTCGATCCGCCGTAGCTCACGAACGGCAGCGGCAAACCCTTGTTCGGCAAGAGTGATGTCGTCACGCCGATGTTGACCGCGGCTTGCAATCCAAGAAGCGAGACGATGCCGCAGCCGAGGAGCAAACCGAACCGGTCCTTCGCATGCAGCGCGATCATCATCGCCGACACGATGATGACGACGAACAAAAACACGACCAGCAGACTGACACGCAAGCCGAGCTCTTCGCCGATCATTGGAAAAATGAAATCGGTGTGCGCGTAAGGGAGATAAAGCATTTTTTGCCGGCCATTGCCGAGGCCGAGCCCTTCCATGCCGCCGCTGCCCCAGGCGATCAACGCCTGCATTTGTTGCAGACCGGCGTCATCCTTGAAGCGCTCCGGATCCATGAATGCGGCCAGCCGTCCCATCCGCTCCGACATCTGGGTGGCGACGAACAGAATTCCACCCACCCCGCCTAACGAGAGCAAACCGAGCAGCACCGGATGCGTTCCGGCCACGAACATCATGACGAACATGGTGCCGCCGATCAGCGCGGTCGTGCCGAGATCGACTTCCATCACAATCAGCGTCAAGGCCGTCGACACGATGGCAAAAGGAATGACGAACCCTTGCAGCAAGCGGCCGCTTTCCTTTTCACGAGCGGCAAACCACGAGGCCAGGAAAAAGACGACGGCAACTTTTGCGATCTCCGACGGCTGAAACGTGACCGGGCCAAGGCCAACCCAGCGGCGCGATCCGTTAATCCGCATCCCGAAATGAGGAACGAAACAAAAAGCCAGAGTGACGAGCGCGAGCCCGAACCAGATCCACCAGGTGCGCTGCCAGAAATGATAATCCACCACGGCGGCAAACGTGCATGCCACCAGGCCGACCGCGAGCCAGACCGCCTGGCGTTTGATGAAAAAATACACGTCGCCGTGACTGTCCCGGGCAAAGGCGCTCGTGCTGAAAAGCATGACGATGCCGATGACCAGCATGCCCAGAACGGCCACGAAGAGAAAATGGGCGCTCTTGCGATGCATCTAATCGGACGGAGGCGGTGGCGGCGGCGGAAGGAAGTTTTTCCCCCGCGCGCGTTCGCACAAAATGAGCATGGCTTGGGCTTCGCGCAGCATACGAGTGGCCCTCGCTATTCAGCCGACTTCTTGGGCTTAACCGTTTTGGTCGGGATGATCAGCTTTTGCCCGATGCGAAGTTTGTGTGGGTCCTCGATATTGTTCGCGGCCAGCAATTGGTCGTAAGGAATTTTGAATTTCCGCGCGATCGTGACCGGATTATCCCCTTTGGCGACGACGTAGGTCTTGGCGGCGTCGGCTTTCGGAGCCGTACTTTCCGTCTTCGGTCGATCGGTTTTTTTCTCTTCTTTCGCGACGGGTTTCGTCGTCGTGCGCGCAGAAGCTGTTTCATCCTTTCGCGCGGATGCGACCTCAGAGGAAGCGACCGCCGGTGGATTCGACTTCGCCGTCGTACTTTGAGTCACCGTCGCGCTGGAGATTGGTGGAAGTGGACCCTGCCGCGACTTGATCGTGTTGAACGCGATGATGCCGGCGACCGCGACAACGTGAAGAACGAGCACGATCAGCAGAGCGCGCGAGAGCTTCATGTTCGGCTCCGACATCTCTTCGTAATCCATCTCGTCGGGCACGCCAAGAGATCTACGCGCCGTCGCGGCGCGCAGTTTCTTGCGGGTAAGAAGTTTGGGTAGTTTCATGATTTCATTTGGGCAGCGCATTAACGAGGGCACGGAATTGATCGCCGCGATCGGCGTAACTTTTGAACATGTCGAACGAAGAAGTGCCGGGAGAAAACAGGACGACTTCGCCTGGTTCCGCGAGCGCGTGCGCGCGCTCGACTGCGTCAGCCAGCGAATTCGCGATCTGGGAAGGCACGCCTTCCCAATCCTGCGCGATGCGCTTTGCCATCTCACCCATCAGGATTGCGGCCCGCGCCTTTTCTGAAACGAGCGGCCGCAAAGTTTCGAAGGTGAATCCCTTGTCCTTTCCGCCCGCGATCAGGATCACGTTTTTGTTCTGCGCGAGCAGCGCCTTTTCGACCGCGGCCAGATTCGTCGCTTTCGAATCGTTCACGTAAGTCACGCCGCCGATTTCGCGGACGAATTCGCAGCGGTGCGGACGCGGTTCGTAGGCACAAAGCGGCGGCAGCATTTCCTCGAACGACAAACCGCGCGCCAAACCGACGGCCAGCGTTGCCATCAGGTTCTCGATGTTGTGCGAGCCGCGCAGTTTCGTATCCGCCATCCGCAGAACCGGAGCGTTTTGGTAAACGATCGAGCCGCCTTCGAGGCGAAAATCCGACTGGTCCGTGTAGGCGCTGAACGTCACCGTCCGGGCGGCGATTTTCGGCAGCGTTTCGCCGGCATTGAGCACCGCGACATCGTCCGAGGTTTGGTTTTCGAAAATGCGCAGCTTCGCCGCGCGGTATTCGGCCACGGAGCGATAACGATCGAGATGGTCCGGCGCGAAATTCAACCAGACGCTAATGGAAGGCCGGAAGGTTCGGATCGTCTCGAGCTGAAACGAGCTCACTTCCACGGTCAGCACGTCGAGATCGCGATCTTCCAGCGCCACTTCGGAGAGCGGCTTGCCGATATTGCCGCAGGCGATCGTGCGTTGGCCGCACGCATTCAACATTTGCGCGAGGAGCTCCGTTGTCGTCGTCTTCCCATTCGTCCCGGTGATCGCGATGACCGGTACATCGACGGAGCGCCAACCCAATTCGAGCTCGCCCATCGTCTCGATTTTGCGCGACGAAAAATTTGTCGCGAGTCGTGAGATCGGATCGATGCCGGGACTCAGGACCACAAAATCGAAGGGCGATGAATCGCTTTCAGCCGCCCGCCCGCAACGAACGGTCACACCCTGCGCGCGCAGATTTTCGATCGTCGATTTCAGCAAAGTTTTCTCTTCGGCGCTGTCGAGCACGGTGACCTCGGCGCCTTCGCTTCGGAGAAGAAGGGCGGCCGCTGTCCCGCTCAGTCCCGCTCCCAACACCGCAGCTTTTTTCCCCTGGTATTTCACATTTACCTCAGCTTCAGCGTGGCCAATCCGAGCAGCGCAAAGACGGCAGACAAAATCCAGAAGCGCACAATGACGGTGTTTTCCTTCCAGCCGCTCAATTCGAAATGATGATGGAGCGGCGACATCGCGAAGATGCGTTTGCCGGTCAGCCGAAAGCTGAGGACCTGAAGAATTACCGAAAGGGCTTCGATCGCGAAGACGCCGCCGACGACGGCGAGGAGCAGCTCCTGTTTGCAGCAAATCGCGATCACGCCAATCATGCCGCCGATCGCGAGCGCGCCCGTGTCGCCCATGATGACTTTGGCCGGATGACAGTTGAACCAAAGAAATCCAAGCCCTGCTCCGACGAGCGCGGCGCAGACGACGGCGAGCTCGCCGGTGTAGGGATAGAACGGGACCTGCAAATATTCCGCGATCCGGAAATTGCCCGCGGCATAGGAAAGTAAAGCGTAGGCAAACGCGACCGTGATCGTGCAGCCGATGGCGAGACCGTCGAGACCGTCCGTGAGATTCACGGCGTTCGACGAACCGACAATGACGAGCGCGAAAAACGCGAGGGTAAACCACCCCATGTTGTCGATGACCGGCGCCTTGAAAAATGGCAGATACAGCGACCGCGCCTGCACCTCGATCAGAGGATTCGTCAGGAAAACGGCGGTGACGATCACGGCGAGGGCGATTTGGAAAACCAATTTCAGACGGCCGCTGATGCCGTCGGAATTTTTCTTCACGACCTTCAGATAATCATCCACAAACCCGAGGACGCCGAGATAGACCATGCTGAAAAGCGCCAGCCAGACGAAACGATTATCCGGCCGCGCCCAGAGCACGCTCGAAGTCACGACCGTGCCGATGACGAGCACGCCACCCATGGTCGGCACGCCTTGTTTGCTGCTGTGCAATTCGGCGAGCTTATGCACCTCATCAGCGGTCCGGATCGGTTGGCCGGCTTTGAGCGAGATCAGTTTTCGGATGGCGAAATTACCGAACGCGAGTGAGAGAACGAAAGCGGTCACCGCCGCCGCCACGGCACGGAATGTCACATAATTGAAGACGTTGAACCCTTTCAGGTCCTCGCTCAGCCGATGAAGATAATACATCATGGCGAGGTTCCTCCGTTGGCCGGCTGGAGATTCGAAAATGCTTCCAGCACCCGCTCCATCCGCGCCGAGCGGCTTCCTTTGACGAGAATCAAATCGCCTGCGCGCGCACCCTGTGCGAGCAGCTCCGCGGCCTCTTCCGGCGCATCTACCGCGACCGTTTTTTTCAGGCCGGCCTTGCGCGCCGCATGCGCTATCTCCGCTCCGGTTGTCCCGACTGCGATCAATTCATCAACACCGAGCTCCGCGGCCGCTTCTCCGACTTCGCGATGGCCGCTTTCCGATTCCTCGCCCAGCTCACCCATTTCGCCGAGCACTGCGATCCGCCGGCCATCGGCACCGAGTTCGATGAGGGTGCGCAAGGCGGCTTTCATCGAATCGGGATTCGCGTTGTAGCTATCGTCGATAAACTGAATGCCGTTGATCTCCTTGATCTGGAGTCGCGCTTTCGTGAGCGGAGTGGAGGCGAGTCCCGCGGCGCATTCCTCAAGCGAAAGACCGAAGGCGCGCCCGGCGGCAACCGCGAGCATCGCATTTTGCACCATGTGTATGCCGGGCACCGGCAATTGCCCTCGGCACCGATGCGCCCCTTCCAGAATGGTGAACTCCGATCCGGTCGCGCTCTGCCGCACCTCGGTCGCGCGGACCGAACCGTTTTCGATTCCAGCCAGAATGATCTTTGCGTGCGTGCGTTGAGCGATGCTTTGGCTGAGCGGATCGTCCGCGTTCAGAATCACAGTGCCCTCCGATCCGACCGCTTCGGCCAGGGCGCCTTTTTCCGTCGCGATCGCTTCGCGGCTCCCCATGAATTCGATATGCGCGAGACCGACATTCGTAATGATGCCGGCATCCGGCGCCGCGAGCTTCGCAAGCGCGGCGATCTCGCCTGGATGATTCATCCCGATTTCCCAAACGGCAATTTCATCATCCGCGTTCGCCGCGAGCATGGTCTGGGGAAGGCCGACGTGGTTGTTGAAATTGCCTTCTGTTTTTGTGACTCGAAATTTTTTCGCGAGTGTTGCCGCAACAAAATCTTTCGTGCTGGTTTTCCCATTGCTGCCGGTGATCGCGATCACCTTGAGCGGCAGCGACCGCCGGTAGTTTGCCGCGAGGTTTTGATACCCGGCGAGCGTGTCGGGCACGCGAATCAACGCAAAACTTTTTGGGGTCGTGCCATTCCAGCTCGCTTCTATCATCGCGCCGGCCGCGCCGCGTTCGCTGGCCTGCTCGACAAATTTGTGGCCGTCGAAATTCTCACCGCGCAATGGAATGAAGAGATCGCCCGGCTGAAGCGTTCTAGAATCCGTGCTGATTTTCGAAACCGTCGCGCCCGGATCGGGGGCAGATAACGTTCCACCGGCGAATTCCGCGATTTGGCGAAGTGAAAGCGCGGGCGTCATGTTCCAAATTCCAGCGGACGATTTTCCAGCGCCTGCCGGGCGACCTGGATATCGTCGAACGGCACCGTGTGATCGGCGAATTCCTGGTAGCTCTCGTGGCCTTTGCCGGCGATCAGGACGATGTCGCGCGGTTGCGCGAGTTCGATGGCGCGCGCGATCGCTTTCGCGCGGTCCGAAATTTTTTCGTAGCGATCGGAGCGAAAACCTTTCTCAGCGTCGGCAATGATCGCGTCGGGATCTTCCTTTCGCGGATTGTCCGAGGTAATAATGCTGTAGTCGGCGTTCTGATCGGCGACCCGCGCCATCAATGGGCGCTTCTGCTTGTCGCGGTCGCCGCCGCAACCGAAAACGACAATCAGTTTTCTCGGCGAGAGTTCGCGCAGGGTCTTGAGAACATTAAGCAAGGCATCATCGGTGTGCGCGTAATCGACAAAAACCTGGAACTGTCGTTTCGCGGGAACGGCTTCGAGGCGTCCCGGAACCTGGGGCGATCGCGAGAGACTCAGGATCGCCTCGCGCAAATTAATGCCGAGGCTCGACGCCGCCGCCAACGCCGCCATGGAGTTCGCGACGTTGAATCGCCCGATCAGCGGCACCCGCACGAGATAGCTTTTCCCACGCGCGTCGAGCTGATAGGAAGTGCCGGCAAATTCCGCGTGATAATTGGACGCCCGGAAATCGGCCCGCGCGCTCACGCCGTACGTGATCACTGGAATTTTCTTGTCCAACTTCTCCAGTCGATCGACTAACTGCGCACCGTAGCGATCGTCAATGTTGATTACCGCGGCCGCGTTCGTCTTCGTTTTCTGTTCCGCGAGGCCGGTGAAGAGTTTCGTCTTCGCGTCGAAATAACTCTCCATCGTTCCATGAAAATCGAGGTGATCCTGGGTCAGGTTCGTGAAGACCGCGACGTCCCATTCCAGTCCGCGGGTTCGATCCTGGGCGAGCGCATGGGATGAAACTTCCATCGCTGCCGCTTTGCATCCGGCGTTGACCATCTGCGCGAGCAATTCCTGCACATCGAGCGCTTCCGGCGTCGTCCGGACCGCGGGCAAAACGCGGTCCGCGATTTCGTAGCGGACGGTTCCGAGCAGGCCGCAGCGCCATCCGGTTTTCTCGCAGATGTGTTTCAACAAAAACGTCGTCGTCGTTTTACCATTCGTTCCGGTAACGGCGGCGAGTTTGAGACGGCGCGTCGGGTATTCGTAGAAAGCGGCGCTGAGATCCGCCAGGGCCGGCCGCGTATTCTCGACCACGACGCAGGTGGCGCGCGCGTGTTGAATTTCTTCCTCCGTCACGATGACCGATGCGCCTTTCTCGACGGCTTGCTCGATGAATTGATGGCCATCGCTTTTTTCCCCGCGCAATGCGACGAAAAGACCATTCCTTTGGACACGCCGCGAGTCATACGCGATGCCTTCCACGACGCGATCAAGCGGCCCGATGATTTGGCGGGGGGAGATGGCAGCGACGAGTGTTTTGAGCTGCATGCGATGTAGTCAGGCGGGCGCAATACGCTCAGCGGCGGGGCGCATTGGTTAAGGCTACTCGATCGACGGCGGTCGCTTTCCTGACTTCCTCGCGCGGCGTCAGATCGAGATAACGCGCGGCCTTCTCAGCGATGTGCGCGAAGATTGGACCGGCGACAAGCCCGCCGTAATTCAGCTCCGGCCTCGAGGTTTTGGCGTCGTCGAGCACCACCAGTCCGACAAACTCCGGATGCTCCGAAGGCAAATAACCCGAGAACGACACGACATATTTTCCCTGCTCGTATCCGCCTTTCGGATCCACTTTTTGAGCGGTGCCGGTCTTGCCGGAGATGGAAAAACCAGGGACCGCCGCGGCCGCCGCCGTTCCGCGATCGCTTACGACGCCACGCAACGCGTTCCCGACCTGCGCGGCCGTTTCCGGCGAAATGACCTGGCGCAACACGACCGGCGAAAATGTGCTGACGATCTTGCCCTCCGAGGTCGTGACCGATTTCACGATCCGCGGTGTCACGAGTTTGCCGCCGTTCGCAATCGTCGCCATCGCCACCGTCATCTGCAACGGCGTCACGGCGACTTCGTGTCCCATGGGTATGCGCGTGATAGAAATCTTGCTCCACGATTGCGGCGGCCGAATCACGCCCGGGATCTCGCCCGGTAGTTCAATGCCCGTCCGATCGCCGAACCCGAAACGGCGAATGTATTCGTAAAATTTTTGTTCGCCGATCGAGACCGCCAGTTTCGCCGCGCCGATGTTGCTCGATTTCACGAGAATGTCCTGAACGCTGAGCTCCCCATAAGCTCTGTGGTCGTGCAGCGGGCGGCCGCCGAAATTCCAGATGCCGTTCTCGCAAAAAATCGTGGTATCCGGCCGGACTTTGCGCTCGTTCAGCGCCGCGGCGGCGGTGACGATCTTGAAAGTGGAACCCGGTTCCATCATGTCGATGATGGCGCGGTTTTTCATCTGCTCCGGTTTCGCATCCGCGCGCAGGTTGAGATCGAAGTTCGGCCGGTTCGCCATCGCGAGAATTTCGCCGGTCTGCGGCCGCATCAGAATGATCGTGGCCTTTTGCGGATTGTATTCGCGCATGGCTGCGTCGATTTCGTTCTCGACGATGTTTTGCAAATTGAGATCGACGGTCAGGTGGACCTGGTAGCCGTCACGCGGAGTGCGCTCCTGGCCGCGGTAAAGGACCATTTCCTGGCCGGCGCGATTGTGCTCGATGTAACGGTAGCCATCCTGGCCGTGCAGATATTCTTCCATGGAAGACTCCACCCCCTGGATGCCGCGATGCTCGAAGTCGGTGAACCCGATGACGTGACAGAGCATCGAGCCATTGGGATAGATGCGGGTGGTGTCGCGCTCGAAATAAATGCCGCGCAAATTCTGCGCGCGCAGTTTTTCCTTCAACGCCATCGCGGCGGCGAGGGGCACCTCGCGCTGAAGGACGATGTAGCGCCGGTCGCCCTGTAATTTCTCGAGCAGTTCGCTCTTCGGAATTTCGAGCGCCTGCTGTAGCAGCGCGATGAGCGCGTCGCGATTGTTTATGTGCGTCGCGTCGGCCACGACGGTTTCCACCGGCGTGTTGTGGGCGAGGACTTCGTTGTTCGCATCGAGGATCGTGCCGCGCTCGGCGAAGATCGATTGTTTGTAGACGTGTTTTTCAGCGGCGAGTCCGGCGTACTCGTCGTGCTTGATCATCTGCAGATAAACGAGCCGGAAGGAAAAGGCGCTGAACAAAGCCGTGAACGCGAGGCAGACCAGCGCGCAACGAATCCGGCTGTTCCACTTCATCTGCCGGCACGTTTGTTCGCGACCGGTTGGACCGCGTCTTCTCCGGGCGCACGCGGGGGCGCGCTCAACCGCACGATGTTTTGCTCGGCGATCGGGATCATTTTCAAATAACCTTCCTTGAGCCGGCGCTGCATGGCCGAGCGCGAGGTCAACGCCGCGATCTGCACGCTGGCGACATCGTTTTGCGAGCGCAGGCTGGTCAGCTCATTTTCGAGCGCCTTCTTGCGATCGCCGAGATGATAGAGCTGAAGCGTGAGGAAAACGTAAATCAACCCCGTCACCGCGAGAAACGAGGTGAGCAGGATCCAGCGCACCAGCGACGCGGCGTTGACTGAGTTGAAAGTCTTTCGGCGCGGCGCGTGCATTATATTTTTTCGGCAACACGCAACTTCGCGCTGCGCGAACGCGGATTGAGGCGTTGCTCGTTTTCGCCCGGCTCGACCGGCTTGTTTGTGATCAGACGGAAAGTGAAATCGGGATTGCGTTGCGGCTCCGGCCATTCCGGCCGATCCAGCCACTCGCGGCTCCGGTCGCGGAAGAAATTCTTGACGATCCGGTCCTCGAGAGAATGAAAAGTGATGACCGCGAAACGTGCGCCGGGCTCGAGCCGCTTGGTCAGCACGCGCAAGCCTTCTTCTAGCGCGCCGAGTTCGTCGTTTACCTCCATGCGCAACGCCTGAAAGACCTGCGTTGCCGGATGGCGGCGCCCGTGACGCCAGACAATCTTCTCGATCGCCTTGGCCAATTGGAGCGTGTCCTGAAACGGAGACACCTTGCGAAGCTTGACCAGCTGGCTGGCAATGCGGCGCGCGGCAGGCTCTTCACCCAGATCGCGGAAAAGCCGGGTCAGATCTTCTTCGCTGTAGGAATTAACGACCGTCGCCGCCGTCAGCTCGCGGCGCGGATCCATTCGCATATCGAGTGGACCGTTGCGCATGACGCTGAAACCACGGACCGCATTCTCCAGTTGGCGGGAAGAGACGCCGAGATCGAGCAGCGCACCACCGATGCCGACGATCCCCAATTCATCGAGCACCTTCCCCGCATCGCGAAAGTTTGCCTGCCGCAAAGTGACGCGCGCGCCGAACGGGGACAGCCTCTCGCCTGCGTGTTCGATCGCATCCGGATCCTGATCGAGCGCCAGAACATCGGCGCCCGTCCGTAGAATTTCCGCGGTATGTCCGCCCCCGCCGCAGGTGGCATCGACGACCAAAGCGCCCGCGCGCGGCGCGAGCAGCTCGACCGCCTCCGTCACGAGCACGGGACGATGATAGGTGAAGTCCTCCATTTCCTGCGCCTCCTCCTCGATCTCCACTGGACCGGTCGCGAACCAGACCGGCCGTTCAAACAGCAACGCGTTAATCATTTTCCAAAGACGATCGCTACAGCCCGATTACGTTCGCGACGTGTTGATAGGTCGCGGTTTCTTCTTCGTGAGCGCGCTTCCATTTCTGCAGATTCCAAATTTCAAAACGGCCGCGGCCGCCTACCAGCGCGACTTCGTCCTTCAATCCAAGCTGCCGGCAAATATCTTCGGGCAGAACGAGCCGGCCCTGCTTGTCGGACGAACCGTGCTCGGCGCGCGAATGGAGGTGGCGCAAGAAAACGCGCCGGTCCCGCGCTGAAACGGCGCTATGGGCTTCGGCTTGCGCGCTCATGCGGGCAAATTCCTCCTGCGACATGACCAGAAGAAATTGGTGTTGCGGTTCGGGCAGAATGATAAATTCCTCGCCCTTACCCTGGCGCCAACGCGACGGAATGGTGATCCGGTTTTTTTCGTCGATGGAATGACGGAATTCGCCGGCAAAGAATTTTTGGGGTTGTGAATCGTCGTGCATACTCCAGCGGATAATCGTTCCATTTCAATCCACTACCCCCCACTTCTAACCACTTTCCGTACCGAGGGTCAATAAAAATTAATGCCGCTTTGCGCCCTTTTTCCCTCGCGTTAGGCTGGCCCATGTTGGCCCGTTCGCTTGCCGCCGGTCTCATCGGCGGATTTATCGGCATCGCCACGTTCGCCTATGGCCAATTGCTGGATTCCACCGCCGACTCAGTGCGGGTGACGGTTTCCATAAACGCCGACGGTTCCCGGACCGTTTACGAATTCGATTCCGCGCATCACAAGGCCACCGCGACGACCACCGGCAAGGATAAGAAATTAGTGGGACGGATCCGTTACGTTCTAGATGATGCCGGCCGATTCGCGAGCGGAGAAGTCTATGGGCCGGACGACCTGTTCCGTTTCAGGACTCTCTATAAGTACGATGCGGCCGGCAGACTCAGCCAGGAAATTCAACTCGGCCAGGGCGACGTGGTCCGAAACAAGATTGTTTACGACTACGACAAAAACGGAAAGCAGACGGGTTACACCGTCTACGACGCGGCGGGCAAAATTGTACGCACAGCGGGGGGCATTACTTCTTCGACTCCGTCTCCGACTCCCACTCGGAAGAGCAATTACGCCCGATAGGTGGTCGGCGCGCGCTTCCCGGCTTGCCACGAGAGCCAAAGGCGGCTAAGACAGCTTTCGATGATCGACTACATCCAGAAGGGGGGCCTGCTGATGTGGCCCATCCTTTTTTGCAGCGTCATTGCCATCGCGGTTTTCGCCGAGCGCCTCTTTTATTTACATCGCGCCACGATTCACGTAGGCGAATTTCTCCAGGGCCTCTCGAACCTGGTGCGGCGCCGCAATTTCGCTGAGGCATTGCATGAGTCGGCCGGCACGCCGGGCCCGGTCGCGCGCGTTATCCATGCTGCCATCATCCGGCATGATGCGCCGCGCGCTGAACTGCGCGAGATCGTACAGGAAGCCGGCCAACTCGAGGTGCCGAAGCTCGAACGCTTCCTCGGCGTCCTCGCCACGCTCGCTTATCTGGCGCCGCTCCTCGGTCTGCTCGGAACGGTCGCGGGAATGATCGACGCATTCGGCACGCTTTCCTCCAACGGCGGCTATGCCAGCGTAACGGAACTTTCCACCGGCGTTTACAAGAGCCTGCTCACCACCGCGGCCGGACTCGTCGTCGCCACTCCGACTTTCGTCGCCTACAGCTATCTTTCTTCCCGCGTGAATTCGCTGATGCACGAAATGGAACGCGCCGGGATCGAAGTGGTCCATATGTTGACGGACCGCGAGCCGATGAGCGACATCATCAGCTTCCAGGCGCCCGCCGACGAAGAACGGGAAGCGCGTTAATTTATCATCGGCCGGCTGGCCGTTCGCTGCATGAAGCTTTCCCGAACAAAGGAATATCATTTCGGCTGGCTCGCCGCGATCCCGATGCTGGACGTCGTTTTCCTTTTGATTTTTTTTCTGCTGCTGAGTTCGAACTTCATCCTGCAGCCGGGCATTTCGGTTTCCGTGCCGTTGTCGCGCTTCACTCTTGGCCCGCAAATTAATCCGCAGATCATCAGTATCACCGGCGGCCCCGCTCCCGCGATTTATTTTCGCGATCAAAAAGTGGTTCTCGAACAGTTGGGGCCATTGCTCGATGCCGCGAAAAAAGAGGGACGTCCGATCATCATCAAGGCCGATCGCCTGACGCCGTATGCGCTCGTCGTGGAAGTCACTAATTTGTCGCTCGAGCACGGAATCACATCCGTGGCCCTGGCCACGACCCCACCCAAGTGAGCACGCCCCTCGTTTCCGAGAATGATCTCGGCCTGATTTTCGCGTGGGGCCCACGCCGGCAACGCAAGCTCGCCCTCGCTGGATTTCTTTTCGGTTCCCTCGCGTTGCACGCTTTCGGGTTCTACGTTTTTCAAATCGTCTATCCGCCGGCCGTCGCTCTTTTACCGCCGCCGGGACGCGTCAGCCTGATCTCACCGAACACCGATGAAGGCCGCGTTCTCCTTCGTTGGTTGGAGGCGGAAGATCCGGCGCTCGCCTCAACCACCCAGCCGCCTCCCGACGCCAAGTCTCTCGTCATGCCGACAATCCAGCACGCGCCTTCTTATCTGGGTCGCCAGCCGGCCCTCCGCGAAGCGCCGGCCGCTGCTCCCGACTTGAGCGTGCCGAGCGCCCGTCCCCCTGCCCCCGTCGAGCGGCCTTCAGCGCAAACCCAAGCCACGCCAAAGATCTCGCCGACAACTCTGCAGTTCTCGTCCGAACTCGAGGCACTCGGAACCGTGCAGGGCCTCGAAATGAAGTTCGCCGCTTCCGGTCGCGAATCGCCGCAGGCCGCGCAATTCCGAATCGCTGTTAACGACAAAGGCGAAGTGCGCCATTGCTTTCTCCAGACCTCTTCCGGCGACGCGGCGCTCGACGATCAGGCAAGAAAATATCTGGCTCTCTCTCGTTTCTCCCCAATTGCAAATCGCAAATCGCAAATCGCAAATGACCTCATCTGGGGCACCGCGACAGTCGAATGGGGAAACGACATCACGGCGCCTCCCTCGCCCGGCCCAAACAAGAGCACGCCGTGATTCGAGTCAGCCTCTCCGCCCTGGTCACGATCTATCTGTTGGTTTTTCTTGCGGCGGTTTTTCTGCTCTGGATATTAGGCGAGTGGAATCGCCGCCGCCGTGAGCGTCGCGCTTTGCGTTATCGGTTGCGATGCGTGATTTGCGCGTTCGAATTTGAGGACCGAACGGACGCTTTGCTTCCGCGGTGTCCACGCTGCGGCAGCTTGAACGAACGATTTAGACCGGAACAGATTTAATCATGGGAATGTGGATTGGCCGTAATCGAAAAGCTCGCGTCACCTACGGGTTCGACGAGATCGCGCTCGTACCTGGACGCGTCACGATCAATCCGAACGAGGTCGATATCGTCTGGCGATTGCCCCGGCGCGACGCCGAACCGCTTGAATTCAAAATTCCGATTCTCGCCAGCGCAATGGATGGGGTCGTCGATGTCCGTTTCGCCATCGAGATGAGCAAGCTCGGCGGCCTGGCCGTCCTCAATCTCGAAGGCGTCCAGACGCGCTACAAAAATCCGCAGGAAGTCCTTCACAAGATCGTCGAAGCCGATAAAGCCGAGATCACGCACCTGCTCCAGAAAATTTATCAGGAACCGGTGCAGGAAGATTTGATCTCGGCGCGGATCCGCCAAATCAAGGACAGCGGCGCAATCGCCGCGGTGAGTTCGATTCCACAACGGGCGATGGAGTTCGGCCGGATCGCACAGGAGGCCGGCGCCGATGTATTCGTCGTCCAGAGCACGGTCTCAACCGTGCAGCATATTTCGTCGGAATATAAATCGCTCGAGCTCGAAAAATTCTGCCGCGAGATGCGAATCCCAGTGATCGTCGGGAACACGGTCGGCTATGATGTCACGTGCGAGATCATGGAGTGCGGCCCGGCCGCGGTGCTCGTTGGCGTCGGACCCGGAGCGGCCTGCACCTCGCGCGGTGTGCTCGGCCTGGGCGTGCCGCAGGTTACGGCCACGGTGGATTGCGCCGCGGCGCGCGATGCCTATTTCAAGAAAACTTCGCGCTACGTTCCGATCATTACCGACGGCGGCATGAGCAAGGGCGGCGACGTTTGCAAAGCGCTTGCTTGCGGCGCGGACGCCGTCATGGTCGGGAGCGCATTCGCGAAAGCGCATGAAGCGCCGGGCGGCGGCTACCACTGGGGCATGGCCACGCCGCACGCGAATCTGCCCCGCGGCACTCGCATCAAAGTCGGCGCGACCGGTTCGCTCAAACAAATCCTCTTCGGCCCTGCCGAGGTCGATGACGGCAGCCAGAATCTGGTCGGAGCGATCACTACCTGCATGGGCAACGTCGGCGCGCGCACGATCACCGAGTTTCAACAAACCGAGATCATCATCGCCCCTTCTATCAAGACCGAGGGAAAATTATTCCAGACCGTGCAGAGCGTCGGTATGGGAACGCGGTAAGGTATCTTCATGAATCGCAGAGTTGTCATCACCGGAATGGGGGTCATCACCCCTGTCGGCAGCGACCTGGAAACTTTTTGGCGCAGCCTGCTGAACGGCGTCAGCGGGATCGAGAGGATTCAGGCGTTCGATGTTTCGCAGTACGATTGCAAGATCGGCGGCGAAGTGCGCAACTTCGAGCCGAAGGATTATTTCAAGAACCCGAAGGACTCCCGGCGGGCCGACCGTTTTTCGCAACTGGCCATGGCCGCCGCGAAAATGGCGATGGCCGATTGCGGCATCGATATGGAAAAGGTCGACCGCAACCGCTTCGGCGCGATCGTGAGCAGCGGCATCGGCGGTCTAAAAACTCTCGAGGACCAGCACAGCACCCTGGTCAACAAAGGACCGGGGCGCGTCTCGCCTTTCACGATCCCGATGCTGATCAGCAACATGGGGAGCGGCCTGATCTCGATGGAATTTGGATTGAAGGGCCCGAACATGTCCATCGTCACGGCGTGCGCCACTTCGAACAATGCCATTGGTGAATCGTGGAGAATCATCAAGTTCGGCGATGCGGACATCTTTCTCGCCGGCGGCGCCGAAGCTTCGATCGTCTCGATCGGCGTCGGGGCTTTCGCGGCGATGAAGGCGCTTAGCACCCGGAACGACGAACCGCATGCAGCGTCGCGCCCGTGGGATCGCGATCGCGACGGATTTGTCATGGGCGAGGGCGCTGGAGTTGTTGTCGTGGAGGAGCTCGAACACGCCAAAGCGCGCGGCGCGAAAATTTATTGCGAGCTGACCGGCTACGGACTTTCGGCCGATGCTCATCACATGACCGCGCCTCCGCCGGATGGGGACGGCGCCGTCCGCGCCATGCAGATGGCGCTCGACCACGCGAAGACGAGACCGGAACAAGTGGATTACATCAACGCGCACGCGACTTCGACCGGACTCGGCGATGTCTGCGAAACGCGCGCCATCAAAACCGTCTTTGGAGAATCCGCCCGCACCGTTTCGATCAGCTCGACAAAATCGATGACGGGCCACTTGTTAGGCGGGGCGGGCGCCATCGAAATGGCCGCCTGCGCGCTGGCCATTCGCGATTCCGTGATTCCGCCGACGATCAATCTCGATAACCCCGATGAAGAATGCGATCTCGATTACACGCCCAAGGTGGCAAAGGAAAAGAAGGTCCGGATCGCCGTGAATAATTCCTTCGGGTTCGGTGGCCACAACGCGACCCTCGTCGCCGCGGAATTCACGGGGTGATGTAGAGGCGCTTGTGCCAAGCGCCTAACCAACAAACCAGGCGCTTGACACAAGCGCCTCTACATTTTGCTACCGGTCGGCAAAGACCGGGGTCGCGGTGATGTCAGACGCGTCGAACGAGAATCCGTGGCCGCCAGTCGAGAGCGCTTTCAAAAGCGCGCCGACATTTTGCGCGGCGCTGGCGGAATAGAATCGCACCAGCCCAACCGTCGTGCGCCGTCCAAAGACCGTGATCATGATCGTGTCGTCATCGACCGAGTTCATGAAAATATGATTGCCGTTTCCCTGGTGATAAAGCGCGTTGAATTCGATTTCGCCGATCCGCCGGGCCAGCTCTTTCGTCGCGGCAAACGATCCGGCCGCGAGCGCCGCGATGATGGTCACGTCCATCACCGTCATGTCGCCGAACTGCGAGATCACATTCCCGCCGCGGTCGATCACAACCGTCAGCTCTGCTTCAGCTTTCTTCAAAAAATCTCCGAGCACGCCATCGAGATTCGCGACGTCTTCTATCGTTAGGCATGGGATCGCGTTCATCGCCCGACACCCTCCTTCTGCGCCACCGGCGGCTCCATCGGAACGGCCACCGGGGCGGGCGCCGTCTTCGGCACGTCGCTTTGCTTGCTGAATTTGTGGAGAAGAATCTGCGAGACTGCATTGAGCGAAGCAAAAACGTTTTGCCCGCTGCTGGAAACGACCTCGAAACTCTGCACCCGCTTCTTCCGATTGTTCAGCACGTATTCGAGATAATTAACCGGCGCGACATTTTCCAGGTCCCGTTTGTTGTACTGCAGGACGTAGGGAATCTCGTCGATCGAGATGTTTTGCTTCGCGAGATTGTCCTCAAGGTTTTTAAAGCTCTCGACGTTCTCCTCCATCTTTTCCCATTGCGAATCGGCCACAAAAATCACGCCGTCCACGCTCCGCAAGACGAGCTGCCGCGTCGCATTGTAAATGACCTGGCCCGGCACGGTGTAGAGCTGGAACTTCGTGACGAAGCCTTTGATGACCACCGCGTTCAACGGCAGGAAATCGAAGAACAGTGTCCGGTCCGCCGCCGTCGCGAGTGAGACGAGGTCGCCGCGATTCTCCGGATTGATCCGCTTATGGATGTAGCCCAGGTTCGTCGTCTTGCCGCAAAGCGCCGGCCCGTAATAGACGATCTTGAACTGAATCTCCCGGCTGGCGTAATTGATGATCGACATGGAGAACCTTAGACCGGGTGAGAATATTTTCGTGAAAGCTCGTGCACGACGCGGCCGAGCTTCTCTCGCGTTTCCGCGGGCAGATCTCCATTGGCATGCAATGCGCCAAGGCAAAGATTTTCGTGCATGAAGAATGTGATCGCGCCTTTTGTGCACGAGAGCGTCATTCCCTTGACCGCACCCAGCTTCGTATCGACGAGATGATTCTCGATCCGCTGCATCAACGAAGGCGCCATCGCGCAAAGGCCGTCCGCCTCCAGTTCGGCGGGCAAAGTTCCCGCGAGACTGAGGCCGTCGCCAAACAGGATCGCGCAGCTTCTCACGCCGGGGATCTTGTTGATGTGAGCGACGACGCCCTTCCCATCGAGTTTCTCATCGGTATCGAGCGCGACTTGCAGCGGCGTGCGCAGCGGACGATCCGAAGCAGGAGCAGAGCCGATCGTATCGGTTGCCGGCGACACGGCCACCACGACAGCAGCCGGCTCTACCGCGACCGGCTTTGCAACCGGCGCGGCTGGAACGTTGAAACGTTTCGCGTCCTCTTCCGCTTTCGCGGAGAACGGCGTCGCAAAATTTGAGCCAGCTTCCTGTTCCACCTGGTCGTCGCGCATCCGCAACGATGCGGTCGGCAAATTCTTCAAGACCTCCTGCAACGGCAGGAACACATCCGCAGCGCCTTCGCCGGATTTGAACATTGCTCGATATTGCGCGGGCAAGCTCACTTCGAAGACCTTCGCGGTCACGCTGATGCGGCCTACGGCAAGTTGCGGCTCGATCAAGGCAAACGGCAACTCGATGCGCGCATCGTCCGGCACGCCGCCCGGATCGCCGCTCAATTGAATTGGCGCCAGCCCTAGCAGGATCGGTTTGAGCGTGAGCGCGATCGTGACTTCGGAATCGCGCGGAACCACGGTGAGCGTGCTCGCGGGCGCGACCGCGCCTTCGCCGGAGGCCGCGATACTTTCCGCGGTCAGCCATGGCTCGGGTTTCGGCCGCACTTCCTCCGAAGCCGGCGGCATCATCTTGAATGGAATCCGCACTGGCGCCGGCGGAGAGGGTAAAGGATTCGGAACGGACGGCCCGCTTGAGGCTGGAACACTCTCAGGTGCGGGCGCGTCCGTTCCATTCGGTGAAAGCTTGAAAGGAATGCGCGCAGGTGTGGCGTTGGTTTTCTCGCGAGCCGCGGGCGCAGCGATGATGAATGGCGATTTTCCGTTGGTGGCCGGCTCGGGTTCGGCGGCGGCGAACGCTTCCGCAGTAGGCGGCTCGATCCGCACCGAGGGCAGATCGCCCGGCTGCATCTCCAGCGGTTCCATGGTGGTGCCGAAACGCGAACTATCTTCCACCGCCGCTTTCAAGAAGGGCGTCTCCACCTGCGGAACGGCGAGATGCCGTTCCTGATCGCCGCGCACGTGCAGGCTGGTGAATTGATCGAGCACTTTAGCGAACGGCAATGGCACCTGCCAGGTATCGGAAGGAGCGATCGTCTTCAAAAAAATCTCCGGCACCTGTTCGTAAATGGTGCTGAGTGAAACGCTCGGCTTCCCGTTCGCCATTCCTTTTTCCACCTCGGATGCTTTCAACAAGATCCGCCGGTTTGCATCGTCACCGAGAGGTTTCACATGATCGGCCGGCATGCCTGCCACGATGTCGGCCAGCTCGAGTGAGATCACGCGCTCGACTTTCGGTTCCAGCGCCAGCGCCACGGCTGGAGGCAAACCCGCGCGCGTTTTGGCGGGCCCTGGCGAATCGCCGAACGCGATCGTGCGCGGAGCGACCGTGGTCGCGACGGCCGGTTGACCTCCCATCGCCGATGAACGCGATGCCATTTGAAATGGATCTTGCGGCGAAATGGTGCGCGTCGCATTTGGCATCACGGTCTTGCTGAAGCGCTCGCTGCTTGGCTTCTCGAACGGCGCCGCAGCTGGCGCCTCTTTCGCCACGGCAACCTGCTCTTTACCCCTCTTGAAATAACTGAGGAATGGAATCGTCATCGCGTTCTAATGGTCCTCCGCGGTGACGCGCCAGATTTCCTCCAGCGTCGTGACGCCTTCCAGCGCCTTGTCGATTCCCACCATCCGCAAAGTTCGCATCCCCTCGCTGATCGCCTGATTTTTCACCACCGCCGATGAGGCCCGCTTGATAATCAACCGGCGAATCGCCTCGCTCACCGGCAGCGCTTCGATTATCGCCACCCGGCCGAGATAACCGCGCCCTTTGCATCGGTCGCAACCGCTTCCGTGATAAAAGACTGCACCCTCCGGCGCCGCCATCCCGAGGCGTTCGAAGATTTCCGGCTCCGGCACGAATTCCTCGCGGCAATTCGTGCAAATTCGCCTAACGAGTCGTTGCGCGCAGGCCATGATGACCGAGCTCGAAATCAGGAACGGCTCGATCCCCATATCATCGAGACGCGTGATCGCGCCCGCGGCGTCGTTCGTGTGGAGCGTGCTCAACACCTGGTGACCGGTTAGCGCCGCTTTCACCGCGATGTCCGCCGTTTCGTTATCACGAATTTCACCGACCATGACGATGTCCGGATCCTGCCGGAGGATCGAACGCAGGGCCGAAGCGAAATCGAGTCCGATGTCGTTGCGGACCGAGACCTGGTTGATGCCGGAGAGCTCGTACTCGATCGGGTCTTCGACGGTTACGATGTTGTACTGCGGGCTGTTCAATTCCTGCAGCACCGAATAAAGGGTCGTCGTTTTTCCTGAACCGGTCGGGCCGGTCACCAGGATCATTCCGTGCGGCGCGTCGATCGCCTTCTTGAATTTGTCGAGCGTGGATTCATCCATGCCCATCTGGTCGATGCTGCCGGTCAGCGCCGATTTATCGAGAATACGAATGACGATCTTCTCGCCGTAAGCCGTCGGCAGAATCGAGACACGAAGATCGATGTCCTTTGCGAGCACCTTGATCCGGAAGCGTCCGTCCTGCGGCACGCGGCGTTCCGCGATATTCAGGCCGGCGAGAATCTTGATGCGCGAAGTGATCGCCAGTTGGAGCGCTTTCGGCGGCGATTCCGCCATGATCAATTCGCCGTCGATCCGATAACGCAGCTTCAACGTTTTCTGGAACGGCTCGATGTGAATGTCCGACGCCTTTTCCTTCACCGCCTGCACCAGAATCAGATTGACGATCTTGATGACGGGCGCGTCTTCGCTGTCCGTCGCCAGCCGGTCGAGATCGATCTCCTCGTGCTTTTTCGATTCGACTTCTACATCGGCCGCGGCAGCCGCGTCTTCCGCCACCTTTTTGAGGACCTCGGCCATCTTCGCGCCGCCGTGATGCACGCCCGCGAGCGCGTCGCTCACCGCCTTCTCCGTGGCGATCATCGGCACGATTTCGAGCTGCACCCGCCGCTTTACGTCGTCCACCGCGAGCACGTTGGTCGGATCGGCCATCGCCACGAACAGCTTCCCGTTCACCCGCGCGATCGGCACGAGCCGGTTCGCCTTCGCCATGTCGCGCGGCACCAGCGACATGATTTCCTCGGGCACGCGCAACTTCGCCAGATTGATCAGCGGCGTATTGAGGCAACGGCCCATGCTGACCGTCATGTCCTGATCGGTCACGAACTGCCGGTCCGTCAAAATCTTGAGCAGCCGGCCGCCTTCCTTTTGTTGCAGACCGACCGCTTCTTCGAGCTGGCTCGGCAAGAGGAGCCCGTCCTCGATGAGGACATCGGCGATGCGTTCGGCGAAAGATTTGCTTCTCATCTTGTCACCGCCTTAGGCCTTGGCGTCGAGCCGATAGACATCCTGTAAAGCTTTGATGATCGCACCGGGACGCGCCAGGTACCACGTCACCGTGTAATCGAGCGATTGTTGCACCGCCTCGCGGCCCGCCGCGTCAAACGGATTGCAGCACGCCACCATGATGGTGCGGCTGATCAGATCGAACGGCAGAAACAGCCGGCCAAGAGTCAGATTATCCGGCAACATCCGGGGGATCTGCCGGTCCACGTCGTAATACTCGATCGGGACGTAAGCGAACTTCGTGCGATCAATCAGGCCGGAAAGCGCCGCGTCGAGTTTATCGGTTTCCTGCCGGCAGATTTTGTCCAACAACGAGGCCGCGAGCGATTGACCACTCAAATCCTTGTTCAACTGCTTGACCGTCTCGACCGCGGCCGCCACTTCGTCTTCGCTGAAGAGCTGCTGCATCACCAAAAACTTGGCGAGATGATCGTCGCCACGATCGTGCAAATGTTGCCCGTTCCGCGCGTGATGGACGTCGACCAGCGCGCCCTCCTTCGCTCCGCTGTGGGTGAGACCGGTCAGCCCGCCAGCGGCCGTCGGCGCCACCAAACCATTCTTGGAACCGCCCTCCGCGATCTGATGGCCGGCCGCCTGGAGACGGGCTTCGATATCGCCCAGCATCGCAAGGATCTCAGGCGCGTTGGGTTCCTTGAGAAGAATCACCTCGCATTCCTGCATCGCGAGCGTGTACGAACCGACGTTAAAATATGCCTCGGCCAGACGGCGCGAAGTCTTGAGGGAATCGCTGGCGCGCCCGACCTTTTGGTAGGCTTCCTTGAGGATTTCGAGCGATTGATAATCGTCAGGCTGTGTTTGAATTATGACTTCAAACATCTCTATCGTCTGAACGATCTGACTATGCTCCTCCTCCGATAACGTGTGTTCCAGCACAACGCCCCCCTAAAAGCTAGAAGCATGCCCTCATTTGCGTCCCCGACCCGCAAACTTCCTCAGATTTGCAAATTTCTCAGTTCTGCCGCCCAAACCCTCAAATTGACCGCGGATGGCTCTGACCTCTGACCTCCGATTTCCCGGGTTTCCTGCTTCCAGATTTCTACTTCCTAACTTCCCCGATGCTTTCTCCTTCCGACCTCCTCCGCGATTCGATATTAATTTTGCTGACAGCGCCTGGCCGTTCAGTTCTCGTGAAATTCCGATTCGCCCCAAAAAGCCCGCTCTTCCGTCTCCCCGGTCCCACGTTTCCTACTTCCTCCTTCCTGCCTCCTACTTCTCGAGCGAATGCACGCGGCTCCGTCATCCTGCCGCAGCAACGTTGGCGCGGGGCGTTTACGTTGATCGAGCTGCTCGTCGTCATTGGGATTATCTCCATCTTGATGGTTCTTCTTGTCCCGGCCCTCACGACCCTAAAGAGTGCTAACGACATCACAGACGCAGCTTATGTCGTTAAGGGCGTCCTCGAGCAGGCACGCACTTACGCCAAAGCAAATAACACTTATGCGTGGGTAGGCTTTTTTGAAGAAAATGGCTCAATAGCATCAACGAATCCGGCAACGGCGGGAAATGGCAGACTCGTAATGTCCATAGTTGCCTCCAGAGATGGAACGAACGTGTATGGATCCGGTACCGGCACTATTAATCCAATACAGCTTATTCAAGCCGGAAAATTAATCCGAATTGATAACGTTCATCTGCCTCTCTTCGCGGTCGGATCTGGAACCGGCAATTCCTTCGACACTCGGCCGCCGCTCCAGTTGGACCCGACGGCAGGCTACAATTACGGCCGGTTCGGGGAACTCAATGCCGCAACCCCAAATACCGCGCCGTATAGCACACCGTACAATTTCCAGTACCCAGTCGGCAGTCCAGCTCCCAGCGCGCAATATGTTTTCAAAAAGCTACTGCAATTCAATCCGCGCGGTGAGAGCCGAGTCAATGGCGACAGCTATGAACTACGCCGGGTCGTTGAAATCGGAGTTATTCAGACGCGCGGTGCCACGGTTCCTAATCCCGTCAGTGGAGCGGGAACTTCTGCAGCCACCTATTCTGGAAATGTAATCGCCCTTCAAATCGCCGGAATTTCCGGCGCCGTGAGCATCTTCAGGCGATGAGGAAGCAAACGCGCGCGCCAGCCAGTTTTTCGCTCGTCGAGGTCGCCATGGCCCTTGGCATTGCTGGCTTTTGCTTGATCGCCATTTTTGGCTTGCTGCCAGTCGGCGAACAAACCAATCGCACCGCAGCAGCCCAAACGGCAGCGATTAATCTGCTCGACGCGGTGGTAGCCGATATGCGCGCGACCCCGAGGGCACTGACCACTTCCGAGCGATATCATCTCACGTTTGGGTCTGTGCAGACGCTGTATTTCGACAGTGCTGGACGCTTTGATCAATCAGCGACACCAACTTCCCGATATCAACTTAATGTTACATATCCTCCAAACAGCGGACTGACGAAAGCTGCCACTTACGTGACACTAAAGGTAACGTGGCCAGCTCAAGCAAACCCCGTCAACGCTAGCGGCAGCGTTGAGGTTTTCGCGGCTATAGACAGACATTAAACGATCGACCGTAATGCGAGCCAACAACGACGGCTTTACTCTCGTGGAATTGCTCGTCGCGATTTCAGTGCTCGTGCTGTTAGTGCTGTTTGTGTCCCAGCTTTTAAATCAGACAACGACAATTACGACGCTCGGCCACAAACGGATGGATTCTGATGCTGAATCGCGGCAAATACTCGACCGAATGGTCGTGGATTTCACTCAAATGATCAAGAGACCAGATATTGATTATTACGTTAAGTCGCCGGCAAATAGCGAGCCGGGCAACGATCAGATCGCCTTCTACAGCATGGTCCCCGGCTACTATCCCGGGAGCGGTGCGCAGAGTCCCATTTCAGTCGTGGCGTATCGAATCAACTCGCAACATAAACTGGAGCGCATGAGCAAAGGCTTGGTTTGGAACGCGGTATCGGCGAGTAACACGCCAATAGTGTTCCTGCCCCTTACCATTTCGTCCACGTGGCCGGCAGCGACGACCGCGGGATCCGACTCTGACTACGAACTTTTAGGGGCGCAGGCTTTTCGATTTGAATATGCCTACTTGCTCAGTGATGGAACTTTCTCTCAGGCGCCATGGCAAGCTAGCGCCGGGCATTCAAGTATTGATGGGATGCGCGATGTGGTGGCAATCCAAGTTACAATCGCGGCGATGGACACGAAGAGTAGACTCATAGTCTCGGATGCCCAAATAGCCAGCCTTCGGGACAGCATGACGGACTTCGATCCTTCGATGAGTGCCGGCGATTTAGTTGCTCAATGGCAAACGGCTGTCGACGCGGCCGTGGGTTTTCCTCGGCCAGCTGTTCAAGGGATTCGATTCTACGAACGCCACTTTCGTCTCTCAAAATAAAGTGAACTCTCTCTGGTCGGCCTCATCATGCCGCAAGGGCGTTGCTCTGGTGATCGTGCTCGCATTTGTCGTACTTCTGACTGGCTTGGTAATCACGTACTTCATGCGCACGGCAACACACCGACAGGTGGCGAGATCAAGTTTCGATGACACCGCAGGAGAACTCTTGGCGCGAAGCAGCTTGGATATCATAGTTAGCGACTTGAAACAGGAAATCGCCAATGCGCCTGGCGTAACCGCAGTAAATGTTAAGCCTCAGGCATACGCAACCCCACCTTCTGGCTCCACTCCGATTCCAAACCTGATTAGGCGAAGCGCTTCAGGCGATCCGACAGGCCGGACTTCCAACGTAAACTCTACTGCGGTTTCCGCTAATGGTCGCTCGATTAGCTTGGCTCGATGGAATAGTCATTACCTCATACCACGAGCAAGCACGAGCTCCACGGTAGACTCAACGCCAGTGTCCAGCTTTACGGCGCCGGATTGGGTTTTCATAACCTCCGATGGGCCGCAACTCCTCGCGTCACCCGTTTCAACGGTTCTTGGACGTTACGCGTTTGCGGTGTTTGATGAGGGAGCCTTATTAGATTTAAATGTAGCCGGTTTTCCTTTTTTCCCGCCGCCGCCGGCAAGCGCGGCAACGCCAGGCATTCCGAGTTCCGATGTGGGAAGGAAGGGAAGTGTCGCCTTTGCCGACTTAACCGGTTTGCCCACATCGCCTACTGTCATTACAGCTTCGACCTCGACGCCCGGTAGCAGTGGCTGGCATAGCGCTTCGGCTACAAACGATATTGTTGGATGGCGTAACTACGCAAGCGTTCGACCGACGGGATCATTCTCAAGCTTTACTTTCGATCCGGCGACGGCACCCGTTCCCAGCACAGGAAGTCGGTTTTTGGGCGTGTTTCTCAACCAGGCAAGGAGTTTCCTGACCGTCTCAACGACTACGACTACGGCTCCAGGCCGGACTGACCAAGCCCTAATAAATCGGACGGAATTGCTTAGGCTAAGGAGCTCTAGTGGGTTTAGTCAGAGTGTTCTGCAGTATCTGGGTACCTTCTCACGGGAGAAGAATCGTCCAACGTCGGGTTCGCTTACGGCTAGGTGGCCACTTAGTAGGTTTGACCTCTTCGCGACAACACCGCCTTCTGACGCCGCCGGAATCCAGACGTATTTTGGCCTAAGGTATGTTTCGGCTGCATTTGGCCCGCCGGCCGCGGGTGAGCATTGGGAATATATTGGCGCTTCTGGCGCCACGCGACTGTCTGCAATCCCTGCGTCAGGGGTGACGGTTGATTCCGATTTGCCATTGCTTCTGCGATCTACTCTACCAAGCGGTGCGTCGACGGGTGAAATCTTGTCGGTCGTTGCGTCGTTAATTGATCAGCGAGACTCGAATAACGAAACTACTTGGATCGAATTCGGCGACCCGGCTGGACCAGCTCAAAAAGCATACGGCGTCGACGGCAACCCCGTGGTGGATCCTTCACCGAGCCCCTCCCCGGCACCAAGGCCGTCATCCGTCGTCATTCTTAATCGGTCATTCAGAAACGTCGGGGAATTGGGCTATGCATACAGGAATGCATCAACGCCATTAGACTTTCTAACGGCAGCAAGCACGGATGCTCCGTTATTGGATCAGTTCACTTTTAATACAGCACCTATTCGCGCCGGCATTATTAACCTTAACACGGGCAACATCGGAGTGATTACGGCGCTAATAACCGGTGCGACGACCACCGAGCCTTCGACAATCGCGAGCCGCACAGATGCCTACCATTCAGCGCAAAGCATCGTCTCTGAAATTAACCGTCAGAATGCAGTCGGCAGAGCAGACGTCGCGCGGCTGGCGGGTGCGGCCGGCAGTTTCTTCGGAACAAGCGATGAAGCACGAAAAACAGTAGTCCGCGCTCTTGCAGAATTGGCGCAGACACGCACATGGAATCTGATGATCGACGTAGTTGCGCAGTCAGGTCGTTATCCGGTTGGCGCGACTAGTCTTGGCGAATTCATTGTCAAAGGCGAAAAGCGGTACTGGTTACATATCGCGATCGATCGGTTCACTGGTGAAGTGATCGATCAGCAACTCGAAGCGGTTTACGAGTAGCCGAATCGGTGCGGCGTTGATTCTGTGGATGCTTCTTGGAAGGAGGACCCCGAGGCGTCTTATGATTCGGGTCCCGCAGCCGGGCGCCTGAAACAACTATCTTCTGTCCTCCCCGAGCTCAACGAGCAGATGCTTGCTGATGCTCGGCAGTAAAGTTTTATCACCAGCGTCGCCGCGAGTGAGGGCGACGATGATGAGTTTGCGGCCGCTCGGCAGTTCGATATAGGCGGCGTCGTGGCGGACTTCGCTGGTGTCGCCTTCTTTCGACCAGAGCTTTGAACCGGACGGCAGCGATTCGCCGAGGAAATCTTTGACTTGGTTCTCGGTCGGGCGCGGGGGCGAGAGCGGGCGATCGAGCAACGCGAGCATCGCTTCGCTGGCTTGCGACGAGAGGGCGTGGCCGCGGGCTATCCAGAGGAGGAGCGACGCGCACGAGTTCGCGCTGGCGCGATTCCGGTTAATTTTTGTTTCGCCCATGATCTGCATGTCGCGGCCGAAGGGACCGAAGCTCCAGGGCTTGATTATGGCGCTGATGTCGTACCCGAGTGAAGCGAAGTAGCGGTTCAGTTTCCGGCGGCGCTCGATGAACTCTTCGAGCGCTTTGCCTTCCAGCTCGGAGCCGCTGGCGGTATCGGTGAGGACATCGAGGAGGAAGGCGGCGGCATCGTTATCGGAGACCTGGATCATTTCGCGCAAGGCGCGCTCGATCTCGGGAGTGAGCTTCGCTTGATGATAGGTCTCGACCATGAAGAAGAGTTTCACCAGCGACGCCGGATAAAACTGGGCATCGCCGTGGTAGTCGGCGCGAACGATGTTGTCCGGTTTGGTGAGATCGATGATGCTGAGGGCGAGGTTATCGGCGGTGAGTTTCGGGAACTCCTTTAAAGTTGTGTTCGCGACGCGAGTCAGCGCAGCGCCCAGCGCGGGATCTACCGGGAGCGCGCGGAACTCACGGAAATCCGCGTGCGCGGGAAGGGGCAGCGAGACAATCGCCGCAGCCAGGCCAAACAATCCAGTGGCGAAGCGCACAGGTAAGCCACATTTGAATCAGGAAACCAGGGAGTCAGGAAGAAAGAATTCCTAACCTCTGACTTCCGATCTCTGTCTTAACTGCTCTGCGTCTGGAGCAGCTTGATGGCGTCGCGGAGCTCGGCGGCGCGCTCGTAGAGCTCGCTCGCGATCGCGACTTCCATCTCGCGCTGCATGATCTCGAGCTTCGAGAGCGGGCGTTTCGAGCTGACTTCTTCCAGCCATTCTTCCAGAAACGCGAGCTCGGAACTTTTCGTCGCCAGCTCGGGGAAGTTTGATTGCTGAAAGAATTCCTGGATGGCATCCCGGCCGTGCTCGATCTCGCGCATGGCGTCGCCGAATTTGCCTTCGCCGAGAAGGATCGAGGCTTTGGCCCTCGTGTTCATCATCAGGACGTAGGGACGAAATTGCTGAAAGCTCCAGATCATCTCATCGCGGTCGGTGTGTTCGGCGACGAAGGCGAAGAGGTCGAGGTTGCGCTGGGTATCGCGAATGACGCCGATGAAGTCGTTGATCTGAAAGAGGCTGAGATAGCGATGGTAATATTGAATGCCTTCCTGCTGGAGCTCGTTGCATTGATCGGCATTGAGCTCATAGGTCTCGCCGCGCGCTTCCGCCCGGTCGGCCCGGCGCTGATGATAAACGAGCAACGACTCGCAGTTATGCGGGCGCTGGCCATCGGGCCGGCCCGCCACCTCCATCTGGAGAATGCCGAGATCGATGCGGAGCTGTAATTTCTCGCGCCCGTCCAGGCCAATAATCTTGCGCACTTTGATGGCGCCGCTTTCATGCGGCCAATCTTTCAGCAGCGAATTGAGATCAAGACTCATTATGTGAATAACGTTCGGAAGGATGCGCTGGGTTGTCAATGACAGGCCAGCGCAGTGACGAGTGACATGTGACGAGTGACGCGTCCGGAAATTCGTGATGAATGCATAGTGGCCAGGAAATCTGACACGGAACGAGCTGCGAAATCCATTGTTCTCCGGTTCAACTCGTCACTCGTCACATGTCACTGGTCACTGGCTTCGTCAGATTTCACTTGTCACTCGTCACTTGTCACTCGTCACTCCTTTTACCGTGGAACAGGAGATCGATTCGTTTATCCGTTTCCTCGCCACGGAGCGCGGGGTTTCGGACAACTACCAGCTCTCGACCCGCCGCTCGCTCACGGAGTTCGCCGAGTGGTGCTCCTCGGCCAGAAAAATCACTGCGGTCCGCGACGTGACGCAACCGTTGGTCAGCGAATATCTCGCTAAGCGAAAACGGGGCGGCCTGGCGGCGGCGTCGATTAAACTGATCGTCGTGGCGCTGAAGATTTTCTTCCGGTTCCTGATGGCAAAAAGCAGGATCGGACGCGACCCCACGGAGACGCTGACGCTGCCGCGGATCGAACGCTACCTGCCAGAAACGTTGAATGAATTGCAGGTCGAGCGGCTCATTGAAAGCATCGGCACAAAGCGGCCACTCGGGCTGCGCGATCGGGCGATGGTGGAATTGCTCTACGCGAGCGGGCTGCGGATTTCGGAGCTGGCAAATGCGCGCCTGGAGAATTTGAATTTCGAAGAAGGCATGCTGCGCCTCACCGGGAAAGGCAACAAGATGCGCCTCGTGCCGGTAGGACGGAAAGCTTGCGAGGCGATTGCCGCCTACGTTTCAGCGGAGCGGCCGAAGCTCGTGAAGCGGCGAACTGGCAGCGAAATTTTTCTCTCCAGTCGCGGGACGAAGCTGAGCACAACGCGGATCTGGCAGATCGTGAAAGAGCGCGCGAAGCATTCGGGCCTGGAGACGAACATTTATCCGCACTTGTTGCGACATAGCTTCGCCACGCATCTACTCAGCAACGGCGCTGACCTGAGAATCATCCAGGAAATGCTAGGCCACGCCGATATCTCAACGACGCAGGTCTATACGCATGTGGACCAGCAAAGGTTGAAAGCTGTTCATCGGAAGTTTCATCCGAGAGCGTGATGCGCAGGAAGTAGGAATTCGAAAGTACGAAACGAGGGCGGAAAAAGTCGCGGCGACGGGAGACCACGCTACAATGGCTGACTCATGAAACGATTTCAGTTGCTCGTCCTGGTGTCGGCCATCACCGCCGGCGCGATCTGGTACGGCTTTTACCGGTCCCGCCATACCTCGAGCACGGCTGTCGCTTCGCTACTTCCAAAAGAAACTTTGGCCCTGATCCACTTGCCGGATTTCAACCGGTCGCGCGCCGAACTGCATCAGACCGATCTGTATCAGCTCTGGCAGGAGCCGGCGGTGAAGGATTTCCTGCAAAAGCCCCGCGAAAAAATGCCCACCAACGGCGCGGTTGGGCCAACGGTGGACGAAATTGCGTCGCTCGAGATGAAGGACGCGTTCATCGCGGTGATCTCGGTGGAATCCAGTGCGTGGAAAATCGTGAGCGGCTTCCGGTTTAAAGGCGACGGCGCGGATGCGGAAAAGATTGTGACGAGCTGGAGGGCGAAGCTGTTCGCGACCGGTTCGGACGTGAAGCGCGAGAGCGTCGATTACCAGGGCCGCCAGATCCAGACCGACAGCGCCGGCATTGTTAACTTATCCACAGTCCGCGCCGGCCAATGGTATTTTTTTGCGAACGGCGTCGAGCAATTGAAACCGTTGCTCGATCGCGCGGACGGGCGCGTGAAAGATCAAGCTACCGCGCTCTCGTCGGACGATGTCTTCCGCGCGGCATCGCAGCATATGCCCGGGACTTATGCAGCGCTTGCCTACGCGCGCGTGGATCAGCTCGTGGAAAAGTTGATGCCAGCGACGGAGCAAGGCGGATCCGATCGCATGGCCGTGGTCCGCCAAATCCGCAGCTTCTGCGGCGCGACCTCATTCGATGACGGAAAAATCCGCGACACGCTTTTTGTTGGGATGCCGAAGCTGGCCGAAACGGGCAACCTTGCGCGAGTGTCGTTGCCGATCGCGACGAAGGAAACATTTCTCTACGCGGCCAGTTTCCTGAACCTGACGAAAGACATGGAGCTTTCGGGTCCGCCGGGAGCGGCAGCCGGTTGGATGGGCGGTTTGCAGTCAATCACGAGTTCGCTCTCTGGAAAAGGAGTCACCCTCGAAGAATGGAAAAGCGCGTTTGGCGCCGAATTCAGCTTGCTCGGCGATTGGCCGGCAACATCGCGGATGCCATCGCTCTTTGCGACGCTCCCGGTGAAGGACGCAGCAAAGGCGAACAAAATCCTGACGGCGCTGGCCGCGGACAAAGCGGAGGGCGCGGATTGGACCCACGAAGAAAGAAACGGTGTCCATTATTTTTCCACGGCATCGGGCGGGAAGCTTTTTTCCCTTTCGCCCACGATCGGATTGTCGGACCGCATCTTGATCGCGGGGATGGACGCGGACTCGGTGGAAGCCGCGATGAAGCGGAGCACGGCGGGAAGTTCCGAGCTGGCCGGCTCGAAGAATTTTCAAAACGCCGAACGCGCGCTTCCGGCCGCGCAGCAGGCATTCGCCTACGTGGACCTGGCGCTCATCTATACGCGGCTCGATGCCGTTCTTCGGCCGATGCTCTTTATGAGCGCGGCGTTCTTGCCTGGAATCGCGGACACAGTGGATTTGAACAAGCTGCCAGCGGCCGAAGTCATCGCCAAACACCTCGGTCCGATCGCGATGTCGCAGAGTTATGAAAAGGACGGATACGTGTCGCAGTCGATCGGTCCGGTCACACTTTATCAATCGATCCTCGGGGTCGGTGCGATCAGCGGAGCGGCGACGATGTTCTACCAGCACCAGATACCGGGCACGCCGCGCACTCCATCCAGCGCGACGCCTGCGCCTCAGATCACGCCGGTTGGATCACCGTCTCCCAGTCCCTCTGTGTCGCCATAATCGGGCCCCAAAACCAGCGGTTTGAATGGCGCCAGACAGGCCCATCCGCCGGTGCAACCCCTTCGGCGCGAAGCATCAATCGGCCGGAAAGAGAAAACTACTGCGTCGGGGACGAAACGTGATATGATTTGCGCCTTATGGCTATTCTCAAGAAAAATGCATTCTCCCGTCGTGTCCCCGATCTGGTGACCGAGGAATTGGTTGCGGTGCTCTCCAGACGTGCCTCCTTCGAATTCAAGCAGCTCTTCGATATCGTGCACGAAAATCTCCGGGCCCGGAATGCAGCCAGTGGCGGTGAAGAGATGTTGCGTCTCCGCGCTTACGAAAAACTTCAGAATCTCGTGGCTCGTGGCGCCGTGAGAAAGACCGGCAAGAAATATAAAGGTCTTCCTTCCGCGTTAGCGCAGGCGATTGCGCCGCAGAATGGACATATTCCCGCCGCGGCCGCTGCCGCCGCGAGTGCAAGAACCGCCGCCATCGCACGGGCCGCCGCCGCCACAAAGTAACGACATTTCGGGCGGTCGAGGCATTATGCTGCGCGACTATCTTCCCCTGCTTCTTCAACTCGGGGTGGCAATCGGCTTTGCCGTCTCCGCGTTGCTCGTCAGCGTGCTTCTGGGCAAAGCGGGCCGTCGCACCCGGGTAAAAGACACCGCGTATGAATGCGGGATGGTCCCCCAAGGCGAAGCCCAGCCGCGTTTCAGTGTAAAATTTTACCTGGTCGCGATGCTGTTCATTCTCTTCGATCTCGAGATCGTCTTTATGTATCCGTGGGCCGTCGTTTACAGGGAAATGATCGTCGAAAGCAAACTGGTGCTTTGGAGCATGCTGAGTTTTATTTCCATCCTGATGGTCGGCTACATCTATGCCCTGAAGAAAGGGGCGCTCGATTGGAAACGGTGATCGCGAATATCGCGTTCTGACCTCCGACTTCCGTCTTGCCTGCCAGCCGTTCTCTCCCTAAACCTAACCGCTCATGGTCCACCACATCGTCCTGTTCAAACTCAAACCGGAAGTCACGCCTGCGCGCATTGAGGAGATGATGATGAACACCCGCATGCAACTGCTTAAGATCCCCGAAGTCCTGAGCATCAAGTGCGGCAAACGGATCAAACCGGAATTGCCGTGGCCGTTTTTTATCGCGATCGATTTCGAGTCGATGGACAAATATGAAATGTTCCGCGAGGACCCGGTCTACGTGAAATTCATGGAGGAAGTGATCAAGCCGAATACGGCCGATTCTCTCTCGCTCGACTTTGAGATGGACCCCGGGAAAGACGTCCAGTTCTCGTAGATGGATCGCGTCCCGCAGAGGCGGGGATCGCGCGATGTTTGATTCGACACGGCTTCGCCCTCACTTTTTGACATCGAGCGGCGGAGCGCTCGATCCACCTGGCGTTGCTATTTGAGCCCCGTCGCATAATCATGCGCGAACGTTCCAATGCGCCTCGGCTACCTTTATTCCCGTTACCCGGTCCTCTCGCAGACTTTTTGCGACATGGAAATGCTCGCGCTGGAACGGAAAGGTTTTTCGCTCACAATCGGATCGATTCATCCGCCGCTGACCAGCATCCGTCATCCCCACGCCGGGCGGCTTCAGGCGTCCGTCCACTACGCGCCGCCACCACGGGTCCTGCGGTTATGGGAAGATAAATGCCGGGAGGAGAATCGATGGCCGCAGACGCTGGTGGAATCGCACGAACGAAAATACGGCGCCGAGGTAAAGGCGCCCACCCGCGCGCGGAACGCCAGCTACTTCGCTGAGCTCTTCGCCCACCACGAGGTCGATCATTTTCATGTCCATTTCGCGAACCGCGCCTCGCACACCGCGCTTTTTCTGAAAGCGATTGCAAATATCCCATTCAGCATCACCGCTCACGGCCAGGATTTCATGGCCGATCTCGGCAATGATGATCTGTTGCGGGAAATCTGCGACGCTGCGGAATTTGTCGCTGTTGAAACAGAATACAGCCGCGCCCTGCTCTCGGAACGCTGCCCGAACGCGGCCGGAAAAATTCATCGCGTCTATAACGGAATGGACCTCGATAATTTCCTCCAGCCCGCCGTCACTGCTCCGCGCTCCGGGCGGGTGCGGATCGTAAGCGTCGGGAGGCTGGTCTCGTTCAAGGGGTTCGAATACCTGATCGAAGCCTGCGAGCAATTGCGGCAGCGGAGCGTCGATTTCTTTTGTGAAATCATCGGCGATGGGCCGCTACGGAAAAGCCTGCAACACCAGATCGACGAGTTGCGGCTGGGATCGCTCGTCGCGTTGACCGGCGCGCTGCCGCAAGACCGCGTGATCGAGGAATTGCAACGGAGCGACATCTTTGCCCTCGCGGCGACGACGGACGAGAACGGAGCGAGCGACATCTTTCCGACGGTGATTCTCGAAGCGATGGCCTCCGCGCGCCCGGTCGTTTCGACGACCCTGGCCGGCATTCCTGAATCCGTCGTCGACAAGGAAACCGGGTTGCTGGTCCCCGCGGGCGAAAGCGGCCTGTTTGCAGATGCGCTCGAGTTGCTCTGCCGAAACGGCGAGTTAAGAGCGCGGTATGGCACGGCCGGCCGCAAACGGATCGAGGAGCATTTTCAGGTCGACACCACCGTCCAGCCGCTGATCGCCCTCCTGCACAAACATGGGCGGAGCACGCCGACGGCGAAAACAACTTCCGATCGACCGCAACCAGCCATCGCCTATCTGATCGACCGCTGGCCCGACGACTGCCTGCCTTCGCTGGAAACCGAATTGATCGAGCTCGCAAAATGGAACTGCGGAGTAACGGGATTTGTTTGTGAGTTCTCGAATGACCGCCGCCTCACACAGACTATGGCCGAGCTCGCACTGCAGTTGGAATTTCTTCCCGACGCGATGGCGATCGAAGCCGAATGGCAATCAAACCGCGAACTGGTCCTCGCGCTGGAAGACGATCGCGCGAACGACTCTTATCGCGCGCCGGTCGATCTTTTTTTGCGGCAAGCCCATTTTGCGCTCACGTTGCGGCGGATGTTTGCCCAGCGAAATATTGCGCACGTGCATGCCACCAGCTCGCGCGCGTTGATCTGCGGCGTTTTGCTCAAGAAGATCCTGGGCGTGACCTTGAGTGCGTCGATCGAAGCGAAGCCCGCGATTTCTCGCGACGCGATCGCGAACGCGCTGCGGCACGCCGTCGGCGGGAGAATTGCCGATCGGAAGTTGAGCGAACAGATCGGCCGGCCTTTTATTTTCGATCGCGCCGGTTCGAACCAGGTGTGGGTGCGAAGCCTGCGCTGGCTGAAGCCGATCAGCCGGATCGATTTGACGCGCGGCGCCAGTTTTTGGCAGGAATGGGCCGATCAACTCCGGACTTGGAGCGCCGAGGCGTGACTTCTCGTTGGGCATGAACAAAAAAGCTATTCTTCTCGCGGGCGGAGCCGGGACTCGGCTATATCCGCTCACCAAGATCGTCTGCAAACAACTGCTGCCGGTGTACGACAAGCCGATGATCTGTTATCCGCTCGCCACTTTGATGCTGGGGGGATTGCAAGACGTCCTGATCATTTCCACGCCGAAAGATCTGCCGATGCTGGAGCATTATCTTGGCGATGGTTCGCGTCTCGGAATCCGAATTACCTACGCGGCCCAGCCAAAGCCGGAAGGCATTGCGCAGGCGTTTTTGATCGGCGCGAATTTTCTCGATGGATCTGGAGCGTCGCTGATTCTGGGCGACAACATCTTTTACGGGAAGCTCGACTTCTATCGCGATGCGCTCGCGATCGAACATGGGGCCTGCATATTCGGATATCAGGTGCGCGATCCGGAGCGGTATGGCGTGGTCGAGTTCGGTGCCGATGGGCGGGCGATCAGCCTCGAAGAGAAACCGAAGCAGCCGAAAAGCCAGTTCGCCATTCCGGGCCTTTACGTTTACGACGAACGCGTGGTGGAATTCTGCCGGCAACTCAAGCCGTCGGCGCGAGGAGAACTGGAGATCACGGATTTGAATTCCGTTTATCTCAAGCGCAATGAGCTCCACGTGAAACTGCTGGGCCGCGGAATGGCGTGGCTCGATACCGGAACGCAAACCAGTTTACTCGAAGCCGGCAATTACATCGCGACGATCGAGCACCGCCAGGGGTTAAAGATCGCATGTCTGGAAGAAGTCGCCTATCGGATGGAGTTCATCGATCAGGCGCAACTCGAACGCATCGTCGATGGTTTGCCGAAAGGAGAATACCGCGAGTATCTGCGGCTCGTCTGCGCGGAAGGCCCGAGCGCCCATCATCCCGAACCGGCGCATTAGGAAGTCGCGCCCTTTCCCAAGGGCCTGAGAGCAGCCGTCTCCAATGGAGGCGGCACGCCCTCGTGCCGAGTTATTTAGATTGCTCGCAAAGCAGATGATTCGTGTCGGCCAGTAATTTCGTGGCTCCGTCCGGCGGAAGTGCGTCGTGATAGTTCTGTAGGGTCCGCGGAGATCAGTCTGTGTCCGGCGGTGCGGGATGCGCCGCTTTGTATTCGTTGCACGCGGCGACGCAAGCCGGACAAACATAAATTTGTATGGTTTTGTTTTCGTCTCCCTTGGTCATGACGCAACCGCCAATGCCAAAGTCGCGGTAATGGGGGAAGTGCTCCTGGCAATATCTTTCCGCGGCCGGAAACATGAGCATGCCGAATGCGACTTCAACAGTTCGCAGCTCCATTGTTACCTGGTGCACCGAACAGAACGAACGATCATAAATGCGTTTTTCGTCGCTCTCTACCCTGACTAGCGTTTGCAGCTGGTCGTGCGCATCATCCCTCATGTCCTGATCATCCAGGTGCTCGCGCTTTCCGACCCAGGCGGTCGGCGCCCACAGATCATCGGGAAACCGGTTCAGGACAGTGATTGTGCAGTGGAGCCCGGATCGGAATCCGGCGGCGTCGGCTGCTAAAGGGGGCAGAGGGATTTCAAGAATGGTGATGTGGTCATGCACGAGCGCGTAGTCTTGATTGTTCTTCTTTTTGATCTCGACTCGCCCATGGAAGCTTCGCGTTGCGCCGTCCCCGCTAACGAACTTGAGTTCGCCTTCACTTTCTCCGAAACCAATCTTCAGTTGGCCTTCGCTGGTGATGTAAGAGTAATCATCCCCACTCTCTTCGCAGAGACGCTTGAAAAGCGCTTCCTTATCCGTTACGCCGTCCGCAGGTGCGTAATATTCAAGCCGACTCTTGTCCTCTGCGAAGGTGACGCGAATCTCCTTAAATTTGGCCGAACGATAAATGCGTATTCCGTGGCCCTCCTTATCAAATGATTCAAAGACGGGATCACCATACCGGTTCTTGAAGTCCGCCGACGTGTCACCAATCCGCCCGAACGCCGCGGGCGCGATCAACAGAAGCGCAAAAAGCGTGGGGGCGCAGGCTTTCACTCCCAAAACATAGCAGCTTCGCCTGGTGATCGCTCAAGATTTCTTATCGATCACTTCGGCTGTTCCCGCAGAAGATGGTTTGTGTCGGCCAGTAATTTCGTGACGGCATCCGGCGCGAGGGCATCGTAGTAACCGCGGATGGTTCCGCGACGATCCACCAGAACGAACCGCGTGCTGTGGATCGGAACGCCCTCTTCCTGGCTTCCATCGGAGATGCCGAGTTTGAATCCATCTTTAGAGAGCGAATAAATTACGGCCCGCGGACCGGTGAGAAAATCCCAGCGCTCCGGCGGTTTCCGCAGCTTGTCGGCGTAAGCACGCAAAACTTCGGGCGTATCTTTTTCCGGATCGACACTGACGGACACGAGATGGACATCGCTTTTCTCGAGCGGTTTTTGCAGCTCGCTCATCCGCGTGCTGATAATCGGGCAAGGGCCCGCACAACTCGTAAAGATGAAATCAGCGATCCAGATTTTGCCGGACAATTGTTCCGAGCCAAAGGGCTGCGCGTCCTGATTCACTAGCTCGAATTTCGGAACCGTTCCATACGAAGGCAGCGGCCGGTTCGAGAGACGATCGACCTGGACTTGCCGCAGCCAAAAGAGCACCGCGGCAGTCACGAGCGGAATAAGAATCAGGGTGGCTTTCCACGCAGCGCCGCTTTTCGGAGCGGGTGATCGCACCGGCAGGATCGCAGTTTCCGCCTTCATATTTTCGTAAGGACGAGCGCGAGCAGCAGGAGAGGAAGGTAAACGATCGAGGTCAGGAACAGCCGGCGCGCGTCGGCTTGCTGGGTTCTCCGCTGAAATCGCAGCGCCGCGAAAATGAATAATCCATTAAGGACAAGCTCGATCGCCAGGTAATGAGAACCGACGACGTGCAGAAAGGCGGGAGCGCCGGAGATGAAAAGCAGGAGAATGCAGAAGAGCACACTCTGGCTGGCGCTGCGGGTCCCGTTGTCGTCCCCCTTCGAGACCATCTCGAATCCAGCCCGCGCGTAGTCTTCGCGATACATCCAGGCGATCGCGAAAAAGTGAGGCAACTGCCAAAAGAACAAAATGGCGAAGAGACTCCACGCGCCGGCGTCGAGCCGTCCGCTGGCCGCGGCCCAGCCGATCATGGGCGGCAGCGCGCCGGGAATTGCGCCTACGAGCGTGTTGAATGTGCTGACGCGTTTGAGCGGCGTGTAAGCAAAAATATAAATAACGATGGTGGCGGCCGCGAGCGCGGAGCTCAGCGCGTTGCTTTTGACCGTCAGATAAATCACGCCCGCGAGAGAGAGAATGCATCCGAGGATCAGCGCATCGCGCGGCAACATACGACCGGCCGGGATCGGCCGCGTTCTTGTGCGCTGCATGAGCGCATCCAGGCGGCGTTCCCACCATTGATTGAGCGCAGCGGCGCCGGCAGCAGCCAGGGCAGTTCCAAAAACCGCATGGAAAAGGCCGGCGGGATTGATCGGGCCGGCCGCGCCGAGATAATATCCGACCGCGGTCGTGAGCAAAACCAGAAGAGTGAGCCGCGCCTTTACCAGCTCCGCGAAATCGGCGAGGAGGCGGCGACGCGATCTTGCCAGCGTTGCACCATCGATTTCGGCGTCTGCTGGAATAGCTGCGCTTTTCATGACACCGGAATTTCGATTGGAACAGGAAATTCGCGAGGAGATGTTGGCCGCTCGCGTGAGCGCAGAATCCGCAGGCAAATCGCGGAGAAGGCGACGCCGAGAGCGAACAGAGTCGCGCCCACCGCGACATGCGCGGTAGTAATATCAGCCGCTTTGTTGCTCCAGATGACCCAGGCGCCCAGAGTGATTTGGCTGCATAAAAGGAGAAACCAGAGGTCCGAAAAGCGCGAGAGGGTTCCGGCATTTTCTCCTGTTCTGCGCGCGAGAAACAACGATGCAATCACGCCGGCGGAGACGACGAGTGCGATAAAGCGGTGGATCATTTGCAACCAGATGTGAAAAGGCGTGACGTCCGAAAGCGCGCGGGCATCGCGCCAGATATTGATCTCAGCGAGTTTGGCCGGTGATGTATCTGGAATGATCGTTCCGTAGGCGGCGGGGAAATCGAGGATCGAGAGATCGCGATGCTGGTGCCGCATCGTGGCGCCGAGCGCAAGCTGCAGGTAGATGACAGCCGTTGTGCAAATCGCGAGCCGCGCCAGGGTGCGAGCGCCAGTTGAGGACGAATTATTTGCCGGGAGTTTTCTCCAGAGTTGCGAGGTCGCGACTGTAATGACGACCAGCATTCCCAGAAATGCCTGGGCGAGACAGGCGTGGAAAATTCCGATTTCGTCTTTCAATAATGTGACGCGCAAACCCCCGAGAACCCCTTGCAGCATCACCGCGACCAGCGCGGCGAAGCCGAGATTGCGCAGCCAGCGGCGATTGTCCACTCGCCAAATCCCGAGCGCCAGGATGATGGTCATGAATCCGACCGTCGAAGCAATAAGACGATGAGTGTGTTCAAAAAATATTCCGCCGATCCATTGCGAGACCGGAAATAAAAACATGTTGTAGCCGAACGTTGTCGGCCAATCGGGAACCGCGAGGCCGACGCCTTTGCTTGTGACCATTCCACCGCTGCAAATCAGAAGCAGCGTGGCGATCGCGGTGAACCATGCAAAGCGATGAAGCCATCGATTGGGCCGGAGGTCCGATTTGTCATTCACGCGCGAAAACTAGACGCTGCTAGAAACTAGTCCGCAAGGGAAACGCCGAACGTGATTCGGCTTCAAGGAGCGGCGGTTTACAAACCGCCGATTTAAAAGGTGGGCGGTTTGGAAAGCGCCCCTCCTTGAGGCGCATCCTAATTCCCGTGCGGACTGGGACTGGGCGCCTTCGGTGGTTCGCCCGGTTTGGCGTCGGGTGCACCGCTCGGATTTGCGGTCTTGGGCGCGCCCGGCGGAGCCACGGTTCCCGGCGTCGGGCCAACGGACGGCTCTCCCGGAGGACGCTCGGTTGGCGGCGGAGCGGTCTGCGTTCCGGACAATTCTACCCGCTCTTTCAGCCAGGCCTGGTATTCGGCGGGTTCGTCCACGACGACCATTCCCTTCATGCTGTAATGGCCAAGCCCGCAGAGTTGTCCACAAACCACTTCGAAATTACCGGTCTTGATCGGTTTGAACCACATCGGAATGAGCTGGCCGGGAATCGCGTCTTGCGCCATCCGCATGTGGGGCAAGGCAAAATTATGGATCACATCTTTTGAGGAAAGCTCGATGATGACCGGCCGATCCTTCGGCACATGCAATTCGCCGATCACCACAAGGTCGTCCTTCGCCGCCTCATCGCTGGAATCGAGCCCGAGCGGATTCGAGTTCGAGACAAGACCCACGTCGCGCCGGCCAAACTGTCCATCGGGACCGGGCAAATGGAAATTCCAATTGAACTGCTGTCCGATGGCGTGAACCAGGATCGCATCCTTGTCTTGGGGAAATTGATTCACGCGTTTCGCCCAGAGCGGGATCGCGAAACCGACGAGGAGAACGGCTTCGATCAACACCACTGCGAATTCGAGATGCGTGGAGATTCCACTCTTCACCCCTTCGTGATCGGCCACCGGATGCCGGCTCTTGCGGAAGCGCAACAACACATAAACGAAAAACGCCGACCAGCCGACGAAGAGCGCGGCCATGAACCAGTGGCTGAATTCGATGATGTGATCGATCTGGTACCCGTGCTCGGAAGCGTTGGGCGGCAAGCCGATCAGCTCGTTGATCAGCGCCAGACTATTCATAAGGCTTCAAATCTTCGTCGGTTAGTTGCTGGTGCGGTTCGAGCGGTGTGTTCGCATGCCGCCAGATATGAAAACCGAATGCGCCGACGCCCCCCATTACCGACATGACCACGCCCATCAGCACCCAGATCGCGACGGCCATGTGCTCGGTGGTCTTGCCATCTTTCGCGCCGTAACAAACGGAACAGGCGAGCGCCTGCCCCATTTGCGACCCGAGAAACAGAATTACCCCAAGAATAATCCGCGCCTTCATGTAATGATCCGAAGCCGTTTCATTTTCCGGTAAAACCAAATCCCGTAGCCGATCAACGCCGCCCCAGCGATGAACGAACAGATCGCGCCGATCCGAAACACAGGCGCGCCATGAGCCGCATCGACCCAAAGACACCACGCGCCGACGCCAAGCGCGAGCAAGGTCGAGACGGTGATGAAGAGAATATGAAAACCTCTAAGCGACATCTTAGCGAGTAATCGGATCGTACCACGCGAGGTACGTCAGCCAAAAGAGGCCGAAGACGAAGAAGAAGGTAAAGACCAGGATGCGGTAAATCATCCGTTTCTCATTGGAAAGATGCATGAAGATCGCGGCGACGAGGCCCGCCTTGAACGTGGCCACAACCATCGCGACCGCGACGTTCGCCTTCTGCGTTCCGAAATTCATGTAGGAAAGCAGGACGGTGATGCCGGTGAAGACGAGGAGCGTCAGGCCCACCATCAGATAAGCGCGGATGTGTTTGGCAACATCGTGGGCGGCGTGCTCATGCGGAGCGTGTGCGTCGGCCGACGCGGCCTCAGCCTGTTGAATTCGCGCAGCCAGTGAGTCGTGCGTTTCGTTCATGGTTTAGAGCAAATAAAAGAGTGGAAAAACGAAAATCCAGACCAGATCGACAAAGTGCCAGAACAAGCCGGCCACCTCAACCCGGTTGGCGAGATGTTCGGGGTTGCGCTTGTAAAGCTTCGTCCCGACCGGGAGCCATAAATAAGTGAACACGATGACGCCACCGAGTACGTGCGCACCATGCAGCCCGGTGATGGTGAAGTAGCTCGCGAAGTACGCGCTGTGTTTCGGCAGAAACATGTTCGCGTACTCGACGTCTTCCTTCTCGACCTTCGCGATCTTGTCCGTCGGCGGCACGTAAAGGAAATGCGGGCGGTCCATGTTCGGATTGGTCGGGTCCGCGTTCACGGGATCCATCGCGATCTCGTATTCCTTCACATTCTCATCGTGGAGCGCTTCGTGATTATGCAAATGCCCGCTGATCTCCCGGCGTGGCGCGAGCCCTTTCTCAGCGAGGTGATGATTCCCCAGATAAGGCTCATATTTCTCGAGCTTGTCCTTCTTAATGAAGGCGCCGAAGTGGTCGAACTTCTGCGGCCATTCATAGACCAGTTTGACCCCCAGGAAGATGATGCCGCAAAGAATCGTCACCAGCATGTACCACCAGTAAGCGCGAAATTTTCTCATCTTGAGCGACGCCCACGCCATTACCACCGTGACGGATGAGGCGATAAGGATCGCCGTGTTCATCGTTCCGACCGGGACGTTCAGCAGACCGTGCGGCCAGGCGCCCGGCTCCGCGTCCAGGCGGAGGAAAACGTAAGCGGAAAAGAGCCCGCCGAAGAGCATCACTTCCGATGCGAGAAAAAGCCAGATGCCGACTTTGGCGTTCCAGAGTCCCGTGTCGGGCCGGGCGGTAACTGTGTAGGGAATTTCCATGGCAGCGAATTAGTGGACGCCCGCCGCAGCGGCGGCTTCGTAAGCTTTGCGATCGCTCTCGGTCATCGGCTCGCTTTGCATTGTGAAATCAGCTTCGCGTCCGGGCAGGCTGTATTCGTACGGCCCGCGATACACTGTCGGCGGAGTCGCGAAATTTCCATGTGGCGGCGGCGAAGGCGCGGTCCATTCGAGCGTCGTCGCCTCCCAGGGATTGTCGTTCACTTTCTCGCCGCGTTTGATGCTCCAGAAGAAATTGATGATGAACGGAATTTGCGCCAGACCCATCGTCCAGGCCGCCATCGAGATCGGCGCATTCCATTGGAATCCGCTCAGGCCCCAGACCTTTTCGCCGGCGAGCGTCCAGCCCTGGCCGCCATCGTACCAGCGCCGGTGCATGCCGAGCATTCCCTGCAAGAACATCGGCAGGAAAATGATGTTCATGCAAATCAGCGACGGCCAAAAGTGCACCTTCCCCCAGAACTCGTTCATCCTTCGCCCGGTCGCTTTCGGGAACCAGAAATAGATTCCGGCGAAGACCGCGAAGATCGTGCCGGGCGCGACGATGTAATGGAAATGCGCGATCACGTAATAGGTGTCGTGCAGATAAAGATCGGCGGAATTAAACGCCAGCGGGATTCCCGTGAGCCCGCCGATGCCGAACATCGGCAGAAACGCGGTGGCGAAAAGCATCGGCACATTGAACCGGATCGACCCGCCCCAGAGAGAAATGAAGAAAGCGCTCAGGATGATGACCGAGGGAATGGAAATGATCATCGTGGTCGTTTGGAAAAACGCGCTGACCACCGAGCCCATTCCGGTGAGCCACATGTGATGGGCCCAGACAATGAAGGAAAGAAAACCGAGAACGAGCGCGGCGAAGACGAGCGATTTGTAACCCCAGAGCGGCTTGCGGGTGTTGTTCGCGATGATCTCGGCCACGATGCCCATGCCGGGAAGAATCAGCACGTAAACTTCCGGGTGACCAAGGAACCAGAACAAATGCTGCCAGAGCAGCGGACTGCCACCGCCGCTGATGTGCACGGGCACATTCTGGACGACCAGCCCGCTCGGCAGGAAAAAACTGGTGCCCGCGAGGCGATCCATGAGCTGCATGACGATCGCGGATTCCAGCGGCGGAAACGCCAGAAGCAGCAGGAAGGCGGTGACGAATTGCGCCCAGACGAAAAACGGCAGGCGCATCCAGGTCATACCCTTGGCGCGGAGCTGAATAATGGTCGCGATGAAATTAACCGCGCCGAGAAGCGACGAGGTGATGAGCAGAATAAAACCGACGAGCCAAAGCGTCTGGCCGTTCCAGAAAGGATCATAGCCCGGCCCTTTATCGGCGATGACCGCAAGCGGCGTGTACGAGGTCCAGCCACCTTTCGCCGCGCCGCCCGGGACGAAAAAGCTGATCAGCATGACGATGCCGCCGAAGAAAAACGCCTGGTAGCTCGCCATGTTGATTTTCGGGAACGTCATGTCCGGCGCGCCGATCTGGAGCGGCACAACGAAATTCCCGAAGGCGGCGAAGGCGATCGGGACGATGCCGAGGAAGATCATGATCGTGCCGTGCATCGCGCCTAACGAGTTATAAAACTCCGGCGTCATTATGCCCTTATCCACGGCGCCCGGACCGAACATGCGGCCAAGCACATTGCCGAGTAGCGGAATTTGCTGGCCGGGATACGCCAGTTGCCAGCGCATCAGCATCATGAGGGAGAACCCGAAGAAGAGGAAAATGAGGCCGGTGATTCCGTATTGAATCCCGATCACCTTGTGGTCGGTCGAGATAATGTACTTCTGCCAAAATGGAAGTTCGTGGTGGTCGTGCCCCGCATCGTGCTGATGCGGATCGCCTGCCGCGCCGGAGCCGGGCGAAGGCGGGTGTTCGTGCGGTTGCGTGGCGAGCCCAGAAGATGCGTCCATAAGCGGAATCTGAAACTGAATATCAGGGCAAAGTTTTCAAGTGAAAAGAGCCTTTTTGCTCAGAAACGCGCCGAAGGCCGCCCCCATTCAAGGCGATCGTCATAGCTCGATAATGGTAATCAAAAGAATGATGGCCACGTGAAACAAAACCAGGATCACCATCCACATCCGGAGATTTCCCGCGGCCGGACTGTCCGTGCCGGCATCGCCGCCGCGTCCCCCGAAGATCGCCTTTCTGTTCCTGACAAAATAGACTGCGAGACTGGCCGCGGCGACGAAACAAATCCCCAGGAAAATCCGCACCCCAACCATCGAGCGGGCTGCCGGCAAGGCGTGTGCGACCGCCGCCAAAATCATCGCCGTCACGTTTAAGCTTCGCACGCTGAGGGCATTTCAGCCGCTCCATAGGCACACTTCTGGCTAATTCTTTTCCGCCTCCCTGGCTTCCTGTGAATAAAGAAATTATCGATGCTCTGCTTTCAGCGATGATCAGCAGCAGCGAAGGCATATCCGATTTGCTCTTCGCTGTTGGCAAGCCCCCCGTGGTCGAAGAGCACGGCCTGCTCGAAGAATTTCCGATCGATACCCCGACGGGCCTTCTCGAGGACACGCACATTCAACAGATCGCCGCTCACGTCCTCGATGGCGATGAACGTTTGAAAAACGACCTCGCTACTCTCGGGTCGTGCGATTGCAGCTACGCGCTGGGCGATCTCGCCAGAATGCGCGTAAACATTTTCAAACAGAACGGCCGGCACGCCATCGTCATGCGGAAACTCCAGACGGAAATTCCCACGCTCGATCAGCTCGGTTTGCCTCCGATTTTCCGGGAGATGATCAAGGAGAAAAACGGGATCATTTTTGTCACGGGCGCCACCGGAAGCGGGAAGACGACAACCCTCGCGGCGATGCTTGACGAGCTGAACCGGACCCAAAAAATCCACATCCTGACCCTGGAAGATCCGATCGAATTTCTGCATCCGCACAAGAAGGCGCTCTTCAATCAGCGCCAGCTCGGCAAGGATTTTCCCGATTTCGCGAGCGGTTTGCGCGCGGCGCTCCGGCAGGCGCCCAAGGCGATTCTGGTCGGTGAAATTCGCGACCGGGCGACGATGGAAATCGCGATGACCGCGTCGGAAACGGGACACGTCGTCTTCACCACGATGCACACCATCAACGCCGGCCAGACGATCAACCGCATCCTCGGGATGTTCGGCAAAGACGAAGAGCAGCAGCTCCGGCAACGCCTCGCCGACACGATTCGCTACGTCGTCAGCCAGCGTCTCGTGGGCAAAATCGGCGGAGGCCGTCTCCTCGTTTCGGAGATCATGGGCAGCAGCCTGCGCACGCGCGAATCCCTCCTCTACGGCGAAAGCGAAAACCGCACCTTCCAGGAAATCATCGAAGCCGGCGGCACCATGGGCTGGCACAGCTTCGATCAATCGCTGCTCGATGCCTACAAGTCAGACCTGATCACCGACGAAACGGCCCTCATTTTCTGCGCGCACAAAAACAAAATGCGGCGCGACATCGACATGGTGAAAAAATTGCGAAATCTCAGCTTCGAAGAGCCATCCGGGCTGCGGCTGGATACCGAAACAGAACCCAAAGTGTGGTCCGCGGCGTGACGAAAATTAATTAAATTAGAACCCGACCTATGAATGAATCCCTTGCCCCAGTTGTCCTCCCCGCGCCCTTCGGCGTTTCGGAAATCCCGACCGAGCTCTCCGCGAAAGACCGCGAATTTCGGAGCGAGCTAAATCAGAAATTGCGCGCGCCGCTCAATGCGATAATCGGATTCGCGGAGCTGGTCGCGCTGCGGCCGGGCACATCGGGCAAGGACGCTGACGTGCAGCACATCCTAAAAGCCGCGCGCGATTTGCTGGGAATCATCAATGAGGAACTGGGCGATGGCTCTCCGGTGGCGGTGCCGGCTATCAACGGGGCACCCACCAAGCACTGCGACGTGCTCTACATCGAAGACGATCCCGTCAATTTCACCTTGGTGGAACGCATCCTGGAATTTCGTCCTGCCGTAAAATTGCTGCACGCCCGAACCGGAGAGAGCGGTGTCGAGCTGGCGATGGCCCATCGGCCGAAGTTGGTTCTGCTTGATCTTAATTTGCCGGATATCCATGGCTCGGAAGTTCTGCGCCGGTTACAGGAAGCGCCGGAGACCGCGAAGTTACCGGTCGTGGTACTGAGCGCCGATGCCACGCCGAGCCAGATCGAGCGGCTGCTCACCGCCGGGGCGCGAAATTATCTGACGAAGCCGTTCGACATCGATCCATTCCTCGCGGTTGTCGATGAAATGGTGGCGTAGGCGAGTCGCAGCTCGCTCGTAACGCGCTTCCACTGAAGCCACGGCCTCCTTGGGCCGTGGGCAACGCCCCGCAGGGGCGTGGCTGCAATTGCGTGCACGCCGAACAAATCGTGTAAACTTGATCAACAATGTTTGTTGCACGTGATCTCAGGAACTCCACCAAACCGGATCTCTATCGTGAGCTCACGGCACAGATCAACGCGCTGATTGAAGGCGAAACGGATGCGGTGGCGAACATGGCCAACTGCGCGGCGCTGATTTTCAATTTGCTTCCCGGTTTGAATTGGGCCGGCTTCTACCTTCTGAAAGGCGGCGAGCTGGTCCTCGGTCCGTTTCAAGGTCAACCGGCCTGTGTCCGAATTGCGTTTGGACGCGGGGTCGTTGGGACCGCCGCGGAAAAGCGGACCACGATTCGCGTCGCCGACGTGAACCAATTTCCCGGCCACATCGCCTGCGACAGCGCGTCGAGATCGGAAATCGTCGTCCCGCTCCTGAGCGCCGATTCTTACCTGCTCGGTGTTCTCGACGTGGATAGCCCGGAGCTGGATCGCTTTGATGCCGAGGATGAGGCGGGCCTACGGGGCATCGGCGAGCTTATCTCTGCAAAACTGTAGCCGCGGCCCTGTCGGCCACGCCGTGCGCAGAGCAACTTAGCGATCATGCTTCGCATAGCGAAGCGGCTACAGGGCGTGGCGCTCGCTACGCTTCTTCTTCGGCCTCTTCGCCGTGCTTCACGATGTCGCCGTTTTGAAAGAGCACGCCTTTCGCGATCTCGCGCCATTGCGGTTTCGCGCGCAGGAGCCACTCGAGATCCATCGAAAAATGTTTGAACTCTTCTTTCTGCGCGTCCTGCATGATGGCGCGCGCGCTCTTGTCCTTCTCGAGCGAGATGCGCTGCTCGTACCAATTGATTGCTTCTGCCTCTTCGCCTAACGAGACGATCATCCGCGCGAAAGTGCGCGTCTCGGCCGAGAGCTCGTCTGCCGGTTCGTGATATTGTTCGAATCCCATTATTTTTTTCTGCCTTTCCCATTTGTCTTCGACACTTCCGGAATTGTTTTTTCCTCCTCGAGTTGCGCATCACGAAAACGGCGGAGCGAATGCGTCGCCAGGCTCTCCTCGAAAAGATCGCGGTTGATCGCCTGGGCCGCGGCCGCGCCCTGGCCCGCCGCAATGATCATCTGGCAGTTGGCCGGCGTTACGCAACCGGCCGCATACAATCTCGGCACACTCGTCCGCATGCATTGGTCGACCTTAATCTGACCGTCCGCGTCGAGCTTTGCGCCGAGTTTTTTCGCCAGGCCGTTGTAGAAAATGTCGCCGCGGGTAGTAAACAGGTAGTCGATCTTCACGCTCTGGCCGCCGGCAAACTCAAGCGCGCGAATCTTGCGGTTCCGATGGTGGACGCCGCATATCCGCTGGCGGGCGACCGGGATTTCATACTCCGCCAGCCATCGGGCATGCCGCTTGTCCCAGCGCGGTTTTTCCCCATTCGTCGCCACAATGACGCAGGCTGAATAATGCAGCATGCCGAGCGCGTACTCGACCGCTTCGTTGTTCGCGCCGATGATCGCAATCCGTTTTTCGCGGACGCGACAACCGTCGCAGTCCTTGCAGAAAAACATGCTGTGCCCCAGGCATTGTTTCACGCCGGGGATTTCCGGCGGCAGATGAAAAATCCCCGTGGCCAGGAGCAATCGTTTCGTCCGGTAAGTTTTCTTTTTCCCTTTCAGAACGAACACGGATCGTCGGCTCGAGACCGCTTTGATTTCGTCGTGAACGAAACGAACCTCGGAGCGCTTCGCTTGCTTCCGGCCGTTCCGCAAAAGTTCTTTGCCTCCCACGCCCTGGGGAAAGCCGAGATAATTTTCCACGCTCGGTTCCCATTTCGCCATCGAACGACCGGAGTCGATCACGAGCGTGTCGCGTTGGGCGCGGCCGAGATAAATGGCCGCCGACAAACCCGCGATCCCTCCGCCGACAACAATGACTTCGCGCGTATCGGGGTCGTCGAAGTCAGAATGCTGAACCATGCGTTAAAAAAGAATCGGCCATGAGGCCTTCCTAAGATGCCTGCTGTAGCCGCGGCCCTGTGGGCCGTGTGAAATCGGCGATACCCCCAAACCCGGCGCTTCGCATAGCGAAGCGGCTACAGTCACGCTTTCGGCGAGGGCGCGGGACTCGCTGCGGGGTTCGGCGGCTCGCCCGGTTTTGTTCCAGCGGGTGGGGCACCCGGAAGCTCCGCATCTGCAGGAACCGCTTTCAGGTCCGGTTCGGTGAAGGAATCCGGATGGCTCGCAAGTTCCTTCCGCAACGCCGCGATGCTCTCCGCTGCGACCGGCCCGCCTTTATTGCCCCAGTCTTGTCGAATGTAAGTGAGAACATCCGCGATCTTCGCGTCGCTCAGCGTCTTGTCCCAAGGCTGCATGACAGCGGCGCCGAACTGCTGGCCTTTCACCGTTAACGGACCTTGCAAACCTTTCAGCACGATCATCCCCAGCCGGCGCGTGCCGCCATTCACATACTCCGAGCCGGCCAGCGGCGGATAACCCTGTCCCGCTGCGCCCAATCCATTGGGCTGATGACAAACGGCGCAGTTGGCCGAGAAAATTTTCTTGCCGCGGTCGGCTTGCGAAAGCTGCTGCGTCGGCGCGCTGCCGCCCGGGCCGGATGTTGACTTTGTCGAATGCGGGGCGCCACCGAGCGGGTCGAGTCCATCGCCGCTAAAGTTTCCGGAATAACGTCCGAGGTACGCGCCGCCGAAAAAGATAGCCAGCCCGTAAGTTGCGATCAACCAGAGGGAGAGCGGCTCGAGGCCCACGCGCGGCTCGCGTTTTTCGCGCTGGATAGCCGCATGCACCTGCTGCACGTCTTCGGTCTCGCCGTAATCCATTCCCTGGCGGACCCGGCGTTCCGGAGCGGACGAACTCTCGTTCATTTCTTCTCCTCCTTTGCCGGCGCAGGCGATGAAGCTGGAGCAGGTGACGAAGCTGGAGCCGTAGTCAATTTCGCTTCCTGCAATTCGTGGGATTGATCGAGCGACATCAAATAAGCGACGAGACATTTGGCGTCGTAAGTCGGCACAACCTCCCATTCAGGGTCGGGTGCATCGGGGCCGGTCAATTTCAGGGCATCATTTGCGCGCTCGCCGCTGATTCGCCGCTTCTCATAAAGGAAATGATAAGCCGGCATGTTTGATTCGAGGACAAGACTGCGCGGGCTGTAAAGGTGAAGATGATGCCAGGCCGCGGAGTACATCGGCGGCTCGCCGTTCGGCCCGACCGTGGTGTCGGCGCTGGTCGCAGGAGTTGCTGACGGGTTGGCCGGCGCAGGCGGAACGGAAGCAGTCGCCGCATTCGTCGGGGCGGGTGCGGGAGAATTTGCCGCGACGACTTTGGCCGGTGAAGCAGGAGGATTCGGAGACGCCGCAGCGGGTGAAGCTGCCGGCGATGCCGCAGCCGTCGCGCTCGGCGATACCGCGGGTGAAGCGCCGGAATTGGGTGCGGGCGGACTTGCGCCCGGCGATGCCTGAGGTGACGCAGATGGCGCCGGACTGGTGCTGGCCGGCGGCGCGGCATTTTCGTCTTCAACGGGCGCGCGCTTCCCGATGTTCGCCAAGTCCGGACCGACTCTCATTTTGCCGAGCAAAACCGGACGATCGAAAAGATAATCGCGCGGAGCGCTCCGTCGCACTCCCCATTTCCGATCGATATCGGACGCGGCATAATCGGCGCGTATTTGCTGGCTGTGGCAATAGACGCAGCCGTTCGCCGCATAAATCTTTCGGCCGCGATCCGCCATGCCGGACTTCGGCGCCGGATACGCGTCGTTTCCTTCCTCGTCCATTTGCGGATCGAGATGTCCGATTTGGTAATTCGGAATGAGGACCAACCCCGCCCATGAGAAGGCAAAGGTGCCGAAGATCCCGAGGAAGAGCGGAACTATGCCTTTCATAGGTGCGTCTTAACCGCCTCCTCTTCCTTTGGATTCAAAAACGTCGGAACACCCGTGGTCCGGCCGAGCCCGAAAAGCATCAGGCCGAAATGAAAAGCGAAAACGAAATGGGCGACCGTGAGGAGCAGACCGGAAACGCTGCGCCCGCGCAGATAGGGCAGGATTGATTGCGTGCTCTCGCTAAAGGCGAGCGAAGGGTCGTGCATGCTGCTCCCCTGCGTCACCCCGCCGACGAACAGCATCAGAACCATCAATCCAACTCCGTAGGTGGACGACCAAAAGTGGAGTTTGATCAGGGACGCATAACGCCATTCGCGCCCGACCAGACGCGGCACGATGTAATACATCGAGCCGAACATGACCATCGTAAAAAACGCGTAAAGCCCAAGATGCGAGTAGGCGATGCTCGTCTCGGAGAATTGAACGTAGCCCGCGACCGACCGCAGCGAAATAAAGACGCCGAGCAAACTGAAGACCGTGTAGGAGATCGCGCCGAACACGGTGAAACGCAGCGTGGGACTGTAGCGCAGGAGACCAAAATATCCGCGCATGGTCATATGGTGATTCAATCCGACCGTGGCGACCGGAATAATCGTGAGGATGGTCGCGGCGATGCTGGCTGTGATCATCCAGGCGGGGAATGGCCCGTCGACGAGTCGTTGCATTCCAGTCCAGCTCGCAAAAAATGCATAGGTCCAGAAGCCGATCGCCGCCAGGTGGTAGCTGTAAACCGGCCGGCCAATCACTTTCGGAATCATGTAGTACGCCGTCCCGAGCCCGATCGCGCCGAACCAAAGGAAGAGAAGATTATTCGCGAACCACCAGGTCACCGCCGCCTGCATCACGCCTTGGACCGGCACCACGAACAGCATGATCTGGGTTGCGCCATAGACCCACGGGAACCAAAGGAACGCGCCGAGCAGATACCATTGCGTGATGTAAATGGCATCGCCGCGGCGGAAGCGGAACATGAGGATCGCCCACGAAACCACCAGCGTGTAGGCGACGAAGAGAACGATGGTGGCATACGGCGGAAACTCGAGCCACTCGTAACCAGTGCTGCCGCCGGCCAGAATGCCGCCTACCCCGAGCAGGACGCCGAGATTCCAAAATGCCCCGCCACCAATCAACAGAAGCGGATGACGCAAAGTCGTGCGGCACAAACGCGCCATCAACCAGATCGCGGTGCCGATGCCGGCCATCGAGGCCCAACCCCAAACCATCACGTTCATGTGCGCAGGACGGATGCGGCCCCAGGTGAGAAAACTCCAGTTCGCCAGGAGATCAGGCGCGTGGAGTTTGAAGGAAGTGAAACCGGCGAGAAGCGTGCCGATCAGCAGCCAGGCGATCGCCGATCCGTAAAAGAAGAGAACGGGCAACCGGGTCGATGCGTCGATCAGGGCCCGCTCGACCTGCTCGACGTCCCGATTCGTTACATCGCTCTCGGTCGTCGCGACCTCGGCGGCTGATGGCGGCTTCAACGGGATCTCGGCTGGATTCATGGGAGATGATGATTGCGGGCTCATGGCGTTTTGCCGCGGACCGGGAGCGGGGTTGCGGGTGCGGAAGGCGAGGCGGATGCCGCGGGACTCGCCGGCGGCTTGACCGCAGCGGAAGGTGGCGAAGCAGCGGGAGTGGTTCCTGGTCCGGGTTGAGTTCCCGGCGGCGCCGGCGGCGGAACGATGGCCGCTGCCGGTTGGTTTCGGCTTTCTGAATCAGGTCCTGTCACAGATGTCGGCTTCGGCGTCGTGCCGACGCTCGCGGCCGGCGACGCACTCGGACTCGCGGCCGGACTTGTCGCAGGCGCCGGACTTTGCTCCGGCGGGGCAATCGAGTTCGCCGCCGCGGGTTTCTTTTGCGCGAGTTCCGCGACCGTCAATTTCATCGCATCCGTAATCGGAATGCGCGCGACGCCCTTGCTCTTGTCCACCCACCCATAGGTCGTCAACGCCGTCAGCGATTCCTGTTGTGTCGCCGCCACTTTCTCAAGGCGAGCCTTCGCCCGTTTCTTTTCGTAAGTATTGCCGCGCGGCGAAGCGGCCACGATCACCCAGACGAGCAGGCCGAAGAACGCAAAGAGCAGCACCACCCCGAGCCATGTCGAAAACATGGAGCGTGGCTGAGATTCCTGGATTGAGACTTCTGGTGGCACGGCTAATTAATTATGCGGAGCGATTCCAGCAGGCGTGGATCGCGATTCGGGAAGAGCGATGATTTGGCGGCGATGCGGAGGTAGAAAAAGGCGAGTGTCGCGCCCATTCCGAGCAAAGGCATGAAATCCCACACGCTTACCAGAACGCCGGCCCCATGGAGCGCGGGCAGGATCACGATGTAGAGATCGACCATTTGCATGAACACGATCCAGCCCGCGATCAGGCAAAGCTTCTGCGGTTTCTTTTTCGGCGCGCGCAAAAGCAGGATCGCGAACGGGATGAAGAACCGGCCGATCACGAGGAAAAGGCTGAGCGCATTCCACGACTCCGTGTTCCGCCGGATGAAATACTCGGTCTCTTCCGGCATGTTCGCGTACCAAATGAGCATGTATTGGCTGAAACCGATGTAGGCCCAGAACACGGTGAAGGAGAGCATCCATTTCCCCATGATGTGGTAATGCTCGGTCGTGACGGTCTCCCGCAAATAGCCGGCCTTTTGCAGCGCGGCCATGACCAGCACGAGCAGCGACATCGAACTCCCGGCGGCGCCCGCGAAAATGTAAACGCCCCACATGGTGGAGAACCAGTGGTAGTCGATGCCGAGGAGCCAATCGTAAGCGCCAAAGGTGAGCGAGAAGCCGAAAAGCGGCAGGGAGACGAACGCGACCTTCCGCAGCTTCAAGGTGTAGCCGGGATTCCCGTCGCGATCCTGGCGAATGGAGAAACGACGGAAGAGGAGCGTCGCCACAGTGAAAAAGACGAAATAGAAAATCGAGCGCACGAGAAAGAAATTCCAATTCAGGTACGCGCGTTTGCTGTCGAGAATCGGATCGTGCCCGGGCGGGACGTTCATCCATTCGTAGAGATGGTGGCGGAAAAGGATGATCGGGATGAAGAACACCGCCATCAGCGGCATGAGCATGGCGAGATTCTCCAACTGCCGCCGGACGACGACCGACCATTCGGCGTCCGTCACGTGATGGACGATGATCCAGAAGAAAGAGCCGGCGATGAGGGTGAAGAAAAAGGCGAAGGCGAACAGCCACGAAAAACTGAATTGGTGCGGCGAGACGAACGCGCCCACGACACTAAGCCCGAGTCCGATGAGCCCGAGCAGGACCAGGATCATCGACAAACTGCTGAAACGGTTTGGCTCGATGAATTCGCCTTCCGGAACCGGCACTACGTCAGAACGCTCGCTCATTTCTTCGTCGCCTCCGGTGAAGGTGCGGGTTTCGTTTCCGCCGGTTTATCGAGTTCCGCCCGATGCTCCGGCGGCACATCAGCTTCGGTCGCGTTCTGGCTTCGCTGCAAAGCGCGCAGATACGTGATGATCGCCCAGCGATCCGTGACGGGCACGTTTGGGCCGTAAGCCATCATCGTGTTCTTGCCGTTCGTGATCGTGTTGAAGATTTCGCCGTCAGCCATTTTGCGGATCCGGTCGTCCTGCAAAGTTACGACGGTAGTGAGCCCAAGCTGTTTGGTGACTCCGTTTCCGGCAGCGGTGGGACCGTGGCAGATCGCGCAGTTGATATTGAACCGCTGTTTCCCCCGCTCCATCAAATACCCGTCCACCTGCATCGGAATTCCGGTACCCCAGTTCGTTCCCATTTTCCCGGTATTGAAATAATCCGTGCCGCTGCTGAACCCGAGATGCGGCTGGGCATTGACGTCGGGCTCCGCCGCCGGACTCGGCCCGTTTTCCGCTTTCGGCATTTCGTAGCCAACCGGCACCGTGCCCGGAACCGGCACGCGCGCTCCGCGGCCATCCGCGAAAAAACCGAGCGGCGCCTGCGCGCGAACTTTCGGCTGGCGCACCATGTCGGGGAAAACTTCGATGGGTGAGCCGGTGCTCTTCTGTCCGCGGAAGCCGAGAAAGGCGACGAGCGCCAGTCCGGTCAGCAAGAAGATGAAGAGAAATCCGCGGAGCATAATCAGTCTTCGTGAATGATGGTGACGTGCTCGCCGCCGCTTTGTTCCAACAGTTCGCGCGCTTCGAGCTCGGTGAAACGCGGATCACGCGCTTCGATGATCAGGAAAAATCCGTCATTGGTCGCGCGGCTAAATCGTTGCCAGTTAAAAACGGGATGATACCAGCGCGGCAGCCCGTTCATGATCAGCATCGCTAAAAACGCGGTGAACGCGGAGAAGAGCACAGTCAGCTCGAACATGATCGGGAAAAACGCGGGGATGGTAGCCCAATTGGTCGGTTTGCCGTGGACATCGAGCGGATAGATGAACCATGAGGGTCCAAATTCGAGCACTGCGGCGGTAAGCAATCCCGTGATTCCGCCAGCGAGGACCGCGGCGCTAAGCCACGACTTGCCGAGCCCCATCGCTTCGTCCATTCCGTGAATTGGAAAAGGCGAATGCACATCCCAGCGTTTGAAACCCGCATCGCGGACGCGTTTCGCGGCTTCGTAAAGCGCGGAAGCAGTCGCGAATTCCGCGCCCATCCCGTAAACCTTATTTCCGGACGGCGTCCTCATCTGCTCTCCCCTCTTCTGTAGCCGCGGCCCTGTGGGCCGCGTGAGAGCGACATAGAATCCACGCAAATACCCGCGCTTCGCACAGCGAAGCGGCTACAGAAGCAGCGCGTTCTCAATTGCGCTCCTTTCCGCCGGCCGCCACCGGGTGATGTTCGCCGGGCCCAGCGTGATGCGGGTTGGCTTCCGGAAGCACGATCTTCACTTCCGACATCGCGATCATCGGCAGGTAGCGAATAAAAAGCAGGAAGAGCGAAAGGAAGATCCCGAACGTTCCGATGAACGTCCAGATATCGACCCACGTCGGATAAAACATTCCCCACGACGACGGGAGGAAATCGCGGTGCAATCCGCCCACGATGATGATGAAACGCTCGAACCACATACCGGCGTTCACGCACATGCAGACGAAGTAAACGATGTAGATGTTTTGCCGGCATTTCCTGAACCAGAAAAGCTGGGGCGAAAGCGCGTTGCAAAAGAGCATGCCCACCCACCAGTACCACCAGTAGGGACCGAAGATGCGATTGAAGAACGCGAATTTTTCGTACTGATTGCCGCTGTACCAGGCGACGAAAAATTCCATCAAATACGCATACGAAACGATCGAGCCGGTGAGCAAAATGATCTTCGCCATCTTGTCGATGTGCTGCGGCGTAATGATGTCCTGCAGTTTGTAAATGGCGCGCGCCGGGATCAGGAGCGTCAGCACCATGGCAAACCCGCCGAAGATCGCGCCAGCCACGAAGTAGGGCGGGAAAATCGTGGTGTGCCAGGTCGGAACGATGGAAGTGGCGAAGTCGAACGACACGACGCTGTGCACCGAGAGAACGAGCGGCGTGGAAAGGCCGGCCAGAAGAAGATACGCCATTTCGTAATGGCGCCAGTTGCGGTTCGACCCGCGCCAGCCGACCGCGAAAATTCCGTAGAGCAATTTCTTGATCTTCGTCGTTGCCCGATCGCGTAACGTCGCGAGATCCGGAATCAAACCGGTGTACCAAAAGAGGACCGAGACCGAGAAATAGGTCGAGACCGCGAACACGTCCCAGAGAAGCGGGCTCCGGAAGTTCGGCCAGATGCCGTAATTGTTCGGGAGTGGCGCGAGGTACCACGCCATCCAGACGCGGCCGACGTGCACACCCGGGAAAATCGCGGCGCAAATGACCGCGAACAACGTCATGGCTTCCGCCGCGCGGTTAATCGAGGTGCGCCATTTTTGCCGGAGCAAAAATAGGATGGCGGAAATGAGAGTGCCGGCATGTCCGATACCGATCCAGAAAACGAAGTTGGTGATGTCCCAGGCCCAGCCGACCGGATGATTCAATCCCCAGGTGCCGACGCCGGTCGAGATTTGGTAGCCGAGACAGAACAAACCGAACGCCGCGACCATGGAAGTAATCGCGAAGGAGACCCACCACCAGCGCGGCGCGGGCCCCTCGATTGCACCAGAAATTCGCTCGGTGATCCAGCTGAAGTTCCGCTTGTTCAAGACAAGCGGCACCCGCTGCAGCTTGTTCTCCACGGAAGAAGACGCTTCGCCTTCGATCACATCGGGAGCTGTGGTTGCGCCGTCCATATTATTCCGCTGTCATCCCGAGCCGCGCAGACGGCGAGGGACCTCGCATCTGCAAATTGTTGTCATCTTGCAAAGGCACAGCGCCGCCTGATGTAGACGCGAAACACAACGCGAAAGCGATAGACCGCTTGTGAGGTCCCTCGCCGTCTGCGCGGCTCGGGATGACATGCTGGTTCATCACGCGAGTCCTCACGGTTTCTCCTCCGGTTTCACCTCGGGCTGGTCGTGTGGTTTCGAATCGTGCTCATGCTTCGCGCCGTTCTCGTGGCTTTCGTGGCCAAGACTCGCCACCGCGATCCGGTTCGCATCGGGCATTTTCGGATTCGGATTTCGAATCCGCGCCAGGTAGCTCGTCCGCGTGCTCACATTCAAGTATTCGAGCAGCCGGTAATTGCGGTCCTGCATTTTCATTTTCGAAACGCGGCTTTCGGGATCTTTCACGTCACCGAAAACGATCGCTTCCGTTGGGCAAGCCTGCGCGCAGGCGCTCGTGAACGAATCGGTCGGAATCCGCGTTTTGTTGGACGCGCCCGCGCGCACGTGGGCGGCGATCTTCGCCTCTTCGATCCGCTGCACGCAATAAGTGCATTTCTCCATCACGCCGCGCATCCGCACGGTGACGTTCGGATTCTTCTGCAGCTTCGTCGTGTCGGCGGCGCCCTTCTCCGTGAACGGCCCGAGATACTCCTGATAGACCGAGAGCGGGCCGATTTTCTTTTTGCCGACGGGGCGCTGGTTGTAATCGAAATAATTAAAGCGCCGCACCTTGAACGGGCAGTTGTTCGCGCAGTACCGGGTGCCGATGCAGCGATTGTAGGCCATGACGTTCAGGCCATCTTCGCTGTGCACGGTCGCGTTCACGGGACAGACGGTTTCGCACGGCGCGTTCTCGCAGTGCTGACACATCATCGGCTCGTGCACGATCTCGGGGTTCTCGGGATATTCGCCGCGGTCCTGGTTGAACGGTTTCTCGCTCGCGTAATAACGGTCGAGGCGCAGCCAGTGCATCGCGCGACCGTGACTGACCTGAAGTTTGCCGACGATCGGAATGTTATTTTCGCTCTGACACGCGACGATGCAGGCGCTGCAACCGGTGCAAACATTGAGATCGACCGCCATTCCCCATTGCTGCTCCGCATCGAGCGGCGGATGGCTGTAAATCGAAGGCAATTTGGACGGCAACTCGTCGTCGCCCGCGATCTTCTTCACGAACTCAGGGTCTTCGCGATACTTCTCGATCGTCGCTTCACGAACGAGACCGCGGCCTTCGATGCTCCAATGATCTTGCGTAATGGAAAGCGGGTAAGTGCCCAGGGTATGCATCCGCGGCGCGACCGGTGTGTTCGCCGGCTTCGCGGTTGCTGCGGCGCTTGGAGTCGGAGTTGCTTGCGGGGTTGCCGCCGTCGTTACCGAGATTGCCTCGATCGTCTTTCCGTCGACGGCGAGATAATGCGGGTTTGAGCTGGTCCGCAGCAGATAAGCATTGAAGCCCGCTTCTTCGCCCACCGGGCCGGTCTTCTTGCGGCCGTAACCAAGTGCAATGCTAATCGAGTTATCCGCGTGTCCGGGCGACACGACCGCTGCGATCACGAGCTCGCGCTTCATCGGATTTTGGTGCACGTCCTTCGTCGTTTCCGTCACGGCGATGTTGATCAGGTCGCCGGTATTGACGCCGATATGTTTGGCATAAACCGGACTCATCAACGCGGCATTGTCCCAGGTGAGCTTGGTGATTGGATCGGGCAATTCCTGGAGCCAGCCGTTGTTGATGTAACGGCCGTCGTCCATCGCGTAACTGCGCGTCAGGACAATCTCCGGCGCATCCAGCGTCGGATTCGGAGGCGGCGACCAAAGCGTGTGCGCGACGCCGCCGGCATTGTTCGCGTTGAACGTCGGCGGCTTATCTTTCAGAACCACATGCGCCGCGAAACCGTCGCGCAACAGAGTCGACCACGCGGCCGCGAAATCCCCCGGCGGCGCCGTGGCGCGAAATGTTTCCTGCACCAGCTCTGGCCCGTCGGCTTTTGGACCGCCGAGCACGAGGTTCAGCAACTCGATTTCGGAAACGCCGCCGAAGAGCGGAAGAATCATCGGTTGCACCGCGAGGTACGCGCCTTCGGATGTGAGCGCGTCGCCCCAAGTCTCGAGATAATGCGCCGCTGGAACGTGCCACTTGCTCAATTCCGACGTGGCATCTTCGTAGTAACCGAGCCGCACCACATCAGGCACCGTTTTCTGGAGATCGGCCCAATCGATTGGAGCCGCCTCGCGCTCGGCGGCGTTCGCAGCTTCCGGCTTGCCCACATGGATGGTGAGCCCGCGCGGCGCATTGTAAACCGGATCGCCGCCCAGAATGAAAAGCTGTTTGATGCGCCCCGAATTTATTTCGCCGGCCAGTTGCAAAATACTGTTGGTCTTTGGTGCGCGGACGAATTCGCGGACGATCAGGGTGGTGCCCACATTCTTCAGTGCGGAGTTGATCGCGTAGGCCATCAACTGGACGACCACCGGTTGATGCGAACCGGCCAGGACCAGACTGGCGCCCGGTTTCGCCATCAAATCGTTGGCGCATTCTGTCAGCCATTGCTCATCGAACTTCATCGCGCCAGCGGGCTCCGGCAAAGTGGCAATGGTCGAACCGAGCCCGGGGTCCTTGGTCTCCACCGCGATCTTGTTGGCGAGCGCGCGAATGAACGCCGGAATCTGGCTCGCCGGGCAACGCATCCGATGGTCCGCCATCGCGCCGGTGAGCGTGAAACGATTCTCGACCACATAAAGCCGGTTCATCGTGTCCTTCGCCGCGCCAACCCGGCGACGTGACGAAAACGCGCGAATGCCGGCGACGTCGCCTTCGCCGCAATCGAGAAAATCGCTGTCGAGCGCCAGGACCACATCGGCGCGTTCGAAGCGCGGGACGAGGCGCGCGTTATCGCCGAAGCTGAGCTGCGTTGCAAAACTTTGCGCCTCGGTCAGGAGCGGATCGTAAACGCACCACCGCATTTTCGGGTAAGCCTTCAGCAGCGCCGCCCGCAACCGTTCGCGCGTAGGCGAATGCACTTCCTCGACGAGAAAGGCGAGCCCGGCGCCACCATCAGCCGCGATCTGGGTCCGAAGATCCGCGAGATATTTTTCGAAAGTAGCGCGATCGCGTCCTTCGAAGTTTTCAACCTTCTTGCCGTCCTCGAGTTTTTCGCCTTTCTCGACGAAGCGCTTCGAACGCGCCGGGTCGTAAAGATCGAGAATGGAAGCCTGCGCAAAGGCATCGGTCGCGCCACCGCTCGCGGGATGGAGCGGGTTGCCGTCGATCTTGGTCGGCCGGCCATCGTGGGTCGTGACGACGAGCGGGATTGCGCCGGTCCGCCGCGGCATCGCCGTCGCGTAATAGAGCGCCTTGCCGGGAATCGCCCACTCGACGCTTTTCGTGAACGGGACGAGGTGGGCTTCCGGCCGGCGACAGCTCGTTAGGCCGAACCCCGCCAGCGCCATCGAAGCGCCCATCAATTTCAGAAAACCGCGGCGCGACCATTCGTCGCCTTCGAGCTGCGCTGCGCCGGCGGGAAATTCGCGCTCGAGCCAGCCGCGAAATTCCGGCGTATCGCTTAGCTCGCCCAGGCTGCGCCAATAGCGTTTCCCCGTCAGCTTTTCCGGTGGATGCTCGAAGACGCGTTTCATCGGTGGCACCCCTGGCAATTGAGCGGCGGCTTAATGTTCCAGCGCTCTTTCAATGTCTGGCCGATCTCTTCTTGAGTGAGCTTCTGTTTCTTCGACCAATCGTCAGTGGCGTCTTTCGGTTGTCCATATTTCGTCACGAAGTCCGCCGGTTTCTCCCAGTCTGGTTTCCAATCAAGATTTGTGATTTGCGTTTCCGGCCGGAGAAACTTTTCCGGATGGCGATGACATTCGAGGCACCACGCCATGCTGTGGGGTTTTGCGTGATAAACCACCGGCATGTGATTGACCTGGCCGTGGCAGCTCGCGCAACTGATGCCGCGATTCACGTGCGCCGCATGATTGTAATAAACATAATCGGGCGTCCGATGCAGTTGGACCCATTCCACCGGCTGCCCGGTCTTCCAGCTCGCGCGCACCGGCTCGAGTTTCGGATTCGCCTTTTCCACCTGCTGGTGACAAGCCATGCAGGTTTGCGTGTTCGGCAAATTCGAATGCGCCGCCACATCCACGAAGCTGTGGCAATACCTGCAATCCATTCCGAGCTGGCTGACGTGGATGTCGTGCGGAAACGGCACCGGTTGGATCGGCTGATAACCGACACGCGTATATTTTGGCGTGACGTAATACCAGGTCGCGGCGGTCAACCCGGATATGGCCACCGCGCCGCAGACTGCGATTTTCAGCGGCAACCAGTTCGACCAGCGTGGAAAAAAATTCGCCATACCTGCTTAGCGAACTGTGCTTCGGCGAAGGAGCAGCCGCCAACTTAAAAACGGCGCTAACTGGTGGTTAGGATGTGCGGCGCTCAGAGGTCGGTGAAGTTAAGGTTCTAATTCGCGGCGGCCGGAACGAGCGGCAACTCTATAAATCGACATTTCATTGGCAAAAAGAAATTTGGTTCCCCATTTGTTTCCCTCAAAAACTCCGCCGAACAATTCTTTCCATACGGAGAAGCGTTCAACAAGCAAAACGGATAAATGAAAAACTATTCACACGATTTGCGGTCTTTTTTCCGGCAACCGGGCCCGACTCGACCTTCCTGCGCCCATCCGCCACAATGACCGAATGAAAAGCCCGAGAGCCATCTTCTTTTTCATCTTCTTCGCTGCGTCGTCGCTGGTCGCCGAAAACGCCCAAACCGTTTTCATCAACGGCAACATTTATACGATGAACGAACGCCAGCCGCGCGCCGAAGCCATTGCCGTTCAGGGAACCCGGATCGTTTTTGTCGGCTCGAATGCGGATGCGAAAAAATATGAAGGAACGGAGACGCGGGTGGTTGATCTCGCCGGTAAGACGGTCGTGCCCGGCCTGACGGATTCGCATTGCCACATCTTCGGCATCGGCGAACGCGAGATGAACCTGAATCTTGAAGGCGCGAATACGCTCGAAGATTTTCTCGCGAAAGTGAAAGAGCGCGTCGCGAAAACCGAACCGGGCAAATGGGTCACAGGTCGCGGTTGGATTGAGACATTCTGGAAGCCGCCGCAATTTCCCACGCGCGCGGATCTCGATAAAATCGCGCCGCACAATCCGGTGTTCCTGACCCGCGCCGACGGCCACGCCGCGATCGCGAACAGCGCCGCCTTGCGCATCGCGAAGATCGACAAGAACACTTCGAATCCGTTTGGCGGGGAAATCCTGCGCGACAAACAAACGGGCGAACCGACCGGGATGCTGCTCGATCACGCTCAGGGCCTCGTCGGCAAAAACATTCCGCCGCCGACTGAGGGGGAGCGGCGTGAGGCTTTCGTGGTGGGAGTGAAGCGCGAGCAGTCGTTAGGCTGGTGCGAGATTCAGAATGCCGGGAGTAATCTGGACGATCTGCCGCCGATGCGGCAGGCATTCGAAGCCGGCCAGGTAAAGCTTCGCGTTTACAACGCGGTCTATGCGCCCGGCCCGGCGTCGGCGGCTTTGTTGCGCGACGGCGCCACTGTGAACCAGTTCGACGGCCGCTTCACGCAACGCACCATCAAAGTGGTTTTCGATGGCGCTCTCGGTTCGCGCGGCGCAGCGCTCCTCGAACCGTACGCGGATGCACCGGAGACGTCCGGTTACCTCACCCAAAAAGAAGCCGAATTGCTGCCGATATTTGAGGAGGCCTTGCGTCGCGGCATCCAGATTGAAACGCACGCCATCGGCGATCGAGCGAACCGCGTGATCCTGGACCTGTATGAGAAAGCGATAAAAGCAGTCCCGCCCGAGCAACGGAAAATCCGTGAGCCGCGCTGGCGCGTCGAGCACGCGCAAATTCTGAGCGCGCCGGATATCCCACGGTTCGCGAAACTCGGTGTGATTGCGTCGATGCAACCATCGCATGCGATCAGCGATTTATTTTTCGCGCCGAGCCGTCTTGGCAAAGAGCGCCTCGCAGGAGCCTACGCGTGGCAAAGCCTGATCAAGTCGGGCGCGATCGTTACCGGCGGTTCCGATGCGCCCGTCGAACGCGGCGAGCCCATGATAGAATTCTACGCCGCAGTCGCGCGCAAAAGCATCAAGGGCGAATCCGCCGATGGTTGGCATCCCGAGCAGGCCGTTTCGCGCGAGCAAGCGTTGAAGATGTTTACGATGTCACCCGCCTTCGCTGCGTTCGAAGAAAAGGACAAGGGTTCAATCGAGGTCGGCAAGCTGGCGGACCTGACGGTTCTTTCCAGAGACATCATGAAAATCCCCGAGTCCGAAATTCTCACGACGACGTGCGCGATTACCGTGATCGGCGGTGAGATCGCATACGAAGCGCCGCGCTAATCCCCCTTTTGTAGGGCAGGCGCATCGCCTGCCATGCTTTTCGTTCGGCAACCGGAGCGGTTGCCCTACAATCCAAGGCGACGCTACGAGTACAAATATTCGTCGTGGTATTCGCGCTGGGGCGCGAATTGCACGGTTTGATCTCCGCCGGTCTCGGGATACTCGAAGATCTTTCCCTCGTAGTTCCGAATCACGATCTTTTCGTTGTCGTGATACAAAACGTAGCCGGGATTGATCGGGACTTTGCCGCCGCCGCCGGGTGCGTCGATCACGAATTGGGGGACGCCGTATCCAGTGGTGTGGCCGCGCAAGCCTTCGATGATCTCGATGCCTTTCGCGACGGAGGCGCGCAGATGCGACGAACCGTTAATCAGATCGCACTGATATATATAGTAAGGCCGGACGCGGCACATCAGGAGCTTCTGCACGAGCGTTTTCATCGTGTCGATGTTATCGTTCACGCCGGCGAGGAGGACGCTTTGGTTTCCGAGCGGGATGCCGGCGTTGGCCAGACGCTCCAGCGCCTGCTTCACTTCGACGGTGAGCTCGCGCGGATGATTGACGTGCACGCTCATCCAGAGCGGATGGTATTTTTGCAGCATGGCGCAAAGTTCGGGCGTGATGCGTTGCGGCAGAAAAATCGGGACCCGCGTGCCGATGCGGAGGAACTCGATGTGCGGGATTGCGCGCAACCGACTCAGAATGCGTTCAAGTTTGTCGTCGCTGAAAATCAAGGCGTCGCCGCCGGAAAGGAGGACGTCGCGGACTTCGGTGTGTTGTTGGAGATAACGAAACGCTTCCTCAAAATCGGTGTGCAATTCCTGTTCGCCCACGCCGCTCACGACCCGGCTGCGAGTGCAATAGCGGCAGTAGCTGGCGCAACGGTCCGTCACCAGGAACAAGACGCGGTCCGGATAGCGATGCACCAAACCGGGCACCGGCATGTGGGAATCTTCGCCGCACGGGTCCGCCATGTCGTAGGGCGACGCCCAGGTTTCTTCGATCCGCGGAATGACCTGGCGGCGGATCGGGCAATCGGTCCCGCCATCGCGGGAGCGCTCGATCAGGTTGAAGAAGTGCGGGGTGATCGCAAGGGCGAGCTTCGTCCCGGAAAGCAGAACGCCGCTGCGCTCTTCATTCGATAACTCGAGGTGCTGCTCGAGCTGGGCGAGCGAAGTGACCCGGTTTTTGAGCTGCCATTTCCAATCGTTCCAGAGTTCCGGCGGAACATCCGGGAAATAGCCCGGCGCGTGCGAGACGAACTCTTTTCCATCCATTTTCCCAGGGCGAAGAGTAAGCATTTTTGTTGGTGAACGAAAACGTTAAGGGCCTTAACAAACGTGTCAATACAGGCACCTTGCGGTGCGCAGCACCGCCTCGTGCTCATGATCTTGATCTTCTCCCTGTAGCCGCGTCCCTGTGGGACGCGTCAGTGGAGGCCCGAGCGGCCCACAGGGCCGCTGCTACAGAAGATCAGGATCATGAGCAGGAGAAGAACAGCGGCTCGCCTGTTGCCAATTGAACAGGTATCGTAAAGTCCCTGTCCAACCCCGAACCCATGCGCATTGCCATTCTCATCTTCGCTATCGCGTTTGCTGCGTCTCCGTTGGTGGCCGCGCCGCCGCTGGCTCAACCCGAAGCCGGTCCTACCTCGACCGTCCCTCCGGCCGCGGCCGATGCCGGCAAGGACGTCGTTCACCAGCTCAACAGCGCGTTTACCAAAGTCTTCGAAATCGTCGCTCCGACTGTCGTCATCATCGAGGTCACGAAAAAGAACGACGGCACGGATACCTCCGCGCTCGACGATCTCTTTTTCCAACCTCCACAGGATGACAACGCGCCGCGCCGCAATCCGCGCTCGATCCAGCCAATCCAAAGCGAAGGCTCCGGCTTCCTCGTGCGAGCGGATGGATACATCTACACGAATTATCACGTCCTCGAAGGCGCCGACCGGATCGATGTGAAGCTCAAGGATGGCCGCGAATTTCAGGCCAAAGTCGTGGGCACGGATGAGAAAACCGACGTGGCCGTGATCAAGATCGAGGCCACGAATCTGCCGGTGGCGCAGTTTGCCGACAGCGACGCGGTGCGCGTGGGGCAGTTCGCGTTCGCGATCGGCGCGCCGTTCAAGCTCGATTACACCTTCACCTACGGCGTGATCAGCGGGAAAGGCCGCAGCAAACTGCTCGCTACCGGCGGCTACTCGATCTCTGATTATTTGCAGACCGACGCCTCGATCAATCCCGGGAACAGCGGCGGACCACTTTGCGATATCGACGGCAAAGTGGTGGGGATGAATACGCTGATCAACGGCTTGAACCGCGGCCTCGGCTTTGCCATCCCGAGCAATCTCACGAACGAAATCGGGCAACAGCTCATCGCCGGCCACAAGATCGTGCGGCCGTGGCTCGGCATTCGCATCGAGTCGTTAGGCGACGATCCGTCGATCCGTGATTTGTTCAAAGGCCTCGACAAAGGCGTCGTCGTCCGGACGATCGAGGCCGACGCGCCCGCGTACAAAAGCGAGCTGCGGCCGTTCGACGTGATCACGCAGGTGGACGGAGCACAGGTCGCCACCGACACCCAGCTTCAGCGCGAGATCCTGAAAAAGAAGATTGGCCAGAACGTCGAGCTGACTGTCTGGCGCAAGGGCCAGACGCTAAAAATTCCGGTCACCACCGGCGAATTGCCGAGTGAAATTTCGCGCGCGTCGAACGAGCTGACGCAGCCGTCACCAACGAAGCCGGAAGATTCCAATAAGTTCGGGCTGCAGGTGCAGGAGCTGACCAAAGAAGTCGCGGCGCGGTTGAAACTCGGCGTGACTCAAGGCGTGATTGTAACCGACGTTGCGGATAACAGCCTGGCGTCGGCACAAGACATCCAGCGCGAAGATGTGATCACTGAAGTGGACGGCAAACGGGTCACCAGCGTGGCCTCGTTCCGCGAGGCGCTCAATAAAGCCGATCCGCGCAAAGGCGTGCTCCTTTATCTCGATCGCAAAGGCAGCAAGACCTTCGCCGTGCTCAAGGCCGGAGGTTGACTTCGAGCGCAATTCTTCTGTAGCCGCTTCGCCATGCGAAGCGCCGGGTTGACGTTGTGGCATAACGCCGCGTCGCCCACAGGGCGACGGCTACAGAAGCGGCAACAAAACTATTCGCGCGCTATATTCGCGCTGCGGCAATCCGCAAGCAGCGAAACCGCTTACACCTTCTTGTTCCCGACTATTACCAGGATGATTCCGCCGACGAGGCAAATGCCGCCGAGGATCGGGGGAAACGGAACGGTCTTCTCGCGATCTGCGCTGACTTGCAGCGGACCGGCGTCGATAATCTTCTCGCGCTTGGTGTAGCTAAAGCCTCCGTAGGCGAGGGCGATAATGCCGATCGCGATCAGGATGATCCCGACGATTCCAGCTGGTTTCACTGTTCGGCGAAGTCTACAGCGTTCGCCGGCCCGAGATCAGATTCACGATCAACACGACGACGGCGATGACGAGGAGCAAATGAATGAGCGCGCCGCCGAAGTGACCGATGAAACCGAGGAGCCAGAGAATCAGCAGAACAACAAAGATAGTCCACAGCATAAGTTTTCCTTTGGTTGGTTTCCCTTGCTTCGTGCGCGGAGCCGCGGCTGCGCTCAAAAATTTTTTGATTGGCCAGACTTTTGGCGACCCAGCTAACTTTTACATAACCCGAATAAATTGCTGGCGGTCGCGGTTCAAAAGCAATAGAACGCGTTCGCAGCTTTTCTTCCGAAACCATTGTCATGAGCTCCAAACTTCTCGCCGCTTCTCTTATCACCGTTCTCTTTGCCGGAGGCGCCCTCGCCAGTGTCGTGGTCGAAAAACGTTCCCGGCAATTGCCCGATACCGCCGTTCTCGACTGCGCCGGGATTCACTCGTTCCTTTTCCGCGGGCCGACTGGGACTTCCCGGCGGCCGATCATGGTGCCGCCGCGCGAATACTGGACGGCGCAGGAAAGCGGCCTCTACAGTTTTCTCCTGCGCTACCGGGGTGGAAACGTCTGTTCGCGAATGGTCACGCCGGAGGTCTTCGCGCGTTATCGGGTCGGCGATGATTTCTATGACCGGGTGCTAGCGCCAAGCGATCGGTCCGAATCCGACGACAGCAAGGCAACCCAAACAGTTGTTCGTCATCGGCATCGGACCGCTCAGGTGCGGCATCGAAGCCCAAGCATTCGACGCTGGCGAAGCATCGCCGGCATCATCAGTCGAATCGCATCGCGCAACGGTAGATAATGTAGAGGCGCTTGTGCCAAGCGCCTACCCAATCCGACAGGCGCTTGGCACAAGCGCCTCTACATCTCCTCCAACGCCGCTCGTAGATTCCAGTCGTGCCTTTGCAATCGCTCGATGGCCTCGGCGTAATCGCACTTCGCCAGCTCCGCCACCAGCCGCGCCGCGCGATTGCGCAGCTTCGCGTTGGAGGTCGCGAGATCGATCATCAAATTGCCGCGCACTTTTCCCAGCGCCACCATCGCGCCAGTGCTGATGATGTTGAGCGCAATCTTCGTCGCGGTCCCCGCCTTTAACCGCGTGGAACCGGTCAGCAGCTCCGGACCCGTCGCCAGGTCGATTTCCAAATCGAAGCTCTCGGTCCGCGCCCGCACTGGATTGCAGGTCAGAAGAATTGTCCGCGCTCCTAGCTTCTTCGCTTCCGCCAGCGCACCGAGCGCAAAAGGAGTCCGGCCGCTGGCGCTGATTCCGCAGACGATATCCGTGCTCGTTACGGCGCGTTCGTGGATCGCGAGCGCGCCATTACCCGCTTCGTCTTCGGCCCCCTCGACGCTGCGATAAAGCGCGGCCATTCCTCCGGCGATGATGCCTTGCACTAACTCCGGCGGAGCGCCAAACGTCGGCGGAATCTCGCTCGCATCCAGAACGCCGAGGCGTCCGCTCGTCCCGGCGCCCACATAAAACAAATGTCCTCCTTTTTGCAAAACGGCGCTCACCAGTTCCACGCCGCGCGCCAGGGCCGCCATCTCGTTGCGCAACGCATCCGAGACGAACGTCTCTTCCGCCACGAAGAGCTCGACCAGCTCGCGCGCGCTCAATTTTTCCAGGTTTTCGGAGCGCGGGTTGCGCTGCTCGGTCAACGCGGCGGAAAGTTCGGCGATATTTTCTTCGCGGATTTGCGGTGGCCTTTCGATGCGCTCCTCGGTTTCCGCGGCCAGCCAGGCCGCGCCGAATTCAGGCGGTTGCTCGCTCATCGCCACGCGGGCGTCGGGCATATTTTTTTTCAACCTGCGGCGAAACGCGTGAGTATAAATCGAATCGCGCTGAAAAAGGCCGCCGAGCAACATGACTTTCGGCGCGAGCAAATGCAGCCGGGTTGCGACCGCTTCCGTGTATTCGCTCAAGACGGCCGCGCCCTCCTCAATGATCTTCACCATGTTGGCATCGCCGTTCATGGCGGCGTCGAAAACTGTGGGCGTGAGTCCCGCCACCTCCATCTTGTCCGCATTCTGCGCCCACCGGACCAGTTCATCGCGACTGTTCAACGAAAGGGCCCGCAAAACACTGGCAGTAAATTGCGCTTCCCCCCGGTGCAGATCGTATTCGCGCAAAATGAAACGGAGCGCTTGCAACGAGAGAAAATAACCGCCGCCGGCATCGCCCAAAATGTGGCCCCACCCACCCGCCTTTTCGGTCCGCTCGCCACGGCGTCCCGTAACCGAAGCGCCGGTGCCGGCGTTCACCGCGATTCCGTCGCCCTTGCCCAAAGCGGCCGCGAGACCGGAATCGCGATCGCTGCCGGCGACGATCTTGGCGGCGGCCCAAACTTCGCCGCAGATTTTTGCCAAGAGGCGGCGGTCTTCATCCGTAGCGCAGCCGGCGAGAAACATTCCCACCCGATCTGCCTCCGCCGGCATTTGCTGAAAGATCGCGCGCAAGCGCTCCGGCGAGGTGAGACGAAAATTCGACGGCGGAAGTTTGCCTTGATCGATGACGCGAAAGGCGGGGTTTTCGTGTTCGACCAAGACCCATGAGGTCTTCGTGCCGCCGCCTTCCACGCCGAGAATGCGCTCGCTCACAGTTGGTAATGCTTAACTCAAGGCGCGCTGGTTTGAAAGGAGCGCTTCAAGGAGCGGCGGTCTCCAGACCGCCGATTAACGAAACGGCGGCTTGGAAGGCGCCGCTCCTTGACGCTTATTATGCCTTGATGGCTTTAGACGAGAAGGAGGCAGCGCAGCGCGTCGCTGAACTGCGGCGCGAGATCGAGGAACATAACCGCCGCTATTATCAAGAAGCCGCCCCGACCATCAGCGACCGCGAGTACGACCGGCTCTACCGCGAATTAGGCGATCTCGAAAAACGCTTCCCGAAACTGGCGACCAGAAATTCACCCACGAGAAGCGTTGGCGAAAAACCGTTGAAGGCGTTCGGGCAAATCACGCACCGCGTCCCGATGCTTAGCCTCGACAATACTTACTCGGAGGAAGAGGTGACCGATTTCTACCGCCGCATGGAGCGGCTCCTGCCGAACAGTAAAATTCCCGTGGTCATCGAGCCGAAAGTCGATGGCGTCGCGGTCTCGCTCCTGTACGAAAAAGGTGAGCTTCGCTATGCCGCGACGCGCGGCGACGGAACCGTCGGTGATGACATCACGCAAAACATTCGGACGATCCGCTCTGTGCCGAACCGATTGAAAGGTGACTTTCCCGATGTTCTGGAAGTGCGCGGGGAAGCGTATCTCGACAAACGCGGCTTCGCGAAATTGAACGCGGACCGCGCGAAGGCCGGCCTCCCGGAATTCGCGAACCCGCGAAATGCCGCCGCCGGTTCGCTCAAACAACTCGATCCGGCTATCGCCGCGCAGCGTCCGCTCGGTGTTGTTTTCTACGGGACAGGTTTGATCGAGGGGGCGGCGCTCGAAAAACACTCGGAGCTTTTCGCGTTGCTCAAGAAACTCGGTTTACCTGGCAGTGAAAAGTGGTGGCTGGCCGATTCCCTTGAGGAAATCCTGGGCGCCATTCATAAACTCGATCGGGTTCGGCACGATTTCGCTTATCAAACGGACGGCGCGGTGGTGAAGGTCGACGCCTTTTCACAGCGGGAGATCCTCGGATTTACCGCGAAATCGCCGCGCTGGGCCATCGCCTTTAAATACGCTGCGGAACGGGTCGAGACGCGGCTGCACGATATCCTGATTCAAGTCGGCCGCACCGGCACACTCACGCCCGTAGCCGCTTTGGAACCGGTGGTCGTCGGGGGCAGCCGGGTCGCGCGCGCGACGCTGCATAACGAGGAGGAGATCGAGCGGAAGGATATTCGAATCGGCGACGTGGTGGTGGTGGTGAAGGCCGGTGAAGTTATTCCGGCGGTGGTCGGCGTGCGAACTGATCTGCGCACCGGCAAAGAAAAAAAATTCCGGATGCCGAAGCATTGTCCCGAATGCGGCAGCGAAGTCGTGAAGGATGAAGGCCAGGTCGCGGTGCGTTGCGTGAACAGCCAGTGCCCCGCGCAATTGCGCCGGCGAATCGAACATTTCGCCTCCCGCGGCGCCATGGACATCGAAGGGCTCGGCGAAGCGGTAATCAACCAGCTCGTCGAGCAGAAATTACTCGGCGACCTGGGCGACATCTACGTTCTGAAGGCCGCTGCCCTCAATGAGCTCGAGCGCATGGGAGAGAAAAGCGTGAGCAATTTGCTCGAGGCGATCGAGCGCTCGAAATGGCGGCCACTTTGGCGGCTGATTTTCGGGCTCGGAATATTGCACGTTGGCGTAAGCGCTTCCCGCGCGCTCGCCGGCCATTTTCCAAACCTCGATGCGATCAGACAAAGTTCGCTGGACGAATTGCAGCGCATTCCCGACGTGGGTGAAGTCGTCGGTCGCAGCATTCACGATTTTTTTCATGAGCGGGGCAACCTCGAGCTGATCGAGAAGTTGCGCCGCGCCGGACTGCGCTTCGAAAGCGAACCAAAGGCGGCGGCGGCGCCGGGATTCAAAGGAACGACATGGGTGATCACGGGGACGCTCAGCCAATCGCGTGATGAAATTGCCGAGGTGATTCTGGAGCGCGGCGGAAAAGTAACCGGCAGCGTCAGCAAAAAAACGAGCTTCGTGCTCGCGGGTGAGGATGCCGGAAGCAAATTAGAAAAAGCGAAGAAATTTGGCGTCCCGATTCTGGACGAAGCGGAATTCCGCCAGATGCTCTGACGCTTCCTACGGCTTCCGGCGCGTGGCGTCGAACTGCAGCGGAACTCCGTCCTTCGGAGTGAGAGTAGCAGCCTTGGGCGCGCAGGGACTCAAGGGATGACAATCCGCCTTCACGTCAAAGGTCAGCTTGTCGTTTCCTCGCAGAACGATAATCGGCACGGTCTCTCCCGCGGTGAGGAAAAAGGAAGCATCAATCACATCCTCCGGCTCGTGCACTTTGGTCTTGCCCACCTCGAGAAGAATATCGCCGGCCTTCACGCCCGAACCAAACGCCGGCGTGTCCTGCATGATCTCAGCCATCTCGGCGCGCGAACCCTCCGTGGCTTTCTCTCTCTGGGTCACTTCGATTCCAATCCAGCCGTGGCGCGCTTCGCCAAAACGAATGAAGTCGTTGCGAATTTTTTCCGCCGCGTCGATCGGCAGCGCGTAACAAGCCGAGCCGTTGTCGATTTGCGCGACCAGAATGCCGATGACTTCGCCTTTGAAATTCAAGAGCGGCGCGCCGGCTTCACCCCGCTGCGTCGGCAGATTCACGCGAACATGGGTCGTGGAAAAATAGCGCTCGAGAAACTTCCGATCGAAGCCGGCGACCATTCCGAAACTCGGCGTCTCCGGCAGGTCGAGCGGGAACCCGATCGTCATGACCGGCGTGGCGACTTCCATTCCTTGCGACTTTCCAATGGGCAGGGTCGGCGTCGCGATATCTGCTTTCAAGATGGCGATCCCGCTGCGGACATCGGCCATCATCACCCGAGCCGGATAGTTTTTGCCGTCGAATTCCACGCTGAGATTCTCGGTATCTCCGCCGACGGAATAGGCGGTGTAAAGGGTGCCGGCGGGGTCGATAAAAAATCCGGTGCCGGACAGATCGCCGTGCTGGTCGGTGCCGCGGATTTTGACGACTGCTTTGGCCGATTTATCGAAAATCTCTTTAACCTCGCGGCCGATCGAGCTGCTTGAGGATTCTGGGGCGCGCGCGGGTTCCTGGGCACGGCAGATCGCAAGAAGACCGGAAAATGCGACGGCGAAAAAAAAGCTCACAGTCATTGCCGGAGAATACTTCGGCGGTTTAGAAACCGCGGCTCCTTGAGCCTAAAACCTGAAAGCCGGCTCATAACTCACTGGCGTACTATCGAGCACGTAACGCGGAGGCGTGGCGACCCGGTGAGTTTTGGAGCTGTCTTTGACCGTGCGAACGAGCGACGGACCAAGATCGCGGGTCGTGACCGGTTTGGAGAGGCTCCAGGCCGAATCTTGCAACGCGGTCGTGGCAATCACGGGAGCGCGATTCTGGGCGGCGACATTCACGGTCTCTGGGGTCTGATAAACTTTCAGGGAAATCACCGCAGCACAGACGAGGACCGCGGTAATCGCCGCCGGGTACGAAGTGAGGCCGGGGACATTCAGGCGGAACATGAAATCCTGGGCGCGCTGCAGGCCGATGCGCCAGAGTGGTTGCCGGAGGAGCTCGTCACGCTGCCGGCGATGGAATTCGTGCAGAAAATTATCGAAGTACGCCGGCGGCGGCTGTTCGTGCCTTTTCAGCCGCAATAATTTGCCGATCTCTTCTTCGCTAAACTGGTTCATGCAACGGGCTCTAAAAAATTGAAGGGTTAGGAAACAGGGTTCTTCCGAAATTCGTCCAGGTAATTCTGCAATTGTCGGTTCGCGTAGAAGAGCCGGGAACGTACCGTGCCCTCGGAAACGCGCAAGATCTTACTGATCTCGGCATGAGGCATCCCTTGAATGTGAAACATGGTGACCACGGCTCTGTGTTCATCAGACAATTTCATCATGGCCTCGTTCAATCTTACCTGAAGCTCGGACAAGTCTGCTTCGCGCACCGGACTGCTCGTGGCCGTGAGCTCCAGAAACTCCTTATCGTTCTGCACGCTCGCGTCCATGTCATCGAGGCTGAGATGAAAACGCCGGCCGCGTTTCTTCAAAAAATTCAACGTCATGTTGACCGCGATCGAATGGATCCAGGTGTAAAAGGAGGACTTGCCGCGGAAGCCGCCGATGGATTTGTAGGCCTTCGAGAAAACGTCCTGAAGCAGATCGTTCGTGTCCTCGTGGTTCGAGGTCATGTTGTAAACCAGGCCATAAAGACGCGGCGTATATTTCACCACGAGCTGGTCGAACGCGGCCGCCTCGCCGCTTTGGGTCCGCGCGACGAGCTGCTGGTCTTCATCCGATCTCGGCTGTTCCATCGCGTCGCGCTTAGGCTTAGCACGCCGCCTTGAGGCCGACGATAAGAAATCGGTGAACCGGCGCGAAGACGGCGGAGACGGAAGGGCGATGGCTGGATTCATCTTTTTCGGAGGCGGCACGCGGTTTTAGCGGCGATCGCGCACCGACATGAGCCAGAGCAGGTTGCCGAGGGTGGCGATGAATGCGGCGACGTAAGTCAGCGCGGCTGCGTTCAGCACTTTGTTGACGCCGACGACTTCGTTGCCCGCCTGGACGATGCCCATCTGCTGCAAAATGATTTTCGCCCGGCGCGACGCGTCGAATTCCACCGGCAGCGTGATCAACTGAAAGGCGAGCAGGATCAGGTAGCAATAAATCCCGAGCGTGATCAGGCCGGTGATGTGGAAAAAAAGGCCGCCGATAATGACGAACGGCAGCATCTGGGAAGCGATTTGCGTTACGGGCACGATGGCCATCCGCGCTTTGAGTGGCGCGTAAGCGGCGGCGTGCTGAATGGCGTGGCCGGTCTCATGCGCGGCGATGCCGAGCGCCGCGACCGAGGGCGTGTTGTAAACGTTCGTCGAAAGGCACAAGCGTTTGCGCGTCGGATCATAATGATCGCCGAGAAAATCGTTCGTCTCCACGACCTGGACGTCGTTGATTTTCGCCGCCTGCAAAATCTCGCGGGCCGCTTCGGCGCCGGTGATGTTCGAGCTCGCGCGCACTTCGCCCCATTTCTTGAAGGCGCTGCTGACGCGCCATTGCGCCAAAAGCCCGATGATTAAAGGAATGCCGACGAGCAGCAGCCAATTGGAGCCGAAGCCGTAACCGCCACCGTAAATGTATGAAAGCATGTTAGATTTTCACCGTCATTCTAAGTTACGTTTCGCAGAAGCGAAACGAAGTCGAAGGATCCCGGGCCGCACCTTTTAGGTGTCGCAACGGGATGCCTCGACTTCGCTCGGCATGACAGGATTGTAAGGTTTAGACCACCCGGAGCGCCGTTTGTTCATCAAGGAAGGGCGATTTCCAAATCGCCCTCGGCGCTTTGTAAACCGCCGCTCCTTGGCTCAAATTTCCAGGCGCTTCTCGAAGCGCGACAGCATCCGCGTCCCGCTTTTCGTCAAGACCACCACGTCCTCTACCCGGACGCCGCCGATGCCGGGATAATAAAGGCCCGGCTCGACCGTCAGCACCTGACCCGGTTTGAAGACCGTTTTTTGGAACCGGGGAAACTCGTGAATCTCGAGACCAAGTCCGTGGCCCGTGCCATGGAAAAATCCGACCTGCCGGCCGCCGCGCACTTCTGTCGGATAACCGCGGTCGGTGAAAAACTGCTTCACTTCGTTGTGCAACTTCAGTCCATCCACGCCCGGCTTCATCTTTTTCAACGCCCGCGCCTGACCTTCCCGGACGGTTTCCCAAAGCTTTCGCTGCGCTTCGCTCGCGCGACCGCGCACGACGGTCCGCGTCATGTCTCCGAAGTAGCCGCTCTTCGCATCGCGCGGAAAGATATCGAGGATGATCAGGGAATCGGCTTTGAGCGGACCAAACCCCCGCTCATGCGGATCGCAGGCCTGATCGCCGCCGGCGACAATCGTGTTCGCCGGAAGACCACCGGCGCGCAAAATCGCGGAGTCAATTTCCGCGCGGAGGATTTCGGACGTCAGCGTTTTTCCCGACCACGACAATTTCTTGCCAGCTCCTGGTGTCGAGGCGGAGAGCACTTCCATCGCACGCGCCAGACCGCTTTCGGTAATGGCAAGCGCGCGGCGCATCAGCTTCAATTCCTCGTCGGATTTCGCTTCTCGTTCCGGCCAGAAAAGCCCGTTCGTTGTCCGCAGGCGGATTTTCGATGCCGCCAGTTCCTGCGCAAAGCCGAGAGGAAAATTCGCCGGCACAAGCGCCGACCGCACGCCGCGTTGTCTCAAAAAATGCGACAACACTTTTTCGTAGGCGGGTGCCTTCTTTTGCTTCCCCTGCACTTCCCGCTCCAGCGCGGTGAAGGAAACGAACTCGTCGGCCTGGGCTTGTTTGCGGGCGCGATCGATCTCCAGATCGCTCAGAACCAACGTCCGCTTCCCGCGTTCCTCGAGGAAAATGAATGCGTCCGGCGCGAAGAATCGCGTCGCATAAAGCATATCCGGATCGTGCTCGCTCGCCGCGACGATGAGGCGAGTCACTCCATTTTTGATTTTCGACTTTCGATTTTTGATTTTCATTAGGTGCGTCTTACTTGGAGCTGTCGCCGCAGGATCCAGTGCAGAATGCCGAGCAGGGCAAGCGTCGATCCCACGAGCACAAGGGTGTTGAAGAAAAAGAGGTCGATCTTCATCCCGAGGTAGCGCTTCTCTTCCCCAAAGAAAACATTGAGCTTCCCGCTGCGCCGGTAATCGCTCTGCTCCATTTCGGCGTTCGAGATCAGGTCCGAGACCTTCTGGTTGACGTAAAGCTGCTCGGCGGTCACGGGCCCGGCGGCATCTTGGAAAAGCGCGCGATCGAACGGCCGCTTTCGCTTCAAAATCTCGTCGATGATCCCGAGGTAACGATCCAGCTCGTCCGGAGTTTTCGCCTCGAGGCCGGAAAGCACCGCGAGCGTCTCCTTGAGCTCTTCCAACCGTTTGGTCGCCGCCGGATTCTGTTCGCGCTTCGTCACCAGCAGGTTGATTTCATCCTGCGTCCGTTCCTGGCGGCGGGTGAGCGGATTCAGCTTCGCCTGCGCCACCACCATTTCTTCATACGACCAGCGCATGGCGATGAACTGGCAAACGAACGGCACCTGGAGCCGGCTGTTCATTTTCTTTCCGCGTTCGTCGTTCGGATGCTCGGAGAACCAGCGGGTGAAGGTGTAAACCAGGGCCAGGTTCCGGTTCATATCCTCATACTTGATGAGAGCTCCGCCCATGATGATCTGCGGAATCAGGACAAGCGGAACAATATTCGCCGCGGTCTTCGGGTCGGCGACCAGCGACGAGATTACAAGGCCGAGGGCGACGCCGCCCATCGCCGTCATGAGCATGATCCCGAGGTCGACCCAGAACATGCCGCGGATCTCCAGAATGTAATTACCGATCCAGACGAACAGAAGGCATTGAAAGAGCGCGAAGAAGCCTAACGACACAAATTTCGACAGCACGTAGTAGGGCAACCGGACGTTGAGATTGCGTTCGCGTTGCAGGACCGCGCGATCGCGGATGATGTCGTCGGCGCTGTTCGTCAGGCCGAGAAACATGGCGACGATGAGGCTGAGAAACAGAAACGTCGGGATGTGATAGGCGGAGGCGAAATCATATTTACCGCTGTCGGAATATCGCAGCAGCGTCGCGATGAGCAGCGCGAGGACCGGCGCGACGCCGATGGTGATGACGAGGTTGGCGCGGTTGCGCAGCTTGCTCATGAACGAGCGGCGCAGAAGGGTGCGCAGTTGCGTCCATTCATCGCGCCAACGCATGAAGAAGCGGCGCTTGTTCGTGGGCGCAGGCGGCAGCGCCGCGGCGGGACCGCGGCGCAAGGAAACCTGTTTGACGTCCTGGATCAGCCGGAACGCCTCGTACTTATCCCGCCAAAACTCCGGCGAATAACGGCGCGCCGCCACTAACTGCCCGCGCGTGTTCTCCTCGTAGATCACGTCGCCGCTGATGTCGCGCAGCGGTGTTTCGAGCACGTCGAAGATGAACTCCGGCCGCGTGGTGCCACATGACGGGCACGCGCCGAGGTCCGCGCCGAACTGATGCTGATGTTCCGCTTCGGCGAAATAACGCAGCATGTCGGTTGGCGTGCCGAAGAACACGAGCCGGCCGCCTTTGTCGAACAGGATCGCCTTGTGAAACATCTGGAAAAGTTTCGAACTCGGCTGGTGGATCGTGACGATAATGATCTTGTTGTGCGCGAGCGCGCGGATGATCTCGATGACGTGCTCGGAATCCTTCGAGGACAACCCGGAGGTCGGTTCGTCGAAAAGATAAACGTCGGCCGAGCCGATCATATCGAGCCCGATGTTGAGCCGTTTCCTTTCGCCGCCGCTCAGCGTTTTCTTTACCGGACTGCCGACAATGCTGTCGCGGCGCTCATTCAGGCCGAGCTCGATTAGTTTGCCCTCGAGCCGGCGCGTCAGGTCGCGACCCGAAAGATGCGGCGCGCGAATCGCCGCGGCGAACTGAAGATTTTCTCCGATCGTGAGGTGCTCGTCGAACGCGTCCTCCTGTGGGATGTAACTGATGTAGCCCTTGAGCAGATCGAGATTTTCGTAGAGCGGCCGGTCGTTCAGCAGGACTTGCCCCTGCGACGGCTGCAACTGTCCGCCCAACACTTTCATGAGCGTGCTTTTGCCCGAGCCGCTCGCGCCCATCACGCAGACGAGTTCGCCGCGGTTGACCGAAAACGAGACGCCTTCCAATCCAACTTCGTTATTTCCGAAGCGGTGGGTGACATCCACCACTTCGAGTGAACGAATGATGTTGCGTTCCTCCTCGATGATTCGCTCGGAGAAATTGCAGCGCAGAAATTGCCCGACATCGATCCGAATGGTGTCGCCATCGGCCAGTGGCGCGGTCCCGCGCACCGGCGTCTCGCCCACCATGATTGGCCGGTCGGCGTCGATCACTTCGAGGGTGCCCACGCGTTTGTCGTAATCGCAGAGAATCTTCAGCAGGACATCGCCGCTGGTGCCAGGCGAGAGAAGGATGTCGTCTTCCTCGAGCATGCTTGGATTGTTCGACACGAGGTATTCCGATTTCGACGCCTTGAGCTGGAAACGACCGCCCATGGCGCGGGCGCGGCGCCGCAAATCGAGCAGATCCATCTCGCTGTCGTTATGGAAAACGATCTTGTCTTCGAGCGTCGCTTCCACCGTGGTGCCTAACTTCAGCTTCACGTTATTCAGGACCGCATCCACGTCGCGCAACGCTTTCACGCGCACCTTCAAACCGAAGGTGACTTCCAAGGCGCTCTCTCGCGAACGCGAGCGTTCCAACTGCACTTCATCGGCGTCTTTGTGGACGCGCACGAAAATCTGGGGGAGCGAAACATTTTTCTTCGCGTTGAAATAGGCGGCGAGCTCCTGGTAGGTCAGGAACTGGTCGCCAACCAGGATGCGTTGCCCGGGATAAATCCGGCAAAAACCGCCGCGCAAAAGCGGACGGCCCCGGACCGAGATCGTCTGGCCCGTGTAATTCTTGAGCAAAATCAGGTCGTGATAACGAAAGGCGAGGAGGCGATCGCTGCCCGTCAGGCTTTTCAACGTCACGTCGACGACGCCATTGGTGCCGAAGGAAAGCGCTTCGAGAGGCGACGCGCCGCGTTGGTAAATGGAAGCGTCCGAATCCTCCGAGGCGTTCAATTGATAAACGATGTCGATCGCCTGCGCCGCCATGCCGAGTTGCGACATGAACGAGTAAAATGCGACGACCTGCTCCTGTTTGAGCCCCGCCTGCGAGATCAAATCGTAGAGCTGGACCCCGAGCATGATCTTGCGATCGGCGCTCAGTTGCGCGGAAAGTTTCTGCGCCATCGCCGAGAGATCCTGCTGCTCGTAAAGCGCCTGGCGAAAGAGCTGCCGCAACTCGGAGTAAACCGCTTCCGGATAATCGTAACGAAGGAAGCCCAGGCTCGAGTCAATTTCCTCCTCGAGCAAAACGCCGTCGGCCTTCGAAAAACTGGCGAGCACCTGGATGAGGAGCGGGAGCAGGTTCGGCCCCTCCGAAACGCTGCGCGGCTTGCGCAGGGCACGACGCATCCAGCGCCGGCTCCTCCGCTGGATCCGATATGCAAACGGCGTGACCTTCTGCACCGCGCGGTCGATCCTGTCTGCGACTTTGTTAAGGGCTGTCATTTCAAGGGGCGCGCAAAAATACCGCACGCTCGGCAGGTTGTCACTCGGCACTCCTCATTGGCCCTCTGACCTCTGATCTCCGACCTCCGGTAATTTTGCATTGCCGAAAGATGATGTTAGCCTTTTCGCGCCCGATAATCCCGGGCCCACATCTCATGGCGCAACCTGATCGCAACTCTCAAAAAGAGAACAAACCTCGCGGCAACGAGCCGAGCTTTAACTGGCGCGGCGTGGTCCTGATCGCCATCGCGTTTGCCCTGATCGGTCTCGCCGTTCTCTTCCGCGGCGGCGCCTATTCCAACTTCGAGGAGGTCCCCTACAACCGCTTCCTCGAGCTCCTCGAGAACAAGCAGATCGTCGTCGACAAGAATTTCCCGCTCCAATTGGTTTACGAAGAAGGCCGGCCAACCCAAAGCCTCCGCGGCGCTTACATCAAACAGGCCGTCGGCCCGAACCAGGCCCAGCAGGTCCCCTTCCGCACCACCGTCGCTCTGAATTACGCGACGAATCTCCAGGATAAACTCGCCGCGGCCGGGATTCAGCCCGCGATTCGGACCGATTCGAATCTGATGGCGCAAACCCTCGTCGGCTTCCTGCCGATCGCGCTCTTCCTGCTCGTTCTCTATTTTCTCTTTCGGCAGCAGATCCGGATGGCCGGCAAGGGCGCGCTCAATTTCGGCAAATCGAAGGCGCGCATGCTCGCCCGTGACAAAAACAAGATCACGTTCAAGGACGTGGCCGGCGTCGAGGAAGCCAAGGACGAGGTGCAGGAACTCGTCGAGTTTTTGCGCGACCCGAAAAAGTTCCAGAAACTCGGCGGCCGGATTCCAAAGGGCGTTCTGCTCGTCGGACCTCCGGGAACCGGCAAGACACTCCTCGCTCGCGCCATCGCGGGCGAAGCCGATGTCCCGTTCTTCTCAATCAGCGGTTCGGATTTCGTGGAAATGTTCGTCGGTGTCGGCGCCTCGCGTGTGCGCGATATGTTTGAGCAGGGCAAGAAATCCGCGCCATGCATTATTTTCATCGATGAAATCGACGCGGTCGGCCGGCATCGCGGCCATGGCGTCGGCGGCGGACACGACGAACGCGAGCAGACGCTAAACGCGCTTCTCGTCGAGATGGATGGCTTCGATACCCAGGAAGGCGTCATCATCATCGCGGCCACCAACCGGCCCGACGTGCTCGATCCGGCGCTGCTGCGCCCCGGCCGTTTCGATCGCCAGATCACCGTGAATTTGCCGGACGTAAAAGGCCGCGAAGAAATTCTGCGGGTCCACTCGAAGAAGGTGAAACTCGCGGAAGGCGTCGATCTGCAAGTGGTCGCACGCGGCACGCCCGGTTACTCCGGCGCGGAGCTGGCGAATGTGATCAACGAAGCGGCGCTTCTGGCTGCGCGTCGTGGATTAAAGGGAATCACGCTGCACGAGCTGGAAGAAGCGCGCGACAAAGTGCGCTGGGGCAAGGAGCGCCGCAGCATGGCGTTGAGCGAGAAGGAAAAAACCAACACCGCTTATCACGAGGCGGGCCACGCTTTGCTGCTCGAGGTGCTTCCGCATACCGAGCCGTTGCACAAGGTCACCATCATTCCCCGCGGCCCGTCACTCGGCTCGACCATGTGGCTGCCGGAAGAAGACAAATACACCAATCGCAAAAACGAACTCATCGCCGGACTCACCGTCGGAATGGGCGGTCGCGTGGCGGAAGAAATTGTGTTTGGCGACGTCACGAACGGCGCTCGCGGCGACATCAAGAACGCCACCGCCATTGCGCGCCGAATGGTTTGCGAATGGGGCATGAGCGAAAAAATGGGGATGGTCGAATACGGCGAGCATGAAGACTACGTCTTTCTCGGCCGCGACATTTCCCGTGCTCGCGATTACAGCGAAGCCACGGCCGAGCAGATCGACGGCGAAGTCCGGAAGCTCATCGACGATGCATACCAGACCGCGAAAACTGTCCTGACGCAGCACCGCGACAAGCTCGAAGCAATCGCGAAAGCGCTCCTCGAGTACGAGACGCTCGATGGGATACAGATCAAGGAAATCATGGAGCACGGGCGATTGATTAACCCGCCGCCTGGCGCACCGCCTCCGACCGGCCCAAAGATGGCCCCCGAGAAACCTCCCAAACAAGTCGTCGTCGCCCCCGATGTCGGCCCCCCATTACCCGGCGCTCTCGGCGGCGCACCGGCGTAGCGAGCTATCGAGCGCCGGGCGTTTAGGCAGAATAATTGGATCTATTTCTCGTTAGATGGTGCGACTCTGCTCCCTCATTCTCGCGCTGGCTGTGTGCGTGGCCAACGGCGGTCAACGCCTAGGCGCGAAGGAAGCGAAGTTGATCGGCCCATGGCATGTCTCGTCGACCGACAGCACGCATACGCTCACATTCGAGAGGGATCACACGTGGACTTCATCGATGTGGGGCGGTGGAGAGCGCTTTATCGACGGTTCTGGTACCTGGCGTCTCGAAAACAATGAGATTGTGCGGGAGATCAAGTGGAGCGCTTATGAGCGGTTAAGGAAGCTCTATCCCAACGCCCAAAAACCACCTCGATTCGTCCGAGAGACGATCGAGTATTTGGGCGCGACGACGCTCGCTCTTAAGGACGGGGTCACATACACGCGCGGCAAATGATCGCCTAATCGAACCATCTAACCGAGCGATGCAGCGAATCTCACCTCGCTGCGGGATTAGGAGCTGCGGAAGGGGTCGGTCTCCTCGCGAGAGCGGGAGTGTTTATCGTTGCGGTTTAGTTTGAGCTCGGCTAAATCCGGGGCTGCCGATCTCGCGCTGTGAAAAAGATCCTGATTGCACTCGCCGTCTGCGTCGCGGGATTGCTGGCGACGGCGGTCGATCAACTCGTCGGATTGGCCAGCCGGTTTCATCCGTTGGCCGGGCAGATCACGTTTTGGATTCTCGTCAGCGCGATCGCGGGCGCGGCTTTGTTCATCCTATTCGAATATTATCGCCTGCCGGTCACGCTCGCGCTCCCGACGGACGCTTCGCCGGGCGAACAGCGCCGCTATCTTTCGCTGCTGCGGCGGCGCCTGAAGAGCAATCCCAGGTTCAAACAACAATCGCTCGAATCGATCGACGAGATCCAAAGCTTCAAATGGCCCTGGGGCAAGGAAGATAATGAAGCCGCGGTGGCCGGCCGCATGGAATGAAAGCGAAGACGCGCCCGGTTACGACGCATGACGAATATCTGGCGCCCTTGAGCGACGACAAGCGGCGCGCGCTCGAAAAACTGCGGAAGGACATCAAGGCAGTCGCGCCGAAAGCGGAAGAGTGCATCAGCTACGGGATTCCCGGATTTCGTCTAAAATGGAAAGCTGCTGGTAAGCTACGGCGCGGCGGGGAAGCACTGCGCTTTTTATCCCGGTTCGACGCTGCAAGCGTTCAAGGGCGAGTTGAAGGATTACGACACGAGCGGCAAGGGCACGATCCGATTTGCGGCGGATAAACCGCTCCCGTCCGCGCTCGTGCGGAAGATCGTTAAAGCCCGGATCGCGCAACAGAAATTGTAGGGCGGGCGCTCCGCCTGCCGAACGCGGTGGCAACCGGAGCGGTCGCCCTACAATCTGACGCTATTTCGGCGAGCGAGAATTCGCGTGGGTCTTGACTTCGTGGCGCTGTTTCTCGACGACGCGACGCAGTTCGCGCTCCATGGTTTTGAAAGCGTCGTGGATCACTTTCGTGAGCGGCGCGTAGGAGCCGTTGTCCATTCCTTTTTCGTCCGCGATGATCTCGTGCCCGGGCGGAACGGTGACATCGATCCGGACGCGAAACGGATTTCCTTTTTGATGCGCGTGATTCGGCTGCTCGATCGCGACGTCGCATCGGTTGATGTGGTCGCAAAACTTTTCGAGGTGAGCTGCCTTATCCAGGACCAGTTGATCGATGTCGTCGGATTTCTCGACGCCGCGGTAAGTGATGTTGACGGGTAGTTGCATAAAGTGATGCGAGGTTCGGCCGAGCTGAACCGGCCACAAGCGCAAGCGTGCTCGGTTTTATATCGGTTGTAACGACCGAAAATGCCCGGGCAATTTTGCCGGTTCGATTTTGACGAGGTCCGCTTTCACGTGCTCGACAATCGTTTCTCGAACGGCCGCCGGCAATAGTTCGACCACCGCCGCATGGATCGACGCAGGCGCAGCAAACGACCAGCCTTCCTTGCCTTCGCGCTCCACGACCTCGGTGATGCTGTCGGCGAGCTGCTTGAAAATCCGGCGGTCGTTTTCGATGTCGATGCCGGTTCGTTCGGCGATGGAATTCATCTGGCCCGGCGCCGCGCCGCTCGGAAATGCGCCCGCCTGATCGGTGAGCTTGTCCTGGTAACGCCCGTGCGCGTCGGTCGTGTCGAACGCCTGGACCAATTGCAAACTCGGCCCGCGCGTCGGGGTGTCGTTCACCTTGTAGGCTTTCAGGGTGCCGCGATCCGTTACGATAATCAGAGATGTCGGTGTCATGTTGCTAACAGTTCTTCGCAGAACGTTGGGGGTTTGGTTCGCTCAAACACCATTTCCCGCAATCCGACGGCGCGCAACCGCGCGTTGTGTCAGCGTGTTTGTTCAAGTTTGTCATCCCGAGGCTGGCGAAAGCGCGCCGAGGGACCTCACACCTGCAATACTGATTGGCTTGCGCCTTCACCACGTCACTTCCACGAGCGGCGTGGCTCCTTATGCAAACAAGCAGGCGAGCGCTTGTGAGGTCCCTCGGCGCGCTTCGCCAGCCTCGGGATGACACGCTAAGGAGTTCCAACTCCCTTAACCGGCAAGCGGCGATTGATAATAGCGCTCGAGCAGATCAGCGGGATCGCGAAAAATCGCGAGCGCGCCTTCATCGCGAAGAGCGGTCTCGGAAAAACCGCCGCAGAGGACTCCGATGATCGGGAGATCAATTTTCTTCGCGGCTTCGATGTCGTACGGCGTATCCCCGATCGCGATCGCATCCTGCGGCTGCAAATTGCCGAGCGTCCGCAACGCGGCGATGAAAACATCCGACTTCGGTTTCGAATGCGCGACCTGATCGGCCGTCGTCATCGAGTCGACCAGTCCTTTAATCCCAAGGAGCTTCTGGTAATGCTCGACCTCGTCTTGCTTCCCGGACGAAGCGAGTGCCACCTTCTTTCCCTCGGCCCGCAACCGCTCGAATAACTCCCGCACCCGAGGGAAGGCGCGCACTTGCGACAGATATTTCTTCTTGAAGATCTCGCCGCGGTAAGCGTCCACCTCTTTTCCGAATTCGCGCATCTCCTGCTCGTTTAAAAAGACCGGCAGATATTGATCGCCCCCTTTTCCGATCTGCTCGCGGAGGCGCTCGACCGGAATCTCCTTTCCGAAATGCCGGAATGTTTCCTGCCACGCCAAGACGTGGAGCTCATTGGAATCGACGAGTGTCCCGTCGAGATCGAAGATCGCGGCGCGAATCACTTTTCGTCAGCAGGTTCATCGGCCGCTTTCGGCAATGGCGGCGGCTTCAGTTCATGCGGCAATTCCACCTGGCGCTTTTTCCATGATTCGTGGCGGGCCCGTGCCTGCGCTCCCGTGGCGAGCTTGAGCAGTTTCATCCCGCGACCGATCACCTCCACGTCATCGCCAGACGGAACGTTCTTTGGCTCCGAGAGGAATCCATGTTCCTCCGCCGTGTCGAGAATGAGGCGCCATTCGAGGTGCTCTTCTCCCGGCAAAACAAAATTTATCGGCTCGTGGTAGGCATTGATCAGCAACAGGAACGTCTCGTCGCGAATCGGGTCGCCTTCGAAACTGAGCACGTCGATCGTATCGCCGCTCAGCAGCACGCCAATGCAGCGGACGAACGGCGAGCCCCATTCTTCGTCGCTCATTTCGTTGCCGCCGGGGTTGAACCACATCACGTCCCTGATTTCCGAACCGCGAATCCGGCGCCCCTGGAAAAATTTCGGCCGCCGAAAAACCGGATGCTCGCGCCGGAGCTGGATCAATTTTTTAGTAAACTCGAGCAGCTCTTTCTGCTCGTCGGCGTGGTCCCAGGCGAGCCAGCTCAGCTCGTTGTCCTGGCAATAGGCGTTATTGTTTCCGTTTTGGGTGCGCGCCCATTCGTCGCCGGCGTAGAGCATCGGAACGCCCTGCGAAAGAAAAAGGGTGGTGAGAAAATTTCGCCGCTGCCGCGCCCGCACCGCCAGGATCTCGGGATCGTCGGTTGGCCCTTCGACGCCGCAGTTCCACGAATTATTATTGTTGTCACCGTCGTTGTTGTTTTCGCCGTTGGCTTCGTTGTGTTTGTCGTTGTAGCTGACGAGATCGTTCAGCGTGAACCCGTCGTGCGCGGTGATGAAATTGATGCTCGCGTACGGACGGCGGCCGCTGTGCTGGTAAAGATCGGGACTGCCGGTGAGCCGGTAGGCGATCTCGCCGATCCGGCCTTCGTCGCCTTTCCAGAAACGCCGGACTTCATCGCGATACTTCCCGTTCCACTCCGCCCATAACACCGGAAAATTGCCGACCTGATAACCGCCCTCGCCGACGTCCCACGGCTCCGCGATCAATTTCACCTGCGAGAGCACTGGGTCCTGGTGAATGATCTCGAAGAAGGCGTGGAGCTTGTTCACGCCCTTGTCATCGCGCGCGAGGGTGGAGGCGAGATCGAACCGGAAACCGTCCACGTGCATGTCGTTTACCCAATAGCGCAGGCTGTCCATCACGAGCTGCAGCGTGCGCGGATGGAGGAGATTAAAAGTGTTGCCGGTCCCGGTGAAATCCATGTAAAGCCGCGGATCTTCCGGCGACAAACGGTAGTAGGCGGGATTATCCACACCGCGGAAACTCAAGGTCGGCCCCAGATGATTTCCCTCCGCCGTATGATTGTAAACAACGTCCAGAATCACCTCGATGCCGGCCGCGTGGAGATTGCGGACCATGCTCTTGAACTCGGCCACCTGCTCGCCCATCGCGCCGCTGCTCGAGTACTTCGCTTCCGGCGAGAAGAAACCGATTGTGTTGTAGCCCCAGTAATTCGTTAGGCCGCGATCGACCAGGATTTTGTCGTCGGTGTAGGCGTGAATCGGGAGGAGTTCTACCGCGGTCACGCCGAGTTCCTTCAGATACTTGATCGCGCCGGTGCTGCCCAGGCCTGCGTAGGTGCCGCGCAGTTCCGGCGGCACATCGGGGCAGAGTCGCGTAAAACCCTTCACGTGCATTTCGTAGATAACTGAACTGTGCAACGGCGTGCCGAGCCGCTTGTCGTTCCCCCAATCAAACGAGTGATCGATCACGACGGCTTTCGGCATGCCCCAGGCGTCGTCGCGAAAGTCGCGCGCCAGATCTTCCTGCGCGCCGCCGACGACGTAGCCAAACATTTCGTCGGCCCAATTCACCTGGCCGGCGATCGCTTTCGCATAGGGATCGATGAGAAGTTTAGAGCTGTTAAATCGCAGGCCTTGCTCCGGATCGTAGGGCCCATAAACACGGAAGCCGTAGAGCTGGCCGGGCCGAACATCCGGGAGAAACACGTGCCAGACCTGGTCGGTTTGTTCCGTCATTGGGATGCGGATATTTTCCTGGGGCGCATCGATGTTATCGAAGAGGCAGAGATCGACCGAAGTCGCGTTCTCGGAAAAGAGGGCGAAATTCACTCCGTTCCCGAGCCAGGTCGCGCCCAGCGGATACGGATAACCCAACCAAATTTTTACCGGCGTCATAAAAGCGAGCGTTTCCTATCCTCTACGCTTTTGCGCTTCGCAACGGATTAAGAATTTATCCGCGCCGAAATAGTAAAGCGGTGTCATCCCGAGCCGGGCAGACGGCGAGGGACCTCGCACACGCTCTACCGCTTACGCGTTACAACAGGCGTGCACGTCAGGGACGCGTGATGTTTCGCGATAGCCCAACTTGCGACTGTGAGGTCCCTCGCCGACTGCGCCGCTTGGGATGACAGCTGAACTCGCAGGCGCGACGCCCTCGCTACCGAAACCGCCCGAACCAGCCGTAGGGAAAAACGTCGCCGGGACAATCGGTGGCCCAACGCGGCGGATTCACTTCGCGATGAGGACGCACCGCCATTCCTCCGCAGCGCTCCTGCAGGTACTTTATCAATTCCTCGCACGCTTCGAGTTGGGCGCGGGTCGGCTGATCACGATTGAAATCGCCGACCAGACAAATGCCGAGCCCGATGCTGTTCATGTAATCGCTGTGGACGTGACCGCCGCTCGCCTGCCGGATCCAGCGATCGCCGATCTCGATCTGACCGTTGCGTGTGGAGGTCCCGTTACCGATGACGAAGTGATACGCCAATCCATTGCGCATCCGCCGCACGTGCCGGTGATAATAATCGAAGACGCGCGCGCTGCCCTGCCGCGTGCCGCTGTTGTGCACGATAACAAATTTCCAGCGGGCGCGCTGCACCGGCGCTCTCCGGATCGCCTCGATGTTCGCGCTCGTCAGGTAGCGATAATTCGCCGGCTGACGCGACCACGGCCAGAAACCGCGCCGGGGCGGTGGAGGCGGCGGTGGTTGGAACCCCTGGTCTTTTTCGAAGCCGGACTTCTCAACGGTGATGTCGTTAGGCAGCGATGTTGGAGGCGGCCGAGGCACGGGGGTCAGACGCTGGGCGGGCCGCGGAACCGCAGAGGGCTCCGGGATCGATGGGCGCGGCGATTCGGCTGCGCTAGGTTTGGGCGATGGAGTTTTGGCCGGCTCCGCTTTTTCGATCCGTTTCGGTTTCGGCGTCGGGGTTGGGCTGTTCTTTCCGTTTACCTTCTTCTTTTTAGGAGTGGGCGATTCGTCTGCTTCCGGCTTGGGGCTTTTCTTCGCCGCGGGCGTTTTGCCTGGCTCCGGAGATTCAGCCTTTTCAGTCCGCTTCGGTTTCGGTGTCGCGTCCTCATCATCACCGGTCCCTTCCTTGGCCGATTTTGGTTTGGCTGTCGAAGATTCGTCGGCATCAGGCGTGGGACTCTTGTTTGCCCGAGGCGTTTTGGTTGGTTCGGGCGTTTCCGTCGCTTTCGGTTTTGCCTTCGCTTTGGACTTTGGTGTCGGGCTCTTTTTAGCCTTCGCTTTTCTCCTGGCCGGTTTTGGTTTCGAGGTCGGCGACGGCGTCTCACTCGGCGCCGGCGAGGTGATCGCGCGCATTTCTTCCCGGGCTTTGCGGGCCTCCTGCTTTTTCTTTTCCTCGTCGGTCTGGGCGTGGACGAAGGTGGCGATGATCGCGCCGAGGGCGAGCGCGGTGCCGAGAAAAACGCGCAAGCGGATCACGGCAGGCGAGGCTAACAGAGACGAATGCGTGATCAAGCGGGCTGTGGCGCCTCCGCCTGAACACGCACGGCGCGTTCTCGTTCGCGTCGCAGAATGGCGTTCAGTTTTCCGCCCAGCAGCAAAAACAAACAGGTCAAATACATCCAGGTCATGAGCACGATGATGGACGCGAGCGCCAGATACGTCGGGTTATACCGATCGTATTTGGTGACGTAGAACTGGAAAAGTTTCGTGACCGCGATCCAGCCGATGGCGAAAAAAACCGCGCCGGGCAGGGCCTGTCGAATGGTCAGGTAATTTTCGGGCGTGAGAAGATAAAGCGCCAGCGCAAGACCGATCAACGCCAGCCCGGTGAGGAACGGACTGATGAACACGACCCATTCCTGGAGCGGGATGGCCAGTTGAAAATTTACCTCGGCGACGCCGGCCAGGGTTTCGCCAAAGACGACCGCGTTAAAACAAAAAAGAATCGTGATCCCGAACCAGAAGAGGAGAAAAAACGAGATGATGTATTTCGTCCACCAGTTCCGGTCCTCGACCACGCCATGAGTGCGGCTGAGCGCATGCGAGATCGTGGAAATGAAAAGGGTGCCGAGCCAGATCCCGAGGAGAATTCCGAAATTGGAAAGAATCCCGCTCGATCCGGTGACGACGACGTTTGCTACCACGGTATCGAGGATTTCCTGCACCTTCGGATCGCCGGGAAGGAAGCTCTTCAGGATGACCAGCATTTGGTGGAGCTTGGCCGGGTCGGTGCCGAAGAGACCAAGCAAATGCCAGAGGAAAAGGAGGCCCGGCGCGAGGGTAAACAGAAATTGATACGCCATCTGCGCGGCCAACCCCATCGTAGTATCCATGGCCGTCTCGTAAACCATGCGGCGCAGAATCCTGCCGGCGAACCTGAGATATCCCATGAGCGCGAAGTTTACTTTGCCGGGAGCAAATATCCATTAAACTCTCCCGCCACAGGCCGGCTTGCCACGCCGTAGTCTTGGCGAAGGCGGGAGCCTAACGAGTTGTGAAAAAAATCCTGATCCTGACCGCCGGCTACGGCGAAGGACACAACAGCGCCGCCCGCGGCATTCGCGACGGTCTCCGCAAGGTTTCCCCCGAAGGCGTCCACGTCGAGCTCCACGATCTCTTCGCCGAGACCTACGGCTTCGTGAACGATTGGGCGCGCGTCGCCTACATGGCGATGATCAATCGCACCCCCCAAGTCTGGGGCGTGATCTATCGCTGGCTCGATCGCCAGGAAAAATTCGCGGGAGATTTCCGCGTCTTCTTTAACTTGAAAAATTATCTGCGGCGGCTGCTCGACCGGGTGCAGCCCGACGTGATCGTGTCGGTTTACCCCGCTTACTCCCACATGCTCGACGAGCTGCTCGGCTGGGAAGGCGCGCCGCAGCACAAACGCATCGTCCTCATCACCGACTCGATCAGCGTGAATGCAATCTGGTACCGTTGCAGCGCCGATTATTTCATCCTGCCGAACGAAGTCAGCGCCGAGGTGTTGCTCACGGCGGGCGTTCCCGCGGAAAAGGTGAAGACGTTCGGCTTCCCGGTCAGTCCGATTTTTGCGCAGCCGGGAGAGATTCGCCTGCCGCCGTCGGACGAGACCGGCCGGCGTGTCCTTTACATTATCAACGCGGCGAACTCCGCCGCTCCGGATTTGGTGCGCCGCCTCGCAGGCCTTTCGGAGATCCAGCTCACTGTCACTGTGGGTCGCAACGCCGGGCTAAAACTGTCGGTGGAGAAAATTCGCCAGACTGTCACGCAGGAATTTGAAGCGGTGGATTGGAGCGATGAGCTGCCGCGGTTGCTCCGCGCGAACCATCTCGTCATCAGCAAGGCCGGGGGCGCGACCGTGCAGGAGGCGATGTCGGCGGCGTGCCCGATGATTGTGAATCATGTCATCCCCGGGCAGGAAGAAGGGAACGCGCGTTACATCATGGAAACGAAGTCGGGCGATGTCGCGCTCACCCATGATGCGGTGATCGCCGCCGTGCAAAAAGCTTTCGCGAACAACGCCGCGCAATGGCACGAGTGGTCCACAAACATCAGCCGCCTGGGCCGCCCGACCGCGTCGCTCGATATCGCGAAGTTCTTGATGTCCCTGTAGCCGCTTCCCTGTGGGAAGCGCGACTTGTGCCCTCGATGCAAAGTCCCGCGTCGCCCATAGGGCGACGGCTACAAAAGAAAAATCCGCTCGCCGGCGACGAACGTCTGCAACACTTCCATGTCCGGCGAGAGGACTATGAAATCGGCGTCGGCTCCCGGTTCGAGTCTGCCTTTTGTCTTCAATCCGAGCGCGCGCGCTGGATTCGCGCTCGCCATCGCGATGGCTTCGGAAAGCGGAACGTTCACTTCGTTTACCATCGCGCGCACAAGATCGATCATGCGCGACGCGCTCCCGGCCAGCGCGGAACGATCGGCCAGCCAGCAGACGCCGTCGCTGACCACGCAATCGCGGCCAAAGAGCGAAAACTCCGTTCCTTCGGGCAAGCCCGCTCCCGCGGTCGCATCTGTGACCAGACAAATTGCTCGCGAACCTTTCGCGCGGTAGAGCATCGTCATCAAAGTCGGTGAGACATGATGGCCGTCCGCGATCAATTCGCAGAGTATCTCCGGTTCGCCGAGCGCAAATTCCAACAGCCCGGCGACGCGACGCGCGCCTTCCCGCCGCACGGACGACATCGCGTTGAATGTATGCGTGACATGCCGCATGCCGTGCCTGAAGCCATCGCGCGCTTCCACGTCCGACGCGTCGCTGTGGCCGCCGCTCACAATGATCTTTTGCGCGCGTAACCGATCTATGAGTTCAAGAGCGCCCGGCAATTCGGGAGCGAGCGTGACCACTTTGATCACGTCGGCGTAGTTCAGTAATTCCTGCGTGCTCTCGGGATCAGGATCGCGGATGAACTCCGCGCGTTGCGCGCCCGGCCGCGCTCGTGAAATGAAAGGTCCTTCGACGTGCACCCCGGCGATCCGCGTGATCGTGCCGGCTGCATCCCGAACTGCGCGCAAGACTCTTACGATGTCCGCGATTGGCCCGGTCACCGTCGTTAAGAGGAGTGAGGTCGTGCCGCCACTCGCATGATAATCGCAGATCGCTCGAAAGCTTTCTGGGGACGCTTCCATCGTGTCACGACGGAGCGCGCCGTGAATGTGGAGATCGATGAAGCCGGGTGCGAGATAGTTTCCCACGAGGTCGATCGATTCAGCAGACGAACGTTTGCGAATCTCGGCGATCATTCCGCCTTCCACGATCAGCTCGAGCCCGTCATGGATCCCATCCGACAGAATCAGGCGCGCGTTTGAAAAGATCATCATCTTAGCACTGTCATTCTGAGCGGAGCGAAGAATCTCTGACTATTTCCGACCATTTCGATTGAGACCAACAGAAATAGTCAGAGATGTCTCGCGTGCGCTCAACATGACAGGAGGGAAGACGACTGTCGCAACAGTCCAGTTACGCGCGTTGCGATCTCGTCGCCAAAGCCGAGAGCGCGCTTGAATTCCCAGTCGCGTTCCAGCGGATTGGCGATGCTTTGGCAGCGCTTGAACGTCGCGCGATCGATCCAGCGCTGCAGCCACATGCGATGGCCGAGCACGGGCACCGGAAAATCGCTGCCGTGCAGAATCCGCGGTGCAATTTCGGGTCGCAAGCAATCGCGCAAATGTCCGCAACGATTTAGTGAAACCATCGCGCTGATGTCGCCGTAGAGATTCGGAAATTCGCGCAGCATCGCCACCCAGGCATCGAAGTGATCGCGGTCGAGAGCGCCGCTCTTCGTCGCGCAATGCGCCGCGATCACGGTTACGCCGCATTCCAGCGGAAAGCGCAGCAGCCGCGGATCGGCCAGCGCCGCATTGATCACCGGGACCGTGTGTTCGCCGCCGGTATGCGCGAGAAGCGGCAGGCCCGACTCCGCCATTCGTTCCCAAAACGGCCGGTAACGCGTGTCGGAGAAATCGATATTCTGACAGTTCGGCAGGCATTTCATCAGGACCGCGCCTGCTTCCAGACAGCGGTTCAGTTCGTCGAGCGCATCTCTTCGCGCCGGATGAATCGAAACGCCGGGAAGAAATTCGGGAAACTGCTTTGCCAATCCGAGCACCACATCGTTCGGCACGAACATGGAACCGAGATCTTCTCTCGGCCTTCCATCCGGATCGTGGACCCGCTCGTGCGCCAGTAGAACGACTGCATCCATGGAAGATTCGCGCACGAGTTTTCCAAGATGCGCGGCGTAGATCGCCTCGAGATCGCCTTCGAGCGCGCTGGCCGGGACGCCGAGCTGGCGCAGCATGAAACCGGCGAGCCAGCGATGCCAGCCCGTCAAACGGAGCCAGCCGCCGGAGCCCGCCACGCCGTTGCCCACCATGTGGACGTGCATGTCGATCCGCTGAGTTTTTCCAGGAAGCGACGGCTCCATCAACCGGGAAGCGTTGCGTTTAGGAGGCCCTGAGTCCATCATCTTCGCTGCCATGAAATTCGACTACGACGCCGTGATCGTGGGTGGCGCCTTCTCCGGCGCGGCCACGGCGTTGATGCTCAAGCGCAAGCATCCCGCGGCGCGGATTCTCATCATCGAAAAAGCCGCCGAGTTCGATCGCAAGGTGGGCGAATCGACCACCGAGCTAAGCAGTTGCTACATGACGCGGCTGCTCGGCCTGACCAACTATCTCGGGCATCATCATCTGGCGAAGCAAGGGTTGCGGATGTGGTTCTCGAACCGCGCCGATCAGCCGTTCGATGATTGCGTGGAATTAGGCGCCCGTTATCAGGCGCGGCTGCCGACTTTCCAGGTGGATCGCAGCACGCTCGACCAGCACATGCTGGATTTGGCGGTGCAGGCCGGCTGCGACTTGCAGCGGCCCGCAAAAGTGACGGGTCTCGAGCTGGAGACGAATAGGTCCTATGTGTCCTATGAGACCTATGGCTCGCAAGCGCGCGTGAGCACCCGCTGGCTCGTGGATGCCAGCGGCCGCGCCTCCATGATCGCCAGAAAGCTCGGCCATTTCCAACCGAACCTCGAGCACCCGATCAACGCAGTCTGGGCGCGGTTCACCGGCGTGAAAGACTGGGACAGTTATGAGTGGCGGGAAAAGTTTCGTGATTACGCGAACGCCTGCCGGACGAGCCGCAACTGGGCCACAAACCATCTCATGGGTTACGGCTGGTGGTGCTGGATCATTCCGCTGCGCGGCGGCGATGTGAGCGCCGGAATCGTTTATGATTCGCGCCTTTTCAAGTTGCCGGAAGGCCCGAATCTCGGGGAGCGCCTGCGCGCGCATCTGCTCTCGCATCCGATCGGCGCGGAAATTTTTGGCGGCGCGCAAATCATCGAACACGATGTCCACGCGTATTCCGCGATGCCCTACTCCAGCAAAAAAGTTTGCGCTGATGGCTGGGCCACGGTCGGCGATGCGGCGGGATTCATCGATCCGCTCTACAGCCCCGGTCTCGATTTTTGTTCCTACACCAGTTACTACGTCGCGGATGTTCTTGCGCGGAATCTCGCGGGCGAAGACGTGGCGGAGTCGCTCACTTATTACAACGAGCAATTCCCAATCACCTACCGGCTCTGGTTCGAGACGCTCTACAAGGACAAGTATTATTACATGGGCGACGCCGAGCTGATGTCGGCCGCGCTCCTTCTCGACGTCGGCACGTACTTCATCGGGCTTGTCATACCGGTTTATCGAAATCCTGAGCGCGAGTTTCTCCATCTCCCCTTCGAAGGCAGGGCCGGACGCGTCTTCGGCGCAATGATGAAGTTTTACAATCGCCGGCTCGTCGCGCTGGCGAAACGCCGACTCGCGACCGGCACCTACGGTAGGCGGAACGCCGGCTGGCGCGAGCTCTACGACGGTTTCGTTCCGGATGCTCGGGTGGGCAAACTGATCCGGAAAGGACTCTTCCGCTGGTGGCGGGCGGAGCTAACGAACCTCCGGCTCATTTTCACTCTCGGCGGGAAACAGCGAACGCCTTTAAGAGCCGCGGCGGATTCAGCGCCTGTAGCCGCGCCTCTGTGAGGCGCGTGAGAGAAGGCGTGGACATATCGAATCGGCGCCGCCCGCAGGGCGGCGGCTACAGAAGACAATGAATGAGCGCGCAAATCGGCTGGGCCGCTTCGCCGTCCGCGGCGTTTTCTGGAGGCAGTATCTCGATTGGGCGATCATCAATCTCCCCTTCTACTTTTATCCAGTTAACGTTCTGTTTTTCAGCTTCTTCTTTTTCTTTTTCGCCGCCCCGGCGCGGCGCGCGATCGTCGCGAACCTCGCCGTTGTTCTGCCGGGGTCCTCGCGTGCGATGAATCATCTGCGGGCCTTCCGCACCCTTTGTAACTTCGCCTGGACGATCTCCGAGGGCGCGATTTACAAACTGCTTCGGGAAGAGTTCGCCTACGAAATCATCGGAGCGAAATGGCTGGAGCAACTCGGCGCGGCGCCGAACGCGATCGTTCTCACCGCGCACATGGGGAACTACGATCTCGGCGCGGCTTTATTCGCCCAAAAATTCAATCGCGAAATCCGGATGGTGCGCGCGCCCGAACCTGATCGCGCGACCGCGCAGCATCTCAGCGCTTCGCTCGAAAAGACCGGCGAAGGCGCGGTGAAGGTGGATTACAACACCGCCGGCGCATTTCTTTCCTTCGATTTGCTAAACGCCCTGCGCAGCGGCGAGATCGTTTCGATTCAAGGCGACCGCGTGGAAGGCGGCGTGGCCGAAGTCAGCGCGCGCCTGTTCGGAAAGGATGTGCGGTTGCCGAACGGCCCTTTCGTTCTCGCGCTCGTGACCGGCGCGCCGATCTATCCTCTCTTCATCGCCCGATCGGGATATCGCAGCTACCAGGTCATCGTTCGCGAACCGATCACGGTCCTTCGCACCGGCCGCGCCCGTGAGGACGACATCGCGGCGGCGGTCGCGAAGTGGTGCGACGTCCTTGAGGAAATCATAGCGCTTTGTTGGGACCAATGGTTCGCCTTCAACCCGATCTTTCCCGCTGATGAACGAACTCGATAAGACCAGGCCGCGTTTTTATTTCGCGCTGCTCCGTCTCCTGGCGTTGCTTCGCGGCGGCGATGCGACCCGCGCCGAAAATAACGGAGTGGAAGCCTGGCTCGGCGGACTCGCGATCAATCTGATCAGCTATCTCTTTTTCGCGCAGTTCATTCCCGACGATCTGAAGATTTGGCAGCGCGCGCTGCTCCTGGTGCTCCTCGCATTTTTCGTCTGGCTCTTCTGGCTCGTCGTCCTCTACATCAATTCTTTGGTCATCGAGTTCGTGCGCCTTTGTGGGCTTTTTCATTCAATCCCGATCCGCCGCATGCAAAGCGTTCTCCTCGGAATTTGGACGACGGCCATGGCATGCGGGTTATTCCAGACCGATTCCTGGAGCCGCGAGATCGCCTCGATCTGGCTGATCATGGTCGCGATGAACCTGTCCGCCGCGGCTGTTCTCTTTTTCATTCATGGAAACCGTGGCCGCGAAGAATAATTCGCGCTGGCGGCGGGCCGCGCTTCTCGGGTTCGCCTTCATCGCACCCTGCCTCGCCCTCTATCTCGCCCGCACCAATCTCGTCATCGCGCTCGCCCCGATTTTCGTTTCCCATCTCTTCCTCCTCTACGCGACGCTCGTTCCAAGCTGCCAATGGTGGGGACCTGTGATCCGCTCGTTCGAAACCACGGAAACGGAACTCTGGCTCACGATCGATGACGGTCCTTCGCCGGCCCACACCCCGAAGATCCTCGATCTGCTCGATCGGTTTCAAGCAAGCGCGACCTTCTTCGTGATCGGACGGCGCGCGGAAAAGTATCCGCATCTCATCACGGAGATCCTGAGCCGCGGCCACGAGATCGCGAACCATACTTTCACGCATCCGAGTCGAACGTTTTGGGCCGCCGCACCCGGGGGAATTTTTTCCGAGATTGACGGCTGCGCGGAAATGCTGAGAAGCGGGCCCGATCGCCCGGCGCGCTATTTCCGCGCTCCCGCCGGCTTGAAGAATTTATTCCTCCATCCGGAACTCGACCGGCGTGGATTGCTTTTGATCGGCTGGTCAGTTCGGGGGTTGGATACCGTGAAGCGCGATCCAGCCGCGGTCGCGAAGAGAATTCTCGGCCAGATCAAACCGGGCACAATCGCTCTCCTCCATGAGGGCCATCGCGTTGCGAAGGACCCCGAGTTCCATCCGCGATGTCTCGAGCTCACGCTCGAAGGACTGGCTGAGCGAGGCTATCGATGTGTCATTCCGCGCCCCGAGCAGCTTCGCGTCGGCGAATATCTCGCCGAGGCGCAGCGGCGGATTGGGTAGCGCACGCGTCTCGCGTGTAGGTTTCGGCGTCTCGCCGAAACAATCTTTCAAGCGACGTCCGCAGCAGGTAGCATGTCATATCGGAAAAGTTCGCGCTGGCGAGGACGCCATCGCCAGCACGCGAGACGCGTGCGCTACCCAGGTTGCGGCCTGACGCCTCTAGACAATCGCCGGAAAATGAAGATGTGATTGTTGAACGGCGACGATCCCCAGAGCGGCCGGCTTTCGCGGTCGAACTCTTCGTCTGGGAAACTTTCATTGATGCTCGATCGCGATGGAAAGTGAAGTGGCCGGTTAACGTTCCACGAAATCGCCTGCGCGAATTTCTCCGCGAGCCAGGTCGTCCAGAAACGCAGCCCCGTGTCGCGCGGGCAATCGCGGATGATCAACAAGCCGCCGGGCGCAACGCAAGGCGCCAGCTGCGAGAGCAGCGCCTTCTGGTTCGCCACGGGCAAATAATGGAGGACATCGAAGAGCGTGATGTTTCCGAGAAATTTTGGGAGCGAGTTCTGCACATCTTCATGACGAAATTCGACATCGTCGTAACACGCCTCCGCGACCCTCGAACCCTGCCCGATCTTTCTCGCGTCCACATCAACGCCGAAGACAGGCTGGCGACCGCCGCGCTCCCGCAGATAAAACGCCAGCAGACCGACCCCGCAGCCAACATCAAGAATCGGCTCGACGGAAGAATGCAGCAGCTCCCACGCGGCGGGATAAATTTCATCGCGGCGCAGCTTACCGCGGACATAGCCGCGAAGCCACGGCTGCGAAAAGCGAGCGGCCACGCGCGCACACGCATTTTCGTGGTCAGCCGCGTTTCCTCTCGGGGTTTCCATTTGCTTCGCATTATCGCACTGCCAGACTGATTTATGGGTGACTTCTTCTCCGATTATCAGGTCGGAGATTTTTTCGACGAAATGTTCTCCGCGCCCGGCGTGGCCCGGCCCCATTACAGCAAGTTATTCGCGCGCTTCAAGGAAATGGACCGCGACGAATTCGAACGCAAACGCGCCCTGGCCGCCTCCACCTTTCTCACCCAGGGCGTCACCTTCACGGTCTACAACGACGACCAGGGCACCGAGCGCATTTTCCCGTTCGACCTCGTGCCGCGCGTCATTCCCGCGCAGGAATGGGAGCTGGTGGAACGCGGGCTCGTCCAGCGCATCACGACGCTGAATTTGTTTCTGCATGACATCTATCATTCGCAAAATATTCTGCGCGACAGCGTGATTCCAAAGCAGATCGTCTGGGAAGCGGCGCATTTCCGGCCGGAGTTCATGCACTTCGATGTGCCGCGCAACGTTTACATCCACATCTGCGGCACGGACCTGATTCGCGACAAGGAGGGCTCCTACCTTGTCTTGGAAGACAACGCGCGCTGCCCGTCCGGCGTTTCTTACGTGATCGAAAACCGCCAGACGATGAAACGCACCTTTCCGAGTTTGCTCGGTCAATATCGCGTCCGGCCGGTGGAGGATTACAGCCAGGAATTATTGAACGTGCTGCGCCACATCGCACCGCACGCCAAACCGGAACCGACAGTCGTCCTGCTTACGCCCGGCGTTTATAACTCCGCCTATTTCGAGCATTCCTTTCTCGCGCGCTCGATGGGGATTGAGATCGTGGAAGGCCGCGACCTCGTCGCGCAAGGCGGCAAAGTTTTCATGCGCACCACCATGGGCCTGAAACCCGTCGACGTGATCTACCGCCGGATCAACGACGACTTCCTCGATCCGCAGGTCTTTCGCAAAGACTCAGGCCTGGGCGTGCCGGGTTTGGTCGAAGCGTATCGCGATGGAAACGTGAGTCTCGCGAATTCGATCGGCACCGGGCTCGCGGACGACAAAGCGGTTTATCATTTCGTGCCGAAGATGATTCGGTACTACCTCGGCGAGGACCCGATTCTTCCCAACGTGCACACCTACCTCGCGGCGGTGAAAGAGGACCTTACTTACATTCTCGAACACATCTCCGAGCTGGTGGTGAAAGCGGTCAACGAAAGCGGCGGTTACGGAATGCTGATCGGTCCGCAGGCGAGCAAGGCGGAGTGCGAACGCTTTCGCGAAAAGGTCAAAAAAAATCCGCGGAACTACATCGCGCAACCGGTTGTCCCGCTCTCTCGCGCGCCGGCTTTTTGCGACGACAGCATGCAGGGCCGGCACGTCGATCTCCGCCCTTTCATTCTCTACGGCGAAAAAGTCACGATCATTCCCGGCGCGCTCACCCGCGTGGCGTTGCGCGAAGGTTCGCTCGTCGTGAATTCATCGCAGGGCGGCGGAAGCAAGGACACCTGGATTCTCGAGGACGAATCCGGCGCGAAGGAACCCGAGTAATGCTCAGTCGCGTCGCCGATTCACTTTACTGGATGAGCCGCTACATCGAGCGCGCAGAGAATAACGCGCGTATTGCCGACGTGAACCTCCAGATGCTCCTCGACCTGACGAATCAACACGAGTCCGATCCGCAACAGCAATGGGACCCGATCATCAGCTCGCTCGAGGAGAACGAGCTCTTCGCTTCGCTCTACGACAAGCCGGACGGCAAGGCCGTGATCGATTTCGTTAGCCTCCAGAAAAAGAATCCGAACTCGATCCAGTCGTGTCTCACGCTCGCCCGCGAAAACGCCCGGACTACGAGCGAACAGGTCTCGAGCGAGATGTGGGAGCAGATCAATCGTCTCTATCTCTTCGTGAAAAGCGATGCGGCGAAAAACCTGGTGCGGACGAGCCCGTACGAATTCTTCAAGCGTGTCATCCTGGGCTCGCATCTTTTCCAGGGAATCACCGATGCGACGATGACCCATGGCGAGGGTTGGGATTTTATCCGAATCGGGAGATTGCTGGAGCGCGCCGATTGCACCTCCCGCATCCTCGACGTGAAATATCACATCCTTCTGCCGTCAGGAGAAAAGGTAGGCGGCAACGTTGATACCATCCAATGGATGTCGGTCCTGAAATCGTGCAGCGCGCTTGAGGCCTACCGGAAAGTTTACGTGGGCCAGGTTGCGCCGTGGAAGGTGGCGGAATTCGTGATCACCCATTCCGCCTTTCCGCGCTCGATCCGTTTCAGCGTCGATTGCTTTGACGCCGCCCTCCACCATATCTCCGGCTCGAACGAAACGAATTACGCCAACGAAGCGGAGCGGTTATCCGGCCGGCTTCGCTCCGAACTCGATTACGCCGCCATCGGCGACATTTTCAAATTCGGACTGCACGAATATCTGGAACAGATCCAGGATCGTCTGGCCGAGATCAGTCGCGCCATGCACGCGACTTATTGCACTAACAGCGCGATTGAAACCATCACGGGTTGAGCAGGCCGGTGTACCAGTGGAGAAGCGGTTCGCCGAAAAACATCCAGCCGACCGCCCCGAAAGCGAGATAGGGTCCGAAGGGTAATTTTGCCGACCAGACGCGCTGGCCGATGGCCAGCGTCAAAATTCCGACGAACGAGCCCACGAGCGAACCGGCGAAGACGCTGAACAAGACCGCGCGCCAGCCCAGAAACGCTCCAATGGCCGCGAGAAATTTCAAATCGCCGCGGCCCATCGCTTCGCGCGGGATCTCCAGTTCCCGGACGACGCCGGAGATTTGGTCGAGCGTATCGAGCGCGGTTTCGTTGCCGGCGATCTTCACTCGATTGTAGTGAAATCGGAGATCGGTCGGGCCAAGATCGCTGGCGCCGACGCGCGCTTCGTCGCAATGCAGAATGAGGAGATCGTTTTCGCGAGCAAAGTAATCGCTCCATAAACCCTGCTCATCGCCCACGACGAAATCGGCGTCGTCGCCTTTGCGCGTCCAGGTAAACGGGGTGGGCGCATCGAGCCGGATTCGCTTTTTGCCAAAGACCTTTTTGCCGACTTCGAGGACAACCCACAAAACGGCGTAACCGAGCGCCGCGGAAAGCGCGGAGGTCAGGAGAGCGGTCCAGCGGTTGTCCGTGGACATGAGCCCGGGAACGACAAAGCTGGCGATAATGCCGGCGATCGTTCCGCCGATCGTGACTTCGTTGGGAATAATGAAGTGCTCGAAGTCGATGAAGGTCCCGACGATGAGCAGCGAAAGGAAAACCCAGTAGACGATCGCGATCTGCCACGGGAACATTAGCCAGACACAGAGGAAGAGGAGCGCGGTCAGCAGTTCGACCGCGAAGTAGCGAAAGGCGATCGGACTTCCGCAATGCGCGCAGCGACCGCGCAACCAAAGCCAACTGACGAGCGGAATGTTCTCGTACCAGGCGAGTTGTTTTTTGCACGCCGGACAGAACGATCGCCGCGGTTTGTTCACCGAGAGATCGAGGGGCAGGCGATAGATACAGACGTTAAGAAAAGAACCGACGACCGCGCCCAAAAGAAACGCCACCGTGGCGAACAAGAGATGGTAGGTGGCGAGCGACTTATCCATTCCGCTCTTCGAGTGCCTTCAAGGCTTTGCGCCGCACGAACCACGCGATCCAGATGCAGCTCTCGTAGAGCAACACCATCGGCAGAGCCATCGCGATCATCGTCAACGGATCTGGCGTCGGCGTGATGATGGTGGCGAGGATGACAATCAGAACGACCGCGTAAGGCCGCGTCCGCGCCATAAATTCATAAGTCACGAGCCCGAACCGAACCATGACGAGCACCACGATCGGCAGCTCGAACGCGAGGCCGAATCCCAGCGTGAAACGGGTCACGAACGAGTAATATTCCTGCACCGTCCAGGCGGCGGCCCAGCCTAACGACACGGTGTCGTTGAAAAAGAAAACGATCGTTCGCGGCAGGAGCCAGAAATAACAGGCGAGCACTCCGGTTAGAAAAAGGGCGAAGCTGACGAAGATCGCCGGGAGAATGTATTTCTTCTCCACCGCTGTTAGCGCCGGGAGGACGAATTCAGCGACGAAGTAGAGCAGGATTGGAAAGGAAAGGACGATCCCGGCGTAGAACGCGAGACGAAACGAGATGGTGATCGAATCGGTGATGCCGAGGGCGCGGAGAGCGCCGATCTTGGGATCGATCTCGTGCATCGGCCACTGCATGATGTGCACGAGCTGCGAGCGGAAGGCGAGGCAGATGATCATCGATGCCACCAGCGCGATCGCCATTTTCACGATCGTCCAACGCAGATCTTCGAGATGTTCGAGGAACGGCTTTGACGTCTCGCTCTCGGGCAGGTCCCGAAATTTGAAAATGTCGCGTAATGCCATGCCGGATCGAGATTATTCCTAATCGAAAGAGAGAAGGCCGCGGGCGATCAGATGCGCGCAGATGCCGAGAGTATTTCCATTCCGGATTTCGTTGTGGTCGATCATCCGGCGCAATTCGGACGGCGTGAAGGCCTGGCAATCCACGATCGATTCCGATTCCTCGTGGGCGTGGCCCGCGGCGCATTGGCGGACGGGCCGCGCCAGGAAGAAGTAAACCCGCTCGTCGGTCATCCCCGGCGAGGTAAAGAAATCTCCGAGCGCGATTAGCTCGCCGCCTTCCGCAAGCTCGTAGCCGGTTTCTTCGCGCAACTCCCGGAGAGCGACCGCCCCCGTCGCTTTCGCGTCGGCTGTCGCGTCATCGATCTGGCCGGCAGGGACCTCCCAGAGCGCGATACGGATCGGAATTCGCTCCTGGCGGATCAGGATCATTTTTCCGTCCGAGGTCATGGCCGCGATCGCGACCGCTCGTTTTCGGCGCACAATCGTCCAGGGCTGCGGTGAACGGCGCGACGGCGTCCGGGTTTGTTCCGTCACGACTTCGAGATGGCTGTTTTGAAAATGCGTTACGCTCGAGACGGTTTCCCAACCGTCGCCTTCAGAAACTGCGTTCCTGCTCATCACGCCGGAAGATTATGGGGAGCACCACGAAAAGCGAATTGCTTCTCTCTTCTGTAGCCGCCGCCCTGTGGGCGGCGTGGGATAGCAGCCACGCTCCGACTCACGCTTCGCACAGCGAAGCGGCTACAGAAGAGATTTCCAGCGCGCAATTTGGGCGGCGACGTTCTCCGGTGACGGAGCGCCAACGGCCGTGCGCTTCGCGAGCGAACCGCGCACATCGAAAACTTTCACGACATCTTCGGCAAACAAAGGCGACACCTCCTGCATTTCAAACATGGACATGTTGTTCAACGTAAGTTTCGCAGCCGCCGCCCGCGCAACCAGTTTCCCGACTGCTTCATGGGCCTCACGGAAAGGCATCCCCTTCTTGACCAGATATTCGGCAAGATCGGTCGCCAACAGGTTTGGATCGCTTGCCGCCGTTTCCATCCGCGCGGAATTAATCGTCAGTTCCGGTAACATCGCGGCGAAAATTTTCAGAGCATCCCTCACCGTATCCACGGAATCGAAGAGCGGCCGTTTATCCTCCTGGAGATCGCGATTGTACGACGCCGGCAACCCTTTCATCGTCGTGAGCAACGCGATGAGATTGCCGTAGAGCCGGCCGGTTTTACCACGCGTCAGCTCCGCCATGTCGGGATTCTTTTTTTGCGGCATTAAACTGGAGCCGGTGGAAAAAGCGTCGCTGAAGGAAACGAATCCGAATTCGCTCGTGCTCCAGAGAATCAGGTCCTCGCTCAGGCGGGACAAATGCAGGCCGATCATCGCCAGGCCAAAAAGAAATTCGCAGGCGAAGTCGCGATCGCTCACCGCGTCGAGGCTGTTCTGGCTGAGTTTCGAAAACCCGAGCCGGCGCGCGATCAATTCGCGATCGAGCACGATCGTCGATCCCGCGATGGCGCCGGAACCGAGCGGGAGAACATCCGCGCGCTCCGCGCAATCCACGATTCGTCCGTAGTCGCGTGCCAACGCCTCGATCTGCGCCAGCAAATAATGCGCGAGCAAGATTGGCTGCGCTCGTTGCAAGTGGGTGTAACCCGGCATCACGACATTTTGATGTCGCTCGGCCAGCGCGAGCAGCGCCTTCTGCAGCGCATGCAGACCGGTGCAGACTTCCGCCGCTTCCGCTTTCACGTAGAGCCGCAGATCGAGCGCCACCTGATCGTTGCGGCTGCGGGCCGTGTGCAGTTTCGCGCCGGCCGCGCCGATCCGTTTCGTCAGCACGGCCTCGATATTCATGTGGACATCCTCAAGCGCGCGCTCCCAGCGAAAATCGCCCGCCGCGATCTCGGCTTCGATCACGGTCAGACCGGCCTCTATCTGTTCGTGCTCCTCTTTCGTCAGGATCCCCGCCGCCGCCAGCGCGGCCGCATGGGCGAGCGAACCCTGAATATCGTAATGATAGAGCCGCCAATCGATCGAAACCGACTCGCTGTAGAGCTGCGCCGTTTCGCTGGCCGGTTCTTCGAATCGTCCTTTGCGCATGGTTATTTCTCCGAACGATCTCGCGTCACCGTCACCGAAACAAACTCGACATCCGGCAAAATGAATTTCCGCAACTCAACCGTGATCCTCTGGATTTCGAAAGCCTCGAGCAAATACATCACGAGCGCGTCCGCGAGAGTCTCGATCAACCGATCGCGCCGGGCGCGAACGAATCCTTTCGTCTCGGCACAAACGGCGGCGTAGTCGACCCCCTTTGCGACTTGATCACCCAACTCTGACGCATCGCGCTTTGGCCAGAGGGTGATGTTGAAAGTGAGCCGCTGCGGCGCAGAGCGCTCCTCATCCGGCACGCCGATGTGCGCAAAGACTTCAAGCTGCTCGATGTGAATGCAGTCTCTGTTTTCCCGGGCGTTCATTCAGAAGGATCGAGCTGTCATCATGAAGTCCGCGAGACATCGCCGCGAGAAAAATTCGATCGGCGGGAATTCTCATGTGCGATTCCTGGCGTATGATAGTGGGGGAAACATGAGAATCGTTTGGCGCGTTTTTGCTTATTTGAAGCGGTATCCGTGGATGGCCACGGGCACGCTCGCCTGCGCCATCCTAAGCACGCTGATGGTGATCGTATTTCCGGGGGTGACGAAATTGGTGATCGACGAGGTGCTGATTCAACACCGGGCAGAGCGATTGAATCCGCTCGTGCTGATCGCGGCGCTGGCTTTCTTGTTGCAGCACGGGCTCAATTCGGTCCGGATCATTCTCAACAACACTTTTGAGCAGAAGGTGATTTTCGATCTCCGCAGCGATCTTTATTCGCACATCCAGATGCTGCCGCTGCGCTGGTTCGATAATCGCGCGACGGGCGATTTGATGACGCGGATTCTCGAGGATGTGAATTCGGTCGAACGGATGCTGATCGACGGGATCGAGCAGGGCGTGGTGGCGGTGCTTCAGCTTATGATTGTGCTGGGCATGATGTTCTATTTCAGCGTCTCTCTGTCGATCGTGGGGCTGGCCCCGATGCCGCTTCTGGCGGGCGGCGCGCTTTGGTACACGCTCACAGCGCATCGCCGTTATCGCCTGCAGCGGCGCGCATCATCGGCGATGAACTCTCTTCTCCACGACAACCTCGCGGGCATTCGCCAGATAAAAAGTTTCGTGCGCGAGCGCGACCAGCACACCCGATTCAATTCGGTCAGCGACCAGCTCCGTCATGCCACGCTCGTCGTGATGCGCGTCTGGGCGATTTATCACCCGTCCATGTATCTCATCGGCTCGCTCGGCATCGTTCTCACCGTTTGGGTGGGCGCGCACGCCGTTCTGAATGGCACGATGCAAGTGGGCGATTTTATCGCGTTCCTCATGCTTACCGGTTTCTTGTATGAGCCGATCAACAAACTCCATCAGCTCAATCAACTCGTGCAGGCAGGGCGCGCCGCGGGCGAGCGCGTTTTCGAGATCATCGACGAACCGATCGATCCGGGATGGGATGTCGCTAAACCAACGGTGCGAGTGCGCGGCGACGTCCGATATGACGATGCCGGCTTTAGCTACGGCAAAGATGGTTCTCCCGCGCTCCAGCACATCAGCTTTCACGCGCGGCCCGGCGAAACCATCGCGCTCGTCGGAACCACCGGCGCGGGCAAATCGACCCTGGTGAATTTGCTCACCCGTTTCTACGAATACGAGACCGGCGAGATATTGATCGACGGCACCCCGATCCGTGAATTCGGGATGCGCCGATTGCGGGAGATGATTGGCGTGGTGACGCAGGAAAGTTTTCTCTTCAACGGTTCGATTCGCGAAAATCTGCTGATGGGACGCCCGGATGCGACCGACGAAGAAGTTCTTCGCGCGGCGGAAGCGGCGAACGCGCGCGGCTTCATCGATCTGCTGCCGAAAGGGCTGGATAGCGTGGTGGGCGAGCGCGGGGTGAAACTAAGTGTGGGTGAGAAGCAACGGCTCTCGATCGCGCGCGCGCTCCTGAAGGACCCGCCGATTTTGATTCTTGATGAAGCGACCGCGAGCGTGGACACGACGACCGAGCGTTTGATCCAGGAGGCGCTCGAACATTTGATGGCGCATCGGACTTGTTTCGTGATCGCGCACCGGCTTTCCACGATTTTACGGGCCGATCAGATCCTTGTCCTGGAGCGCGGACGAATCATTGAGCGAGGCACGCATTCGTCGTTGCTCGAACTGGGCGGAAAATACGCGCGGCTTTGGGAACAAAGTTTCCTGGAGAAGCCGGTTGAATCGGAAGAAGCCAACGTCCAACGTCCAACGTCCAACGTTCAACTTCCCACTCCGGAAGAGACTCTGGACGTCCCCGCCTAACGAGCCAGAAGCTGCTGGTACTTCGCTTCCAACGCGCGGTAGGTTCTTCAAGTTCACAGTTCGCCCGCCGGTTCTCACGTCATCTCGTCGGCGGAGACACCATGACTCGTTAGGCCGGCGCCGCGACCGCGAGCGAAAGCGCCAATTCCAGCGGCCCCGTTATCCGCTCGGAGAAGGAGAGCTAGGCGACGCGCCGGGAGAGCTGGACGAGGGAGGAATCATGATCGTCTGGCCGATCTGGAGCTTCCGGTCGTTCTCGATGTGGTTGAACTTCTGCAACTCTTCCACGCTGACCTTATGCATCTTCGCGATGGAGGTGAGGGTTTCGCCTTTCGCGACCACGTGACTGTTGCCGGACTGGGTCGGCGCCGGTTTCGAGGCGTCAGCGGTCGTGTTGCTCGTGGGCGACGGTGAGGGCGTCTCGCCGATCATCACTCCCGGACGAAATTTGGCCACCTGCTGCTCGAGCTTTAGAATCTGCTGAGAAAGGGCGTCGATCTTCGCGTTCTGCTCGTCGATCTTCTTGGTCAACGATTCGAGCAGAACGGTGTCCGACTTGTTTGGCGAGGGCGATTGCGCCGGAGCGGTCGCGCAAAATATCGCCGCCAAAAGGATTGCCAGAGCAGCAGGAGCGAGGCGACGCATGGGCCATCATCTTGGCATTGAGGCGCGGCGGTGGCAAGCCGTTCGCCGCCCTCCTAACGGCCTCCGCGGCCGCCCTGCTCTTGCCTTTCAAAAATTTATCTCTAACGTTTTTCCATGCCTGAGCGCATCCAAAAGCCTCCGGCTCCCTGGGGGCCGAAGCAGGGGGATGGAGACGGTCCGAGACCGCCGGATATCTCGAGACCTGATACCAGGGACCTTCTGAAAAAGATGCGCAAAGTGGATCCCAACCAGTCCAGGCGCTATCGCCAGCGCACAGGCCAGTGATGGACCCAGCCGAAGGCGGAGCTGGCTCCGATGATTTCGTTGGATTGCTAAAGCGAATGGGACATATCCGACCCATAGATCCAATGGGTCCTGCGCCGCTGCCTGCCAATATTCCGCAAACGCAGGCTACCACCATTCTCGCTTTCAAGTTTCAGGGCGGCGTCCTCGTCGCGGGAGATCGTCGCGCGACCGCGGGTAATACCGTCGTCTTCGATCGGGCCGATAAAGTTCTCGAAATCGATCGGCACTCCATCATGGCGATCGCGGGCGTCCCGGCGACGGCGTGGGAAATGGCGCGCGTCCTCGAGCATTCCTTCCAATTTTTCCGGCGCACACAGCTTCAGGAAATGAGCGTGGATGGAAAAGTGCGAGCGCTCTCGAAGTTGCTGCGGGACAATTTCGGATTCGTGCTGCAAGGCGTGGGCATCGTCGTGCCGATCTTCGCGACCTACGATTCCGGCGCGGACCCATCGGCCCGGCTTTATTTTTACGACGCGATGGGCGCGCAGTTCGAAGTGACTGACTACGCCGCCACCGGCTCGGGCTCTCCGGCGGTGCGCGGAATTCTTTATTACGAAAACAACTGGGGGAAGAAGCCATTGGTAAAACTGAGCGAAGACGAGGCAGTAACGGTGGCATTGCGTGCGCTCGATACCGCCGCTGAATCGGACACGGCCACGGGTGGCGTCGATCGCAACGCCAAAATTTTCCCGGTAATCAAGATCGTTTCCCGCGACGGCATCACGACTCTGCCCGAGAAGCGGATCGCGGCGCTCTTTAAAAAAGGAGTCGCATGATCGAAGAGCCGTATCGCTGGGTGGAAGCGATTGCGAACCGCGCCGAATACATTGAGACGCAGCTCGCGGCGGGCAGTCCCATCGTGGCGCTCGGTTATCGCGACGGGATCCTGTTCCTGACCTTCGGCCGGACGCGGCAAAAGCTTTTCGAGATTTACGATCGGATCGCAATGGGAGCGATCGGTCATCCGGGCGACATCGAGCGCTTGCGGATGGCGGCGATTGAACTGGCGAGCACCGAAGGTTTCACCCGCTCGGCGGCCGACGTTTCATTGCGGCGTCTCGCGCATTATTCGCTCAGCCCGGTTTTGAAGACGGCGTTCGAACAAGTTTACGGCGCGCCTTATCTCGCGCGCCTGCTCTTTGCCGAGATCGGCGCGAAACAGGAAAACGATTTGTTTCTGCGAGTGGACTACGACGGCGCGATCGCAACCAATAACGCCAGCTTTGCGGAGACGCGGCAGGATTTCGGCGCGCTCAGCGGCACACGTCAATCCACGGAATTGATGGAGACTTTTCTGGCCGCGGAACATTCAGCCGGCGCCACTTTCGAACGAACCCTGAAGCTCGGCCTCGATGCCTGGACTGTGGGACATCTCGCGCTCGGCGAGGGCGGGGTGAAGGAATTGCCTGGCCGCGACAAGATTCTGGCGGAACGAAAAGAACGCTTACGCGCGACCGGCATCGAAGCGGCGATTCTCGAGCGCGACGACAAGATCGCGGTCCGTTATCGCGCGCTGACCGAAGCTGAAATCCGTTCCGCTCTGGGCGACTGAGGCTTACTCCATGTTTGGGCGAGCCCAGAAGGATCGAAGAGGCGGGCGCCCGGTTCTCGCGTGGATCGGCTTATTGCTCATAGCGGGCTCGTTCGTCTGGCTTCAATTCACGATGCCGATCGGACCACGCGAGCCAACGGAGGCGCCGATGCAACCGACCGGCGAACCGTTTGCTCTGGTGGTGATCGATCCCGGCCACGGTGGCCAGGATTCCGGAACGATGAAAGCCGGTATGGTGGAAAAACAGCTGACCCTGGACGTGGCGCATCGGGTGGAACTGCTCTTGCAGCAACGCGGTCTGGCCGTCCTCCTCACTCGCATCGACGACACCTATGTTCCGCTGGAGGGACGCGTCAGCGTGGCGAACGACCAACCCAATTGCGTTTTCGTGAGCATCCATTTTGACGAGGCGACGAGGACTGCTGCGACCGGCGTCGAGACGTATTATGCGGCGCGGCAGATTTCCATGCCGGGGCGCGTCGCGTCCTGGCTGCCATTTTTGCAAACCGCGGCGTCTGACTTGACGAGCGCGGAAAGTCAAAGCCTCGCCGCATTCATCCAGGAGGCCCTCGTCGCGCATACGCAAGCCGTGAATCGCGGGACGCGCGCGCAACAGTTCTTCGTCATCGCGAATGTGCGTCATCCCGCAGTCCTGGTGGAAGGCGGGTTTCTCACCAACAAAGAAGAAGTCAGCAAACTGGGCAATGGCGATTACCGGGAACAAATTGCGGCCGCGATCAGCGAGGGCGTGGTGCGTTATCGAGAGGTGCTACAGCAGCAACGGACGCCGCTCCCGGTCAGCCTGCCCGGCAGATGAATAGCGCGGCGGTCGAGGCGTCAAACGACTTCACCGATGAAGCTAAATTTAACGGCTTTGTTTTTTCTCGCAATCTGTTCGGTGGCGTGGGCCGATCAAGCGATCGAGTCGGCCCAGCAAAAGTTGACGGAGCAGGGATTTTATTACGGCGAGATCAACGGGAAAAAGGACGCCGACACCACGGCCGCCATTCGGCGTTATCAAATCCGCAATGGGCTTCCGATCACCGGTGAGATCGATGCGACGACGCAGCGTTCACTCGGTCTGACTTCGAAACCGGCTTCGACACCGCGGCCTCGCGCGACTGCCACGCCAGGCCCGACTCCGCCGGACTACCGCGCGGAATCCCCCGCCCCAAGAAATCCTGCGGCGCGCCCGCCATCGGACAACAAGGCTGACGAAGAAATTGTCGAGGAGCCCGGCCCGCGCGTGATCCGGCCCGAGGCGAGCGGCGTGTTTCGCGGGACGTTGTTTGAAGCGGCTCCGCTCGATGCACAGCAGCGCGTGATTGCCGGCGCGCAATTGCTTTTGATGCGCCAGGGATTTTACAATGGCGGCATCGATGGCCTTTTCGGCGCTGGGACGGAGCAGGCGATCCGCGCGTATCAAATGCAAATCGGTCTGCGGCCGAATGGCCGTCTCGATCCCGAAACGCTCAGCTCGTTAGGCCTGCTGGGCGTGCGCCGCGCGCCCGGTTTTGGTCCGCCAAGGCGTCGAGTCTATCCTCCGCGCACGCGGATCGGCCCGACGGGCGAACTCATTTACATCCCGAACTAATTGGAAGGCCTGTAGCCACGGCCCTGCGGGCCGTGATCGAGGAATTATTGAAAGGAACGAACACGGCCCACAGGGCCGTGGCTACAACATCAATCGGGATGCAACTGCGGTTTGCCGGTTTCGAACTCAACCGACTGCAGCTCCACGAAGACCGCGCCGACAAAAACCTGCGCGTTGATTCGCAACAGAAGCCGATCGGAATCGTCGGAGATCCACGCCGTCGCGCGCCGGAATTTTCGGTGCGGGATCAGCTCATGGTTCTTCCCGATCTTGCTCAACTGCAAATCGAACTTGATCGCGTTGTAAGTTCCAGCCGGCACGGAAACGCGTTCGCGGCCCAGGACCGTGGCCGTAGCCAAATAGGCTGAGGTCGCCGGGTAGACGACGATGCGTTGCACATTGCCCTGCTGCAGCGGTTGACTCCGGAGGTAGAGCAACGCCGACTGCAAATCGAAAAGATGAGGCAGATCGAACCGCCGAATCTTGGGCCCGGGATTTTTGCTCGGCGTGTCGGTTTCCTTCGAGATGACGCCACTCGGGCTGAAAGACAAATCCGTGACTGTTTTTTTCGAACGAGCTGTTTCGACCTGCCGCACTTCCACCGGATGAAGGGTGGTGGCGTCGACGATCGAGGTATGGTTCGCGTCGAACTTCCAAAGCCCTCGAACCAATCCAATCGTGTGACCGGTCACGTCGAGCTGCAAACGGTCCCCTGATGTCTTGCTCAAATTAATGTCGGCGGTCGCGCCCGGAAAACCGCTCCATCCGAAACCGTATCTGGCATGCATCGGCCGCGGCACCGGGAAGGCGGGCGGCGACGAAGAGGTCACGCTCGCCTCCCATTTCAACCCCTGTGCATGGGCCGCGACAACGGCCGCGAAGAAAAAAATGAGAGCGCTCTTTCCCATAAGTGCTTTCACGGAAAGTTCCGACGCGCGCAGGCGAATCAAATTCAAAATGCGAACGTCATCGCCTCACTGGCAGGCACGCAGGAACGCGGAGAGTCCGCGTCTCCAAGAACAAATCAGCCGGTTACGGCTTCTTCGGGGTCGCGGCCGGAGAAGTTGTAGTCGTCGCAGCGGCTGGGCTGGTTGCCGGCTTCTCGGTTGTGGTCGTCGGCTTGCTCGCCTTGTTCAGGGCCGTGATGACCTCAGTGGTGAAATCCATGCTGTCCTTGGAATGGATCAACACCGGCACGCCGTTCATGCTGGGGCCGGATTTATCAAAAACCAGATCCAACCCCATGGTCTTGACGCGCTCGATCACGATATCGGTGATTTCCTTGATGATCGTTTCCCGCATCCGCATAGCTTGTTCCTGCAACTGGCGTTCGCGGGTTTGGCGAAACTCGTTGATCTCGCGCTCCATGTTCTTGATGTTCGCGACCTTTTCGTCCCGCTCCTTGGCCTTCTGCGTTTTCGCGTCCGCGCTCAAGGCCGGGGCATCGAGCTGCTGGCTCAGCTTGTTGATTTCTTCGAGCGCCTTTTTGTAGTTCTCCGCGCGATCGTCGTATTCCTTTTTCGCGGCGTCCTTGGCGTCATTGATTTTTTTCTCCGAATCCTTGGTCTTGTTGTATTCCTTGAAGGCGCGATTCATGTCGACCGTGCCGATTTTAAGAGTGCCCTGGGCGAAGCCTGCGACTGGGAAGGCGAGACCGGCGGCGACTGCGAAGAGGAGAAATTTTTTCATAAAAAAGAGTGAAACAGGTTGCTGGAAAGGGTTTAGACCGCCCCCCTCCTTATTCGTTCAAAATTGATAACCGACGTTGAAGTTGAATTTACCGCCGCCTTTGCTCCGATCTTTCTGGATCGGAATTCCATAGTCGATCCGGATCGGGCCGATCGGAAGATCGAGCCGCAAACCGACGCCGACATCTGAAACCACGTGATTCGTGCTGAAGTCCCACGAACCAGCATTCACGAAACCAGTATCGTAAAAGACCGCGGCACGCGCCTTCTCGATGATCGGCATGGTGTACTCAACCGTGAACGCTGCTTTGGTGCGGCCGCCGAGCGGCTCGCCGTTGATGTCCTTCGGGCTCACGTCGCGGAAATCGAAGCCGCGCAAATCATTCGAGCCGCCCAGAAAGAGCCGGTCGAAAATGCGGACGCGATCGCCACTGCCCCACGTATCCACGGTCGCGATCTCACCGCTGAAAAGAAGGATCGAGTCTTTCCAAAGATGAAAATACTGGCGCGCATCGAGGTCGAACCCATAAATCTGGGTGTTTCCGCCGAGGAACCCGCCCGCAATGAAAGGCGTCAGCGCAACCCGATGTCCAACCCTGGTCAAAAACGGATTGTCGCGCGTATCGTAAGCGAGGGTTGGCGTGATCTGACTCTTCGTGACTGAGCCTTCTTCGAGCAGAATCAGGCTCGAGGCGTCGGGCGAGACGTTGTAGAGCTCGGTGACCTCGATGCGATAACCGAGACTCAATGCCCAATAGGCGCCGAGCGACTTGCGCGCCTCGAGCTGGAAACCGTAGTTCCGCTGCGCATAAATCGAGCTGAGATAATCTGCTTCGCGGAAATAGACTTCGCCGCCGAGCGAAAGCCGCCGATCGAGAAAGTACGGTTCGGTGAGCGAAAGAACAATGTCTTTGCGCCTGTTTCCATATTGCAGGCGCGCCCGAAACTTCTGGCCGGCACCGGTGAAGTTCGGCCAGTTCATGATGTCGAAATTTCCCTGGGTCAATTCGATGAAGCCGACGAGTTGATCGATCGTGCTGAAGCCGGCGCCGAAGTTGAGCGAGCCGGTGCGTTTTTCCTGCACCTCAATCGTGAGATCTTTTCGGCCGTTCACGCCGGTATCTTCGGGATAGGTCTCGACCTTGGAGAAGTAGCCGAGATTATCCAGGCGCTTCTTGGTCGTCTCTACCCGGACGCTGTTGAGAATGTCGCCCGGTGCGATCAATACTTCGCGCCGGATGACTTTGTCTTTCGTGCGCGTGTTGCCGACAATATTGATCCGCTGAACGAAGGATGGCCCGCCCTCCTGGATCGTATAATGGACGTCGATCTTGCCGCCGCCGGCAGGAACGCCCTGCGGGACCACCTGGAGATCGACGTACCCGCCGCTCCCATAAGCGTCGGCGATTTTCTTCGAATCCTCGCGGATCGTTTTCGGAGAATAGATGCCGGCTTCCTTTAACTTCATCAGCGCCCGAACCTTGTCCACGCTCGCGACCTTGGCGCCGGAAATCGTGATTTTGCCGACGTGGTAAATCGGCCCTTCCACCAGAACGACCACGAGAGTGAGCTTGCCTTTCTGCCGCTCTCTCCGGACCTCTTTCACTTCCACATCGATGTAACCGTGGTCCTGATACCATTCGCGGACGGAATTGATGTCCTGCTCGAGTTGCGTTTCGTCGAGCCGTCCCGATTTATCGATGATGGAATAAAACGTCCGGCCCTTGGTCTTCATCTGCTTCCGCAGAATTTTATCGTTGAATTTGGTATTGCCTTCGAAGCGAATGGCGCTGACCGCGCCTTTGGTCCCCTCGTTGATGGTGTAAACGACGCGCGAGGTCCCGCGCGTTTCATCGGTCTCGACCGTGTATTTGACTGAGATTTCGGTGAACCCCTTCCCCTGATAGGTCTCGATAATTTTTTGCCGGGCCTTTTCCAATTCGTCTTCGCTGAGCGGGCCGTTGATTTTGAGCGCGATTGATTTGCGCAATGTTTTTGCGTTGATGCGCTCGGCTCCGACAATCTCGATTTCGTTTACGAGCGAACGCGTTTGCAGGACCACCATCACTTTCACCGAGTTGGCGCCATCCGTTTTTCCGAAAATCCTGACGTTCTGCACCGCGCCGGTTTCGTAAAGGCCCTTGATGTCCTGTTCGACCAGCGATTCGGAATACGGCTGCCCCGGCTTGGTCCGGATTTGGGCGAGGACGCGCTCACGCGAAATCGTCTGCGGACCGACATACTCGACTTCAACCGTGCTGATGAGCGGCGGTCCCTGTTGCTCCGGCGGCGGCGCAGTCTGCGCGACAGCCAGGCGGCCGGCGGCGAAGACAAAGAAAAGAGCGAACAAAAGGGCCGGCACCAGGCGACGGCTCGAACCAACAAATTGTTTCATAGCGTAAAATCCCCGGGCGTCCTTCGTAGCCGACGCCGCGCAGGCGGTATTGATGGGTAAGAAGGTGGGTATCGTCAAGGCAGATTTGGCGGTGGCGCGGAGCGGCTGGACGAAGAAGAACGCACCAGTCGCCGCTAATTCAAGAGCTCGTACCAATTATTCCGCCGGCGCGGTTCGTAGCCGGCATCACGAATGAGGTTCTCGATCTGCGCGGCATCGAGTCGAAACGTTGTGCCCGCGCTGCTCACGACGTTTTCTTCCATCATGACCGAACCGAAATCGTTCGCCCCGTAGCGCAGCGCGACCTGGCCGATATCAGGGCCCTGCGTGACCCACGAACTTTGCACGTTCGGAAAGTTATCGAGGAAAATGCGGGAGAGTGCCTGCATCCGCAAATATTCGGCGACGCCGGTTGGCCGCTTCACTTTCAATACGGTGTTCTCCGGTTGAAACGTCCAGCAAATGAAAGCGGTAAAGCCGCCGCTCTTGTCCTGTTGATCGCGCAATCTTTGCAAATGCTCAATCCGATCCTCGATCGTTTCCACGTGACCGAACATCATGGTCGCGCTCGATTTCAAACCAAGCTCGTGCGCGATCTGCATCACTTCGAGCCATGCATCCGAATTGCATTTTAGCGGCGAAATCCGTTGCCGAACCCGATCGACCAGGATCTCGCCGCCGCCGCCCGGGATCGAACCCAGCCCGGCTTCCATGAATTGCGAGATCACTTCGCGCAACGGCATTCCGAAGAGCCCGGCGAAATGCTGGAGCTCGGGCGGGCTGAATCCATGGATATTGATGTGCGGATATTTTTCGCGGATATGCCGGAGCCATTCGAGGTACCATTCGAACGATAATTTTGGATGGTGCCCGCCCTGCATCAGGATTTGAACACCGCCCGCGGCGGAAAGTTCGTCGAGTTTTTGATCGAGCTGTTCGCGGCTCAATACGTAATGGTCTTCGTCTTTCTCCGTCCGGTAAAAAGCGCAGAACTTGCAGTAAACGTTGCAGACATTCGTGTAATTGATGTTGCGATCGATGATGTAGGTGACGATTTCGTTTCCGCGGCCGCCATAACTTTTTCCCTTCAGCGCATCGCGCCGCGCGGTCGCGAGCAGACCGAGTTCTTCCAGCGGCCGGCCGTAGAGTTCGAGCGCTTCCGCCGCGGAGATGCGCTCGCCCGCGAGCACTTTCTCCGTCAGCGATTCCTGCGACAAGGCGACCATGGCGATAATCTAGCCGACGCCCGCGCGTTTCGCACCTCTATCCTCTCACGGGCCCGCTGCTACTCTTCGCCGTCGAAGTAATTGGTTTCGGCGCCCTTCAAGATGATGTTGCCCAGTGGCCGAGACACCGCCCACTTTTTGCTATCGGGATAATAACAGGCGTCGCCGATCGGGTTGTCCGCGATGACGTAGTAAGTCAGCTCGTCCGGCCCGCGGTTGGTAATCTGATGGGCCTCGCCCGGCGCAAAGAAAAATGCATCGCCGGGTCCGACGTCGGTTGTGCCTGCTTCGTCGCGAACGCTGCCGTGACCGGAAACAACGAGATAAAACTCAAATTGCGCCGATTCCGCGTGGTACGGACAGAAGGAGGCGCCAGGCGGAATTCGGGCAAGCATCAAATCAAAAGGCTGCCTCTTCGAGAGATCGAGCGAGTCGGGTTCGCGTCCCAGGGCGATGGAAATATTCTTGCAATAAGAGTGAAACTTTCCCTTCGGCGACTTTTTTTCCTGCTCCGTTATTTCGGAGAGATTGACTTTGCGCATGTCAGCCCAGGTCGCGCGCGTACCAATCGATCTTGCGCGTCACGTACATCACCACCGCCAGCAAGATGAAGAGCGCGATCGTTCCCATGAGAAGCGCGTAATCCTGCTGGCGCAAAGTGATGTAGAGAAAGGTGTAAACGCCAAGAAGCCCGCCGCCGATGATGAGCGTTCGCATTCCGCCCCCCAGAAAATGGCTGCAATACCAGGTGATCAGACCGGTCGCGGCCACCGTCGCTATTAGATAAGAAAGAGTGAAGCCGACGAACTCCGACGCGGAAAGGAGCGCGAGGTAAAAGAGGCAAAGCGCTGCGCCCACCATGAGGTACTGCAACGGATGGATCTTCTGGCGCGCCGTGATTTCGAAAAGAAAGAACGTTGTGAAAACCAGGACGAAGAACAGCACGCCGTACTTGATCGAACGTTCGACGTAGCGGTAGGCGTCCAGCACGCTCAGGAATTGCGCGCCGAAAAGCGAGGCCGTCACCGAGCTGGTCGAAAAACGTTCGTTGCCGGAGCGGCTCGTCCAGCGTTGCGGATAATCGCGGCCGTAATACGACACCTTCCATTTCGCGTCGAACCCATCCGCGCGCACTGATCTTTCCGTCGGCAAAAAAGCGCCGCGGAATCCCGGATCAGGCCAGTTGGATTTCAACGTGACCTGATTCTGCATGGCGAATGGCGCGAAGAAAATTCCGCCGCTGCCGTTGAAGTCGAGCGCGATCGAAAATTTATTGGCGGTCACGATCGGTTGCGTGGTGCCAAGCGGCGCCGTCACTCCGGTCGTGTAGCCGGGCAACTGCGAGCCAGGTTGGAGCGGCCGCTTCGTTCCGGCCCAATCGAGCACGAGGCCTTCGCGGGTTCCGCGCAGGTCGCTCACCGCGAGCGTGACGGCGGCGTCCTGCCAAAGAATGTCTTTCGGATCGATCTTCAGCGCGGCAAAATCCGGCGCGGCGAATCCGCCGCTCAGCGTCACCTGGCCGCGAAAAACCGCAGCGTCGTAGATGCCCCGGTGGAGCATTTGGGTTTGCACATCGCCGACGACCTCCAGCGTGTCGGGCAAAAAATAAGCGCAAGCGACCGTGGTCTCTTCCACTTCGCGCGACTCGACCCGCCCATCCGGCAACGTCACCGAACGCACGACGGTGCCGTGATGTTGATAGGGAATGCAGAGCACCGGCCCGATGATTTGTTGGTCCCGCCCCCACGATGAAGTGATGTCGATGACCGCTTCATTTCTGCGCGCCAGCCGATCGCTCAACACGCCGCCGATCATCAGAAGCGGAATGAGCAGCAGCAAAATCAGCCCGCCCACGCCGAGCAGTTTCAGGATGGTGCTGTTGCGACGGCTGAAGAACGGCTGCGATTTGGGAAGAGGCGGAGGCGCGTCAGGCATCGAGTGAGATTGATGAAGTCATTCCGCGTGAGCAACAACAATACGGGGAGAACCCACTGTCTTGCAGACGTTGTTATCGGGCGCGACCGACGTAGCCAAAAATCTCTGACTATTTTCTGCGCGCTGGGAACCGGAAATATTCACAGATCAAGATCGGAAAGCTAATTTCATCTGCGTCTGTTCCAGTCATTTTTTCTCCGGGACACGCGTGCTGTGAAAGAAACGAATGCGCCACATTCCCTTCTCCTTCTGAAGAACAGCGGATTCCAGCCAGGTCACGTCCTTTGTGCCAGATGCGTCCTTGATCGAGCCGTGATTGACATACGTGATCCAGGCGATGTCCGCCGAGATGTGAACTTCAGGTTCGTTTACCGTCCAGACATAAACCTTGCCTGCGGCGTGCGCGGCTTTGATGAGATCCATCAAGGCATCGCTGGTGAACCGCCCTCCGGCATCGAACGCGTAGAAGTCGGGAGTGGTAACAGCGCGAAACTTAGCGAGATCATCGGTCGCTGCGGCGGCAAAAAACGAGCGGACGGCTTCTGTTACCTGAGCCTGGTCGGCAGCAGAGGGACCCGACTGATCCGCGGCGGCGGCACCAACTGTGAAGGTCAACAGAGAGGCAATCGCGATAAAGAACGTGTGATATTTGGTCATGATAGTAGGTCTAACGAGAAATAAGATCAGTGATCGCGGGCGAGAGCGCGTGTGGGTGCAAACTGGACGACCTAAATGAGAATTACGCATCGGAACGGGGCGTGGTTCGCTGCATCGCCTTGCTAGGCCCTCGGTCACTCATGCCACTGAACCTCAATGTCATTCCAATCAAGCGCATCAAGCCAAGCCGGAATCGTAATGTCAGTGCAACGCGTGTCCATAGCCGATATCCAAGAGCCGTCCGGCTGCTGGGCGACGACGAGAAAGGGAAGGCTCATAATCGGCTGCAACCGCTTCGCGGCTGCAAGCAACTCTTCCTCTGTCGATGCAAAATGCGCGGGAATCTTCACGAGAAGGCGGTCTTCGCCGAGCTCGTTCTGAATCACGACGCCATGAACCACTGTCTTCATGGCGGACCAAGCACTGTAGGACAATAGCAGCATGCACAGCATGGCGCTCGGGTGCAGCCGCGGAGCGGCAAGTCGGGAACAGAATGAACGGGATAGATAACCCCTTCTTGCGCTTCACTCAACGCGCATCCCGGGCCAGACAAGATGCGTATGCCAGTGACGATGCCGCGCGTAGCGGCGTCCCGATACTCGCGAAGGTGCCGCTCCAATATTTCAGCGGCGCCGGGAGCAAGCTTGCCAACATATTCGGGGCCAAGCTCTGTCATCGCGCAAGACGCTGCATAGCCCTAACGAGAATAAGATGAGCGACGGCCAGCGAGCGAGCGCGTTGCTTGGAGTGGAGGCACACTACTCACAGAAAGTGTGAACGGACGACGGGTGGCCGTTCGCTCCATCGCATGGTTAGGTGTTGCGGTCACTGCTAGAAGATCTCTTGCACAATAAGAGGGACGTAAACCTCTTTCTGCGTGCGCTGCTCCTCGCCGAGAGCGGCGCGAGCGCCGAAAGGAACACCTTGAGGCAGCTCAAGAGTATCAACGCCCTGCAAGCATTGAATCCAAGATCGCACAAGACTGACCGTCGCCGGGTTTGCGAACTCAAGAATGTCGTTAAGATCGTCGCTGCCGAAATCGAGGGAGAGTGCGTGGTCAACGCCGTCCAGGTTCACGACGAGCATCGTCGTGAACCGCCCTGGCCCGACTGCTGTGACATGGTCAAGGCGAAGAGCGTAAAAGCACGATTCAGAATCGCGGTTCACGCCTCTGCGAAGCAGAGCGAGACCATAGTCGGGGCTGAAGGACATCGGAGCTAGAAACGACTCACGCCAAATAAGCTTCGAGAGCCGCAATGCTGGGATACTCCGTCATGTTGTTGACCGCATGGCGAAAGGCAGAAGACCCGGGCGGAGGCTGGCCGCCGAGGCGATCCAAGAAATGTTCTAAATCGAAAATGGACCATTCCGCGAGTTTGCGGCCGGGTAGTAGGCCGCCAAATCGCATGGCAAAGATCGTGACACCATCTTGGGTAATCGAGATCATTACCTTCTCGCCCGAGTCCAGCTGAACCATCGAATAGCGCTGCTCTTTGTATGTGATAATGCGTGACATGGCGTAGCGCGAGCAACACCTAACGAGAATTAGACGAATATTCGTATTTAAAGGCGAACAATTTTTCGTCTATTTCCGGATCGGGCAGCGGATGGACTCCCTGGTTGCCAGCGCGCGCGTCTGCTGCGAATGACCGCAAGAACATGAAGCCACGCAAAGCCGCCGTCATTTTCATTTTCATCACGGTGACGCTCGACATGCTGGCGCTGGGACTGATCGCGCCGGTCTTGCCGAAGCTCGTCCTCAACTTTCTCGGCGGCGACGCGCCCAACGCCGCGAAAATGTTCGGCATTTTCGGCACGGTCTGGGCCCTGATGCAGTTCATCTTTTCGCCGGTGCTCGGCGTGTTGTCGGACCGTTTCGGACGGCGCCCGGTGATCCTTCTCTCCAATCTCGGGCTCGGTCTCGATTACATCGTCATGGCGCTCGCGCCGACGCTCGGCTGGCTCTTTCTCGGCCGCGTCATTTCCGGCATCACCGCCGCCAGCATCACCACCGGCACCGCTTATGTTTCCGATGTCGTCGCTCCGGAAAAACGCGCGCAAGCTTTCGGCATGATCGGCGCGGCCTTTGGCGTCGGGTTTGTTCTGGGGCCGGCGCTCGGCGGTTTGCTCGGCAACTCCGATCCGCGGCTGCCGTTTTGGGTCGCGGGCGGCTTGAGCCTCGCCAATGCGCTCTACGGTTATTTCGTGCTGCCGGAATCGCTGCCGGCGGAGAAGCGCAAGCCGTTCACGATGCGGCGGGCGAACCCGATCGGTTCGCTTGCGCTGCTGCGTTCGCATCCGGAATTGTTCCGGCTGGCGACGATTCAATTCATCGGGTACATCGCGCACGAAGTGTTCAACGTCTGGGCGCTCTACACAATTTTTCGCTACGGGTGGAAGGAAGGAACGATCGGACTTTCCCTCGCGCTGGTGGGACTTTGTTCGGTTGTGATTTCGACCGGGCTCGTCCAGCCGATGGTCTCGCGTTTCGGCGAACGCCGGACGCTTTACATCGGTCAATTTTTCGGCGCGCTTGGGATGGCCCTGGCCGGGCTCGCGAGAACGACCGGGTTCTTTTTCTTTTCGATTCCGGTGATGATGATGTGGACGATCTCGACTCCGGCGGCGCAGGGCATGATGACGCGGCGGGTGAGCGAATCGGAGCAGGGCGAACTGCAGGGCGCGATCAGCAGCCTGTGCAGTCTGGCGTGGATCTTCGGGCCAGCGCTGTTCACCTTCACCTTCGCGTATTTCATCGATCAACAGAAGGGCTGGAACTTTCCGGCCGCGCCCTGGTATCTCGGTGCCTTCTTGCTTTTCGGGGCGATGGGATTGGCCACGCGGATCCCGCGGCTGGCTCCGCACCCGGAGACGATCGGCGATGCGCCGGTGGTCGAATCGCTGGAGCGCGACGCGCGATCGTCTTTGTAAAACCCCGGGCGGCAGAAGAGTTGCTGTTCACAAAGGTCTGCTTGAATCCATGCCGGCTTCGAGTGAACTAACAAATTCTCAACGTGTTAAAAAAAGCTGCTCTCCTTTTTCTGCTGCTTGCGCTGGGCGGAAGGACTGCCATGCGCGCCGACGAAGAGACCCGGCAAGTGCAGGAAGAGTTGCGCAAGCGGCATCTTTTCTTTCGCGACATCGATGGCCGGCCGAGTCTGGATTTGGCCATCGCTCTGAAGCGTTATCAGGCGCGCCAGGGTTTCGCGGTTTCGGGCATAGCCGATGAAATGACCCTGTATTCGCTCGGGATCGGCGAACCGGCGCCGCCGGCTGAAGGCGCGGCCAATCTCCCCGATGTTCCAGTTTTAAAAAGCGACGCGGCTTTGCGCGAGTCGCGGCCCCTGCCCGCTCCGGTCCCGACGAAAGAGACGAATGCAAAAGATGCGACCAAAGCGGAGATCCGGGCTTTTCTTCGCCGCTATTTTGATGCCTGCGAATCGCCGAGCCCGCAGGACGAACTCAGGTTTTACGCCGACCGCGTCGACTACTTCGATCACGGCGCGGTGGACAAAGCGTACATTCAGAACGAACTCGCGGTTTACGATCAACGCTGGCCGACCCGGAAATATTCGCTGGGTGATTCGTTGCGTGTGCTGAAAGTTCAGACAAATACGATCGCGACGATTCGCGTCGCCTTCCAAGTGGCCAATTCGCCAAATAACCGAAAAGCCAGCGGGCGGACTGACGACACTTTCGGTCTGGCCAAGCGCGGCGATTCTCTGGAAATCATTTCGATCAAGGAAGCCCGCGTCCGCCGTCCTTCGCGCCACCGCCGGCGTCCACCGAATTTTCCGGCAGCGGTCGGCCGGACGGTGCACAAGGTTTTTCGCAGCATTTTTCGTTAACGCCTAACGAGAAGTAGCAGGCGGTCATCCCCTGCTGTCATCCCGAGTCGCGCAGACGGCGAGGGACCTCACAACTGGAATATCCGCGTGCTTACGCCGGCGTCGCATCCTCCGTGCGAGAGACGTTTTGAAGTGCAAGCTGATGAACCGTACGACTGCGAGGTCCCTCGGCGCGCTGCGCCTGCCTCGGGATGACATGCCTCGGGTTCGGACGCTCTATCCCAACCAAAGCTTGTGAGCTATTTCGGTTTCGCTACACATTACCGGGTCATGAAACATCCATCTCATCTGCGGCGTCTCCTTTTCGTTCTCCCGATTGTCGTCGCAGCCTTTGCCACCAGCGCGTTCGCGCAAAAGCGCAATATCACCGAAAAGGATCTCTTCAATTTCGTCTGGACCGGTGATGCCCAGGTTTCGCCCGATGGCGCGCGGGTCGCTTTCGTCCGCGTGACCGTAAACGAAAAGAAGGAAGGCTATAACACCTCCATCTGGATCGTGCCCACCGCCGGCAATGAAGCTCCGCATCGCCTCACGACCGGCGAACGCGATTCCTCTCCGCGCTGGTCGCCCGATGGAAAATTTCTCGTCTTCACCCGCACCACCGAAAAAGATGGGAAACCGGAATCTCCGCAGCTTTTCATGCTTTCGATGGCGGGCGGCGACGCGTTTGGCTTCACCAGCTTGCCAAAAGGCGCGGGCGATCCGAAATGGTCGCCCGATGGGAAGCTAATTCTTTTCGCGAGCTCGAGTAATCCGGAGGACCTGGAGAAGCAGGAAAAGAAAAAACGCAAAGAGGAAGAAGCGAAACGCGCCGCGGCTTCAGAAGCTTCAGCATCGCCGGCGAAAGATAAGAAAGCGGCGGAGGACAAAGCAAAGCCAGCGGAACCGGAGGGAGAGCGCGAGAGCGACATCCACGTGATCACGCGCGCCGTCTACCGTTCGAACAACGAGGGCTACCTCGATTTCAAGCGGCCGCAGCATTTCTGGATCGTGCAGGCGCCGCACAATGCGGACGAGAAAGTGCAACCGAAGCAACTTACCAGCGGCCGTTTCGATGAAGACAGCGCCGTTTGGTCGAAGGACAGCGCTCAAATTTATTTTACGACGCTGCGGAACGACGAGCCGTATTACGATCTGCAGAAGACGGAGCTTTACTCCATCTCCGCGAATGGCGGCGAGCCGGTCAGACTCACCACGGTTGACATGAACCTGGGCGACCTGGCGCTCAGCCCGGATGGGATGCAGGTCGCCTTCACGTCGTCGGTCGAGCAGCCGGTGAACTCCTACACCCAACCCGATCTCTGGGTGCTCGATCTCGTGAAGGACGCGAAGCCGCGCAATCTCACGGAGAAGTTTGATTTCGATGTCGGCAGCAGCGTCTTCGGCGACAACGGCTCACCGCGCGCGGGCGGCGGCAACCTTCCGATCTGGACCGCGGACGGCAAAGGCATCATCGAAAATTTCGAGAAGGAAGGGCAAACAAACCTGGGCGTGTTCGACGTCGCGACCGGCGCGCTCACCAATGAAATTACGAAAGGCAACCAGGCCGTCCCGCGTTTCCGACCGGCGCCGGATGCATCGAAGCTGGTTTATCTCCTCTCCACGCCGACGCGGATCGGCGACCTGTTCTGGCTGGATCGCGTGAGCGGCGAAGCGCGGCAGTTGACCCACAACAATGATGAGCTTTTCGGTCAGCTCAATCTCACTGAGCCGGAAGAGATTCATTACAAGAGCTTCGATGGAAAGAGCATTCAGGCGTGGCTGCAGAAGCCGCCGGGATTCGATCCGGCCAAAAAATATCCACTCATTCTGAACATCCACGGCGGACCGCACACCGCTTACGGATTTATTTTTGCGCACGAATTCCAATGGATGGCGGCGAAGGGTTACGTCGTGCTCTATCCGAATCCGCGCGGGAGCACGAGCTACGGCCAGGAATTTGGAAACGTGATCCAGTATCATTATCCCGGCGACGATTATAAGGACCTGATGCTCGGCGTGGATGACGCGATCAAGCGCGGTTACATCGACGCGAAAAAACTGGGCGTGACCGGCGGCAGCGGCGGCGGGTTGCTGACGAACTGGGTGGTCGGACACACCGATCGCTTTGCCGCGGCGGTTTCGCAGCGCGATATCGCGAGCTGGGCCGATTGGTGGTACACAGCCGACTTTACTTTGTTCCAACCACGCTGGTTCAAGGGCCCGCCGTTTCAAGAACAGGAAGATTTCAAGGCGCGCTCGCCCATCACCTACATCAACGACGTGAAAACGCCGATGATGTTTATCCTGGGCGAGACCGATTCGCGGACGCCGCCCGGCGCGGGTGGCGAGCAAATGTTTCGCGCGCTGAAGTTCCGCAAGATTCCGACCGTGATGGTGAAGTTCCCGAACGAAACGCATGAGCTCTCGCGTTCCGGCCAGCCGTGGCATCGGATCGAGCGGTTGCAGCATCTCGTGGGTTGGTTCGACAAATGGCTGATGGGCGTGGCGAAGCCGGAGTATGATGTCGCGCCCGCAAATGAAGCGCCGATAAAGCCCGTCGCGAAGCCGAAACCGCCGGGGAACTAATTGTAGCGTTGCGGACTCGCTGGCGTGTCATCCCGAGTCCCGCCGTCGCGGGACGAGGGATCCACACCTGCAAGTTGCGCTATCGCGAAACATCACGCGTCAACTGACGTATGCGCTTGTTCTAACACGGAAGCGGCACAGCGTTTGTGAGGTCCCTCGTCCCGCGACGGCGGGACTCGGGATGACAAGGGTTCTTCCCCACGCCCCTGCTTCCCGGCTTGCCGAACTTTCGCGGGAATGCAAAATAGCCCCCGATGCGACTGCGCCCGCAAAACTACCAGGACATCGAACGCATCATCGAGTTCGACTTCGTCCGTGCGACGGAGGCCGCGGCTCTTAACTCGCTCCAGTGGCTCGGCCGCGGCGAGAAAGAAAAGGCGGACGCCGCGGCGTGCGACGCTCTCCGCGGGATGTTCGATCTCATGAATATCTGCGGCGAGGTCGTTATCGGCGAAGGGATCAAGGACGACGCTCCCGGGATTTTCAAAGGCGAACAACTCGGCATGTGGTTGCCCGGTTCACCCCCATTCGATATCGCGCTCGATCCGATCGATGGCACGACGAACATTTCCAAGGGCGCGCCGAACTCGATCAGTTGCATCGCCGCGGCCAGCCCCGAGCAAGGGGTGAAGGTCGCGCTGCGGGACATTCCCTCCTTCTATATGATGAAGCTCTCCTACGGGCCTCGCGTGCTTCAGCACATGAAGATGACGGGAATCGACACGATCAAGATCGAGAGTCCGATCGAGGAAATCCTGCTGACGGTGGCGCAGGCGTTGAACAAGCGCGTCCAGGATGTGGTCGTGATGATGCTCGATCGGCCGCGGCACAAAGAGATCGTGGCGGATGTCCGCCAGGTCGGCGCGTCGTTGCGCATGATCAGCGACGGCGATATCGCGGCGGCGATGGCGCCGGCCATTCCCGATAGCGGCGTCGATCTCTATCTCGGGATCGGCGGCTCGCCCGAAGCGGTCCTGGCGGCGGCGGGAATCAAATGCCTCGGCGGCGACATGCAATGCGTAATGTGGCCGCGCGACGACAAGGAGCGCAAGGCTCTTATCGACGATGGCCACGAAGCCGATCTCGGCCGCGTTTTTTTCGCGGACGATCTCGCAAACGGGAAGAACATTATTTTTTGCGCCACGGGAATCAGCGACAGCGCGATGTTGCGCGGGGTGAAATCGCAGGGCGCGACCGCGACCACCTATTCACTCCTGATGCGCGCCAAGAGCCGGACGGTGCGTTTCATCCGCGCTTCGCACGATCTCCAGAACAAAACGATCCGGTTGCGCTCGGACAACCGCGAACACAAAATCTAAAAGAGGGGAGAACCGCGGATGGCGCGGATGAAATTCTGTTTGGTTTTCAGCGTGCTGGTCGCCATGACGCGATTCGCTTATTGCCAAGACCTTTCGCCCGAGATCGCCCGGATGATGGAACGCGCGTTGCAGGACGCGGAAAATTTCCGCCAGCAGGTCCGCAAATCCGAGTACGAAGCGAGGATGTTTGTTCAGGAATGGGATGGGCGCGGCCGTTTGCGCGGAACGGCGACGGCTATCGTGATCATGCGGCCGGGCGACGCGCATCCCATGACGTTTATCTCGCGCGAAGTGCACGGAAAGGTGCGGTTGCCGAGCGAAAAGGACCGTTCCAAGGACGACGATGAAGACAAAAGCACGCTGCAGGATTTTGCGCGCGAACACAGAATCGCGGAGCGCTTCGAATTCACGGCCTGCGGCAAAGAGGAAATCCACGGCAACACGGCGTTGCGCGTCCAGTTCAGCCCGAGAAAAAATCTGCCGGAGAAAAATATGGCGGACCGGTTCCTGGACACCATTACCGGAACAGCCTGGGTGAGCGAAGGCAGCAATCGGCTGGTGAAGTTCGAGATGCGGCTGGTGCAGCCGTTTCAACTTTTCTGGATCCTGGCGGTGCTGAAAGAATGTTCGATTCAATACGAGTTGATCGAGCCCGGCGGAATCCTGGGACATGCGAAACTCAAGGTGGTGTATGCGGTCACGACGCCGGTTTACAGCATCCGCCAGCAACACGATGTCGACCTCGATCACTTCCGCCCGCGCAATGCGCTGGTGACAAAGGCAAATTGAGTTCGCGATGGCAGCGAGGCGCGAGTCAGCCCGGAGCGCTCGAACTTTTTCTGCGTGACAATCAATTGAATCGCGTCAGGATCGCCCCAAACAAAAGCCGCGCTCTTCGCGGCGCTATTCTTCCAACTCAAAGCACAACATGATCAACAAAAATTCCGGCATGCGGCTGCTTGCCATCTACCTCATCATCACAGGAATTGTCGGCCTTGGCGGTGGCATTTATCTCCTCGTCACCGGTGTGACTCAGCTCACTCCCGTAAGTCTTACCTTCGCCGCCGTTGGCCTTCTCATATCGCTCCTGGCGCTTATCGCCGGCATCCTGATCTTGTTCGACAAGGGAGAAGTGCTCAAAACCGAGCTCTCGCCGGAAAACGGTTGTGTCATCGACACGAAATGGAAAGTGGGCCCGCTGAGCTATCACGCTTGCGCGAGCGAGATCGGCAACGAAGCCGTCACCCACGGCATGCCGATGCCCGAGCTCATCATTTACGACCATGTCGGTTTCAAAGGCGCCTACGCCCGCACGAACTTGAGCTTTCACTTTCTCGGCGACTTCTGGAACGATCGCATCAGTTCGCTCATCATCGTGAGCGGCGTCTGGCGTTTTTATCGCGACGAATATTACAAGGGCGACTCATGGGACCTCGGCCCCGGCTTCTACGAATGCTTCTTCAAGGACAAAGGCCCGGACGACGTCATTAGTTCCTTTCAGTCGATCTCACTGACTTGAGCTGCGGCTGTCTTCTGTAGCCGCCGCGCTGTGGGCGGCGTGATGCGGCGCGGTTTGCCCCCAACGCTTCGCATAGCGAAGCGGCTACAGAGAACCGCTCGGCAGATCCGCGGCTTTCGCGAGTTCAAAAACGGTTTGGGCACAGCCCCAGGAGAGAGTGAAGCCGGCGCCGCCGTGGCCGTAATTGTGGATGACCGCGCGCCCGTCCCGCATTTTTTCTAACGCGACGCGCACCCCGCGTTTGCGGCAGGGCCGGAGACCGACGCGTTCCGCGAGGATGGTTGGTTTGGGAAAACCGAGCACGCGCTGACACTCCGCCACAATCCGCGCCGTTGCCGTTGAATCGGCCGCGCGGTTATCGCTTACCTCGTTCGTTCCACCAAGGACGCAATCTTGCGATCGCGGAATCGCGTACATCAATGGTGGATCATCGCAGACGACCGCATAAGAAATATCCAGCGAGGCGACGATCGCTACCTGGCCGCGATGCGGCTCCATCGCCGGATCGGGAACCAGCTCCTTCGCCCCGATCCCCGAGCAATTCACCACCAGGTCGAATCCTGCTTCCACGTCTTCGAGCTGTTCCAGATCGACGCCGCCGATGAGCGACGCGCCCGCGTTTTCGGCGCGCGTCTTTAGATACTCGAGGTACTTCGTTGTCTCGATAAGTGGAACCCGAATCGAAAACCCACTGGCGAAGGCTGACGGGATTTCGCGCCCGCCCAGGAGGCGCGGACCGAAGGCCCGGGCCCACTCCGGCGGCGTCATCGGGCCGAGACGAGAGAAGGTGCGGAGTTCAACAACAGAAACGCCGGTCGCCCGATCCCGTGCGAGCTCGAGGAAGCGGCCGTACGAAATCAACGCCCACGGCGTCACCGCGTCGGCCGGCTCGACATCGTAGGGATACCAGATGGCGGCGGCGGCGGCAGAATCCGTCCGGTCCCCGATTTGCTCGGCGAAAATGGAGGTCGTGTATCCCTGTTCGGCGAAGTTAACCGCACAGGTCAATCCTGAGACGCCCGCACCAACAATGGCGACGCGATCTTTCATTGAGCGGCAGCGATCATGGCGGCGAATAGTGATATGTCGGAAGCAAGAAAATCCAGCCCATTGTCATCCCGAGGCTGGCGCAGCGCGCCGAGGGACCTCGCATCTGCAAGTCGCGCTATCGCCAACTCATCACGCGGGATCTCATGTAGACGCCTCCCCTATCGCGCAAGCGGAAGAGCGCCTGTGAGGTCCCTCGCCGTCTGCGCGGCTCGGGATGACCAGCTAATTCGCCGCCGGAATTCCGTCCTTGTTTTTCCCATTGACGCGCGCGTGACTGGCGCATGACCGACAAAACTGACGCCGACTACATCCTAGGCACGCATGACGACGAAGTCGCGCGCCTCGGTTTGCAGCATCGCGTCTGGCGGCCGGTTGTGACCGAATGCTGGCAGCGCGCCGGGATCACGCATGGCTGGCGCATCCTCGATGTCGGCGCCGGCCCCGGTTACGCCACGGCGGACCTGGCAGAAATTGTCGGGCCCACCGGCTCGGTCCTGGGGATCGAGCGTTCGGCGCGCTTCCTGGAAGCGGCGCGGGAAAGATGCGGCCGGCGTGGTTTGACCAACGTGGAGTTTCGCGAAGCGGACTTGATGGAAGTGTCGTTAGGCCAACTTGGTTTGGACGCGTGCTGGTGCCGCTGGGTGGCCACCTTTGTCTCTTCGCCGGCAAAACTGATCGCCAACATCGCGGGCGCGCTGCGACCCGGCGGGCTCGCCATTTTTCACGAATACAGCGACTACGGAACTTTTTGCTTCATGCCGAAGCGGCCAGCGCTGGAGAAGTTTCAGCAGGAAGTGGACGCAAGCTGGCGCGCAAGTGGCGGCGACCCGAACGTGGCGCGCGCCTTGCCCGGTCTGTTGCGCCAAGCCGGAATGCGCGTGCTCGAGATCCATCCGCGCATACGCACCGTGGCGCCGCGCGAATACGCCTGGCAATGGCCGGCCAGTTTCATCGAGATCAACGTCGTGCGTTTGCAGGAGCTGGGCCGGCTCACGGGAGACGAGGGGGCGGAGGTGCTGCGTGAATTCCGAGCGGCGGACGCCGATCCGCAATCGTGGTTCACCACGCCGCTTTTTCTCGAAATTATCGCGCGCCGGGAATAGACCGGAGCGATGTATGACCAGGAATCTCGTGCCCGATGACTAAGCGACAAGTCGTTTACAGCGTTCTGGTGACGATCGCGCTCGCTCTCCTGAGCATTTTCTTTTTCGATCAACCGATCGCCGCCTTTGTGCAGCGAGTCGGCGGCCGGCAATCGGTTATCCTGCAGCAAGGCACCCACTGGCTGGAAGTGGCTTCAGGTTTCCCGATCGCGCCATACTTTCTTACCTATGTGTTGCTGGGCGCAGGCGCGATTTTGTTCGCGTGGAGATCGACCCGATCCGTCGCGTGGATGCTGTTCTTTGTCGGATCCGCGCAACTGGTCACGCGCCTCAGTGTGCAGACGTTGAAAGGAGTCTTCAGTCGGCTGCGTCCATTTGAAGTGATTCAAGCGGGTAACTGGGATTGGAAATTCTTCGGTGACCACGGCACCTCCTTTCCCTCCGGTCATGGCGCGCATTTCTGGGGCCTCTTCTTTCCGCTCGCGTTTCTCTTTCCGCGCTATCGGATTCCGCTTCTGATCCTGCCGCTCTTTATCTCTATCGCCCGCGTCGGAGTAAACGATCATTGGTGCAGCGATGTCATCGCTTCGATTACGGTCGCTGCTCTCATTACCCTCCTTTTCATCTGGCTCTTTCGGATAAAACCAGCGCAAACCATGTTCCAGAAAAGTGTAAACAAATGACTAAAGCTCGCCGCATTACCGGCATCGTATTTGCCCTCGTCGTTTTGAGCTTCAGCGTAGCTGCGAAGAAGCCAATGGCGGCTGCTTCCGACTTCTTCCCGCTGCGTGTCGGTGACTCCTGGACGTATCGCAACACCGCCGACGACAGCCAATACACTCTGAAAGTCCTCGGCGAGGAGAAACAGGATGACGGCTCAAGCCGTTATGAAGTGGAGCTCCTGGCCGGAGTCCAAGTGCGCAAGTTCTTCTCGAAGCCGAGCGGCTGGGTGCTCTTGCATGCCGAGCGTTACCCGGAGCATGAAGGCCTGGAGGCAAAATACGAACCGCCTAAACAGTACCTCCAGAATCCGCTTGTCCCCCGATTCAAATGGCAATGGAAAGGCAAAGACTACACCAACACTGAGGCATCAGAGAGCAGCCAGGTAGTCGGGTTTGAGAACGTGTCCGTGCCGGCTGGTAAGTTTCGGGCCATGAAAGTTGTAAGCAAAGTCGCCGGCGGAAGTGCCGTCATGACGAAGACCTACTGGTATGCCGACGGCGTCGGTTTGGTAAAGACCACGACAGAGGCTGGCGATATCAAGTACGGCTCGGAACTAATCGATTACAGCTTCAAGCAGAAAGAACGACCCAAACCGTGATTGCCATTTCTTATCGGCGCCAAGACTCGAGCCCCGTGGCCGGGCGGCTTTATGATCGTCTCCAGGCGGAATTCGGCAAAAACACGGTTTTCATGGACTTCGACTCCATTCCGTATGGCGTCGATTTTCGCGAACACATCAAACAGACGCTGCGACGCGCGAAGGTAGTAGTGGCCATAATCGGACCCGAGTGGTTGGGAGGCTCCGGCAGTTCTAACCGCCGCATCGACGACCCGGCAGACTTTGTCCGATTGGAAATAGCGAGCGCGTTGGAGAATGGCATTCCTATTATTCCAGTCCTAGTGAACGCCACGCCGATGCCAGACGCAAAAAGTCTTCCGGGCGAACTGGAGGGACTCGCTTTTCGCAATGGCCTCGCACTCGATACCGGCATCGACTTCCATCACCATGCCGATCGGCTGATCGCGGGTATTCACAAGGTAATAGATCCGCCGGCCCCGCCCGCGCCGCCGCGTCTTCCCGTCATTCCCGCGGTCCCGCCAAAAGCAGATACCACCAGCCGCAAAAAGTTTCCGGTCGCCGCCGTTCTGGCATCAGTCGTCGTGCTTGCGGGAATTGCTGCGTGGTATTTTCTCGTCCACCTCCCGAGCAAAACTCTTAGCCGTGATCAGACGGCCCTAACAGCACCGGCGTCGGCTATTCCGTCGGTAACGGCCGAGGCAGCACAAGGCCCTGAAGCGCCAGGCGACTACGCTTTTCGCGGCAAAGTCGGTCCGTACGATGCGACGTTTGTGTTACGTTTCGAATCGGGCGGCCGTGTCAGTGGGACTTACTCGCTGACGACGAACAAAAATCTTATCCTCCGAATCGAAGGCCGTAATCCCAAGGGCAGATTGTTTCTGGACGAATACACTCACGAGCGGCTCACCGCACGAATCGAACTCTCACTGAGTGAGACAGCCAGCAGCGATATCCGTTGGGAAGGAACGATGTATAACACACCGCCGGATAATCGCGTATTCCCAGTGTCGATTTCTCGAGCCAGGAAATAGGCCAGGCTCGCGAGTCGTCCTGCCTAACGGTTAATAGCGATAATGCTCGGACTTGTACGGGCCTTCGATTGGCACGCCGAGATACTCGGCCTGCTTCTCGGTGAGCTTCGTTAGTTTCACGCCGATCTTTTCGAGATGCAGCCGTGCGACTTCTTCGTCGAGCGCCTTCGATAGGACATAAACACCAATCTTGTAGGTGTCCTTGTTCTTCCAGAGATCGAGCTGAGCGAGGACCTGGTTCGAGAAGGAGTTCGACATGACGAAGCTCGGGTGGCCCGTGGCGCAACCTAGATTCACGAGCCGGCCTTCCGCGAGCATGAAGATTTCGTGGCCGTCGGGGAACGTGTACTTGTCCACCTGCGGCTTGATGTTGGTGTGCTTGATGTCTTTGCGCTCGCTCAGCGGGCCGACCTGAATCTCGTTGTCGAAATGGCCGATGTTGCAGACGATCGCCTGGTCCTTCATCCGCTCCATGTGCTCGAGCGTAATGATGTCCACGTTGCCGGTGGTGCTGACATAAATGTCGCCACGACCGAGTGTGTCTTCGATCGTCGTGACTTCGTAGCCTTCCATAGCCGCCTGTAGGGCATTGATCGGATCGATCTCGGTGATGACCACGCGCGCGCCCTGGCCGCGCAATGATTGCGCGCAGCCTTTGCCGACATCGCCATAGCCGCAGATGACCGCGACTTTGCCGGCGATCATGACATCGAGCGCGCGGTTAAGGCCGTCCACCAGCGAATGGCGGCAGCCGTAAAGATTGTCGAACTTCGACTTGGTGACGGAGTCGTTCACGTTGATCGCCGGTACAAGCAGCTGATTTTGCTGCTGCATCTTATAGAGACGATGGACGCCAGTAGTCGTCTCTTCCGAAACGCCGCGCCATTCCTTCACCATCTCGTGCCAGCGATAAGGATTCTCCCGCTGCACTTCGAGAAGCAGATCCTTGATGACCTGCTCTTCCTTACTCTCCGCCTTCGATTTCGCCCATTCGGCGCCTTCTTCGAGTTCGTAGCCTTTATGAATGAAGAGGGTCACGTCGCCGCCATCATCGACCACGAGCTGCGGACCTTTGCCCCCCGGGAACGAGATCGCCTGATTGGTGCACCACCAATATTCCTCCAAGCTCTCGCCCTTCCACGCGAAGACCGGGACGCCGGTCTTTGCGATCGCAGCGGCCGCGTGATCCTGGGTCGAAAAAATATTGCAGCTCGCCCAGCGCACCTGAGCGCCAAGCGCGACGAGCGTCTCGATAAGCACGGCGGTCTGGATCGTCATGTGCAACGAACCGGTCACGCGCACGCCCGCGAGCGGTTTGCCCGGCGCGTATTTCTCGCGGATCGCCATCAATCCCGGCATTTCTTTCTCGGCAATCGAGATCTCTTTGCGGCCCCAATCGGCGAGAGTAATGTCGGCGACTTTGTAGTCGTTGGCTTTGGTTTGGGTCTTGGTTTCAGTGCTCATATTCTTAGTTGTTACTTGGCTGCTTTTTTAAGCGCTGCGGCCTTGTCGGTTTTCTCCCAGGTGATATCGGGATCGTCTTTGCCGAAGTGGCCGTAGTTGGTTGTCTTGCTGTAAATTGGGCGGAGGAGGTCGAGCTGCCGGATGATCTCGGCGGGCTTGAAGGAAAATGTGCGGTTGACCGCTCGCTCGATTGCTTCCTCATCGACGGTGTTTGTGCCGAAGGTATTGATGTTCATGCTGACCGGATCGGGATAACCGATCGCGTAGGCGAATTGGATTTCGCAACGGGTCGCCAAGCCAGCGGCCACGACGTTCTTCGCGACCCAGCGCCCCATGTAAGCAGCGCTGCGATCGACTTTGCTCGGGTCCTTGCCGGAAAATGCCCCGCCGCCATGCCGACCCCAGCCGCCGTAGCTATCGACGATGATCTTGCGGCCGGTCAAACCGGTGTCGCCTTGGGGACCGCCCACGACGAATCGGCCGGTCGGGTTGATCAGAAATTGGGTGGTGCCATTGACCATCGATTTTGGAAGCACCTTGCGGATGACTTTTTCGATGCAGAATTTTTCGATCTCCTTGTGGTCGATTTTCTCGGTGTGCTGGGTGGAGATGACCACGTTGGAAATGCCGACGGGCTTTCCGTTTTCATAAATCACCGAGACCTGCGACTTCGCGTCCGGCCGGAGCCACTCTGCTTTGCCGCTCTTGCGGATGCGCGTCAGTTCACGTCCGAGCCGATGCGCGAACATGATCGGCGCCGGCATCAATTCCGGCGTGTCATCGCAGGCGAAACCGAACATCAAACCCTGATCGCCAGCCCCCTGCTCCGATGTCTTCTTCCCCTTCGCCTTCTTCGCGTCGACGCCCTGGGAGATGTCCGGCGATTGGCAGGTGATGATGTTTTGCACGAAAAGGCGATCCGCATGGAAAACATCGTCGTCGTTCACGTAACCGATTTCGCGCACGGCATCGCGCACGATCTCGACGTAATCGAGCTTCGCTTTCGTTGTAATCTCGCCGCCGACGACCACGACATTGCTCTTGGCGTAGGTCTCGCAAGCGACCCGGCTTTTCTTATCCTGCCGGAGACAGGCGTCGAGGACGGCGTCGGAAATAGTGTCGCAAACTTTATCCGGATGGCCTTCGCCCACGGATTCGGAAGCAAAAATGAAACGTCGGAGCATGGAATACAGGTACTGGGTGATTAGTTTCGGTTGGCGCGAACGAACGGGCTGATTAGCCAACATATTGACCAATCATGATACGTCGATATATCGTGGAGGTGCGAAATGGCGTCAACCATTAATTTTCTGCGTTTGCTGGCCGATCCCACCCGGCTGCGGCTCCTTTTGCTTCTGGAAGAAGACGAACTTTCCGTGGCCGAGCTACAGAAAATTCTGGGCATGGGGCAATCGCGCATCTCGAGCCATCTCGCGCAGTTGAAGCGCGCCGGCGTCGTCGAGGATCGGCGCGCGGGCAAGAATGTTTATTACGGATTGACGGCGAAAGAAGAACGGAATCCCGCGCGCGCCAGGGTGAGCGAATTGATCCGGGTGCTTGCGCGCGAAATGCCCGAGACGGCGCGCGATCGCACCGCCCTGCAACTTGCGCTGCGCAAACGCCGCGATAAAGCGCGCGAATATTTCGATCAGCTGGCCGGAAAATTCGGACGGAGCTATGTGCCGGGCCGTTCCTGGCAGGCGCTCGCCCACACCCTGATCTCGCTGCTGCCGGCGTTGACGGTGGCCGATCTCGGCGCGGGCGAAGGGACGCTCGCGCAACTCCTGGCCAAGACGGCGCGCAAAGTCATCGCGATCGATAACGCGCCGAAAATGGTCGAGTTCGGCGCGCAACTGGCAAAGCGCCACGGCTTCGCAAATCTCGAATATCGCCTTGGCGATATTGAGAATCCGCCGATCGCCAAAGCCAGCATCGATCTGGCAATCCTGAGCCAGGCGCTCCACCACGCGATTCATCCCGACCGCGCCATCGCCAGCGCCTCTCGCATGTTGCGCAAGGGTGGACGCATCGTGATCCTGGATTTACTCAGCCACCGCTTCGAGCGCGCCCGCGAGCTTTACGCGGACCATTGGCTCGGCTTCAGCGAAGTCCAGCTCCATCAATTTCTCGAATCCGCCGGTTTCAAGAACATCGAGGTGACCGTGGTTTCGCGGGAAAAACAAAGCCCGCATTTTCAAACGGTTTTTGCCACCGGCGTGAAGTAAGCCGGTGACCCACAGGTTGAGCCGGACGGCGGCGGCGTCGTTGATTTCACTCGTCAGCGCAAGGAGCCGCTGGTAGGACTCCATTTCGCGGGTCGCGGAAAAATGCCGTGAATCTTAAAAAATTTTTCGCCGAGTTGCAGCGGCGGAATGTCTATAAAGTCGCCGTCGCTTATGGCGTCGTGAGCTGGTTGCTCATTCAGATTGCGACACAGATTTTTCCGGTCTTCGAGATTCCAAACTGGGGAGCTCGCCTGGTCATTCTCGTGCTGACGCTCGGTTTTCCGGTCGCGCTCATTGTGGCCTGGGCCTACGAACTCAGTCCGGAAGGCATCAGGCCAACCAGCGAGCTCGTCCCCGGACAATCGATTGCGACCTCGCGGAAGCTCGACTTTGCGATCATCGGCGTGTTGCTCACCGTGATCGCGTTCATGGCCTGGCAGCATTGGCGGCCGGCAAAGAGAGATGCGGCTAGTGAGCTGCCGGCCAAGAGCATCGCGATCCTGCCGTTCGTCGACCTGAGTCAATCGAGGGACCAGGAATACTTAAGTGACGGCGTTACCGAGCAAATCATCGACTCCCTGGCGCACCTCCACGGTCTGTTCGTGGTCGCACGCACGACGGCGTTCTCTTTTAAGAACAAACCCGGCGACATTCGCGAGATCGGGCGACAGCTTCAAGTAACCCACGTCCTGGAGGGCAGCGTCCGGCGCGGAAATGGAAAGGTACGCGTCGCTGCGCAATTGATCAATGTGGCCACCGGGTTCCATCTTTGGTCGGAGACCTACGATTCGACCGAGCAGGATTTGCTTTTCCTGCAACTGGACGTCGCGAAGAAAGTAGCCAGCGCCCTTCAAATCGAGCTGCACCTGGCAGAGACAACCCAGTTAGCCAAGGCTCTCACGCACGATCCCGAGGCTTACGACCTGTATTTGCGCGGACGTTATCTCCTGAACAAGCGCACGGTCGATTCGATCCGAAAGGCGCTGACCGTTTTCAAGGAGGCGGTGGGGAAAGACGAGCAGTTCGCGCTCGGCCGGGTGGGCGTGGCGGATTCGTACATCCTTTTAGCGAAGATAGGAGCGCTCGCCGGGCAGGATGCAGCCGCGGTGGCCTGGCCGGAGGTCACAACAGCGTTGGCTATCGATCCGCAATTGGCCGAGGGCTACGTTTCGCGCGCGATCTTGCTCACCGACTTCGACTGGAACTGGGCCAAGGCGGAAGCCGATTTCAAGAAGGCGCTCGCGCTAAGTCCAAATAACGCTGCCGCGCATCACTGGTATGCGCGCCATCTCGAACAACTCGGCCGCGAGAAAGAGGCTCTGGGCGAGATCACGGCTGCCTTACAAAACGACCCACTCTCTCCGACAATTCGAGTAGCGAAAGGCAAGATTCTCTTTGATGCGCACCGGTATCGCGAAGCGGTTGACTCGTCCAAAACAGCGCTGGACCTGGAACCGAGCTTCGCTTCGGCCTACCAGGTTCTGGCGCAGGCTTACGCTCATCTGGGCGAACAGACGAAGGCGATCGAAGCCGCGACAAAGTACGTTGAGCTTTCGCAAGACAGCGGCTGGGCGCTGTTGGAGCTGGCCTATGTTCACGCCGTCGCCGGGAGCCGCGCGGAGTCCGACCGCATCGTGAATGAAGTCACGGCCCGTTCCGGAGAATTTTCGCCTTACGACATGGCGACGATCCGCTCGGCCTGGCACGATCCGGACGGGGCCATGCCGTGGCTGGAGAAAGCCATCGCCGCGCACTCCGTGGATGTCATTTTGATTAGAGTCGACCCGCGACTTGATAACGTGCGTTCTAACCCGCGCTTCAAGGAACTCCTGACGCGAGTAGCGCCACGGCAGTGATCTTACCCCCGACGTTAAAGCTTGCTATCCACGAAGCATTCTCATCCAATAGCCAACAAAAGGACCCCTTATGCCTGCAAAAAAAAGACCCCTCTCCACCGGAAAACTTTTCAAGAAACCGAAACCGCTCGGCAAAGTCTCCGCATTTCCCTGTCCAAATCCCGATGATCCACTGACCCTGCAGGAGATCGTCGACCGAATGCAAGTCGACTCGGCCTTTGCGCGATTCATCAGCCGTTTGTTGTGTGCCTCATACAGTGACAAGAAAGCGAAGGCCTGCCTTGATTCGTACTATAAGCCGACGACCGATGAACTCACGGGTCTCTGTATTCCAAAAAAGTACCATAAAATGATGATGGTTTGCACAGTGACAACGCCAAACGACCTTTTGATCGTAATGCCGGCGCGGATTTATTCGCAGCCGGGTGGTTAACGCCACCCAGGCATTCTGAATCAAAGTGGGCCGGCCCTGGCTGCATCTTCTAGCCCAGATGCAGAAGCTGCCCGTTACCGACGGCGCCTGGCGTTATTCCCGCCGGCCTCGGTCGGATGAACCTGGCCAAGGCTGGAAGATTCATGTTTCGGCAACGGTTCTTTCCGCGGCTGAGGTCTTATCGCGCGTTCTTCCGATTCTCCGGAAATATGACGCGTTTTTTAAGATTCCGGCGCGTCCTGATTTGCTGGCATCGTTGAATGCCGGTTTGCCGGAGTTCTCCCAAGTCGGAAAATTCCTGACCGTTTATCCGCGCTCCACGGCGGAGGCCACCACCCTCGCACGCGAACTTCACCTGGCGACGCGGGGATTGCCCGGGCCGCGAATTCCGTTCGACGCGCGCTACCGCGCGAACAGCCTCGTTCATTATCGTTATGGCGCGTTTCGGGGCTCGCCGAAAAATCGGCTCGGAAGCGTGCGCGACCCGGCGGGAAAGGTAAGGCCCGATAAGCGCGGGCCCGGTCTCGCCGTCCCGGACTGGCTTGAAAATCCCTTCTGCAAAATTCAGCCGAAATCGTCCGCGCCAACGGGTCCAATTGGCATTCAACTGCTCGCCTACAAAGTAAAAATGCAGCGTGGCAAAGGCGGCGTTTATGAAGCATTGGATTTGTCGGTTTCTCCGCCGCGCAGGGTCATTCTGAAAGAAGGGCGTCGCCACGGCGAGACCGACCGGCTCGGGGTGGACGGCTATGCCCGCGTGAAACATGAAGGTCGGGTCCTGCAAAGTCTCCGCAAAGCCGGTCTGCCTGTTCCGGTCGTCTTTCGCGAATTCACGCAAAATGGAAATCATTACTTGGTCTTGGAGCGCATCGCGGGCCGGCCGCTACTCGCGTCGACTCGCGAACAGCCCAAACAGTTTTCCTGGCGACGCGCGGAAAAAATTCTGCAACAGGTCGAGCCGGTTCTCTCCAGAATCCATGCCGCCGGCTGGGTCTGGCGCGATTGCAAGCCGTCGCACATCTTTGTTCATCACGGACAGGTTCGCCTCATCGATTTCGAAGAAGCCGGCCGGATCCGCCGGCAAAATCGGTTGCCGTGGCGCTCGAAGAATTATAGCCGGCCGAACAACCAACAATCTCGCATAAGTGTTCGCGACGACGATTACGCGCTGGGTGTAATCGCCTTCCAATTTGGGACCGGCAAATTCCCTCCGGAAAAGTCTCGTCAGCGAAATACGATCTATCGATCGAGGTGCTGCCCGAATCATCTCCGAGAGCGGATCGAGAAACTGCTGAATTCGAAGTCTGAGCAACGTCGTGTAAAGTGAGTTCCCCTTTACTTGGCAGCGCTTGGGAAATTCACCGCCGACGCGCGGTTTCAGCAAATACTCGCAAGGTTCAGCGGCGAGAAGTAGCTGGGCGAAGCATTCTGGAACGTGCGACAATTGAGCGAAGATGAGCGGGTTTTTCGAAGAAATTAAGCGGCGCAAAGTTTATCGCGCGGCCGTCGCCTACATCGTGGTGGCGGGCGGCGTGATTCAACTCGCCTCTGCTGTCTTCCCGGCTTGGGAACTACCGACCTGGGCGCTGCGCCTCGTCATTATTCTGCTGCTGGTCGGGTTTCCGATTTCGCTGATCCTCGCCTGGGCGCTGGAAGTAACTCCGGAAGGGATTCGAACGACGCCGGCGCCCGTCTCCGCTCCGCGGGTGCGGCGCAATGTGCTCGCTCTGGTTGCGGCCGGAATCGTTATCTCAGCAGCCGCGGGATTCTTTCTTCTGCCGCGCGCTTCGGCGCGGAAACTCGACAAGTCGATCGCGGTCCTGCCGTTCGAAAACTTTAGCGACGATAAGGAGAACGCGTTTTTCGCCGATGGAATCCAGGACGATATCCTGACCAACCTGGCGAAGATCGGCGACCTGAAGGTGATCTCGCGCACGTCGGTGATGCCGTATCGCGGCAAGGAAAAAAATGTGCGCGAAATCGGCAAGGCGCTCGGCGTCTCGACCATTCTGGAAGGCAGCGTCCGCAAAAAGGACAATCGAGTGCGGGTGAACGTGCAGCTCATCGATGCCGTGACCGACGAGCATATTTGGGCGCAGGATTACGATCGCGATCTGACCGACGTCTTCGCGATCCAAACCGATCTGGCCCAGAAGATCGCGCACGAACTGCGGGCCCACCTTTCGCCGACCGAGAAAATGATGATGACGCTCAAGCCAACCGAGAACGGCGAGGCCTACCTCGCTTTCGTCCAGGCGCACGATTTGCAAATGCACCGCGAGGATTTCGCGAAGCTCAAACAAGCGGAACAACTTTACGACCGCGCCTTGCAATTGGACTCGCGCTTCGCCCTGGCCGCGGCGGGATCGTCACGGCTGCAGAGCTGGATTTACCACTCCTTCGATCCAACGGATCTGCGCCGGAACAAAGCGCGCGTCCTGGCCAATCGCGCACTGAATTTGCAGCCGGCCCTGCCCGAAGGTCACCTCGCGCTCGGCTTTTCGGTTTACTATGGCGAGCGCGATTACGAGCGGGCGCTGCGGGAATTCGCCATCGCCGAACGCGGTCTGCCGAACGAGGCCGACGTTTATCTGGCGATCGGGGCCATCCAGCGGCGGCAGGGAAAGTGGGAAGAATCGAACGCGAACCTGGAGAAGGCGGTGAGCCTGAGCCCGAACGATACCTGGCCCCTGCAAAATCTGGCGCTGAATTATGAGATCCTCCGGAATTTCGGCAGCGCGAACAAGACGATCGAGCGGGGGCTCAAGTTGGATCCGCACTCGCTTGCTCTTTGGTCGATCAAGGCAAAGCTGGCGATCTCGGAGAACGGGAATCTCGAGATTCTCGAGCGCGGCGCGAAAGCTTTTCTGGAAAAACAGCAGTCCGATGACTCCGATTCGCAGTTGGGCGCCGAGATCGTGCATGCGATCCTGCTCCAGCGCAAATACGCCGAGGCGTTGCGTGCAGCGGAAAAGCTCAAGGACGAATCGCTCGCGCAATCGCCGGAGGGTTTGGTTTTGAAGTATCAAGCAATTGGTATCGCCAAAAGGATGCTCAAGGATGAAGCCGGATCGCGGGAGGCGTTCCTCCAGGCTAAGGTCCTGGCGGAAAAATTTGTGAACGAGGCGCCGGCCGACGGCTTGCGGCATTCGAAACTCGGCGGGATTCTCGCGTGGCTGGGGGAAAAAGATGCTGCGATCGCCGAAGCAAAACGCGGCACCGAGCTTTTGCCTGAAACCGTGGACGCTTTCGATGGCCCGTCCGCCACGGAAGCACTCGCGGAAGTTTATGCGATCGTCGGCGAACAGGATAAGGCGATCGATTTGCTGGACGGTCTTCTCTCGCGACCGAGCCATGTGACGACCGCAATGCTCAAAGTGGTCCCGATCTGCGATTCGCTCCGCGAAAATCCGCGGTTCATCGAGATGTTGAAAAAGCACGGTGGCTAGGTTCGCTCTTCACTTCGCCGTCGCCTTTTTCCTGATCGGCTCGGCGCGAGCCGATTGGACCGTCGCGGCCATCGAAAAGGAACGCGGCAGCAGCGGCCGCGTGGAGCATCGCCACATTGTGGTCATCGAGGACGCCGGAGACGAAGCGACGATTGAGCTCGCACTCTTCTCCACGAAATCGGCCACGTTGCGGGTGATCGACAATCCGGCGGGCGAGCTCGATCTCTCCGCAGCGATGGAACGCGAGCATTGCCTGGCCGGCGTCAACGGCGGTTACTTCGATCCCGCCGATAAGCCGGTGGGATTGCTGATCAGCGATGGGAAAACGATCGCGCCGCTGCGCAAGGCGCGGTTGCTCAGCGGCATCGCCGTGGTTTCGGACGGACGGGTCCAACTACTTCGGGTCGCGGAATATTCCTCGAAACAAAAAGCGGTCGCCGCTTTGCAATGCGGACCATTTCTGGTCGATCGCGCTCAGGCCGTCACGGGACTGGACGATACCAGGAGTGCGCGCCGCACCTTCATCGCGATTTCCGGATCCGATCGCGCGATGATCGGTTATTGTTCTCCTGTCACGCTGGCGCAGCTGGCGAAAATTCTCGCGAAACCGGGCCTCGGCCCCGACCTGAAAGTGCAACGCGCCCTCAACCTCGACGGCGGGTCGTCGAGCGCCTTTTGGTTTGCAGGAGACCGCGGCGCATTCTCGATTCCCGAGCAGAAAACGGTGCGGGATTTTGTCGGCGTGGTTCCGAACTAATTTGGCGAAGGTAAAGTTGTAGGGCAGGCGCACCGCCTGCCGCAAATTTCGTTCGGCAACCGGTGCGGTTGCCCTACAATTCCTTTTCATGCGCACATTTGGAGGATTCAAATCCACGGGCACTCTCGTTTACGGTGAAGTGCGCGGCGATGCCGTGCACATCCTCGCGAAACCGTTCTGGCTCGATTTGGAATTCACTGGCGAAATCGTCCCGCTTAGCGAACTCCAGATCCATCTTCCCGTCGCGCCGAGCAAACTGATGGCGGTCGGTTTGAATTACGCCGATCACATCGCGGAGATGAAACGCACGCCGCTCGGCACTCCCTTGATCTGGTTCAAGGCGCCTACTTCACTGCTTCCGCACGGCGGCACGATCGAAATCGCGTTCCCGGAACACCAAACCGATTTCGAAGTGGAGCTCGGCATCGTCATCGGCGCCACCGCGAAAAATATTCCGGTCGAGCGCGCTCTCGATCACGTTTTCGGTTACACGATTGGCGAAGATATCAGCGACCGCGACCTGCAAAAATCCGAGAAACAATTTGCGCGTTGCAAATCGTTCGACACCTACACGCCGGTCGGTCCGTTTGTTTACACCGGCGTGGAAGTCAGCGACCTGCCGATCACCCTCCGACAGAATGGCGAGGTGAAACAAGAGGCGCGCACAAGCCAGATGATTTATTCGGTCGCGAAGATTGTCTCTTTCGCCAGTCAGGCCATGACGCTCCTGCCGGGCGATCTTATTTTGACCGGCACGCCTTCCGGCGTCGGGCCGATTCAGGAAGGTGACGAGCTGGAAGCCCGCATCGGGGATTGGCCGCCGTTGCGAAATTCGGTCGTGCGCGCGCGGGGCGCCGAAAAATAAACCTTCCCTCGCGCAATTTCCTGACCCTAAGCTACATCCCACAAAGGCGGATGATGCGAAATAACTTATGGCTCCGCCACGATCCGAACCGTCCGAAAAGACAAATGTGAAAGTTTTGCTCGACTCGCACTGATCTCATTGAGGATAAATAACAGACATCCTCGATCGGAATTTCGAGCCGGGAGAAACTCTCCAATCAACCTATGAAAACACTGCTAATCGCCAGCCTCTGCTCCGTCACTCTCGCGCTGACTTCGTTCGGCCAACCGCCGCCGCCGCCGAACGCTCCGCCCACCAATCGTCCTCCAGGCGCGCCTCCAGCGACGAGTCCCGCGGCCAATGCGCCAGTAGTTCCGGCGACATCTCCAGCAATGCCGGCAACGTCTCCCGCCATCACCACGACGAGTCCCGCCGCCGTCGCTCCTGCAGCGACTGCGCCCGGCATCTCGCCGGTTGCCGGTACGACACCGGCCACCACCGCCATGTCGCCCGCCACTACCACCACGACGACTGCGACCGGCGCTTCTCCATCTCCCAGCGGATCACCGACCGCCAGTCCGGCGCCTGAAGGAGCGTTCGATAAGAATTTCTTCGTCGATAACTTCCGCAAAGGCGGCCCGATCATGTGGCCGATTCTCGTCGTTTCACTCACCGCTCTCGCGGTCGTGCTCGAGCGTATTTTCTGGTGGCTCGGCCGCTGGATGCGCCGCGATCCCAAACGGATCGAGAAAGTTTTCACGGCGATCGAAGTGGGCGATGTGGCGGAAGCCTCCCGCCTCTCCCGCGACTCGCGCGATCCGGTTCTGCGCATGATGTGGAATGGATTGAACCATCAACACGCGTCGCTCCAGGGCGCGCTGCAGGTCGCCGCCGGCATCGAGATCAAACGCGCCGGGCGGTTCCTCGTCGTCATGGACACGCTGGTCACACTCGCCCCGCTGCTCGGTTTGTTGGGCACGATCACGGGCTTGATGAAATCGTTCAGCTTCCTCGGGAACGAAGAGCTGGCGGTGCAGGCAGTCACGGGCGGTATCGCGGAAGCGCTCATCGCCACGGCCTGCGGTCTCGGCATCGCGATTTTCGCGCTGGTTCCGTTTAACTTTTTCACGTCTCGCGTGTCTAACTTAGAGTTCGAGTTGCAGACGGCTGCGACGAACCTCGAAGTTATGTTGGAAGCCCAAAACAAAGCGGGTCACGTAGCGCACGGCGACGTGCAGATTCCGGGGACGACCCCGACCTCCGCCACGCGCTCATCGATCTAGAGGGCTCTTATGGAAGTCGCCTCACCCATCCCGAAAAAGAAAGCGCGAATCGAGATCATTCCGTTGATCGACATCATGTTCTTTCTTCTCGCGAGCTTCATGATGGTGAGCCTGAGCCAGACGACCATGAAGGGCATGAAAGTGGCCCTGCCCACCGGCGCCTCCGGCAAAACGCAATCGAAAAAGGATTACGTCAGCCTGTCGGTCGATAAGGACGGGTATTATTACTTCGACAAGACGAGAATCGCGCTCGAGGAAATATTGCCCAAGCTTCAGCAACTTTGGCGGACGAATCCCGAGGCGAAAATTTTCATTCGCGGAGACCGGGAGGCGGTTCACGGCAATGTGACGCGCATGCTCGATCAGATCCGCTCGTCGGGTTTCAATAAAATATCGTTCGAAATCAAGAGCCAGGCTTCGGCAGGTGTGCCCGGAGCCGCAAAATAGAATAATATGCCGGGACCGCTTCTTTATCGTCCACCGCCACGATGGCAGGTTTGGACGGCATTTAGCGGCGCCGTCGCGATTCACCTCGCGGCTGTCGCCATCGCCGCGATCAAGCCGACCGAAAAGATCGTCGATCTGAGCGACATTCCTGAGGCAACGGTCGAGATGTCGATCGAACAGCAGCCCGAGCCGCCGCAGCCGACGCCGCCGCCGGAAGAAGAACCACCGCCACCACCACCGCCGGAAGCCATTCCCGAGGAGAAGCCGGAGTTTGTGGAAGAGAAACCCACACCGCCGCCGAAACGCACGCCGAGCAACCAACCAGTCGCGCCCATTGCCAAACCGAAACCGGTTGGGCCGGTCGGTCCGATGTCGATGTCTTCGGCCAAGGCCGTTGCCATCAGTGCGCCACGCCCGGAATACCCTTATGAAGCGCGGCGCTCGAAAGTCACTGGCAGCGGAGTCTGCGTGATGACTGTCGATACCGGCAGCGGTGCGGTGACGAGTGCCGACATGGCCCAAAGCACGGGCAGCCCGATTTTGGATAATGCAGCGGTAAGCGCGTTTCGGCGCTGGCGTTTCAAACCCGGCACCGTCTCAAAGGTCCGCACCCCCATTACCTTCACCATGAGCGGAGCTCAGTACTAAGGGACGCACGAACCATGAGAATGCGATCGCCCATCCCGAAAAAGCACGCGCGGATCGAGATCATTCCGTTGATCGACATCATGTTCTTTCTCTTGGCCAGCTTCATGATGGTTAGCCTGAGCCAGACCCACATGAAAGGCATTCCGGTCAATCTGCCGAGCGCCAATTCGCCTCCCCAACCCCCGAATGAGAAGAAAGACTATGTTTCGATTCGAGTGACGGAAGGCGGCCTCGTCTATTTTGATAATGCGCCGGTGCTCGATTCCGACATTCTCCCGAAGCTTTATCAACTTCACGAAGCCAACAAGGATGTGAAGATCTCGCTCAGCGCCGAAACGCTCGCGACCCACGGCGATGTGATTACGCTGCTTGATAAAATCCGGTTGGCCGGCATCACCAAGATCGGTTACCAAATCAAGGCAGCATCTGTCACCGGAGCGCCAGGATCGGTCCCGCCGCCGGGAGCTGTTCCTCCGCCGCCGCCGAAGCCGTAAAGCGACGATCACGTTTGGGCGAGCAACGCCGCACGCAGCGATCGAATGGCACGGGCCCGATGGCTCATCGTATTTTTCTCTGACGCCGGAAGCTCGCCGAACGTCCGATCGTATCCCTGCGGTTGGAAAATTGGATCGTAGCCAAATCCGGCCGTTCCTCGTGGTCGCGAGATGACGGCTCCTTCAACCGTTCCTTCAAAAACTCCGAGCACCTTGCCGCGACGCGCAAGCACTAGGACGCATCGGAAACGGGCCGCACGCGAGGCGGCGTCAGAACTCGGAAGCGCAGCAAGAAGTTTCGCGATGTTCTCCGTATCGGTCGCGCCCTCACCCGCATAGCGCGCGGAGAAAACGCCCGGCGCGCCGTTTAATGCATCCACTTCCAACCCGGAATCGTCCGCGACAACCAGTTCCGGAAAATGCTTCGACGTCGCGACCGCTTTCAGGATCGCGTTCTCCTCGAACGTCGATCCGGTTTCCTCGATGACGGGCAGTTGCGATGCCTCCGACAAATCGCGGACGGCAAATTCATCACCGAGAATCTCGGCGAATTCCCGGGTCTTATGCCGATTGCGCGTGGCGAGCAGGAGAGAATGCACTTGGACAGGATTTACAGGATTAACTGGATTAGAATTTGAAGCGGTACCGCAGAAAACCAATCCTGTTAATCCTGTAAATCCTGACTAATTCCAATCCATGAGCGAGCGCCGCAAACCTTATCCATTCGATCGCCTCGAGCCCAAATGGCAGGCGATCTGGGACGAGACCCGCGCCTTCCACGCCCCGAATCCGGGCGAAGAGAAATTCGATCCAGCGCAGCCAAAGTACTACGTGCTCGATATGTTTCCGTACCCAAGCGGCGCGGGTTTGCACGTCGGGCATCCCGAGGGCTACACCGCCACCGACATCATCGCGCGTTACAAACGCCTGAAGGGATTCAACGTTCTCCATCCGATGGGCTGGGACGCCTTCGGATTGCCCGCCGAGCAATACGCGATCAAGACCGGCCAGCATCCCGTGGTCACGACGCGCGAGAACGTCGCGAAATTCAAGACCCAGCTAAAACGGATCGGTTTTTCCTACGATTGGGAACGCGAGATCAACACGACCGATCCCGGCTACTACAAATGGACGCAGTGGATCTTCCTCCAGATTTACAATTCGTGGTTCAACCCGGAGACGAAAAAAGCCGAACCAATCGCGACTCTGCTCGAGGCGATGAAAAATTGGCTTGGTTATGAGCAATGGACACCTGAGCAGCAACGCAAGATCGTGGATGATCGTCGCCTCGCATATGTCGAGGACGCTCCAGTTTGGTGGTGTCCTGATTTGGGAACAGTCTTGGCGAACGAAGAAGTGGTCGATGGCAAGAGCGAGGTCGGCGGGTTCCCCGTTGTGCGCCGCCCTATGCGCCAATGGATGCTGCGCATCACCGCCTATGCCGAGCGACTCTTGAAAGGGCTGGATGGACTTGACTGGGCCGAATCAATAAAGACGCTCCAGCGCAACTGGATTGGGCGCAGCGAAGGCGCGAGGCTCGAATTTCCGTGGGAGGGAAACGTTGCAACTGGTCTTCTGGAATTGGCGATTACGGTTTTTACCACGCGTCCTGACACCGTTTATGGCGCGACATACGTGGTCCTCGCGCCTGAACATCCGTGGCTAGAGGCAATTGTAACCCGAGAGCAGAGGGATCGAGTCCGAGAATATCAAGCACGCGTCGCATCCAAATCAGAGCTTGAGCGAACTGACCTCGCAAAAGACAAGTCCGGCGTCTTTACAGGCGGCTATGCGATCAACCCGATAACCAACGAGCCGGTTCCCGTTTGGATCGCTGATTACGTTCTGATGAGTTACGGCACCGGAGCTATCATGGGCGTTCCGGCTCACGATGAACGGGATTGGGAGTTTGCGAGAAGGTACGGTCTGCCAATAAAACATGTCGTAGCCCAACTCATTCCAGACGGGATAGAGATGAGACCTTCTCCCGCGGGAATAACGCGCGTGGTCCAAAGTAAAACGGGCGAAAAGTTGGGAACTTGGAATGATGACCGCCCGTTTTGTGGCGAGGGAATCGCTTTCAATTCTCCAATCATCGAAGGCTTGCTAACCCCGGAAGCCAAACAGGAGGTTATCAAATGGCTTGAAATGCGAGGGGGTCTTAACGGACCGACGGTCAAATACAAGCTGCGCGACTGGCTTTTTTCCCGGCAGCGGTATTGGGGCGAACCCTTCCCGATCGTATGGTGCGATGGGAAACACGAGGCGCTGACGGAATCGGAGCTGCCGCTGGAGCCGCCGGCACTAGAGGATTTCAAGCCCAGCGGTACCGGCGAACCGCCCCTAGCGAAAGCGAAAGATTGGATTCGATATTCAGAAAATGCGTCGCGCGAGACGAACACGATGCCGCAGTGGGCCGGTTCCTGTTGGTACTATCTGCGCTTTTGCGATCCACACAATGACGAGCGTTTCGTTGACGAAGAGGCCGAGCGTTGGTGGATGGGTCCGTCAATCGAAAAGGTGGTTGAAACGCGGTTAGTTGATCCAGATCCTGAATGGAAACCCGGCGGCGTCGATCTCTATATCGGTGGGGTCGAGCACGCGGTGCTGCATCTTCTCTACGCACGCTTCTGGCACAAGGTGCTCTTCGATCTTGGGCATGTTTCAAAACCGGAACCGTTTCAGCGTCTCGTGAACCAGGGCATGATCCTTGGCGAAGACGGCCGAAAAATGTCGAAGCGCTGGGGCAACGTCATCGACCCGTTGGACGTGATCGAAATCTACGGCGCCGACGCGTTTCGTTGTTACGAGATGTTCATGGGGCCGCTCGAGCAAATGAAGCCGTGGAGCATGAAAGGCGTCGAAGGCGTCTCGCGGTTTCTGGCGCGCGTCTGGCGCCTGATCATGGAAGAAAACCAGGCGGGCGAATGGGTGCGCTCCGCCGCCGTTCAGGATGAGGAACTGACAAAAGCTCAGCAGAAAATCACCCACGCCACCGTGAAGAAAGTGACAGCCGACATCGAGTCGCTCTCCTTCAACACCGCCATCTCCCAGATGATGATTTTCGTCAACGCTTTCACCACCGCGGAGAAAATTCCGGTTTCGGCGATGCGGACATTTCTCGTCCTGCTCAATCCGTTCGCGCCGCACATCAGTTCGGAGTTATGGGAGCGCCTTAACCTCGGCGGCGACATCACCGCGCAAAGCTGGCCGGAGTATGACGAGCGCTTCCTGGTCGAAGACGAGATCGAGATCGTCGTGCAAGTAAATGGAAAACTGCGCGACAGGATCACGGTCGCGCTCGATGCCACGGAGTCTGAGTTGGAAGCCGCCGCGCTCGCAAATCAGAAAGTGCAAAACGCCATTGCAGGCAAACAAGTTCGCAAGGTCGTGGTCGTTCCCAAAAAGCTTGTCAATATCGTGACCGGATAAGCATCCTTGGGCATGCTGAAAGAGTTCAAGGAATTTGCGATCAAGGGAAACGCCGTGGACATGGCGGTCGGCGTCATCATCGGCGCAGCGTTCGGTTCCATCATCACTTCGCTGGTCAAAGACATCGTCATGCCGCCGATCAGCCTGTTGACGGGCGGACTCGATTTCTCGAACAAATTTATCGTGCTGCGGCCCGATGGCGCCGTTTTCGCCACGGCCGCGGACGCCGCGAAAGCCGGCGCCATCACCTGGAACTACGGAAATTTCATCACCCTGATCGTGAATTTCGTCATCGTGGCGTTTTGCATTTTTTTGCTCGTACGCGCGCTCAATAACTTGAAGCGACCGAAGCCCGGCTCTGTCGCGCCGGTCTCGAAAGAGTGTCCGTTTTGCTCGATGACGATTCCCATCAAGGCCACGCGTTGCCCGCATTGCACCTCCGAGATGAACGGGACGGCGCGCGCCTGAGCTGTAGCCGCTTCGCTATGCGAAGCGCGGGAATCCGCGTTGATCCGCAAGCGAGATCGATCTCACGCCGCCCACAGGGCGGCGGCTACAGGGCTTGAGCGGGCTCTAGACGCAGAACGCGCTCCGGCGTGCAAAGCCAGACCCGGCTTGGCTCGTCGTGCGTCCACTTCATTCCGCCGGCCCATGGAGAAAATGCCGGCATGATCCAGCAGCTCGATTGCTGAACAAACGCCGGACATTTTAGTCGCAACCCCGCGCCATCCGTCACCACCCCCGCCGGATGATGATGCCCGATGATTTGAATCCGGTCCGGCGCCAACGCCGCGCAATGACCATGATGAAAATGGAAGTTACTGGTGTCCCAGGAGTCCACCATTTCCACTTTGCCTCGCAGCCGCCGGTCGTGATTCCCGGCCACGACGATCGGCTCGCACAACGCCGCAATCCTTTGCAATAACTCGGCGGCTTCGGTTGCGGCGGTTTGATCGTGCACGAGATCGCCCAGAATAATCAGATGACTTGGCCGGTATTCGTCCACCAATTGCAATAACCGCTCGGAGATCGACGCCATTCCCCACATCGGCACGAGGCGACCGGCGGCACGCTGGCTTAATTCATAGCCGAAATGCAGGTCGGCCACCGCAAGCCACCGCTCGCGTTGATGAAAAAGCGCGAGCCGGCCATCGAGCAAAATTTCGTCGGCGACAAGCGCCTGGTTCGCGCGCAACGGGATCATGAAAGCGGAAATGGCCGGCCAAGTTATGGCTTGCGCCGGTGAGCTTCAATCGGTATTGACCCGTTTCCGTCCGAATGAAAACGATTCTGAAATGGACGGCGCTGGCCGCTCTGGCCTGCGCCATAGCGAGTTGTGAAGCGCCGCAATCGGCTCAAGGCCCGCAGATGCGTCCGGCCACAATCACCGGCGCGCGGCGGATCGCGAATGTTCGAACCACGGCCTACACCCACACGGAGAAAGGCGGCCGTCGGAATGCCATTGGCGTGCGCCTGTCCGGCGCCAGCGTCATGAGCGCGGCTGCGGACTGGTCGCGGTTTCCGCTCGGCACTCGATTTCAAATCGTGGGAACGACCGATCGCTACGTCATCGACGACTATGGCGGCGCGTTGATCGGCACGAACACGATCGACCTTTACAAAACCAGTCGCGCCGCCATGCGGCAATGGGGGGTGCGCCACGTCGATATCGATGTTCTTGAGTGGGGCTCGAAAACGCAGAGTCTCAAAGTCCTCGAACCCCGGAAACGGAATCGCCTCATCCGGCGAATGATCGCCGGCTTCCAAAAAACATAAGCCGCCAGTCGCGCGGTTTGCTTTGACACGGCGCGCGGGAGCGCGAGAACTTGCGCGATGCGAATTCTGGTTGTCGGCGGCGCCGGTTACATCGGGAGCATTTGCGCCGAGCTGCTGCTGGATGAGGACCACACGGTCGCGATCTTCGACAACCTTTCGGAAGGACATCGCCGGGCCGTCGATTCGCGCGCGGAATTTTTCGAAGGCGATCTCGCGAATAGCGAACAAATCGGTTCGGCCCTCACTGCCTTCCAACCCGAATCCGTCATGCATTTCGCGGCGAGCGCCCTGGTGGCGGAATCGATGGCGAATCCGTCGAAGTATTTCCGCAACAACATCGGCAACGGCTTGAACCTGCTCGACGCCATGGTTGCGACTGGAGTTAAGCGGATCGTCTTTTCGTCCACCTGCGCCACCTTCGGCCCGCCCGAACGCGTTCCGATTGATGAGAACGCGCCTCAACGACCGATCAACCCGTACGGAGAATCAAAGCTCGCGTTCGAAAAAATATTGCGCTGGTTCGATGAGATCTATGGAGTGCGCTTCGTCGCCCTGCGCTATTTCAACGCTGCCGGCGCTTCGGAAAATTTCGGAGAGGAACATCGCCACGAAACCCATCTGGTCCCGAATGTTTTGAAGGTCGCGCTCGGCCAACTGCCGCATGTGGAGATTTACGGCGCCGACTACGATACCCCGGATGGCACCTGTATCCGCGATTACATTCACATTCTCGATCTGGCGCGCGCCCACGTCCTCGCCTTGCAAACGCCGAAAAGTGAATTCTACAATCTCGGCACCGGCGGTGGGACGAGTGTGCGTGAAGTGATCGAGTCTTGCCGGAAAATTACCGGCCACAAAATTCCGGTCGTCGAAAAGGCGCGGCGCGCAGGCGACCCGCCGCGCCTGGTGGCGGCGTCGGAAAAGATCCAGCGCGAGCTCGGATGGCGCCCGCAATTCCAGAACATCGACACGATCATCGAGAGCGCCTGGAAGTGGCACCAAAAATTTCCGACCGGCTACGGGAATTGATTTCAAAAAAAAACACCCGCGGAAACACGTTCCGCGGGTGCTTTGAATTTTTCTCTAAGCTACTGACGTGGCCGTTAGGGCTTGGTCGTAGTCGTTGTGGTGGTCGTCTTTTCGTAGTACGACACCGGCTTCTGCAGGGTGATCTTGCGAACGATCATGCGATCGCCTTCCTTCACGTAGGTGTACTTCACCGGCATGTCCGCGCGCAGGTATTTCCAGTCAACCGTAGCGCCTTCGGAATCAACCACGACGGTTTCCTTTGGGCTGTAGTAATACTTCACTGGCTCGGCACTGGTTTCAGTGCGGAACATGAGGTAATCCGAGCCCGGCGTGTAGGTCGTGAGCGTGCCCGATGCGTCGATGGTGCTCGTCGACGCCGTGGTCGTTGAGCTACTGGTCACCGCCGGATTGGTGGTGGTGGTCGTAGTCGATGAAGTTTGCGCGAAAGCACTGGTGAGCGCGATTGCGCTGACGGCTCCGACTGCCAATAATGTGATCAATCTGTTTTCTTTCATATTTGTCCTTTGCTTTGGTTAAACGGATGCTCTCCGTCGTGCATTCATCCGACTGCCCGAGGCTGGAGTTTATTCAACCGCACCCTAATTTCGTAAACCGCGACGGGTATGGTCGCATCAGTCCCGGACCGATGCGTGACGCCCTGAAATAATATGCAACCGCTTCCAGGTTTTCGTGATTTCCTTCCGGAGAATTGCGCCGCGCGCAATTACATCTTCGATTGCTGGCGCAAAGTGGCGCGCCGCTATGGCTTTGTCGAATGGGATGGGCCAATCCTGGAACCGACGGAGCTTTACACAAAAAAAAGCGGCCCCGAAATTGTCGCGCAGCTTTTTAATTTCACCGACAAAGGCGACCGCGAGGTGGCGATGCGGCCCGAGCTCACCCCGACCCTGGCGCGCGTCGTGGGGGCGCATGACCGCGAATTCAAGAAACCGCTCAAGTGGTTTTCGATCCCGCAATGTTTCCGCTACGAGAAACAACAGCGCGGACGTCTCCGCGAGCATTTCCAATTCAACGCGGACATCATCGGCGAGGCATCGCTCGAGGCCGATATCGAATCGATCGCGCTCTGCGTCGATCTCCTGCGCGCGTTTGGTTTCAGCGCGAGCGACTTCGTGGTGCGCGTGAGCGACCGGGAATTCTGGATCGATTTTCTGCGCGGCCAAAGCGTGCCGGAAGAAAAATGGCAGGACGTTTTGCAGATCATCGATAAGAGCGAGCGCGAACCGCGTGAGAAGACAGCGGCCAAACTTGGTCCGCTCGCAGAACCCGTCTTCAAGATTCTCGACGACAAAGGCGGCAGCGAGAAACTGGATCAACTCCTCTCCGCGCTGAAAATTCGCGGCCTGGCCGACTGCGTCGAGATCGATCTCGGGATCGTCCGCGGCCTCGCCTATTACTCCGGCGTCGTCTTTGAAGCGTTCGATCGCGGCGGAAAGCTTCGTGCCCTCGCCGGCGGCGGCCGTTACGACAACCTGATCCAGCAACTCAGCGATGGCGCCGTGTCGCTGCCCGCGATCGGTTTTGCGATGGGCGATGTCGTCCTTGGCGAATTAATCGGTGAGACCCCCGCAGCCAAAGCGAAGATGGAAACCGCGATCGCAGCGCAACGCGATCTCGACATCTACATCGTGATCGCCAAGGAGGAGCGCCGTGGTGCTGCGCTCGCTCAAGTCCAAGTCCTGCGCGATGCCGGTTATCGCGTCGATTACCCTCTCACGCCAGCCAAGGTCGGAAAACAATTTCAGACCGCGGAGCAGGTCGGGGCGCGCGTCGCAATTCTCTTCGGCGATGAGTGGCCTGAGCTGAAACTGAAAGACCTCCGCACGGGCGAACAAACTTTGGTGGCGCACGAAGAAGTCGCTGCGAAAGTTGCCACTCTTTTATAAACCTGATGTACCGCACCCATCACTGCAACCAGCTTCGCAAAAGCGACATCGGCCAGACGGCCATGCTCGCCGGATGGGTTCATGTCCGACGGGATCACGGCGGCGTCATCTTTATCGATCTGCGCGACCGGGAAGGCCTGACGCAGGTTGTTTTCCGGCCGGAAGAAAACGCTGAGGTCGCCGCGCAAGCGCATCATTTGCGCAACGAAGACGTCATTCAGGTCGTAGGTAAAGTCGCGGCCCGCGTGCCTGGGACAGAAAATCCGAAGTTGCCGACCGGTGACATCGAGATTCTCCCCGATGAATTGCGCATCTTAAATCGCGCGGATGTTCTTCCGTTCCAGATCGACGCCGAAGTCAGCAACGAAGATCTCCGCTTGAGCTATCGCTACTTCGATCTGCGCCGGCCGCGGATGATGCGCAATTTGCGGTTGCGGCACAAGGCCATGAAAGCGACGCGGGACTATCTCGATGTGCAGGGTTTCATCGAGGTCGAAACGCCGATTCTTTCCAAGAGCACGCCCGAGGGTGCGCGGGATTTCCTTGTCCCGAGCAGCCTCGCGCCCGGAAAATTCTATGCGCTGCCGCAGGCGCCCCAGCAATACAAGCAACTGCTCATGGTCGCCGGTCTGGAAAAATATTTTCAGATCGCGAAATGTTTTCGCGACGAAGCTTTGCGCGCCGATCGGCAACCCGAATTCAGCCAGATCGACATCGAAGCCTCATTCGTCGAACCGGACGATATCTTCGCGCTGACCGAAGGAATGCTCTCGGCTGTTTTCAAGGCGACGCGCAACGTCGATATCAAGACGCCCTTCGATCGGATGACGTATCGCGAAGCAGTCGGCCGTTATGGGAGCGATAAACCCGATCGCCGCTTCGGAATGGAACTCGTCGATCTGGGCGAAGATTTTCGATCGAGCAGCTTCAAGGTTTTCCGCGGCGCGCTCGATGCCGGCGGTGTGGTTAAGGCGATCAATGCGAAAGGATTTGCCGGGCTGACTATCGGTCAAAGCGACGAGCTCACGGAGATTGCCAGGAACTTTGGCGCGAAAGGCCTCGCTTTCATCAAGGTCGAAGGGGGCGAATGGAAATCTCCGATTGCGAAATTTTTCAGCACCGCGGAACGGGCAGCGCTGCAATCAAAGCTGTCGGTCGAGGAAGGCGATTTGCTTTTATTCGCGGCCGACAAATGGGCGATTGCCTGTGAAGTGCTGGGCCGGATTCGCTTGCGCGTGGCTGAATATCAAAAGCTGGTCCAGGACAAGGAGCAGCTCGATTTTCTTTGGGTCACCGATTTCCCGTTGATGGAGTGGAGCGCGGAAGAGAACAAATGGAACGCGGTGCATCATCCCTTCACCCGGCCGAAGGCGGAAGATGTGCCGTTGCTGGAAGCAAAGAAGTTCGACGAGGTCCGCGCGGAAGCCTACGACGTGGTTTTGAACGGTGTCGAGATCGGCGGCGGGAGTCTGCGAATTCACGAACCGGCGTTGCAGGAGAAGATGTTTGCCGCGCTCGGCATAGGTCCGGAAGAGCAGCAAACGATGTTTGGGCATTTGCTCACCGCCTTCAAACTCGGCGCGCCGCCGCACGGCGGCATTGCCCTCGGAGTCGACCGGCTGGTGATGCTGATCTGCGGCGAGCAAACCATCCGCGATGTGATGGCGTTCCCGAAAAACAATCGCGGGATGGATTTGATGTCGCAGTCGCCGAGTGACGTGGATCAACGGCAGCTACGCGAGCTAGGGATCAAACTGGCGTCGGAAAAAAAGAGCGATTAGAGTTGCGGCATGTTCGTCGAAGGCGCCTTGCATCCCGAGCAGATTAAGGTCCTACGTCAAATGTCGCTGGAACGCCGGGCAGAACTTGGCCTCGGCTTCATTCGTTCTATGCGGCGGTTCAAGACCATCGCCCTACGGAGCCAGCATCCTGATTGGAGCGAAGCCCAAGTGGCCGACGCGTTGCGCCAGTTCACGCTGCATGGCCGATCTTGATCCCGCGACAGTTTTCGCCCCATGCTTTAATGCCCTCGGGGCGCCATGGGCCGCCACCGGTGCGATCGCGTCGATCATCTACGGCGAGGTTCGAACCACTAGCGACATCGATATCATCATCCTCCTGGATTCCGCGGCGATTATCGCTTTGGAACGGGTGTTTCCGGAGGATGAATTCTACTGTCCGCCGCGTGGCGTCGTGGAAATTGAACGCGCGCGGGATCGGCGCGGCCATTTTAATATCATTCACTTCGAGAGCGGTTATAAGGCCGATGTTTACCTTAGCGCAGATCCACTGCACGGCTGGGCGTTGCGCAATCGCCGATCCGTCGACATCGGTGAAGCGCAGCTGTGGTTGGCCCCGCCGGAATATGTGATTATACACAAACTGGAATTCTTTCGCGAAGGGGGAAGCGAAAAACATTTGCGCGACATTCGAGGAATGCTGGAGACCACGCCTATCGATCGCGATTTTTTGGAAAAAGAGATTACGCGGCGCGGGTTGCAGGATGCGTGGAGCGCGGCGGCGAAAGATTGAATCAGGCTATGCGAGACTCCGCGCGGTTAGACCCCAGCCGGCACCGTATGTGGACGGCTCCGGAAAAGAATTGCCACGCAAAATGTGACGACGGTGCCGAAGAAGATCCACCACGGGAATTCCATCTCCGGCAACCAAACGGGTTGAGTGTAGAATTTGGTCCCGAGGATTCCCGCGACCTTGTTCGGCAACCCGCTCAGGATCGCTACGACGACGAAGCCGCTGATCATCGCCAGGATGTTGCCGCGATCGTTCCCGCGGGTTCTCGTTAGCATTCCCGCGAAGAAGACGCCGAGCAGCGATCCATAGGTGTAGCCGAAAATGCTGAGGACGATCGGAATGATCCGGACGTTGGGATGCACGATGACGAGATAGGCCGTGGTCGAGGCGACGATGATCATCAGCACAGAAAACCAGACGGTGGCCCAGCGCACGGCCCGCAAGCTTTGCGCGTCGGTCGCTGCCGGGTTGATGTAAGGCTCGTACCAATCACGCGTGAAACTGGTGGCGAGCGCATTCAAGGCGGTGCTGAGCGATCCCATGGCGGTGGCAAAAATTCCGGCCAAAAGCAATCCGCGCAGGCCGACTGGCATTTGATAGAGAATGTAATGGCAGAAGATTTCGTTTGGGCTCTTCGGCAGGGTCGGGTCGGGATGGGCCTGAAAGTAAACCCAGAGCAGCAACCCGATGCTGACGAAAGTGAACGCGAGCGGGATGTCGGCGAGCCCCGAGAAAATGAGCGAGCGGCGGCTCCGTCGGATATCCTTCGCGGTCAACATTCGCTGGACCATGTCTTGATCGGTGCCGTGGGTGCCCATGGTGATGAAGACCGCGCCGATCAAGCCGGCAAAGATCGTGTACTCTGTCTCAAACATGCCCTTCCATTTGTCCCAGCCGCTCCTGGCCGGATCGAGACCGGTGGCGATGAGATCCGAAACATGAAAATCGCCGCGGCGTTGCACGATTTCCTGCCAACCCCCGGGAATGGATAAGTAGAGCAAACCGAGAGCGATCAGCGCGCTCCCGATCATGATCGAGGCTTGAATCACATCGGTCCAGATGACCGCTTTGATCCCGCCGAACGTGGTGTAAATCGTGGTCAGGATGACGATGGCGATCGTGGCGCCGAGATAAATCCAGAGCGTCTGGGTTTCATTCGGTCGAGCGCCGCTGATCATTTCATAAGCCAGGACAAGGGCGATGGCTGCGACATATAACCGCGTCCCGGAAGCGAGCAGACGCGTGATCATGAAAACCGTGGAGGCCGCATTCTTGCTCGCGACGCCGAAGCGCGCGGTCAGGTATTCGTAGATCGAAAAAACTTTGTAATCGTAGTACGGCTTGATGAAAATGTAGCTGACGATGATGCGCCCGATGATCGTGCCGAAGGCGAGCTGCAGATAGGTGTAATCGCGATGGCTGAAGCCTTCGCCGGGCGTTCCGAAAAATGTGCCGGCGCTGGTTTCGGCCGCGACGAGTGAAGCCAGCACCGCCCACCACGGAATGCGCCGGCCGCCGAGCGCGAAGTCCTCGAGGTTATCTTCCTTCCGGCCCATCCGCAGGCCGATGAAGATGATCACAATGAAGTAGAGCAGGAGAACGCCGGTATCGATCGCGAGGCGCGTGTCCATGTCGTCTTAGGTGACAGAATTTAGCAAAACGCGCAAAGCGCTTTTTGCGAACGCAAAGTCCTGCCGGTCGCTTCCAGTTGAACGTTGGACGTTGAAGGTTGGACGTTGGACGTTTCTGAATGCGTCTCGAGGAACTTCCAGCCCCCGATTTCGATCTCGCGCGCACCCTGGACTCCGGTCAGGTGTTCCATTGGGAAATGTGCGGCGCGGGATTTGTGGGAGCGATTGGCGAGAAGGCTGCCTACGTCGAGCAGCGGGGCGAAACGCTTTCCTTCCGCGGCGTGAATGCGAAGACGCTCGCGAGATATTTCTCGCTCGATCACCCGCTCCCGGAAATCTGCCGCGCGTTTCCGAACGACCCGGCGATGTCCGCGGCGCGCGAGTTTTGCCAGGGCCTGCGCATTATCCGGCAGCCGCCCTGGGAATGCCTCGCCACTTTCATTACTTCCTCGATGAAGCAGGTCGCGCACATCCGCCAGATGTCGCGGGCGCTGCGGCAGCGATATGGAAAGCCGCTTCGAATATCGGGTTGCGCGATCCACACCTTCCCCGCCGCGGATCGAATCGCGGAACTTGCCGAGGAAGATCTCCGGGCGTGCGCACTCGGTTATCGGGCGAAGAACTTACTCGCGACGGCGCGCCTCGTGAGCAGCAGCGCGGCGGACCTGGACGAATGGCGCCAGTTGCCAGACGATTCGTTGCGGGCGCGGCTCTGCGAGCTACCGGGCGTGGGTGCGAAGGTTGCTAATTGTGTGATGCTTTTTGCCTACGAGCGCTTGCGCGCTTTTCCGATCGACGTCTGGATCGAGCGCGTCCTCAAGCAAAAATATTTTCCACGACGCCGCAAGGTGAGCGCGGCGGAGCTTCGCGCCTTCTGCGAAACTTACTTCGGCGAACACGGCGGTTATGCACAGCAGTATCTTTTTCATCACGCGCGAAAAGGCGGCCGCGCGCCGGCAACCAGCACGAAATGAGAGTCTGGCCCCGGTTGTTAGGCCCCGCGAACTGCGATATGATTCGGGCGCAACGCGGTCGTAAAGACTGAATGATGGAACAAACCAAAGAGCGGCGAAAACTCGCGCTGGCGATTCTGATTTCGCTCTTTCTCCACCTCGCGGTTGGATATTCGCTCGCCGCTTTCGGAGGGGCTTTCAAGCCCACGCCGCCGCCTGACGATACGCCTTCTGAGCTGACGATCGTGGATCTCTCGGCGCCGCCGCCGCCGCTCGCACCGAAGAATCCGGCTTTTATGCAGACCGATAGTTCCAAAGAATCGGCGGAGAAACCGAAGGAGCAGACTTTCGAATCGAACGCCAACTCACACGCGGCCAGCAAGCAGCCGGCGAACGGCGATCTTCCGCTCCCGAGCCAGGATGGGAAGGACCGTCCGTTCACTCAACTCGACACGCACGATTTTTCACTTCAGACGCAGGGATCGCAGCCGCAGCCTCCCGCCCAACAACAATCGCCCGCACCCGAATCGAAGCGCTCAGCTTCGCCGAAGCCAAAGCCATCGGAGCCGGCAAAGACCACGCCCACGGCTGCGCCCACCGCGCCGCCGGAGCCGGAGCAATTCGCGATGCTCACCGCCACCCCGCCGCCGCCGATCAAAGCGCCGGACGAAACCGAGGCTTCACCGCCGCCGGATGTCGCCGCTTCCGCGGCGCCGCTCGCTCCGCGGCCGAAACCGGAGAATCCCGCTTCCGATTTTCGCGCGCAAACCCAGGAGACGCGGATCACGGGTCGAATCACCAACCGCGGTCCCTCTTCCGTGAACGCGGTGGGAACGCCACTCGGGCGCTATCAAAAAGCCGTCAACGATGCGATCGGCTCGCGCTGGTATCACTATATGAATTCGAAAATGGACCTGGTCAGCATCGGCACCGCGCATCTTGAAGCGGAAGTGGACGCGGAGGGGCGCATCCAAAAGTTGCGGGTCCTCTCGAACAATGCGAACGAAGCATTCGCCAACATCTGCTTGCAATCATTTCAGGAGGCGCATCTTCCTCCGATTCCACCTGATCTGATCGCGGCGTTGCCCAATGGCCGGATGCCGGTGGACATTTACTTCACGACTTACTCGAATCAATGAGCGTTCAACTGGCGATGCAAACGACCGAGACGTTGCACACCATGGTGACCTTTTTCACCAAGGGCGGCCTCTTCATGTGGCCGCTGCTGCTCTGCTCCATCGTCACCGTCACGACGATCGTTCTGGCGGCGCTGACTTTGCGCGAAAAAAAAGTGCTGCCGCTGGTGATCGAGAGCGAAATCGAGCGGCTCGTGCCGGGCGGAAGCGCCGAGCGTTTGCTGCGGATCGTGAACGAAGACAAATCCTCGCTGGCCGGAGTCGTGCGCACGGCATTGCAGCATTTGCGCTGGCCGCGCGCGGAAAATATCGAGTCGGTCCAAACCCGCGCGCGCCGTGAGCTCGTCCGGCTCGAGCGCGGCTTGATCGTGCTCGAGGTGGTGACGGGAATCGCGCCGTTGATCGGACTGATCGGCACCGTCTCCGGCCTCGTCCATGTTTTCTCCGGGCTCGGCCTGAGCAGCGGCGCGTCCGATACGAAGGCAGTCGCGCTCGGCATTTCCGAGGCCCTCAACTGCACCATCTTCGGCTTGTCGATCGCGGTCCCGGCGCTGATCGCTTTCAGCTATTTCTCAAAGAAGGTGGAGGTGATGTCGGTGGAAATGGAATCGCTCGTCTCCGATCTGATCGCGAAATGCTACTACGGCCGGATCCCTCGCGAAGAAATGCCGCCGCCCTCTCGCTCAACCATGCCGGCTCCGGCGCGCGCGCCGGTCGCGTGAAGCCGACGCCCATTCTCCTGAGATGAAGATCGCAGTCCGAAAGCGGCGCGCGCCTTCCATCATTATCGTTTCGCTGGTCGATATCCTGACGATCCTGCTCATCTTTTTCGTCGTCTCGACCACGTTCAAAAAAGATCAACCGGAAGTGCAGATCAATCTGCCGGACTCGAAAACCGCGACGACGGCGGCATCCGAGCTGGAGCATGCCATCGTGAGCGTAAACGAAAGCGATGAGATCCGGCTCGACGGCAACGTCGTCAACGTCGAGGAGCTCGAAACGTCCGTCCGAAATTTGCCCATGACACGCAAATCCACCCTGGCGTTGCAAGCCGACAAGAAGGCGTCGTTCGGCACGATCATCAAAGTGATGGATGCTTTGAAACTGGCGGGCATAAAGAACCTGCCGGCGTTCACTCACGGCGAGAAATGAAATTGCCGATCCGGAAATACGGCGACTCGATCCTGCGCGCAAAAGGGAAACGGATCGACGAAGTGGATGAGCGCATTCGTGCTCTCGCCGCGGACATGCTGGAAACAATGCACGCCGCAAACGGCGTGGGTCTCGCGGCCCAACAGGTGGGACAGGCGCTGCAATTGACAGTGCTTGATGTTTCGCAAGTCGAAGACCGGCCGAGCACGATGGATTTGAATGGAGCGCCGGTTGATCTCGCCAGCGCAATGCCGCTCGTGCTGCTCAATCCGAAACTGCGCTTGAGCGAAGAGAAGGATTCGGGCAGCGAGGGTTGCCTGAGTTTTCCCGATATCACGGCTGAGATCGACCGCGCGGTATCAGTCGAGGTGGAGGCGGAAACGCTCGATGGAAAAACGATCCGGATCGACGCGTCGGGATTGCTCTCCCGCGCTTTGCAGCACGAAGTCGATCACCTGAACGGCATTCTATTTATCGATCGAATGAGTTCCGCGGCCAAAGCGAGTCTGGCAAGCCGGCTCAAGCGATTGCAGAAAGAGACGCAGCGGATGTAGCGACTCTGTAGCCGCCGCCCTGTGGGCGGCGTGAGATCCGTGCATATCGCCCTCACGCTTCGCACAGCGAAGCGGCTACAGGGACCTGACTAAATCGCCTTGTAGGTGACGGTGATGCTGCGGAAGAGCATCTGATCGCGTTGCGCGGAGAAATAGAAAAGCTCGAGCATCGTTCCGCCGACAATCCATTGATAGCCGACCAGCGTCTGGATTACATCCGAGTCGGTATCGCGCGAGCGTGACACGAGCTTGCCGGTACCGAACTTTGCATCAAAGTATCGGCGGATTTCCCCCATCCGCTCGTTGTAGCGCTCGATCGTCCAATCCGGATATTCGTACTGCAATTCCACTTCGACCAGAAAACCTTCCTTGAAGGTGAAGAGCGTGCGCTTCAGCCCCGGCTGGACGAGGCCTTCGACCGTCCAGACATCGCGTTTCTCCTTTCGGTCGCGGCTGACGATCTTCGCTTTGGCGCCGACCAGCGCCTGCTCGATCTTCGTCATCGAATCGTTCCACTTAAAACCGAACGGCGGCGGGATGTCGTCAACTGCCGAGACGCGATCGGCCGAAAACAAAAACGCGAGCAAGATCGGCAGGAGAAAACGAGCCGGACGCGGCCTGGTTTTGGTTTTACGCAAAGAATTGAACGGCATTTTCGAGAGTGCCTCGCGCGAAATCAGCGCGAATCCGAGAGGCAACGTTGCGCGAGCGAAAGGATCGGGTCAACTTCGCCGATGGACGCCGCGTGGCGCATCGACGCAAGCGCCAGCACGATTTTTTCGTCAAGATTTTTTTGATTCGAAAACAAAAATAAACTTCTGCTTTTTTCTTGTCGCATCCTGGCGCTGTTTCTAATCTCAAGCCGCTGGCAGGGAGCAACGAGGGCTGGTGTTAATAACATGTGAACAGTTTTCCAAGAATACGAAGAGCTAGAATGAGTATAAGACCCGACCGAGAGACAGAACCCGCCGCCACCAATCGTCTTCTGCGCCCATCGAATCGTTTTTCCCAGAGCGCGCATCCGATTTTTCCCTCGTGTTTTCGAATCTCGAGCCCAATTTCCCCGCAAACCGCGCCTCCGCGCTTCAGGAGAGCGAAGGCGGCTAAGTCACATTTCACCCGGCAACTCTCGCCCTCGCTCCTCGCGACGCAGGTTGCTTAACGCTGTTAACAAGTCGGTATGGACGAGAAGAATTCCGAGCTATGGCAGAAACTGTCGGCAGCGCTCAAGCCGCAGGTTAGCCCCGATACTTTCAAGCGCTGGTTCTCCGCGGTGAAGCTCGTGCATGCCACGGACGACGCGCTTACTTTTCGCGTTCCGAACAACATCTATCAGTTCTGGATCGAGAGTAATCACATGGCCGCGCTGCAGAACGCCATCGTTGTCGCGTTGGGCACGCCGCGCGCCATTAAGTTTGCTTCGGCGTCGGACAGCTCAACCAAAACGGATGTTGAAGAAGTCGTGGAGATCTCCGCGAAGGAATTGGCTCGCGAAACCGCGCGCGAGGCCAAGGCATCGAGCACCGCGCTCGGACTCAATCCGCGCAACAACTTCGAATCGTTCGTGATCGGTCCGAACAACGAGATCGCGCATGCCGCCAGCCTCGCCGTCGCCAAGACGCCGGCCCGTACCTACAACCCGCTCTTCATTTACGGCGGCGTCGGTCTCGGCAAGACGCACCTGATGCAGGCGATCGGTCAGTACGTTGGCTCGAACAAGAAAAACTCGAAGGTCATGTACCTCTCGAGCGAGGTGTTCATCAACGAATTCATCGACGCGATCCAGCACAACAACCTCGTCAAATTCCGCAAACGTTATCGTCAGGCGGACCTGCTCCTCATTGACGACATCCAATTTCTCGGCGGCAAGGAGCGATCTCAGGAGGAATTCTTCCACACTTTCAACACGCTTTTCGACGGGCATAAGCAAATCGTCCTCTCGAGCGACCGGCCGCCCTCCGAGATCGCCAATCTCGAGCACCGTCTCGTCTCGCGCTTCGAATGGGGGCTAACCGCGGAATTGCAGCCGCCCGATGTCGAGACCCGCATGGCGATCCTGCGGAAAAAAGCGGATACGCTTGGCATCAAATTGCGCGACGAGATTTTCGAATTTCTGGCGACCCGCATCCGCACAAATGTCCGCCGCCTCGAAGGAGCGCTGATGCGCGTAGCGTCGTTCGCGTCGCTCAGCATGGGCAAGGAACTGACCAACGAGGTCGTCGAGCATCTGCTCAAAGACATTCTGCAGGAAGAGGCCCGGCACGCGGTCACCATCGAGCAGATCCAACGGCGCGTGGCGGAGCACTTCGACGTGCGCCTCGCGGACATGACGAGCAAGCGCCGCCCGGCCAACATCGCATTCCCGCGCCAGATCGCGATGTACCTCGCGCGGGAATTAACCAAAGCGTCGCTGAACGAAATCGGCGACGCGTTTGGCGGTCGCGATCATGGCACTGTCCTCCACGCCTGCAAACTGGTGAAGCGGCGGATGCAGGAGCAGGACAACATCCGCCAGACGATCTCCTTCATCGACAGCGCGCTCCAGCGTTGATGCATGGGGATTTTGGTCCGCGCCCAAAGCGAGATTGCGGTTGCCGAATAAAATCGTAAGCCTTACATCTTAGCTTTCCGTTCCGTCATGAAATTTAGCGCCACGAAAGAAAAGTTGCTCGAAGGTTTGCAACAGGTGCAGAACGTCGTCAGCACCCGGACAACGCTTCCGATTCTTTCCAACGTGCTTTTGCAAGCCAAAGGCAACGAAGTCCATTTGACCACAACCGATCTCGACGTCGGCGTCCGCGGAAGTTTTGAAGCGAACGTCGAGAAGGAGGGCGCAACCACTTTGCCGGCCCGCCGTTTGTTCACGATCATCCGCGAGCTGCCTTCGAGCGAAGTGCAGGTGGAAGTGGATGGCAAGAATGCGGCTTCGATCCGAAGCGGCCAGAGTTTCTTCAAGATCCTCGGGTTACCGGAAGAGGAGTTCCCGCCGTTGCCGAAATTCGACAGCGCGAAAGTCGTCACAATTCGCCAGAAGGATTTGCGCGACGGTTTGCGCAAAACCTCCTACGCGATCTCGACCGATGAGACGCGCTACGTTCTCAACGGCCTCCTGTTCAGCCTGAAGGAAAACAAGCTGACGCTCGTGGCCACGGATGGACGGCGTCTCGCGATGGTCGATATCGAGCTCGAATTTCCGCGCAGTCACGAGGCGGACATCATCGTTCCGACCAAGGCGGTGACGGAATTGCAGCGGCTGCTGACGGATGACGGCGAAGTGAAGGTCAGTGTCGGGAGCGGCCAGATCGCATTCGATCTGAACAACACGCTGCTCGTGTCAAAGCTGATCGAAGGCAACTATCCGAACTATAAGCAGGTCATTCCCTCGGAGACGAAGGAGCGAGTGACACTGGAGCGCGAGACGTTTCTCAACTCGCTTCGGCGGGTGTCATTGCTCGCGAGCGATAAATCGAATTCGATCAAATTGAATTTCACCAAAAACAATATCGACATCACGGCGAACACGCCGGAAGTGGGCGAGGCCAAGGAATCGCTGGCGGTCGTCTATAAGGGCCGCGAATTCTCGATCGCGTTCAACCCGGAATTTTTCATGGCGCCGCTCCGCGCCCTGACCGAGGACGAGGTTTTTCTCGATTTGATCGATGAGATGAGCCCGGGCGTGCTGAAAATTCAGACGCCATTTCTCTACGTTCTGATGCCGATGCGCATCAGCTCGTAGACGCTACGCGTTCCTCGCTGCTTCTGTAACCGCTTCGCTGTGCGAAGCGCGAGACATCACGCCGACTTTTATTACGCGCGAGCCAACGCCGCCCGCAGGGCGGCGGCTACAGTAGCGACATCAAGCGCTTCCAGTTTTCCTTCCGGTGCCTTGAGTACGACCACGCTCTCATTCACCGGCGCCCAAATCGCTGGATCGGTGCGTCCGAAAAGCAGAACGCAACGCGCGCCGACGGCGGCCGCGATGTGAGAAATGCCGCTGTCGTGGCCAAGGAAGATCGTGTGTTTCAAGAGCGCGGCGAGGTGAGGCAAGAGAAGATCCCTTGCGAACTTCACGGGCTTCCCTATCCAAATCGACTCGAGCACTCGGACGCGCTGTTCGTCGGCTTCGCCCGAGACGATAATTAACTCGTGATCGTGCGCGAGGAGGTCATCGCCAAGTTCCTGCCAGGCCGCGAGCGGCCAATTCTTGGTCTCGCTTCCGCTCCCGGGATGAAGCGCGATCAAGCGATCGGAACGATTACCAACAAAATTCCGGGCAAACGCGTGATCTGCTTCGTTCGGAAAAATTTGGGCGGCCGAATTTTCCAAATGCAAACGAAGCGCTTCCAACGGCCGGGCGAGCTGGCGCGCCGCGTGTTCGCGGTTATCCAGCTTTGAAGGCGCGGCGATGAAGGTCCTGATCCGGCAACGCTTCAAATTGGCTTCGAAAATTCCATCCGGATCGAAGAGATAACTGACAATCAAATCGAAGCTGGCGAAGTATTCGATCAGGTCGGCCGGAAGCTCGGAATCTTTCGAGAAGAATTTTGCCAATTGCCCCGACTCGATCGAGCGAACCGCGTCCGCGTAAAATCGTTTCTCCGCCAGCACGGCGATATGTTTGTAACCGAGGATCTCGAGCTGCGCTTGAGGGAAACGATCGCGCAAGAGTTTGAGTGCCGGCAGCGTGAGGACGAAGTCGCCGATCGCGCCGCCGCGGATGACGAGAATCCGGTTCAATAGCGCGTGAACGCGCAGGCGAGGATCGCCATTCCGTAAAGCAAAACGAGCGCGTGGGTCAAACGCCAACGGCCCGTAGTGCGCGCGCTCCAGTTGATCTGGTCGCGCAAAAGGTACGGCATCGTGACCCAGAACAAGCCAAGCACGATAAGGAGATAGGCAAAAACCGTCACGAGAAGGCGACTGTTTTCGTTTCGAAAAAACGCGGCATCGAGAAGCGGTTCGGCGCCGAGGAGAAAAAGAATGCCAAGGGCGCGCACGGCGAGAAATTCGTCCACGAAGCGCAAGACAAGGAGGAAACCGATCGGCAGAATGATCAGGAGCGGCTTACGAAAGGTGGAAAATTCTCCCATCTCCATCGTAAGGAGGAGCCAGAACGTCCATACGAAACCGATAGCCAAAAGGACGAAACCGATCACGCGCGATCGGGGAAGGGCCCGGGCAATCTCTTGCGAGCGATTCGGATTGATCAGGCCCGGCAGACTCACGAGCAAAAGAAAAAACCCGGCGATCAACCCCGCCACTTGAAGAGACAAATGATAGATCATGCGAAAACCGAGGACGTTGGCACGACCGGCGTTCCATACAAGCTGAATCCGTTCGCCTGCGTCACGCTCACGGCGAAGATCTGACTCGCGTGTTCCGGCTTTCCTTCGAAGACGACGATCTTGTTTGTGCGCGTGCGGCCCATCATTCGCGCGGCGTTCGTGCGGCTCGGCCCTTCGCAGAGAATTTCGACTTCGCGACCGACGAGCCGCTCGTTCGCGCTATGGGCGGCGGCATCGACGACGCTGAGCAGGTCGCGGTTGCGTTCCTCTTTTACGCGTTCGTCGATCTGCTCCATCGCCGCGGATGGCGTGTCGCTGCGGATGGAATAGCGGAAGATGAACGCGTTATCGAACTGGATATCCTCGACCAAATTCCGCGTCTGGCGATAATCGTCTTCTGTCTCGCCAGGAAAACCGACAATCACATCGGTCGTGATCGCGATCTCGTCGCGAGTTTGCCGGATGCGTTCCACTAACGACCGATATTTCTCGGCGGTATATGGCCGGTGCATCGCCTTCAGGATGCGATTCGAACCCGACTGGAGCGGGAGATGCACATGCTCGGCGAGCTTCGGTAGATCAGCCAGCGCGCGAAGCAGATCTTCGCGGAATCCAATCGGATGCGGCGAGGTAAAGCGGAGGCGCTCGAGACCATTGATCTCGTGAACCGCTTCGAGTAATTGCACGAACGGACTCTTGCCATTCGCCGGCGGGAATTCATGCCGGCCGTACAGATTCACAATCTGGCCGAGGAGCGTGACCTCTTTGACGCCGCCGGCCACGAGACCGCGCACCTCGCGCACAATCTCTTCGATCGCACGGCTGCGTTCAGCGCCGCGCGTTCGCGGGACAATGCAGAAGGTGCAATGCATATCGCAGCCCTGCATGATCGAAACAAAAGCGGTCGCCTGCCGATTTCGGAGGTCATGATCGCGAATGGTTTCCACCGAGCCGGCCTCGTCGTCGGTGTCGCAGATGGAAAAGCGCGGATCGTCCATCCGGCGCGTCCGTTTTTTCTCGACCAACTCTTCGATGTAATCCGCGACGCGATGAAATTTTTGCGTCCCCACCACGAGGTCGACGTGCGGCAATCCATCCAACAGCGCAGCGCCGCGCGCCTGGGCCATGCACCCGAGAAAGCCAAAGACGACCTCACGCCGGCGCTTCGCGATTTGGCCGAGCATTCCCATTTTCCCGAGAGCCTTCTGGTCCGCCATGTCGCGAACACTGCAGGTGTTCAGAAGCACAACATCCGCCGTTGCTTCTTCGGCCGTCCGTTCATAGCCGCGCGCGATGAGCGAGTGAGCGACTTGTTCCGAGTCCCGCTCATTCATCTGGCAGCCGTAGGTCTTGATGAAAAATTTCGGCATCGCGAGAGCGGAATAGTGACACAGACGGGGAGGGCGCGCCATAATGAGCTCAATGAACGGAGAGACTTCAGCAATCGGCATCATCGGCGGGAGCGGCCTCTACCAAATGGAGGGCGTCGAAAATGCGGCCGAGCTTCGGGTCGAAACGCCCTTCGGTGATCCATCTGACGCGCTCGTCGGCGGGCAAATGCATGGCCGGCAGATATATTTTCTCCCCCGTCACGGACGCGGACATCGCCTGCTTCCGCACGAACTGAATCATCGCGCGAACATCTACGCGCTCCGTTCGCTCAACGTCCGCTGGATTATTTGCGTCACCGCCGTCGGCAGTTTGCAGGAACAATACGCCCCGCGTGATGTGCTCCTGCCGTCGCAATTTTTCGATCGGACCAGCCAGCGGACCAGTCACACGTTTTTCGGGAACGGCATCGCGGCCCACGTCGGCTTCGCGGAGCCGATCTCCTCAAACCTGCGCAATATCCTGGCAGAGTCAGCCCGCGCGCTGGCGATCAAAGTCCACAACGGCGGAACCTACGTGAACATGGATGGCCCGGCTTTTTCGACGCGCGCGGAGTCCGAGCTGAATCGCCGCCACGGTTTCGACGTGATCGGTATGACGAATCTGCCCGAAGCCAAGCTGGCGCGCGAGGCCGAGATCGCTCTCGCCACGATGGCGATGATCACCGACTACGATTGCTGGAAGGCCGACGAAGAGCCAGTTTCAGCGCATACAGTTTTCGAGCATTTGATTGCGAATGCGGAAACGGCCAAAAAAATCCTGGCTGAAGCCATTCCGCTCATACCGACCGAGCCCAACTGGCCGGAACATCGATCGCTGGATTCCGCATTAGTGACGGATCGAAAGCTCTGGCCGGCCTCCACAAGGGAGAATCTCAAGGAGATTTTGGGCCGGTTTTCATAGGTAATTTGATCCTGTCGCAGAAATGAGTCGCGGAATGAGAAAATCTTTCTTGCCAATCGGGACGAAAATATAGTAATTATAAAGACCGTCGGGGAAAGCCCGGCGAATAAAGCCACTACGGAGTTCCTAAAATGATGATTAAAATTGCCGCCTGTTTGCTCGCCGTCACGTTTCTTGCCTCGTGCGAGACGACCAGAACCACCCAGCGCACGACACTCCGCGACATGAACAGCGCTCGCCTTGCCAGCAACGACACGACATACAATCTGAATGAGCCGGCCCCGCCAGCCGAAGGGCCCGAGGATATCCCGGCGGAAGGTCCGCGCGATCCGCAGCGGAATCCGGCCCTCGTGCCGTCGCCCTTGCTGCGCGTCAACGCAGCCGGCAGCCCGTAAATTCGGGCGACGAAGTTTGGTTAGTTTCTTCGCGACCGCGCGCATCCCGGTTGCGCCGCGACGAAACTACATCCAAAGGCCCCACGAAAGCAGGGCGGAGGCATCCTGCCAGACACCCGCCTTGCTGTCGCCGAGCACGACCACAATAATATCGCGGCCCGGCCGCGCCCCGCTCGCGATCAGACAATGGCCGGCGGCCTCGGTGTATCCCGTCTTCATGCCATTGCAGTAGGAAAGGCGCTTCAAAACTTTATTCGTATTCTCGAGCTCACGCGTGCGGCCATTGGCGTAGCGGAAAACGAGATTCGGCAGGCAGACGATCGAGCGAATGGTCGAGTTAGCGTAAGCCGCTTTCGCGATGATGGAGAGATCGCGCGCCGACGAGTATTGCCCGGGCATTGGCAGACCATTTGGGTTGACGAAATGCGAATGCGTCGCGCCCAGTTGCCGCGCCTTTTGGTTCATCAGTTCCGCGAAGTCTTCCACGCTTCCCGCCGCGTCGCGCGCCAGACAACGGGCCACATCGTTCGGGCTTTTCACGAGGAGCGCACGCAACAGATCGATCCGCTGATACGTCTCGCCCGGCTTGATGTTCAACTTTACCGGCTCGGCCTGGGTATCCACCGGCTGGACCATCACCGTGCGATCGAGAAACCCGCGTTCGGCCACGATCAACGCGGTCAACAATTTCTGGGTGCTCGCCGCCGCCCGAGGCGCATCCGCGTTTTTCTCGTAGAAGATTTCACCCGTCCTCGCATCGATCACCATGACCGCGGCGGCGCGTGTCTGCGGCGCGATTTTTGAAACAGACCCAGGTGGCGGCGTAATGGGTTCCGCCTTCCGGACTTCCGAAATGGAATCCGGGATATCCATCGGACGGACGGTCTTGAAGGTGTGCTTCGATTTTGGCTTTGCCGCGACGCAAACGAGCGCCAGCACTATCGTGCAGAAGTAAGCGGTCGTTTCGCGTCGGCTTCTCATGGGCAGGAATTTAGAGGCAGGATTTTCGTGCGCGCAAGCGAGTTGGATTGCTAATCGTCCGTTCCGCGCTGGATCAATTCGATCTCGTAACCTTCCGGCGCATCAATGAAAGCGATGGCTCCATTCTTGCCATTCGGGTGCGGCCCGTCGGAAAGCGGATAACCTTTCTTGGCCGATTCGCGGGCGAACGCTTCGATATCGTCGACTTCGAAGGCGAGATGAGTGAGGTCGGGACCGACCAACACCGGGCCGCTTTGATCGAATTTGCAGATTTCGATTTCCTCGTCGCTACCAGGAGCTTTGAAGAAAACCAATTGCGAACCGCGGCCCGAGGTATGGCGCCGTGTTTCCTCCAGTCCGAGAACATCGCGGTAAAACGCGACGGTTTTCTCCAGGTCGGTCACCCGATAGCGGGTGTGAAGGAGCTTCTTGATCATGCGGTCACTAATTGCGCGTGCTTCCGGGTAATTTCAAACGCAAATGCCCGCGCGACTAGTGTTCCCGCCCTGAATGTGATTGGTTAGGCGCATGAAGCTCGTCATCGCCGCGACCGGCGCCAGCGGAACGATTTATCTGCAACGGTTGCTTTCGCAGATCGATGGCGCGGCGAACGAGGTCCATCTCGTCATGAGCGGCCACGCCAAACAGGTCGCGGCGCAGGAAGTCGACCGGCTAGTCGTTCCCGCGGCAGTGAAGGAGCATGCTGACAACGATCTGAATGTTCCGTTCGTGAGCGGCTCCGCGCGCTTTGATGCAATGGTCATCGTACCTTGTTCGATGGCCACACTCGGCCGGATTGCTTCAGGTTGCAGCGACACCGCGCTCTTGCGTGCGGCCGATGTTTTTTTGAAGGAACGCCGGAAGCTGATTCTCGTCCCGCGCGAAACGCCGTGGAGTCTGATCCACGCGCGCAACATGGTGACGCTCCTGGAAGCCGGCGCCGTCGTCCTCCCGGCCATTCCGTCATTCTACAGTCGGCCCAGTTCCGTCGACGCAGTTGCCGACACCGTTGTCTGGCGCATCCTGGATCAGCTTGGCCTTCCTAATCCTTCCGCGTATCGCTGGCGCGATGATACGGACTCCAAATCAACGTGAAGCTCGATAGCTGGCGCGCGCGCGTCTTGATCGAGCTCGGCTTCGGCTTGTATCGGCTCTGGGCGCGCACGCTTCGTTTGCAGGTGGAAGATCCGCACGACGTCGTGGGCTTCGTCCGGAAACAACCGGTCATCTTCGCCATTTGGCACAATCGCCTGCTCATGTTGCCACGGGTATTCGATCCCTCTTTTCCCACCCGGCAAAGTTACGGTTTGATTAGCGCCAGCCGGGACGGCGACCTGATTGCGATCTTTATCGAACGCTCAGGCTACGGCACGATCCGCGGCTCGAGCTCGCGCAAAGGCGTAATCGCCTTGCGCCAACTCGTGGAAACTCTCGCCGCCGGTGGCAACGTCCTGGTGACTCCGGATGGTCCGCGTGGGCCCGTCTATCAAGCCAGCCAGGGTGTCGTTTTTCTTGCTCAAAAAAGCGGCGCACCCGTGATCCCGATCCACATGGAATATTCAAGCTGCTGGCGTCTCAAAAGCTGGGACCGCTTCGTAGTGCCACGGCCGTTCGCGAAGCTGCGAGCGATTTTCGGCGCGCCGATCCAGATGCCGCCGATGGAAAACGCCGACCAATCCGAGGCCGAGCGTATCCGTTTACAAAATGCGATGATGAGCCTGGTGGAAGAAGAATAAGTCCTTCGTAGAATCTCTGCTTCATGTCCCATCTCATCGAAGGCCGCGCGATTGCCGAGAAAGTTTACGCGGAACTGCGTAAGCAAATCGCCGAACTAAAAAAAACCGGCCGCACGCCGGGTCTCGCGGTCGTCCTCGTGGGCGACAATCCTGCGTCGCGCGCCTACGTGCGGGCGAAGGATAAAATGTGTCGCGACCTCGGGCTGCATTCCGTGAAGCTCGAACTGCCGGCGGACACCACGCAGGACGAATTGCTTCAGCGCGTCCACGAGTTGAATGGCGATCCGGCGATCCACGGCATTCTTGTGCAATCGCCGCCGCCGAAGCAGATCGATGAAGCCGCCATCGTACGCGCGCTCGATCCGGCCAAGGACGTGGACGGCTTTCATCCGGCAAATATTGCCAAGCTCGCGCTGGGCGACGACAGCGGCTTCGTCTCGTGCACGCCGCTCGGCTGCCAGCGGTTGCTCGTCGAAAGCAGAATCGAAATTTCCGGCGCGCATGTCGTGATTCTCGGACGCAGCATGATTGTGGGAAAGCCGCTCGCGTTATTGCTCATGCGGAAAGGCAGCGGCGGAGATGCCACGGTGACCGTGGTTCATTCACGCAGTCGTCGTCTGGCGGAGATCACGCGCACTGCCGATATCTTGATCGCCGCGATCGGACAGCCCGAATTTGTCCGAGCGGAACATGTGCGCGACGAAGCTGTGGTAATCGACGTCGGAATTAATCGCGTGGACGATCCGACGATGGAGCGCGGCTACCGGTTGGTCGGCGATGTGGCGTTCGATGAAGTGTCCGCCAAAGCTTCCGCCATCACGCCGGTGCCGGGTGGCGTGGGTCCGATGACGATCGCGATGCTGATGACGAATACGGTTAAAGCATGCCGGCAGACGTAACCGCGCTAGCCGCATCAAGGAGCGGCGGTCTCCAAACCGCCGACCGAAAAATAGGGCGGTTTGGAAAGCGCCCCTCCTTGGGGCTCACCTGACAATCTTCGCTGTCAGGAAACGAAGCAGCGCGGGTTGGAATCGCGCAATTCCCAGGAATGCCGAAGCAACTCGCGGCGATAAGACCGCCGCCCGCGCGAGCCGATTAACCCAAAGCCGGCCGCCATACAGTTGCGCGTGGGCCGCGGAATAGGCCGCGGATACTTCCTGCGCCGTTCCGCCATTGCATTGCAAAGCAATCGCCTTCGCTGCGAGCTCGCCAGAAGCGAGCGCATAATAAATCCCCTCGCCCGTGAAAGGCTCGACCACGCGCGCAGCATCCCCGACGAGAAAAAGCGACGGTTGTCCGGCGGGAATTGGTTCGCGGGTGAGCGGCGTGATCGTTCGCCAGGCATGGCCCGGAGAGATTTGAAACCGTGCTTCTGCCCATTCCCGCAGGGCCGGCATCTTTTTGGCGACGCTGACGAGACAAAGATTTAGCTCATCGCTGCCGACCGGCGCCTGGCCAGAGTAACCTTCCGGGCGGAATTCCAGCACAACGCGGTCGCCGAAACCGGACGGCAACCGCAGGTGAGTTTGCAGCGCGATCCGCTCCCTCGCGACGCGCGGAAGCAATCCGCAAAGCCGCGCCACGGTGGAGTTGCGGCCATCCGCGGCGACAAGCGCCCGGGACCGAAAAGTCTGCTCGCCGCCGGAAATCGACCAATGGTCATTGCGAGGATCAGGAGAGGAAAGCGCCGTGACGGTCGTATTTTCAAAAACCGTCGTGCCGAACTCCCGCGCGCGGTTGAGCAGAAGTTGATCGAGAAGGCTGCGCTTGATCGCGATCTCCGCGTTGTTCCCTGTAGGAAGCGCGATGCGCAGCGTGCGTCCACCGATGGCAATGAACTCGACGCGATCCAGCTTCCCGTGCCGCAAGCTCCGAACGCGTTCCGCCAGTTCGAGCCGACGCAAAATCGACCAGCAGGCGGGGTTCAAACAATCACCGCAGACTTTTTCGCGCGGGAATTGTTCACGTTCTAAAAGCAGCGTTCGCAGCCCCGCCATCGCGCAAAAAGCGGCGCAGCTCGAGCCGGCCGGACCACCTCCGACGATCGCTATATCGAACATGCGCCATTGTCGTGGCGGGCAGCCTGCGCCTCAAGGAGCGGCGATTTTCAATCGCCGACCGAAGCAAACGGCGGTTTCAAACCGCCGTTCCTTGGGTTTTGCCGATTCGCGATTAAGCGCAAGAGTAAGATTGCCGTGCCGAAAGAAGACAAACCCGACCTGACGAAGAAGGTGCACGAAGTGCCGCACAAACCGGGTGTGTACCTGATGCGCGATCGGTTCAACCGGGTGATCTACGTGGGGAAAGCGCGAGATCTTCGCAAACGGGTCGGCTCCTACTTCATGCCATCAAAGCTGGCCCAAGCCGATATCAAGACGCGCGCGATGCTCGATGCGGTTTGGGATTTTGAGACCCACACGGTGCAGAGCGAGCCGGAGTCGATCTTGCTGGAAGGGAAGCTGATCAAGGAATACCGGCCGCGGTACAATATTTCCTTTCGCGACGACAAGCGCTTCCTTGTAGTGAAGGTCGATCCGACGGAAGAGTGGCCGCGGTTTCGCCTGGCGCGTTTCAAGAAAGATGACGGCGCCCGTTATTTCGGACCGTACGCGCACGCCGGAGCGCTCCGACAAACGCTCAATTTCATGCGCAAGAAATTTGGCGTGCTCACGTTCGGCCGGGGCTCGCCAACCGAACGTGAACTGAAATCGGCGACTTACCAGGTCCCGACCCGCTTGAGCGAGATCAGCGCGGAGCTTTACCGTGAGCGCGTCGCGCAGGCATGTGATTTTCTCGAGGGGCATTCGCGAGAGATGATCAACGCGGTCGAAGAGGAAATGCAAAAGGCTGCAGAGAAATTGGATTTCGAAAAGGCGGCGGAGCTCCGGAACATGCTCGAAGACTTGCGCCGGACGACGAAGCCGACGCGGCGCTTCACTCGCCATAGCCTGCCGAGTTCGATCGATCCGGTCAGCGACGTGCACGCATTGGGCGATGCGCTCCAGCTCACGCGTCCGCCCGTGGTCATGGAATGCTTCGATATCTCGAACATCTCGACGACGCACGTCGTTGCCTCGATGGTTTGTTTTCGCAACGGCGTTCCGGACAAGGACAATTATCGGCGCTACCGAATCCGTACGGTGCAAGGCCAGGATGATTTCGCGAGCATGGCGGAGGTCGTGCGGCGGCGATATTCGCGGGTCTTGCTCGAAGCGCGGGACGCCAATCCGGACGCGGCCGAATTCTCGCAGGAAAATCCGACCGAAGCACTCGACCGCGGAGCGACTACATTTGCGCCAGTTCGGTTGCCCGACTTGATCATCGTCGACGGCGGGAAGGGCCAACTCTCCTCCGCTTGCCGCGAACTGCAGCGGCTCGGCTTGCACGAACTGCCGATCATCGGTCTCGCGAAGGAGTATGAAGAAATTTACCGGCCAGGCCGCGCCCTGCCACTCGTGTTGCCGCCGGATTCGGGCGCGCTCCGTTTGTTGCAACGGATTCGCGACGAGGCCCACCGTTTCGCAAACACGTATCACCAGCTCCTGATGAAGAAGCGGATCGGCGAAAGCATTCTCGACGATTGCCCCGGGGTAAGTCAGAACCGCAAAAATCTGCTGCTGCGCAAATTTGGATCCGTCAACCGGCTGCGGAAAGCGACCGTGGAACAGATCGCCGCCACCGAAGGGATCGGCCCGAAACTGGCCGAGGACGTGCACCGATTTCTGGAGCGACATTGAAATTTTAAGCTCCTTTCCGCTTGTCGATTAGAGCGCGGCCAGCACAGTTGGCGTTGTGAATTTGGAACGCGCGTATCTCCGGCGATCCGCCTTCGTCCTGGCGGCGACGCTGGCGATGTCTTCTGTTCAGGCGCAATCGGAAAGCCCCTCGCCCGCACCGGGGGCCACGCCGTTCGAAGAGACGATCGTTCCGACTTTTGAAACGCAGAAGCTCGCCCGCACTTACGTTCTCGATATCCCCGCGCCGCGCGGCTTGATCACGGACCGCAACGGAGTGCCGCTCGCGCAAAACCGGTTGAGCTACAATCTCGCGATCAGTTTCCCCACGCCGCTCGATTTCTCCGATCCGCAACTGCTCGCTTTCGCGCGCGAGAAAATTCAAGCCGCGGAAAAATTGCTGGGGCGGTCGCTGAAGATTTCCGATGAGCTGATCAAGCGCCATTATCGCAATCGCGGCATCCTTCCATTCGAGATCGTGCAGAACCTCACGACGAAAGAGTCCGAGCAGATCAAGTCGCGTCTGCCCACCGGGATGGCGTTGCGTCCCTATTACGTGCGCGTTTATCCGAACGGGAAAACCGCGGGACAAATCGTCGGCTACAGCGGCAAGACCGGCCGGAATCCTGACGGGATCATCGACAACCACGAAGTGCTCTGGCCGGAAACGGAGGGCCGGGAAGGACTCGAGCAAACTTTCAACCAGGTCCTGACCGGAAAGCACGGCGAATACAAAATCACTTTCGATAAGGACGGCCGCAAGACTTCCGAGAAGATCACGACTCCGCCGGTGCCCGGGCACACCGTGGTGACCACGCTCGATCTTCATTTGCAGGAGCTCGCCGAGAAAGCGCTCGAGGCGAAAGCGAAGCGCGGCGCGATTGTCATAGTTGAACCCAACAGTGGCGACATCCTGGCGATGGCGTCGTGGCCGACCTACGATCCGAATGCGTTCACGCCAACGATTTCCGCGGAGAAATTCAAGGCGCTTCAGGACGACCCCGATATTCCGCTGTTGCCGCGCGCGTTCCGCTCGTCGTATCCGCCGGGGTCCACCTTCAAGGTCGCGGTCGGCATCGCCGCGCTGGAAACGGGCACAGTCCGCTCGGATGAGGAATTCAATTGCGTGCCGGCGATCACGATCGGCAACATTGTTTTTCACAACTGGAAGAAGACGGATCGCGGCCCGTTAAACTTCGTGGAGGCGCTGACGGAATCTTGCGACACCTGGTTTTATCAGGTCGGCATCAAGACCGGGGCGGATCCGATTCTCGATTGGGCGCAACGGCTCGGGTTCGGCGCGAAGTGCGGGATTCCGTTGCGCGGCGAAGTGGAAGGGCGCGTGCCTAACGACCAATACATGAAAGCGACGCACGGCCGGAAACTGCTCAACGGCGACATCGCGAATCTTTCCATCGGTCAGGGCGACACGCAGGCGACACCGCTGCAAATGGCGCAAGCCATGGCGATCATCGGCAACGGCGGGACGTTTTATCAGACGCGTTTGGTGCAACAGGTGCAGACGGTCGATAACGAAATTGTGACGGCGTTCCAGGTGCGCGAGAAAAAGACGCTCGGTGCGTCAGCCGACACGATGGCGCAATTGCGGACGGGAATGATCAACGCTGTAAACGCGCCGGCCGGCACCGCGCATCAAGCGAGTCTCGAGAGCGTGGAAGTAGCGGGGAAAACCGGGACGGCGCAATGGGGACCGAAGAACAAGGAGCGCACGGCGGCCTGGTTTGCGGGGTTCGTTCCGGCGGAGAAACCGCAGTACGCGTTTGCCGCGCTGTATGAAGGCGATGTCGGCGCGAATGCGCACGGAGGCAGCTTCGCCGCCCCGATGATCGGGATGATTTTGAAGGAGATCTACAAGGAGAACGGAAACAAGAAGCGGCGGACGACTGAGCCGGGACAAACGCCGGTAAGACGGGCGGAACCAGTGGAAGAGGACGAATCGGATTGAGCGCGCGTAACTGCCCGTCATCCTGAGCCGCGTAGACGGCGAAGGACCTCGCAGTCGCGGAAACCGCTATCGCGAAACAAGGTCGCGTTGACCGCAGATGTCGCGGCAATGAAACGCGGAAGCGGCTAAGGCAATTGCGAGGTCCCTCCGCGCGCTGCGCCAGCCTCGGGATGACAAGCAAAGATCGGAGCTTGTTTACACTGCGGCTTCGGCTGGCAGGGGCAGTTCCATCGTGCCTTTGAACTTTGGTTCCTCGCGTTCGACACCGAAGTTCTCTGCGTAAAGCGCGGTGATCTTCTCCATTTCGTCGACTGTGAGCGCCGGACATTCGGGTGCTTTCGCGAACTCGATCAGTTGCGCTTCTTCGTAGATGTTCGGCAGGGTTGAGGCGACCCGGTCGTCCGCGAGCAACCATTGCAAGGCGGCCTGGCCTAGCGTGCGATCCGAGCTCTCAAGGAACCGAAGCCGATCGATTTTCTTCACTCCGTTCAGGAGCCAGCTTCGAGGCCGATGATTGCGGTGATCGTTCGGCGGGAAAACAGTTTCGGGCGTGTACTTCCCTTCGAGCATTCCGGATGAATGCGTCACGCGGATGAGGAACATGGTGTCCTTGCCGGCCTCGGTAGCGGCTTCCTGCATCGCGCGCCCGGGATGCTGTTCGAGCATGTTGTAGATGTGCTGCACGCTCGTGACATCCCGCTCCCGAATGCAGTTCACGCCTTCGTAAAGCCAGCCCACGGCCGGCCCGAGCGTGATACCCGAATAACGGATTTTCCCGCTCGCTTTTAATTTTTCCAGCATCGTCCAGAGCGCATCGTCATAAATCTGTTCCATCCGGATGTTGTGCAATTGCAGGAGATCGATCCGGTCGGTCTTCAAACGCTTGAGCGCGGCATCCGTGGCTCGCACGATCGCATCCGGTGAAAAATCCTGGGGAATTTCGCGCTGCCCGCGCCCGCGTGATTCACCGTGTGTCACAAAATCGTAGCCGACCTTTGTGGCGACCACGATTTGGTCGCGTTGGTTCGGAAACGCCTTCGCGATCAACTCTTCGCTCAGGCCGTTTCCGTACGTATCCGCGGCATCGAAGAGCGTGACACCGAGATCGAGCGCCTTGTGCATGAGCGCGATCGCCTCGCCTTCTGTGAATTGTCCCCACCAACCGGTCGAGATTGTCCAAAGTCCAAAGCCGACTTCGCTCACGCGCAGGTCGGTGTTTTTGTAGGTGCGGTAGCGCATCGGCTAAATCTAGCAGGACGGAGCGATATCTCGCAACACTCGGCAAATCTGTAATTCGACGTTGGACGTTGGACGTTGGACGTTGGACGTTTCAGTTTTCCATGATCTCCCGTACGAGCAGCGCGCTTCTCATCGTGGGCCACGGCTCGACCGTTAACGCCGACTCCAGCGCGCCTACCCTCGCGCACGCCGCCGAGATTCGACGCCGCGGAATTTTCGGCGATGTCGCGTGTTCCTTTTGGAAAGAAGAGCCCAGCCTGCGCGATGCGCTCTTTTTCTTTCGCGATCCGGCAATCGAAGAGGTTTATGTCGTCCCGAATTTCATCAGCGAAGGATATTTTACGCGGACGGTCGTTCCGCGGGAGTTGGAATTAACCGGCCGGGAAACCGCGAGAGAGAGCGGCCAGGTTTGGAAATATTGCGAGCCGGTCGGTAACCACGAGAGCATGACCGAACGGTTGCTGCATCGCGCCCGCGAAGTGACGCCTGACATTCCGGAAGCCGAAACCACGCTCCTCATCGTGGGCCATGGAACAGAACTGAACGACAACAGCGCGCTCGCCGCCAAACAACAGGTGGAAAAAATCCGCGCGCTCGGCCGTTACGCCGCCGTGCTCAACTTTTACATGGAAGAACCGCCGCTCGTCTCGGATTGGCTTACCCTAACCACGACGCGGAACGTTGTTGTCGTCCCCTTTTTCATTTCCGATGGATTGCACAGCTACGAGGACATCCCGGCCTTGCTCGGAATTGAAGGCGAGCCAACCGGCAAGGCCCATCAGCTCCACGGCCGTTCACTCTTTTATTCGACAGCGATCGGAACCGATCCCAAATTTGCCGACGTGATTATTGAACAAGCAAAGGGCTGGCAAAGGCAGGCGCCGCAATCGGCCTCGTAATTTTTCCAGACGCAGTTACGATTCTCAATGGAAGCGACCAGCACGAACTGCAAGAAGCTCCAGGAGATCGGCGCGTTCGTTCTGGCGGGCGCGCGGAAGCCGGAGCAATTGTGCGAAATGGCGGAGATGATCCGGGCGGCATGCGACTATCGGTGGGTCGGCATCTATAAAATTGTCCGCGGTGATTTTGTGATCGTGGCCAAGACCGGCGAATGTCCGCCCGCTTATCCACGCTTTCCGGTTACACAGGGATTGGCGGCCGCGGCGGTGGAGTCGAAGCAGGCGGTCATGGTCGCGGATGTGCACAAAGATCCGCGTTATTTGCCCACTTTCGGTAGCACCAATTCGGAGATCGTCGTGCCGGTCATGACCGAGTCGGGGAAGGCGGTGGGCCTGATCGACGTGGAGAGCGAAAAGCTGGATGCATTTAACGAGAGCGATAAGGACTTTCTCGAACACGTGGCGTTTCTCATTGCGCGCGCGCTGAAGTGAGGGCGGTCGCGGAGGAAATCGCACTCGGCAAATTGGTGGCAGCGGGTCTGCGGCGCGTCGGGCAGATCGCAATCGAAGCGCGGGGAGAGGGAGGTTTTGTCCTGGCGCATCGCGACGATGCGGCGCGAAACGATCTTGTTTCCCATCGCCAAGGCGAGGATGCGGCAACGATCGCGCGATTCGACGACGCGGAAAAATACCGGCCGCTCAAGACGGCCCCTAATTTGAGACATGGCTGGCGGCTCGTCCTGCAAAACCTGGCGGAGCTCCGTATCGCGCTCGATCTGTTTTATCCGGGACGCCTGGCTGCATTTGTGGCCTGGAAGGGCCACGAGCTGATCGCGACGCCGCTGCGCGAGACGCTTGATCGACAAACGGGAATGTATCGCGCTGCGGCGAAAATCAGCGACGAAGCGGCGGACACGCTGGTGGGGAACTTTTGCCGTTCGGACGGCGGATGTTTGCGGACGATCCTGTGGCGACGCGACCGTTTGGGCACGGTTGCCTCGACCAAGTTGCTGTCTGAGAAATTCGATCCGAGTTACGATCAGATGGGCCTCGGCGAACTAGTGATTCCGTTGCTCTGCCAGGAAGCTTGCAATCTTCTCGTAGCGCAGGCGCGTAAGGTCGTGAAGTGCGCACGTTAGCCAAGCCGTAATGAAAATTATCCGCGCGCGCACGATCGTGCCGATGGAAGGTGAGCCGATAGAGAATGGCGCGGTCGCGATCGAGAGAAATCGAATCGCGGCTGTTGGCCGCTTTGAAGAGTTAAGACGCACCCACAATGTTGAAGTCATCGATCTGGGCGAAATGGTCTTGCTGCCTGGGCTGGTCAACGCGCATTGCCACCTCGATTACACAAGTTTGCGTGGGAAAATTCCGCCGCAGCGCACGTTCGCCGATTGGATTCACGCGATCAACACGCACAAGGTCGCCCTGACTGAAGCGGATTATATCGCATCCATCGCGGCTGGACTTGCCGAAGCCAGACGATTTGGAACGACGACCGTTCTGAACCTGGAGGCGTTTCCTGAATTGCTACCCCGCCTCCCCCGGCCGCCCCTCCGCATCTGGTGGTGCGCGGAGATGATAGACCTCCGAAAACCTGTCAACGTGAATGAAATCTTCGAAGGATTGCGCGCGTGGTTCCATTCCCACAAGGATTGGCTCGGTGGTTTCGGTCTGGCTCCGCATGCGCCCTATACTGCCTCGCCGAAGCTTTATTCCGACGCCGCGAAAATCGCGCGGACGAATCACCTGCCGCTTACGACGCATCTCGCCGAATCTGTTGAGGAGATGCAGATGTTTCGCGGGGCCACTGGTCCCCTCTTTGAATTCTTGAGGAAAATTGGCCGGCCAATGTCCGATGACGGGACTCCGCTCGCCCACCTGATGCGGACTGCGGCGATCGACGAACATTGGGTCGTCGCGCATCTGAACGAGCTGACTGAAGCCGACTTCGAACTTCTGGCGCGCGGCCCGAAATTCCACATCGTCAATTGCCCTCGAAGCCACACGTTTTTCGGTCATGCGCCCTTCGCCTTGAAAAAGCTGCGTGCTCTCGGGTTCAACATCGCCGTCGGAACCGACAGCCTCGCGAGCAACTCGAGCTTGAGCCTTTTTGGCGAAATGCGGGAATTACTGCGCAAAGAGCCGTGGCTTCCAGCGCGCGATGTCTTGGCCATGGTGACCGTGAATGCAGCCACGGCTCTTGGTCAGTCCGACTCGCTCGGCAAAATCCGAGCAGGTTTTTACGCTGACCTGATTGGCATTCCTGCTCTGGCCGCTGGAGTCGACCTCTTTGAAAACGTAATTGGGTTTGAGGGGGCCGTCCCTTGGATCATGGTGAACGGCGAGGTGCTGAGCCCTCCGTAGTTTTCTCGTTTGTGCTTTCCTTTTCTCAATTCTGAAATATTCTCCGCCTTGCGACTATGGCGAAGATCATAATTATCGATGACGAGCCCGCAATGGTGGAGGTCATTGTGACGCTCTGCCGCGAAAAAGGGCACCAGGTTTTCCCGTTCAACTCGGCCCCTAAAGCCATCGAACAGCTCGACGCCATCGGCCCGCAAGTCGTGATCGCGGACATCAAGATGGAGACGATGACCGGCTTCGATGTCCTTCGCCACATCCGCGAACATCATCGGCAAACGGCCGTCATCTTGATCACCGCCTACGCTTCCGTGGAAACCGCAGTCGAGGCGATGAAGATGGGCGCTTACGACTACGTGACGAAGCCCTTTAAGATCGATGAGCTGCAGATGACGGTGCAGCGCGCGCTCGATTACCAGGCCGCGCTCCGGGAGAACGTTTACCTGCGGAAGGAACTCAAGAACCGGTATCGGTTCGAGAACATCATCGGAACCAGCCGGAAGATGCAGCAGGTTTACAACCTGATTAACAAAGTCGCCGACACCGACAGCACCGTGTTGATTCAAGGCGAAAGCGGAACCGGCAAGGAGCTGGTCGCGCGCGGCCTCCACTTTAACAGCAACCGGCAGCATCATCCGTTCGTTGCGATCAACTGCAGCGCCCTGCCGGAGAATCTGCTCGAATCAGAATTGTTCGGTCACAAGAAAGGCGCGTTTACTGGCGCCGTGGCCGACAAGCGCGGGCTATTCGAAGAAGCAAATCTCGGGACGATCTTTCTCGACGAGGTCAACTCGATGGCGCCGCCGCTCCAGACAAAACTGCTCCGGGTTCTGCAGGAACGCGAAGTCCGCCGCGTAGGCGATAACAAAAGCGTGCCAGTGAATGTTCGCGTCGTTGGGGCGACGAACGAAGTTCTGCAAGGCAAGATCAAGGATGGCTCGTTCCGCGAAGATCTTTACTACCGGCTCGCGGTCATTCCGGTCGAGATTCCTCCGTTGCGGGAGCGGCTCGAGGACGTGCCGCTGCTGGTGAATCATTTTCTGCAAAAACAGGCAAGCGCCTCCGGCGGCGAACCGAAAAAGATCGATCCCAAAGCGGTGGATATTCTTTGCCACTACGATTATCCCGGGAACGTGCGCGAGCTGGAGAATGCGATCGAGCGCGGGTGCGCGTTGTGTGAGGAAGAGTTGATTCTGCCGACCGATCTTCCGCCGCAGATTGTGGCGGCGGCCCAGGGAGAAAAAGCCGAGCAGGCGATCGCGGCAATGCCCGTGGGTCAGACGCTCGATGAATTCATCCAGCAACAGGAGCGCGGTTACATCGACGCGACCCTGACCCAGTGCGGCGGTTCGCGAGAGAAGGCCGCGAGCATGCTCGGCATCAGCATGGCGACGCTCTATCGCAAGGTAGAACCGAAGAGCAAAAAATAGAAGTGCGCGCGGCGAATACGCTAGTTCTTCGTCTCTGCGTTTTCTTCGGTTCCGTAATTGCAATCGCGGCTTATGCGGCCGATCCACCCGCGCCGACCACGCGCGAGATGGAACGCATTAATTGGATGGAGTTTCGTGAGTGGGTGCCGGGTAAGATCAACACTGTTCTACTTCCGCTCGGCACCATCGAACCCCACGGCGTGACCGCGAACGGCGCCGATATCATCGCGCCGGTCGCCATTGCCAAAGAAATTGCGCCACGCTTGAATGCGATGATCGCGCCAGTCATACCGTACGGATTTACCGGCGTGATGGACGCATATCCGGGAAGCTTCACCGTGCCGGAAGATGCGTATCGCGCCTATGTGCGCGCCGTTTTCGTCGGACTCGCGAAGAACAAGTTCAAAAACATTATCCTGATCAACGGACATGGCGGCGGTCAGACGGCGATTTTGAATGCGTTGAGCCAGGAGGTCGGCCGCGAAACCGGCACGCGGATGCTGGTGGTGAATTGGTGGGCCTACTGCACCGACGTAACCATCGAGGTTTTCGGCGAGGACGGAGGCCACGCCGCCGAAAACGAAAATGCGTTCATGATGGCGATCGATCCTTCGCTCGTGCATCGCGAGCGCTATAATCAGGACATGGTGACGGCGAACCCTTCGCCCGGAACCTGGAGCGCGTACCCGAATCCATCCAGCATCACACTCTACAAGGATGGGCAGGGTTACCCGAAATTCGATCTCGCCAAAGCGAAGACTTACTTCGCGAAAGTAAACGACAAGCTCACGAAGCTAATCCAGGAAACAATCCGCAAGTGGGACATGGCCGGGCTGTAGAAACCAGGAACGTCCCGGCTGCTACCCGCGTTTCGAGAAGATCCGAAGTTCGTTAGCGGCCTTTTCCATTTCGTCCAACTTCTGCAGGGCCGCCGCCTGTTGCTTCAGGATTTCCTCATTCGCAGCTTTCAGCGCCTGCAAGGCTTTCACGGCCTCTTGAGTTAAGTCTGCGGTCTCAGCCGATACAGCGGGTGCCTGCGTTTTCGCAGCCGGGGTCATCGCGGGGACAACTACTGGCATCGGCGATTGTGCATGCAAGGCGGAGAAGACCGCCGTCGCGGCTAAGAAACAAAGAATGGTCGTGCGCATATTACTTCCCTGAGCGGCTGGCATAGATTCGGGCAAGGCGGAGGGCCTCGGCGACCGTAACGAGCTTCGCATCGATCTTGGTCTGGTTGTCCGCGATCGCGGCATGCTGGGCCTGGACTTCTTTGACGAGGGCCATCAACTGCTGGCTTTCTTTCGATGGCTCCGCGGCGGAAGCGTTGATGAGCAAGACGCAGAGGCAGGTAACAATGAGAGCTGACAAAAATTTCATGGAGCGAACTAGGTTCGCCTCCTTTAAAAGCAAGTCGTATTCCTGACAAAATCTTGCCAGGTTCATCTAGCTCGCGGCGCGGTAATTGCTTGCTTTTAGACCCTCTGAGCGAGTAGCCTCAAGGGACTTATGGCCGGCCCAGGGATGCATCAATCGCAAAACCTCTCCCTCCAGCAGGTCCTTGCGCCCCAGCTCCAGCAAAGCCTGCTCATCCTTCAGGCGCCGCTCCTCGAACTGCGCAATCTGGTCCAGCAGGAAATGGAGACCAACCCGGTCCTGGAAGAGCTCGCCACGGAACCCAATGCTGACGGTTCCGAAGAACCGCCCGCGCCCACGGCCGATGAGGAATTCAAAGCCGAGTTCGATCAACTCGCGAAGCTCGACGACGAGTGGCGCGATTACATGGCGCAATCCGGAAGCTACAGCGCGCGCTCGCAGGATGATGAGGAAAAGCGCCAGTTCTTTTTCGATTCGATCGCCACCCAGGAGACCCTGCAACAACATCTCATGGGGCAACTCAACCAGGCGCCCCTCGACGCCGACGATCGCAAGACCGCTGAGCTCATTATCGGCAATATCGATGACAACGGATTCCTCCAGGTCACGCCCGAAGACATGGCGCTCAACACCGGGATCGCCCAGGAGGATTTCGAGACGATGCTGTTGCTCGTCCAGAGCTTTTACCCGCCCGGTGTCGGCGCGCGCGACTTGCGCGAGTGCTTGCTCATTCAATTAAAACGCGAAGGCAAAGGGAACAGTCTCGAATACAAAATCATCCAGGACCACATGCCCGACCTGGGAAAACGGCGCTTCCCCGAGATCGCGCGCCGCATGGGCATCAGCGTGGAGCAAGTTCAAAAATGCGCCAATAACATCGCGCAGCTCGATCCGCGGCCGGGACAGATTTTCGCCGCCGCGCCCCAAAATTACGTCCTGCCAGATGTCACCGTCGAGAAGATCGACGGCGAATACCAGGTCATCCTCAACGGCGAACAAATTCCGCACCTGCGCATCAGCAATACCTACAAAGACATCATGTCGCAGGATGGAAACGGCAGTGAAGTGAAAGATTACATCCGCGACAAAATCCGGAGCGGCAAATTCCTCATCAAATCGATCCATCAGCGCCAGCAAACGATTTCGAACATCGCGCACCAGATTGTCCTGCGGCAAAAAGAATTCCTCGATCACGGCACGGCTCACCTGAAACCGATGACCATGGTGCAGATCGCAGACATCGTCGGCGTACACGAGACCACCGTGAGCCGCGCCATCTCTGGAAAATACATGTCCACGCCTCAGGGCGTCTTCGAGATGAAATATTTCTTCACGCCCGGTTACCAGACCTCGAGCGGCGAATCGATGAGCAATACCAGCGTGAAAGAAGCGATCCTGGATCTCGTCAAGAGCGAGGACTCAGGCTCGCCCCTGAGCGACAAGGAAATCGTCGAGATCCTGAGCGAACGCGGCATTCCCATCGCCCGCCGGACCGTCGCGAAGTACCGGACCGAGTTAAATATTTTGCCGAGCAACATGCGGCGGAAATACTAGGGCGCGTTTCGCATGAACGCATCCCTGCGCGCTGCCGTTATCGCCGAATGGCGCGGACTGCCGGCGAATAAGACCAGGCCCGATCGCTGGCAGGCGCCCGCGGATTTGCTTCCGAAGCTGATGCAGCAGCTCGGGTTGAGCGATCGCCTCCGCGAGACGGAAGTGATCGAGGCTTGGAAAACCATTGTCGGCGAGTTTATCGCCGCTCATTCCTGTCCCGTGACTTTGCGCGATGGAGTTCTGTCCGTTCGCGTTCTTCAACCCGCCCTGCACTATCAATTCGAGCAAATCTCCAAGGCGGAGATTCTGCGCAAATTGAAACAGCGCTTCGGCGGCAAGATCATCCGCGAAATCCGTTTCCGCGTCGGATAACCTCTCGATTCCATGCTGATCCGGCAGATTTTCATTTCGCCCGGTCACAATTATTTCGGACATCATGGTAAGCTGCCGGATGATTACCCATTGGTCGAAGTGCCGCGGATCGATTGCGTCGCGGGCCACGGAATTCGCGGCGATCGCTTTTACGATTACCGGGACAATTACAAGGGACAGATCACCTTTTTCGCTTCCGAAGTTTTCGAGAAGCTCGCCCGGCATTCCGGCCTAACGAGCAAATCGCCCGGCGTGTTGCGGCGAAACGTCATCGTCTCCGGCATCGATCTCAATACCTTGATCGGCGAGGAATTTGCCATCCAAGGTGTTCGTCTTCGCGGCACCGGCCATTGCAAACCGTGTTACTGGCTCGATCAGGCTTTTGCGCCGGGGACCGAGAAATTTCTAGAAGACAACGGAGGATTGCGCGCCGAGATCTTGTCCGACGGCGCCATCGCCGTGGGCGAAGCGGAGCTCCTTCTGGCAGAACCGTGACTGATCTGAACGGCGATTACGGCCCGGTCTGAGCTGTCAATCGTCCTTTGAACGTCAGCTCCGCCAGACCCGATTTGTCCAGGTCTCCCAGACCAACATCAACCATGCGGTCGTATTGCGCCTTCGTCTCGCGCGCCAGCGGAAGATCGAGTCCGTTCTGCTCCGCGAGTTGAAGCGCAATGCCGCTGTCCTTCGCCGCATGCGCGGCCGAAAAGAAGCAGGCATGATCTCGATTCTGCATGTCTTCCCCGTCCGTTTGCAGGACCCGCGAGGCCGCGCCGGTTTGCGAAAACACCTCGCGCAACATGGTGAGATCGAGGCCAAGCGCATCGCCGAGGCCGAGCCCTTCCGCGAGCCCCGCGGTGTTGATGTTCATCACCATGTTAACCAGCGCTTTCACCTTCGCGGCTTCGCCCGCCTTGCCCACGTAGCGCAGCGACCCGCTCAGTTCCTTCAGAATCGGCTCGGCGCGCCGGAAGTTTTCTTCGCGCCCGCCACACATCAGATAAAGCGAGCCTTCGCGCGCCTGGGTGATGCTCGACGCCATGCACGCCTCGAGCGACGCCGCGCCGGCTGCTTCGGCCAGGCGCTCGACTTTCACATGAATCTCCGGCGACACCGTGGCGCAATTGACGAACAACTTCCCTTTCGCATTCGTAAGGAGGTTGTCGGCGCCCGTGAAGATCTCGCGCATCGCCGCGTCATCGGTCACGATGGTAAAAATCACGTCGGCGCCGGCGCTCACATCGCCAAGTGTTGGACTGGCCGAGCTTCCCAATTCCTGCGCGAGCGCGGTGACCGCCGCCCGATTTATGTCAAACAGTGTCGTCACGTGAAAGCCACGATCCTTTAATCGCCGCGCCATGTTCGCGCCCATTCTACCCACGCCCACGAAACCGATGTTCATGCGCCTAACGTAGCAAAAAACGGATTGTCGCGTCTCTCTTTTCCAACCGTGGTGAGCGGACCGTGCCCCGGACAAATGATGGTCTCGTCCGGCAGTGTTAAAATTTTCTCGCGGTTATTTCGCAACGCGTCCTCATAGGAAACATTGCCGCCTCCCATCGAGCCTGCAAAAAGCGAGTCGCCCACGACCGCGATCAAACGCGCGAGTCCGGTGAGCACATAAGTCATCCCGCCGGGGGAATGACCTGAAGTCAATCGCGCTTCGATTTCGAGCGATCCTACCGTGAAGCGTTTTCCTTCCGCGATCGGTTGCGCTCCCTCTTCCGCTTCGAGCTCGGAAATGTAAACCGGCGCGCCCGTCGCCTTCCGCAGCCGGCGCAAATCCGCCACGTGATCGGGATGCGCGTGGGTGAGCAGGACTAATTTCACATTCAGCTTCTTCTTTTCGACTTGTTGCAGCATGTCGCCGCAATTCGCGCCGGTATCGAATGCCACAGCCTCCCGTGTCACAGGATCCCAGCCGAGATAGGCGTTCACAGTCATGTCGCCATAGGTCGTGTTGAACTGGGCGAGGCCTTCGATTTCACCGACCGCTTCCGTTTGCCATTTGCCCTCCGCCAATTTCCGAAGAGCTGCTGCATTCAATTTCAGAGCGGGTGCGATGCGTTCGATCGCTGCGTTGTCAAAATTTCCATCGCGCACCCTTCGGATTTTCTCGACACCAACCCCAGACTTCTCCGCGAGCTGACTATCGGAGATGCCCAGGCCGCGCTGTGCTTTTCCGATGATATCGGAAACGTTGTCTTCGAGTGGGATGGACATGGCTTCAGGCGTTCGCCGCGGCAAGCACCTCCACGGTGTGCAACGCTCGAATCTGCCTCAACGCAATTTTCTCCACGCGGGAAGCAACTGCGACGACCGAAGATTCATGGCCAGTCTCCCTTTCAATCGAAGTCATCGTCACGTTCGCGATCCCGCACGGCACGATCTGGTCGAAGGGCGCGAGGTCGCCGCAGACGTTCAGGGCGAATCCGTGCATCGTAATCCAGTGTCGAACCCCCACGCCGATCGACGCGATTTTTCGATCTTCAATCCAGACGCCGGTCAAACCCTGGCGCGTCGTGGCCGTAATTCCCACTTCCGCCAAGGTTTCGATTAGCAACGCCTCGATCCAACGCAGATAGCGATGCAGATCTTGTCCGCATTCGCGCAGGTCGATGATCGGATAACCGATCAGTTGTCCCGGTCCGTGATAAGTGGCCTGGCCGCCGCGATTGATGGGAAAGAGCGGATGCGGAAGATGGGCCATGCCGCGCAGACTCGATTTGTCCGGCGTGCGGCCGATCGTGTAAACGGGTTCGTGCTCCAATAAAAGCAGTTCGTCGCCTAACGAGCGATCCACTCGCTTCCTCGCGACATGCTCTTCCTGCAGCGCGAGCGCGTCAGCAAATGCGACACGTCCGAGCCAGCGAACGGACAGCGAATTGTCCGTCATATTTGCGCTCCTCCCGGAACTCCGAGCCGCGCGGCTTCCTGCGACCGCAAATGGGTCAGCCCGATCGCGAGCGCATCCGCCGCATCCGGTCCCGGTGTCTCCGTCAGCCCGAGTAACGCGCGAATCATGAACGCCACCTGGTTCTTGTCCGCGTTTCCCCGGCCAACCGTGGCCTGTTTGATCCGGGTCGGCGCGTATTCAAAAACAGGCAGGCCTCGTTCCGCCGCCGCGAGAATGGCCGCGCCGCGCGCGGCGCCGAGCGTGATCGCCGTCTTGTAACTCTGCACGTAAATGACCGATTCGAGCGCGCAGCAATCGGGCTCGTGCGTCTGGATCAACTCCGCGAGCCGATCGCGGATTGCGACCAGGCACGACGACGAGCGCAGCGCCTTGCCGTTATGAATCACGCCAAAATAAAGCGCGCGTGGCTTTCCGCCATTGGCATCGATCACGGCCACGCCGGTGTTGCGGAGCGAGGCATCGATCGAGAGAACGCGCATGAATCAGTGCGCGATCAACCCGAGCACGAGAAAGACCGAGCCGACGAGACCGAAGACCATGCTGACAACCCAGAAGCTACGTTTTCTGGTCAGGGCGGAAATTGCCGCGATCGCGATGGCGATTTGAAACATCGTGACCCCGCGAGCGAAAACCTCGTGTTTATGAAAATTGGATTTCGCTTCCGCCTCTTTGTGTTCGGCTTCGAGTTTGATCTCCGCTTGTTCCTCCTGATATTGCGCCGCTTTTTCCTTGTCCTTCTCGGTCGCCGCTTCTGCCAGAGTTGTCTTCGCTTCCAGGATCGCGCCCTTGATGCTCTTGGCCTGGTAATAGCCCCATTGATCCGACGCCTGGATCTGACTCATCATCGCTTCGTTGGCATGTTTACCCGAGAGCAGTCCTGAGATCGCGGCGAGAACGGCAAGAATCGCTGTGCTCAATGCCACCCAGGAAATCCATGGAGGGCCGCCATGTTCTGCGGTGTGATGAATTTGCTCGTGCAGATGCTCGAGCGGAACTTCGGCTTCTTCCACGGACGGAGTCTAAGTTCCGCCGCAGGCGGTTCAAGAAGAACTCGCTCCCGCAGCCGCTGCGTCCCTTGACGAATTCGGTGACGACGCGACTTTCTTCCGGTGTTCAAAGCCGAAGCAATCCGGCTCCGTCGCATCCTCCTCGATTTGCCCGGCGTATCGCCGCTGCTGAACCTCGGTTCCTCGACGCGACACTTCCGGGAGGTGACCAAGCCGCACGTCGAGAGCGAATTGTTCGCGCCCTTGCGAAAGGCAGGCATCAAGATCGTTCATTCCGACCTGAAGGAGGATGAGGGAGTCGATTTCGCCGGAGACATTCTTGACCCCGAGGTGATGCGCCGGCTCAAAGGAATGGGATTCAAATGCGTTCTCCTTTCGAATCTTCTGGAGCATGTCCGCAACCGAGAGGCGGTCGCCGCGGCATGTGAGGAGATCGTGGGCCCTGGCGGATTCATCCTGGCGACGGTGCCGTCGAGTTACCCGTATCATGCAGACCCCATCGACACCGGTTATCGCCCCTCACCTGCGGAGCTGGCGACGGCGTTCAAGAGAAGCGAGCCGCTCATCACCGAGGAAGTGACGGAACTGACCTATGCCGAAGATTTGAAGGCGCGTGGATTGACAGTCGGGGGCGAGCTGATGCGCACGTTTTTGTGGTCGCTCATCTTCTTCGTTAGGCCGCGCAGCGCCGCCGCGCGCCTCCATCGATGGCGGTGGTATTCCAAGCCGCGCCGCGTGGCGATCGCGCTTCTGAAAACGCGCTGATCCGAGCGATTGCGAACGCAAAAGCATTTGGTTCTTCCCCGATTTATCACGGCTCGATAGCGTTCGGCAGCCGCATGCAAGAGCCCTGCGACTGAACGTCTCTCAGTCAGCGCCGAAAAGGACGCACCCTATATGCTCAATTTTTTGTGGCCGTTGATTCGCCCGTTCGCCTGGCTGGCGCGGTGGCTCAGAATGATTTTTCGCACGGTCTTTGGCCAGCTCTCCTGGAACCCGCCGCGCTGGCTCCAGCTCGGCTTCGCCCGCGTGGTTCTCTTCCGGCGCGGACATCCCATTCTCGCCGCCGCGATTGTCCTGCTGGCGTTCCTGATCACCAGCGGCTCGGTTTGGACCTGGAAGTGGTATCAACGCCAGCCGAAGCCGCACAAGGTTTACGCAACCGTCGCGGCCATTCCGGTCACCCCGCTCGACAAAGAGCTGAAGTTTCCTCCGCTCGCCATCGAGTTCAGTGAGCCGGCCGCTCGCCTGGAGGACCTGAAAAATCCCGCGTTGCCCCGCGTGCGTCTCGAGCCCGCCACCGCTGGAACCTGGAAGTGGAATAACGACAGCAAGCTGGTCTTTACCCCGGCGCAAGACTGGCCCGCAGACCGGAAGTTTCGCATTATTTTTGACAGGGAGCTGTTTCCTTCGCACGTCCGCATGGACAAGTTCGAGTACGAAGCGGCTACGCCGCCATTCCGCGCCCAGATCAAGAGCGTCATTTTTTCTGAGGACGCAAAAGAGCCGGGAGTGCAGCGCGTCATCGCCACCATCGACCTGACCCACGCCGTCGAGCCGGGCGAGCTCGACAAGCACGCGGCGCTCAAGATGCTCGGCGATTCCAACGTGTTCGCGCCTAACGACCCCGCGCCGCACTTCTCCGTCGTTTATGGTTTGCACAATCGACAGGCCTTTCTGCGCAGCTCCCCCATCGTGCTGCCGGCCAGTGAAGATTTCATGCGGGTCACAATCAACAAGGATCTTCGCACCGCGCAGGGTGGCGCGGAAATGCAGGAAGCCGTCGAGGAAAAGACGTTGATCCCTTCGAAGGAGACCGCCTTCAAAATCAAATCGATCGATGGCAGCGTGGTTCGCAACAAGGAGGGCGAGCCGGAGCAAATTCTCAATGTCGAAACCACCGGCGATATCAGCACCGCCGAACTGGCGAAGGCGCTCCACATCTATCTCCTGCCAAAGCGCGAGCCGGAAAAATCCGAGAAGTCGGAGACGGAAGAGTCCAGCGAGGAAACTGCGACCGAGGAAAGCTCCAGCGATGAAAGCGCGACGAAGGAAAAGTCTGAAGAAAGCGGTAGCGACGAGGATGAAGAAAGCAGTGCGGAGAAACCCGAGGCCAAATGGGCGAACTCGGAGGAGGTCACCGACGAAATCCTCGAACAAGCGACCGTGGTCAAGTTCACTGCGATCCCGACCGAGAAGGACCATTCCCGCGACCATCATTTCAAATTCAAACTCGAAGGCGACGGCCAGCTCTATGTGCGGATCGATAAAAGTTTGCGTGCGCGCAGCGGTTACGATCTCGCCGAGAATTTTACCAGCGTCCTTGTCGCGCCAGAGCTGCCGCAGGAAATCGATATCCAAGGCGACGGCGGGCTGCTCGCTTTGAGCGGCGAACGAAAACTCTCCATCCGATCGCGCGGCGTCCCGGTGATCAAGTTCGAGATCGATCGCGTGCTTTCGACCCAGATCAATCACCTCGTCAGCCAGACGGAAGGCGAATTCCAGGCGCCGGAATTCAAGCACGGCTCCTTCGACCAGGACAACATCTCGCGCATCGCGCGGGAGGACCAGACCATCAATCTCCAAAACAAATGGAAGGCGAATTATTCCGCCTTCGATTTTTCGAAGTATCTCCAAAAACCTTCCGACGGCGGCAGCGAACGCGGCCTGTTCTTTCTGAAAGCACGAGGCTGGGATCCGGTCACGAAAAAATTCATCAAGGGCGCGACGGCGAGCCGCTTCATCCTCGTCAGCGATCTCGGGTTGCTGATAAAGAAAAATGCCGATCATACCAGCGACGTTTTTGTCGCATCCATCAAGACCGGCCAGCCGGTCGGCGGCGTGATGGTTGAGCTCCTCGGCCGAAATGGAATCGCGGTGCAAAGCGCGAAGACTTCGGCCGACGGCCGCGTCACCTTCGCTTCAGTCGAGAAAAACGAGCACGAGAAAAAGCCGGTCGTTTATGTCGCGCGACTTGGAGAGGACATCAGTTTCATTCCGTATGCGCGCGACGATCGGATGCTCAACTTCTCGCGGTTCGAGGTCGATGGCGTGACCACCGTTCTGGCCGAAGACCTCGACGCTTTCGTTTTCACTGAGCGCGGCGTTTATCGCCCCGGCGATGAAATGCACATCGGTCTCGTTATCAAACAGCGAAACTGGAAGGGCCGTCTCACCGGTCTTCCTGTGGAAACCGAAGTGATCGATGCGCGCGCGCTCACCGTCCAGACAAAAAAGCTCGCGCTCCCCGCCGTTGGTTTCGCGGAAGTCAGCTACACGACCGCCTACGAATCGCCGACCGGCGAATACACGATCAACGTCTATCTGGTGAAGAACAACAAGCGCTCGACGCTGCTCGGCTCGACCACCGTGAACGTGAAAGAGTTTCTGCCGGATCGCATGAAGATCGAGACGCGCCTCTCCAAAACTTCGGCGCACGGCTGGGTCGATCCCAAAGACATGAGCGCGTCGATCGCGCTGGCGAATCTTTACGGAACGCCGGCTTCGGACCGGCGGATCAAGAGCCGGGTCGAGCTTTCGCCGGCGAGCTTTTCGTTTTCGGAATTTCCCGACTACAGCTTTTACGACGCGCTCCTCGACGAGAAAAAAGAGCGGCAGCACGAAACCGTGGATCTCGGCGAGCAGAACACGAATGCCGAAGGCGCCGCGCAGTTCGATCTCCAGCTCGACCGCTTTGCCGATGCCACTTACCAGATGCAATTCTTCGCTGAAGCCTTCGAGGGCGAAGGCGGCCGCAGCATCACCGGCCAGGCTTCCGTCCTCGTCTCGGCGCTGCCTTACGTGGTCGGTTACAAGAGCGACGGCAATCTGAGTTACATCAACGCGAACACGCCGCGCGTAGTCGATTTGCTCGCGGTCGATCCGCAACTCAAACACATCGCGCTCGAGAACATCACGATCGAGGTGATCGCGGAGGAGCACGTTTCGGTCGTGGCGAAGAAACCAAACGGCAGCTACGGATACGAGTCGGTCTTGAAGGCGCGCGTTGCCAAGTCGGAGAAGATCGCCGTTGCCGCGGATGGACTTCGTTATCAACTCCCGACGAGCGATCCGGGCGATTACATCGTGGAGCTCCGCGACGACGGCGGACGCAAACTCAGCCGGATTCGTTTCTCGGTTGTCGGCAGCGGGATCATGAAGCGGGCGCTCGACAAGAACGCGGAGCTGCAAGTGAAGCTCGCGCGCAAGCAATACAATAGCGGCGAGGAAATCGAGATCAGCATCACCGCGCCGTACGCCGGCAGCGGCCTGATCACGATCGAGCGCGACAAAGTGTACGCGCTGCAGTGGTTCAAAACCGACGCGGCCAGCAGCGTCCAGCGAATCAAAGTGCCGGATAATTTCGAAGGCAGCGGCTACATCAACGTTGCGCTGATTCGCGCCCTCGATTCGAAGGAAATTTTCACGAGTCCACTCAGCTACGGCGTGGTGCCGTTCATCGCGAACATCGAGAAGCGGCGCTTGAAGGTCGATCTGCAAACCGCCGCGATCGCGAAACCGGGCGAGCCGTTTCACATCAGTTACAAGACCGACCGGCCGTCACGGATCGCTGTGTTTGCGGTCGATCAAGGCATCCTGCAGGTGAGCGATTACAAATTGCCCGACCCGCTCGGATTTTTCTTCCGCAAATGCGCGCTTGGCGTCGAGACCGGCCAGATCATGGACTTGATCATGCCGGAATTTTCGATCCTGCGCTCGATGTCCGCGTTCGGCGGCGATGGCGATAACCCCAAGCAATTGAATCCGTTCAAGCGTGTCACGGAAAAGCCGGTGGTTTACTGGTCCGGCATCGTGGATGCCGACGCCACGACGCGTGAATTAATTTACAACGTGCCGGATTATTTCAGCGGCACGCTTACCGTCATGGCGGTTGCGGTGGCGGATGAGGCGACGGGCGCGGCGCAAAAGAATGCGTTGATTCGCGGACCGTTTGTCATTACGCCGAGCGTGCCGGTGCTCGCTGCCCCCGGCGACGATTTCGAGGTGGGCGTGACGGTCGCGAACAATGTCGAAGGCTCCGGCGAAAACGCGGAGGTGCAGATCCGCGCCGAAAGTTCGGAGCATGTCCAGATCGTGAAGACGCCGTCGCAAACGTTGAAGATTGCCGACGGACGCGAGCAAACCACCTCGTTCTCCGTGCACGTGAACGACAAGCTCGGCTCGGGCACGATCACATTTATCGCCACTACCGCCGGAAAAGAGACGCGATTGCGTTCGACGATCAGCGTCCGGCCGCCGGCGACATTCATGACGCAGGTTCGGAGCGGCAACTTCACGAAAACGAGCATCGATGTCGCGAAGACGCGCGAGATGTATCCGGAGTTCCGCAAACTGATCGCGTCCGTCTCGGCCATGCCGCTCGGCCTCGCGCACGGCCTTGATGTTTATCTAAAGGAATTTCCGCACGGATGCAGCGAGCAGATCGCGAGCGGCGCTTTTTGCCGCCTCGTGCTCGCGAACGAAGCCGACTTCGGATTGGACCGCAAAGAGGTGAACGCGCAGCTCGAAAAAGTCTTCGCGGTTTTGCGCCGGCGCCAAAACGACCAGGGCGCGTTCGGTTATTGGGGCCCGGAAAAGGGCGCGGGAATCGACTTCATGTCGGTTTACGCGATGCATTTCCTGATCGAGGCGAAAGCGGCCGGGTTCGCGCCTCCGTCGGAGATGTTCGCGAGCGGTCAACGGAATTTGCAGGCCATGGTCGCCAAGGAGCCGTCGAGTCTGGATGAGGCGCGCACGGTCGCCTACGCCATCTATTTGCTCAGTCGCGAAGCGGTCGTGACCACGAATTACATTCTGAACCTGCGGGATTATCTCGATAAGAATTTCGAGAAGACCTGGCCCACCGATCTCACCGGCGTCTATCTCGCCGGGGCGCTCCACATCCTGAAGAAGGAGGACGAGGCCGGGAAACTGATCGCGCGTTACAAAATCGGCCAGCACGATCCGAAGGAGATCTCCGACTTCTATCAACCGTTGGGCGCGGACGCTCAATACATCGCGGTCCTGGCGCGCGAGTTTCCAGCGCGCTTGAAGAAACTGTCGGGCGCGGAATTTGAAAACATCCTCAAGCCGGTGAGCGAGGGAACGTTCAACACGCTCTCAGCCGCGTATGCCGTCCTCGCGCTGAAATCCTATTCGCAGATGGTCGCGCAAAATCTGCCGGAGCTCTCGATCGACGAAATCGACAAGGCGAAGAAAGAAAAGCGCCTGACGACTGGGAAGAAATTGCTGCAACGAGTTAATTTCTCGGGCGATGCCGGCGGGGTGCGTTTCCGGAGCACGACCGCTCTGAATCCGCCCGGCGCATTTTTCCAGGTGGTGGAGGCGGGATTCGATCGCCAGCTTTCGAACAAAACAATAAGCGACGGCCTGGAAATTTATCGCGAGCTGTTGGACAAAGCCGGCAAGCCGGTCACGAGCACGCAACTGGGCGATGTGGTAACGGTGCGGCTCCGGGTGCGAAGTCTCCGGCACGAACCAATCACGAACGTGGCGGTGATCGATCTCCTGCCCGGCGGTTTTGAAATTGTCGGGACGTCGCTATCGCCTGGCATCTCATCGATCAACGGCGTCGATTACGTCGAGGTCCGCGAAGATCGGGCGGTGTTCTACGCGACGATCCAAGAGCAGACCCTCGAGATCACCTATCAAATCAAGTCGTGCAATCGAGGAAGCTTCGTCGTGCCGCCGGTCTTCGCGGAATCGATGTACGACCGCAACGTGAAGGCCCGCGGCTTGGGCGGGAAGATCAGTGTCACCAAATAAATCCGAACAAGGAGCGGCGATTTCGAAATCGCCGGAGAAGCGTCGGCGGTTTGGAAACCGCCGCTCCTTGGGAAGCCGTTGGCTGCGTCGCCTCGTTTTCATTACCATGGTGCTTGCGGCAGTTTGGCTCGCGCTTCCGAAACCGCCGTTGTTGGAAGGGATCGATTTTTCGACGCGCGTCCGCGATCGAAACGGTAACCTGCTTCGCGTCACGCTCACCGCGGACCAGAAATATCGAATCTGGACGCCGCTCCGCGATATCTCGCCGTCCCTGATCGACGCAACGGTTCGGTTCGAGGACAAGTATTTCGGGCAACACCTGGGCGTAAATCCGGTCCCGCTACTTCGCGCCGGCTGGAACCTCGCACGTTCCGGCCATCCACGAGCGGGCGCTTCCACCATCACGATGCAGCTCGCCCGGCTACGGTTTCATCTTCACACGCGTACGCTCGGCGGAAAATGCCGGCAGATTCTCTACGCGCTCGAGCTCGAGCGTCATTACTCGAAAGACCAAATCCTCGAGGCCTATCTGAACCTCGCGCCCTATGGGCGGAACATCGAAGGCGCCGGTGCGGCCAGTGAAATTTACTTTGGCAAAACGGCAACGCGCTTGAGCGGACCGGAAGCCGTCGCGCTGAGCTTGATTCCGCAAAGCCCGACGCGCCGTGCTTTGCTTGCCGGCCGGGAAAATGAAGTCCTCACCGCCGCGCAACAGCGTCGGTCTTCAAATGAGTTGTATCGTCCGGAAGCGCGGACGAGAACGGAGCTGATCGCTCCGCATTTCGTTCAGGGCATACTCGCGATCAGGACGCGTGGACCGGAGATACGCGCGACGCTCGATCTTTCGCTTCAGCAAATCCTCGAACGCCGTCTGACGGATTACATCGCGCAGCATCGTCAGCGCGGAATCGAAAATGCCTCGGCGCTCCTGATCGATTTCCAGACGATGGAAGTTCTCGCGGATGTCGGTTCCGCCAATTTCTGGAACAAGGAAATCCAGGGGCAGGTCGATGGCACGCGACGGCCGCGCTCGCCGGGCTCGACGCTGAAGCCATTTGTTTACGCGCTGGCGCTCGATCAGGGGCGCATTCATCCCCTCACCCTGCTCAAGGACGCGCCGCACAGCTTCGGCGATTACAACCCGGAGAATTTCGATCGCGAATTTCTCGGACCGATCCGCGCCGCCGACGCTCTGGCCCGCAGCCGGAATGTGCCCGCCGTCACGCTGGCCTCGGAACTGGCGCACCCGAACCTGTATGAATTCCTTCGCATCGCGGATGTCCATCTGCCGCACCCGGAGTCGTATTACGGACTCTCATTGCCGCTCGGCGGCGCCGAAGTGACGATGGAAGATTTGGTGCGCCTTTACGCGACGCTGGCGAATGGCGGGCGGCTCCAGCCGCTTCGCCGCCTTTTGCAAGAGCCCGCGAGTGCGAGCAAGCGGGTGCTCAGTCCGGAGGCGGCTTTTCTCACGCTCGAAATGCTCGGACAAATCCCGCGGCCAGGAATGACAAACACCGACTCTAGTCAGCGCGCGCCAGTTTTTTGGAAAACCGGCACCTCGCATGGATTTCGCGACGCCTGGTCGGTCGCGGTTTTCGATCGTTACGTGCTCGCGGTCTGGGTCGGCAATTTCGACGGCCGCCGAAATCCCGCATTCATCGGACGCACCGGCGCAGCACCGCTCCTGTTTCAAATGATCGACGGGTTACGCGCGAGCCGACCCTCGCGCGCCGATCCGCATCTGCCGCCGCCCGGCTCGAACCTGAAGCGCGTGGAATTCTGTTCGGTCTCCGGCCAGCTTCCGGGACCATCGTGCCCGCATCGCAGCGAGAGCTGGTTCATTCCCGGCATTTCTCCGATCACGACCTGCGATGTGCATCGCGAAGTTTTGGTGGATGCCACGACGGGTTTGCGGGTCGATCAGGACGACGGAACGCGGGTATTAAAACGAGAAGTTTACGAATTCTGGCCGTCGGATTTGCTCGCGCTTTTCGAGCGGGCCGGCGTTCCGAGAAAATTGCCGCCGCCTTTTCTGCCAACAATCGCGAGTGACCTCCTCGCCCGCGCCGGCCATCCGCCCAAAATTACTTTACCCGCGAACGAGATGACGCTCTCGCAATTCTCCACGACCACACCCGGTATTCCACTCCGCGCCCAAACCGAGAGCGGCGTGAGAAAACTCTATTGGTTTGCCGACAAGACCTTCATCGGCACCTGCGACGCTCACGAAGTGCTTTGCTGGAAACCGACGCCCGGCATTTACCAACTGACCGCACTGGACGATCACGGCCGCTCCGCCTCGCGCTCGGTGACGCTGCGCTGAGATCTCTTCTGCCGCTCTTCTGTAGCCGCTTCGCTATGCGAAGCGTTGTAGGGCGTTTGTGTCAGACGCCTCGCTGGCGTTTCACAGAAACGCCTACAATCGATCTCACGCCGCCCACAGGGCGGCGGCTACAGAAGCGCTCGACATTTAGCGAACCTGCGGGCTATGACAGGGTCATGGCGAACATCCAAGCCGCCGCGCAAGTCGAGTGTCAAATCTGCAAGCAACTTAAGTCGCCGGAGAACGGCACCATCGGCGAGGTAGTTCGCCCTTCCCTCTCCGACTTCATCAAGAAGAAGGACCCACAGTGGGATGGCAAAGGTTTCATCTGCTATGACGACCTGGGAAAGTTCCGCCGGGATTACGTAAAGGAGGTCCTGGAGGACGAAGTCGGCGAGCTCTCCGCGCTCGACCAGGAAGTCGTCGAAAGTCTGCAAGCGCACGAAATCCTCTCGAGCGACATCAGCAAACAGTTCGAGAGGGAACTTACCTTCGGAGAAAAACTTTCCGACACCATCGCCGCGTTCGGCGGCAGTTGGACATTCATCATTGTCTTCGGCATGATTCTCCTGGTCTGGGTCGTCGGCAACAGCTTCATCCTCGCCACCCGAGCGTTCGATCCGTTTCCCTACATTTTGATGAACCTGGTCCTGTCCGCGATCGCGGCCCTGCAGGCGCCGGTCATCATGATGAGCCAGAATCGGAGCGAAGCGCGGGACCGTTTACGCGGCGAAAACGATTACAAGATCAATCTAAAAGCCGAACTCGAAATCCGGCACCTGCACGAAAAAATCGATCACCTTCTGCGGCGCCAGTACAACCGCCTTTTCGAGATCCAACAAATTCAAATCGAGCTGCTGGAAGAGCTTACCCGCAAAGGCGAGAAGCCGCCGTCGCCGCGCGCGACGTAACGAAATAATCCGGCAGCCATATTTCCATTGAAGAGCGGGTAGCAACACGGGAGCGTTACGCCCGATGTCCCGCGAATACACGCTCCAGCGCGCCCCGCATTCGACCGCGATCAATATCGATTACGCGGCGGAGCTGAATGAGCAGCAGCTTGCGGCGGTGACCGCTTCACCGGGTCCGTTGCTCGTGATCGCCGGCGCGGGCAGCGGGAAGACGCGCACGCTCACGTATCGCGTGGCGTATCTGCTCGAGAACGGGATCGACCCGCGCAACATCCTGCTCCTCACTTTCACGAACAAGGCCGCGCGCCAGATGCTCGATCGCGTCGCGAATCTCCTGCCGGTGGACGCGAGCGGACTCTGGGGCGGCACGTTTCATTCGATCGGAAACCGAATGCTGCGCCGGCATGGAAGCGCGCTCGGTTATTCGAGCGGCTTCAGCATCATGGACCGCGAAGATCAGAAGGACCTGATCGATACCGTGGTCGCCGCAGCCGGGATCAACCCGAAGGAAATCCGGTTCCCGAAAGGCGATGTGCTCGCCGAGATTTTTAGTTTCGTCATCAACACCGAAACGCCGATCGATGCACTCCTGGCGGAAAAGTTTCCGTATTTCCTGCCGCTGCTCGAACAGATCAAGGACGTCCACGCGCGCTACGAGAAGAAGAAGAAGTCGACGAACTCGATGGATTTCGACGATCTGCTCGAAAAGACGCTGCGGATGCTGAAAGAGCACGAGCACATCGCCGATTTTTACCGGCGGCAATTCCAATTCATCCTCGTCGATGAATATCAGGACACGAACAAGATCCAGGCGGACTTCATCGACACGCTCGCCTCGGAGCATCGCAACGTGATGGTGGTGGGCGACGACGCGCAATCGATCTATTCGTGGCGCGGCGCGAATTTCAAAAACATCCTCGCGTTCCCGGAGCGCTATCCGGACGCGCAGGTTTTCAAGATCGAGCTGAACTATCGGAGCGTGCCGGAGATCCTGCGCGTCGCGAACGCGGCGATCGCGGCCAACGTGAAGCAGTTCCGGAAGGAATTGAGCGCGACCCGGCCGAGCAACTCGGTGAGGCCGGCGGTGGTGGGATTAAACGACGGCAGCGAACAAGCGCAGTTCGTGGCCCAGCGGATCCTCGAACTGCGCGATGAAGGCATCGAGCTGAACGAGATCGCGATCCTGTATCGGGCGCATTATCACGCGATCGAATTGCAGCTCGAACTTTCGCGCCGCGGGATTCCGTACGTGATCACCAGCGGCGTCCGGTTCTTCGAGCAGGCACACGTGAAGGACGTGACGGCGTTCATCCGGTTCATCGCGAATCCGCGCGATGAGGTTGCCTTCAAGCGGATGGTAAAGTTGCTGCCGGGCATCGGAAACAAGAGCGCCGATAATCTCTGGCGCGCGTGGGAAACATCGCTCGGCGAAGCTCCGCCTTCCCCTATAGCCGGAGTCGATGACCCCGACCAGGATAGCGCGACCACAACCACTGGCGCGGTCACCGATCCCGGCTACAACGTAAACTTTGGGGAGCGACTGCGCGCGATGGCGGTCGGCGCGAAATCAAAGAAATCGTGGGAGCAGCTCGCGCATACGCTCGATGAAATCGCGCCCGGCGGGCAACCGAATCCGCCGTCGGAAATGATCACGTCGATCGTGGAGGCGATTTACGATGATTATGCGAAGGCGACCTTCACCAATTACGAGTTGCGCCGGGAAGATCTGAATCAGCTCGCAGCGTTTGCGCGGCAGTTCAAGGACGTCCACGAATTTCTTTCGCAACTGGCGCTGATCAGCAACATCGATGCGGAGCCGGCCTTGGATCAGAGCGCGGATAACGAAGCGGTCAACCTCTCGTCGGTCCATCAGGCGAAAGGTCTCGAGTACCACACCGTCTTCGTGATTTGGCTGACGGACGGAATGTTCCCGAGCACGCGTTCGTTGGAAACCCGCGACGCGATTGAAGAAGAACGCCGGCTCTTTTATGTCGCGATCACCCGCGCGCGCGACGAACTCTATCTGACGTTCCCGCACATGCGCCTGAACGCCGGTTACGGCGACATGTTTCAGCGGCCCTCGCGTTTCCTAAAGGAAATCCCGCCGCAACTGGTCGAGGACTGGCAAGTCCGAAGACAATGACGAAGCACGAATGACGAATGTCGAAGGAAGCTCGAATGACGAAGCTAGAATGAAGAGGCGCGCTCAAAGTTTTGTTTCGCCATTTGGGTTTCGTCATTATTTCGTTATTCGTTATTCGTCATTCGTCATTTTCCGGTGAATCTCTCGCCCGAACAAAAAATCGCCGGGGTCCTCGCACCGCTCTTCGCCCTCAGGCGAGAGAACGACCTCGGCATCGGCGATCTGGAAGCGCTGCGGCAATTCATCGATTGGGCGGCGCGGATTGGATTCAAGGTCGTCCAGCTGCTGCCGATCAATGAAATGGGGGGCGATCACAGCCCGTACAACGCGATCAGCGCCGTCGCGCTGGAGCCGACGACCTTGCACCTCGCGCCCGGCTCGCCGGAAGACCTCCCGCAGGAGGATTTCGAGGAAGTGACCGCACAACACGATCTCGAGAAGCTGCGCAAGGGCGGGGTGAAGCACGACCGCGTGCGCCGTCTTAAAATGGCGCTCCTCGAAAAATGTTTCGCGAATTTTTCCCGGCGCACCGAGGAAGATAGGAACCGCGCCGCGGCGTTCGATTTGTTTTGCGAAGGTGAAGCAGGGTGGCTGGCCGAATACGCGTTCTTCCGCGCGCTCATGGAAGAAAACGGCAACCGCGAAACCTGGGACGGTTGGCCGGAAGAACATCGGAGCGAGGTAGCCGCCCGCGACTGGCTCGCCGCACAAACACCCGACAAGCAGCAACGCTTTGCCGGACGCGAATCATTCTTCAAATACATCCAATGGGTCGCATTCGACCAATGGATCGCGATGAAAGCATTCGCGGAGGCGCGCGGGGTCGCTCTGATGGGCGACATTCCGTTCGGCGTGAATCTCTACAGCGCCGATGTCTATTCGCACCGCGATGAATTCGCTCTGGAATGGTCCGGCGGCGCGCCGCCCGAACCGTATTTCAAGGACGACGAGTTTACCCAGAAATGGGGGCAGAACTGGGGGCTGCCGCTTTACCGTTGGGACGTGATGCGGACGCGCAATTTTTCCTGGTGGCGCCAGCGAGTCCGCGGCGTGCGAAAAATTTTCCATGTCTTCCGGATCGATCACGTCCTCGGCTTCTACAGGATCTACGCTTTTCCATGGCGGCCGGAACGGAATCAGGAATTTCTCCCGCTGTCGTGGGATGAGATGTGGGCGAGAACCGGCGGAGCGATCCCGCAATTCTATCCGCGCGATGATTCCACCTGGGAAAGCTGCGAAGCGAATCGGCGGGAGGGCGAAGATTACCTGCGCGCGGTTCTGGAGGAGTCGGGCGACACGCGAGTGGTCGGCGAAGATCTGGGGACGGTGCCGGATTACGTCCGGCCGAGTTTGCATTCGTTAGGCGTGGCCGGTTTCAAGATTCCGCAGTGGGAAGTCAGACAGGAGCGGGTGAGGCGCGGCGAAGATTATGAAAGGTTGTCGGTCGCGACCTACGCGACGCACGATCACAAGCCGATCCGAGCTATGTGGGACGAGGCGCAGGACGAGACGGCGCCGACGCGCGAACAGGCGCGCGAGGACCTCGTGAGGATCGCGGAGTTTGCGGGCGTTCAGGCCCGCGACGGGCTCGATTATTTGGCGGATTTTTATCCGGCGATGACGAAGGCGCTGTTCGCCAGCAACGCCTGGATCGCAATCGTGATGATCACCGATCTGCTGGCGCGCAAGGATCGATTCAACGTCCCGGGGACGGCGGCAAATTCGAACTGGAGCCGGCGGATGCAAAAGACGGTGAAATACCTCGACGCGAGCCCGACGATCCGAAAGCGGATGCAGCTCATCTGGGAGCTTCTGGAGAAAACGGGGCGTGTGTCATCCTGAACCGCGTAGACGGCGAAGGACCTCACAGGCTCTCGCTCGCTACCGCGAAACAAGACGCGTCTCCGTTGGATCGCGCGGGATGTTTGCCGGCAAGGTAGATTGCAACTGTGAGGTCCCTCGCCGTCTACGCGGCATGACAGCGTACACTAGCCACCCGAAAAAACGCTGTTTCATCTCTGCCATCTCTGGCTAAAGAAGAGAGATGAACTCACCCATCAAAGTCGCGATCACTGGGGCTGCCGGTCAGATTGGTTACGCCCTCGTTTTTCGCGTGGCGTCAGGCGCGATGTTTGGTCCGGACCAGCCGGTCGCGTTGCACTTGATCGAAATTCCCGCCGGCTTCGAGGCGCTCAAAGGCGTGGTCATGGAACTGGACGATTGCGCTTTCCCGCTGCTCAAAAACGTCGTAGCCACGACCGATCTCGACGAAGGATTTCGCGAGGTGAACTGGGCGCTGCTCGTAGGAAGCGTGCCGCGGAAAGCCGGGATGGAGCGAAAGGATCTGCTCGGGATCAACGGCAAAATTTTCATCGGCCAGGGAAAGGCGATCGAAAAGAACGCGGCTTCGGATGTGCGCGTTCTCGTAATCGGAAACCCGTGCAACACTAATTGTCTGATCGCGATGAATAACGCGAAGTCGATCCCGCGCGAGCGCTGGTTTGCGATGACGCGGCTCGACGAGAACCGCGCGAAGGCGCAGCTCGCGCAGAAAGCAGGCGTGGATGTGACCGAGGTCAGCAACATGACGATTTGGGGAAACCATTCGGCGACGCAATATCCGGATGCCTATACCGCCAAGATCAAGGGGCGTTCCGCCGCGGAAGTGATTGGCGACGAATCGTGGCTGAAGGAGACGTTCATTCCGGCGGTGCAACAGCGCGGCGCGGCCATCATCAAGGCGCGCGGTTCTTCCTCTGCCGGATCGGCCGCGAACGCGATCGTCGATACCGTGCGCTCGCTCACGACCGACACGGCGGAGGGTGACTGGCACAGCGTCGCGGTTTGCTCTGATGGCAGCTACGGCATTGAGGAAGGATTGATCTGTTCATTTCCGGTGCGCGCTCGCGGTGGGAAATGGGAGATCGTGCAGGATGCCCCGCTGAATGAATTTGGCCGCGCGAAGACAGATGCGTCAGTCGCCGAGCTGAAGGAAGAGAAGTCGCTGGTGAGCGAGTTGCTGGGCTAACCGCCGCTCCCTCAGCGCCCGGAGAGTCGTGTCATCCCGAGCCGCGCAGACGGCGAGGGATCTCCCATGCGCTCTACCGCTTTCGCGCTACAACCCGCGCATGCGTCAGGGAACGCGTAATGTTTCGCGATAGCGCGAGTTGCAGTTGCGAGGTCCCTCGCCGTCTGCGCGGCTCGGGATGACAGGAAGCGTTACGACAACTGCGCGCCAGTTAGCCGCTCGTAGGCATCGCGATATTTCGCGGAGGTTTTTTCGATGATGTCGGCGGGCAATCGCGGGCCCGGCGGCGTCTTGTTCCAATCGAGCGTCTCGAGATAATCGCGCACGAATTGTTTATCGAAACTCGGCGGGCTCTGGCCCACGACGTATTGATCCGCCGGCCAGAAGCGCGAGGAATCAGGCGTGAGACATTCGTCGATCAGGAGCAATTCTCCATCGACCGCTCCGAATTCGAATTTCGTATCCGCCACGATGATGCCACGGCCCGCGGCATGTTCACGCCCTTCCGAATAAATTTTGAGACTCAACTCCTTGACGCGGTTCGCCATTTCGTCGCCGAGGATGCGCGCGCATTCCTTCATGTCGATGTTCTCGTCGTGGCCTTCATCGGCCTTGGTCGATGGGGTGAAGATCGGTTCCGGCAATTGCGAGGCGAGCTGCAACCCGGCCGGAAGTTTTATTCCGCAAACGCTCTGGGTTTTTTGATATTCGCTCCAGCCGGAGCCCGCCAGATAACCGCGCACGACGCATTCCACCGCCAGCGGTTGTGTTTTCTTTACGATCATCGAGCGGCCGGCGAGTTGCTCGCGGAACGGTCGGAGCTCGGCAGGGAACTGATCGAAATCGGCTGTCACGAAATGATTGGCGATCTTGTCGAAGCGTTTGAACCAAAAGGCGGAAAGTTGATTGAGCACCGCGCCCTTGGCCGGAATCGGATCGGGCAGGATCACGTCGAAGGCCGAAAGCCGATCGGTCACGACGAAGAGCAGAGTGGCACCGAGGTCAAAAACTTCGCGGACCTTGCCGCTGCGGAGTTTTTTGATTCCGGGAAGGTCGACATTCGATTGTGGAGCGGTCGGCATAAGTGCGACATCATTAGCCCATGGCTGGAATCGTCGTCAAACCGCGCGCGCGAATTTTGCATGGGCACGACTGGGTTTTTTCCGGCGAAGTCCTCAAGGCCTTTGGAAATCCGGCGGACGGCGATGTCATTTCGCTGAAGGACGGACGGGACCACCTGCTTGGCAGCGCGATTTACAACAGCAAATCGCAAATCGTAGCGCGGCGCTTTTCGAGACGGCGGCAGGATCTCGACGTTGATTTTTTCCAGCGGCGAATCGGGCAAGCCGTGGAGTATCGGAAGCGACGCGGGATCGATCTACGGCTTTGCCGGCTCGTCTGGAGCGAGAGCGATGGATTGCCGGGTGTGATCGTCGATCGATACGGCGATTACGCGGTCTTGCAGACGCTGACGCTCGCGATGGACATGCGGAAGGGACTGATCGTAGAAGCTCTCAAGACGGCAAGCGATGCGCTTGCCCTGCAATCGATCATCGAACGAAATGATGCGCCGGTCCGTCGCGCGGAAGGAATGGAGCCGCAGGTTGGCGTTCTCGAGGGCGAGGCGCCGGGCGAAGCCGAAATCGAGATCGGAGGCCTGCGCTTTACGCTCGATCTCCTGCACGCGCAAAAGACCGGATTTTATCTGGATCAACTGGCCCATTATGAAACCGTCGCGCGCCATGCGGCGGGCCGGCGCGTGCTGGATTGCTTCACCAGCCAGGGCGCGTTTGCGCTGGCCTGTGCAAAAGCCGGTGGGGCCCAGGTGACGGCGGTGGAAGGGAGCGCGGAAAGTATCACGACCGCTCGGCGACACGCGGAGCGCAACAATCTGTCGGTCGAGTGGATCGAACAGGATGTTTTCCAATTCCTGCGCGGGGCGGAGAAGAGCGAAGCGGAATTCGATCTGATCATTCTCGATCCGCCTTCCTTTACGAAAACGAAAGGCGGATTGCGCGACGCGTTGCGTGGTTATCACGAGCTCCACGTCCGCGCCTTCAAGCTCCTTTCGCGCGACGGAATCCTCGCGACGTTTTCCTGTTCGCATCACGTGAGCGAAACCATTTTCGACCAGACCATCGCGGATGCGCTCGTGGACGCGCGCCGTTCGGCCCGCCGGTTGCACCGCTTCGAACAGGCGCTCGATCATCCGGTCCTGCCGACATTGCCGGAGACGGAATATTTCAAAGGATTGCTGCTGGAGATGATGCCGGGCAGATAGCTATGTTTTGACCCTCGCGCCGATTGTCACGGCGCGACCTTGCGGATGCTTCAGATCGTTCTCAATGATTTCGATCCTTTCATAGCCGGCCCTCGTCAAAGCCTCCGTCAACGATCCGAGTGTGAGCCAGAGCGAATGGCTCGATAATCCGCTGAGCGGTTCATCCAAACCTCCCTCTCCCTGATTGCGGCCGCGAAATCCATCCACTGTGGTATCGGCTGCCGCGTCGTCGGAATACATCGTCCAGAGAAAAAATTTCGGGGAGATCGATGCGAGCCGTGCGAGCAACTCCCACGGCCGCGGCAAATGATACAAAAGGCCGGAACAAAAAATGGCGTCGAATTTGCCGAGCGAAGCGAGATCCGATTCCTCGAGATTGGCCTGCACGAACTCGACATTCTTTATCTCGAGCAGGTCCCGCACAAATGTCGCCTTGCGGATGTTTACGGACCGGCCTTCCACGGCCACGACGCGCCTCACCCCGGGATGCTGCGCGAGCATGAAGGTGTGCCCGCCCTCGAGGGCGCCGAGCTCGAGGATCGTTTGCGCTTCCGGCGCGAATTCATGGAAGTGCTGGACGCGGATGTCGCCGTCGGCGCTGATCGCTCCGCCATAGTCGGCGCCGTCGATTCGGAATTGGTAAATCCAGGGCTGCAGTTTCGCGAACTCGGCTTTCAGGGTTTGGTTGTCCAAGCGAGGAAAGATGATCGCTCTCCGGAAAAACGCACGCGCAAAGCCCGCTTGACGCGCGGCGTGGCTATCGTTACGGCTACTCGGCCGAAGGCGCTGTGCCGTTGGCCTAACGATGCGTTCAGATTACAAGGGCGTTTGGACGGCGCTCTCGGATTCGCTTTCGAGTGCGAAGATGCACGTCAGCGGCACCGAGGACGAAGCCGTTGTCGAGACGAGCGGCGCCGGGACGAGCGCGTTTCTTTTGAACAACATCGGCATCGCTCCCACGGATGTCGTTCTCGAAATCGGCTGCGGCATCGGCCGCGTCGGCAAACATCTGGCCGGGCGCTGCCGCCGGTGGATCGGGGCGGATGTTTCTCCGAACATGCTCAAGTTTGCCGCCGAGCGGCTGCGCGATTTCGCGAATGTGGAATTCGTCGAGCTATCCGGGAATGATTTGCGGCCGATTCCCGACGATTCAATCGACGTTGTTTATTGCACGGTGGTTTTCATGCATTTGGAAGGGTGGGACCGTTACGGATATGTCGAAGAAGCTTTTCGCGTCCTGCGGCCCGGCGGCAAACTCTACGTCGACAACGTGAATCTTTGTTCCGACTCGGGCTGGGCCATCTTCGAGACGCACCGCAAGTTCCCGCCCTCGGAACGCCCCGACCACATCACGGTTTGCTCGACCCCCCAGGAGTTGGAGGAATATCTAAAGCGGGCCGGGTTCGAACAAATCCAGAGCCGACCGGGCGATGAGCTGATCGCGGTGTGGGGACAGAAACCAGAGGCCGCAGTGACGAATCGTTAGGCTTCATGCAGTGGTATTTTGCGCTGACGGAAGATTCAACCGCATTTCGGCAATATGCCGAGATGATCATGGTGGCCGTGCATACCGCGAAGCAGCGGACTTCGCTCGCGCCGTCCTGCATTTACGACGGCGGCGAAAATGACTTCACCGACTGGCTGACGAAGCATGGTGTGCGGATCGTTCGACACCGAAGTTTCTTGCGTGAGCGCCTTACCGAGCTCGGCCTACGCAAAGGCAATCCTCATTTCGCAGCGGCGCTTTCGGGCGCTTTCTCGCGCGTGGAGCTGCCGGAACTCGTGACGAATCTTGGTGGCGCAGCCCGTGTTCTCTATACGGACTGCGATGTGATATTCCTCGGCGAAGTCGTGCCCGAGCTGGAGACGAACCCGTGCGAATACTTCGCCGTCGCTCCGGAATCGAACCGAGACGATTACGTCAACATGAACACGGGCGTGATGTTGATGAACACCGACCGGTTACGCGAAAGTCTGCCGAAATTGCGCGAATACATTTCAGAGAACCTGGCGGCGCTTGAAAGCGAGTCGTGGGACGAAGCCGCCTATCGCCGTTTCTATCGCGACGATCACGGCCCGCTCTGGGATCGGCTGCGCCCGGAGCTGAATTGGAAACCGTACTGGGGCGACAATCCGCGAGCGAGGATCATTCACTTCCATGGCCCCAAGCCTTTTCAACGGGACCACATCGATTCGACGTGGCCGGAGCTTAAATCGCTGACGGGCGGCGCATATCTCGAGATGGTGGCGCAATGGTCCAAGCTGCTAGAGGAGGCACGTTAGCGGTTGGGTTATCCCGAGCCGCGCTAGACGGCGAGGGACCGCCCAATCAAAGGTCGATTGGCTTGCGCCTAACAAACGTCGATCCCATCACCGGCGCCGCATCGGCGGAAGCTAGTCAGCCTTGCAGTTGTGAGGTCCCTCGCCGTCTGTGCGGCTCGGGATGACAAGCGGGGAGCTTACTTATCCGCGACGGCGAAGAGGTGGACATGCACCGCGACATCATCCCGGGTTTTCAAAGAATTTTCGCCGTAGGGGAAAATTTCCACGCGGCGAAAAAAACGGGAGAGGAGATTGCTCAAGCTGGCACGCGTAAAAAAGTTTTTGTGATCGCCTTCCAGGAGATGCCACGGGACAACCCGCCAATCGTGCAGGTAAGGGATCACCTCCATGTTCGGAACTGAAAAAAGTGCGCGGACGCGAATCATCCGCGCGATCTCGCGAAGAAAAACGTCCGGATCTTTGACGTGTTCGAGCACTTCGATGCAAATCGCGTTGTCCCATTCGCCGTCGGCGCCCGGTAACTCGCGAATTTCCGGATCGACGTGGCGAAACGGTAACTGCCGCCGCCTAAGAATTTCGCCGCAGTACGGATTTGCCTCGAGCCCGAGCCAATCATGTCCTTCGGCCATCAAGGCCGGTCCGTACGCGCCCGCTCCGCAACCGACATCAACGACCGAAGATTTCGCCGGCAAATATTGCCGCAGCAAATTCATCACCTCGACTCCCGGCTCCTCGATCGGCGGACCCGATCCATAAATATTTTCTCTGTGAAGCAGAGTCTCGTTTTCCGGAAAGAGCACATCGCCAAAAGGCCGCTGCCGCAGCAACGCAGGAAGCAACCGCACCGATTGCCTGGCGATCTCATTTTCGCTCCCGCCGTCCCACGACGCGGTCACTCGCAAAATCGCTTCGCGTGGGTCTGTGGTTGGTGATGCAAGCTTGCCAAGCATTCTGAAACCGGTCGATCCATCGTCGCGATCGAAAACCAGCCGTGTCTCAGCGACGCACTCGTCATCCAGGTAAGCGCGGACAAGACAGGTCGCGGGATCGCGGTCCCGCTCATGAAGCCAGCCGGAAATGAAGATCGCCTCGTCGTAAATATTTTGGCCGGGCGCCGGCGATTCCAAACCCGATTTTGCATTTTGCTCAGACATAAAATCAGCACGCCATTCGGGCGGCTTCGTTATGTTAGTGCGCAATCGCCGGAGGGCGCGATTCGAAAATCCGCCGGGAAAATTTGTGGAATTCTGAAGTGCGCCCGCTAATATCACTCAAGTCGCGCGCGATGGGCGAGGCCAGATCGTGCCGCGCGACCCGATTGCCATGGCAGAACGAATACGACCGATCGAACAAATGCTGGAGCTAAGTGAAGAGGAGGCCATGTCGCCGGAACATCTCGATTCTCAAGTCCAAAAAGCGCAGGAACAACTTCTCCAACTCAAACGGCAGTCGGAGCAGATCGAGAAGCAAAAACGCGAACTCGAAGAGCTGAGCCGGCGGCAGGAAGAACTCGAGCGCGGCCGCGCGGAGATGACCGATAAACTCTCGCGCTCGCTCGTGATTCTCGAGAGGGAAGGTTACGATTCGCAAAAGAAGCTCGAGCAAATCCGCGCGACCCACGAAAGTTTTACGCAACATCTGCAGCTCCTCGAATCCATCGAGCCGAAGAGCTGGAACCCGGCGGAGCTGCCGAAGGAATTGAGCCGCGCGCTGAGCACGGTGGATGATGCGCGAACCGAATTCAGCCAGCAACGCAGCCGGTTGGAAGCCGGCAACGGCGATAATGCGTCGAACATCGATTTGCCGGACGTCACTTCCAGCGGATCGGGATTCGGCGGCGGAAGGACATTCGCGCAATGGGTGCAGATCGGTTTCGCGGTGACGCTGCCTCTGATTATTTTCGGAATCGTGGCGCTCGTCGTTTTTTTCTGGATGGCCGCGAAGGTCCAATGATTCCGCATGCGCCGCCGACCCTCTAAAGCCGGAACGCCGCTTAACCAGAAACAGGAAGAACTCGCCCAGCGCGAATCGCAGTTGCGGGGCGAAATGGAAAAACTCGAGCGCATGATCGCGGAGGCGCCGCGCGTGGCCGAGGAAACCACCCGCCGGCAACGCGAAGAATTGCTCACGCGCGCCAGCGAAGGCCGCAGCCGCCTTGATGTTTCGGTCGCGCTCCAGGACAAACGCTGGGGAGACGACAGCCGCGTGAGCGGGCGCCGCGTTTCGCTGCGGAAGGAACGGCGTGAAGGCCGGATCGTCTTTCTGGTCCTGGTCATCGCGCTCGGTCTGCTCGTTCTCTGGCTCGTGAGCCATCTTCATTTCTAGGCGGGGCGAATGGCAGAGCCTGCTGATATCGACGTGGCGCACGTCGCGAAACTCGCGCGGCTCAACTTGTCGGAGGAGGAGACAATTCTTTTCCAGACGCAACTTCGACGGGTCCTGGATTACGCCGCGAAATTGCAGGAGCCCGATACGAGCGGGATCGAAACGGCCGCGCATGCCGTGCCGCTTTTCAATGTCTTTCGCGAGGATGAACCGCGTGATTGGTTCAGCGCCGAAGAAGCGTTGAGCAACGCGCCGCGCCAGGCCAACGGCCTTTTCGTTGTGACGAAGGTCGTGGAATGACGCTGTCCGATCTGCCGGCGCGCGACGTTACGGAGCTGCAAGCTCTGCTGCGGCGGCGCGAAGTATCGCCGAGTGAAGTGGTCGAGGCATTGCACACGCGGATTCAGGAGGTCGATCCTCAAATCGGCGCATATCTCTCGCTTGATTTTGAGGAGGCGTTGCGGCTGGCGGAAGTCGCGGACGTAACTTTGCCACTCGGCGGCGTTCCGATCGCGCTCAAGGACATGATTAGTGCGGCCGGGCAGCCCTGCACCTGCGGATCGAAGATCCTGCGAAATTATCGCGCGCTCTACGACGCGACGCTGGTCCGGAAACTCCGGGCCGCGGGGGCGATTCCATTCGGCAAAACAAACATGGATGAGTTCGCGATGGGCTCATCGACGGAAAATTCGAGCGTGAAGCCGGCGCGCAATCCGTGGGATTTATCGCGCGTTCCGGGAGGTTCGAGCGGCGGCTCCGCGGCGGCCGTCGCGGCTGATGAAGCTTTTGCCGCGCTCGGCACCGATACCGGCGGCTCGATCCGCCAACCGGCGGCGCTCTCCGGCGTGGTGGGACTGAAGCCAAGCTATGGGCGCGTCTCGCGCTTCGGTGTCGTGGCGTTCGCATCGTCGCTCGATCAAGCCGGGCCCTTGACCAAGACGGTGCGCGATAGCGCGCTCCTCCTGAACGCGATCGCGGGAGCCGATCCACAGGACTCGACTTGTTTGAATGAACCGGTCCCGGATTACACCCAACATCTCGGGCGTGACCTGCGCGGCATCCGGCTCGGTCTGCCGAGGGAATATATGGTGGACGGGATTGATCCGCAGATCAGGGCCGCGATCGGTGCCGCCGTCGCGCAATTGAAGTCGTTAGGCGCGGAAGTGGTGGATGTCTCTTTACCGCACACTGAGTATGCGGTCGCGGCTTATTACATGATCGCGAGCGCGGAGGCGTCGGCGAATCTGGCGCGCTACGACGGTGTGCGTTACGGCCATCGAGCGGAGAACATCCAGAATCTCTTCGATCATTATGGCCGGACCCGCGAAGAAGGCTTCGGCGCAGAGGTGAAGCGCCGCATTATTTTGGGCACGTATGTTCTCAGCTCGGGCTATTACGAAGCGTATTACGATCGCGCGCAGAAAGTGAGAGAGCTGATCCGCCGCGATTTCGGACAGTCCTTCGAGAAAGTGGACGCTCTGATCTCGCCGACTTCGCCTGACCTGGCGTTTCCGATCGGCGAACGGAGTTCCGATCCGTTGCGGATGTATCTCGCGGACGTGTTCACGATCGCGGCAAATCTCGCGGGGATTTGCGGGATCAGTCTGCCGTGCGGCTTTGCGAAAATGAACGACGGAAAACAACTGCCGATTGGATTGCAATTGCTCGGCAAGCCGCTGGGCGAAGCAACGATTTTGCAAATCGCGCATGCTTACGAGCAGAGCACCGATTGGCACAAACAGCGGCCGCCGCTGAGGGCGACTGCAACCCACGCATGAGTTCGTTCGCGGCGCGCCTGAATCGCGAAACCTTTTTCCGGCTCATGCTCGGGACGTTCGGCCTCGTGCTGCTTGCTTTCGCGCTCGTTCCGGTCTTCGACGCTGTGCGCGGACACGGCATCAAAGATTACCTCGTCTGGTATGAAACCGGGCAACGCGTTTTGGAGGGCGGCGAAATTTATCCGGACGAATGGCACAAATTTCCGTTCATGTATCCGCCGCCGTGCGCTCTGTTTCTCGCGCCGCCAAGTGCGCTGGGAAAAACAGGGCTGGTGGCGGTACTGGTTCTGGTCAATGCGGCGGCATGGATCGCCAGTATCGTTTTTTCCGTCTACCTCGCGACCGGAAAACGGCGGGCGCATCTTTTTCTTTATCTGATCCCCAACCTTGCCGTGGCTGGTTTTGTCTGGGGAAATTTTCTGTTGGGTCAACCGAGCCTGGTCCTGCTGGCTTTGCTCCTGGGCGGTTTTATTGCGCTGCAACGCGAGCGTCCAATTCTTGCGGGCATTCTGATGGCGCTCGCCGCGGCGATCAAAGCGTTCCCGGTTCTCGTTCTCATTTATCTCGTTTACCGGCGGTATTGGACCGCGGCCGCAACGCTCATTCTGGCGCTGGTGTTTTTGCTTATCATCGCGCCGATTCCGTTTCGCGGGTTCGAACTCGCCAAACAAGATCTGGAAAGCTGGTCGAACGGAATGTTGTTCAAATACGATGAAGCCGGCGTGGGCCAGCGATTGGGACGGAGCAACTCGTGGAAGAACCAATCGATCTGGGGCGTATCGAATCGGCTTCTCCGTCACGTCGAATACGATCACCGCTATGAGCCGCACACGCCGGTCTATGCGAATCTTGTCGACATGAAATTCGCGACGGTGAACGCGATCATTCTCGGCGCGGCGTTATTGATTGGTCTCGCCTTTATCGCGGTCATGCCAGCGGCCGCGGCGCGCAGGCACGAAACGGATGCGATCGAGTTTGCGCTCCTGGTGCTGCTGATCCTGATCTTTACGCCGCTGTCGTTCGGTTATCTCTTTGCCTGGCTTCTCTACCCGATCACAGTCGTGGTGCAGCGGTTCCTCGCGGGACCGGCGGCGCCCCGCGGCTTGCTTCTCTGCAGCGTCGCGGCGGCCATTCTGCTGACGCTTCTGCTGCCATTCCGTGTCACGGCCCAGACCTATGGGAACACGCTGTTCGCAACCCTTCTACTTTTCATCGGGCTCGCGCTCGAACTCTGGCGCCTCAAGCGAGTGCGACCCAGCCCCGGCAACCCGACGTCGATTTCCTAGGCGCCGTCCCGGTGCGTCGGCGAAGTGAATCTTTCGCGCACCACGCTCTGCGGTTTCTCGCTGATACCGAGATAAATTCTTCCCACGTACTCGCCGAGAATGCCGAGCAAGAGCAATTGCGTGCCCGAAAGCAAAAGCATTGCGGCCATCAACGAACTCCAGCCGGTCGGTGTCTTATGCACCAGGTGTTCGAGCACGACTTCGATCACCGCCAGAAAACCGAGCGCGCTCGTGAGCATTCCCGCGAAAGTCATCAGGCGCAGCGGCAGAATCGAGACGTTGACGAGCATGCTGATCCAGAGCCGGACGAGCTTGCGAAAATTGTAGCCGCTACTGCCGCTGGCCCGCTCCACATGAAGCACTCGGACGGCGCCGGCGTTTTGCGTTACCTGAAAAATCAGGCCATCGATATACGGATAGGGGTTGCGCGACTTCGCGACCTCGTCGGCCACGAACCGGCTCATGCAGCGGAAACTCGACAGGTAAAGTTTCTTCGGTTTTTCGACGACATAATCGGCGATCAAATTGGTCAGCCGGCTCCCGGCGTTACGCCACCAACTGTGTTCCTTCCGATCGTAAATCGCGTAAACGACATCGCGCTTCTCCGCTTCCGCGGTAGCGAGAAGTTTCAGCGCTTCCGAGGGCGGGTTCTGCAAATCGTCATCCATGGTGACGACGTAGCGGCCGGAGACCGCGCGCAATCCAGCGAGGACGGCGTTGTGTTCGCCGAAGTTGCGCGACAAACTCAGAAACGTCACCGGCATCCGGCTTTCCCGGGTCAACTTCAGCGCGACGGCTTCGGTCTCATCGGTGCTGCCGTCGTTCACTAAAATCAATTCGACGCCGCCGCTGATCTCCAGCGCGGAGAGCTCTTGATGGAGCGCGGGCAACGTCAGGGCCGCGTTGAAAAGCGGAATGACGATGCTGAGATGTGGAGCGGGTTCATCCATTTTTTCGCGCAACGGCAAAGAGAGAAGTGCCAAAGGGCCACGATAGGTGACGGCTGGCTGCCAGTTCAAGCGCCGCGACGCGCTTCAGGATCGAATTCACGAGCGGCGGGAGCGGTTTGAAATCGGAGCGCGGCTGCTCGACCGGCGGTCGCAGGCGGCTCCACCAGCGCAAGAGCGCGATCGGCGGAGTGAGCGCTGCGTTCCAATAGGTCAGTCGTTCGATCTCGAAATTCGCGCCCTGCAATAGCGCCCGGACCTGACGCGACGTATAACGCCGGTCCACATCCACCGCGCGATCGTGCGCGCCTTTCAAAAATTCGAACGCGGCCAGATTCAAAATCAATCTGCCGCCGGGGCGCAGGACGCGATGCGTTTCGTGCGCTGCGAGAGCGTCATCCACGCCGGCATGGCTCCAGACATCGATCGACAAAACATAATCGAAGGCATTTTCCGGGAACGGAAGTTCGTGGACGCTGGCGCGGATCACGCGGGCATTGGCGTCGCGGCCGGCGGTGAGCTCCACGGCGTGTTCGCTTTCATCAATCCCAGTTAGTTCGGCCTGGGGAAATTTTTGCCGCAACATCGAGAGCATTCCTCCGGTGCCGCAGCCCGCATCGAGCACCGAAAATTTTGGATCGCGCGGCTCAATCGAATCGGCAACGTGCGCGCGGAGCGCCTGGTACCACCAATAATGGTCTTCGACGGAACGCATGACGTCGTGCTCGTGCGGCGTCATCGGACCGGAGAAACGTTGTCGTTCAGCAGATATAATTTTGGCTCATCGGCATCGACCGCCCAAAAGGAAAGCTTCGCTCCAGCGGGGATCGCGGTTGTGGGAAACGTGGCCGTCCAACCGGACCAAAGTTGATCCATGCTTCGGTAACGCTTCACGATGGCCGGGCGCATTTCGAAGGACTCCGAGATCGCGAAGATGATCCACTCGGATGGCGTCTGATAGGCAACGGCCACGCAATCTGCCGGCCGGCCTTTCGCATTGAGAACGGCCCAGCCGGTCGCGCGCGTCACCTGCGCGTCCAGCGGCGCGAGCACGTCACATGAACCGGAAGCGTTCTTGCCGTCGTCGATTTGGTGAGGAAGCGCATTGAGCTGGTTCGTGCGTACAAGCGGCGGGCGAAGCAATTTTAGTCGATCGAGCGCATCGGCATTCACCACGACCGGTCTGGCATCACCGGGATAAGCAGTTTTCTTGATGACTTCCGACGTGTCGATCGCTGGGCTGAAAAGAACGGCGGCGTGAGCGAGCCGGTCTTTCGCGGACAACGCTCGGAGGAAGAAACGCGTGTTGGCCGCGCAAATCTTGTAAGGCACGAGGTAGCCGACGACGAGAAGCGACCAGGTCGCGAAGATTAGGGCGCGCGACCGCTTGGAACGACCTGCTCTCGCCGTTTCGGTCACGATAATCGCGACGAGCGCGATGACCGCGATGGTGAGAAAGAGTGAAAACGTCACGTAGCGCGAGGCCAGCGCGTAGCGAGCGCCGTATCCGACCCGGCCGAGACAGGCGAGAACCGCGCTGCCGATCGCATAGGAGCCGAGCGCGAACCATGGGATGGTTTTGCTCATAAAAACGCGGTCGCGGAGGCGGCGGAGAGAATAGATCAGCGCCGCCTCCGCACTGCCGATCGCATAGGAGCCGAGCGCGAACCATGGGATGGTTTTGCTCATAAAAACGCGGTCGCGGAGGCGGCGGAGAGAATAAATCAACGCCGCGAAAAAGAGAGCGATCTGGACGGCGCCGAAAATTCCAGCGGACGCCTCAGGCTGGTCTTTGAACGCATAAGCCAATCCGCCCCCGAGGAATTCGAGAATGAAACGCGCGTATTCGGTCGCGGAAGCCGCAGGCGCGAAGGCCGGGAGATAGCCAGGCTTGTGATATCCCCAGAAATACCCGGTCGCGCAGATCGCGCAGGCGACCAGCCAGGCGGCCAGCCAGGATCGCCAGCGTCTCAAGTATTGGATCAGGAAGAGCGCTGGAAAAGTGAGCCCCCAGGCCAGCAGCCCGTGCGGCAAACTAAAGCTGCTCGCCGTGGCGAGCCCGGCACAAATCACGAACTTCCAGAGCGTCGAAAGATTCGTCCCAAGCGCGACCAGACCCGCGACAACAAAAAGCCCCGGCAAAAAAGAAGGAAATCCGGAGGCGAAAATCCAGAGCTCGAACTGCGCCGGCGAAAAAATCGTGATCGCGATCAGCCACAAGGAAATCGCCAACGCGGCGAGATTCAGTCCCGATCGCCGCAGCAAAACAAAAATTCCGGCAGCGGTCAGCCAGCAGCAGATCACGGAGATCATCATCTGATCGCGCACATCCCAGTGGCCTCGCGCCGCTGACAGAACGAAGATGAGCTTGGGCAAAACCGTGCGCCCTTCCTGTTGCTGCATGAAAAGATCCGCGAACGCCAGTTGCCCGGTGTGCGCCTTGACGATCAACTCCGCCATCTCCCAATCGTCGAGCGTAGGCACTTCAACGCCGTAATGGCGCACCATCCAGGTGAGACGAATCATCGGAACTAGCGCGACGGCGCAGATCAGAAGCACGACCGTTTTCCGCCGCTGCGCCGCCTGAGTGCGCAACCAATGGACAAGCGCCTCGGCCTGGAGCCGCATCTGGCGCAGGAAAGCGCGGGGAAGAACCACGCTCAGAATGGCCAGCGTCAGAAGCGAGACCAGCGATATCCGCAAACCATGGCTCATCGGTTCGACCCTATGGTTTCACTCCCAACGGTCAATGATTTCCCCATGACAGCGAGGAACATGGAGCCGACGACGAGATTCGAACTCGTGACCTACGGTTTACGAAACGGAAGGGCGGATTGCAGTGTCCAATCTCCGCAAGAGGCTACGGGCTGTACGGAGGCTCGCCGGAATTGATGAGTGGCCTTCAGATGCGCCGCGGCGAACCTTCGCATCTTGCTGGCTCCAGGTGCACAATGATGTCGGTCGCTTGTGCCTTCTGCTCGGGCACACGTCCCCCACAATGCTGTGGAAGCATTACTACAAGGCTGTCACCAAGAAGCGCGCGATCGCGTTCTGGCTGATCGAGCCGCCGGCTGTGGATAGCGGCGTCAGCGAGAAAGAGGTCGCCGAACTTGCGGCGTGAGAGTGTGGTAAATTCGGGACGTGTTTGGACAAACTCCCCTCGTCGTAACAATCCAAGGACAAGGCCCAGCAAGCGGTAAAACAGCCCTCCAATTTTTGCTCGCTGATTTCCTAAAAGCGCGAGGGCATCGCGTGTCGATCACCGACGAGAACGTGGAAGATTGGCGGCTAAGCAAGTATGCACGGTATCATCGCCAGCACCCGCCGGAGAGTGTGTTGCCGAATCCTGTTTATCTACACGTTGCTCAGTCCGCTATTGCTAGTCCGAAGGATTGTCTCGCCGGGCAAACTCCGACAGAATGGCAGTGATGGCGCGGCGGAGAGCGTTGCTCTTATCAGGGAAATTTGTCGCCGTTTTCACCTCGGCGAGCGCGTCCTTGATGGGCTGAGGTGCGCTCTCGCAGGCTTGTTGAGAAGTGAACAAGCGCGATGATGCGCTAGACAAACGAGTATCCCATTCGCCTTCGTCTGCGAGAATCTTAAAGGCGTCATCAGCGCATTGGACTAGGTAACGTTCCATGCGTGCAGGCTAGCCGGTAGCAGACCGGAGCGGCAAGGTGATTCCTGGGGATAGGGCAATGAATCGCGCGGCGTTATTTTGGCGATTGCACTGGCGTGCTCTGCGCTGGCGATACCAACTGCGACGCTGCCGGTGACGGCGCTTCGGAACGGCGAAATGAGGCGTACTCGAGATACGCCTGAAGTCCAGAGCACACCAATGCAACAATCGAGATCAGCATTGCGATGACTGAAATCACCGTTGCTTTGCTTTGCGCCTCTTCGCTCTGACGGGCCATCAAGAGAAGTCCGATTGTGTTGCCCATGTGCTCCGTGCGGCGCCGGTTCGCTTCGCTGTGCACATTGGTTCGCGCAAGGGCCATGAGATATTGCTCCAATTCGAATTTGCCCGCGCTTAAGACGGTCCCGTTTTGAAACGCCATTTGCACGTCGCTGTACGTTTTTTCCGGCGAGGACATGATCTGGTTGGAGACAGGTGGTCGGGTCGGTATTCAAATCCGCGAAACGGCTGTCAACTCGCCCGACCTAATCCAAGTCCCGAACTCAAGGGGAATCAGACCGGCCGCGAGAATGAGTGATTCGGCTCGGGTTAGCAATTCGAATCTCCGCACTCAATCGGGCAGCATCGAGAATAGTGATGCCGTCAATTCACCGCTTGCGCACGCCCGCCGCAGGCTGTCCAGTTCCCGTGGCGCTGCTTACACAGCGTCCGCCAATTCTCAAACCTCGGCCTACGAACCGACGGCGTAAACCATGAGAAAGATAGCCTGTGCGTTGGATAGCCGTTCCGGGTCGTGCCGTGCGGTGAAAGGTGTAAGCCTTCCGGCGCGCAGGCTTTTTAACGTACAAACATGATGAAAAAACTAAAGAACCAGCGCACTTCGGACAAAGAAGTGGCAAATCGGGTTGAGAAAAACATCTTAATCGAGTTGAGTGACCTAGCGGTAAAACAAGTTGTGTGGTATTCCGAAAATTTCGGGAGGGACCCGCGGGATGTGGTGAGTGGAATCGTCGCGGGGGCTGTGGAGCGCCTTCGGGAGCGACTCGACGAGACAAGCGGCGATGCGACCGCCAGTGTGCTCGAAGAGGACGTGATAAGAGCCTGGCGATTTGCCCCCTACACTGACCGCCGCGTGTTCAACGAAATCCGTCGTCTGCGCAAAGGCCGGTCGGGCGACTTGTAGTTTTTAGCGTGCCCTAAGTTTTGGTTTTCTCGCTCGAAGAGCGCGCCGCAAAAGTTTTCATTCAAGGTTACAGACACCTAGCCCGAGGTTACCGATACCCGACTGGCCAATGAGGAGAACGTCGACGCGCGCTGGTATTTCAAACGCGCCGACCGCTCGTCACCACCTTCAAAGATACCTGTTCGCCCCGGCAGGTTGTGGCGCCGGAACCGCATTCAGGAAAGCGAACAGCTCGCATTCCCGGCAATACGGTTTCCCGTTGCCGCGGTGGAGCGGAAGCGGGTTCCGCTTCCGTCGGCTCATTCTCTGGATCGTCTTCGGGTCTTTTCTCAGTTTTTGAGCGATGTCAGGGATGTACAAAATCCGATTGCTGGTCGGGTCTATATCCAGCGGGTTAACGGATTGAGGGTTTTCGATGTCGATCTGCAAATGGCCGTTGGGCAGTGGAAAGCAGCGATATCCACACGACGTAATGAATGATCCTATTGTCATGCCCAGAGATTACACGCGACCCGTCGCCCGCTCGCGTCCTTTTTGGCGTGCGTATGCTAAAGAAAAACCGCTACTCTTAGCATTGTTGTGGATGAATCCTCCTCTCGGGATGTGCTGTGGAAGGCGGCGTACGAAACTTTCTATTACGTCTATTATGACGAGTTGCTCGTCGAGACGCTTATTGCGCGATGGCTCGCGATTGACCAGATCGCGAAACTTGCGATGGCGCTTACCGCTACCGGTTCGGTGGTCGCCGGGTGGTCACTGTGGTCAAATCCCGCGTTAAAGGTGGCATGGGCGATCCTCGCGGGATTTGGTGCAGTGTGCGCGATTGTTCACACGAGCTGGGGAATTACGTTCCGACTTAGAGATTTTGAACAGTGCAAATCTAAGCTGCTGTGTCTTCGGATTGACCTAGAAACATTTCGTGTTCGGTTGGCGATTAACCGAAACTTTTCTGTCGCTGAAATGGAGCAAGAGTTCATCAGGCTGCGGGAACGGCTTTCGAATGATTGTTTTAAGATGTCCGATATTTGGGCGACCGAGAGGCTGCGCAGGAGCGTGCAATATGATTTGAATGCGCGCATCTCCAACTCGACATTCACAACGGAGGCAAAATGAGCAAAGGAGGCACGAGAACAGGACCACCGATGCCGATCCCGCCGCCGCCGCCGCGCCCATCGAGCCGGTGACAACCCCAGCGGGATGTTAGCGCGAGCCTCTTCAGGACCTCGATAATTGGCTTTGATGGTATGTTATCCCCCAAGGCGTGCAATTTGCGCCCCGGCATGCAAATCGCTCTTTACAATACCCAATCGCTTGGTTATTGTTCGTCAGTCTCATCCACCACGTGTGGAAGGAGCTTTCGAGGCCGCTCTCGCAAGGGGGCGGCCTCAGTTTTTAGCGGTTTCCGATTCATCCCAATCACGCTGTAATTCGCTGGCCTTGTGCGGCTTAACGACAAACGCTGTTCTGAGCAAGAAGTAACCGTTTCGTTCATGAAGAATCACAACGTAATCGTGTTCGTGCAGCCACAATGCCCATGACGTATTTCCCCCTCGATCACGCTGGCGAAATACGCGAATTCCGGCATTCGCGTCATCGGCATTTTGTATCACCCAGCTGATCCAGAGCAGCCGACGGCACCGATCGGGATCTATAGTCCGGTCATCCTCAATTTTCCCCTCCTGCATCATGTGCCAAAATGCGAAATGCTTCCCGAAGGTCTCGGGACGCGCTTGGCAGCGCACCGGTTGTTTGCGGAACACCAAGTCCCCGCGGACAATTCTATCCACATAAAGGCCGTAAAGCCCGTCGATAAATGTGTCCCAGGAGCCATCGAGCGCTGCGAAGGGGATCAGCGGCGGCAATGGCGTCACGATGGGATTTGCGCAGTCCAAAAGAGAAGATTCATTTTCTTCTCGCGCAGCAGGGTGGTTCGCTGAAGATCATAGCCTGAGCGGTCCCGCATCCTCTGAACTAATGCGAGTTTCGTGGGGCTCGTTTTAAGACCGCGGGTGGCGTAAGCGATGCCGCCCGCGAGGAGATCGCACATCTGCATGAGTTCAACCTCATGCGAGACGATCGCGTCTACCTGTTCAATAATCTTGCGGTCGAAGTCGTAGGCATTACTGCAAAGCACCTCGTGCAGCTCTCGGACTTTGGCGCTGCTGTGCGTGTCCTTACGGTCGATAAAAATCCTGTAACACGCGGTTGGTTCCAAGAGCACTTCAAGCAAGGTGAAGTACATTTTATAGTACCACGCATCGTGCGTTTGGCCGAAATCCTCGTGTCGTAATTTTTGTTTGTCTGCGATGACGACCGCCCGGAAGTGCAAGTCGTCATCGTCGAAAAAGTAATCGAGCCAATCTCGGTAGAACGGCAATTGCGCGGGAGAAACTTTCCCCCACTTCACCTCGAAGTGTGGGGGCAGGCCGTGTTTCTTTTTGATCTCGCGCAGCCGGCTTGCGATCTGCTGTCTTTTATCACGAAGGCACCAAACCGCACCAAGAACCATCGCCGCTGATCTGTCCTTTTCGAGATGGCAACTCTCGTCGCAGTACACGTGGAACGTCTGGCTCATAAGCGGCGATGGGTTGCCTGCGAGAAGAACTTCGATCCAGCGATCAACCTACCTCAATTGCAAAGAATCCTGTCTTTGTTGGATCATGGCTGAACGCCTTATCAATTCCTTGTCGATTTGTGAACACCATAATCCTTCGCTCGTTCGTTGCCCACGCATTTCAGTTTTCGACTACATTTTTTCAGGGTAGCGTCAGTATATCGTGACCGTTTTGGAATTTACTCCCCGGGTGCCACTACCCGCCCTCTCCCGGTCTATTCCTTTGTGACAACAATTCAGGTGCGTCCATACCGAACGCGCTACTGGCAAGTGTTCGAAGCGCCAGGCGTTCAACCGTTCTTCGGCGACAAGCGGCAGGCTGTAGAGTATGCGACGCAGCGTATGAAGTCGCGAGTCGGAGAGGTTCACGTTCTCGATCGTGACGGAGTGGCCGAAGAGATACTCCGGTTCGATCACAACCGGGTCGATTGAGGATCGGCCCCGATGAAGTATTGGGAAATAATCGCCTCCAATCTGTCACGCGCCGGCTGGTCTTGGGGCTACACCACGGTCGTTGATTGCAGGGGCCGCACTCTGTTTGTTGTCGACGCGCATCGCGACGACAGGAAGCGCTATGTGGTGCACTCCGACCAACTGCTGACCGCGTTTCTTGAGCTGGAACGCGCGGTCGGGTAAAACCCGCATCGAAAGTCTCCTCCGGGATTCATGCCTTTCCCTAGAGGGAGAAGCAGTTCCCGAAAACCCGCATCGCTTGTCAGTATTATTTATGCGGGCGAGACCCGCGCTCTATGAAAACAAAACGCGTAATCATCTATGGAAGAGTTTCCACGGCCGATCAGAGGCACGATTCGCAACTGCGGGAAGTAAGCGAGTATTGCCGCCGCCGTTGGGGCGAGTCTGCGCAAACGCGCATCATCACAGACACCGCGAGCGGTGCGAAAACCTCGCGGCAGGGCTTGGATGAGATGATGAACGTCGTTCGGCGCGGGAAGGTCGATGCCGTCGCGTGTTTCAAATTAGACCGCCTAGGGCGTTCGTTGCCACATCTCGCGCAGATGATCGCCGAGTTCGACCAACACGGCGTCGCGCTCATTGCCACATCGCAGGGCATAGACACGAGCGAGGATTCGCCGGCTGGTCGTCTGCAAATGCACGTGCTTTGCGCAGTGGCAGAGTTCGAACGAACCCTGATCGTCGAACGCGTGCGCGCCGGCCAGGCCGCAGCGCGTGCGAAGGGTGTGAGATTCGGGCGTCCAGCCACACTTGTTAAGCACGAAGCTGCGATTGTGAATTTGCTCGCGACCGGATGGAGTTGTCGTCGGATTGCACGAGAAAAGGGAGTGCCGCTCGGTTCCGTGTTTTCGGTTTCACGTCACTACCGGAGCAGGGTAAGCGAACAAACCACCCGCGACGCCGTGGCTCAATAAGCGTCAAGGGCGAGGACGAAAACAGTGACGCGCACCTCGCAGAAGTCCTTCGAAGGTTGTTTCAAGGGGCACTCTCGCAGAACGTGGAACAGCCTCCGAAGTCGTCCGCTGCGGTAACCAAACGCGCGTGGTCTCATCGTTTGGACACAGCACCCATTAGCCTCTCCCATTCTTCGAGTGGCCCACGGAACCCAAGCTCGCATGCTGTCTGCCAACTGAGCCGGGCCGCAACCTCTCTGCGCTTTCCGCTTTTCGTATCGGGCATGTTCCGGTATTGACGCCGGGAAATGAAAATGTGCAGCGCGAGAGGATCATGCTCCGAGCGCATCGACTCCAAGACGGCCTCGGTTTGCCGGATGGCCTCGGCAAGGCTTTTCAGTGACTCCTGAAGCTGATTTGTGCCCACCTGTTCAGCCGAACATAGCGCCGGAAAAACGTCAAACCCGTTAACGCTTGGCCGCGACCTCACCCCGGCAAAAAAGAATCCCGGCAGCGCGCGAACGTGCCACCGGGATTTGTTCCCCCCGGAACATTCGCAGCTTAGATAACTGAACGCGTGTCCGTCAAAGAGAATCAAGCCGCCGGGAAACTTCGCCCGCTCAGATGAAAAGCTGACGGCTTTCCTTGGAACTCGAAATGATCTCGCGCGGCTGTTATACCGCGACCGCACGCCCAACCGCTCCGACGTACCAAAGCGAAGCGTGGTAAATTTACAGCGCGCACATGCCTTCTTCTCCCCTGAACTTTACTCTTATCGAGAAGGAGGGTTACACCCTTCTCCAAGCGCCATGGCTTCCGACTTATTGGGGAAGCATCCTCGGCACGCTCGCCAATCAGACTGATTTGCAGGCGGCGCTGGATGCGAAGGCGCCGTCGTTTATTCCTGATGCACCACTCTCCATCGCGAGTGGGCATTTGCTGATTGATTTGAGCGCCTATGTGCCAGTGACGCGCACCGTAAACGGCCACGTCCTCAGCGCGAACGTCACTGTAACGAAAGGCGATGTCGCTCTCGGCAACGTCGATAACACGAGCGATGCCAGCAAGCCTGTTTCCACCGCGCAAGCCGCGGCAGATACGGCCGTCGCGAATGCCGCTGCGGCTGCACTGGCATCGCACACGGGCAACACATCGAATCCACACTCTGTTACCAAGAGTCAGGTCGGGTTGGGGAGCGCGGATAACACGAGCGACGCCGCAAAACCTGTTTCCACTGCCCAACAGACGGCGCTCGACCTGAAGGTCAACGCGAACGGCACGATCGTATCCGCGACCAAAACAAAAATCACTTACGACGCGAAAGGTCTCGTGACGTTAGGAGCAGATGCGACCACGGCCGATATCGCCGACGCGAGCAATCGACGCTACGTGACGGACGCGCAGCGCACCGTCATCCAGAACACGTCCGGAACGAACACTGGCGACCAGGACCTGAGCGGCTACGTGCCGACGACGCGCACCGTCAACGGCCATCCGCTTACTTCGAACGTTACTGTTTCCGCGGCGGATGCCGGCGCTGCGACTTCTGCGCAGGGAACGACAGCGGACAACGCTATGCCGCGAGCCGGCGGAACCTTCACCGGCGATATTCTTTTCACCGATGGCTTATACGACATTGGCAAAACGGGCGCCACTCGGGCTCGCGATTTGAATCTATCGCGCAACGCCTTTGTGGGCGGTTACGTTTCCATGAGCGCCTTTGCCATTAACGGCGTCCAGCAAGTCGGCACGATTAGCGGCGCGGGCGGTTTATTTTTCCGGTTCCAGGACACCCGCACGGGCGGCATTGCTTGGGATTTACAGGCGAGCATCAACACGATTGGCGATTTCGGTCTTCGCAACAGCACGGATAGCGTCAACGCGCTGCTTTTAAGTAAGACCGGCGACCTGACGATCACAGGCACCTACAGCGGCAGCGGCGCTTCGCTGAGTGCGCTGAACGCTTCAAATATTTCCAGCGGCACCATCTCTGCCGCACGCTTGCCCGACCTGACCGGCACCTATCAGCCGCGTGACTCCGATCTGGATATTTACGCCGGCATCACGCCGTCCGCGAACGTCCAGACCCTGCTCGGCGCTGCGAACTATGCCGCCTTTCGGACTTCGCTCAGTCTTGTTCCGGGGACGGACGTGGAAGCGCACACGGCGGCGTTGACGTTGTGGGCCGCAACGACCCCGCCGAGCTCTTACGCAGTGGGCGATATCCTCTACGCCAGCGCCGCGAACACGATTTCAAAGCTGGCTGATGTTGCTACTGGCAACGTCCTGCTCTCAGGCGGGGTAACGACCGCTCCAGCGTGGGGCAAGGTCACGACTTCGCATACGACCGGGATAGCGGCGAGCGGTGCGAATGCGGATATCACTTCCGTCCTGCTTAACCAGACTGGACTGGTGGTTAAGGGCGGAGACTCCAATGCGCTGACGATCAAGCCTAATGAAACGCTGACCGCCGGCCGCATCCTGAACCTGAAGGTAAACGACGCCGCGCGCACGATTGATTTGGGCGGGAATCTCACCGTGCCATCAGCGGCGACCGTGAGCGGAACGAATACTGGCGACCAAACATCAGTCAGCGGCAATGCCGGAACAGCGACGGCGCTGGCGACCGGGCGCACGCTTTCGATCACCGGCGATCTGGCATGGACTTCGCCTTCCTTCGATGGAACCGGAAACGTGACGGCCGCTGGCACGCTTGCCACCGTGGCAAGCGCTGGCACCACGGGTTCCTCGACGGCGATTCCAGTTATCACGATCAACGCCAAGGGGCTGACTACAAGCATCACGACCGCCGCAGTGGTTGCTCCAGCCGGGACTCTTTCTGGTGCAACTCTCGCCGCCGGGGTCACGGCGTCATCGCTCACTAGTGTAGGCAGCTTAACCTCGCTCATCGTGGCTTCGAGTTCCTCGCTTGCCGGTATCCAAATCACTGATGCGGGGGCTAACGGCGCTAACTTGAAGTTGACGAATACGGGCGCTGGCACTCCCAGCAAAACCATTCGTTCGGCCAACAACAACCTTGAAGTCATTAACAACGCCTACAGTGCCGTCATTTTGGCGCTTACCGACGCAGGCGCGTTTACCATCGCCAGCAACTTCGGTGTAGGCGGTGTGTCGGCGTGGGGAACGTCCGCCGCGAATGTCATAGGCATCGCGAACGGTACCGCCCCATCTACCTCTCCTGCCGGGATGGGACAACTCTATGTGGAGAGCGGGGCGCTTAAATTTCGTGGGTCAAGCGGAACGGTTACGACGATAGCCAACGCATAATGAACATGGCGCTTCAAGGACTAGCTGCCAACGCCGCTCCGACGACGACGGGGGTTTGGATCGAAACTGAACGAACCGTGGCGATGTAAAATATGAAACACGGCCAATCGAATTTAGCGCCTGCTTTTGAATTGTAACCCACACCGCCTCTTTCCCCCCTTATGCCGACTCTTGAAGGAACCTTTCACCGTTTAGCACTGAACCAGGCGTCGGTCGGAGGCAGTCTCGATACCTTGCCTGCCGCTGGCCCGGTCATCGCGCGGGGTTCGACAGCCGTGATTGATGTCGCTCTGTTTAAGAGCGCTCCGGCAGCGGCATCGTTTGTGAGCAATGTCTCGAACCTAACCAGTGCTACGCTGATCGTCCGTAAACGCGACGCCTTCGGCACCGTGTTAATCAGTAAAACGATCACCTCCGGGTTCACGAGCATTACTTATCCAGATTGGCTGGCGGGAAATAACAAGCATTTCCGCTTTAGCTTGAGCGCGGTTGAAACCAACCAATCGCTGCCGGCAAACGGATCGCTCCCCATCTTTTTCGTTGTCGCGGTGACGACGGCGACGCGGCAGTTTGTGGTCGGCTCGGGTTACGGCAGGATCGTGGAAGTGGGCAATATCGGAGTCACCGTCCCGCTTGCCGCGACGCTGCCCACATCAACTGTTTCGGGTGACTTAACCGTGCAGGGGAACGGGCTGGTTACGGGGGACTTGGCATCGAACGGTTCTTTTTTTGCCAATAACTTCCGTGGGTCGATCAACGGCGCGATCAACATCAAGGATACCTGCAACGGCAACTGCACTGCGGCTGTAGGAGATGGTGTGGTCGATGACACCGTTGCGATCAATCAGCACATTGTTTACGCGGCCGCGCAAAACCGAATGGTCTACGCCCCCGACGGCATTTACAAAATTACGGCCACCCTGCGCATCGCGATCATGGGATCGACTTACTGCCAGGGCATCGTTGGCGCGGGCGCCGGCACGATTTTCACTACTACCGCGAACATTCCGCATATCACCGTAGATACGATCACGGGCCGGATGGATTTCGTCGAGCTGGGCGGGTTCACTCTGATAAACAACGGGCCGGTCGCTAACACCAGCGACTGTGGCATTCTCTTTTGCGATACCGCTGTGACGCCGACGGCCCAGAATCGCATCAACCGTTGTAACGTTCACGACATCCTTTTCCTCGGCTGCTCCATCGGGGTTCACAGCACTCGCAACCCGTCTGACGGGGTGGGTGAAGTCGGGTTCGATTGGAATCGGTTTTCTCGCCTTACCAACGATGCAATCCCGAGCAACGATTCCCCGACTCCTCACCAACGCATTCCACGCTACTTCATCAAGCTCGATAAAGGCTCCGGCACCGGCAACATCTACAGTGACTTGATCGGCGGATCGAGCGAAGCGTTCTTCTCTGTCGGCGCAGCCGGGAGCGGTCAGAACGTGGGCGACATTATCATCTCCCAGTTCCACATGGCCGGCGTGAGCGGTGGTCATGCCAAAGGAATCGAGCTTATCGGCGGCGGGGCATATGCGTCGAACGTCTCCATAGTGAGCCTTCAGGCGGATGCGGGAATTGTGACGGCTCTCGATGTCAGCGACATCAACCAAATCAACGTTACCGGCGGAAATTGGAGCGACAACATTCTAATCAATTTCACCCGATGCGATTACATCAAGCTGGAGAGCGGCGCTTATCCGACCACCACTTTTACATCCTGTGGCCCGCACAAAACCTGGTTCGGCCCCGGCAATCTGAATCTGGGACAATACCTGATCGTTCCGCAAATCTCGACCGGCGAGCCGTGGACGGGCGCTCCAACCAAAGCCCTCGCGATCGGCGCTGTCGCAAAAGCCGTCGCGCCCAGCGGCGGGCAGAACACGATTCTATTTCAAACGTCCGACCTGACCAATCCGCTTGTCGCGAGCTTCGGTTTGAACACGGGACCGACCGCCAATGAACGCTCTTTCAGTATCAGCATCATAGAGCAGAACGTCGGCTGGAAACCTGTTGTTATCGGCGGCGGGAGCGGCCTTGCGATCGGCACCGGCACCTTCGCAAACCCCGGAGAAGGCATGGCTACCGTTGCAGGCGTCATTTTCCGCCCTCATGCCGGCCCGCCCGTCGCCGCGGTCGAAGGTCTCTGCTACCTGGACAGCAACGATCACCATTTCTACGGATATAACGGCACGACCTGGAAACAGATCGACAACTAATGCCTCCTGTCTCGCCTAAGTCCTACTCACAGCCGCCGCTCGGTAAAACGATTGTCGCGCTCGGGCTCTCCCCCTATAGCAAGTGCGGACAAACTGGTTGGACTCACTGGACAACGCGCAAACCCGCTACCGGATGAATCTCAAAAGCGGCAGTGTTCTCATGGATCGTGCTGCGATTGGAATGGTCTGCCGGGGCATGGTCAACGTCGTAAAACGCTTTCCCCGTCACCGCAATAACGTGCGGTTTCACGACCTTAAAAACTTTGTTCGACTTGATGTTGAAGGGGAATTTTGCGTTGGTCCAACTGAAAACGAGTTGGCGGATTTTGCACCAGCGCGTCCCTACTGGCACTTCGACGCCGACTCTCATTCCGTTCGCATCCGCAAGCGCAACGTGAATGTCGCCGTCAGCCTCAACTCGCACGTCCGCAACTTGCCCGGTCAATTCGTACCATTTTTGCTCGACGGGTAATCTGGTCTCAGTTTTTTTCGTCAACGGAACGTTCGGTCCTGGCCCCTTCCACTTACAAATGTCTGAAGGCGTCACCTTCTGAATCGCCGACTTAGACGGAACGGGCGACGCGTCCGTTTTTGGCGTCCAGCGATCAACGCCATGCTGGCCCCGAGTCGCGCAAGCCGATGTGAAGGTAACGGTGGCAGCCGCTTTCTTTTTTGGCTTGGCGGTTGGTTGTCCGAACACGGAGCCGCCAACCAGAAAGGCCAGCGCGATGAAGGAAACAATTAGGGGTCTGATCCGAGGGTTCATGCCTGCTCTGATACCAATCCGAAGCAGGTTTGTGAAGCGAAAAATGAAAAGAACCGACCGGGAGAGCAATCAAACCAGATTCTAAGCAATTTTGGCGAGCGTCATTCTAGATCGAATGGCCCGCCAAGGCGTGTGCTGCGAGCCTAATCGCATTCTCGGTTAACCCGCCGCATGCTCGCAGCACACGCTTCACGCGGCGCTCCGATAGGGCGTTGCCAAGCTCGTTGAGCATTTTGGTGTGAGAGAGGGCACGGCGCGGATCGTCGCGTGCGAGAAAGACGCCGCGCGATCGACCGATTTCGCGGAGCAAAGCACCAGAACCTTCCGCGGCAGCTCGGGCAATCCGTTCCTCCAGAATTCCGGTCAGCAACCGATTGGCTTGGGTAACGCGCTGCGACAGCTTCACATTACTCTACTGGCGCGACCAGGCGGTTTCCGCGTTGCTTTTGGCCGGTCCCGTGGTATCTTCGGCAACTCTGCGCGTGATAACCCCCACCGCCTTCGTCTGGCTTACTCCATGACTCTTTTGCGTCGCCAAAAAGACGGCAACCAGTTCCCCAACAAATATGATCCCTCCCCGAATAACAAACCTGTCACAGCTACCACCTTCGACTGTGCGTCGCCTTGCTGCGGAACTTCGGGCGGTTCTTCAAGACGACGACCGGCAGCCAATGCGGCGCCTTATAGGGCTGAACGCGTTTCGCGACGGGGTAGTTCGGAATCAGGCCGTCGACAACGTAGGAGAGCATCGCAAACGGCTGGTGCAGGTGGATCGCGCCGTCGTGCAGCAGTTGGTGCAGTGCCACTATCGCGTCCTGCGAAATTCCCGGCCAAAGGATGAGATTCTTCTCCAGATCGAAGGAATACTCTCCCTCAAAACCGGCAATCTCGCTAAGATGAGCGAACGTCACGCTCTTATACTCAGACACGAGATCGACAATTTTCTCTCTCATACTAGCAGCGCCAACCGTTGATGCAGTCAGATCAGGGTGCGAAGATTGCATAGCTATTCCACGATCTTGGTACTTAGAGGCCGACAGCCCAGCATTAGATGTCAACTTTGCGCCCTCTTTTTCTACGGGCGCGCCGATAGCAGTGCGATCTGAACAATTTGCGCCGGAGCCAGTTCTTCGATCTTTAATGCTTTTCGTGCAAGAGCGTCGGCTTTCAGAAGTTTGTCAGCGACTTGGACCAATTCTTTGCCGTGGAGTCCATGCGCGTGCTCGGCGAAACGTAGAGCGACATCTCCCATCTTTTCAGTGTATTGATTTTGCTTTTCCGCGAGCAACAAATCCGAGTACACAGGCAACTCACCCGCAGCGTTTCCGTCCTGCCCAGTCGCTAGAAGAGCTTTCCGGGCTTTCCATCCGCCCTTGGACGACCAGCGCGCGATAGTCGAGATGGGGATGGTTAACTCCGCGCCGATCTGCGGAAGTGAGTTCGCTTCGACGTAGAGCTGGAATGCCCGCTCTTTCACTTCAGGGGAGTGGGCGACAAGGGCGCGGCTGGGTTGGGGGGTCATATAGGACTGGTTGTGGAGATTTATCTTCTAAATTAGGAGCGGCTCTGAGCCGCGGGGCACTCCGCTCGCGGGGGGGGGGGGGGGAAGATGTGTTTTTTAGCAGTTTGAGCAGGTGAAGGGCTATTTTCCCGTTCTTTTCTATAGTGATGACTAGGCCGCGAGCGGGGTCCGGCTGGGGGTAGTAGGGGGCGTTTCGTCCATATTTAAGATGCCGAAAAAGAGGCTGTTTTCCGATAATCCGGAAACTCCGATAATTGATTTTCGGATTTCTGGAATAACGGGTCTTCGGTAATCCGGTAATCCTTTAGGATACCGGATACCGGACGAACCGGAAAAAAAGCATCGGCGGTTGAGCATGCCCCGCCGGCAATTATCGGAGTCGTGCGGTTCATCGCTTTCAGACCACCACAGCAGGCTCGGGCTCGCGGTCGCGAATTGTCGTTTCCCCGCTCATCGGGTTGACCGACACGACCTTCGGGTTCCGAACCCACTTTCCGTTCTTTTCTGCCACGAAGCCGTCCGCCGCGGCCCGCTTCTTAAGCTCGTAGAACGTGCTGGCGCTCATCGCGCGGCTCTTCGCGGCGACCGCCTTCCAATCACCGGAACTGAGGCCCTCAGGAGGCAGACAGGCGGTCAGGTCGGCGACGGTATGAGCCGAGGGACGGCCTGCCTTGTTTTTTAGCTTGCGGGGATCCAGATCAACCGTCTCCATGAGCGGATATTCCCATTTGATTGTGAACGGGTCGGGGCGACGAAAGCTGCGCAGCTCGGCTTCGACGACGAACGCATTGTCCTGCTCGTGCCTGGTCAGGGTGATGATGCCGTCGGCATGGCGCGCGAATACGCCGCTTCCGCTGGCCCGGTCGATCTGCTCCTTCGATGAGGCCATACCCTTTGCGAAGTGGTGCGTGTAAACGACGGCGGCGCCAGTCGCTTCCGAGAGGAGTGATAGGTGGTTAAGGAAATCCGCCATCTCATTCGCAGCGTTCTCGTTCCTGTCCCCCATCATTGAATAGATAGGGTCGGGAATTATCATCGAGTATTCCTTGCCCTCGCATCGCTTGATGACTTCTGGCATCAGGCGGGAAATATCCGTCGCGTGACCGCGCAGATTGCAGACATCGAGATTCGATTGCGGCGACAGCGCCATCGCGCCCGATATTTCCGAGAAGCGGTGCTGCAACTCGGCGGCGCTTAGTTCGAAGTTCAGGAACAGAACTCGTCCAGCCGATACACTTCGACCGAGCCAGGGCATTCCTTCGGCGACGCACAGCGCAAGATGCAAGAGCGTCCACGTCTTGTATGACTTGCTCGCGCTCGCGAACATGACAACGGACCGCTTTCGAATAAGTCCGTCCACCAGGACTTCGGGCAGTTCCACGCGGTCGGAAAGAAACTCGTCGAGCGAAATGATTGGCGGGAGTTGAATAGCGGGCAGCGCACCGGCTGGTATTTCGCCCCAAGCTTTGGCGGGGACAGGCTTCGTTTCCGGGGGGGTTGCGCTCATCGAACGATCTCTGGGTTGAAATACAACACGGCTTGCAGTCCGCTCGGCACGTCGCGAACGCCGCATTCTTCTAGTGCGTTGCTGGTCTTGTCATCAGACCGCCGGCCTTCTGGCAGGCGCACGAATTGTGATCGCACCCATGTAGATCGGCATGCTCCGAGCGAGACGGAATACTGCATGAACTTCAGGAGTTTCTCATCGGTTTCGCCTTCGCAGAAAAACCAGCCGTGCAGCGATTTGTTACCGCTAAAGACAACTGCCGCCAGCGGGGCGATCGTTGACAAGTGAGTTAGCAACGCGGCATGGGTGTCCAAGCCGCCCTGATCGAATTCCGCGATTAGAAACCTGCGGGGGCCGGTGTTATCCAGTGAGTGCGCAGAGATTCGGCCCTTTTGAGTTTTCCCTCTTCCCCGTGTCATGGGCGACGGGACGATGAACGTCTGGTCGCGTAGCCCACCGCGGAATGCTTCGCGTTGCCGGGTCGAAAAAGATTGTTGAGTCCGGCCGATACATAACAGCGGGTTGCCGGGGAAGAGAACGTCGATGATGTCCTCGGCGGAATGTTTTTCGTTGCGAACGTGAACCGGGGATTGCGCGCATAGGTCTACAAGGTTCGGTCCTTTTTCGGTCAGGACTTTGACCTGTTCGACGTTGATCTCAGGCCAGCGCGTTCCCTGTGTTCTGCGCTCGCCCCGCGCCGCCAACAAGGCTGTTTCGACTTCATCGGCGGGGCTTGGCTCTCGCGTCATTTGATCTTCGATCCAACTCACCGCGTCGTCGTCGGGCAAGCCCGTCTCGACCGCGCAGCAAGCTGCGTAGAAGACCCATGCGTGAACACCCGTGCCTGATGCAGGGCACGGTTTGATTCTGAGCGAATTCACTTGAATACGAGGGGGGCGCGAGGGGCGGGACGCGCCTACTTCGCTGTAGTGAGACTGTTCAGATACTCGCGAACGGAGTTGATCTGAACCAAAACGCTGCCGCGATTGCAGCCGGGCCGCAGCACTCGCACAAATTTTATGAGCCCTTCGCGCTCGAGACGAAGGTAGGTCGCGCGGGGGAGCCCGAAGAGTTCGTCTTTTGCGCCGCGAATCGGAAGGCGGAAAAATTCTTGCTTCGGCGACGAGCCTTCTGATTGAGATTTTTCTGGCTGCATTTGGGTCTCTTTCTCTATTTGACCCGACACCTTCAGTCTGGGGTAATCAGACGTTCGGGGCCGGGGGGCGTTTGGGCGTCAGAAAGCTCTGGGGAGAGAATCCGCTGCCGCGTTTTGTTACGCTCTGAACTTACCACAGTTCGCCAGTCCGCGCTGCAACCTGCGGCCTCGTTAGGCCACATGAAGACACAGGAGGAAATTTGGTCAGTAGCGCACGCCGCCCGAAGATTGCTCTCATTCATCGGGCAGAATCGCGCCAAGCTTTTCCGCCACCGCGGGCGCCGCGACTTCAAGCACCTGGCTGGAACCCGGCACGCCCGCGAGCGTCGCTACCCCTGATGCGGCTTTGATGTAGTGCTTCGCTTTGGTCTCCGGCTTTTTCGATTTGAAGACAGCGGTGCCGATTTCTTTCAACGGATTTACGATCGCGTCGATCACGGGCACGCCTGATTCGCCGTAGAGCATCGCTGTAGTCGCTTGGCCGACAAAAGGAATGCGGTTGAGCAGGTGGTGTTTGAATTGTGCGAGAAACGTATCGTCGCGCTTATTCTTCTCTTCGGGCGTCACTCCGGTAATGGCGTCAGCCGAGGTTTGCAGACCTTGCTTCACTCCCATCTTGATCCCTGTCTCTAGAGCGACTCCAGCGATGACAGCGAAGGCAACCGCGATCCGGTGAGACGTAGCGTCGCCTACTTCTTTCGCGCCGGCCTTTAGCTCGCCGTTTCTGAGTAGGTCGATGACGCGAACGCTGTCCGCGAACCCAACGCGAAGAACGTCGTGCCGAAGGTTGGACCAGTTATCCAAGAAGATGTTTCGGAATTGGTTGATTGCCCGAGCAACGCTCACATTCCCGCCGATACCTTTCCCGCGTGATGTCATTTGCGGGATGTCCTTAGCCAGCGGGCTCGCGACAGCCCGGTGCATTCGTCGCAGGGCTTCGGCTTGAATCTCTGGGTTGACTGGAGCCGACAACGCATCGTCGGGCGAGACGCCGCCTTTCGACATTTCTTTCAGATACCGGCCGAGAAACGTGGCCTGCGCGTTCAGCTTGTCGATGTTGCGCGCGACAAAGAAACCGGCCTTCCCGAACTTGGAAAACGCTTCTACGTCGGCTTGAGCGGGTTCACCCCCACTGCGCACATACGTCTCGGCTGCATGCTGCCCAAGGAATTGTTGTCCGCGCTCAGTCAAAGCAGAGAGCAGCCCTTTAGACCACCATCCCGCGCCGCCAGCGTGGTACGCCGCCAGTGGTAACTGAGAAGCGTGAACGATATTGCTCGCCACGCGGAACCCGACCGCGCCCTTGCTCGTGGAGTTCCGAACCCAATCAAGCCACCGCACCCGCTGGAGATGGTTGACGTAGCCTTGGCTCGCCACGGTGTCGAGGTGATCGAGGACGATTGTCTGACCAGCTTTTCCGTAGGTCTTCTCGAACGCCGGGGAACGAACGATCTCCGCAAGCAGTTTCAAAACCGGCTGCGCGTGAATGAAATGAAGCGCGTCGCTGAGGTGGCGATCAAAGACCTCCTGGGCGTTGACCCTTACCGCCGTCTTCGCCCCTTCGATTCGGTCTTTTAAGAAGCCCTGTTGCGTCCGGGAAATCGCTTGGGGATTCAGGTCGTGTTGGAGTTGGCGCATCGTCGCGCGTTCGTCGAAGGGAATTTCGCCAGCGATCGGGTCTTGCTGCGGAGCCGGCGCCTCGCGCTCGGCGTGCATTGCCCAGTCGCGCATGAGCGGCACATAGTTTTTTATGATACCTACATCTTCTTGGTAGAGGCGATGTGCTACGTCCCGGACTCGTTCGCCGGTTTGGTCGTAGATACGCCGGGTGAAATCATAGTAGGTCTGCTGGCCGTGTGTGAGGGATGTCGAGTCGATCCGGTTAAGAATGTCGTCACGAACGCCCATCGCTTGGAGCCGGTCTTTACCGATCATCCGCAGAATGCCCTTAACGCCGATTGTCTCCAAATCAGTTTTTGTTAGGCCGTGCTGTTTTATCAACCGATCAGATTCTTTTCGAATCGGACTTAGTTCGGCTTGCGATTGATTGAAGGCGAGATCGAGCTTGCCTTTGATGTTCTTCGAGGACCAGCCGTCGTAGGTGCCCTGGGCTCCGTCGAGGTGATCGTAAACCTCGTCCATCGGGGCCATCGCTTGCTGGAACTCGGCTCCCGCATTGAGTGTCTTTCGCACCGCGTTAGCGAACCGCTGACCTACGGTAAGAGACTCCGTCGGTTGTGCCCGGTAGAGGGGCCGGTTTTCAATCGGGTCGGCGGGAGCTTTTGTTAGAGAGGAGACAGCACGATTCTTTTCCGCTTCCCACACGCGTTCCAGCAATTTGGTCTTGAGTCGTCCCACCTTCACGAAGTTGTAGAGCTGCTCCTGCAACTGCTCCAGCGCGTTGACGGGCACGTCCCGCAGCGGAGTTTTAGAAAGGAGCGAAAGCTGTTCCAACTCCTCCTTTGGCACGTTCGGCTCGCGACCGGCTGCGCGTTCGCGTTCCACATAATCTTGGAGTGATTTGAGCCGTTGTAACGTCGCGCCCGCCGGCTTCGTGGTTGCGATCGCATCGGCGAATGCCTTCAGACCCCGCCGGTACTGAACGTCAATCCCTGGGGCGTCGAGAGACTTGGAAAGCGTGCTCTTGATGTCAGAGATCAGATTGTCCCTGTGAACATCCTCCGCGCGGCTCTCGATCGCACGCATTACGCGGAAGGCATGACGGTACATGAGCGCCGGATCGCCGTGCAGGAGGTTAGGTCGAGTAAGTGCGCGTCCGGTAGCACCGATGAAACGGCCGCGCTCATCCGGCGGGAGTGTCTTATTTACAAATTCGGTGAGGTGTTGGCGCACTTGCTCTTGATCCGCTGAGAGCCAGCGGTCGGCCATCTGTAGGTTCGCGGCCCTTTCCCGCGCGGCAGTCGTTGCACCAATGTTGGCGCCTTTCTGCATGCCGCGGAGGTATTCGGCGAATGCCTGGGCCTTTGAGACCATGCCGGTGATTTGCTGCCGGAGCGCGGAGACGGTTTGCTCACTCGCGCGTTCCTTCTGGCCGGTTGATTCCGCGATTTGACGCTTCGTTGCGAGGGCTTGTCCTTGGGGGGCGAATAACTCTTGTGCTCTGTCGTGCGAATCGCGCCAAATCCTGTTGATCTCTGCTGTCGACGCTCCGCGCGCGCCGTATTCATTCGACATCGCATCGAGCCACTCACCCTTACTTGTTTTCCCTTCGAGGAGGTGCGTTGCGCCAATTGTCGCCAACTCGTCGGCGTGCTGCTTCCGCAATACTTCAAACTCTTTTGAATGCGCCGCCCCAGGGCCGAAACCGTCGAGGATCGCGGTGCGTGCTTGGTCGGCGACGGATCGAGTGACACCTGATGCGTCTCGCGATTGCTGGGCGGCGGCTTCCACCCCTTTCGTTCGTTCCGGCGAAATGTCCGTGAGTTGGTCAGGCTTAACCGCCGCAGATTCTGCCGGGATGTTTGTTAGGTGCTGCGGCGCGTCGGCTAAATGCGAATGGACGGCCTGACCGACTGCTTGCACTTGCTGTTCGGTAAGACCGCCTGCGCTACGAACGGCTGCCGTTATGTCGTTGAGCGAACTGCGACCGGCCGAGAAGGCGCTCCGCACTGTTTTCTCCATCGACGTGTCGAGCCGTTGATCCGCCGACGGCAAGTTCTTTGCCCGTACCGCATCGACCCGATCAAACAAAGGCTGAAGCCGGGCCACTAAGCTGTCTTGCGCATCTTCCCGCTTACTCGCGTCGCCTCTCTCGCCTCGCGAAATACTGTGAAAGAGTTTCGCGCTTTCGTCGAAAAGCTCTGGGTCTTTGAGGGCAAGTTCTGCGAGCGATCCGTAACCGTGGGCGCGCGCAAAGGACTTCATGGACTTTTGATGGTCCCTGTGGAAGCGGGCGATGTCGAAATCTCCACCAAAGCGCGCGTCGAGTTGATCTTCGAGGCGACCGGATCGAATGAGATCAATGGTCCGATCGAACGCGCGAGCGAGCGTGCTGTCGTCGGTTACAGGCTTGCCGCTAAAGACGAGTTGCCGCAGCAACTGCTTTACGCGAGTCCAAACCGTGCTTTTCTCGTCTCGGCGAGCGAGCGTATGAGCGTCCTTTGGTATGGGAAGGGTATTTAGGAAGGCTCGAAATTCTTGGCTAGTCAGTACCTCGCTTGAAAATTCGTGGAGCGACACCAATCCATAAAACTTGTGATTCGCGCCGTCTTCCTTGATTGCATCTCGCATCATCTGCATCTGCCGCTCGTGCTTGCTTTCGGAAGCGACTTGTCTGATCGCCTCCGGAACGCTGGCGTGCTGGAGTGCTTCCTGCCGCAACGCGTCGATTTCGTGCAGTGCCTTGATGTCTGTCGGAGTAAGAAAATGGTGCCTGCCAAGCAAAAAAGATTCTACTTTCCCCGAGAGCAGGCCGTGCACAGATTCATGGAGAATGGTGGCGCGCCGCTCGGCATCGGCTAGGAACGGGTTGATCCTGATCGTTCCTTCCCGCGGATTAAATGCGCCGTTGGTTCCCGACCCCGATAACGTCGGGTCCGCCTGGATTTCGAAGTTTGGGGCGTTTGCGAGTAGCGCTTTGGCGATTAGTTTATGCTCTCGGGAAAGACTATCCTGCGTCTTGAGAGACGCGATCCGCTTGAGTGCTTCGCTCGTTCCGCCCCCGAGGCCATCCGTCTTAGCTACCGCGCGGACTCGTTGCTGTAGGTGATTCGGTAGCAGTTTCGTAACGACGTGCGTCGACAGCCCAGACTTCGCGAGGATTTCGCGTGCAACCGTCAAGGCGGCTTTGTCTTTCGCGGAAAGAGACTGGCTTGTATCCGGTCCGGTCTTCTTCTCTAGGATGCTCGCATCGGTGCGCTGGCGCACAAATTCGGAGAGGCGATCAAAGATTTGTGTTTGAACAGCGGACTTAAAGTTTTCGTCAGCAACTAGTCGCTGAACATTTCCGCTTGGGCGACCGCCTTGCTTCTCCGCTAGCCCGATTGTTTGTCCGGTTCGCTCTTCTCCAATCCCGTCCATTACTATCTTAGCTGCCCTAAGCACCTGGGCAGGTGTCGCGTCGGGAGCAGCGTCGAGCGATGGTGGATTCTTGACGAACTTCGAGAACCTGTCTGCAATTTCTGTCGTTAGGTCTTCCGTGATGCGTTGCTTTTCATCGTGGGTGGGGATGCCCTGTTGTCCTCGATTGCCGTCTTCGTTGACAGCGGCGTCGCGCGCGATGTCGGCGCCTTCACCACTCACTTCGCGCGAAAGCTTCGCGGAGAGATTGCCCGCTTCTGTGCGGAGACGCGCCGCTACGGAATAGGCCACTGGATCGCCGGCAGCATTACGCGCAACCATAGGATCGCCCTCGCGCTCCGCGTTGTTCAGCATGTCGGTTCTCACGACATCGAGAGACCTATCGAGCAGTTCTTGCCTTCCCTGTCCGTGCTGAGAAAAATTGTTGAGAACCACACTACGGATTTTCGCGGCTGCATCCGGTGTCCAACCCACCGATTCCGGGGCGACTCCTTTACGGTTTAAGACATCGCCGACTCCACGGAACGTCGCGTCTTCCCAAGCGCGAGACGCGTCTGTGCTTTCGCGGGCGATAGATTGAAGCTCCGCTTTTCCGTCGGTGCCGGGTGACATCTCCAGTTTCGGGGGTGCCTCGGCGTTAGTTGGCGCCCCGGTATCGCTTGGAGTGCGTTCCACGATGCGCGGCTCGCTATCGTGAAGCGACGCCAATGCTTTTTGCAGAAATATTTCCGCGGGAGAGTAGGAGGTAGCAGCCGCGCCTGATAGCTCCGCCCGAGCGGCGTTTTCTTCTGGGGGGACGCGTTCGGCAGATCCTTTGGACGTGACAAAGGAAGTTGTGGTTCCGGGCTGAGGCTCGGTCGCCGGTTCCGGATTCGCCCTCTTCGCCGCGAGTTGGGCGGCGATTTCCGGGTTCTTCGCTTCCATCGCAGTAACGGTTGATGCACCCTCATCCAAGCTTGCGATTGCTTTCTGAAGATGCGCGTCAGCTACCTCGCGCTGGGCTTTGGCCGACTCAGGAAATCCCTGAACCTCGTACTCGGTGGATTTTGCGGTCTCTTCAGCATGATCCTGCACCGCGGCAGAAATTTGTTTCCCACTGCTAGGCACGGCATGGTTAGCCGCGAGAGTGGTCAGGACCACATTGGATGCGAGGTTCAACCCCGCCTCCCAGCGCTCCTGCGAGCCAGCCGGCGTCTTATCGGCCTGCTTCACCTGCTCGATCGCATCCGGTAAGTGTCGCGCCATATCGGCAGCAAACGCGCCGCTGACAATCTTGCTGCCAGGCACCATCAGTACCGCAGGGTTGGCGAACACTTCCGCCAGGTTGAGCCCGGTATTGGTAACACCTTTCAGTCCTGCGAGCCACTTCGCGTCCTTCGGGTTGGCAGTCAGGCCCACATCCTTCCGTTCTTGCTGCTTGAATTGTTCTAACGTCTCGGGTGTCACATCTTCCCCGTTTGTCTTTAGCGCGATCGCGCGAAGCAAATTCAGCGGATTGCCCGCCGTCATCACGTAATCGCTGATCGCTGGCAGCAACCCATGCTTTTCGATTGCGTCGCCGAGCGGCCTATACTCGAAATGCTGTGAGCCATCCGGGTTCTTGCCCCATGGGATCATCCCTTCCGAAACCTGCTGGTCGGTCGGTCCGATCATCGCACTGAAAGGCCGGCGCAATGCTTCGACGGCGATGCCGGCCGCGCGCTTCATGTGCTCTGTGTTGGTCGCGATGTCTGTCGCTCCCGCCGCGTTTTGGAGTTCACCAAGAAAGCTTGGGGCGGCGCCGATCGCGCCATAGACCTCGTTGCGTTCTTGCAGAATCGGGTCGCGCGTTGTTCGATGCCAGTCTGTAACTTGTTTTTGGAGCGCGCCGGCATCTGCCCCTTCCAAGCTTTGGAGATAGTCCCGCGTTTCCGTAGCGTAGTTTTGCAGCACCGACAGCTTCTGATCTGGTGACCCGGCTTTGAAGTCGGCGCCCTCGGACAGCTCCTTCCATGAAACAGATGGGGGTTTCGGCGTCGTGGGACTCAACGCTTGTGCTGCCTCGCTTCGGCGCGCCATCTCACTCGCTTCAGGCGTGACCAAAGTAGGTGCCGCCGTAGACGCTGTGGCGACCGAAAGCGGCACGGGCTGCTGGTTGGAGTCCGCAGAGTCGAGGATTGGGTAATCCACGCTCGATGGCGGTATCGGCTTAACGTCGAGGACGACTGGGTCAGGAACTACAGGAGCGAGCGGCTCATTGTCGAGAAGTGGCATAAAGTCGGGGGAAGCTTCTGACCGAAGCCGGGGTTGATGCTCCGTTACTCTTCTTCGTCGGCCGCACTCGCTACGGGATCATCTGCGGCAGCTTGCGGAGGAGTTACAGGAACCGCGGTCGCTGACGTTTTTGGTGCGGCGCCCAGCAGGCGTTGATATTCGGCCGACACCTTGTCGGGAGTCGGAGCAGCCGCCGCCGATGTCTTCGAGGCCAGCCACTCAGCGTAGCCCGGCGCCGCGGCGGTGATAAGTGGCAGGTTGTTCGCCTTTGCCGAAGCCTCTTGGACTTGTCGATCGAGAAATGATTGCTCGCTCGCCTGAGTAGGAGCAACCGCAGCGGGATTTTGCCGCGACAGATTTTTGTGGGTATTGACGAGCGCTTCAAAAACATTAAGCGGCAGGTTGAGCGGAGTGCCTCCGTTTGGGAGCGTTGCCAACGCTCTGTATTTGTCCTCTTGGCCCAGAACCGTGTCCGAGGACACTTTGCCAAATCCTTTGTCCGGGTGTTTTGGGATGAACGGCCCAAAATAACTCACAAGTGAGGGATCGGCCACGACGCTATCCAAATCGTTTTGCGTTAGGCCGTGATTTTTCAGCAGGCTCGAATAGAACTCCGCACCACTCTTGCCACCGTTAGCCGAGTGCAGCGCTTCTGCCTGTCGCACGGCATCCGCACTGAAATTGCCGTCCATATCCATGAGTTGATTTTTCAGGTCGAACGGGACAGCATCGCTGCCGAGTAGCGGGGCGATCCGCTTCTGTAGCGTCGCGTTGTAAACCGCCGTCCGATGCTCGGACTGTGCCCTATTCATATCCGAGAACTCCGACATTTTCATCTTCGCGACGGCTTGGGCCGCAGGCGCGTTCACGCCCTCGTGGTATTGAGCGAACAACTTGGCTGCTTTCACTCGGTACTGCGGGTCGCGCACATCCAATCCCCCAAGTTCTTCCGCCAGAGCCGCACCGGCCACGAGTTGCCGTGCCTCCATGCGGTCCTTATGCTGCTGTGCGGTTTGTGAGTTGATAATGCGGGCGCGTTCCAGCTCCAACCGCTGATCTGCGGGGTTAGGCACATGGTCTGAATTTAAATAGTGCCGCCGATACAGTTCGGTTGCAGCCAGCGGTGTTGCTCCGGTTGTCGGCGGTGTTGCAGCAATCAATGTGCGCCTGCTTCTGCCGGACGCTGGAGGTTCCGGCAGCACATTCTCAGGCTCGAATCCGACTGTCGGCGCCTTCTGTCCAAATAAAATTCCTTGTGGCGATCCCATAAAATTAGCGTGCCAACCGCGCGGCCCTCCGCAGATCAGTTGAAGGATCAAACGCGGTCGAAGTCGCATCGCGCTCGGCGGTCTTTTCGAAAAAGACTACGCTTGTCATCGAGTCGCTCCTACCTCACGGACCTCGTAGCGATCGAGCGCCGCAATGACGCGATCTAGTTTAAACTTCGTCAGCCGCGGAGTGATCCGCAGGAAGGGGATGCGCTTTTGTGCGACCCAACTATCAAGAGTTCGTGGAGATACGCCGAGCGTGAGTGCCAATTCCTGTTTTGAAAGCAGCTCGCGCTGAAGCGAACGCAGCGCAGGGGGTTGGGATTCCGTCGGGGCGGGGGTTTCTGAAGTCTTGGGAACTTCTTCTGTAGCAGGCATGGCCGATCTCCTTTGACCGCTGTCTTAAACGGTCAGTTAAGGTCAAACTCCACACCATCAGGATGTGTCGAACGTCGTCTGGCGCGCCTTGAGATTCAGCGCGGTCGCCTGCTAAAGCTGCCGTCACAGTGACGGCTTCGAACGCCCGGTTTTAATCGGCTAATTTTATATTACGGAATCCTCGGCACTCGCCGACTCTCTATCGGCTGGCGCACCAAGAAGACACGTTGCTGATCTAGGCCAAAGCCCCGAGTTGTCCCCCGCGATCAGGCGTCCTGTAATATACTTGGTCTCGCGTCATGCGCAAATAGAGTGCACTAGAAGTCAATCCGAATGTTGTGACCGCTCGCATTGAGGTGCCAAAGGGCGTCAGGTAACATGCAAGAAGACCGAGGGCAGCGAGTGCGGTGCTGTCACGTCGTGCGCCGGGTCTTTGAAGACGGTGGCCGCGATGCCGTTCATTAAACCGCAGCGCTGGCTGCGCTCGATTCTGCTTCTAACGATCAGGCGTGATCGCAGCCTCGGGCGATGACGCCGATTTCTCGCCCTTAATTGTTCGGCCGAATTCTTCTGGCCCTATGGAAGAAGCGTTGAACCACGACGATCACACCACAAGCAATCGCAGCAACAGTGACGTAGTAAACGACGTTCACGAGCACACTCACAACGAGCCTATAACTCAGAAGCGACTCTGGCACTTCCTGTTCGCCCATTAAAAGAATCGAGCTGGGCCAAAGGATCAGATCGAAGGTGCTGCCAAAAAAATACAAGCCCAGACGACTCGCGCCGAAAAACGCGCTTGGAATTACCGCCCCGGCAATTCCTGCCGCGGCGATGACAGCTTTGATTTTCATCTTCAATTCCGTTGTCTCAAAGGAAACGCAGACTGGGAATGGGGTTCATCTTCTCGGATCGAGTTCCTTCAATTTGGGATAGTTCTCTATGTTCGCCTTAGTCGGCACTGTGGTTGCCTTTGCTTTGTCCTGGGAGACGAGTTTCTCCATTTTACTGGCGACTTGGTTTGGCGTATGCGCTTTGCCAATGTCTATGCCTCCAGCCTTGAGGGCTTCGGAGGTGCGGGTAGCACAGTTGTCCTTGTAGCCGCCAACGGGATCTTTCTTCACGTCCGGCAATTGGGCCTTATTCTGAGCATCAAGACTCTGACGGATTGCCTGCTCCTGCCCTGGTGTCGTCGCAACAGTGTAAACGAATTGAGTACGGTGTTCCGACTGGCTCGACACAAACCCTGTAGCACTGGCGGCCCAGTCAGTCTTGGCAGTTCCATAGCTGAACACTCCCTGTCCCGTCATCGCAACTGCGACATGGCCGAAGACGTTGTCACTGTCGTCGCGTTGCAGTCCGACGATCACTGCCGTGTAGAGCCCAAACGGATCATTCCGATTCACCGGATCATTGTGGCAATAGCGGTAGAGATTGTAATCGCCGGCGGCGAACTCTTTCGGATCGGGCTGGAGGAAGCGGCCTAGCTCGGGTTGATACAGCCGGTTGCGATAGT